>NZ_SWKQ01000009.1:797500-1500592 GCF_005871115.1 Maritimibacter alexandrii
CTTCGTCTTCAGGCGTTCGCCGTCCGGCGCGCGCGTTTGGGGAGCTTCACGCGCATCGCGAGCAGCAGGACGATCCCCACGACATAGAGCACCGGCTCCAGCTGGATGCCCTTGCGCAGGAGCAGGAAGTGAATCCCGCCCAGAATGATCGCCGGATAGAACAGCTTGTGAATCGACTTCCACGTCTTGCGGAGTTTCCGCATCGACCAGTTGTTCGACGTGACCGCCAGCGGGATCAAAAGGGCGAACGCCCCCATCCCTATAGTAATGTAGGGACGCTTTACGATGTCGGCCCAGATCTGGCTCCAGATCTGAACATCGAGGAACAGCCACACCGCGAGGTGGCAGACGATATAAAAGAAGCCGACCAGCCCCAGCGCGCGCCGGAACTTCACGAGGTTGATCTTGGTGATCTTGAACAGCGGCGTGATGGCCAGCGTGGCGATCAGAACCTGAAGACCCAGAAGACCGATCTCGTGTTCCATCTTCTTCACCGGGTCGACGCCGAGGTTTCCGGTGACCCCCTGATAGAAGAGCCACGCGGGCGGGATCACCCCGATCAGATAGATCGGCCAGGCGGGCACTTTTCGCAGCGCGCCGTTTATGGTGCGGGCAAGCTCGGACATCAGTAGTTCTCGGACAGGTCCATGCCGGCATAAAGGCTGGCGACCTGATCTTCGTATCCGTTGAACATCAGCGTCTCTTTACGCGCGGCGAAAATGCCGGCCCCGATCACGCGTTCGGTGGCCTGCGACCAGCGCGGGTGATCCACGTTCGGGTTCACGTTACTATAGAAGCCGTACTCGCGCGCGTTCGCCTTGTTCCAGGTTGTCGGCGGTTCGTCCTCGACCAGCGAAATCCGCACGATCGATTTGATCGACTTGAACCCGTATTTCCACGGCACCACCAGCCGAATCGGCGCGCCGTTCTGCTTCGGCATCGGCTCACCGTAAATTCCGGTGGCCATAATAGTGAGAGGGTGCATCGCCTCGTCCAGCCGCAGACCCTCGACATAGGGCCATTCCACGACGGGGAACCGGACGCCCGGCATCTCGTCGGGGCGATAGGCGGTTTCGAACGCCACATACTTGGCGCCGGACTGAACACCGACCTTTTCCAGAAGCTGATTCAGCTCGAACCCGTTCCACGGGATCACCATCGACCACGCCTCGACACAGCGGAACCGATAGATGCGCTCCTCGACCGTCATCCCATCCATGATGTCGGCCATGGAATAGGTGCCGGGGCGATCCACCAAACCGCCCACTTCGATCGACCACGGATCGACCGTCAGCATATGCGCGTTCTTGGCCGGGTCTTCCTTGCCGGTCCCGAACTCATAGTAGTTGTTGTAGTTGGTGATCTCTTCGAGCGTGTTGGGCTCGAGTTCGTTCTGCGCCAAGGCCGGAGCGGCGAGGCCACCGGCCATGAGGCCAGCGGCGCTTGCCATGATCTGCCGCCGATTCAGAAAAAGCGCCTTCGGTGTGACATCGTCACGAGTCAGGTCGGGTTTGTATCCCATTGGGTCCTCCTACGTCCTTCTTTCTCCCGTCTTACGGAAGAAACGAGAACCGGCCCAATAAAGGTGCATCACGATAGTGCGTGAGTACTGTAACTTGGATAAATCTCGTTCATCGGGATCGAGCGGCCATCGCCCTGCACGATCCGTACGTGCCGCCGCCGCATCTGGCGCGGTTCGGCGACGCCCACGGAATGCGCGATGGTTTCGACCTCGTGGATCATGTTCTTGGCGAAACTCGCGACCTTCGCCGCCTTGTCCTTGGGCACCAGCCCCTTCTGCAAACGCGGGTCGTGCGTGGTCACCCCGGTCGGGCAGGTGTTCTTGTTGCACTTCAGGGCCTGAATGCAGCCCAGGCTGAACATGAACCCGCGCGCGGACACGACGAAATCGGCCCCCGCGCAAATGGCCCATGCCACGTCAGACGGGTTCACCATCTTTCCCGACGCGATCATGCGGATGCGGTCATGAAGCCCACGCTGGTCGCGAAGGTCCACGATCCGCGGCAGCGCCTCGCGGATCGGCATCCCGACGAGGTCGATGAGCGGCATGGGCGCGGCCCCCGTGCCGCCCTCACCGCCATCGATCGTGATGAAGTCCGGCGCACTGTCGGGGCCGCGCCGCATGATGCAGTCGAACAGGTCCGAGAACGGATCGACCGCGCCGACCACCGTCTTGAACCCGACGGGTTTCCCCGTGACCTCGCGAATGTGGCTGATGACGTCGAGAAGATCGTCCCAATCGTCGATCTCTTCGTGGCGGTTGGGCGACTCGCTCGCCTTGCCGACCGGGATGCCCCGGATGCGCGAGACCTCTTCATCCACCTTGGCCGCCGGAAGAATGCCGCCCTTGCCGGGTTTGGCCCCCTGCGCGAGCTTCAACTCGAACATCTTCACTTCGGGCCGTGCCGCCACCTCGCGCAGCTTCGCGTCCGAAAGCTTGCCGTGTTCGTCGCGCACCCCGTATTTGGCGGTCCCGATCTGATAGACGACATCACATCCACCCTCGAGGTGATAGTCGGACATGCCGCCCTCCCCGGTGTTCAGCCAGACGTTCGCTTTCTTGGCCCCCATCGACAACGCGCGCACGGCGGGCTGGGACAGCGCGCCATAGGACATGCCGGAGATGTTGAAGAAGCTCGGCGCCTCATACGGTTTCGCCGCCGTCGGCCCGATCACCATCGGCGCGGTCTTGGCATACTGGAACCCCAACGGCGGAAAGGCCGCGTTGACGAAGATGGACGTGCCGGGGGTCGAGATATTGCGGGTCGAGCCGAAGGCCACCGTATTGTCCTTGCCGGCCGCCGCCCGATAGACCCAGTCGCGCTGCGCCCGGTTGAACGGCATCTCTTCCCGGTCCATCGCGAAGAAGTATTGCCGGAAGAATTCACCCAGCGAGGTGAACAGGTGCCGGAAGCGCCCGATAACCGGATAGTTGCGGCGAACGGCGTCAGCGGTCTGGAACTTGTCGACCGCCCACCAGATCAGGACGAGCGCGACCACCGCCCCGATCAGGAAGATGAAGAACATGGCGAGGTATTCGAGAACCCAGAAGGTCGTGCTCATCTCGTTTTCCATCGCGCGCTTCCCCTCTACTCGGCGGCTACGTCGCCCGCCTGCGATTTGTGGATCAGCAGGTGGTTCTTGTTCAGCCGGTAGCGTTGCACCGTTTTGTCGATGACGTAGTCATGCGCCTCGGCCCAAGCGAAGAACGCATCCTCGTTCTCCTTGTCGACCTCGACCAGCAGAACCGGGTTGTGGGATGAAATCGTGTCCTCCAGCCCGGCGAGTGCCATCATCTCCATCCCCTCGACGTCAATCTTGATGAGGTCGGGGGTCACGCCCGCCAACAGCGCATCGCCCGGCACGACCATCAGGTCGCCTTCACCCGGCAGCATCTTGGCCCCGCCGAGGTTGCGCTCGCGCTTCTGCATGGCGTAGCCCTGCTCGGCCTTGTCCGACAGCCCGACGCCCAGCTTGGACAGGTCGAACACATGCTCCAGCCGATTGATGAGCACATTATGAATGAGAAGGCGGAAGGCGAGCAGATTGGGCTCCACCGGGATCACCTTGCCGGCCTTCAGAATGAGCGCCGCATATAAGGAGTGGTTTCCGACGTTCGCGCCGATATCGACGAAGGTGCCGCCTTCGGGAAACAGCCGCTTCAGATCCTTCAGTTCCTTTTGCTCATAGAACTGGCCGCGACGGTGATTTCGCTGGATCGGGTCGTTCTCCATGTCGACGCAGAAACTCACCCGCGTATCGTCCACCAGAGTGTGAATGATGGTCACGTCATGCGCGCGGAACGGTTTGCCGAATTTGATCTTGGTGAGGATGCGTTCGACGTCGGGGCTCATACCGCCTCCCGGTTCGGTGCTGCTCAAAGGGGTCTCGTGCCCCGGTTGACCCGATCATGCCGCGCGCGAGTCGCGCGAACAAGGGAAAACCGGACCGTATCCAGCCGTCGCACGCGGATATGAAAACGACCTGAACGAGAGCGGCCTTTCGCCCGCCGGCCCCCCGCAGGTCGGTGCGCTTCCGCCGTGTGGCGAAAGCCCGCCTTTGACGATCCTGTTTCCGCCTGCCCGAACGGCCTCGCCGCGCAATCCGGCGCCCAAAACCGCCCGTGTGCCAGATCCCCGATGCACCGGGCAATGGGGCGTGACCAAGTGTCCTCACCCCGACAGACGGGACCCTTATAGAGAGGACATGAACATGAAGATCGCGAACCTTGCCATCGCAGCCACGCTGACCATCGGATCTGTCGCCATCGCGCAGGACGTGAAGGTGGTCGATATCGACGCGGACGGCGTCATCTCGGTCGAAGAACTCATGGCGGCCTATGACGACGTGAATGAAGACATCTTTACCGCGTCAGACACGAACGGGGACGGCGTTCTCGACATGGACGAGCTTGCCTCGGCACAGGAGGACGGTCTGATCCCGTCGGGCGAGATGTAACCCCGCATCTCATCCGCCCCCGGAACGGCCCCTGCCCCCCTGCGGCGGGGGTCGTTTCAGTATTTCACGCCCGCGCGCGCGTAGAGAAACGACATCAGCCACGCGGGCCCGATCAGCAGGAACTGCACGTCCTTGAAGAACGACGGCTTCTTGCCCTCGACCTTGTGACCCCAGAATTGCCCGATCCAGGCGAGCACGAACAGGATCAGCGCCGTCGCCCAGATCGGCAGCGGCACCACAGCTTCCAAAGCCTGTATGATGAGATACCCGACAATCAGCACCACCACGAAGCCCACGGCAAGCGGCGGCGACAGCACGGCATAGTATATGAGCGCGGCGACGGCGACGGGCCACAACAGGTTCACACCGGCAATGGGCGGGATCGCATAGATCAGTGCCATGACGCAGACGAAGATGACCGGCACGCAAATCCAGTGCACCATCTTGTTCGTCGGGTTCTGATGGCTCTCGCCATACTCCGACAGTAATGCATCGACTTTTCTCATGATGGCTCCTCCCGGCAAGAGGATACGCCAGACCGGGCGAACTCCAAACGGTCGATTGCCGAACCTCGCGTCAACACCGGTCGAGCGTGGCATCCAATCCGTCGAACATGACGGTCAGCATGAAATCCACCTCGGTCGCATCGTCCCAATCCCGGTTCGGCGCAAGGATCGAACGGTGCAGGAAGTACCCCATTATGAACGATCCCAGCGTGCGGAAGAAGCGTTCCCGCTCAAGCTCGGTCTGCGGACCGAACATCGCCACGGTGCCGGACAGCTGATCG
Organism: Maritimibacter alexandrii; assembly: GCF_005871115.1. NCBI lineage: Bacteria > Pseudomonadati > Pseudomonadota > Alphaproteobacteria > Rhodobacterales > Roseobacteraceae > Maritimibacter > Maritimibacter alexandrii. The sequence goes on from NZ_SWKQ01000009.1 coordinate 802,767, forward strand.
AAAAGCGGCGTCGCCTCGTGGATCATCACCGCGCGCAGGTCGGGGTTCACCAGCGCCTCCTGCAAAAGGATCTTCACCAGCGGTTCGTACACGCGCATGAAATGCAGCCGCGAGAGCATTACGGCCCGCAGCACCGCCCGCCGATCCCCTTTGTGCCGGTCGATCAGCTCGTGCGCCTCCTGCTCGGCCGCCGGGGTCAGGATATGCCGGACGACGGGTTGCGTGATCCTGAGCAGCAGCGCCTTCTTCGACGGGAAATGACGAAAGATCGTCGCCTCGCCGATCCCGGCCCGTTCGGCGATCATCTTGGTCGAAGTGCCGTCGAACCCGAACTCGGCAAAGCAGTCGAGCGCGGCGAGGATCGCGAGGCGTTTTTTCGGCGCACTCGGACCCTCTTCCTTCTCGACCGCGTCCAACACGGCCCTGAAGGCATCGCTTTCGAACCGGCTGTCGGCTTTGTTCATGCGGCGGTCGTGGCTCCGGTCGCCCCGGCCCGTGCGGGAAGCGCCGCGCGGATCCAGATCAGGGCCAGCCCGAGTATCGCGATGATGGCGACAAGGACAACCGGATAGGGCATGGCGACCCCATGCACCGCGCCACGATAAGCTGCGCCAATCTGCTCCAGACCGGCCCAACTCGTGATCCGCGACAGCCACTCGGGCGCTGCGGCTGCCGGGGCCATGACCCCGCCGATGGCCGACTGGTAAAAAGCGAGCGGGAGGAGAAGGATCACCACCCACAGCCCCAGAAGCGAGAGCAGGCCGACAAACAGCCATGACAGCGCGATGGCGGTCGGCCAGACGACGGCCCAGGCGGGCAGGAACGCGCCCCAGCCGGCGGTGGCCCCCACGACCAGCGCAAGACAGAGCGAAGCGAGGCCCATAACGAGAACCGGAATCAGCGTGCGTGTCAGGGCAACCGTGCCCCGATCCGCCCGCCCGCGCGTTGCAAGGGTCATCATCACGGCGCCGACGAGCGAGGCGAGCCATGTGGTATAGAGCATCGCGAACGGCGCTTGCATCGACGCCATCGGACCGGCGTCAACGACCGAGGTCACATCCGCCGCCACCGGCATCTCTCCGGTCGGCATGCTACCCTCTTTCATCGCGAGGCGCAGCGAGGCGACTCCGGCAGACATCGCGGCTGGCAACATTCGCTCCAACTGCTGCGCCATCTGGAACTCCGCAACGGTCACGGCGGGCGATGTCACGATCTCGAACCGCGCCTGCTCGCCCTTGAACGCCTTGGCCGAAAAAACGGTAGGAAAAACGAGAAGAACACTCAGATCGCCGGCTTCCAGCGCCGCAACCGCGTCGTCACGGTTGTCGAAGGACTGCGTGGCGAAGGGCATCTGACCGCCCAAGCCCTGCAACATCCGCTCCGACACTTTGACGGGCGGCATCGGCAAGCCTTCGTCCTTATTGACGATCCCCAGCGTCACCGCCTGTGCCGTCTTCTCCGGGTCCATCGGTGCGGTGAGCGTGAAGACGGAAAAGATGAGCATGATGAGTACGGGCACGATGATCGCCTGTTTGGCCATCGGCCCTTCGAAGAACGAATTGATGTGAGTTTTCATGGGTCGCCTCCCGATCCGTAGTGCGAGTAAACACTCGCTCGCACATGCGAGTGTTTACTCGCACGACCCGAGTCGGTCAAGGCAAAGAAAAAGGGCGGGGTCTCCCCCGCCCTTTCTCGCACCAACGCGTGCGTCCTTAGTGGACGACCGCATCATTCGGTTTCGGGTTCGTCGAGTTTCCCACCCGGTCCCCGATGATAAGCCCGTCGGCCCCGGCCGTGACCGGGATCGTCGCCCCGTCCAGCACGTCGCCTGACAGGATCATCTCGGCCAGCGGGTCTTGGAGCGCCTTCTGGATCACGCGCTTGAGCGGGCGCGCACCATAGACCGGATCATAACCCTGATCCCCGAGCCACTGCTTCGCATCATCGTCCAGCGTCAACGTGATGTTGCGCTTGGCCAGTCGCTTGGCGAGCAGGCCAAGCTGGATATCCACGATGCCCGACATATCCGCCCGGCCCAGCCGGTCGAAGATCACGGTTTCGTCCAGACGGTTCAGGAACTCGGGCCGGAAATGCGCCCGCACGGCGTCCATGACGTCCTGCTTGGCCTTCCCGGCATCCGCACCGTCCGGAAGCTGGCTCAAGGCCTGAGATCCGAGGTTCGAGGTCAGCACGATCAGCGTCTGCTTGAAGTCGACGCGGTGTCCCTGCCCGTCGGTCAGAACACCGTCGTCCAGCACCTGAAGCAGCACGTTGAACACATCCGGGTGCGCCTTTTCGACCTCGTCGAACAGGACGACCTGATAGGGCTTGCGCCGCACCGCCTCGGTCAGAACGCCGCCCTCGTCATAGCCGACATAGCCCGGAGGGGCGCCGATAAGACGCGCGACCGCGTGCTTCTCCATGAACTCCGACATATCGATGCGCACCATCGCACTGTCGTCGTCGAACAGGAACTCAGCCACGGCTTTCGTCAGCTCGGTCTTACCCACGCCGGTCGGCCCGAGGAACAGGAAGCTGCCCAAGGGCCGCGCCTCGTCGTTCAGACCCGCACGGGCCCGACGGACGGCATTGGCCACCGCGCGCACCGCCTGATCCTGACCGATGACCCGCTTGTGCAGGCCCTCTTCCATCCGCAGCAATTTCTCGCGCTCGCCTTCGAGCATCTTCGAGGTCGGGATTCCCGTCCACCGCTCGACCACCTGCGCGATCTGCTCGGGCCGGACGGCCTCTTCGACCATCACATCACCCTCTTCCTCGGCCTTCTCGGCTTCGGAGAGTTTGCGCTCCAGGTCCGGGATCACGCCGTAGGACAGCTCACCGGCCTTGGCGAGGTTGCCCTCACGCTTGGCGATGTCCAGATCGGCCCGCGCCCGGTCAAGCTGCTCTTTCAGCTCGCGCGCGCCTTCCAGCTTGGCGCGTTCGGCCTGCCACTTGGCGGTCATGCTCGCCGATTGCTCCTGCAACGCCGACAACTCGCCCTCGAGTTTCTCGAGCCGATCTTTCGACGCGGCATCGTCCTCTTTCTTGAGCGCCTCGGCCTCGATCTGAAGCTGGAGGATGTTGCGGTCGAGCTGGTCGAGTTCCTCGGGTTTCGAGTCGACCTCCATCCGCAGACGGCTCGCCGCCTCGTCGACAAGGTCGATGGCCTTATCCGGCAGGAACCGGTCGGTGATGTAGCGGTTGGACAGGGTCGCCGCCGACACAAGCGCGGAGTCCGAGATTCGCACGCCGTGGTGCAGCTCGTACTTCTCCTTGATGCCGCGCAGGATCGAGATCGTATCCTCGACCGTCGGCTCGTCCACCATCACCGGCTGGAACCGCCGGGCAAGCGCCGCGTCCTTTTCGACGTACTTGCGGTACTCATCCAGCGTCGTGGCACCGACACAGTGAAGTTCCCCCCGCGCGAGCGCCGGTTTGATGAGGTTCGCGGCATCCATCGCGCCGTCGGTCTTGCCCGCGCCCACAAGCGTGTGCATCTCGTCGATGAACAGAATGATTTCCCCAGCCGCCGCCTGGATCTCGTTCAAGACGGCCTTGAGCCGCTCTTCGAATTCACCCCGGTATTTCGCGCCGGCAATCAACGCGCCCATGTCGAGCGCCATGAGCTTCTTGTTCTTGAGGCTTTCGGGCACGTCTCCGTTGATGATGCGCAGGGCAAGGCCCTCGGCGATCGCGGTTTTACCGACGCCCGGATCACCGATCAGGACCGGGTTGTTCTTGGTGCGGCGCGACAGCACCTGCATTGCGCGGCGAATTTCTTCGTCCCGCCCGATGATGGGGTCGATCTTGCCGTCCTCGGCGGCCTCGGTCAGGTCGCGCGCATATTTCTTCAACGCCTCGTAGCTGTCCTCGGCCGACGCGCTGTCAGCCGTGCGACCCTTGCGCACGTCGTTGATCGCGGCGTTCAGCTTCTGCGCCGACACCGCGCCCGCTTCCAGCGCATCCTTGGCCGCCGATTTGGTCAGCGCCAGCGCCGTGAGCAGACGTTCGACAGGGACGAACGAGTCGCCCGCCTTCTTCGCGACCTTCTCGGCCTCGTCCAGCACGCGGGCCGTGGCATTGTCGAGATAGACCTGCCCGGCGTCCCCCGTCACACGCGGGATCTTGGCAACGGCGGCATCGACGGCTTCGACGACCCGCTTCGGCTCCCCACCCGCCTGACGGATGAGGTTCGCAGCCATGCCTTCTTCGTCGTCCATAAGGGCCTTGAGCAGATGCTCGGGCGCGAGTTTCTGGTGGTTTTCGCGCATCGCGATCGTTTGGGCGGCCTGAATGAACCCACGCGACCGTTCGGTGAATTTTTCCAAATTCATGGCATTTTCCTCTCGTTAAGCGCCCTGTGAATTGTGGTGCCCGCCCTGCGGCACACCCCTGTCTGGGCCTTGGATCATAGATGGGGGGGCGTCACCCCCCTCGCAAGCCTGTGATCACGAAAATTGCATATGTCCGTTCACCTTCGCGCAACCAATCGCGAACGGAATGTTCACCACTTTCGGCGATGGTCCGCGCCGTGGGGCAAACAGGACCGACCATGAAAGTGACCGACATAGACATCCGCGATCTGCGCTGGGACGATCGCACGAAATGCTTCCGCGCCGCCGTATCCATGGCGATGTTGCCCGATGGGGGCGCGCGCCAACGGCATGTGAATTTCATCTGCCAGTCGCATAGGGCGCACGACTGCCCCTCATCGCTCATCACCTACGACCTCGTGACCCATGCGCTCGATCAGGCGCGCGCCATGCCGGGGTTTCGCCGTGGCGAAGAACAGATTTCGGTCGACATCATGTCGGCGGTCGGTCGTCTGCCCTTCTCACCGCGCGCCAAGGCCGGATGACACAGGCATCGAAGCGACCCGTTTTGTTTGACGGTGGATGCACCCGCCATGCGCCGGCATTTCGGCTGAGCGCTTGACGGAACCGGGCGGCTTTCGCACAAGTGCCGAAACCGGAAAGGATCGCCCCATGGCCGAGAACATGACCAAGACCGACGACCGCCTGATCGTGGCACTCGACGTTCCCAACGCGCTGGCCGGGCTGGAACTGGCGCAACGGCTTGGTGACCCGGTGGGGTTCTACAAGATCGGCCTCGGTATGCTGACCGGCGGGGGCCTCGCCCTGGCCCGCGAACTGATCGACGAGATGGACAAGCGCATCTTCCTCGACATGAAACTCTTCGACATCGGCAATACGGTCGAGGCCGCAGTGCGCGGGCTTGCGAATTACGGGCTGGACTTCCTGACGGTCCACGGCGATCCGCATGTGGTGCGCGCGGCGCAGGAAGGCAAAGGGGCCTCGGACCTCAAGATCCTTGCCGTCACCATCCTGACCTCGCTCGACCGCGCCGACCTCGACGACATGCTGATGTCGCAGGGCGACGTGCAGGACATTGTCGTGGAACGCGCGCGCCGGGCCATGGCCGCCGGGGCGGACGGCGTGATCGCCTCGCCGCACGAAGCCGCGATGATCCGGGCCTTGCCGGAGGCCAGCGGCAAGCTGATCGTGACGCCGGGCGTGCGCCCACAAGGCGCCGAGACGGGCGACCAGAAACGGATCGCGACACCCGAAAAAGCCATCTCGGACGGCGCCGACCACATCGTCGTCGGCCGCCCGATCAAGTCGGCGCCCGATCCGCGCGCCGCCGCCGAAGCGATCCTCGCAAGCCTGCCGTAGGGCGATTGCGATGCCGTCACAGGTAAGGCTGCGCTGACTAGGCCGGGCGACCGACCATGGTAGACTACCCCCAGGCAACGGGGAGAGCGCCGTGGATCAGCTTGGCAAGGAAATCAAAGGCGACATCGAAGAGGACAAGAACGCCCTCGTCATCGAATATCTGAACGTCCGCCGCGCGCTTGGCTGGCTCGGCTTCTTCCTGCCCGCCGTTCTCATCATCTATGGCCTGCTGCCCGATACGGTCTTCGCGCCCTCGATCAGCGAGTTTTACTACACCCACATGGGCGGCGTGTTCGTCGGCACCATGTGTGCGATCGGCGTGTTTCTGGTCAGTTACAAGGGCTATGCGAAGACCGACGACGAAACGCTGTCCGACAACGTCCTGACCAGCGGTGCCGGGATTTTCGCCATCGGGGTCGCGCTGTTCCCGGTGGTGGTCGACAGCCCGGACATGGTCGCGCTGCCCGACGTGAACCTCGGGATCGAGGGGCACCCGAACCTTCTACACTTCGGCTCGGCCACGGGCTTTTTCGTTCTGCTGGCGCTGATGTCGATCTTTCAGTTCACCAAGTCGGACCGCGACTCGGACGGGAAAATGGTCTGGACCGGCGACAACCTGATCTTCGTCGGCTGCGGGGGCGTCATGATCTTGGCCCTGCTGGCGCTCGTCCCCTACGTGCTGTCCGACCGGATCACCGAAACTCTCGCGCCCTACAAATACATGTTCATCCTCGAAACCATCGGCGTCCTCGCCTTTGCGGTCTCATGGCTGGTCAAGGGCAAGCAACTCGGCGCGGTGCGGGCCGTCGCCCGCATGGTGGCGCCTGCCGACTAATCCTCGTTGATGTCGCGGTGAAAGGTCTGGCGCTGCCCGCGTCGCACACCGAAGGCCGCACGCAGGATCACCCAGGCGGCGACCGACACGATGGCGAAGACCACAAGCGCCCATGCGAGCGCGATCGACACGCCGACGGCGAGCAAGACTCCCACGACCGCCGCGCCCAGCGCGAAGCCCACGAACACGAAACCGGCCGTGAACACCTCGAAAATTGCGAGGACCAGCGCCGCCGCGATCCAGACCCACCAGATTTCCCAAAGCATCATCATGAACGGCCCTTGAGCATACCAAAGGCGTTCTTGAAGGCGTCCACTGCATCGGCGGGCAGCAGGATCATCTGGTTGCCGGGCCCGTCACCCACTTTGGTCAGCGCCTCGACCTGTTTCAGCGCGACCTGATACTGCGCCGCCTCAAGCCCGTTGTCGGCGATGGCCTTGGCCACGACTTCGGTCGCATAGGCTTCGGCATCGGCCTGAATGCGGCGCGCCTTTGCGATCTGTTCGGCGGCATAAAGCTCGGCATCCGCCTGAAGCTCGACCGCGCGCTTTTTACCCTCGGCTTCGGTCACCTGCGCCCGACGGGCCCGTTCGGCATTGAGCTGCTGAAGCATCGCGTCGCGCGTCGCCTGATCGAGGTTCACGTCGAGAATTTCGGTCCGCGTCACCTCGATCCCCCAGTTATCGACCGCATCCTCGACCTGCGATTTGATGCGCGCGATCAGCTGCGTCCGGTTCGACTGCACGTCGTCCAGATCCATCATCCCGATCTCGCTCCGCACGATACCCGCGACGGTGGTGGAAATCGCCCCGTCCACATCGCGAATGCGATAGACCGTCTTCTCCGGGTTCAGAATACGGTAGAACACGCTGGTCTCGACCTGCACCAGCACGTTGTCCCGCGTGATCGCGTCCTGACTCATCGTCGGAAGCTGGCGTTCGAGGATCGAGATCTTGTGCCGCACCCGATCTAGGAACGGGATGATGAAGTTGATCCCCGGCCCAAGCACCGCCTGAAGCCGCCCGAACCGCTCGACCACGAATTTCTCGGACTGCGGCACGATCCGCACGCCCAGAAAAATCGAGACGATAATGAACAGCGCGATAAGAAGGAGGACGATATTCGACCCCACAAACTGGGACAGGAAATCCTCGGAATTCATGGGCGTCTACTCCGTGTGCTGAAATGTCGGGCACACTATGCGGGGAGCGGCCTTCACCATCAAGTCAGATGTTCCGGTCGGTCCGCCCCCGTAAGCAATCACAGATCGTGCATATCCTCCATCGCCTCGGCAACGCGCATTCTGAAATGCGGGATCACATCGTCACGCAGAACCCAATCAGCGGGGTGCATCAGGGCCACCGCCTGCCCCTCGCCGCCCAGACGAACGCGGCTGAACGCATCCGCGCCAAGCTTGGCCGCAAAGAACCACGCAGGGTTGGGTCGCAGGTAATGCTTTCGCCAGACCAGCGCCTCGGGCGCGAGTGTGAGCCCGGTTTCCTCGGCCGTTTCGCGCAACACGCAGGCCTCCGGGCTTTCATCATTTTCACGCGCGCCACCCGGCAAGTCCCACAGCCCCGGCCATGGGATCGACGGGTCGTCGTCGCGCCGGATTGTCAGAAGTTTGCCGCCGATCAGCAGGATCAGTTTCGCACCGGAAAAGCTCATATCCGCACGATAAGGATAATCCTGTTATCATCCACCCAAAGCGCATCGCCGTAATCGCCAAAACGGAGGAAAAGATGATCCCGCATATCCACGGTCTGCACCACGTGACCGCATTCGCCGGCCCCGCGCCCGAGAACGACGCCTTCTTCACCGGCACGCTCGGCCTGCGCCGGGTCAAGACGACGGTGAATTTCGACAATCCCTATGTCTACCACCTGTATTTCGGAGACGAAAAGGGCACCCCCGGCACGGTCATGACGCATTTCCCGGACCGGAAATGGAAACAGGGTCATCGCGGGACCGGCGAGGTGGCCGTGACCGCCTTTTCCGTGCCGCGCGGATCGCTGGACGACTGGGCAGCCCGGCTGAAGGGCGCGACCCGGATCGAGGTCTTCGGCGAAGCGCAACTCAGGTTTCCGGGCCCCGACGGCGAAACGCTCGCTCTGGTCGAATGCGACGATGATCGCGAGCCATGGCGCGCGCTGCCCAAGACGATGGGCATCCGGGGGTTCCATTCCGTCACGCTCATGATCGCCGACCCCCGGCCCACGCTCGATGTGCTGACCGCGATGGGCTACGCCGAAGCCGGGGTCGAAGGCACCACCACGCGCCTGACGATGGAAGCCCCGGTCGGCATCATCGACGTGATGGCGGCGCCGGACGTCGCGAAATCGGTCGAAGGGGCCGGGTCGGTCCACCACATCGCATTCGCCACCCCCAATGATGAGACCCTGCTTGCCGTGCGTGACGCGGTGATCGACGCAGGCCTCAAACCGACCGAAGTGCGCGACCGGAATTACTTCCACTCGATCTATTTCCGCGAGCCGGGCGGCGTTTTGTTCGAGGTCGCGACGCTCGACATCGGTTTCGATGCCGACGAGCCGGTGGAAACGCTGGGGGAGGCGCTGAAACTGCCCGCACAGCACGAGCCGCTCAGGGGCGAATTGGTTAACACGCTGGAGCCGATCCCGAATCTCACGCTTGAATAGCGTTATTTTATAGAGGTTTAGCTTGAAGATCAGGATACTAGAATCCTGGCGATTATATACCTTGCAAACACGGGGCCGGATTCCCATATGACACTGTAGAGAAAGGACAGTGTTATGAGCATCTTGAGCCGCCCCTACTTTCACAATGAAGAAGCCGCTTACGACCATCTGGAAAGCGTTCTGTGGCCCGACGGTCCCGAGTGCCCGCATTGCGGCGTCGTGAACAATGCGCACAAGATTCCGGCCAACCCTGAGAAGCGGGTGCGCCACGGTCTACACCGCTGCAAGGACTGCAAGAAGCAATACACCGTCAAGGTCGGCACCGTGTTCGAGGCGTCGAAGGTTCCGCTGCACAAGTGGCTGCAAGCGGTCTATCTCATGACGTCCAGCAAGAAGGGCGTTTCGGCCCATCAACTGCACCGCGCTCTGGAAGTGACCTACAAGACCGCTTGGTTCATGGCTCACCGCGTTCGTGAGGCGATGCGCGAAGGCAATCTTGAGGTCATGGGCGGCGCTGGCGGCACCGTTGAGAGTGACGAGACGTTCATCGGCACGGACCCCGACTACAAAGGCTCGCGCCGCGTCTACCATCACAAGATGAAGGTGCTTTCACTGGTGGATCGCGAGAACCGCACGGCCCGCTCGTTCGTCGTGGACAAGGTGACGCAAAAGGAAATCCTGCCGATCCTCAACGCGAACATCGACCGCGAAAGCCGCCTCATGACGGACCAAGCGCCTTGGTATAAGCCCATCGGCAAGCAATTCGCGGCGCACGAAAGCGTGGATCACAGCAAGGACGAATACGTTCGCGGTGACGTCACGACCAACACCGTCGAGGGCTATTTCAGCATCTTCAAGCGGGGCATGAAGGGCATCTACCAACACTGCGACAAGAAGCACCTGCACCGCTATCTCGCGGAGTATGACTTCCGCTACAACCATCGGTCGGCCAAGGGCGTTGAGGACACAATGCGTTGTGAAATCGCTCTGAAATCTATCAAAGGAAAACGTTTGTTCTATAGTAAGGGGGCATGGCAGGCTGCGGGTATGCCCAACGCCTCATGATTGACTGCGAGAAAGAAAGTGGCTGAGTTCAACCGCGAAAAGTTCAAGGATTTGATACACCAAGTGGCGTGGCAAGTTCGCGACCGCGATGGGTGGGGCTTAGTCAAGCTTTTCAAAGTCATGTGGTTCTTTGAAGCGCGGCGCTACACAATTGAAGGCGAGGTGTTCAGCGGCGGGGCCTACCAGCGAGACGAATTCGGTCCCCGACCACGCGGTGTTTACCCAATTCTTGCCGAACTTGAGCGAGAAGGCCGAGTGTCGGTTCGGGATGAGAAATTCCATAGTCGGACAGTGAAGCGTCCAATTGCGCTCACGGCGCCCCCGCCGGGCTTGCTGAACGAATCTCAAGCGAGAGACCTAAGCTACTGGATTTCATACGTAGACGGTCTTAGCGCGGCGGAAATTAGTGAGGAGTCGCACGACTACGGATGGGAAATTGTATCACAAGGCGATGATATCCCGCTGTATGCGATCTTAGCCGAACGGGTCCGCGAACCCAAAGGTGAAGAACTTGAATGGGCGCTCATGCGGGCAAGCGAACTTGGGCTGTCGTAGTGAAGCGGCAGATTATTGAAGAAGAGGCAGCACGCAAAGCGATCAATGACGCCGAGGGCAAGTGGCCGAGGGCTGAAATGGCTTGGGAAGCTGCGACACTTGTTATTGCCTACGACCCTGAGGAGGGAAAACCTTTGACAGAAAGCGGGAAGGTTCGTGCTTTCACATACCAAGGGAGCCGATCAATAGGGATGCCGTCGTTGACGGTTGTCTACGAAGACCAAGACCCCTTCTTGTTCGTCCACGATGTAAAGTTTTGGGACGCCGGAAAATATGAACAACAATTCCACTAGCCAATCTGACAAGTTCAAAGAACTCGCCCGCGAGATCGAAGCAGACGAGAGCGAACGCGCCTTTGATGAAGCCTTAAAGAAGATGCGCGAGGAAAAGAAGCGCGCAGAAAAGGATCGCGACGATGGCGAATGAGTATGAAACCGTCCGCGAGGTCGGAATCGCAATTGATGGGTTTCGGTCAGAAACCATTGGGCAGTTCACCACCATCAAGTGGCTGATTGGTGGGCTTGCCGCCGCAGGTGTAGCATTAGGAGGGTTCATCCTTACAAAGATGGACCGGCTTGAGGAAACCGTGGCGGCGAACAACGCGATATTGCTACGGATCGAGGCAGGGGTTAACGACGTCGCCTCGAATACTGCCGCTATTCAGGAAAGCATTCAGACTGCCGGTATGGCACCGTCTCCTGACGTCTTCCCCGGTTACGTTGGGGTGAAGGCTGACACCTTCATAAAGGACGGCGGCCTTGCGACATTCCAAGAGATTGCTGGCGAAGGCGGGTGGGTCTACCTGCCCGAGCAGTAGTTGACGCTGGGGTATTGAAATACCCCAGTCACTGTGGTATCATAATACCATGCTAAACGTCGACGCCAAAAACCCAAACGCCGCTACATGCTCTTCTAGGTTCGACCGAGACGGCGAAGAATCAGATTTACTGTGTCGGTCTTCACCGCGATCGGGTCAACTTCGACTGAAAGAACCGAGTCACAATAAGGACAGCAATGGGCAATCACGTTGAGCGAATTAGAACCAAATGATTGCCTGCTTTCCATCGTCTTGAACCGCACACTCGTTATCGCTTTCTCGCACTGAGGGCATTTCGCCATGCCAATTCCTCCAATCAATAGAGGCTCAGGCTAGCACCGACTCAACGGATCGACCTACCTATCCTTTCGGGCGTGTTTGCAAGGTATATAATCGCCAGAATCCTAGTATTCTGGTAGTCATGGCGCGGCGCCGCCTGAAAGCCGAGCCCAAGACCGGTCAGAACGGGACCTTCGCGCGGAAGTTCATGCCCTTGCCGCCGTCCGGGTGGCGAAACCTCAGGCTTTCCGCGTGTAGCATCAGGCGGGGAAAGTCGCGCGCCGGACCTTCGGCGTAGAACGGATCGCCGCAGATCGGGTGGCCAAGCTCCAACATGTGAACGCGCAACTGGTGGCTGCGCCCGGTCTGTGGAAACAGCCGCATTCGTGTGGTCGCACCTTCCCGCTTCAGCACCTTCCAGTCTGTAACGGCGGGCTTACCCTTCTCGAAATCGACATGCTGGCGCGGCCGGTTGGGCCAATCGACGATCAGCGGAAGGTCGACGGTGCCCGTATCCTCCTGAACATCGCCCCAGACGCGCGCGACATATGTCTTTTTCACCTGCCGCTTTTCGAACTGCAATCCAAGGTGGCGCTGCGCGTGCGGGGTCAGGGCGAACACCATCACGCCCGATGTGTCGCGATCGAGCCGATGAACCAGAAGCACCTCGGGGAACGCCGCTTGCAACCGTGCGATCAGACAGTCCGCCAGATGCTCGCCTTTGCCCGGGACGGACAACAATCCCGACGGCTTGTTCACCACGAGAACCTCATGATCCATGTGGATGATGTCTAGCGGATCGTCGGGCGGGTCGTAAAAGTCATCCATCCCCGGCCTTTCGCAAAGCCGCGCGACGCGCGCAAGCCTAGCGTTGCCCGCCGGCCAGTACGAGACGCAGCGCCAACGCCGCGTACACGACGGCGCCGACACGGTTGAGGAGCCGGGCATGGCGGACGAGCTTTGCCCCGACCAGGCCGGCGGTGACGCCGTACCCCGCGGTGATGAAAAAGCCCGTTCCCGCGAAAATCGCCCCAAGGACGAGGATCTGCACCCAAAGCGGCCCGGCCTCGGGCGTGGTGAACTGCGGCAGAAGCGCGAGGATGAAGAGCGCCACCTTGGGGTTGAGCGCATTGGTCAGGAACCCGCGCCACACGGCCCGGCCCAGCTTCTGCACCCCGTCGCCCTGCGCCACCGCCCCCGCGCGCCAGCTTTTCCACGCGAGGAACAGAAGGTAGGCCGCGCCCGCATATCGCACCGCATCATAGGCCAGCGGAAAGGCCGCGAGCAGAGCCGACAGCCCGGCAGCGGCCAGCACCGTGTGCCAAAGCGCGCCCAGCGTGACGCCGAAAGCGGCGGCGGCCCCCACGCGCGGCCCGCCCGACACCCCCGAAGCGGTCGCGAACATCACGTCCGCACCCGGGGTGAGGTTCAGCACCACCCCCGCCCCGAGAAAGGCCAGCACGGTCGCGGGATCGAGGCCGAGGATCATCGCAATTCGCTTTCGGGGATGGCGTAGTAATCGCCCTTGTCGGCAGTGAAGATGTGCCGGAACCCGGTTACGCCGGTCGGCCCGTCGATGGCCCCCAAGGCCACTCCGATCTGGTCGGACCCGTTTGCCTGCCAGAAAAGAAACGATCCGCAAGTGGGGCAGAACCCCCGCCGCGCCTCGGTGCTGGCGGCATACCAGCGTGGCTCTCCGGTGATGTCGACATCCGACAGGGCCACTTCGCCCGAGGCCCAGACATGCCCCGACTGCTTGCGGCATTGGGTGCAATGACAAGCGCCCGGTTCGGCGAGCGTCCCGGCGACGGTGAAGCGGATCGCGCCGCAGAGGCAGGAGCCGGTCAGCATCTTGAAAAGACCTCGTCGAGAATGGCCGTGAGTGCCGAAGCGTCAGATTCGGTGAAGGCGTCGGGCCGGTCGCTGTCGATATCGAACACGCCGATCACCTTGCCCGACCCGTCACGCACCGGGATGACCAGTTCAGAACGGGTCGACGAAGAACAGGCGATATGCCCCGGAAACGCCTCGACATCCGCCACCCGCTGCACCTCACCCGTCCGCGCCGCCGCACCGCAGACGCCGCGCGAAAACGGGATGGTCAGGCAGCCGTGGCCGCCCTGATAGGGTCCGATCTTCAGCAGTTCCGGCGCGGTCACCCGGTAGAACCCGGTCCAGTCGAAGCGGTCGTCGAAAATGTGCACCTCGCAGGCGACGGTCGCCATAAGGGCGACCTCGTCGGTTTCCTCCTCGGTCAGGGCGCGGATGCGTTGGGCGAGTTCGGCATAATCCATGCGGATCTCCAGGTGGCGAGGCCGGGGGTTTCACACCCCCGGACCCCCGTGAGGTTTCTTGAAACAGAGAAGGTCAGACGCGCTCGATCGCGATGGCCGTGCCTTCGCCGCCGCCGATGCAGATGGCCGCTACCCCACGTTTCAGGCCCCGCTTTTCGAGCGCGTTCAACAGCGTCACGATGATCCGGGTGCCCGAGGCGCCGATCGGGTGGCCCAGCGCACAGGCGCCGCCGTTCACGTTCACGATCTCGCGGGCAAGGCCCATCTCCTGCATGAAGGCCATGGGGACGACCGCGAAGGCTTCGTTCACCTCCCAAAGATCCACGTCCTCCTTGGCCCAGCCGATCCGGTCGAGCAGCTTTTTCGCTGCCGGAACCGGGGCGGTCGGGAAGAGCGCGGGGGCCTGCGCGTGGGAGGCATGGCCGAGGACGCGCGCGCGAATCCTGAGACCGGCCGCCCCGGCCGCCCCTTCGCCCGCCATGACGAGGGCCGCCGCGCCATCAGAAATCGAGGACGAGTTGGCCGGGGTCACGGTGCCGTCCTTGCGGAACGCAGGCTTCAAGGTGGGGATCTTGTCGGGACGCGCTTTGGCCGGCTGTTCGTCCTCGCCAATCACGACGTCGCCGTTTCGGGTGGTGAGCGTCATCGGTGTGATCTCGCCGTCGAATGCCCCCGATTTCTGCGCTTCGAGCGCGTTGTTCAGCGACCCGATGGCGTATTCGTCCTGCGCCTCGCGCGTGAACTGGAACGCCTCGGCGCAATCTTCGGCGAAGGTCCCCATCAGACGGCCCTTGTCATAGGCGTCTTCCAGACCGTCGAGGAACATGTGGTCGATCACCTGCCCGTGCCCGATCCGCGCACCGCCGCGCATCTTCGGCAGAAGGTAGGGGGCGTTCGTCATGCTCTCCATCCCGCCAGCGACCATGATCCCGGTCTGGCCCAGCGCGAGCTGGTCGAAGGCGACCATGGCGGTCTTCATTCCGGACCCGCACATCTTGTTCATCGTCGTCGCGGGCACCTCTTCGCCCAAGCCAGCCGCGAACCCCGCCTGCCGCGCGGGTGCCTGACCCTGGCCTGCGGGCAGGACGCAGCCCATCAGGACCTCTTCGATTCGGTCGGCGGCGGCCCCCGCATCGGCCATCGCGGCCTTGATGGCGGCGCCGCCCAGATCCGCAGCCGCAACCCCGTCGAACACGCCCTGAAAGCCGCCCATGGCCGTACGGGACGCCCCCGCGATCACCACGTTTTCCATCTTTGTCTCCCGTCGCTTTTCTGCGCCGCGCTTACCGGTTGGTAACGAAGCTTTCCTAGTTTGGCGCCATCAAAACGCCCGCGAAGGAGATTGGCAATGGAGCTCGGCATTCGGGACACCGGGGACACGCGCGTCGTCCACGTGGGCGAGGCACGGATCGACGCCGCCGTGGCGATCCAGTTCAAGGACCAGATGCGCGACCTGATCGTGGGCGGACCGGACCGTGTGATCCTCGACCTCTCGGCGGTGACCTT
Organism: Maritimibacter alexandrii; assembly: GCF_005871115.1. NCBI lineage: Bacteria > Pseudomonadati > Pseudomonadota > Alphaproteobacteria > Rhodobacterales > Roseobacteraceae > Maritimibacter > Maritimibacter alexandrii. The sequence continues at coordinate 818,468 of NZ_SWKQ01000009.1, forward strand.
TGTCGACAGTTCCGGGCTGGGGGCCATCGTCGCCGCGATGAAACAGGCGGTCGGGCCACAGCAACTCGAACTCGCGGGACTGACCCGGAGCGTGGCGAAGGTCTTCGCCCTGACGCGCATGGACCGGGTCTTCACCATCCACGACAGCGTGGATGCCGTTCTGGCGGGGCTTGCGAATGCAGAGTGAGCCTCTGAGCTTCATGGGACACGCGCGCGACAGGCACAGGGCGGGACCGATTGCCGGAAATGGTGGTCTGCATCTTCTGTTTCCGGCAGGCGAGCGGTCGGTTCGGCGCGCCTTGTCCGCCTCCGTCGCCGCATTTCACGACATGGGCGTGGATCGGGACGGCTGCGATTTCGCCGAACTCGTTCTCGCCGAAGTGCTGAACAACGTCGTCGAACATGCGTTCACGGATCGGGGCCACGGGATCATCGAGTTGGAGGCGTGGCGCGCGGGCAATGCCCTGTCGCTGCGCATTCGCGATGACGGCATGCCGATGCCCGGGGAGCGACTCCCCGCCGCCCAGCGCCACGATCTTACGGTCGAAACCCACGAATTGCCGGAGGGCGGATTCGGTTGGGGCATCATCCACGACCTGACACGCGACATGACCTACCGGCGCGACGGGGCGCGCAATGAGCTGACCTTCGCCATCGACTTTACCGAGTTCGACGCGAGCACTTAGCGCCGCATCGCCATTAACCATGTCGAGACGAAATGCCCCCAAATTGCCCGATTGGTTCCCAAACGCGGACAGATTGCGGGGGCAAAACGGGACCTGTAGCTGCAATGCTTCCCTCGGTGCCGCGCTTAACAGCCCCCACCCAGTGCGCGGCACCGAGGTTCTCTTCCCAAGGGCTTAAAACACGACGGGCGCCCTTGCGGCGCCCGGTTCGATTCAGGTCTGCCTGTCTGCTCAGTTCAATTGGAAGTGCAGCGGATAATGGCCGTCTTCGAAATCGCCGAACAGATCCTCGACATCCGGATGCGTCACAGGCTCGCCCGAATAATCTTCGACCAGGTTCTGCTCGGACACATATGCCACGTAATAGGTCTGATCGTTCTCGGCCAACAGGTGATAGAACGGCTGATCCTTGGGCGGGCGGCTTTCCTCGGGAATCGCGTCGTACCATTCCTGCGTGTTGGAAAACATCGCATCCACATCGAAAATGACACCGCGAAACGGATGTTTGCGATGGCGCACGATTTGCCCGAGATGATATTTCGCGTGCGTTTTCAACATAGATCAACAGTCCCCACACCACTACTAGTCACTCGGGTAGCCCCTGTCCATCGGGGGTCATGTGATTCAGGGGAAACAGATTGTGAACCTCGTTCTGACAGTGCTGGAAATCGTCGCGCCCGTGTTTTTGCTGGCGGCAATTGGCTTTGGTTGGGTCAAACTCGGCCATGAGTACCGAATCAATTTCGTGACCAAACTCGCCATGACACTGGGCACACCCGCCCTGATTTTCACGGCGCTCATGGATACCGAAATCGAGCCCTCGGCCCTGACCGCGATTTCGGTGGCGGCACTCGGCGCATATGTGGCGGTCGCGGCGGTTTTCTTCATCTTGTTGAAGCTTCGCGGCGCGAGCGTGCGAAGCTTCCTTGCCCCGCTCACGTTCGGCAACACCGGAAATCTCGGGCTGCCGCTCGCGCTTTTCGCCTTTGGCGACGTCGGGCTGGACTATGCCGTCGTCGTTTTCGCCGTCATGGCGGTTCTGTCGTTCACGGTCGGTCTCTGGCTCGTCTCCGGCGGCGGATCGCCGATCGGTGTGCTCAAGGACCCGATCCTCATCGGCACCCTCGCGGGCACGCTGTTTCTGGTGATGGGCTGGCAGACACCCACGTTCCTCACGAACACGCTCGACCTGATCGCGCAGCTCGCCATCCCCCTGATGCTACTCACGCTGGGCGTCGCGGTCGCCCGGCTGCGCCCGTCCGGCCTGATCCGGGCGTTCGGATATTCGCTTCTCAAGATCGGGTTCGGGGCGGTCATCGCTTGGTCGATCGGTAAGGCGTTCGGCCTGGAACCGACTGCTCTTGCGGTGCTCACGGTTCAGCTCTCCACGCCCGTCGCGGTGGCCAATTACCTGTTGGCCGAAAAGTACGATACCGACCCGAACGAGGTCGCCGGGCTTGTCGTCGTATCCACCCTCGTCGCCGTCGTGACCCTGCCGCTCACCCTCGCCTTTTTCGTCTGAAAAACCGTACCATTTTCAAATCGCCTTGAATCCGTTATGGTCGAAAAAAACAAAAGACCATAGCGAGAGGCAGATGAGCAGGTTTCTCCGCGCCCTGATAATGACCGTCGTTGCGGCGGCACTCGTATCCTGCGGACAGAACTTTTCTGCGCCGCAAAATCTGGATGACGCCTGTGCCATCGTGAAAGAACGCCCGAAATACCTGCGCGCCATGAAGGCGACGGAGCGTAAATGGGGTGTGCCGGTGCCGGTTCAGATGGCGTTCATCTATCAGGAATCGAAATTCATCGGGAACAACCGGACCCCGATGCAATACACGCTGGGCGTCATTCCGATGGGCCGCCAAAGCTCGGCCTATGGTTATGCTCAGGCGTTGGACGGCACGTGGGACGATTACCGCGACGAGCAGGGCAAGCGCGGGGCCAAGCGCCACGACATCCGCGATGCCACCGATTTCATCGGCTGGTATATGACCCAGACAGTCGCCGAGACCGGAGTGGCACTGGGTGACGCCAAGAACCAGTACCTTGCCTATCACGAAGGTCGGGCGGGCTACCTGCGCGGCACGCACAACCGCAAATCTTGGCTCCTCAGGATTTCGGACGAAGTTGCGGCGCGCGCGGCCATCTACGACCTGCAACTCAAGACCTGCGGCAAACGCTAGATCTGACGCCCTTCCAGCAGTTTCGGCAAATCTCCGGTCAGTCCGGCAGCTTCGCGGATGAAGCCGCGCCTGATGCCCGGCATGGCGTTGATTAGGCCAAGACCCACGTCCCGCGCGACACGCAAGATCGGATTGTCGTTCGAGAACAGACGGTTGGCACCTTCCGTAGCAAGCACCATCTGCATTACGTCGAACCTGCGCCACTGCTGATATCGGTCCAGCACGTCGCGCCGCCCAAAATCTTCGCCCCGGCGTTTGGCGAGCGTCAGGACTTCGGCAAGGGCACCAACGTCCTTGAGCCCGGCGTTCAGCCCCTGCCCCGCAATCGGGTGCATGCCGTGGGCCGCGTCTCCGACCAGCGCGACACGGTCGTCGACGAAACGTTCGGCAACGGTCAGGTTCAGGGGATAGGTGAACCGCTCCCCCGCGATCGAGATGTCGCCAAGGAAATCGCCGAACCGCGGGCGCAGATGGTCGAGGTATAAGGCCTCATCCAGCGCATGCACGCGCGCCGCATCCTCGGTCGTTTCGGTCCAGACGATGGACGAGCGATTTCCGGGCAAGGGAAGAATGGCGAGCGGTCCGGGCGGCATGAAGAACTGATGCGCGACACCATGGTGCGGGTGTTCATGCGCGATGGCGCAGACAAGGGCGGTCTGCCCGTAGTCGTGACCCCAACGGTCGATCCCGGCCCGCCGCGCCGTGCCGGATGCACGCCCGTCGCAGCCGACGATCAGCCGGGCGGAAAGGGTGCGTCCACCGGCAAGCGTCACGGTCGCGGTCGACCCTTCGACCGCCTGCGCAACCACCGTCTCACCCGACAGCACCGTCACGCGGGGATGCGCTTCGACCGCGCCCGCCAGCGCGCGCGACAGAAACCGATCTTCGACCATGTAGCCCATCGGGCCCTCGTCGATCTCGGCATGGTCGAATTCCAGCACGAAAGGCCCCGGACCGGTCCCCGGCTTACCGTCCGAAATGCGGATTTCCAGAAGTGGCGTCGAGTTCTCCGCGACCGCGCCCCAGCCCCCGATGGCCTTCAACAACCGTTGCGAGGCAAGCGCCAGCGCATAACCGCGCCCATCGAACGCGTCTTCGCCACGCGCCCCTGCCTGAAGCGCGTCGATCACGGTCACGTCGAAACCGGCGTCACCCAGAGCCAAGGCCAGAGCGGGCCCGTTCAGCCCGCCGCCCACGATCACGATATCGGTGTCTGTCGTCATGCGCCGTTTCTGCGCCCCTGCGTCGGGATTGTCCATGCGCCCTGCCGTCGCTAGCCTGCCCGAAAACAGCGGAGGGGCAAATGGCCGACAACTGGCTTTGGATGAGTGCGGGCGATCTGGGTCGTGGCATCGGCGCGGGCACGATCGACCCGGTGGACCTGACCGAAGCCTATCTCGACGCCGCCGAGACGCACCCGGAAAGCGCGCGCATCTACGCCCGCATCACCCGGCCCCGCGCCCTCGCCGAAGCCAAGGCCGCCGCAGGCCGCGCGAAAGCCGGGCTTCGGGTGGGGCCGCTCGACGGTGTTCCGATCTCGTGGAAGGACCTGTTCGATACGGCGGGGATCGAGACCGAGGCGGGATCGGCGCTTCTGAAGGACCGCCGACCCAAATCGGACGCCGAGGTTCTCGTCTCTGCGACGTTTCAGGGGCTGGTCTGTCTCGGCAAGACGCATATGTCCGAACTCGCCTTTTCCGGCCTCGGTCTGAACCCGGTCACCGCCACGCCGCCGAACGTCAACAGCCCCGATGCGGTGCCCGGCGGCTCATCCTCCGGTGCCGCAGCTTCGGTCGCCCACGGCCTCGCCGCGGCGGGGATCGGGTCGGATACAGGCGGTTCGGTGCGCGTCCCCTCGGCGTGGAACGACCTCGTGGGTCTGAAAACCACGCATGGGCGGCTGTCGCTGAAAGGCGTCGTGCCGCTTGCCGCCCGTTTCGACACTGTGGGACCACTGTGTCGCACGGTCGAAGACGCAGCCCTTCTTCTCGCCGCGCTCGAAGGCGGCAAGCCAGCAGACCTCGGTGGCGCATCGCTTTCCGGCACGCGGTTCCTCGTGCTGGAAAACGCGCTCACCGACACCCGCGAAACGCCCGCCGCTGCGTTCGAGAAAGCCTTGAACAAACTCGCGGCAGCGGGCGCCCGGATCGACCGCCGCGCCATCCCCGAACTGGACGAGGCGCAGTCAATGTCGGCCCTGCTCTACACGGCAGAGGCATGGGGCACCTGGCGCGAGCGGATCGAATCCGACCCGGACGCGATGTTCGCCCGAATCCGCGACCGCTTCCAATCCGGCGCAGCCTTCACCGCCTCCGATTACATCGCGGCATGGCAGCGACTGGACGCGATCCGCGCCAGCGTTCGCGCGCAAATCGCCGGTTACGATGCGCTCGTCCTGCCCACGACCCCCAACATGCCGCCACAGGCCGAACGCCTGCTTAAAGATGACGACTACTACGTCGCCGAAAACCTCATGACGCTCAGGAACACGCGCTACGGCAACCTCCTCGACGGGGCCGCCTTGACCCTGCCGACCGGCACGCCCAGCGCGGGGATCATGTTCATCGGTAAACCGTTGGGCGAGGAACGGCTGCTTCGTATCGGGGCCGCCGCCGAACACGCGCTGACCTGATCCCTTCTTCGGTCTGAAAATACCTCGGGAGGGTCTGGGAGGGCAGCGCCCTCCCAGCGGATCGCTGTGGGCGCAAGCCCGCAGCGAAACCTCGCAGAACCCAAAAGCCACATAACCCCGTGGATTCCCGCCTTTTTCTGGACCGGGCCACACAATCCCGTTATCCTCGTCCCAAATCGGGGCGACAACGATCCCGAACCTTGAGGCACTGAGACGATGACAGCGTTCCCCGAGCGGTTTGCGGGCCTGCCAGAATATGCGTTTCCGCGTTTGCGGTCTCTGCTCGACGCACATGCGCCGGGCGGCGATGTCGTGCATATGACCATCGGCGAGCCGAAACACGACATGCCGGATTTCGTGTCGCGCATCATTGCCGAAACCGCCGAAGACTTCGGGAAATACCCGCCGAACGAAGGGACGCCGGAGCTGCGGGGCGCCTTCACCGATTGGCTCAAACGCCGCTATGGCATTGACATATCGCCCGAAAATCAGGTCATGCCGCTGAACGGCACGCGCGAGGGGCTGTTCAACGCGGCCATCGCCCTTTGCCCGGAAGAGGTGCGTGGGGCGAAGCCCGTCATCCTCATCCCGAACCCGTTCTATCAGGTCTACGCCGTGGCCGCCGCTGCCGTGGGTGCCGAACCCGTATTCGTCTCGGCCACCGCCGAAAACGGCTTCCTGCCCGACTATGCCAGCCTGCCGCCCGAGATCCTGACCCGGACCGCGATCGCCTATATCTGTTCACCCGGAAATCCGCAGGGTGCCGTGGCCGACCGCGATTACTGGGCCAACCTGATCGCTCTGGCCGAAAAGCACGACTTCCGCATTTTCGCGGACGAGTGCTATTCCGAAATCTACCGCGACGCCCCGCCCCCCGGCGCGATGGAGGTCGCGATGTTCGGCGGCGCCGACCCGGAGCGGGTGGTGATCTTCCATTCGCTCTCCAAACGCTCGAACCTGCCCGGACTGCGGTCTGGCTTCGTGGCGTCCGGCCCCGAAAACATGGCCCGCATCCGCCAGCTTCGCGCCTATGCCGGCGCGCCCCTGCCGCTTCCATTGCAGCACGCGGCGGCGGCGGTCTGGGCCGACGAAGATCACGTCATCGCTTCGCGCAAGCTTTATCAAGAGAAGTATGCGATCGCCGACGCGGTCTTTGCGGACTACCCCGGATACCACAAGCCCGAGGCCGGGTTCTTCCTGTGGCTGCCCGTCGACGACGGCGAGGCGGCGGCGATAAAACTCTGGACCGAAACCGGCATTCGCGTGCTGCCCGGCGCCTATCTCGCGCGGGACGTGAACGGGCTAAACCCCGGAAAAGAATACATAAGAGTGGCGCTTGTCGCCCCGAAAGAAGAGACGCAGCGCACATTGGAAACGATGCGCGACTGCCTCCTGAACTGAGGACGAGGACAACATGGCATACCACGTCAGGGAACGAGATCCGATTTTCGATGAAGCCACGCAGGCGATGATCGAACGACGGGGCAAGGAACTCCTTGGCCTCGCGCTGTTCGTCGTGGGTGTGGCCATCGCCCTGATGATGGCCACCTACTCGGCCGAAGACCCCGGCTGGATGTCGGCGACCGAAGGCCCGGCGCAAAACGCGCTCGGCCAGTTCGGCGCGACCCTCGCCTCGCCGCTCGCCATCATCTTGGGCTACGGGGCTTGGGGCTTTGCCGCCGCCTTCGCCGCTTGGGGCGCCCGCTACATCCTCCACCGGGGTGAGGAACGTGCCATGGCCCGGGCGATCTTCGCCCCCATCGCCGTCGCGCTGGCCTCGGTCTATGCCTCGACCCTCGTGCCGCCGGTCGACTGGACCCATTCGTTCGGCATGGGCGGGCTCTTCGGAGACACCGTTCTGGGCGCCGTGCTCGGGGTCATGCCCGGTTCCGCCGCGTTCGGGATCAAGCTGCTGGCCATCCTTTTCGCCTTCGCCGCCCTGATCGTCGGCGCCTTCGCGCTGGGCGTGACGCGCTATGAGCTGGGCCGCATGGCGCGGTTCCTGATCGTGGGCGTCGTGATGACCTATGCGGGGCTTCTCAAACTCGCCCGCTTCGGCGCACGTGGGGCCGCCATGGGTGCCCGCGCGGGCGCCGCGTCGGCGGCATCCGCAGCAGGTGCCGCCGCGCGTGGCGTGCAGGATTATCAGGCGAGCCGCCGTGAAACCCGCGAAAGCTGGACCCAGCCGGAGGACGAACCGCTCTACGAACCCGACGAGGCGTTCGACAGCCCGCCCCCCATGGCCGCGAACCGTGTGATCCGGGCCGAAGCCCCGGTCGAACCGCCCATGCGCCGGGCGCCCGCGCCTCAACCCGCGCCTCAACCGCAGATGGCATACGCGGAAGCGGCCCCCGCACCGCAGCCACAGCCGCAACCGCAGCCTCAACCCAAGGGCGGTCTGCTGTCGCGGGTGATGAAACGTGCGCCCGAGCCCGAGCCGGAACTGATCGACAACACGTTCCACGGCGCCGATCCCGAAGGCGGCGACAACCCCGACCGTATCTCGGCCAAGATCGCGAACGCCCTCCGCAATCGCACCGCGCAACTGACCGGGCAGCCGATCTATGAGCAGGAAGAGGAACCGGCCAACACCACCTCGGCCATGATCGCCCGCGCCGCGGCCCGCGCCAAGGCGCAGCACCCCAAGCATGTGATCCGGCTCGACCCGTCGATGCGCCCGGAACCGCCTGTGACCGCCGCGCAGGCCGCACAACCCGCGCCCGTGGCCGAACCCCAGCTCGAGCGGGGCAACATCTTCGCCGACATGGCCGACGACGCGGTCGAAGACTACCCGGTCCAGAACTACGCGACCGAGGAATATCTGGCCGAACCTTACGAGGATGAGGGCGAACCCCTCGCCCTCGAGCCTGACATGCGGGCCTACGACCGCCCGCATGAGCCGCGCATCCTCGACGACTGGATGCCGGGTCGCGACGACGACATAGGTCCGGGGTATGACGCCGACTTCGACGCCGCGCCCTACGAACCCGCGCCCGACATGCCGGACGCCTATTCGCCCCCGCCGATGCCGGAGCCGAAAAAGGTCGTTCAGCATCCGCCCCGCAAGGCGACCAAGCCCTCCAGCCGGGCGATGGCCGAAGCGCAGCCGTCGCTCGCCTTCACCGAGAACGACGTGGAATACGAACTTCCGCCGCTGAACCTCCTGATGAACCCGACGAACATCGAGCGACATCACCTGTCGGACGAGGCGCTGGAAGAGAACGCTCGGATGCTGGAAACCGTGCTCGACGACTACGGCGTGAAGGGCGAGATCGTCTCGGTCCGCCCCGGCCCCGTCGTCACGATGTACGAGCTTGAGCCTGCGCCGGGCCTCAAAGCCTCCCGCGTGATCGGTCTTGCCGATGACATCGCCCGGTCGATGTCGGCGCTGTCCGCCCGCGTCTCGACTGTGCCGGGCCGCAGCGTGATCGGGATCGAACTGCCCAATGCGAACCGCGAAAAGGTGGTCCTGCGAGAAATCCTGTCGGCCCGCGATTTCGGCGACACCAACATGCGCCTGCCGCTTGCGCTGGGCAAAGACATCGGCGGTGGCCCGGTCGTGGCCAACCTCGCCAAGATGCCCCACCTCTTGATCGCGGGCACCACCGGCTCCGGTAAGTCGGTCGCGATCAACACGATGATCCTGTCGCTCCTCTACCGCCTGACGCCGGAAGAGTGCCGCATGATTATGATCGACCCCAAGATGCTGGAACTTTCCGTCTATGACGGCATCCCGCACCTTCTGTCCCCCGTCGTGACCGACCCGAAAAAGGCGGTCGTCGCGCTGAAATGGGTCGTGGGCGAGATGGAAGAACGCTATCGCAAGATGTCCAAGATGGGCGTGCGCAACATCGACGGCTACAACAGCCGCGTGGCGGACGCGCAGGGACGCGGCGAAATGTTCTCGCGCACCGTGCAGACGGGCTTCGACGAGGATACGGGCGAGCCGATCTTCGAGACCGAGGAATTCGCGCCCGAGAAGATGCCGTTCATCGTGGTGGTCGTCGACGAAATGGCCGACCTGATGATGGTCGCAGGCAAGGAAATCGAAGCCTGCATCCAGCGCCTCGCCCAGATGGCGCGCGCATCCGGCATCCATATCATCATGGCCACGCAGCGCCCCTCGGTTGACGTCATCACCGGCACGATCAAGGCGAACTTCCCCACGCGCATCTCGTTCCAGGTCACGTCGAAAGTGGACAGCCGCACCATCCTCGGCGAACAGGGCGCCGAGCAACTGCTGGGTATGGGCGACATGCTCTACATGGCCGGCGGCGCCCGCATCACACGCGTCCACGGCCCCTTCGTCTCGGACGAAGAGGTCGAAGAGATCGTCACCTACCTCAAATCCTACGGCCCGCCCGAATACGTGGGCGGCGTGGTCGAAGGACCGGATGACGACAAGGCCGACAACATCGACGCCGTACTCGGTCTCAACACCGGGGGCAACACCAACGGCGAAGATGCGCTTTACGATCAGGCGGTCGCGATCGTCATCAAGGATCGCAAGTGCTCCACCTCCTACATCCAGCGCAAGCTTGGCATCGGCTACAACAAGGCCGCGCGCCTTGTGGAGCAGATGGAAGAGGAAAGCCTCGTCTCGCCCGCCAATCACGTCGGCAAGCGCGAGATCCTGATCCCCGAGCAGTGACCTCGCGCATCAGATGTCTAAGGATAACACCGGCCTGATATCGCCTATCGGGCCGGTTCCCGCTCAGATGACAGCGTTGTAGGGTGAAACGCCCGACCAAGCTGACTAAATGAGTGCCATGAAACAGATTCGACTAATCGCAGCGGCCGTCGTGCTGGCCGCCACCGCCCTACCCGCCGCCGCGCAACAGCTTTCGCTGGGCGCGCTCTCGACCTACCTGAACGGACTCAAAACCGCTCAGGCCGAGTTCACCCAGATCAACGCCGACGGGACGATCTCGACCGGGACGATCTACATCAAGCGCCCTGGGCGCGCGCGGTTCGAATACAACCCGCCGGAACAGACGCTCGTGCTGGCCTCTGCCGGGCAACTGGCGATCTTCGACGCCAAGTCGAACACCGGGCCCGAACAATACCCGCTCGCCCGCACGCCCCTGAACCTGATCCTGGCTCAGAACGTGGACCTCGGACGGAACGGCATGGTCGTCGGCCACAACTACGACGGCACCGCGACGACCGTGACGGCACAGGATCCGGAGCATCCCGAATACGGGAACATCCAGCTCACCTTCACCGGCAACCCGACCGAATTGCGACAATGGGTCATTACTGACGACGCGGGCCAGCAGACCACCGTGGTCCTGGGCGAACTGCGCAAGGGCGGGACTATCTCCGACCGCAACTTCTCGATCGTGGCCGAGGCCGAAAGCCGCAACCGCTGACTCTTCTTCGTTTCGGAAAACCTCGGGGGGTGGTCGCATTTGCCCCGCAAATGCGGCCGGGGGGGCTGGCCCCCTATCGCCGTGAAGATCGGGAACAGATGTTCACGGCACACCATGCGCGGGCGTCAGCCCGCACCGCTTGCTTGCGTCAGTCTTTAAGCTTGCGTGCCTCGTCGATCAGCATGATCGGGATGCCATCGCGGATCGGAAAGGCCAGTCCGGCGGCACGGGACACGAGCTCGTGTTTCTCGGGGTCGTAGTCGAGCGCGCGTTGCGTCATCGGACAAACCAGAGCTTCGAGCATATGGCGGTCGAACGTCGCTTCGGTCATTGCAGGCTGCCCTCTCCCCCCGACCCGGTGGCCAGCGCGAACTCCATCAGGGTGACGAGCGTTTCGCGCCGGGTGGTCAGCGAAGGCGCTTCGAGCAACGCCTGCTTGTCCTCCGGGTCGAACGGGCACAACATCGACAACGAATTGATGAGCAACTCGTCCTCGGCTTCCTTGAGGCTGCCCCAATCGGTCCGAAGGTCGGCCACGTCGAAGTAACGCGCGAGCAGGTCGAGGAACGGGCCGCGGTTGAGACCCGGATCCTTTTCCGACCGCCCCAGATCACGCTCGAAACTGTCCCAACCCGCCTTCACGCGACGATAGGGCGTGAACCCGTCGATTTCTTCGAGAATGCGGAAGCGACTGATTCCCGACAGCTGGATCATGTAGCGGTGATCGTCGGTCTCGGTGAACTGCGTGATCCGCCCCGCGCAGCCGATGGTGTGCAGGCGCGAACCATCGGCCACCGCGGGCTGGACCATGCCGATCAGCCGGCCATCCGTCTTGAGCGCATCGTCGAACATCGCAAGGTAGCGCGGCTCGAAGATGTTGAGCGGCAGCCTGCCGCGCGGCAGGACCACCGCACCCGGCAACGGAAAGATCGGCAGAACGTCCGGAAGATCCGTGCGCGGGCTCATCTCAGGCGAGGATCATCGAGCTGAGTTTGCGACGCCCCGTCAGGGCGATCGGGTCGTTCGGGGCCAGTGCCTCGAAGATCGTGAAAAGCTGCTGCTTGGCGGCCCCGTCGTTCCACTCCCGATCCCGCCGGAAGAGCTCGAGCAGTTCCGCAACGGCCTCCTCCGTCTGGCCCGAAGCATAGAGCGCCTGCGCCAGATCGAATCGGGCCTGATGATCGTCGGGCGACGCGTCGACCTTGGCGCGCAACTCGTCGACCGGACCCGCGCTTTCGGCCTGACGGGCAAGCGCGATCTGGGCATGGACCGCGTCGATCTCGGCCGCGTGGCTGATCCCGGCGGGCGCGCCGTTCAGCACCGCCTCGGCCCCCTCCACGTCGCCTTTCGCGATGTGGCACTTGGCCAGACCTGCGTAAGCTGCGGCAAGCGCCTGATCTTCTTCCAGAATGGCGGCGAAGGTCTGCGCTGCGTCGTCCACCTGACCTGCGTCCAGCATTTCTTCGGCGGCCGCGATGGCGTCGGCCAGCCCATCGCCCCCGTCACCGCCCATCGCGGCGACCTTCTGGACGAACTCCTTCACCTGACTCGGTGGCAGCGCGCCCTGAAACCCGTCGACCGGCTGACCGCCAGAAAACGCATAGACCGTCGGGATGGACTGCACGCGAAGCTGACCGGCGATCTGCTGGTTCTCGTCCACGTTGACCTTGACCATCTTGACCTTGCCGCCCATCGCGTTGACGGCTTCTTCCAGCGCCGGGCCCAGCGTCTTGCACGGCCCGCACCACGGCGCCCAGAAATCCACTATGACCGGCACCTCTTGCGAGGCATCGACCACTTCGGCCATGAAATCCGCCTCGGATATGTCCTTTACGTTGCCGCCTGCGGGTGCGGCGCCGTTCGTCTGACCCAGTTCCAGCATGTCTGGCTCCTTGTCTGTCTGTTGCCCCCAATATGGGCGTGCATTCCGTCGCGTCCAAGCCCGCCGTCCTGCGGCATCCTAACGCTAAAGATCGAAGGTCGCGAACACCGGCGCGTGGTCCGAAGGCTTTTCCCACCCGCGCACGTCGCGCAGGATACGGCTGCCATGCGCCGCGTTCGATATGTCGGGCGTGGCCCAGATATGATCCAGCCGCCGCCCCTTGTCCGCCGTGTCCCAGTCGGGCGAGCGGTAGGACCACCACGAATACAGCAACCCCTCGGGGATGTCCTGCCGCGTGATGTCGACCCATTTGCCCGCATCCTGCGCCGCGCCAAGGTGCTCGACCTCGACCGGCGTGTGGCTGACGATCTTCAAAAGCTGCTTGTGGTTCCAAACGTCATCCTCGCGCGGGGCGATGTTCAGATCGCCGACGAGGATCGCCTTCTCGGGCTTCTCGGCATGGAACCAGTCGCGCATTTCGGTGAGGTAATCGAGCTTCTGCCCGAACTTCTCGTTGATCTCGCGGTCCGGCTTGTCGCCGCCTGCCGGAACATAGAAGTTGTGGATCGTCACGCCGTTTTCCAGCTTGGCCGCGATGTGTCGGGCGTGGCCCAGACGCGCGAAATCCTGATCGCCTGCGTCCTCAAGCGGAAGCTTCGACAGGATCGCGACACCGTTGTAGCCCTTCTGACCCCGCGCGACCATGTGGGTGTAACCGCGCGCCTTGAAGATGTCGTGCGGGATCTTGTCGACCGGCGATTTGCACTCCTGCAAGCACAGAACATCCGGCGCTTCGTCGGCCAGCAGGCGCGACACGAGGTCGGCGCGAAGCCGCACGCTGTTGATATTCCACGTGGCAAGTGTGAAGGACATGACTGCTCCCATTTTGAGATTCTGCGGGCACCCTATCCGGGGGTCCGGGTCAGTTCCACCCGCGAACATTACAAGTTCGCCGGATTTGGAACCCACACGCGCAACCCCGCGTTGCCCGGCCACGCCCACTAAGTGGGACTGCTGATCACAATTAGAAATCCAAGAGGATCGAAACCATGAATATCTCACACGATACACTCCAGCACTTCAATGCGGTGGACGCTTACCCGACCCGTCTGCCGGATCGCGAACAGATCACGCCGCGCCGCGACCCGGTGCTGTGGTCCGACTGGTCGGAGGCCGCCCCGATTTCCCGTGACGAGGCGGAGCATTACCGCGAGAACGGCTATCTCGTGCGTCGTGACATGTTCTCATCCGACGAATTGGAGCTGCTGGTCGATACGGCCAAGCGTCTGCGCGACACGGATGCGGACAAGCGGCCCGCGGATTTCGTGACCGAGCCCAATTCCGACGACGTGCGCACCGTGTTCCGGCTGGACGAGCACTCGCCGCTTTTCGCCCGTCTCGCCGCCGATACCCGCCTTGCCGGTGTGGCCGAGTTCCTGCTGAACGACCGGGTGTATCTTCACCAGTCGCGGCTCAACTACAAACCCGGCTTCAAGGGCAAGGAGTTCTATTGGCATTCGGATTTCGAGACCTGGCATGCCGAGGACGGTTTGCCCCGGATGCGTGCCGTGTCGGCCTCGGTCCTGCTGACCGACAATTCGTCGACGAACGGCCCGCTCATGCTGATTCCCGGTTCGCAGGGTGAATTCATCGCCTGTCTGGGCGAAACGCCGGACGACAATCATGAAAGCTCGCTCAAGGCGCAGGAGGTCGGCGTGCCGCAACCGGACACGATCACCCGCTTCGCCCAGCATTTCGGGCTGGATACGGCGACCGGGCCGACGGGCACCGTGGTCTTTTTCGACTGCAATACGCTTCACGGTTCCAACGGGAACATCACGCCCGACCCGCGCTCGAATGCGTTTTTCGTGTTCAATGCGGTGACGAACCGACCGGTCAGCCCGTTTGCGGCCAGCAAACCGCGCCCGCAATGGCTCGCCAATCGTGAGCTCATCCAGCCGATCGACCCGATCGCGGGCCGTCTGACGCGCGGCTGACCCCTTGGACAAAAAAGACCCGGCGCGAAGCCGGGTCAGTCCAACAGGGAGGATGCCGTGTCATTACCCCGACACGGCGAGGGGATTTTGTATCGTCGCCAATATGGAAACAATATCATGTTCAGGATCAGGTTACCCGTGAATCCCGGCATGAATAAGGCAGGCGATCACCCCTGTTGCGATCACGCCACAAGCCGGTAGCCACCCGATTCCGTCACCAGAAGCCGTGCGTTGCCCGGATCAGGCTCGATCTTCTGGCGCAGGCGGTAGATATGGGTTTCCAGCGTGTGGGTCGTGACCCCGGCATTGTATCCCCAGACCTCGTGCAAGAGCACGTCGCGCGCGACCACGCCTTCCTGACTCCGGTAGAGGAATTTCAGGATATTGGTCTCTTTTTCGGTCAGACGAATCTTCTTCTCGTCCTCGGTGATCAGCATCTTCATCGCGGGCTTGAACGTGTACGGCCCAAGCTGGAACACGGCATCTTCCGATTGCTCGTGCTGACGAAGCTGCGCCCGGATACGGGCCAGAAGCACAGGAAACTTGAATGGCTTTGTCACATAATCGTTCGCACCGGCGTCGAGCCCGAGGATCGTGTCCGCGTCGCTGTCATGCCCGGTCAGCATCAGCACGGGACACTTCACACCCTGCTTGCGCATCAGTTTGCATAGCTCGCGCCCGTCGGTGTCGGGCAGGCCCACGTCGAGGATTACGAGGTCATGGATCTGCTCCTTGACCTTCTGCATGGCGTCCGCGCCGTTGGCCGCTTCGAAGACCTCGAAGTCTTCGGTCATCACCAACTGCTCCGCCAGCGCCTCGCGCAGGTCCTCGTCGTCGTCGACGAGTAGAATGTTTTTCTGGGTCGCCATCTTCGGCCCTCCGTGTTGTTTTCACAGACCTTGGGTCCCATCACGGACCCGGCAATGTTTGTGGCAATACGTTCACGCGGTCGTGTCGGGATCAGTCGAAATGTTTCACATTCCCGTGGACCGGGCCTATTGAAGTGCGGTGGAAGGACGAAAATGACGCTCAAGCCCACCCAGACCGAACTCACCGCCCGCGCCCGTGCCGACCTGCGCATGGGGCTTCCGGTCGTGCTTGAGATCGGCGGTCATGCCGGGCTGGTGGCGGCCGCCGAAACGGTCGATGCGGGTCGCCTTGGCGATCTGCGCGGGTTCGGCCCCCTCCTGCTCGCCATCACGCCGCGTCGTGCCGCGACACTCAAGGCGCGGGCCTACTCCGATCACGTCGCCCGGGTGCATGTGCCGCGCGACGAGGGGGTCGAATGGGTTCTGGGCGTCGCCGACCCGAAAGACGACCTGATGAAGCCCATGAAGGGGCCGCTCATGACCGAACGCGGCGGGGATGAGGGCGTGGCCCGCGCCGCCATCGCCCTCGCCAAATCCGCCATGCTGCTGCCCGCAGCCTTGGTCGTGCCGGTCGACAATGGGGCCGAAGTCGCCTTGAGCCACGGCCTGACCCGTGTCGACCTGACCGGCCGGCCCGACGATCCGCCCGTCACGGCGATGGAAGAGGTCGTTTCGGCCCGCGTGCCGCTTGAAGTGTCCGAGGCGGGGCGGCTGCACATCTTCCGCCCCGTCGACGGGGGGGAGGAGCATTATGCGGTCGAGATCGGGCGCCCGGATCGCGATCACCCGGTGCTCGCGCGGCTCCATTCCGCCTGTTTCACCGGCGATCTGCTGGGCAGCCTCAAATGCGACTGCGGCCCGCAACTGCGCGCCGCGCTGGCCGCGATGGGCGAGAATGGCTCGGGCGTCCTGCTTTACCTCAACCAAGAGGGGCGCGGGATCGGCCTTGCTAACAAGATGCGGGCCTATTCGCTTCAGGATCAGGGCTTTGACACGGTGGAAGCGAACCATCGGCTTGGGTTCGAGGACGATGAACGCGATTTCAGGATCGGGTCCGAGATTCTCGCCCAGATGGGATTCTCCGCCGTGCGCCTCATGACCAACAACCCCGCCAAAGTCGCGATGATGGAGGCGAACGGGATCGCCGTGACCGAGCGCGTGCCGCTTCAGGTCGGGCGCGGGGCGCACAACACCGACTATCTGGACACCAAAGCCGCGAAATCGGGCCACCTGCTGTGACGCCACGGCGCGGCGACATGGTGGTGACGCGCTGGGGCGCACGGTTCGCCGGACGGCACTTTCCGGTCGCCATCGGGCGCGGCGGCATCACACGCGACAAACGCGAAGGCGACGGGGCAACACCCGCCGGAACCTGGCGCCTGATGGGCGGCGGATACCGGGCCGACCGCGTCATGCGCCCGCCAGCCCCGATAGACCTGCGCGCAATCGGCCCGCACGACCTTTGGTGCGATGCGCCGGAAGACGCGCAGTACAATCACGCCGTCCGGGCGCCTTACTGCGCGTCACACGAGCGACTGCGCCGCGCCGATCCCCTGTATGACATGTTCATCGTGACCGACTGGAACTGGCCGGAGGCGAGCCACGGCAAGGGGTCGGCCATTTTCGTTCATTGCTGGCGTGGACCGCGCAAACCGACGGCTGGGTGCCTTGCCTTCCGGCCCGATCACCTGCGCTGGATTCTCGCCCGCTGGACGCCGCGCTCGCGAATCCTCGTCAGGCCCTGACCCGCTTTACACGGATCAGGCGTAGACCCGTTCACCGAATATCGCAGAGCCGACCCGGACATAGGTCGCGCCCTGCGCCACGGCTTTCTCGAAATCGCCGGACATACCCATGGACAGCTCGTCGAGCCCATTGCGCGCAGCGATCTTTGCCAGAAGAGCGAAGTGCAACGACGGTTCCTCATCCACGGGCGGAATGCACATCAGGCCGGCGATGGTCAGCCCGAGGTCGCGGCAATCGGCGATGAACGCATCGGCATCGCCCGGCATTACCCCCGCCTTCTGTTCCTCCTCGCCCGTGTTCACCTGCACGAACAGCTTCGGGCAATGGCCCAGCTCCTCGGCGAGTCGCGCGATGGTCTTGGCGAGTTTGGGGCGATCCACGGTTTCGATCGCATCGAACAGTTCCATCGCCTGACGCGCCTTGTTGGTCTGGAGCGGGCCGATCAGGTGCAGTTCGATGCCCTCGTAGCGGGCACGCAGGTCCGGCCACTTTCCGGCGGCCTCCTGCACCTTGTTCTCGCCGAACAGCCGGTGGCCTTCATCCAGCACGGACACGACACGGTCCAATGGCTGAACCTTGGACACGGCGATCAGACGCGTCGAACCGGCCTCGCGCCCCACGCGGGCCTCTTCGTCGCGGATTTGCTGGAGAATGTCGGACAGGGCCATATCGGGGTTCCTCTCAATGTCGCCCTGACAAATCACGAGAGGCCCAAAATGAAAAGAGCGGGCACAAGGCCCGCTCTTCCCAATTCAAATCCTGGTCGGATTAGAACGCCATCGAGACGCCAGCCCAGACCACGTTCGAAACCGGCGAGTTCACGCCGTTCGAGTGGGCGAAACCAGCTTCGATCGCGACGCCGCCGCCGAGGTCGTAAGCAGCCTTACCGCCGTATTCCATGTCGGAGTTGAAGAACGCCGAGATGGAGTAGGGGCCGGTCGCGTAGCCAGCCGAAGCAGCCCACGAGAACGGAGTGGCGTTGCCGAGGTCGTACTTGATTTCGGCAGCAGCGGTGAAGCCGGAGATCGAAGCCGACACACCAGCTTTCAGGTCGATGGTGTTACCGTCGGCGTCGTTGGCGTCACGCTCAACAGCGGCCCAAACCGAGTAATCGCCGAACGAGTAGGTGCCTTTCACGCCGAGGTCGCCGTTGGTGGTGGCGGTCGAACCCGGAGCGACGAGGACGCCGAAGGCGCTCAGGCCGAAGTTGCCCCAGGTGTTCGTGTAGGTGACGGTGATGTCCTGGTCACCGGGGGTGGTGGCGTCGCCGTCCGCGTTGGTGTCGTAAGCGACAGCAACTTTACCCCAGGAACCCGACAGGTAGACGTTGGCGCCGAGCACAACACCGGCCGCCGGCGGCCAGTCGTTGGTGCCGAACTGAGCGTCCGACGGGTCTTTCTGCATCGACTGACCAGCGGCCAGAACGGTCACAGAGGCGCCAGCCTCAAGACCCTGATCCGTGGTGGTCATCATGCCGGCGGTGAAGAGCGCCGACAGTTCCGGAAGCAGGGTGCCGGTGGTGATGTTGTAGCCGAGACCAGCATAGGCGCGACCGGTGAACGACACGTCCGCAGCGGCGAAACCGGTGGTGCCCACCAGAACCGTCGAAGCAAGGAGAATCTTTTTCATTTCGTTTCCCTCGTTTATCTAAAGGTGCACCTCAATTCAGGGGAATCCGAATTGAGTATGCTGTTTCCTCTCTCTTTCCCGGCTCCGATGCAAGCGATGCAAACGGCCCCGACCTAATGTGCCGCGTGATGGTGCAGAGTTGCCACACATGCCCCGGTGACCCCCGCCAAACCCCGCCCCTGTCGCACATATTGAGTCTCTATAGGGGTGGCGGCGCTACCCGTGGTCCTGTTACCACCGGGAAAACGCTTGCCCGCTTACCACCGGGAAAACGCTTGCCCGCGCTTTTTGGCTTGGGTAGGTAGGAGCAAACCAGTGGAACGGGGCATTCATATGACTTACGGGCGCTTCACCGCCAAGGCTGTGATCCTTGCCAGTCTCGTCGCCTTGGCCGGCTGTTCGGGCGGTTTCGGCAATTTGTTCGGCGGCCAGACGGAAACCGTGCGCACCGCCGACGGTCAGGTCATCGCCCGACCGGACCGGGCCCGTCGCGCCCCAGAACGCTCGACGATCTGGGACTTGTTCGCGGACCGCGACGATCCCAACACCACACTGGAAGTGAACAAGTACCTCTGGAACGCCTCGCTCGACGTTCTCAGCTTCATGCCGGTCGAAGTCGTCGATCCCTTCTCGGGTGTCATCGTCTTTGGCTACGGTGTCCCGCCGGGCGGCGGTCAGGCGTATCGCGCCACCGTTCACGTCTCGGACCCGGCGCTGGATGCACGCGGTCTGAACGTCGCGCTGCAAACCCGTGGCGGTCGCGCCGTATCCTCGGCCACGCAGCACGCGATCGAAGACGCCATTCTGGGCCGCGCCCGTCAGCTTCGTATTCAGGACTACGACCTGTAAGTCGCTGGACCCTCGCGCCACATCCAATTATTCAAGCGCCGGGCAACAGCCCGGCGTTTTCATTTCCGAAGGACCACGAAGCAATGTCCCGCTACGACGCATCGACAATCGAGCCGAAATGGCAAGCCGCCTGGGACGAGGCCGGCACCTTCGCCGCGACCCGCGATCCGGCCAAGCCCAAGTTCTATGTGCTCGAGATGTTTCCCTATCCTTCGGGCCGAATCCACATCGGACACGTGCGCAACTACACCATGGGCGACGTGGTCGCGCGGTATAAGAAATCGAGCGGCTTTTCCGTGCTGCACCCGATGGGCTGGGACGCCTTCGGGATGCCCGCCGAGAACGCCGCGATGGCGACGGGCGGTCATCCGAAGGACTGGACCTACAACAACATCGCGGAAATGAAGTCGCAGATGAAGCCGATGGGCTGGTCGCTGGACTGGACCCGCGAATTCGCCACCTGCGACCCTGAATATTACGGCCAGCAGCAGGCGCTGTTCATCGACTTCCTCGATCAGGGCCTCGTCTACCGCAAGAACGCCGTCGTGAACTGGGACCCGGTCGACATGACGGTGCTGGCGAACGAGCAGGTGATCGACGGCAAGGGCTGGCGCTCCGGCGCCGAGGTCGAGCGGCGCGAGCTGACCCAATGGTTCTTCAAGAT
Organism: Maritimibacter alexandrii; assembly: GCF_005871115.1. Classification (NCBI taxonomy): domain Bacteria; kingdom Pseudomonadati; phylum Pseudomonadota; class Alphaproteobacteria; order Rhodobacterales; family Roseobacteraceae; genus Maritimibacter; species Maritimibacter alexandrii. The sequence goes on from NZ_SWKQ01000009.1 coordinate 838,980, forward strand.
CAGCGACTTCTCGGAAGAATTGCTTGAGGCCATCGACACGCTCAAGGACTGGCCCGAAAAGGTGCGGCTGATGCAGGCCAACTGGATCGGGAAATCGCAAGGTCTGCGGTTTGCGTTCGAACGGACGGACGGCGGCACCCCGATCGAGGTCTATACGACCCGCCCCGACACGCTGATGGGCGCGTCATTCGTGGGTATCTCGCCCGATCATCCGCTGGCCAAGGAACTGGAAGCCGCCGATCCGAAAGTGGCCGAATTCTGCGCCATGGCTCGTAAGGGCGGCACCACAGCCGAGGCGATCGAGACCGCCGAAAAGCTGGGCTACGACACCGGGCTGCGCGTGAAACACCCGCTGGACCCCAACTGGGAACTGCCTGTCTGGATCGCCAACTTCATCCTGATGGATTACGGCACCGGCGCGATCTTCGCCTGCCCGGCGCATGACCAGCGCGATCTGGATTTCTGTCGCAAGTATGACCTGCCGGTGATCGACACCTTCTTTGCGCTGAACGACCCGAAGCCGGTCGAGGCCGAGGCTTTCGTGCCGCCGAAATCGGACAAGGTGAAGTGGGTCGACCACTTCGCGGGGCTGGACGAAGCCACCGGGGAAGAGGCCATTGCGGCCACCATCGACTACGCCGAGAAACAGGGTTGGGGCAAAGGCCACACCCAATACCGCCTGCGCGATTGGGGCCTGTCCCGGCAGAGGTATTGGGGCTGCCCGATTCCCGTTGTTCACTGCGGCGACTGCGGCGTGGTGCCGGAGAAGAAAGAGAACCTGCCGATCGAACTGCCCTACGACGTCAGTTTTGACACGCCCGGCAACCCGCTCGACCGGCACCCGACGTGGCGCGACTGCGAATGCCCGTCCTGCGGCAAGCCCGCCAAGCGCGAGACCGACACGATGGACACCTTCGTGGACAGCTCGTGGTATTTCGCCCGCTTCACCGCTCCGCGCGCGACGACGCCGACCGTGGCCGAGGAGGCGGATTACTGGATGAACGTCGATCAATACATCGGCGGCATCGAACATGCGATTCTCCACCTGCTCTATTCGCGCTTCTTCGCCCGCGCGATGCATATCTGCGGCCATCTGCCGGAGAAGTCGAAGGAGCCGTTCAATGCGCTCTTCACGCAAGGCATGGTGACGCACGCGATTTACCAGACCCGCGATGCCGAAGGCCGCGCTGTCTATCATTTCCCCGAAGACGTGGAGGTGAGCGACTCTGGCGCGACCCTGAAAGCGACAGGCGAAGCGGTCGAAGTCATCCCCTCGGCCAAGATGTCGAAGTCGAAAAAGAACGTGGTCGATCCGCTCGAAATCATCGCGCAATACGGTGCCGACACCGCCCGCTGGTTCGTCATGTCCGACTCGCCCCCCGAGCGGGACGTGGAATGGACGGCATCGGGCGCGGAAGGTGCCTCCAAACACCTCGCCCGCGTCTATCGCATCGCCGCCGAGATCGCCGAGGCGACGGGAACCGGCGAAGGCGACGAAGACCTGCTGCGCGAGATGCACAAGACCATCAAGGCCGTGACGGACGGGATCGAGGGCTTCGCCTTCAACACCTCCATCGCCAAGCTTTACGGGTTCACCAACACCCTGTCGAAATCCAAGGCAGGCGCCGAAACCAAGAGGACCGCCATGCGCGTCATGGCGCAGCTCATGGCCCCGATGACTCCGCACCTTGCCGAAGAGGTCTGGGCGATGTTGGGTGGCGAGGGGCTTGTGGCCGAAGCCGAATGGCCCGTCGCGGATGAAGCGATGCTGGTGGAAGACACCGTGACCATGCCGATTCAGGTGAACGGCAAGCGGCGCGACGAGATCACCGTGCCCAAGGATATGGACAAGGCCGAGGTCGAGAAACTCGCCCTCGACACCGACGGCGTGAAACGCGCGCTGGACGGCAATGCGCCGAAGAAGGTCATCGTCGTTCCGGGCCGGATCGTGAACGTGGTCGCCTGACCCCAAGGCGCGCTCATTTCCGATGGGCGCGCCAATTCGGTTCAGGCTAGTGTGAGCCCATGAAACTCAAACCCGCCGAAGCCAACCGCCATTTCGCCAAGCCCGCGCCGGACACCACCGGCACGCTGATCTATGGCACCGACGCGATGCGGGTGGCGCTGAAGCGGCAGGAATTGCTGAGGAACCTGCTCGGCGAAGGTGCCGAAGAGGAAATGCGCCTGACGCGGATGCTCGCGGGCGATCTGCGCGCCGATCCGGCGGCGTTGTCGGACGCAATCAAGGCACAGGGCTTTTTCCCCGGTCCGCGCGCTGTGTTCGTCGAGGACGCGACCGACGTGCATGGCGACAAGATCACGCAAGCTTTGGACGATTGGCAGCCGGGCGATGCCCATGTCGTCGTCACCGGCGGCAACCTCAAGCCCACGGGCAAGCTCAGGAAATATTTCGAGAAACACCCCTCGGCCTTCGCAATCGGCATCTACGACGACCCGATGTCGCGCGACGAGATTCAGGACGAACTCAGAAAGGCCGGTCTGAACCAGATCGACCCAGAAGCGATGCGCGATCTCGAAGCTCTCGCCCGTTCCCTCGACCCCGGCGATTTCCGCCAGACCGTCGAAAAGCTGTCGCTCTACAAGCTGGGCGACCCGTCGCTGCTGACGCCTGACGATGTGGACGCCTGCGCACCCGCCTCGACCGAAGCGGTGCTCGACGACCTGCTTCACGCCACCGCCGAAGGGCGCGCGCCGGAACTTGGACCGCTGCTGACCCGGCTCGAAGCGCAGGGCATCGCGCCCACGCGCCTTGCCATCGCGACGACCAATCATTTCCGCACGCTGCACATGGCCGCATCGGACCCGGAGGGGCCGAACAAGGGCATCTTCCGCGCCCGTCCCCCGGTGCATTTCAAATCCCGCGACCGGATGACCCGTCAGGCCGCGCGCTGGGGTGCGGCCAAGCTGGAAACCGCGCTCGACATGATTATCGAGGCCGACCTCACGCTGCGCTCGACATCCAAGGCCCCGCAGATGGCGCTGATCGAACGCACGCTCATCCGCCTCGCCTTCATGGCTGCGCGCTAACGAAAAATGGCGGCCCGTGAGCCGCCATTTCGTTCGTTCGAAAGAACCGGGTTCAGCCTTCGGCCAGACCGTCGAGGATCTTTTTCAGATCGTGATAGGTCATGTTCGAATACTTCTCGCCGTTGATGATGAAAGTCGGCGTTCCGGTGATCTCGTCCGCGCCCGCGTTCTGCTGATAGGCGGCGACCATCGACTGCGCCATTTCCTTGTCGTTCACGCACGCGGTGACCTGTTCCTCGCTCAGACCGGCCTTTTTGCCGATGGTGGTGAGGTTCTCGAGAATCGCGGCCTCCTGCCCGTTCCCGATCCAGTCTTTCTGGGTCTCGAACAGCATGTCCATCACGCCGAAATAGCGCATTTCGCCACCGCAGCGGGCGACCAGACCGGCCCACAGGCCATACTTGTCGAAATACACTTCGCGGTTCACGAACTTGACCTTGCCGGTGTCGATGTAGTCGGCCTTGAGGTCTTCCCACACACGTTCGTGGAAATCCGCGCAATGCGGGCAGGTAAAGGACGCGTATTCGATCATCGTGATCGGGGCGTCTTCTTCGCCCAGCACCATGTCGGGTGCGAGCTCGACGTCGGCGTCCTGCGCGACGGCGGCGGAAATCGGCGACAGGGCCGACGTGCCGGGGGTCGGCCCGGACTGCGTGGCGAAATAGGCTCCGCCGCCGACAAGGACGGCAGCGCCGAGCGCGATGGGAAGGATCTTGTTCATGGGGTCTGCCTCATGTTTTCGATGAATTGCGGGTATAGACGTTCGCCGCCAGCGCCTCCAGCGCGGCCTTGAGCGCCTCACTCTCCACGCCGTCGGCGGTCGCCCTTGCGCGGGAGGTGATTTCGGGATCGGGTTCTTTCGGGGTCTCGGCCTTGCGCGGCGCGAACTCCACCTGCCCTTCGGAGAAACCTGTCGGTGCGGTCTGGGTCACGCGGATGCGCGAAATCGCGGCATAGCCATAGACCGCGTTCACCTTTTCGCGGATCTGCTCTTTCTGCATCTCCAGCATCGGCGCGTTGGCCCCGGTGGTCAGCAGGGTCAGCGTGGCACCGAACCCGCCCCGGCCATAAGACACCTCGACGGGCCGGGAAATCTGGGCGACGCCTTCACCCGCGATTTCGTCCCAATGGGTGATAAGCCGCGTGACCGCGAACCCGCGCGATTCGCCCGCCTTGCGAATCCGGCTGCCCAGCAGTTTGCTGGTCCGCTCGAACCCGCGCATGCGGCGCTCACGTTTGGTTTTGGCGTCGGTCACTGGCCTCTCCATGTCAGGCCGGATACTACGGTTCGCGGGCAAGGGACGCCATGATCGATCAGGTTACAAGGATAAAACATGCGTGACGCCGGGGTGATGGCCGGGGAGCTTCTGGATTGGTACGACCGCCACGCCCGCGCGATGCCGTGGCGCGTGGGGCCGGCGGATCGGACCGCCGGAGTGACGCCTGACCCCTACGCGGTCTGGATGTCCGAAGTAATGCTTCAGCAGACCACGGTGGCCGCCGTACGCGATTACTTCACCCGGTTCATGGCGCTCTGGCCCACGGTGCATGATCTGGCCGCAGCCGAGGATGCGCGCGTGATGGGCGAATGGGCGGGCCTTGGCTATTACGCCCGCGCCCGCAACCTATTGAAGTGCGCGCGGGTCGTGTCGCACGAGTTGGACGGCGTGTTCCCCGATACGCTCGACGGGCTGAAGGCGCTGCCGGGGATCGGCCCTTACACGGCCGCCGCCATCGCCGCCATCGCCTTTGACCGAAGCGAAACGGTGGTGGACGGAAACGTCGAGCGGGTCATGGCCCGGATTTTCTGCATCGAGGCGCCCATGCCGGGGTCGAAGCCCGCCTTGCGCGACGCCGCCGCGACGCTTACGCCCAAGGCGCGGCCCGGCGACTATGCACAGGCGGTCATGGACCTTGGCGCGACGATCTGCACCCCCAAGTCGCCCGCCTGCGGTATCTGCCCCTGGCGCGACGATTGCGCGGGCCGAGCCAAAGGTATTCAGGCCGCCCTGCCCGCCCGTGAGGCGAAGAAACCCAAGCCGATCCGCCACGGCATCGCCTATGTCGCGCGGCGCGAAGATGGGGCGTGGCTGGTCGAGACGCGCCCGGACAAGGGGCTGTTGGGCGGGATGCTGGGCTGGCCGGGGGGCGACTGGGGCGACGAGGCCGAGGATCTGCCGCCCATCGCAGCAGACTGGGCCGAGTTGCCCGGCGACGTGCGCCACACCTTCACCCATTTCCACCTGATCCTGCGTATCCGCACCGCCACGCTGCCACAGGACGCCGCCCCCGAACGCGGGCATTTCGAGCCGCGCCTTGCCCCGTCCGACCTGCCCACCGTCATGCGCAAAGCGTTCGATCTGGCCCGCGGCACCCTGTCCTGACCGGCCCCGTTGCCCGTTTCCCCGACCGGGCGTAGACTCGGCCACGGGGGACAAGGAGTGAGCAGATGGCCCCGACCGACACCGCCATAGATTTCCGTCACGCCGCGCCCTTCTGGTCGTCGCTGGTTATCATCCCGCTCGTCCTCCTCGCGGCGACATATGGCGGCTGGGCACTGATCCTGCCCATTGCGGGAACCTGGTGGGCCTTCAGCGCGCTCGACCGGCTTCTGGGCCGGAACGAGGACAACCCTGACCCCGCCGCGACCGATGCGCATCTTTACTGGTATTCCCTCATCACCTGGATCTGGCTGCCCATCCAGGTCGTCACTCTTTACGGCATGATCGCCTTCGTTCCGCGGGCAGAACACCTCGCTCTGTGGGAGAAGTTCGGCGTCTTCTTCGGCGTCGGCGTCATGGGCGGCTCCATCGGCATCGTCTATGCCCACGAACTCATGCACCAGAAGGATCGCTTCGAACGCTGGCTTGCCGACCTGCTGCTTGCCACCGTGCTCTATTCCCATTTCCGCACCGAGCACCTGCTGGTCCATCACCCGTGGGTCGGCACCCGCCGCGATGCGGTCACGGCGCGGTATAACGAAGGCTTCCACCGCTATTTCTTCCGCGTCCTGCGCGAAGGCCCGGTGTCGGCGTGGCGGGCGGAACGGGCGATGCTGGCGCGGCGCGATCTGTCGCCTTGGGACGGTGCGAACCCGTTCTGGCGCTATTGGGCGCTACAGGGCGGCGCGGTGATCCTTGCGCTTCTGATCGGCGGCTGGCTCGGCCTCGCGCTGTTTCTGTTTCAGGCGTTCATCGCGATCTGGCAGCTTGAGCTGACCAACTATGTCGAACACTACGGCCTGACCCGCAAACATCTGGGCGACGGGAAATACGAACCCGTGCGCCCGCATCATTCGTGGAATGCGAGCCACCGGGCGACGAACTGGCTGCTCATCAACCTGCAACGCCATTCGGACCACCACTACAAACCCGCGCGGCGCTTTCCGCTGCTCCAGACCTACGACGAAACACAGGCCCCGCAGCTTCCCTATGGCTATCCGCTCATGGCGATGGGCGCGATGGTTCCGCCGATCTGGCGGCGCGTGATGAACAAGCGCGTGCGGGCATGGCGACGGCAGTATTACCCCGAGATCGAGGATTGGGGGCCCTACAAGAACGGCGAGCACCCAATCCCCGGCCCGCGCTAGGCGAGCCGTTCGACCAAGGCAAGCGTATCGGAGACCCCGGTCTCAGTCCGTATCGCATCGCCCAGCGCGCTTGCTCGCTTCGCCGTCTCGGGCTTGAGCGCGACATCGATGGCGGCGGCGAGGTTGTCTGCCGTCAGCCGCTTTTGCCGGATCGGGTCCGGCCCTGCGCCCAATACGGCGACACGCGCGCCGAAGAAAGGCTGATCGGCAAACAGCGGGCAGACGACCGACGGTTTTCCCCATCGCAGCCCTTCATGCGTGGTCCCTGATCCGCCGTGGTGGATCACCGCCGAGACGCGCGGAAACAGCCATGTGTGCGGCACGGCGTCGAGGACGTGGATGTTCTCGCCCGTCTCGAACCCCTCGATCCCACCCCAGCCGGTCGCCAGAACCGCCCGCTGCCCGGTCTTCTCCAGCGCCCCGCGCAGCGCCCGCGTCGTGCGTTCGTGGTCCAGACCCGGCATCGACCCGAAGCCCGCGTAGATCGGCGGAGGGCCAGCCTCCAAAAACGCCGCGAGGCTGGGGTCGGGCAGGTAACCTGCATCGGGGTCTTCAAAGAAGTACCCGGTCTGCACGTCCCCTGCGCCCCAATCCGCGGGGCGCGGAACCAGCGTGGGCGAAAACGCGTGAAGCCGGGTCGGCGCACCGGTGGGTGCATAGCCCAGTCGCACCTCCATCAAGGGTCCGATCTCGGCCCCCGTCGCCTTGATCCACCGCTTCACCATCACATTCGTTCCCATGCGCATCGTGGCATGGATGATCCGGTGCGTCGCACGGTTGAGCGCAGCCCCCCGGTCATTGGACCCCATCAGGAACATTGGATATTCGCCCGTCGCCGCGAACCCCGGCTGAAGCGCAACGGGAAGCGCGGGCACGCCCAGCTTGCGGCCCAGATACGGCCCCATCGCGCCCTTGAAGTGATAAAGGATCAGGTCCGGCGACACCTCGAGCCCGATGCGCCACATCTCGGACAGCTGGTCGTTCATGATCTCGTTCGCCCAGCGAAACGCCTTGAGCCGCCCGGTGAGCGAGTTGAACGCGGCCTGCATTTCCGGCTGTTGCAGAAGCTCCTGAAAATCGACGGGAAGCGGCGCGGGGGTCAGCCCCGCCGCCCGGATCATCGCGTCGAACCCCTGCGGTGCCGACAGCACCACATCGTGCCCCGCCGCCGTGGCGGCCCGCCCGAAGGCCACGAACGGTTGCACGTCGCCCCGCGACCCCACGGCGATAATCAGTAGCTTCATGGACCTGTCCTCTTTTTGACAAGGTGCCCCCGGCCCCCGCCCCGGTTCAACGCCAAACCAAAAAAACCCCGCCACGAGGGCGGGGTAAGTTGTGCCGTGGTCGATGCCACTGGCACAGGCGGTACGCCGTTTGCCCCGAGGGGCAATGCCGTCAGCGCATTTCTGCGCGAATCTGTTGTCTGAGAACGTCGATCGACACGGTCTTGCCGTCGCGCTTGAACGCCCAGTAGGTCCAGCCGTTGCACGAAGGCGCCGATTCCAGCGCCGCGCCGACCTGATGGATCGACCCCCGCGCTTCGCCCGAAATGAGCGTGCCGTCGGCCCGGACCTTGGCGATCTGGCCGCGCGGGCCGATCAGGGTTTCGCCGGGGCGCAGCATCCCGCGCTCGACCAGTTGCCCGAAAGCGACGCGCGGCTCGGCACGTTTGGAGGTCGAGACTGTCAGCGCCTCCTTGTCGAACTTGCGGATCTTCGAGATGCGTTTCTCGGCCACCTTGCGATAGGCCTCTTCCCGTTCGATCCCGATGAATTCGCGGCCCAGCATCTTGGCCACGGCGCCGGTGGTGCCGGTGCCGAAGAACGGGTCGAGCACCACGTCGCCGGGGTTGGTCGTGCCGACCAGCACGCGGTGGAGCAGCGCCTCGGGCTTCTGCGTCGGATGCGCCTTTTCGCCGTTGTCGTCTTTCAGCCGCTCGCCGCCGTTGCAGATCGGGATGACCCAGTCCGACCGCATCTGCACGCCTTCGTTCAGCGACTTCAGCGCCTCGTAATTGAAGGTCGCCTTGCTGTCCTCGGACTTCTGCGCCCAGATCAGCGTTTCATGCGCATTGGTCAGGCGCTTGCCCCGGAAATTCGGCATCGGGTTCGACTTGCGCCACACAACGTCGTTCAGAATCCAGAAGCCCTGATTCTGAAGCTCGGCGCCCATGCGGAACACGTTGTGGTAAGAGCCGATCACCCAGATCGCGCCGTTCGGCTTGAGCAGGCGGCGCGCGGCGGCCAGCCATTCGCGCGTGAAATCGTCATAGACCTTGAAGCTCGCGAACTGGTCCCATTCGTCATCGACCGCGTCGACCTTGGAGTTGTCCGGGCGATGCAGGTCGCCCTTGAGCTGAAGGTTATAGGGCGGGTCCGCAAAAATCAGATCGACAGAGCCTTCCGGAAGGCTGTTCATCACCTCGATGCAATCACCGGGCAAAATCTGATTGAGCGGCAGAGCCTCTGCCGCAGGGATCATTTTGTTCATTCGTCTGCCTCGTTCCCCGGGTCGTTTTCGACCTCGTATCTTGTGGATAAGTTTGAGTCAGACGCGATTCGTGGTCAATTTCTTTTTTAAATCAGTGTCTTACAGTTTTGGTGGACACAAGATATTGTGGACCGGCTTGAAGGATCGCCTATGGTGTGGGGTCACACCTAATTCTTGGAGTGCCGAAATGTGGCTTTTTGATGGATAACCCGCATTGCGCTCCCACCCATAGCCGGGGTGCTGTTGCGCCAAGTCCACCATGATCCGATCGCGTGTCACTTTCGCCACGATCGAAGCGGCGGCGATGGACAGTGATTTGCCGTCACCCTTGATTACGGCCTCGGCAGAAACAGTGCAGCCGCGCGGGATCAGGTTGCCGTCGATCAGCAGGTGATCCGGGGGCGTGCACAGCGCCTCGACCGCGCGCATCATCGCGATGTGGGAGGCGCGCAGAATGTTGTGGGTGTCGATCTCTTCGACGCTGGCATGGGCGATGCCCACCTGCGCCCCGGCCATGATCGCGTCGAACAGCGCGTCGCGCTTCTTCGCCGACAGTTTCTTGGAGTCGTTCAGCCCGTCCGGGATGTTGTCAGGGTCGAGGATCACGGCGGCAGCGGTCACGGGGCCGGCGAGCGGCCCGCGCCCCACCTCGTCCACACCCGCAACACGGGCAAGGCCACGGGCGAACGCGACGGTCTCATGCGAATAATCAGGTCCATCGGTCATGCCGCCTACCTGCGGCAACGAAACCCCGCAGGCAAGGACAAGAAAAAGGCGGCGGGCCTTCTATGGGCCCGCCGCCGGGGAGGAGCGGCATTCGGAAGATCGGGGACAGACGTGCCGCTCCCTGCTCGATGTTCTTACCGCGCGGCGATGGTGTAGCCATACTGGCGCAGGCAGTGACCGCGATAGACGTTGCGGACGTTCCCGGTGTTGCGGTTGTAGACATGATCCTTGCACTGCGCGGGCAGACGCGAGGCGCCCGTGAAGTTGCGCTGAAGGCAGCGGTTGCCGAACAGAACGCCGCGCTCGCCCGGAATGTTGTTCACGATGCAGCTCGACGGCAGTTGCTTGGCGTTGTGCCGGTTGCCGCCATGGTTTCCGCGGTTGTCGTGATGGCCGCCCCGGTTCCCATCATGGCGTCCGCCATGCGTATTGCCATAGGTCGGCGCGGGATTGCGCGGCTGATAATGCGACTGCGTATTGGAGTGGAAACGAATGTTGCCGTTGCCGATCGCCTGCGTCGCGATGGCACCCAGAATGATCGTGCCGATGGCGCCTGCGATCAGGGCCTCTTCGCTCCCGGCGCGCGCTTCGGTGGCGGCCACCGGCGACAAGGCGACCGAAGCGGCGAGCGCCATGGCGGTGACCGGGCGGGTGATCTTGGAAATCAATTTCATAACGTGTCCTTTCGGGTCCTGTTGGGTGTGTGCGGAGTGATCCGCGATGTCGATGAACCCAAACTGCCCGCCCTCGCCCCGGACATGGAATATCGCCGCGTTGACATCGGATAGCGGCCCGGAAAAGGTGGTTTGATATCGCATAACAGGGGCTTCCGGCGCATCTCTACCCCCATGAAAACACGCCTTCTTTCCACGGCCATTGCCGCCGCCACCCTGCTCGCCCTTCCGGCGACTGCCGCCTGCTATGCCGACTACAAGGCCAAACAGGACAACCCGCTGAAACTGCATTACGGTGTCATCGAACTGCCCGATGTCGCCTGCGGCTCGGCCCAGGACGCCGCGCCCGAGGTGAGCCGCCGAATCGCCGCCGACGGCTGGACGCTGCTCAATGTTCTGGGCGTGTTCGGCGATGCAGGTCTTGAGGAGAGGAAAGCGAGTGCCGGCCCCTACTTCCTTCGCTACTGACACGCGCCTGACCGGCAACCGCGTGGTCGCCATCGGCATCGCCGCCATCGTCGCGATCCTCACCGTCGCGGCGATCTTTCTTTTCCTGAACCTGCCGTCGGCCAACGCGTTCAACGCGCGGGTCGAACAGATCTTCATCGAGAACGATGCGCTCACGGGCGAGGCCGAGATCAAGCTGCTCGAAATCCTCGCCCAGTCCGGCACCGCCTTTTCCGACACGCTCACCAGCTATCGGGTGGTCATCTTCGTGCTGATGGTCTTCGCCACCGCGCTCCTCGTCGCGGCGCTCGTCTTCCTCGTTATCATCATCGGCCAGAACCGCCGGATGGACGAGATCGAGCGCGCCGGACTTCGCGTCAAATCCCTCGTCATCAACCGCAACGACCGAACCGTGCTTTTGAACGACATGGAATTCTCGCTGACCGAAGCCGCGCTTGAAACCCTCGCCGTCCTGGCCGAAGCGCGGATGGACGAAGACGTGCTGACGGGGGCCGAGCTGGAAGGCGTGATCTCGGGCCGCGATGCCTCGGACTGCGAAGAGGCGGCAGGGGCCACCCGCATCAAGCGCCTGCGCGACTCGCTGGGCAATCAGATGATGGCCGAGCTTCTGGTCAAGACCATCGCGCGGCGCGGCTACATGCTGTCGATCGACAAGGACGTGATCCGGATGGTGTGACGGGTCACGCCCGCGACCTTTCGAACCCCCACATCAACGCGAACTGGGCGCACCAGTATGTCGGCCAGATCAGGAACGCGCCGGGAAATGCCGCCTCGCCCTCCCACAGAAACAGGCGTGTGGCGAGCAGGGTATCGGACAGGATGAAAAGCCCGGCCCCGGCGAGCAGCACCCAGAACTGCTCCGAACGGGCCCGGCTGAGGGCTGCAAGGCCCATGGCGATGATAACGACGATATAGGCCATGACCGGCACCCGCAGCGCCCCGGCCCCGTCCCACATCAGGACGGCCATAAGACCACCGTAGGCCACGAGCGCCACCATCGGAACGATCCGCATCCGTGTCGGCAGGCTCAGGAACAGCACGACATACAGGATATGCGCGACCGCGAAGGCGCCCATGCCCGCCATGAACATGATGTCGCCCGGTCGGCTGAGAAGGTAATCCCCGGCCGCCCCAAGGGCCAGCGCCACGACCAGCATCAGCCGCCCCGAGGGCACGACCGACACCGCCAGAAGCGTCACGCAGGATGCCTTGATGAGCGAATTGACCAGCGACCCGTCGCCTCCGATCGGTTCCGCGATCCAGTAGATCAGCGCGATAAGCGCCGACGCGATGCGTAGATAAACCATGCCGTCCTCCCTGCCGCCAAGACTAGCCAAGGCACCGCAGCCCGCCCACAGATTTCCCGCCGGTCGTTGCGTCAAGCTGATCGGATGGGCTGGCGATCCCGGCAGGATTCGAACCTGCAACCTGCCCCTTAGGAGGGGGCTGCTCTATCCAATTGAGCCACGGGACCGCGCGCAGGGTTGATGCCCCGGCGGGCGCCGTGCGTCAACTCATTCCGGGTAGGCGGCATCCTTGGGTTTGCGGCGCAACGTATGGCCCCGCTCGATGGTCGGGGTCAGTTCGATCTTCTGGCCCTGCGGCCCTTCGATCCCGCCCTCGACGCGCGACGCGATGATCTCGGCGGCCTTGCGCCCGATCTCTTCCCGGCAGCTGTCCATCGTGGCGAGCGTGCGCGGCAGACCCTTGAGCAATTCGACCCCGTTGAACCCGGCCAGCCCCAGTTGGTTCGGCACGTCGATCCCATTGTCGAGGCAATAGAGAAGCCCCCCCGCCCCGATCATGTCGTTCGAGAAATAGAGAAAGTCGAGGTCCGGGGTCCGTTTGAGGATCGCCTCGGTCATCTCCCGGCCCTTGCCCAGCGCGGACCCGCCCTCATAGAACTCCTGATCGGCAATCTCCATCCCGGCCTTGGCCAGTGCCTCGGTGAACCCTTCGAACCGTTTGCGCGCCCGGTGGTCCAGCGGCATCTTGGTGCCGAGGAACCCGATCTTGCGATAGCCCGCCTTGATGATCGCCTCGGCCATCATCCGGCCCGCGCGCCGGTGGCTGATCCCCACGGCGGCGTCGATCGGCGTGCCGTCGGTGTCCATGATCTCGACGACCGGAATACCCGCCCCGCGCAGCATCGCCTTGGACGCCTCCGAATGTTCGAGCCCCGCGATGATGACCCCCGAGGGCCGCCACGAGAGCATCTCGTAAAGCACCTTCTCCTCGCGTTCCTTCTTGTAGTTCGTGACCCCCACCACGGGTTGCAGCGGCGTATCGTCCAGAACGTCCGAAATCGCGGTCATCACCTCGGGAAACACCATGTTCGACAGCGACGGAATGATGACGGCGACAAGGTTCACCCGCTGACTGGCCAGCGCCCCGGCGATCTTGTTCGGCACGTAGCCCAGCGCTTTCGCCGCTTCGAGCACCTTTTCCCGCGTCGCGTCCGACACGTCGCCCCGGTTGCGCAGGACCCGGCTGACTGTCATTTCACTGACGCCCGACGCCTCGGACACGTCGCGCAGGGTCAGGGGGCGTTTCGGGGCGTCGGCCATGGGATGTCCTTTCACACTCGGATAAGCCCGATGTTAGGGGGTGACGCGACGCTGTAAAGTCCCTTTTTTCATGTGTGTTAGCGGCATTGTATTCCGCTAACACCTCATCGCCTACTCAGCCAGCACGCAGCCATACTCCGCATCATTCGGCGAAGCGTCGCGATAGAGCGCCTCGTTCCCCTTGATCCAGATCGACCGCCCGAAGCTGCCCTCGTATTTGGCCCCTGACGCGGTACGGGTCAACGTTGCGACGTCGATGGAATCCCCGAATTCCATGCGCACGCTGGGCAGGGGCGTGTCGAAGAACATCGTCACGACTTCCGGTCCGCCGTCGCACATCCAGACGGACGTGCCGACCGGTTCCTCGAGCATCCACATCGCCACCAGTTCGGCCTCGCGCCGCAGATAGGCGTCGCTGATGCAGGCCACGATATCGCTGTCTTTCCAACACGCGTCTCGCCCCCCGATCCAGCCTCGCTGATAGGCCTTCAGCTCCGCCACCGCAGCCTCGGCGCCCGCGTCCAGCCCTTCTGCCACGGCCAGCGCCGCGCCATAAGTCTCGGCCAGACGTCGATCCAGCGCGGCCAATTCCGCGTTTTCGCAGATGGCGATCTCCGCCTCATGCGTGGCCTTGGCGCAATCAAAGGTCGGCCCCTCCTGGGCTAGAACCACGCCGGGACAGCAAGCGAACACTGTGAAGATGACTGAACGCATGGGAATCTCCTCGCAAGTGACCCCTCATCCTACCTCGATTCCCGGCTGTGGCAGAGCGAAACGCACACCCCCTTTCCGGTCCAAAATATCCCGGTGGGGAGGTCTGGAGGGGAGGCTGGCCTCCCCTCCAGCGGGTCGACGCGGGCGCAAGCCCGCGGCGAAATCCCTAAAGCAGGCGCGAAACGATATCGGCGTGGACCGCACCACCACCGGCGACCACGCCGTTGACTTGCGGATGCCGATTGTTGAACCCCAGCACGCCGCCCTTGCGGTCCGACACGCGCCCGCCGGCCTCGGCGACCAGCAATGTTCCGGCGGCCACGTCCCATTCCCACGTCGCGCGCAGCGTGAACATGGCGTCCTTGCGGCCCTCGGCGACCAGCGCCATACGATAGGCGAGCGACGAACGGAATTGCCGCTTCATCTCCGGCACATCGGCGTCGAGCCAGTTGTGCGGCTCCATCGCGGGCTTCGCCGCCAGCACCTCGGCCTCGGCCAGAACGCTCTGCTCCGACGCGCGAATGGCCTCGCCGTTCAGCATCGCCCCTTGCCCCGCCGTCGCCGCATAAAGCTTGTCGTGCATCGGCAGATAGACGACCGCCGCCACGACCGCGCCACCCTTCGCGATGGCAAGGGAATGGGACCACGTCGGGTTCCCCTCGATGAAGGCCCGCGTCCCGTCGATCGGGTCGATGATGAACACCGTCTCGGCATCCAGACGGTCGGTCGCGTCCGGCGTCTCTTCGGACAGCCAGCCGTAATCCGGCCGGGCGGCCCGCAGACGGTCCTTCAGCATCTCGTCGACCGCCAGATCGGCTTCGGTCACCGGGCCTTGATAGTCCGGCTTTTCCCACTTGGTCACGTCGCGCTTGAAGAACCGTTTCGCGATCTCCCCCGCCTCTCGCGCCGCGTCGGCCAGAAGCGCGGTGTCAGCTTCCCGCAAGGGTCATCCCTTCGATCAGAAGCGACGGCACCTGCCGCGACTTGTGCGGCTCGGCGTCATTCGCCGGAATGATCCGCAGAAGCATGTCGATCAGGTTGCTCGCGATGGTGCATTCGTTGACCGGGTAGGCGATTTCACCGTTCTCGACCCAGAAGCCCGAGGCGCCGCGCGAATAATCGCCCGTGTTCGGGTTCACGGTCGACCCGATCAGCCCCGTGACCAGCAGCCCGGTCCCCATATCGGACATGAGGTCGGCATGGGTCTTGTCCCCCGGTGTCAGGTACATGTTGGACACGCCCGGGCTCGGCGGCGCACCGGTGCCGCGCCCGGCATTCGCCGTGCTTTCCAGCCCCAGTTTGCGCGCGGTGGCGAGGTCGAGCACCCAGCCGTTCAGAACGCCGTTTTCGACAAGCGCCCGGCGCCCGGTCGGAAGGCCCTCCCCGTCGAAGGGGCGCGATCCCGTGGCACGCACGCGCAGCGGGTCTTCGATGATCGACAGATGCGCGGGCAGAACCTGCTGGCCCATCCTGTCGCGCAGGAAGGACGACCCGCGCACGATGGATGTCCCGTTGATCGCCCCCAGAAGATGCCCGATGATCGAAGCCGAAACGCGTTCGTCGAACAGGACCGGATAGGTGCCGGTCGGCGGTTGTTTCGCGCCCTTGCGCGCCGCTGCCCGTTCGCCTGCGATGCGTCCGATCTCTTCCGCCGACGGCAGGTCGGTCTGGAAAATGCGGGATTCGCCGTTGAATTCCCGCTCCATCTCGGCACCCGTGCCTGAGATCGCGGCAAGCGACACGGCGCGCGTCGTGCGGCCATAGCCGCCCGCGAACCCGTTCGAGGTGGCGAGGAAAATGTCAGTGCGGCCGTAGCCCGCAGACGTGGCCTGCACCTGACTGACGCCCTCGACGCCCAGCGCGGCCTGTTCGGCGACCCGCGCATCCTCTTCCAGCGCATCGGGCGCCGGCTCGTCTGACGGGTCGGCCAGTTCCAGCGCCGCCAGATCCCAGTCGCGGGCATATTGCGATGGATCGGCCAGCCCGATGGTGGGGTCCTCCGGCGCCTCGCGCGCCATCGCGACGGCCCTCTGTGCCATTTCCTCGATCGTGTCCGCCGAGGTGTCCGAGGCCGACACGTTCGCCTGACGATGCCCGACCATCACGCGCAGCCCGATGTCCACGCCCTCGGACCGCTCCGCATGTTCCAGCGCGCCCTTGAGCACGTCGATGGACAGCGACGTGCCCGCGACGGCGAGCGCGTCGGCATTGTCGGCCCCCGCTTTGCGCGCGGCGTCGAGAAGCTGTTGGGTGAGACTGTCGAGCTTGGCCTTCATGGGTTTCCTTTCCACGTTGTCGTCTCAGGTAACGGCCCCAACGCCCCCCCGCAAGGGCGACGCACTGGCCCACCGCGCGCCGAACCATTACGGTCTGCGCGAAACAGGGAGTTTTCAGATGGATATGACAGGCAAGACGGTGGTCATCACCGGCGCGAGCCGGGGGATCGGCGAGGCCGCCGCGCACGTGTTCGCCGAGACCGGGGCGAACGTCGCCCTGCTGGCCCGTTCCGGCGATGCGCTCAACTCACTGGCGGAAGAGATCGGGGACAACGCGCTCGCCCTGGAATGCGACGTGGCCAGCTTCGAAGCGGTGCAGACCGCCGTGGACGAAGCCATCGCGCAGTTCGGCGGCGTCGACGTGCTCATCAACAACGCGGGCGTGATCGAACCGATTGCGAACATGGCGGACAGCGACCCGGACGACTGGGGCCGGGTGATCGATATCAACGTCAAGGGCGTCTACCACGGCATGCGGGCGGTGCTGCCGACAATGCGGAAAGCAGGCAGCGGAACGGTTCTGACGATTTCGTCCGGCGCGGCGCATGGCGCGCTGGAGGCATGGAGCCACTACTGCACCTCCAAGGCCGCGGTCCACATGCTGACCCGGTGTCTTCACAAGGAAGAGGTGGGTCACGGCATCCGGGCCATCGGCCTGTCGCCCGGCACCGTGGCGACCGAGATGCAGCGCGAGATCAAGGCCTCCGGCGTGAACCCGGTCAGCCAGCTCGACTGGTCCGACCACATCCCGCCCGACTGGCCCGCGAAGTGCCTGATGTGGCTTTGCGGCCCGGATGGGGATGCATGGCTCGGGCAGGAGGTGTCTTTGCGTGACGAAGATGTGCGCCGCGCCGTGGGCTTGATCGCATGATCCGGCTGGAGCGGGACGGCGGCCTCTGGATCGCCACCATCGCCCGGCCCGACAAGGCCAATTCGCTCACCCGCGAGATGCTGCTCGAACTGGCGACCGTGGCCGAAGAGGCGTCGAGCGCCGCACGCGCGCTGATCTTCACCGGGGAAGGCAAGGTGTTCTCCGCCGGGGCCGATCTTGACGAGGCGCGCGCGGGGCTTGCCACCGATCCGGTCTGGGAACGGCTCTCGGGCGCCATCGCCAGCGCCCCGATCCTGACCATCGCGGCCCTGAACGGCACGCTCGCAGGCGGGGCGATGGGTATGGCACTGGCCTGCGATCTGCGGATCGCGGTGCCGTCGGCCAAGTTCTTTTACCCGGTGATGAAGTTGGGCTTCCTGCCGCAACCGTCGGACCCAAAACGCCTTGCGGCACTCGTTGGCCCGTCGCGGGCCAAGATGATCCTGATGGCGGGGCAGAAAGTCGATGCGCCCGAGGCGCTCGACTGGGGGCTGATCGACCGGATCATCGACGCGGATGTCGCCACGGCTGCGCGGGATTTGGCCACGGATGCGCTGGGCGCGACGCCGGAGCATGTGGCCGGGATCAAGGGCCTGATCTGATTTCGGATCGGGCTTGCGCCCGCCCCGACCCGGGCGAGGGGGCCAGCCCCCTCGCGCTCCCCCGGGATATTTCGAGACCGGAAACACCTAACGGCGGGGACGGCGTTTGCCTTCGCTGCGGGACAGGAAGTCGGGCGGGCGCTTGGCGACCCATCTGGCGAATTTCGCGATCCGGGGATGGGTGAGCAGCGCCTCGGGCGTGTTGTAGATGCGGGCCAGCTCGGCCTCGGACAGGGTCGCGTGGATTTCCTTGTGGCAGATGTGGTGCAGCAGCACCGTCTCGCCGCCTTTGCCGCCCTTCAGGCGTGGGATCAGGTGATGACGCGATTGCGGAACGCCTTCGGGGATCGGGCGGGCGCAGATCGGGCAGATCGGGTCGCTTGTGTCGGGCGGCGCTTCCATGCAGTGAAGGTGGGATGAACGGCGTGAAACGGCAAGCACTGGTGATCGGCGCGGGTCCGGCAGGGTTGATGGCCGCCGGGGCGCTGGCGCGTGACGACTGCGACGTGGTGGTGGCCGAAGGGAAACCCTCGGTTGCGCGAAAATTCCTGATGGCGGGTAAGAGCGGGCTGAACCTGACCAAGGACGAGCCGCTCGAACGGTTCCTTGCCGCCTATCACGGCAGTTGCGCTGGGCTGGTGCGGGCGGCGGTTGTGGATTTCGGACCGGTGGAGGTCGCGGATTGGGCACGCGGGCTGGGCCAGCCGGTCTTCACCGGTTCGTCGGGCCGGGTATTTCCCGAAGCGATGAAAGCCTCGCTCCTTTTGCGGGCATGGCTCGGCACCCTCGACGGCGTTACCATCCGCACACGCTGGCGATGGGTCGGATTCGACGGCGCGGGCTATGTCTTCGACACGCCGGAGGGGCGGCAGGTCGTCACCCCCGATCTCTGCATCCTCGCGCTTGGCGGCGGCAGTTGGGCGCGCCTCGGCTCGGACGGGGCATGGGTGCCGTGGCTGGCGGATCGTGGCGTGAATATCGCGCCGCTCGCCCCTGCGAACGCCGGTCTGGTGGTCCACTGGTCGGATCATATGGCCAAGCACTTTGGCGCGCCGGTCAAGGTGGCCCGGCTCACCGCAGGCGACACCACGGTCCGGGGGGAGTTCGTGGTGTCGGCGCGGGGTCTCGAAGGTTCGGCAATTTACGCCGTCTCGCGCGCGGTGCGTGAGGGTGCGGCGCTTACCGTCGACCTGTGCCCCGACCTGACGCAAGACGAGGTGGCCACGCGTCTGGCCAAGCCGCGCGGCAAGGCCACCGTCGCGGCACATCTGCGCAAGGCGCTGAAGCTGGATACCGTTCGCCTCGCCCTGTTGATGGAGTTCGGGCGGCCCTTGCCCGACGACCTCGCCCCGCTCGTCAAGGCGCTGCCGATCCGCCATGTCGGACTGCGCCCGATCGACGAGGCGATCTCGACCGCAGGGGGCATCACGGCCGAAGCCCTCGACGGTTATGCGATCCGGGCCATTCCCGGCCTTTATGCCTGCGGCGAGATGCTGGATTGCGAGGCGCCGACGGGCGGCTACCTTTTGACCGCCTGTTTCGCCACCGGGCTGGCGGCGGCCCGTCAGGCGCTGGGCTAGGCTTTCGCCAGCGCCGCCACGCGTTTGAAGGCGTCCCGGTCGCGCATCCGCTTGACGTAGGCATTGAACCTATCGTTCTCGAGCGGGAACTTGGCCGAGAAGGCCCAATTCGCACAATGGGCGGCCAGGATGTCCGGCACCGTCATCTCTTCCCCGGTCAGGAAGACCTTGTCGCCGAGGATACCGGCACAGCGTTCCACCGCGCCGGCGAATTCCCATTTCAGCGACGACCGGATCTCGGGCATCCGGTGCTCTTCCGGCAGGACGAAGACGTGGCGCGCGCCCATCCAGAGGAGCGCGTCGAAATCGTCGATCAGGAAGTTGGTGATCGCGTCCTGGCGCGCGCGTTCCAGCGTCCCTGCGGGATGGGTGAACGCGCCATGGCGGTCCGCCAGATACTGCATGATCGCGACCGAGTCGTTCACCGGCTCGCCATCGACCAGCAGGACCGGCACCTTGCCCGACGGGTTGTGCGCCATCACCTCGGCACTGCGCGGCCCGGCCTTGGTCCACTCGTAAGGCTGGCCCAGTTCTTCGAGCATCCAGAGCACGCGGAACGCGCGGGTGTCGATCTTTCCGATCACTTCGTACATGGCTGATCCTCCCTTGGGGGTGAGAGAGGCACGGGGCAGACCATCGGCGCAAGCGTGACGTGGGGACGCGATCAGTCGGCGACGATCATGTAGCCGGTCCCGCGCACGGTTTGCAGCACCTTGGGCATCTTGGGGTTGGGTTCCAGCTTGCGCCTCAGCCGCGTGATCTGGACGTCGACCGCGCGGCTTGCCGGGTCGGCATCGACCACGTCGGCCAGTTCGGACCGCGTGATCGGCGCATTGGGCCGGGCCGCCAGCGCACGCATCAGTTTGACCTCGGTCGCGGTCAGGCGCACGCGCGCTTCGCCCTGAGTCAGGGCACCCGCTTCGATGTCATAGGTGAACGGCCCCATCCTGAGCACCTTGGGTGCGGCGGATTCGGGCGGCGGGCGGCGGTCGAGCATCTGGTTGATCTTGTCGATCAACGCGGGCGGCTCGAACGGTTTCAACAGGACCTCGCCCTCGCGCGTTTCGCCTGCCGCGACCAGCCACAGCGCCGGGGCTTCGGTCAGATCGCACAGCGGTGCGGCCTCGGCCACATCCTCCAGCACGATCAGGTCGAAATCCAGCCCCGACAGCAGGCGCTGCGCATGGTCTACATCCCGCGCGGCGGAGACGAGGAAGCCATGTCGACCGAGAAAGGTCTTGAGCAGACCGCGCTTGGTCTCATCCGGGTCGACCAAAAGCAGATGCGCGTCCGGCTGGCTCATTCCGGGTCCTTCAGCGCGTTGAAGTGGCGGCGCATGTCCGGGTCCATCATCGCCTCCAGCACCTTTCGGAACCCGTCGACCGCCTCCGGCCCGACCTCGCGGTAGGCCGCGCGCATCCGGGCACGCTGCGCTTCGGCGAGGTCCGCCTCGAGTGCCTGACCTTTCTCGGTCAGCACCAGGTGCCGTTCGCGTTTATCGCGCGTGCCCACGCGGCTTTCGACCAGCCCGTCTTCGACCAGTGTGCGCAAAACGCGGTTCAGCGACTGTTTCGTAACGCCGAGAATCGCCAGGAGGTTGTTGACGGTCGTGCCGGGGCTGCGATGAATGAAGTGGATCGCCCGGTGATGCGCCCGCCCGTAGCCGTATTGTTCAAGGATGCGGTCTGGGTCCGCCGTAAAGCCCTTGTAGGCAAAGAACATCGCCTCGATGCCCTTTTTGAGCTGCTCGTCGGTGAGGAACAGCAGGTGGGGTCCACGCCGGTCGTCCATCCTTGGTATCCTCGTTCACAAAATGCCCTTCGGATAGGCAATTTACGTCAGTCTTGTTGACTTTACCACCCCTCAATGGTAGCGAATCGCGTCTTTGACGCAACTTTACGTCCGGTTCGGACATAGTTTGCGCAACATTTGCAAAAGCGCCCATGTGGCCAAGGAGGTTGGAATGGCTGGATATGATGACCGCGACGGCAAGATCTGGGTCGACGGCACGCTCGTCGATTGGCGCGACGCCAACGTACACATCCTGACCCACGCGCTGCACTACGCCTCGTCCGTGTTCGAGGGCGAACGCGCGTATGATGGCAAGATCTTCCTGACCGACGAGCATTCCAAGCGTCTGCTGCGCTCGGGCGAGCTGCTCGACATGCCGATCCCGTGGACGGCGGAACAGATCACCGCCGCCAAGGACGAGGTGCTCAAGGCAAACGGGTTCTCCAATGCCTACGTGCGGGCCGTCGCGTTCC
The DNA here is from genome assembly GCF_005871115.1 of Maritimibacter alexandrii. Taxonomy (NCBI): domain Bacteria; kingdom Pseudomonadati; phylum Pseudomonadota; class Alphaproteobacteria; order Rhodobacterales; family Roseobacteraceae; genus Maritimibacter; species Maritimibacter alexandrii. The sequence continues at coordinate 860,849 of NZ_SWKQ01000009.1, forward strand.
GGGGCGCGGGCGAAGACATGGGGGTCAGTTCCTCGCGCAACCCCGTGCGCCTGTTCATCGCGGCTTGGGAATGGGGCAGCTACTATGGCGACGCCAAGATGAAGGGCGCGAAGCTCGACATTTCGAAGTGGAAGCGCCCCTCGCCGGAAACGATCCCGACCGCCGCCAAGGCCGCCGGTCTTTACATGATCTGCACCATGTCCAAGCACGCGGCCGAGGCCAAGGGATGCTCGGACGCGCTGTTTTACGACTATCGCGGCTATGTGGCCGAGGCGACAGGGGCCAACGTGTTCTTCGTCAAGGACGGCGAGGTTCATACCCCCCTGCCCGACGCGATCCTGAACGGCCTGACCCGCCAGACCGTCATCAAGATGCTCGAAGAGCGGGGCGTGAAGGTGCACGAGCGCCACATCATGCCCGAGGAGATGGAAGGGTTCGAACAGTGCTGGCTCACCGGGTCGGCGGCCGAGGTGACGCCGGTCGGTCAGATCGGGGACTACACCTTCGAGGTCGGCGCGCTCACCCGTGAGATCGCCGAGGCCTACGAACGGCACGTTCGGTCGTAACACTTTGAAAAGACCTGTCCCCTAGAGTGGCCTCGTCCAACTCTGGGGGCAGGCATGGCCGCGCGCCGCAACATCCTTTACGTTCTCGGGATCATCGCGCTTATCGTGATGCCGACCGCGATGTCGCTCGTCTATTACGTGGTGACGAAGGATCCGAACCTTCGGCCCCTTGGCGTCACACAGCAAGCCCTGTCGGCCTATGACAGGGGCCGCCCCACCGAACAGATCCACATCGTCGCACAGGTCGAATGGGTGCCCGCCCGCGCCGGGGGATATTCGCAACGGGCGCTGGAACTCGCCATCGTCAACGCCTTCAAGGCCAAGGGGGTCGAGGTCTTCGTTTTCTTCCACCCGGGCGTCGACACCACGCGCGTCACCTACAGGGTCGGGCATACCACCATCGGACCCTATTCGGTCGCCCGAGCGGCACGCGGGATCAGCGCCGCGGTCGAAGCCTTTCACATGCACGTTCCGATCAATTGACCGAAATCCGAGGACAGCGTGCAGTGGGCCGAGATGCTTGAGTTCGGATCGGCTTAACGACCGATCCGGGTCAGAGCCCACGTGGCCGCATCGGCCAGTACCGGGTCAGGCTCACCTGCGAGGCGCTGAAGCCGTGGGGCGAACGACGGGTCGCCCGAATTGCCCATGGCATAGGCCACATTGCGCAGGAAACGGTTCCGGCCGATGCGCTTGATCGGACTGCCGGAGAACTTCTCGCGGAACGCCGCATCGTCCAGAGCCGCGAGGTCTGCGAGCCTTGGCGCGGCAAGATCGTCTCGCGCCAGATAACGCGCCTCCGACGCCTCGGCGGCGAATTTGTTCCACGGACAGACGGCGAGGCAGTCGTCGCACCCATAAATCCGGTTCCCCAGCAGGGGGCGAAGGGCCTCGTCCACCGGACCCTTGTGCTCGATCGTCAGGTAGGAAATGCAGCGCCGCGCATCGAGTTGGAAGGGCGCGGGGAAGGCATCCGTCGGGCAGACGTCCAGACAGGCGGTGCAGCGACCGCAGTTCTCACGCCCCGGACGATCCGGCTCCAATTCGACCGTCGTGAAGATCGCACCGAGGAAGAACCAGCTTCCCAAGTCGCGACTGAGCAGATTGGTATGCTTGCCCTGCCACCCCAGCCCCGCGGCTTGCGCGAGCGGCTTCTCCATCACCGGCGCGGTATCGACGAACACCTTGATCTCGGTCCCTGTCCCCGCCTCGTCGATCAGCCAGCGCCCGACCCGCTTCAGCCGTTTCTTCACGATGTCATGGTAGTCGCGGTTCTGTGCATAAACGCTGATCGCGCCGCGCTCCGGTTCTCCGATCACGGCCATCGGGTCGTGCTCCGGCGTGTAAAGCTCGGCCAGCATGATGACCGACTTCGCCTCGGGCCACAGCGCATCGGGCGCGCCGCGCCAGTGCATCCGCTCGGCCATCCAGCCCATGTCGCCATGCCGGCCCGCTTCGACGAAGGCGGCCAGCCGGTCGGCCAGTTCCGGCACGGCATCGGGACGCGTCACACCGACTGCCGAGAACCCCTCGGCCAGTGCCTGCGCCTTCAGCTTTTCGGTCAGTGTCATGGGACCTCTCCGGTCCGGGCCGCGTCAGAAATCGAGGTTGGCGTAATGTTCGGGCGGCGGGAAGCTTGGCACCTGATCGGCCAGCAACGACCGGAACGCGGGCCGCGACTTGATCTTGGCATACCACTCCCGCACGTTGGCGTTGCGGTTCCAGTCGACGTCCGAGATGTAGTCGAGCGCCGACAGATGCGCGGCCGCCGCGAAATCGGCCAGCGTCAGGGCATCGCCCGCCAGCCAGCGCCGCTGATCCAGAAGCCACCCCATGTAGTCGAGGTGATACTTGATCGCCTTCGCCCCGTTCTTGATCCGCGTCGAATCCGGGTAGCCCTGCCCCATCAGCTTCTTGTTCACGCGCTCATACAGCAGGTTCGACGTCACTTCGCTGTGGAACTTGTCGTCGAACCACATGACCAGCCGCCGCACCTCGTACCGCCCGTCGGCCGAATTCGGCATCAGAGACGGCTCCGGCACGGTTTCCTCGATGTATTCGCAGATCGGCGCGCTTTCGGTCAGCGTCTTGCCGTCGATGCGCAGCACCGGAACCTTGCCCGCCGGATTGCGGCGCATGAACTCGACGCTCTTTTCCCAATAGCGTTCCTCGACCAGCTCGACCTCCAGCCGCTTCTCGGCAAGGACGAGCCGCACCTTGCGGCAGAACGGGGACAGGGGGGAGTGGTAAAGGCGGATCATCGCAGCGTTTTTATTGGGGTTTCGCCTGTCATGCCGTGAAATGCGAAAGGGTTCAATCCTCGAAGCAATCCGCCCGCCCGTCTCGGAGGATCGTCGCCGCCCCGTCGCGGATCGACGCGGCTCGGCGCTGCACGAACTGACCGGGGTTCGAGGCCGAGCGTTCCTTGGGGCTCGGCAGGATCGCGGCCAGACGGGCGGCCTGCACATCCGTCAGCTTGTCGGGGGTGACCCCGAAGTAATGCTGGGCGGCTGCGTGAACGCCGAACACGCCCTCATCGAACTCGGCCACATTCATATAGACCTCGATGATCCGGCGCTTGGTCCAGACCAGTTCCACGACCGGCGTGATGATCGCCTCCAGCGCCTTGCGCACATAGCTGCGGGCAGGCCAGAGATAGACGTTCTTGACGACCTGCTGCGACAGGGTCGAGGCGCCGCGCGTTTCGCCCGCTTCGATGACCTGCCGGATCGCTTCCATGTCGAAGCCCCAGTGCAGGCAATAGTTCGCATCTTCCGCCGCCACGATGGACCGGGCCATCACTGGCGCAACATATTCGATGTCGATCCAGTCATGCGCCACACCGCCAAGGCGGCGCGACTCGCTCGCCATGTAAAGCGTGGTGGGCGGGTTCACGAAGGCGAAGAGCGAGACCAAAAGGCAAATCAGGGCGACGAACCCAAGAACGATGCGCCGCGACCAACGCCATATGAAACGCCGCGCGGGGCGCTTGGCCCTGACGCGGCGTGGTTTCGCTTCGGTCTTTTTCGATTTCCGCGCCATGGCCACTTATGACCACGGGCGCGGGCGCGTGGTCAAGCAAGCTCGGGCTGGTCCCGAAAGCTGGCCTTTTCGGCGCCGCGCGCATCCGCTGCGGTCACGGTTCGGATCTGGTCGGCGCGTCGCCCGCTTAAGGAAGAGCGGATGACCTTGCCCCCGAACCGGCGAACCGTCTCGGCCAAGGCACCGGGGTCCACACGACGGGCAAGTAGGGCGACAGCGGCCTCACCCGGGGCGATCTGGTGTCCGACATCGCGAAGATACGCATCGCGAAGCCCGACGTCGGTGAATCGCCCGGTCAGAAACCCAGCGGCCGATCCAACCGCCGCGCCGATGACGGGCACAAGAAAGACGACGCCCAGAACGGCCCCCCAGACCGCGCCGCCGATCACATGGGCGAGGCGGATGTTGACCTCCGGCATGATCTCGGCGTTGCCGTCGGTGCCGCGCCTGACCAGTTCGATGTCTTCCGGCTCGATCTGATAGGTGCGGCCCAGCTTCGCCAACGCCATGCGGGCGGCCTCGGCCTTGGCCGCGTCGGGAAAACGGGCAACGACGATCTCGGACATGGGACACTCCGTTCAATCCATTCGGAAATCGAACGTCGCAAGCGCAAGTCCGGTTCCCGTCAGGCGTAGATCGGAAGAAACGTCGCCAGCATGGCCCCGGCGATCAGTCCGAAGCACAATCCCAATATGACACGCATGAAAAACTGCGCCGTGGCAGCAATATGTAACAGCATCGAATCCCCCAGTTTGGGCAAGTCTGGCACGGATTCTCAATCCGGCGAACGCCCTATGGGTTCGTCAACGAATTGTTCTCAGCCGGAACAGGCCCAAACGCGGACCTGACAGCCCGACCCGTATTGGCGGCAATAACTCATCGCCCCTGCCTCGGCCTGTCCGCGCGAATTGCCGGTCGACCAACCCCAGCCGCCGTTGGAGGCGACGGCCATCGCGGCGCAGGTGTTGAAGAACGTCCGCACCTCTTCGCAGTCGTATTGCGACTCCTGCAAGGCCCGGTTGTAGGCCCCCGATTCGCTCCCATAACTATGCGCATATCCCCATGCGCCGCCCGGACCGATACACACCGCACCCCATTGCTGGGCCGACGCCGCCGCCGGCGCGAGACCGATCAACACGGCCGCGATCTTGAGTAGTCGTTTCATGGCAAGCCCCCTTGTTGTGAGGCCAGCATAACGAAAAATCATGTTTTGTAACGGAAAAGGGCGCGCCAACGGCACGCCCTTTTCAAAGTCACGACGGCGATCACTCGGCCGGGATCGCGCCCTCTTCGACCGAAAGCGGTGCGGCGAGGTGCGGCAGCATCTCTTTCGGGCAGATCTGAAGGAAGTTGTCCTTCTCGATATCCCAGTGCTGAAGGATCTCGGCACCCTTGCGGCTGTTCGTCTCTTTCACATGCCGTTCGATCAGGCCGCGCAGCTCGGTTTCCCAGTGCTCGACCGTCACCGGGCAGGTCACCAGCGTTTCCTTGTTCATATAGGTCTCGGCCACCGCGTCCGGGTCGTAGAGATAGGCCATACCGCCCGTCATCCCGGCCCCGAAGTTGGCCCCGATGGTCCCCAGGATCACCGCGACACCACCGGTCATGTATTCACACCCGTTCGACCCACAGCCCTCGATCACCACATGAGCACCAGAGTTGCGGACGGCGAACCGCTCACCCGCGCGACCTGCCGCGAACAGATACCCGGCGGTCGCACCGTAAAGCACGGTGTTGCCGATGATCGTGTTCTCGCTCGCCACCAGCGGCGACGACATGGTCGGACGCACGACGACCGTGCCCCCGGACAGGCCCTTGCCGACATAGTCGTTGGCGTCGCCCGCGACCTCGATCTTGAGACCGGGGGCCGCGAAAGCGCCCAACGACTGACCGGCGGAACCGGACAGCTTGATCGTCAGGTGATCGGGCTGAAGGTTGTTGTTCATGCCGAAGTTGCGAACGATATGGCTCGACACCCGCGTCCCGATGGTCCGAGCCGTGTTCTGGACGGCGTATTGAAGCTGCATCTTCTCGCCTTCGTTCAGGAAGCGCGCGGCATCCTTCACGATTTCGGCGTCAAGCGTATCCAGCACCTCGTTGCGCGGCCGGGTGCGGTCGTAGGTGTCCTTGCCGACGCCATCGACCGAGATCAGGAGCGGGTTCAGGTCCAGATCGTCAAGGTGCGCGGCACCCCGGCTGACCTGGCTCAGAAGATCCGCACGACCGATCACCTCGTCCAGCGAACGGGCACCGATCCGGGCGAGGATTTCGCGCACTTCGGTGGCGTAGAAGGTGATGAGGTTCACCACTTTGTCGGCATTGCCCGTGAACTTGGCCCGCAGGCTTTCGTCCTGCGTACACACGCCCACCGGGCAGGTGTTCGACTGGCACTGACGCACCATGATACAGCCCATCGCGATCAGCGCGGCGGTACCGATGCCGTATTCCTCGGCACCCATCATCGCGGCCATGACGATGTCACGACCCGTGCGAAGACCGCCATCGGTGCGCAGCGTCACCCGCGAGCGCAGGTTGTTCATCGCAAGCACCTGATGCGCTTCAGACAGACCCATCTCCCACGGCAGACCGGCGAACTTGATCGACGTGGCGGGCGATGCGCCCGTGCCGCCGTTGTGACCGGAAATCAGGATCACGTCCGCTTTCGCCTTGGCGACACCAGCCGCGATCGTGCCGACGCCGGAGGACGCCACCAGTTTCACCGTCACCTTGCAGCGCGGGTTGATCTGCTTGAGGTCGTAGATCAGCTGCGCAAGGTCTTCGATCGAGTAGATGTCGTGGTGCGGCGGCGGCGAGATCAGCGTGACGCCTTTGGTGGAGTGACGCAGACGTGCGATCAGGTCGGTGACCTTCATCCCCGGAAGCTGACCACCCTCGCCGGGCTTGGCACCCTGAGCGACCTTGATCTCAAGCTCTTCGCACTGGTTCAGGTATTCGGCGGTCACGCCGAAACGGCCCGATGCGACCTGCTTGATCTTGGCAGACGGGTTGTCACCGTTCGGCTCCGGCACGAAATGCGCCGGGTCTTCGCCGCCCTCACCGGAATCAGACTTGGCGCCGATCCGGTTCATCGCGACGTTCAGCGTTTTGTGCGCTTCGGGCGACAGCGCGCCCAGCGACATGCCGGGGGTCACGAACCGTTTGCGGATCGAGGTGATCGATTCCACCTGTTCGATCGGAACCGGCTCGCCCAGCGGTTTAATGTCGAGCATGTCGCGCAGATGGATCGGCGGGTTCGCCTGCATCCGGGCCGAATACTGCTTCCACATCTCGTAGGACGCGCGGTCGCAGGCCGCCTGCATCAGGTGCATGGTCTGCGCACCCCAAGCGTGGGTCTCGCCGTTCTTGCGAGCCTTGTAGAAGCCGCCGATGGGCAGAATGTCCTGCCCCAGACGCCAGCCTTTCGCGTGGATCGCGCGGGCTTTCTTCTGGATACCACCGATGCCGATGCCCGAGATACGGCTGGTCATGCCGGGGAAGTAGTCCGCGACCATCGCGCGGCTCAGACCCACGGCTTCGAAGTTCAGACCGCCACGATAGGACGAGATGACCGAGATACCCATCTTGGCCATGATCTTGAGCAGACCCTGATCCACGGCCTCGCGATACTTGCGAACGGCATCGGTCAGGCTGCCTTCCAGCAGGCCGCGCTCGATCCGGTCGGCAAGGCTGTCTTCGGCGAGATAGGCGTTCACCACCGTCGCACCCGACGCGATCAGCACCGCGAAGTAATGCGGGTCGATGCACTCGGCCGACCGCACGTTGAGCGAGGTGAAGGTCCGTAGCCCCTTGCGCGTCAGCCACGAATGCACTGCCGAGGTGGCAAGGATCATCGGCATCCCCACCTTGTCCTCGTCCTGCGCCATGTCCGACAGAACGATGTGTCCGGCACCCGACCGCACGGCCTCTTCCGCCTCGTCACGGATGCGGGCCAGGCCGTCGCGCAGCGCCTGATCGCCACCTTCCGCCGGGAAGGTGCAGTCGATGTCGACGCATTTCGCGTTGAAGTGCTTGAGCAACTCTTCGAACTGCGCGTTGCCGACGAAGGGGCTTTCCAGCACGAGGATCTCGGTCTGGCTTCCGGTTTCATCGAGCACGTTCTTAAGGTTGCCGAACCGGGTCTTGAGGCTCATGACCCGGAATTCGCGCAGCGAGTCGATGGGCGGGTTCGTCACCTGACTAAAGTTCTGGCGGAAGAAATGGCTCAGGGGCCGGTATTCGTTCGACAACACCGCAGACGGCGTGTCGTCACCCATGGATGCCAGCGTTTCTTTCCCGTCCTCGGCCATCGGCGCGAGGATCTGTTCCAGCTCTTCCAGCGTGTAGCCGGCGGCCACCTGACGGCGGCGCAGATCGGACCCGGTATGGAGCGCCTTTTCTTCGACGCCCAGCAGTTCCTCGTCGATGTCGTTGACCTTGCCGACCCAGTCGCCGAACGGCTGGCTGTTGGCGAGTTTGTCCTTGATCTCGACGTCGTGGTAGAGCTTGCCCTCTTTCATATCGACGGCGAGCAACTGACCGGGGCCAAGCGCGCCTTTCTCGACGCAGGTCGCCTCGTCCACCGGGACCATGCCCGCTTCGGACCCGGCGATCACCAGCCCGTCACCCGTCACGACATAGCGCATCGGGCGCAGGCCGTTGCGGTCGAGACCCGCGCAGACCCACCGCCCATCGGTCATGGCCAGCGCGGCGGGGCCGTCCCACGGCTCCATCGTCGAGTTGGCGTAGGAATACATATCCACCCACGCCTTCGGCATCTCCGCCGACTGCTTGGACCACGACTCGGGCACCAGCATCGTCTTGGCCATCGGCGCGGAACGTCCGGCGCGCACCAGAACCTCGAACACCGAATCCAGCGCGGCACTGTCCGACGAGCCCTGCGGCACGATCGGCTTGATGTCCTCGGCCAGATCCCCGAACGCGCCCGAAGCCATGCGGATCTCGTGGCTTTTCATCCAGTTCAGGTTGCCCTTGAGCGTGTTGATCTCGCCGTTGTGGGCCAGCATCCGGAACGGCTGGGCCAGCCACCACTGCGGGAAGGTGTTGGTCGAATAGCGCTGGTGGTAGATTGCGAACGCGCTTTCGAACCGCTCGTCTTTCAGGTCGGGGTAGAACTCGGCCACCTGTTCGGCCAGCATCATGCCCTTGTAGATGATCGACCGGCACGACAGCGAGGCGAGGTAAAGCTGACCCACACCTGCCGCGGCTGCGGCTTTTTCGATCCGGCGGCGGATGACGTAAAGCTCACGCTCGAACGTCTCTTCGTCCACGCCCTTGGCGTTCGAAATCAGGATTTGTTCGATCTCGGGCCGGGTCGCGTTGGCCTTTTCGCCTAGGCAGGAGATATCCACGGGGACGTGGCGCCAGCCGTAGATGTAATAGCCCATGCGAAGGACTTCGGTCTCGACGATGGTCCGGCACGTCTCCTGCGCGCCGAAATCGGTGCGCGGCAGGAACACCTGACCGACCGCGATCATCTCTTTCTCGCGCGGCTCGTGGCCGGTGCGGCGGACCTGATCGTAGAAGAACTCCACCGGAATCTGCACGTGGATGCCCGCGCCGTCGCCGGTCTTGCCGTCGGCATCCACCGCGCCCCGGTGCCAGATCGCCTTCAGAGCCTCGATGCCCGATTCCACGACCTTGCGGCTTTTCTTGCCGTCGATCGACACGACGAGGCCCACGCCGCACGAGGCGTGTTCGAACTCTTCGCGGTACATCCCATGTTCGGCAAGGTAAGCGCGCTTGGCTTCTTCCTCGGCCACCCAGCGTTCGTCAAATTTGGTCATGGTCGGTCTCCTCAAGCCCCGGAGTGGGGGCGGCTGGCGCGGGGGTGAACCCCGCCTTCTGCTGGTCGCATTCGTATAGGGGGAGCGTCTGGGCAAAGCCCGGCTCGCCCGGATGGATGAAATCGACAGGGCTGTTGTCGTAAGGCGTCGCCTCGCCCGTGTCGTCGAGCACCTCTTCCGGTCCAAGAAAGAACAGGCCCAACTCGCGGTTGAGGTATTGAACCCCGCGCGACTGGTATTCCACGGTCCCGTCCTCGGTCAGGATCTGAAGCTGGGTCTGAACGATGTCGAGCGTCATGCCGTCGATGACCGTGGTTTCACCAGACAGCATGTCGGCCCCGACGATGGTGATCTCGCGATCTTCGCCCGGCGCGGTGCGGTGCATCGTGAACCGGAACGTGTCGATGCCCTCGTCAGTCAGGGTCGGCAGGTCGATGGGGTCTTCGGCCGGTTCGACCAGCCGTTCGCGGGAGTTGTCCCACATGTAAAGGCTGTCCTGCCACTGGTAGCCGGCGCCGTAGGTGACGACCGCCGACATACCCTCGCCGTCGAACATGGCTTCGGCGAAGCCGCCCGTGTCGGTGTCGCAGCGATAAAGGTTGGACACGGAACATTGCTTCGATTGCACCGTCAGAAACACCTCGCACCCTTCGGGCGGGGTGAACACGCGGGCCTGGGCAGGCATGGCGAGAAGGGTCGCGGCGGCGAGCGTCACGGCGATGCGATGGTTCATCTAAACCCCTCCTTTACCTTTGGCCTTGACCGGGTCAGGTGCGCTGACATTTCCGAAGTGCCGTTTTTCGTCCCTGTGCACAGCGTTTTTACCCGCTGTGCACGCCGTTCCTCACTCCGCAGCGACGCTTGCCGCCGCGGCGTTGAACCGCTTGAGCATCGCGTCGGCGGCGTCGCGGCCGTCCTTGATCGCCCATACGACGAGCGAGGCACCGCGCACGATGTCGCCCACTGCGTAGACGCCTTCCATGTCGGTCGCACCGGTGCGGAAATCGGCCTTGATCGTCCCCCAGCGGGTCACCGGAAGCTCCGGCTGATCCCAAAGCGTCGGCAGGTCCTCAGGCTCGAAACCCAGCGCCTTGATGACCAGATCGGCCTCTTCGACGTATTCCGCGCCTTCGATCGCCTCGGGCGAGCGGCGGCCTGTGGCGTCGGGCTGACCCAGCCGCATCCGCTGCACCACGACACCCGTCACCGGGTCGCCGTGGAACCCCTTCGGGTTGGAAAGCCAGACGAATTCCACGCCTTCTTCCTCGGCATTGGCAACCTCACGCTGCGAGCCGGGCATGTTGTCGCGGTCGCGGCGATAAAGGCATTTTACGCTCGTGGCACCCTGACGGATCGCGGTGCGCACGCAGTCCATGGCGGTATCGCCACCGCCGATCACGACGACCTTCTTGCCCTCGGCCCAAAGCGAGCCGTCCTTGTGCTCGGCAACTTCGTCACCGAAGGACGCCTTGTTCGACGCGGTGAGATAGTCGATGGCGCGCACGATTCCCGCGCTGCCCGCGCCGGGGCCGGACAGATCGCGGGTCTTGTAGACACCCGTGGCGATGAGCACGGCATCATGTTTCTCGCGCAGCTCGGCAAAACTGATGTCCTCGCCGACGTTGCAGTTCATCACGAACTCCACACCGCCCTTTTCAAGCTGCTCGTTGCGGCGCATGACGATGTCTTTCTCCAGCTTGAAGCCGGGGATGCCGTAGGTCAGCAGCCCGCCGGAGCGGTCGTAGCGGTCATAGACGGTGACCTGCACACCCGCGCGACGCAGACGGTCGGCGGCGGCAAGGCCACCGGGGCCGGCGCCGATGATTCCGACGCTCTCGCCGCGCTCGGCGGCGGGCTTGATGTCCTCGACCCAGCCTTTTTCAAACGCCGTGTCGGTGATGTATTTCTCGACCGCACCGATGGTGACGGTGCCGTGGCCCGACTGCTCGATCACGCAATTGCCTTCGCACAGACGATCCTGCGGGCAGATGCGACCGCAGATTTCCGGGAAGGTGTTGGTCGCCTGCGAAATCTCGTAGGCTTCCTTGAGCCGCCCGGTCGCGGTCATGCGCAGCCAGTCGGGGATATTGTTGTGAAGCGGGCAGTGGCTTTGGCAGTACGGCACACCGCACTGACTGCACCGCGCCGATTGCTCGGCTGCCTTCGCATCCGCGAACTCTGCATAAATCTCGTGAAAGTCTTCACGACGTAGTTCTGCGCCACGCTTTTCGGGCATGTCTCGCTGAACAGTCACGAATTTCAACATCGGCTGCTTGGCCATCACGTCCTCCGTCTTCGAGCCGCCTATCTAGCAGGGTTTCCGAAAAAGAAAAGGCATAATTACTGACCTAAAAACGATCATATCGCCCAAGGTAGCGTGTTTTTCCGACCGTTTGGAGAATTTTTAAGTAACTCTTACTGACCTATATTTCCGCTTTCCATTACTTTCCAAATGGTTAGCTTTGGGCAACTTCCAAACCCGAGGCAGTAGGCATGTCGCTCTTCCACCTGTTTATTGTCGCTGTCATTCAGGGACTTACCGAGTTTCTTCCGGTTTCCTCCTCCGGTCACCTGATTCTTCTACCGAATCTCACCGGGCTCGAGGATCAGGGTCAGGTCATCGACGTCGCGGTCCACGTGGGCACGCTCGGCGCCGTCGTTCTCTACTTCTGGTCGGATGTGCGGGAGGGGCTTTTCGGCATCCCCCGCATGTTGACGGGCCGGATCGACACCAAGGGATCGCGCCTCGCCTTTCTCCTGCTGATCGCCACGATCCCCGTTCTCGCTCTCGGCCTGATCCTAAGCGTTACCGGGCTGTCCGACGCGATGCGGTCGATCACGGTCATCGGCTGGACGATGCTGATCTTCGGGCTCGTCCTGTACTGGGTCGACCAGAGAGGGGCCGAAACCAAGACCGACGCGGACTGGACCCTGCGCGATGCGATCGTCATGGGGCTGTGGCAGGCGCTCGCCCTGATCCCCGGCACCTCCCGCTCCGGCGCCACGATCTCGGGCGCGCGAGCGCTGGGATACAAGCGCGAGGACGGCACCCGGCTTGCCATGCTGATGTCGATCCCGACGATCATGGCCTCCGGTCTGCTTCTGGGCGTGGAAGCCGCGTCGGAAGCTGACTGGGCGGTTCTTCGGGACGGGGCCATCGCCGCCGTCATGGCATTCGTCGCCGCCCTGCTCGCCCTGTCGTTGATGATGCGGCTGCTGCGCTCGGTCAGCTTCACGCCATACGTGGTCTACCGCGTGATCCTCGGGATCGTACTGCTCGTCATCGCCTATACCTGAACCAAAAAAGGCCGACCCTTTCGGATCGGCCCTGCGTTCAGGCTCCCACGCGCTCAGGTTCGCAGATTGCGCGCCGAGGCGGTGATGTCGGCATACTGCCCGGTCTGGCGGAAACGCCACAGGTATTGCGGCAGCACCACCTCCATCGCGGTCGGCGTGATGCCCAGATCGGCAAAGGTTTTCGCGCCCTCGGCGACCACGTTGTCGGACCTGAGCGACGTCACCTGATCGCGCGTAAGCGGCGCCGACACGAGCCCCCCGGTCATCGCGGAGCCGGCGTCGAAAACGGTCCCCATCACGCCCGCGATCCAGAACGGAATGTTCACGATCATGCGGCGGCGTTGAATGACGGTCAGCATATCCTGCATCAATTCGCGGAAGGTCTGCACGTCCGGCCCGCCAAGCTCATAGATCCCCGGCGCGGCCTCGCCCTTGACCGCCTTTTCGGCCGCAGCGGCCACGTCATCGACGAACACCGGCTGGAACCGGGTCTGGCCGCCGACGATGGGAAGCACCGGCCCCATGCGGGTCATGCCCGCGAACCGATTGAAGAAGTTGTCTTCGGGCCCGAACATCACCGAAGGGCGCAGGATCACCGCATTGGGGAAATGTTCGAGGATGCCCGCCTCGCCACGTCCCTTGGACTGCGCATACAGGCTGTCGCCCTCCGTGTCCGCGCCGATGGCGGAAAGGTGGACGAGCGTCCCAATCCCCTTTTCGGCGGCCAGCCGCGCGATCCGCGTCGCACCCTCGTCCTGCACAGCGCCGAAGTTGTTCTTGCCGCCCTTGTCGAAGGTGCCCACGCAGTTCACGACCGCATCCGCGCCCGTCATCGCTTCGGCCACCGAATTATCGTCGCGGATGTTGCACAGGATCGGCGCGACCTGCCCGACCGCGCCATAGGGCTTCACGAAAATCGCCTCGTTCGGTCGGCGCACAGCAACGCGAACGCGCCACCCTGCTTTGGCCATGCGCCGCGCGATATAGCGCCCCGCAAAGCCGGAACCGCCGTAGATGGTCACGAGTTTCGACATGCCCGATCTCCTTCGTAAATACGGGTTCCTGCATAGCCCCCGGCGTCAACCGGAACAAGGCGAATTGAAAGTGTGCGAATCCCGTTGACACTGTTTGCGCGGGGCCTTACATCGCGGCTCCACGCACCTGTGCCCAGGTGGCGGAATTGGTAGACGCGCCAGCTTCAGGTGCTGGTGTCTGTATGGACGTGGAGGTTCGAGTCCTCTCCTGGGCACCATTTCTCACAAAAAATCCGTTGATCCATCTGGCGCTTCGCTCTGAAACGCACGGGTCAAGGAGCGTGTTACGCTGGTGGTCTGAGCCTGCGGGGCCGAACCGTCTCCGCGCCAGCTGAATTTCCCGCCAATACACTCACACCATGTCACACGAGTGCCCACAGGCCACTCGGCGCACCAGACAGTTCGCTTGTCCCCTGTGGGACTTCGCCTCCCGGCAAATGCCAGCCGTAATGCCGCGTTGCGTTCGGGAACCGGTCAGCCGTTACGGATTCCCGCTGCTGGATTGCGACTGGTTTCGCGTGCTCGACGTGTTGCGGTTCGAGTTCTGCGTGGACTGGGTGTTCTGGTTCTGCGTTCCGCTTCCACCCGTCGTCGGGTCCGTGGGATCTTCAGTGGGGTCGGTGCTGTCTGTCGTGTCCGTCGTGGTCTCGGACCCATCGTCTTCCGTGGTGGGCGGCTTGGCGGTGCCTGTGGGCGAAGTCGCGGTCCGGGTGCCGGCTGGGACGACGGCCACCGACCGTGAATCGCAGATGGGCATGGACGCAGTGTAAATCCCGCCGATCGGCACGTCAGGCGGGCGGCAGGACGGCTCGCCGAACTTGTTGAAGACCGGCTCGGAGTAGCTCACGCGGGGGGTCTGTTCCGTGCAGGCGACGGTCAGAATGGTCATGCCGAGGGCGGCGGTTGTTACAAGTCTCACGTGTCTGGCCTTTCGAATTATTCCTGATCTCAGTGCCCAGTTCAGGACACCTTCGGGCGGCCACGACGGGCCGCCCGATCTTGTGTGTCACGCGCCTGCGTCAGGTGATGAGCAGGGGGTCGACGTATTCCATGCCCGTGAGCAATCCGGCCTGCTCGAAGGCAAAGCCGTGCACATCCTCGAAGGCATGTTCGAGTTCGGCGTCGAGGCTGGTTTCTTCGTCGATCTTGAAGTTGGCCGAGGCGACCAAACCGTCGTAGGTCACGCCCGTGGTGCGGACGTTGGCCGTATCCGCCCCGTTGTAGCTGGCAAGGAAGGCCGCCACGAGCGGGTCGGCCCCGACCGCCGCATCCAGAGCGAAAGGCGCGATCTCGTGCGAGACGGTATCGCCCGTCGAAAACGCCTGCGATCCGATGCCGCCCCAGTCGATCACACCGTCTGCCGCCGATGCATCGAGCGCGGCCCAACCGACGACTTCCGAGGTGTGCCACCCGTCTGCGGCTTCCCGTTCTTCGATTGCGAAATCGAAACCATCGGCGCCGATGTTCTGGGCGCGAACGATCTCCCATTCGCCGCCGTTGTCGGACTGGATCTGAAGCAGCAGGATGGGTGCTTCGTCGAAAGCCTGTTCGAAGGTGACGCGGTGGAATGCGTCGGTCGCTCCGGCAGCGAAGTTCGTCGTGCCGACCTGAAGCAGGCTGCCATCCGCAAGCTCCCAGACGCCCTCTTCGAAGGTGACCAGCGTCACCTCTTCGGCAGCATGGGTGCCATCGTAACCCTCGGGTTCATCAAGGAAGAAGCTGGCACCGGTCGCCGAGATGTCGGTGAATTCAACCGTCACCATGTCCCAGCCCACGCGGCTGGCGAGTGAGGCGAAGACCACCGGATTGTCGAAGGTCGTGCCGCCCTGATAGCTGACGGTCTGGGTCTGATGATTCACGCCGCCGACGCTCTGAACCGCCCCGATGACGTCGCCCGCATCGGATTCGTACTCGATGATGAGTTCCATATCGTAGATGATCGAGTCGTCCTGACGGTCGCCTTTCATGTAGACGGCAACGTCGAAGAAGCTGGACTCCAGCGTCACGCCATTGGGCGTAACGGCGGTCAGGATCGGATCGGTGGGAACGGCATCCCCCGCCCCGAGCGCCCCGTTGACCATCGACCAGCCTTCGTCGATCAAGCCATCGGCGTTCTCGTCGAGCGTCGCAATGTCGATGCTCATCCAGCCGAGGCTGCTGGCAAGGGGAGAGTCGCCCTCCCAGTCGAGCAGGTTCAGGGTCGTCGTGATGACTTCGCCGGTATCGTACTTGATGTTGTCGCGGGTGTAGGGCGGCTCGGAATTCTCTTCGAGCGGGATTTCCAGCCCCGGCAAATCTTGCCCGAACTTGTTCGGCGTCAGGCGCCAGCGCGGGCCGGAGACCAGCGCATCCTCGGTGAACCCGGCATCTTCGGCGTCATCGGGCGAGCGGAAGCTTTCGAAGACGTTCTTGTAGGGATCGGTCGGGAACAGATCGTAGGACCATTCGAACGGCTCGCGGTCGGTGGTGGTGTACCATGCCTCGGTGAAACCGTGCTCGAGGTCTTCGGTCATGAAATCCAGACCGGCAGCCGCGTTCATTTCGGCCAGCGCATCGCTGCGGAAGACCGTCCCGACCGGGTTGCCGCCGCCATCTTCGTTGCGGTAGCCGACCAGAACGTCGTTGGGGTCGTAGACCGCCGTGCCGCCCGCGGCGAGGTCGACGTTGCCGTTGGCGTCGAGGATGAAGTAGCTCGGAAGCGGCTCACCCGTCCCATCGAAGCTGTCGAGCGGCGAGACCCAGAGCAGCTTGGTCGGATCGTCCGGGTCCTTGACGATGTAGAAGGACGGAAGCCGACCGATGGCCGCTTCGTTCTCGTAATCTTCGGGGCGGACCTGATCGTTCGGGTTGTTCGTAATGTCGTGGGTGATGACCAGTTCGGCCCGCGTGATCGTGAATCCGCTGCCTTCTAGACCGTCCATGATCGAGTTGTTGTTGGCGTCCCGCGTCCATTCCTCGGGCAGCGGCATGTCGACCTCTAGCCGGATGTCGTTTGGGCGTTTGACCGCCTCGCCCCAGCGGTAAAGCAGCTTGCCGTCGTCCTTGAGCGTGACCGAGTAATCCTGACCGTAGGCGATGTTGTAGGTCACGCTGGATTCGTTGGGTTCCAGCAGGTCCACGATGTCGGCATCGCCGCCGTAACCGTTCAGGAAGCTGTCCACGATGTCGATGGTGCCGTCGTTGTCGACATCGACCGCGCCGACCACGATGGGGTCCGCGATACCGTCGCCGTCATCGTCGAAATTCACGGTAGTCTTGGTGATGCGATAGGTGTCGAGCACGCCGTCACGGTCGAAGTCGATGTCGGACAGAACCGTGTCGAGTCCGGGGTCCGCCGAATCCATCGCGGCCTGAAGCGCCTGAATCAGCTCGTGGATATAGGCGTTGTTAAGGGGGCCGATGTCGAACGTGCCCGGCGTCACCTCGCTCGGACGGATGTCCAGCATCTTGAGATCGTCGTCGAGCGGTCCAATCGCGCCCGGATCGCCGGGATATTCCTGATCCGACAGGACCGACGCCATCGTTTCGTAGTGCTCGGTCGACGCTTTGACGGTGTTCCCGCCCAGACCCAGCGACCATGTTCCGAAGGGCGCGCCGGAGAGGAACACGTCGGTTTCGGCGTCGCGCAGGGCGATACCGATCTGATTCCCTTCGTCGTCGAAAGCGTTACCGGCGAACCCTTCTGCGAAATCGCCGTCCAGCACCTTTTCAAGCGCGCCGATGAAGTCGTCGATATAGAACCCGAACTCGCTGTCGATCGCATAGAGGATGTTTCCGTCCCTGTCGGTGTATGGCTCGACAGTGGTTCCGGCCGTATCGAGCATGCCGGGCAAGGCCGGATACTGTACGCCTGAGTATGTCGCGGTCAGGTCTTCAATCGAAAACACATGCGTGGGTGATGTGTATGTGGTCACGGCGTTTCCTCCTTGGCCAACGCGATGGGTCGCTAATTTTGTAACTAGTCACTTACTTAATCTTAAGGCTCATTGGAAATGCATACATTGATATGTGTCAATGTGTTTTGGTTGAGGGGGTGTGAATCCGCCGAATGCCGCCACGGCATGTGGACGACGCGCCCGTGGAAAGGTCGGTGAGAAGGTAGGATCGAGGACGCGAACGTCGCCGTTGGAAAGGTGGTCTAGCGGCGTAAAGGCCGGCGCCAGACATCGCGCCCTTGGGTGGTCGACGACGCAAGGCTCATCGTCACCCACCCCACGTGCGAGGCCTTACAGGGCTGGGCTCTCAGCCCCCCACGAACCGCCGCCCGGCGGCCCCGAAGCGGCCTCATCGCAGTCGAAAGGAGAATGTGTGCCGCCCTAAAGTGGCCACCAGATTGAACGCGACCGACGCGCGTCTAGCGCGCGACGAATGCCGTGGCTTCGATCTCCACCAGCGCCTCGTCCTCGACCAGATCTTTGACGACGACCAGCGACATGGCGGGGAAATGTTTGCCGAAGATGCGACGATAGGCCGCCCCGATCTCGCGCTGATGGGCGAGGTATTCGGCCTTGTCCTTCACGAACCACGTCAGCCGGCCCACGTCGGTCACATCTCCGCCCGCCGCCCGGACGATGGCGGCGATGTTGGCCAGCGCCTGCTCCATCTGTTCGAGAAAGCCGCCCTCGACGAAAACCTTTTGCGCGTCCCAGCCGATCTGCCCGCCGATGTGCAGCGTCCCGTCCGGCATATGCATCCCGTTCGCATAGCCCAGAGCGGGCGCCCAGCCTTCGGGGTGAATGGTTTCAGGTTTCATCGGTTCTCCTCCACGCCCTCGGGTCATGTCACGCGCGAACGCGTCTGATATTTCGGATCGTTCCACAGGCTGTCGTTGATGACGGTCGCCACGTGAGCAGCCGCCGCGCGAATATCGCCCTCATCCAGGTAAAGCGGCGTAAAGCCGAACCGCATGATGTCTGGCGCGCGGAAGTCGCCGATCACCCCCCGGTCGATCAGCGCCTGAATGGCGGAATAGCCGTGCTCGAACCGGAACGAGACCTGGCTGCCCCGAACCCCCGCATCACGCGGCGAAGCGAGCGTCAAGGTCGGACACAGCTGCTCGACCTCGGCGATGAAAAGGTCCGACAGCCGGATCGACGCCGCCCGGACATCGTCCATCGAAAGCCCGTCCCACGCATCGAGCGCGGCATCCAGAACCGACAGTTGCAGGATCGGTGGCGTGCCGACGCGCAGGCGCTCGGTCGACATGGCGGGGCGGTAGTCCGGGTCCATCGCAAACGGCTCCTCATGGCCCATCCAACCGGCGAGCGCAGGCTGAACCGTCTCGACGATATCCGGGCGGGCATAGATGAAGGCCGGGGCACCGGGGCCACCGTTCAGATATTTATAGGTGCAGCCGACCGCGAATTCGGCACCCGACCCGGCCATATCCACCGGCACCGCCCCGGCGCTATGGGCGAGATCCCAGATCATCACCGCGCCGACCGCATGGGCCGCGCGTGTGATCGCGGACATGTCGTGCATCCGGCCCGTGCGGTAATCGACATGGGTCAGCATGACCACTGCGACCTCGTCGGTGATGGCGTCCACGACATCCTCGGGCGCGGGCGTGCGAAGCTCGTATCCCTTATCGATGGTGCCGATCAGACCCTGCGCCATGTAAAGATCGGTGGGAAAATTGCCGCTGTCCGACAGGATCGCGCGGCGATCCGGGTTCATCTTCAAAGCGGCGGCGAGCGCCTGATAGACCTTGATCGACAAGGTATCGCCGGTCGCGACGCTGCCCTCCGGCGCGCCGATGATCCGGCCGATCCGGTCGCCCACCTTCTTGGGTAGCGAAATCCAGTCGGCGGTGTTCCACGCGCGGATCAGATCCTGTCCCCATTCGCGGGTCATCACCTCCCGCGCGCGGGCCTCGGCGTTCACGGGCAACGGGCCGAGCGAGTTGCCGTCAAGGTAAACGACGCCCTCGGGAAGGTGGAACAATTCCTTGCGCAAGACGGTCATAGCTCACCCCTCAGATGCCAGAGTTCCGGAAACAGTTCGACGTCGAGCATCTTGCGCAGATAAGTCACGCCGGACGTGCCGCCGGTGCCGCGTTTGAAGCCGATCACCCGTTCGACCGTGGTGACGTGGTTGAAGCGCCAGCGCCGGAAATAGTCCTCGAGATCGACCAGTTTCTCGGCCAGTTCGTAAAGCGTCCAATGCGCGCGCACGTCGCGATAGACGGCCGCCCACCGCTCCTGAATGGCCTCGACCGCCTGATGCGGATGGGTCAGTTGCGGCGCAGGCATGTCGCGGTCGTTTCCGTCGAGCGTTTCGAACAGGAACCGCACCGCCTCGTCATAAAGGCTCGGACGTTCGAGTTCGCGGGCGAGCTTCGCGTGAATCTCCGGCACATGGGCATGTGGTTTCAGCAGGTTCGGATTGCGGTTGCCGAGGACGTATTCGATCAGCCGGTATTGGTAGGACTGGAACCCGGAGGACGGGCCGAGCACCTCGCGAAAGGTGGTATAATCCGACGGGGTCATCGTGCGCAGGATGTCCCACTGGTTATTGAGCTGTTCGAAGATGCGCGACACGCGGGCGAGCATCTTGAACATCGGCGGCAGATCGCGCGCGATCAGGGCTTCGCGGGCCGCCTGCATCTCGTGCAGGATCAGCTTCATCCAAAGCTCGCTCGTGTGGTGCTGGATGATGAACAGCAACTCATCATGCGCGCCGGAGAGCGGGTTCTGCTGGTCGAGCAGGGTGTCGAGGTCGAGGTAATCGCCATAGGACATGGCCCCGGCCATCGCCATCTTGGCGCCTTCGCTGCCGGGATCGTATGCGTCGCTGCTCATCTGTCGGCTTTCAGCTTGAAGCGTTGGATTTTCCCGCTTTCCGTCTTTGGAAGCGCCTCGGTGAACCGCACGCTGCGGGGGTATTTGTAGGGGGCGATCTGCGCCTTCACGTGGTCCTGAAGGGTCTTGACCATCAGCGCGTCGTCCGCCGCGCCCTCGGTCAGCACCACATGCGCCTCGACGATTTGGCCGCGTTCGTCGTCCGGCACGCCGATCACGGCGCATTCCAGCACGGCATCATGCGACAGAAGCGCGGCTTCCACCTCCGGCCCCGCGATGTTGTAGCCGGACGAGACGATCATGTCGTCGTTGCGGGCCGCGAAGTGGAAATACCCGTCTTCGTCCTGCACGAAGGCGTCGCCGGTGATGTTCCAGCCATCGACCACGTATTCCTCCTGCCGATGCCCGCCCAGATAGCGGCACCCGGTCGGGCCACGGACGGCAAGGCGCCCGATCTCGCCCGCTGGCAGGTCTTGGCCCTCCGGTCCGATCACCTTGGCTTCGTAACCCGTGACGGGTTTGCCGGTGCAGGCCCGTTTGTGATCGTCGAAGCGATTGGTGATGAAGATGTGCAGCATCTCGGTCGCGCCGATCCCGTCGAGCATCGGCTTGCCGGTCTTTTCCTGCCATTCGTCATAGACCGGGCCCGGCAGCGTCTCGCCCGCCGAGACCGCCGCGCGCAGGGACGACAGGTCCGCGCCCTCGTCCATCGCCCGCAGCATCACGCGGTAGGCGGTGGGCGCGGTGAAACACACGGTCGCGCGGTACTTCTGGATGATCTCGATCATGTTCGGGGGCGAGGCGTTTTCAAGCAGGGTCGCCGTCGCCCCGAAGCGCAGCGGAAAGATCGCGAGGCCGCCAAGCCCGAAGGTAAAGGCAAGCGGCGGCGAGCCGACGAAAATGTCCTCGGGCACGACCGACAGAACCTCTTTCGCATAGCCATCCGCGATAATCAGCAGATCGCGGTGGAAATGCATCGTGCCCTTGGGCGTTCCCGTCGAACCCGACGTGAACCCGATCAGCGCCACATCGTCCGAGGCGGTCGGAACGGCATCGAACGTGACCGGCTTTTCAAGCGCCAAACGGTCGAGTTCGGCGTCATGGTTCGAAGTGCCGTCGAACCCCACCACCGTTTCCAGAATGTCGCTGGATTTCGCACAGAGGATCATTTCGTCCATCAGCCGCGTATCGCACAAGGCAAGCTTGATCTCGGCGGCCTCGACGTATTTCGCGAGTTCCCCGGCCCGCAGCATCGGCATGGTGTTGACCACGACCGCGCCCGCCTTGGTCGCGGCAAGCCAGGCGGCCACCATCGCGGGGTTGTTGGCGGACCGGATCAGCACGCGGTTGCCCGGTTTCACCTTGAAATCTTCGACCAGCACATGGGCCAGCCGGTTGGTCCAGTCGGCCAGTTCCTTATAGGTCCGCTGTCGCCCGTTCCCGATCAGCGCCACGTGATCGCCAAACCCCTTGGCGACCATCGCGTCGGTCAGTTCATAGCCCGCGTTGAGGGTCTCGGGATACTCGAACCCGTCCAGCATCAGGTCCGGCCAACTGTCCGCGGGCGGCAGACTGTCGCGTGTGAACGTGTCGATATGCGCGGACGGACCAAGCATGGCTAACCCCTGTGGTGTTGTGCGAGCGTTTGGCGGGCGATGACGACGCGCTGAACGTCGGAGGCGCCCTCGTAGATGCGTAACGCTCTGATTTCGCGGTAAAGTGTCTCGACGGCGCTGCCGGAGCGGACGCCGTCGCCGCCGTGAAGCTGCACCGCCGTATCGATGACCTTCTGCGCCTGATCGGTGGCGAAGAGCTTCGCCATCGCCGCCTCGCGGGTGACGCGCGGCGCGCCGGCATCCTTGGTCCACGCGGCGCGGTAGACGAGAAGCGCGGCGGCGTCGATGTCGAGCGCCATGTCGGCGATATGCCCCTGCACCATCTGAAGCTCGGCCAGTGGCGCGCCCTGCACGCGGCGGGTGGTCACGCGGGTCAGCGACTCGTCCAGCGCGCGGCGGGCGAAACCGAGCGCGGCGGCGGCAACCGAGGCGCGGAACACGTCGAGCACCGACATGGCGATGCGGAACCCCTCGCCGGGGCCACCGATCATCGCCGACGCGGGCACCCGGCAGTCTCTGAACCGCAGCGTGGCGAGCGGATGGGGCGCGATGGTTTCCAGCCGTTCGGCCACCTCGAACCCCGGCAGGTCCGGGGTGACGATGAAGCACGACAACCCCTTGGCCCCAGGTGCCTCACCCGTGCGGACAAAGAGCGTGTAGACATCCGCGATCCCGCCGTTGGAGATCCACGTCTTTTCGCCGTTCAGGACATAGTGGTCGCCGTCGCGGGTCGCGGTCATCGTGGAATTCGCCACGTCCGACCCCGACCCCGGCTCGGTCAGCGCAAAGGCGGAAATCGCCGCGCCGCTCCGGGTCTTGGGCAGCCATTCGCGTTTCTGCGCGTCGCTCCCGAACAGCGTGATCGCCCCGGTGCCAAGCCCCTGCATGGCAAAAGCGAAATCGGCCAGACCGTCGTGGCGGGCAAGCGTCTCGCGGATCAGGGCGAGCGAGCGGACGTCGAGCGCCCCGATCTCGGACGCCGAATGTTTCAGCACGCCTGCATCCCCAAGCGCAGCCACCAGCGCCCGGCAGGCTGCATCCGTGTCCGTATGGTCGATGCTGTCCAGCGCAGTCGTCGCCCAGCCGTCCAGCCATTCGGCGAGGTCGCGGTGGCGCGGCTCGAAGAACGGCCAGTCGAGATAGCTCGTGTCGGCCATCAGTCGCCCTCGAACACGGGCGTTTGGCCCGCGATGAACGCCTCGTAGGCGCGGGTGAAGTCCTGCCCCTGCATACAGATCGCTTGGGCCTGCGCCTCGGCCTCGATCGCCTGATCGAGGCTCATCGACCATTCCTGCGCCAGCATCGTCTTGGTCATCATGTTCGAGAATGTCGGCCCCGACGCGATCCGGCCTGCCATCTTGCGCGCCTCGTCCATCAGCGCGTCCGGCTCGACGACCGCGTTGAAATAGCCCCATGCATGGCCTTCTTCGGCTGTCATGGACCGGCCCAGATACAAAAGCTCGGACGCCCGGCCCTGACCGATGATCCGGGGCAGCATGGCGCAAGCGCCCATGTCGCAGCCCGCAAGGCCGACGCGGTTGAACAGGAACGCGGTCTTTGATGACGGCGTCGAAATCCGCAGGTCCGAGGCCATGGCGATGATCGCGCCCGCGCCCGCCGACACGCCGTCGACCGCCGCGATGATGGGTTTGCCGCAGCCGATCATCGCCTTGACCAGATCGCCGGTCATCCGGGTGAAGGTCAAAAGCTCCTTCATCGTCATCTTGGTGAGCGGCCCGATGATGTCGCGCACATCGCCGCCGGACGAGAAATTCCCGCCGTTCGGCGCAAGGATCACCGCCTTCACTTCGTCGTCGTAGTGAAGCTCGCGAAACCAGTCGCGCATCTCGGCGTAGCTGTCGAAGGTCAGCGGGTTCTTCCGCTCGGGCCGGTCGAGCGAGACGATGGCGATGGCGCCGTCGATCTCGCATTTGAAATGGGACACGTCGGTGCGCATGTCAGGTCTCCTCCTCGTGGTGTGTCGTCAGCTCGTCGAGCCAAGCGGTCATGTTGGCGATGCCGTCCGCGTCGACCGAGCCGAGCAGTTCGTCGATCCAGCCCTCGTGCACGGCAGCGTGGTCGGCGAAAAGCGCGCGCCCTTTCGGGGTCAGGCGGATCAGGTTCGCTCGCCTGTCGCCCGCGACCGAAACGCGCAACGCCAACCCCTCGTCGGTCAGCTTGTCGACGATGCCGGTGATGTTTCCGTTCGACACACGCAGGAGCCGGGAAATCTCGCTCATCTTCAGCCCGTCCGGGTGGCGGTGGAGCGCGGACATCACGTCGAAGCGCGGCAGGGTCCAGTCGAAATCCCGGCGCAGGCGGCGGCGCACCTCTTCCTCGATCATGCCGCTGGCCTTGAGCAGCTTCAGCCACAGGCGAAGACGCTCCTTCGAGAGGGTTTGTGAGGGGCGTTGCCCGGCGTCCGCCGTCATACCTCACCCCCCGTGATCGAAAGCGTGTGGCCGTTCACCGACCGCGCGGCATCCGACATGAGCCAAAGCACCGCGCCCGCGACCTCGTCCGTCTCGATGAACCGCCCTTGCGGATTGTTGGCGGAAAGCGAGGAGCGGGCGGCCTCGTCGCTCATGCCCGTGGTCTTGACGATATTTTCGACCGATCGATCCAGCATCGGCGTGTCGATGAAGCCGGGGCAGACGGCGTTGACGGTGATGGGCGTTTTCGCCAGTTCCAGCGCAAGGGCACGGGTCAGGCCGACGACCCCATGCTTGGCCGCGCAGTAGGCCGAGACGTATGGGTAACCCTTCAGCCCCGCCGAAGATGCGATGGCGACCATCCGGCCCCATCCTGCGGCCTTCATGTCGGCCAGCGCGGCCTGCCAGACATTCGACGTGCCGATGACGTTGACCGCCAGCGTCCGCGACATGAGGTCGGGGGTCATACGCGCGAACGGGGCGCTTTCGGCCATGCCCGCATTGGCCACGACGCCATGAATCGGCCCCGCCTGATCGCGCGCCTTGTCGAAGGCCGCACCGACCGCTTCGGAGTCGGTGACATCGCAGATCTGGTACGGCAGACCCTGTTCGGCCAGCGGCGCCTCGGTCCGGCCCATGACGGTGACCGTGGCCCCGGCCTTTGCAAGTGCCTGCGCGGTCGCGG
Source organism: Maritimibacter alexandrii (assembly GCF_005871115.1). Taxonomy (NCBI): domain Bacteria; kingdom Pseudomonadati; phylum Pseudomonadota; class Alphaproteobacteria; order Rhodobacterales; family Roseobacteraceae; genus Maritimibacter; species Maritimibacter alexandrii. The sequence continues at coordinate 886,125 of NZ_SWKQ01000009.1, forward strand.
CGCCGACACCCGTTCCGCCGCCTGTGACCACGATATGACGACCCTTAAGGCTCATACCCGTGCCGCCTCGGCATCGCGGTCGGCCAGTCGCCAAGCCTGATCGCGCCCGGCGAGATAGGGCAGCGGCCATGCCTCGGCGCGATCACCGACGCGGGTGGCTTCGTGCAGGGTCCAGTAGGGATCGGCGAGATGCGGGCGGGCGATGGCGACCAGATCGGCGCGCCCGGCCATGAGGATCGAATTGGCGTGGTCGGCTTCGTAGATGTTGCCGACGGCCATCGTTGTAATCCCCGCCGCGTTCTTGATCCGGTCGGAAAACGGCGTCTGGAACATGCGGCCATAGACGGGCTGCGCTTCGGTCGAGGTCTGGCCGGCCGACACGTCGATCAGGTCGGCCCCGGCCAGATCGAACGCCCGCGCGATTTCGACGGCTTCTTCGGGCGTCACCCCGGCCTCGCCCACCCAATCGTGCGCCGAGATGCGGACCGACATGGGTTTGCCCGCCGGCCATACCGCCCGCATCGCTTCGAACACTTCGAGAGGATAGCGCAGGCGGTTGTCCAGCGACCCGCCGTAGTCGTCCGTGCGTGTGTTGGAGGTCGGCGAGATGAACGAGGACAATAGATAGCCGTGCGCCGCGTGGAGTTCGATCATGTCGAACCCCGCCCGTGCGGCCATTTCGGTGGAGGCCACGAACTGATCGCGAACCTCGTCCATGTCCGCGCGGGTCATTTCCCGTGGCGTGGCGTTGTCTTCGGACCACGGGATCGCCGAAGCCGAGATCAGATCCCAGTTGCCCGAGGCCAAGGGGGCATCCATCCCCTCCCACCCGAGGTTGGTGGAGCCTTTGCGGCCCGAGTGCCCGATCTGGCAGCAGATGCGGGCATCGGTTTCCGCATGGACGAACTCCACGATCCGGGTCCACGCCGCTTCATGCTCCGGCGCGTAAAGTCCGGGGCAGCCCGGCGTGATCCGGCCCTTGGGGGACACGCAGGTCATTTCGGTGAACACCAGCCCCGCCCCACCCTTGGCGCGCTCGCCAAGATGGACGAGGTGCCAATCGGTCGGCGTGCCGTCCTTGGCTTTGTATTGCGCCATGGGCGACACGACGATGCGGTTCTTCAGCTCCATGTTGCGCAGCTTGAACGGTGTGAACATCGGAGCGCGGACCGGCGCGTTTCCGTCCACGCCCGCGCGCATCGCGAACCAGCGTTCCGCACTGGCCAACCAGTCGGGATCGCGCAGGCGGAGGTTTTCGTGGCTGATCCGCTGCGACCGCGTCAGGAGCGAATAGTTGAACTGCACCGGGTCGAGGTCGAGGTAGCGTTCCACATCCTCGAACCACTCAAGCGAGTTGCGGGCAGCCGATTGAAGGCGCAACACGTCGAGCCGCCGCTCGTCCTGATACCGCTCGAACGCACGCTCCATCGTCGGCTCGCGATGCAGGAATTCCGCCAGCGCGATGGCACTGTCGAAGGCAAGCCGCGTGCCCGACCCGATCGAGAAATGCGCGGTGGCCGAGGCGTCGCCCAGAAGCACCACGTTCTCATGGTGCCAGCGTTCGCACAGCACACGGGGGAAGTTGATCCAGACCGCCGAGCCGCGCAGATGGCCCGCGTTCGACATCAGGTCATGACCGTCGAGATGACGCTCGAAGATGCGGCGGCAGGTTTCGACCGTTTCGTCCTTGGTCATGTCTTCGAAGCCGAAGCGATCCCAAGTCTCCTGCGAGCATTCGACGATGAAGGTCGCGGTGTCGGCGTCGAATTGATAGGCATGGGCCCAGACCCAGCCATGTTCGGTCTTTTCGAAGATGAAGGTGAAGGCGTCGTCGAATTTCTGATGTGTGCCGAGCCAGACGAACTTGCACTTTCGCGTGTCCACGTCCGGTTTGAACGTGTCGGCATAGGTGGCCCGCACGCGGGAGTTCAGGCCGTCGCAGCCGACCACGAGGTCATAGTCCTTTCGGATCGCCTCGACATCGTCGAATTGGGTTTCGAACCGCAAGTCGACCCCAAGCTCGCGCGCCCGCTCCTGTAACAGCACCAACATCTGCTTGCGCCCGATTCCCGCGAAACCGTGGCCGCCCGACACCGTTCGCACGTCGCCATGAATGACCGCGATATCGTCCCAGTAGGCGAAGTGATCGCGGATCTGCTGCGCGCTTTTCGGATCGTTCGCTTCGAGGTTTTCCAGCGCGTCGTCGCTGAGAACCACGCCCCAGCCGAACGTGTCGTTGGCACGGTTTCGCTCCATCACGACGATCTCGTGCGACGGGTCGCGCAGCTTCATCGAAATCGCGAAGTAGAGACCGGCGGGTCCACCACCCAGACAGGCGATCCGCATCGTGGCGCTCCTTTCCCAATGCCGGGATCAAGCCCCGACTCACCCAAAGCCTACGCCTTGTCGAAGATACTTCAAGCTTGAAATATTTATGTTTGCACTATACCCTGAACCAGAGCGTGCGAGAGGGGTGCGGCGATGGGCAGTGCAGTGGCGGACACCGGGATCGACTGGGAAGAAGCCTTCGTGAATGCAGGCCGCATCGACGGCGGCGAAACCTATCCCGATCTCTGGACCGACAGGGCTAAGGCCTTCCGCAAGAGCGCGTCCGCCGCGTTCGACATTCCCTATGGCGATCATGACAGGCAGGTGTTCGACCTGTTTCACCCGACCGGCGCACCACGCGGGTTGGCGGTCATCGTGCATGGCGGCTACTGGCTCAGGTTCGACAAATCTTTCTGGTCGGATCTGGCTGAGGGCGCGTTGGCACATGGCTGGGCCGTCGCGATGCCGAGTTACCGCTTGGCCCCCGAGGTGCGGATTTCGGAAATCTCCAATGACATCGCAAGCGCCATTGCTGCGGCGGGCGAGCGGATTGCGGGGCCGATCCGGCTGACCGGACATTCGGCAGGTGGCCATCTGGTCACCCGCATGGTTTCGGAGTCTACCCCCCTCCCCGCAGCGGTTGCCGACCGGGTCGAACGGGTCGTCTCGATCTCGGGCCTGCACGATCTGCGCCCGCTTCGACGGAATTCGATGAACGAGGCCCTGCGCCTCGATGCCGATGAGGCGGCTGCGGAAAGTCCCGCGCTGGGCGACAAGCGCGGGAAGGTGGATGTGACCGCATGGGTCGGCGCACGGGAACGGCCAGAGTTCCTGCGGCAAGCCGCGCTACTCGCCGAAGCCTGGTACATACCGCTCGTCGCCGATCCGGGGCGTCACCACTTCGACGTGATCGACGGGCTCAAAGACCCGGATCATCCGCTTTGTCGGGCGTTCGCCGCAGATTGATCCTCAAGGATGGTGCCCGCTGAACGGGCCGATGCGGAAACGCTCAATACCGTCCGATGGCGTTTGTCTGGGCCGCGATTTGCCGGGCCGCAAGGTCGAGGTCGGGGGCATTGCGCAGATAGCGTTGCAGCAGGACCGCGAAGAACCCGATCTCGTTCCGGTTGCGCGCAAGCACCTCCAGCCGTTCGGCCACCTGCTCCATCACATTGCGGCTGAGGGTGGTCGGCGGCCCGACGTCGGCAAGATCGAGCGCGGGGTGCAGAAGCGACAAGAGCGTATGGGCCGCCGCCCCTTCGAGTTTGGCGAACATATCCGTCTCGGTCCGGTACTTAGGCAGAAGCACCGCCTGAAGCGCGCCCAGCGCCCGAATGAAGCGGATGGTCAGCGACTGAATGCCGGTGACGACCGACTGCGCGATGACGCGGATGCCGCCAAGCACCAAACCGGGAATTTCGATGAGCGCGGAACTATCGGCCATCACGCCCTTCGCCGGCCCGTCGGGCAGGTAGGGCTGCAACTCGCCCAGAAACTGCGGAACGAAGGCCTGCGCAAGCGGCAGGTTTTTGCGAAATCCAATGCGGTGATGGACGTCGCCGCGGTTGATGTCGATCTGCTCGGCGAACCATTCGCCCGAGTCCGAATCGCGGACGAGGCGAATCTGGAGCGTGTCGTTGGGTCCGTCTTCCGAGATCTGTTCCATGCTCATACTCTAGTCACCTCAACGGCTTCGCGCTACTTCTCGCGAGTTAACAAACTCTTAACGCCTGCCCCGCCGTAGCGCCGTTTCGGGTCAGGTCACGATCTGAAACGACCCGTACAGGTGGGTCGCCTTGCCGTTTTCATCCACTTCCGCACGCCCCGTGCCGCGGCACTTCGCGCGGCTTCCATCCGGGCGCTCGATCTCTTCGACGTAGTCGTAAGGCTCGTTCTTCTCGATCGCCGACTGCATGTAATCCGCGACGCGGTCGCGCGCGTCCCCCACGAACAGGCGCAGCGCCGTATCGACCACCGGGGGATCGCTCGGATCGAGGCCGAGGATGTCGTAAAGCTGCGGGCTCCAGTACGGCAGGTCGTGTTCGATATCGTAGGAATAGAACCCGATCCCCTGATCCGCCGCGACCTCGTTATAATGCTGAACCAGCAGGTCTTCGTTCCGCTGGCGCGAGAAATCGCGGAACACGCCGACCAGCGCCACGGCTTCGCCAGCCTCGTTCCGCACCGACGATCCGGCCGCTTCGACCACGATCGTGCGCCCGTCCGCGCGATTGAGGCGGGCGAAGAAGTGGAAGGGCTCGCCGGTTTCGACGGTCTTGTCGATGGCCGTGCGCACCATCGCCTGATCGTCGGGATGATAGAAGTTCACCCCTTCGTCCAACTGCCTGCGGTGGTTGTCCGGGTCGATACCGTGGATCAGATAGGTCTCACGCGACCAGTCCAGTTCGCCCGTCGTAAGGTTCATCTTCCAGGTGCCGATGTCGCCGAAGGTGCGCAGCGTCTCGTTCAGCTTGCCTTCGATGGACATATCCACCTCGTCGGCCAGAACGATCAGGCCGATCAGCCCCTCGCCCTCGGTGGACAAGGGAGACACGGACAGGGTGATGAGCGAGTCGCCGATTTCGATGTTGCGGGTGTGAACCTGCCGGTCGAGCAGGGCCTGCGAACAGATGTCGACGAGGGGCGGGTAGCCTTTGGGAATGTAGCACTGCGACAGATGACCCAGCGAATGCCCCCGTTCCTTGATCTGGAACGTCTGGATCGCGCTTTTCGACGCGTGGCGGATAAGCAGGCCGAGGTCCAGCATCATCATCACCGTAGGGATGCCCGAGATCAGACCGTTGAGCTCTGCGGTCGTCCGCTCAAGCTGCGAGGTGTTGACCAGCAGTTCCTCGTTCACCGTGATGAGTTCTTCGTTCGTCGACTGAAGCTCCTCGTTCGAGGTTTCGAGCTCCTCGTTCGTGGACTGCAATTCCTCGTTGGACGACTGGAGTTCTTCGTTCAGCGACTGAAGCTCTTCGTTCGATGTCTGAAGCTGTTCGATGGTGACCTGAAGCGTATCGCGGGTGCGGGTCAGTTCGGTTTCGAGATAGTCGAGGTAATCCGTCCGCTCGGCTTCGTCGCCCTTCGGCTCTTCCCGCATCTCGGTCTCAAAACCGATCAGGACGAGCGGCTCATTCTCGGAATCGCCGCTTTCCGGCATGATCGGATAGGCGACCATGCGAAGGTTGTTGTATCCGCGCCCGTCGATCTGGTGCCATTGACCGGCGCGCGTTTCCTTGTGTTTCAGCGCAACCAGAACCATCGACCCGGCCTCATAGGCCAAAGTCTTTTTCAGGACGCCAAGGGTCATGCTGCCCTGAATCGGCTCCCGCATCTCAACGAATTCGGCGATGTCGCCGTAGATCTTGAGGATCGACTTTTCGCTGTTCGTCAGGATGCCTGTGGACACGACCGACCGGGCGAGCGAGTCGAAGCGCCACGTGTTTTCGTGGACGATCTGGCCGCGATGGAACCCGGTGCCCGACCCCGACTGGAAATTGAGCCCCGCAGGCAAGGTGCGTTCCGGCCCCGGCGGACGGGACAGACGCAGCGAACGCTTGCCGAAGATCTTCGAGTTCGACTCGATGGGCACGAAGTAGCTTTCCAGCACGCCCGTCGTCTCGGACGTGCCGAGGAACAACAGACCATCCGATTTCAGCGCATACTGAATGCGGGTCAGCACGCGCTCCTGCAACTTCGCCTCGAAATAGATAAGCACGTTTCGGATCGAAACGAGGTCGATCGACATGAACGGCGCATCCTGAAACACGTTGTGACGGGTGAACATAACATGCTGCTTGAGCTTGTCCTTCACCTTCACCGTGTCGTCGGACACGTCGAAGTAACGGTCGAGAAAACGCGCCGGAATGTCGCTGGCGGCAGAGGCCGGGTATTTGCCCTTGCGACCTATGCCCAGCGCCCGGTCGTCGATGTCCGTCGCGAAAATCTGAAGCTTGTCCTTGGACAGTTTTTCAAGCCCGCCCAGCGCCTCGGCCACGAGGATCGCGATGGAATACGCCTCTTCCCCCGTCGCGCATCCCGGCACCCAGACCCGGATCGTTTCGTCGTCGTGATCGGCGAACCGCTCGGCGATTTCCTGTTCCAGCGCGGCGAACTGATCGGGATCGCGGAAGAAGTTGGTGACCGAGATCAGGAGGTCGCGATACAGCGCCTCGACCTCTTCCACCGAGCGGCGGCAAAGCTCGACATATTCCTCGAACGTCTCGATGCCCTTCGCGAACATCCGGCGATGGATGCGACGGTTGATCGTCGTTTCCTTGTAGTGCCGGAAATCGACCAGTGTGTGTGCGAGCAGGATCTGGAACAGGTCGTGGTTCTTCGACGTCTTTTCGTTCAGATCCTTGAGCGACGACAGATCGCGCGGCTGTTGCAGGACGGTGGCAAGGTGCTGGCCGATCTGTTCGGGCGTGAGCGTGAGGTCGACGCAACCCGTCCGGATCGCCGAGATCGGCATCGAGTCGTATTTCGACGTGCCGGGGTCTTGCGCGATGGTGATCCCGCCGGCTTCGCGGATCGCCTGCACGCCATATGACCCGTCGCTTCCGGTGCCGGACAGCACGACACCGACCGCGTTCGACCCCAGATCGCTCGCCAGCGATTTCAGAAGGCGGTCGGCGGACGGCTTGGGCGCGGCATGGTGACCGACGGGTTCGCGCAGGACGAGCGTGCCGTTCTCCAACACGACATCGCGGCCCGGTGGCGGGACATAGATCGTTCCGGGCGACGGCACGGTTTCCGCCTCGACCTCTTCGACCTTCAGCCGAGTCTCGCGCGACAAGAGCGGCACCAGCATACTCTTGTGGCTGGGCGACATATGCTGCGCGATCACATAGGCGCAATTCAGGCTCTTGGGCAGGTTCTGGGCCAGCAAGGACGTGGCCTCGAGCCCCCCTGCCGACGCTGCAATTCCCACGACAATCAGATCTTCGACCACCTGATCCAAATTCAGCCCTCACGATACCCACCGAGCTTTCGTCGCGCCCGGTTTCGTGTTTCCCATCAATCTCTACGACCGGCCCGAACCATTTTTCCGGTTTGCAACCACTCGCCCCGCCATACATCTTAAAGGCGAATGAGTGCGAGGGCGAGACCCAATTGCGGGTAGCGCCCGTTCCCTTCACGAAGTCGAAGCAACGCCTTCGTCAACGCTTTGCACAACAATTGACCAAATGGAAAAATATCCGGCGCGTCGCGCGGCAGGTGCGGAATGAAACATCTCAATAATTTTTACCAATTGATAAAAAAGTCGAGTCATGCCAGCGTTCTCCAAAAGAACAATCTACAGGGAGACAGCCGTGACCCATTCCCCACAAACCCCCGGCGTGGTTGCCGAGCGTTTGCAGGCACCGGCGCTGGCCGACAACTTTTCGGATTTGCATCCGCCGCTCGATGCGCATGAAGCGCATGTCGCGGCGGACCGCTGTTATTTCTGCCACGATGCGCCGTGCATGGAAGCCTGCCCGACCGACATCGACATTCCGCTTTTCATCCGCCAGATCATGACCGGCACGCCGGAAGCGGCGGCCAAGACGATCCTCGAACAGAATATCCTCGGCGGCATGTGCGCCCGCGTCTGTCCGACCGAAACGCTGTGCGAAGAGGTCTGCGTGCGCGAGGTGGCCGAGGGCGAGCCGGTGCAGATCGGCCGCCTGCAACGCTACGCCACCGACACGCTGATGCGCGCGAACGTGCACCCGTTCAAGCGGGCCGAGCCGACCGGAAAGCGCGTGGCGGTCGTCGGCGCCGGGCCTGCGGGTCTGTCGGCGGCACACCGGCTGGCGATGCATGGGCATGACGTGGTGATTTACGACGCCAAGCCGAAACCGGGCGGGCTGAACGAATACGGGATCGCGACCTACAAGACCGTCGATGATTTCGCTGCGCGTGAAGTCGACTGGCTGATGCAGATCGGCGGGATCACGATGGAACTGGGCAAGGCGCTCGGTTCCGACATCACGCTCAACGGGTTGGCCGCCGACTTCGATGCGGTCTTTCTCGGGATCGGGCTGGGCAACACCAACGCGCTCGGGATCGAGGGCGAAGAGCTTGGCGGCGTCGTGGATGCGGTGAAATTCATCGCGGACCTGCGCCAGGCCGACGACCTGACCAAGCTTCCCGTTGGCCGCAACGTGGTGGTCATCGGCGGTGGCATGACCGCGATCGACGCTGCCGTTCAATCCAAACTGCTGGGCGCCGAGAACGTCACGCTGGCCTACCGCCGGTCGCAGGACAAGATGCCAGCATCGGAATACGAGCAGCACCTCGCGCAATCCAAGGGCGTGCACATCATGTCGGGCGTCGCGCCCGTCTCGCTGATCGGCGAGGGGCACGTCGCCGCCATCGAACTCGCCTACACCGACGAGAACGCCAAGCCGACGGGCGAGACCTTCACGCTGCCCGCCGATCAGGTGTTCAAGGCCATCGGGCAGGTGTTCGATGAGGTTGCAGGCCTCGACACCGACGGGCGCAAGATCAAGGTGACGGGCGCCGGGCGCACATCGCGCGCGGGGGTCTGGGCCGGGGGCGACTGCACGGCGGGCGAAGACCTGACCGTGGTGGCCGTGTCCGAGGGCCGCGACGCCGCCGAGGACATCCACGCGAGCCTTATGGGATAAGCGGACCGAACCGGGGAGCCAGGCAACATGCCCAGCCACATCCATTTCCAGTCCATCGGCGCGACGGATCAGGCGCGCGCGGTGGCGTTCTATACCGAGAAGCTGGGCTTCGAGGTGGAACGGGATGAGGCCTATGGCGACGACCGCTGGATCTTCGTCCAGCTTCCCGGTGCGCAGACCATGCTCCAGATCGCGAAGGAAAGCGCGATCACCCCAACCGACAAGCCCGCCCTCGTTCTCCTGTGTGACGACGTCGACGCCGACGTGGCCGCGCTCAGGAATCTGGGCGTGCCCATCCATCTCGGCCCGGACACCGCGCCGTGGGACCCGTCGACCCGCTGGGCGATGATCCACGACAGCGAGGGCAATCTCATTCTTCTTCAGACCGTAGGAGGCCAATGACATGGCAGACCTGACGACCGATTTCGTAGGTATCAAATCCCCCAACCCGTTCTGGCTGGCCTCGGCACCGCCGACCGACAAGGAATACAACGTCCGCCGCGCCTTCGAGGCCGGATGGGGCGGTGTCGTGTGGAAGACGCTGGGCGAAGAAGGCCCGCCCGTCGTGAACGTCTCGGGCCCGCGTTATGGCGCGATCTGGGGCGCGGATCGGCGGCTTCTGGGCCTCAACAACATCGAACTCATCACCGACCGCCCGCTTCAGACGAACCTCGACGAGATCAAGCGCGTGAAGGCCGACTACCCGGATCGCGCCGTGGTCGTGTCGCTCATGGTTCCGCTGGATGAGGATGCGTGGCGCAAGATCCTCGACCGTGTGGGCGAGACTGGCGCGGACGGGGTCGAACTGAACTTCGGCTGCCCACATGGCATGGCCGAACGCGGCATGGGCTCTGCGGTGGGTCAAGTGCCCGAGTATGTCGGCCAGATCACAGAATGGGTGAAGAAGCACTCCGACCTGCCCTGCATCGTGAAACTCACGCCGAACATCACCGATATCCGCCAGCCTGCGCTTGCCGCGAAACAGGGCGGGGCCGATGCGGTGTCGATGATCAACACGATCAACTCGATCACGTCCGTGAACCTCGACGCGATGTGCCCCGAACCGATGATCGACGGCCTTGGCACCCACGGCGGCTATTGCGGCCCGGCGGTGAAACCCATCGCGATGAACATGGTCGCCGAAGTGGCCCGTTGGGAAAAAACCGCAGGCATCCCGATCTCGGCCATCGGCGGAATTTCGACATGGCGCGACGCGGCCGAGTTCATGGCACTGGGCGCGGGCAATGCGCAGGTCTGCACGGCGGCGATGACCTATGGCTTCCGCATCGTGAAAGAGATGTGCTCGGGCCTGAGCCAGTGGATGGACGAAAAGGGCTATACCAAGACCTCGGACTTCATCGGCATGGCGACCCCGCGGGTCACCGACTGGCAGCACCTGAACCTCGACTACGTGACCAAGGCCGAAATCGATCAGGACCTCTGCATTTCCTGCGGGCGCTGTTTCGCGGCGTGCGAGGACACCTCGCATCAGGCCATCGCCATGTCGGAAGACCGCACTTTCACGGTGAAGGACGACGAATGCGTCGCCTGCAACCTGTGCGTCAACGTCTGCCCGGTCGAAGGCTGCATCACCATGCGCCGCCTTGAACCCGGCGAAACCGACTTGCGGACCGGCATGACCATCCCGGCGGAGGACGACAAGCGCACGTGGCTCGAACATCCGAACAACCCGATGGGCGATCCGCTGACCTGCATCTCGCGCGGGCAGTGAACGCCGGTTGACGATGGGTTGGCCTGTGCTAGCCTTGATTTAACCGAATGGTAAAAACCAGAAATCCTGCCGAAGCCCCTGCAAAACAAGGGGCGCGGCGACGCAACAGGGACAAGGGCGATGCTGCATCGCGCGAAATCACAGATCGGTTCGGAGGCGTCACAGCGCAGCCGAACGCTTCCGCCCATTTCCCTGTTGCACAATTTGACGGCGGCGCGCCTGATGTATGGGCGTCCGCCCGCGACTGCGACGAAATGACAGGAGAGTGCCATGGCAGCCCCCGGTGAGAACCTTCGTATCAACGCCGACCGGCTTTGGGACAGCCTGATGGAAATGGCCAAGATCGGCCCCGGTGTGGCGGGCGGCAACAACCGTCAGACCCTGACCGACGCAGATGCCGAGGGCCGCGCCCTGTTCCAGAAATGGTGCGAGGATGCGGGCATGAGCATGGGCGTGGACACCATGGGCAACATGTTCGCCACCCGCGAAGGGACCGACCCGGATGCCCTGCCCGTCTACATGGGCAGCCACCTCGACACCCAGCCGACGGGCGGGAAATACGACGGGGTTCTGGGCGTGCTCGGCGCGCTCGAGGCCGTGCGCTCGATGAACGATCTGGGGATCAAGACCAAGCATCCCATCGTGATCGCGAATTGGACGAACGAGGAAGGCACCCGGTTCGCCCCCGCGATGCTGTCGTCCGGCGTTTTCGCGGGCATCCACACGCAAGACTGGGCCTACGACCGGGTCGATGCGGAAGGCAAAAAGTTCGGCGACGAGTTGAAGCGGATCGGCTGGGTCGGCGACGAAGAGGTCGGCGCGCGCAAGATGCACGCGATGTTCGAACTGCACATCGAACAGGGGCCGATCCTTGAGGCCGAAGAAAAGGACATCGGCGTCGTCACCCATGGTCAGGGCCTGTCGTGGACGCAGGTGACCGTAACGGGCAAGGAAAGCCACACCGGCTCGACCCCGATGCCGATGCGCAAGAACGCAGGGCTGGGCATGGCGCGCATTCTGGAACTGGTGGACGAGATTGCTTGGTCCCACAAACCCGACGCGGTGGGGGCTGCTGGTCATATCGACATCTACCCCAACAGCCGAAACGTGATCCCCGGCAAGGCGGTGTTCACCGTCGACTTCCGCTCTCCGAACCTCGCCACGATTCAGGACATGGAAAAGCGGCTGGCCGAGGGCGCCAAGAAGATCTGCGACGAGATGGGGCTAGAAGTCGAGCTTGAGAAGGTCGGCGGCTTCGATCCCGTCGAATTCGACAAGGCCTGCGTGAGCGCCGTGCGCGACGCGGCGGACCGGCTGGGCTACAGCCACCGCGACATCATCTCGGGCGCGGGTCACGATGCCTGCTGGATCAATCAGGTCGCCCCGACCGCGATGATCATGTGCCCCTGCGTCGATGGTCTCAGCCACAACGAGGCCGAAGAAATCTCGAAAGACTGGGCGATGGCCGGGGCCGACGTCTTGTTCCACGCCGCGCTCGAAACGGCGGAGATCGTTTCTTGAGAGTTGATCCGGCCAATCGTCGCCGGCTCCTATCGGCATGCGATGCAAGGAGACGACTTGATTTGACCTGCGTCCGCGTAGCGACAACCATGCCTTCGGGGAGTGGAGTCGCAATTGGTAAGTGAACATGAAAGTCAGGCAAAGGAAGTCGCCCGCATCCGGGAGTTGATCCAGGCGGAGATCGCCGGGTTCGACCCGGCGCGTCACACCGGGATCAAGGAATGGAACGAGGCGATCCTCGCCGACTTCAAGTCTGCTTTGATCGAGCCCGAACTGATGGAAGTGAACCTTCCGGGCGGGGTCACCGACTACGCCTATGCGGTGACCGAGACCAAGGGGCCTTACCGGGTCTTCTGGCTGCCATGGTCCGACGTCTTCTCGCTCGCGGTCGAAAGCCGTTTCGGACCCTGCGATATCTCGGTCCACGGCGACGCCATCGGATGTTTTGCAAGTGTTTGAGGGGGGACAATGACACGCATCGCACTGGGACTATTCGCTCTGACGCTCGCGGCCTGCGGGCAGTCGGGGTCGAGCGGCGGGTTGCCCGCCAACTACTACGTCGCCGATGAACCGCACACGCCCGAGGCGCTGGCGGCCCTGCCCGCCGACATCCCCTATTCGGACCTACTGGTCTACACCGAACCCGAGGATATCGGGTTCTGCTACCACTACCGCAGAGACGGCAAAATCTATCCGCTGACCAATGCCGACGGATATCCCGTCTGCGTCCAATAAGGTCAGGGAAACAACAGGAGAGAGAACATGGCCACCAAAGTCATCAAGGACGGAACGATCGTCACCGCCGACCTGACCTACAAGGCCGACGTCAAGATCGAGGACGGCAAGATCATCGAGATCGGGCAAGGTCTGTCGGGCGATGAGACGCTCGACGCGACCGGCTGCTACGTCATGCCCGGCGGGATCGACCCGCACACACACCTCGAGATGCCGTTCATGGGCACCTATTCCTCGGACGATTTCGAAAGCGGCACCCGCGCCGCGCTGGCCGGCGGGACAACGATGGTCGTGGACTTCGCCCTGCCGAACCCAGGTGAAAGCCTGCTGGATGCACTCAAGCGTTGGGACAACAAATCGACCCGCGCCGCCTGTGACTATTCCTTCCACATGGCCGTGACATGGTGGAGCGAGCAGGTCTTCAACGAGATGGAGACGGTCGTCAAAGAGCGCGGCATCAACACGTTCAAGCACTTCCTCGCCTACAAGGGCGCGCTGATGGTGAACGATGACGAGCTTTATTCGTCCTTCATGCGTCTGGCCGAATTGGGCGCGACCCCGATGGTTCACGCCGAAAACGGTGATGTGGTCGCGGAACTGTCGGCCAAGCTGCTGGCCGAGGGCAACACCGGGCCGGAAGCCCACGCCTATTCCCGCCCGCCGCAGGTCGAGGGCGAGGCGACGAACCGCGCGATCATGATCGCGGACATGGCGGGTGCGCCGCTTTACGTCGTCCACGTCTCCTGCGAGGAAAGCCATGAGGCGATCCGGCGGGCCAAGATGCAGGGCAAGCGCGTCTGGGGCGAGCCGCTGATCCAGCATCTGACGCTGGATGAAAGCGAATACTTCAATCAGGACTGGGACCATGCCGCCCGCCGCGTCATGTCGCCCCCGTTCCGCAACAAGCAGCATCAGGACAGCCTGTGGGCCGGTCTTTCGTCGGGCACGCTTTCCGTGGTCGCCACCGACCACTGCGCCTTCACGACCGAGCAGAAACGCTACGGCGTCGGCGACTTCACCAAGATCCCGAACGGCACCGGCGGGCTGGAGGATCGTATTCCGATGCTCTGGACCTACGGGGTCGAAACGGGGCGGATCACGATGAACGAATTCGTCGCCGTCACCTCGACCAACATCGCCAAAATCCTGAACTGCTACCCGAAGAAGGGGGCCATTCTGGTGGGCGCGGATGCCGACATCATGGTGCTGGACCCTGCGAAGTCGAAAACGATCACGGCGGACACGCAGCAGTCGTCGATCGACTACAACGTGTTCGAAGGCAAAGAGGTCTCGGCCCTGCCCCGCTATGTCCTCACCCGCGGCCATGTCGCCGTGATGGACGGCGAGATGAACCACAAGCCGGGCTGGGGCGAGTTCGTCGCGCGTGAGCCGAACGCCACCGTGAACACGTCGCTCTCAAAGTGGAAGGCGCTGACCGCACCGCAGCCCGTGCAGCGGTCGGGCATTCCGGCGACGGGCGTGTAACGGATGACGAGCCCCGCAACACCCACCGGCGTGCTCGAGGCCGCGGTTTATGTCGACGATCTCGACAAGACCGAATCCTTCTATGCCGGTGTCGTGGGGCTCGACGTCATCACGCGGCGCGATCCGCGCCACATCTTTTTTGCCTGCGGGCCGACCGTCGTCCTTGCCTTCGTGGCCGAGGAAACGGTGGTGCCGCCGGGTGACGACCAGCTTCCGGTCCCGCCGCACGGTGCGACGGGTCCGGGGCACATCTGTTTTTCCGTACCGGGCGAAGAGCTGGACGGATGGGCCGCCTATCTGGTGGACAAGGGGATCGATATCGAGTCGGATTTCAACTGGCCGCACGGCCCGCGTTCGATCTACGTGCGTGATCCGGCCGGGAACTCGGTGGAATTCGCCGAACCGAAACTGTGGGGACTTTCGTGAGCACAAATCCAGTGATCGAGGCAAAGGGGCTCGATCTGACATTCGAAACCAACGATGGACCGGTTCACGCGCTGAAGGGCGTCGATCTGGCCGTGGACAAAGGCGATTTCGTCAGCTTCATCGGGCCATCCGGCTGTGGCAAGACCACCTTCCTGCGCTGTATCGCGGGACTGGAGCATCCGACGGGCGGCACGCTGACCGTCAACGGCATGACCCCGGACGAGGCGCGCAAATCGCGGGCCTATGGATACGTCTTTCAGGCGGCGGGGCTTTACCCGTGGCGCACCATCGCGGGCAACGTCCGCCTCCCGCTCGAGATCATGGGTTATCCCAAGTCCGAACACGCGGGCCGGATCGAAAAGGTGCTGGACCTCGTGGACCTCAAGGGTTTCGGCAAGAAATTTCCGTGGCAGCTGTCGGGCGGGATGCAGCAACGGGCAAGCATCGCGCGTGCGCTGGCCTTCGATGCCGACATCATGCTGATGGACGAACCGTTCGGCGCGCTGGATGAAATCGTACGCGATCACCTGAACGAACAGCTTCTGGACCTGTGGACACGGACGGAAAAGACCATCGCATTCGTCACCCACTCGATCCCCGAAGCGGTTTTTCTTTCGACCAAGATCGTCGTCATGTCGCCGCGCCCCGGTCGGATCACCGATGTCATCGAAAGCCCGCTGCCGAAAGACCGCCCGCTCGACATCCGCGACAGCAAGGAGTTTCTCGACGTGGCCCACAGGGTTCGCGAAGGGCTGCGCGAAGGGCACAGCTATGACTGAGGGCGCGTGATGGTCAGCAAAAAGGACGCCGCTTACAAATACGTGCGGACCGCCAACACCAAAGAGGCGGCGAACGAAGCGCGCCGAACGACCCGTGACCGCCCGTCGGGCTGGATGCTGCTGATCGCCGGGGTGATCCTGATCGGTGTGGCCATCAATTTCGCATTGGACGCCGAAGGCGGAAGCTACGTCTCGCCGATCCTCTTCGGCCTCATCGGCCTTCTGAACGTCGTCTTCGGCATTAGAAACCTGCGTATGGCGAGGACCGGCGCATGAAGAACATCGTTCCGATCCTCACCGTCGTCGCCGCCATCGTCGTCATCTGGTATGCCGCCGCGATCCCGATGAACAGCCAGTGGGCACTGGATCAAGCCGAGCGTGCCGAGGTCGAGCTTTCGACCGGCGAGCTGATCCTCGACACATGGTCGCAGGAAAGGCCGCGCCTGCCCGCCCCGCATCAGGTCGTGTCCGAGCTTTGGGGATCGACCGTCGAGATGAAGATAACGTCGAAACGCTCGCTCATCTTCCATGGCTGGATCACGCTGTCGGCCACCATGCTCGGCTTCGCCTTCGGCACCGGGCTGGGCATCCTGCTGGCCGTCGGGATCGTCCACAGTCGCGCGATGGACATGGGCGTGATGCCATGGGCCATCGCGTCGCAGACCATTCCGATCCTCGCCATCGCGCCGATGATTATCGTGGTGTTGAGTTCGCTGGGTGTGACGGGGATCATCCCCAAGGCGATCATCTCGGCCTATCTGAGTTTCTTCCCGGTCGTCGTCGGTATGGTCAAAGGCCTGCGGTCGCCCGCCGCCTTCGACCTCGACCTGATGAAAACCTATTCGGCCAGCCGGTCACAGACCTTCTGGAAACTGCGCCTGCCCGCCTCGATGCCCTATCTCTTCGCATCGCTGAAGGTGGGGATCGCCGCCGCGCTGGTCGGCACCATCGTCGGTGAGCTTCCGACCGGAGCGATCCGTGGCCTTGGCGCCCGGATGCTGTCGGGCAGCTATTATGGCCAGACCGTTCAAATCTGGTCCGCGCTTTTCGCCGCCGCCATCCTCGCCGCGATCCTCGTGGGGATCATCGGCGTGATCCAGCGCCGCACCCTTACCAGAATGGGGATGAACGCATGAGCTGGGGCTGGCTGATCTTCGCGGCGGCGTTCTGGGCCGGGGCCTATGCGCTGAACGTCTGGCTCGCCAATTCGCGCCTGGCCAGATATCGCGCCGTGCGCATCGGGGTTCCGGTGATCTTCGGCATCACCATCCTCGTCGTGTGGCAGGGGCTGGTGCGGGGCCTGAACGTGCCATTGGTGATCCTGCCCGCGCCCTCGGACATCTGGCTGCGCATGACCCAATCGGTGCCGACGCTGTGGGAGGATTTCGTTCAGACCTTCGTCAAGGGCGCGCTGTCGGGCTACGTGATCGGCTGCGGCGCGGCGGTGCTGACCGCGATCCTGATCGACCGTTCCAAGTTCCTGCAACAGGGGCTTCTGCCCGTCGGCAACTTCATCGCCGCGCTGCCCATCGTCGGCACCGCCCCGATCCTCGTCATGTGGTTCGGCTTCGACTGGCATTCAAAGGCCGCCGTCGTCGTGGTGATGGTCTTCTTCCCGATGCTGGTGAACACGGTCGAGGGTCTGGCGGCCACCACCCGGATGCAGCGCGACCTGATGTCGACCTATTCGGCAAGCTACGCCCAGACGCTGTTCAAACTGCGCTTGCCCGCAGCCATGCCGTTCATTTTCAACGGGCTTAAAATCACGACAACGCTGGCCCTTATCGGGGCCATCGTTGCCGAGTTTTTCGGCAGTCCGATCAAAGGCATGGGATTTCGCATCTCGACCGAGGTCGGGCGTCTCAGACTTGATATGGTCTGGGCTGAAATCGCGGTCGCCGCGATCGCCGGGAGCGTCTTTTACGGCGCCGTGGCACTCATAGAAAAAGGGGTGACCTTCTGGCACCCGTCACAACGAGGCTGAGCCGAAACTTACCAACGGGAGAAAGACCAATGATGAAATCAATGAAACTCGCCGCCGCCGCGCTGGCCCTGACGTCGGGGGCCGCAATGGCTCAGGACGAGGTCACGCTTCAGCTCAAGTGGGTGACGCAAGCGCAGTTCGCGGGCTACTACGTCGCGCTCGAACAGGGCTTTTACGAGGAAGAGAACCTCGACGTGACGATCAAACCGGGCGGCCCCGACATCGCGCCCCCGCAGGTCATCGCCGGTGGCGGTGCCGACGTGATCGTCGAATGGATGCCCGCCGCCCTCGCCGCGCGTGAGCAGGGCCTGCCGCTCGTCAACATCGCGCAGCCGTTCAAATCGTCCGGCATGATGCTGACCTGTCTTGAGGAAAGCGGGATCACCAGCCCGGACGACTTCCCCGGCAACACGCTGGGCGTTTGGTTCTTCGGCAACGAATACCCGTTCCTGTCGTGGATGAGCACGCTGGGCATCCCGACCGAGGGAGGCGACGACGGTGTCGAAGTGCTCAAGCAGGGCTTCAACGTCGATCCGCTGCTTCAGAACCAGGCCGCCTGTATCTCGACCATGACCTACAACGAATATTGGCAGGTCATCGACGCCGGCATCGGTGAGGACGAACTCATCACCTTCAAGTACGAAGATCAGGGCGTCGCGACGCTTGAAGACGGTCTGTACGTGCTGGAAGAGAACCTTTCGGACGAGGCCTTCAAGGACAAGATGGCCCGCTTCGTGCGCGCGTCGATGAAGGGCTGGAAATGGGCCGAAGAGAACCCGGAAGAGGCCGCGATGATCGTGCTGGAATACGATGAAACCGGCGCCCAGACCGAACAGCACCAGATCCGCATGATGGGCGAAGTGGCCAAGCTGACCGCCGGTTCCAACGGCGCGCTCGACCCGGCCGACTATGAACGCACCGTGGAAACCCTGATGGGTGGCGGTTCGGACCCGGTCATCACGAAAGAGCCTGAGGGTGCCTACACGCTCGACATCACCGACATGGCGCTGAACTAAGCGATCCGGTCTTTTGAGATACGAAGGGCGGCCCCTGACGGACCGCCCTTTTCTGTTGAATCGGCAAGTCTTTGTGTCGCAACGCGGGCCAGCGTGAACCGATCCAATCGACCCAAGGTGCCACGCACCGGACGTTGCAAGTGAAGGACAGCCGGCTAGGCCGTCTCGTCATCAGTCGCGCCGCCGCCCCCCAAGCCCTTGAGGATCGGACAATCCGGCCGATCATCCCCGTGACAGGCGTGAACCAAATGCGTGAGCGTGTCGCGCATCGACGTCAGGTCGGCGATCTTGCGTTCGATCTCGTCCAGATGACCCTCGGCCAGCTTCTTGACCTCGGACGAGGCGCGCGACTTGTCCTGATACAGGGCCAGAAGTGTCCGGCAATCTTCGATGGTGAAGCCCAGCGCGCGGGCACGCGACAGAAAGGTCAGGTTGTGGATGTCCACGTCCGAGAACGAGCGGTATCCATTGGGATCGCGGTCGGGCGTGACGAGCCCGATATCCTCGTAATACCGGATCGTTTTCGGCGGCAGGCCCGCACGGGCCCCGGCGTCTGAGATATTCATGTCGGCACCTTCACGAAGCGAAGTCTAAGGGCGTTGGTGAGCACGAAGACCGAGGACATCGCCATGGCGAAGGCCGCGAGCATCGGCGACAGCATGAGGCCGAAGGCCGGGAACAGCACCCCGGCGGCGACCGGGATCAGCACGACGTTGTAGCCGAAAGCCCAGAACAGGTTCTGGCGGATATTCCGCATCGTGCGGCGGCTGAGGTGGATCGCCGTCGGCACGCCGGTCAACTCGCCGGACGACAGGACCACGTCCGCCGCTCCGATCGCCACGTCCGTGCCCGTTCCGATCGCAAGGCCGATGTCGGCTGCGGCAAGGGCAGGCGCGTCGTTGATGCCGTCGCCCACGAAAGCGGTCGTGCCATGCTCGGCCTGAAGCGACTCGAGCGCCTTGACCTTGCCGCGCGGCAGAACCTCGGCGGTCACGTGGTCGATCCCCAGCCGTTTGGCGATGGCGTCCGCCGTGCCCTGCGCATCGCCCGTAATCATGGCGACCTCGATGCCCATATCATGCAGCGCCTTGATCGCGCGGGGCGTCGTCTCCTTGATCGGGTCTTCGACCGCGACCAGCGCCGCCACGCTGCCGTCGAGCGCGATGTAGAGCGGTGTCTTGCCCAAAGCCGCAAGGCGGGCGGCTTCCCCGGGAAACGTCCCGGTGTCGACCTTTTCGCGCAGCATAAGCCGCTCGGCCCCGATCAGAACGGCGCGTCCGTCGACCTCGGCCTTCAACCCGAAACCGGGCAGCGCCTTGAACCCGTGAGGCTCGGAAAGCGTCAGTCCACGGTCCTCTGCCGCCCGCAGGATCGCCTGCCCGATGGGATGCTCGGACTGGGCCTCGACGCTCGCGGCAAGGCGCAGCGCCTCGTCCGTATCGTCACCGATCAGGTCGGTAAGCTCCGGCTGGCCCTTGGTCAGCGTCCCGGTCTTGTCGAGCGCGACAACCTTGACGCCTTCCATGATCTGAAGTGCGTCGCCCTTGCGAAACAGCACGCCCAGTTCCGCGCCCCGACCCGTGCCGACCATGATCGAGGTCGGCGTCGCCAGACCCATCGCACAGGGACAGGCGATGATGAGCACCGCGACGCCGGCGACCAGAGCGAAACTCAGCGCGGGATCAGGACCGAAGGCGAGCCAGACGGCAACGGTCACGGCGGCGATGGCCATGACCCCCGGCACGAACCAGCGGGTGATCTGATCGACAAGAGACTGGATCGGCAGTTTCGCCCCCTGCGCCTGTTCGACCATGCGGATGATCTGGGCGAGCGTGGTGTCGGCCCCGACGCGCGTGGCGGTGATCCGCAGCGCCCCGTTGGTGTTCACGGTGCCGCCCGTCACACTGTCGCCCGGCCCCTTTTCGACCGGAACAGGCTCGCCCGTGACCATGCTTTCATCGACGTAGCTTTCGCCCGACAGCACGTCGCCATCGGTCGCGATCGCCTCGCCGGGACGGGTGACGACGATGTCGCCGGGCCGCACCTCCGAGGTCGGGATTTCCCGTGTCTCGCCGTCCCGCTCGACCCGTGCGGTCCGGGGGGCGAGGTTCATGAGCGCGCGGATCGCCTCGCCCGTCCGACCCTTGGCACGTGCCTCCATCCAGCGTCCGAAGAGGATCAGAGTGACGATGACCGCGGCGCTTTCGAAATACACGTTCGCCGTGCCCGCCGGGAAGATACCGGGGGTGAAGGTCGACAGGGTGGAATAGGCAAACGCCGCCGCCGTGCCGACCGCAACCAGCGAGTTCATGTCGGGCGACAGGCGCCATAGCTGCGGCACGCCGGCCGTGAAGAACCGGCGTCCGGGGATGACGAGGACCAGCGCGGTCAGCGCGAACTCGGCCAACCGCAGGTTCTGCATGCCGATCAGGCCGTGAAGCCATTGGTGAAAGGCCGGGATCAGGTGCCCGCCCATCTCGGCGATGAACACGGGCAGCGTCAGGATCGCGGCGAGCATGGTCATCCGGCCCAACCGGGTCGTCTCGGCAGCTTTCTTGGCTTCAAAGTCAAGCGATCCGCCCGATTTCACCTCGGCGCTGTAGCCCGTGGCGTTGACGGCAGCGGTGATGGCGGACGGTGCGACCGCGCCAGCCGCGAACACCACCTTGGCGGTGTCGGTCGCCGGGTTCGCATGTGCCTCGAGCACGCCGGGGATCGCGTTCAGCGCCGCTTCGACCTTGGCGACGGCGGCGGCGTCCACCAGACCGTCAACCGACAGGTCGATCTCGTCGGTCACGACAGGATAGCCCGCGCGCGCCAGAGCCTCGGCCGTTTCGGCCATGTGGCCGGGTTCCGTGAACGTGAGGTTCGCGCTTTCCCCTGCGAGGTTCACCGATGGGTCGGCCACGAACGGCAGCCCCTTCAACGCGTCCTCGACACGGGACACGCAGGAGGCGCAATGCATCCCTTCGACCTTGATCGTCATGTCGTTCATCACCGACTCCTTTTCTCGATGATCCACCACATAGCCCTTCCAGTCACTGGAAGGTCAAGAGGTCGCGGTGGAATTTTCGAATCCCGATTGACGGAGGCGCGACGCGATCCTAGCTGAGGGGTCATTCAGGAGGTTCCGATGACCACGTTTTCCATTCCCGAAATGAGCTGCGGCCACTGCAAGGCAAAGATCGAAGACGCCGTGATGGACGCCGACGAAGGCGCGGTCATCGCGTTCGACATGGACGCGCGCGAGGTCGAGATCGACTCGACCCTCGACACCGCCGCTCTGGCCGACGCGATCAAGGCGGCGGGCTACGAGACGCGCCTCAAGACCTGAGCGCCTTTTACCTCACCCGGCCCTGCGATAGGCTCGGCACAGGCAACGGCGGAGACGGACATGGCTCAAAGACTGCACCTCGTGTTCGGGGGCGAATTGGTCGACCCGACCAAAACCCAGTTCAAGAGCGTGGACGATATTCACATCGTGGGGATCTACCCGGACTACGCCACTGCCTATGACGCCTGGCGGGCCGAGGCGCAGCGCACCGTGGACAACGCCCACATGCGGTATTTCATCGCCCACCTTCACCGCCTTCGGGACGAAGAAACGCCCGCCTCGCCGACCGAGGAGCTGGAATAATCCGCCTATGGCGAAACGCCCCGGCCTTTCATTCTATCTGGCATCGCAGAAGCTGCGGGGGCGTGCCCGTGCCGAGGCGCGGCTCAAACGCGGTCTCGTCGAAGGGTCCGAAGACCGGACCCGCGCCGCCGAACGGCTCGGCAAGCCGCGTCAGGACCGCCCCGCCGGTCCGCTGATCTGGCTGCACGCAGGCAACGAGGTCGAGGCGCTGGGATTCCCGGAACTGGTCGATCGTCTGGCCGACGAGCGCGAAGATCTGAGCTTTCTCGTCACCACGACCGGACACGACCCGGATCACCCGCTGGAAGCCCGCCTGCCGTCACGGGCGATCCTGCAATATGCGCCCTACGGCGAGGACGGGGCGGTCGAGGCATTCCTGGGTCACTGGCGTCCCGACATCTGCCTTTGGGCCGAAAACAGGTTCGAACCGGGCCTGATCGACCGGACGGCGAGCGCCGGGGTGGACATGGTGCTTGTCGACGCACGGGTGCCGGAACGGGCCGGCTGGCGCTGGCTTCCGGGTATCAGGCGGACACTCCTGCGCCAGTTCACCCATGTGTTCGCAGGCGACGACACCGCCCGAACCGGCCTGATCGGCTTGGGTGTGTCCCCCGACCGGATCGAGACGGTGGGTTTCCTTCAGGAAGGCACCGCGCCCCTGACATGCAGTCAGGCCGAACGCGACATGCTGGCCGAAGAGCTTGCCGCGCGTCCCGTCTGGCTTGCGGCGGGCGCCGGGGCCGATGAATTCGCGATTCTGACAGGCGTGCACCAGCAGGTCATGCGGCGGTCGCACAGGCTCCTTCTGATCCTCGCGCCGCAGGACCCGAACGAGGGCCCACTCCTTGCCCGCAAGCTGGAAAGCGAGGGCTGGGTCGTCGGCCTGCGGTCGCTGGAAGACGAACCCGAGCCGGAGGTCGAAATCTATATCGCCGACGTCCCCGGCGAGTTGGGCCTGTGGTATCGCTTGGCGCCGACCTCCTTTCTGGGCGGCACGCTGTCCGGTGGGCCCGTTCGCAATCCTTACGAGGCCGCCGCATTGGGGTCGGCGGTGCTGTATGGACCGCGTCCGGGTCCGTGGCGCGAAAGCTTCGAAAGGCTGCGCGATGCGGGCGCGGCGCGATGCGTCAGCGACAAGCAGGATCTGACCCGCGCGGTCGAGGAATTGCTGGCGCCGGATCACGTGGCGCGCATGGCCTCGGCGGCCTGGGACGTGACGACCAACGGTGCGCAAGCGACGGATCGCGTGGTGGAACTGGTGCTCGACACGCTCGACCGAAAGGGCGTCTGACCGTGCGCTTTCCCCGGTCCCGACACCCTGACCCCGTTCGCGTGGATGTGCCCGTCGTATCGGTCTCCAGCCTGTCGCGGGGCGGGACCGGCAAGACCCCGATGGTGATCGCCCTCGCCCAACGTCTTGGTCGCCCCGACAGGAAGGTTCATGTTGTCATGCGGGGGAGCGACGCGCCCCTACGGGTGAACGAACGAACGCATACCGCCACCGACGTGGGGGACGAACCGCTCTTGTCCGCGGCCTTCGCGCCGACATGGGTCGGGTCCGACATGGCCGAAGCGGCGCGCGAGGCGGCGGACGCCGGTGCCGACCTGCTGATCGTGGAAGAGGACGGCACGCAGGAGGTCGCCTCGGACTACCGCATTCTCGTCGAGGATGCGGTCAGCGGGTTCGGAAACGGCAGGGTCTGGCCGCTCGGCCCGCTGCGCCACCCATTGTCGCGGGGGCTGGCGGAAGCCGACCTGCTGGTGACCGTCGGGCCGCAGCGCGCGCAGAAGGCGTTTCGGACCGTGCCCCTGCCCCGCATTCGTGCCCATCTCGACGTGCTTCAGACCGGGATGACGTGGAAAGGTCTGCCCGTCCTCGCCTTTGCCGGGATCGGCGTGCCAGAGCGTTTCTTCGCGACACTCTGCGACATCGGCGCGCAGGTGGTGCGCGCGCAGGCGCTGGCGGATCATCAGGAAATGACACCCACCCTGCTCGCCCGGTTGGAGCGTGAGGCGGCCATGGCGGGCGCGCAACTGGTCACGACCGAGAAAGACGCCGTGCGCCTGCCGGTGGCGTTCCGGCCCAAGGTGCTTGTCCTTCCCGTCAGGCTGGAGGCCGACGATTGGGCGACGCTGGATCAGGCGCTGTCCGAAAGGCTGCCTGAATGATGGCCAACAGCGCCTTCGCGACCTTGAAGCGCCCTGTCTATTCGCCTAGCGTCCGCGCATGACAACGCTGCTTTTTTCGCATGACCAATGCCTTGACCACGTGACGCCGCCGGGACACCCGGAACGGGTCGAACGTCTGGAGGCCATTGGGCGCGCCCTCGCCAAACCCGAATTCGACGCGCTCGACCGCCGCGCCGCGCCGATGGGCGAGGAAAAGCACGTGCGGCTGGCACATCCGCTGGCCCACCTCGACAGGATACGCACGTCGGAGCCGGTCGAGGGCTATGCCCAGATCGACGCCGACACCTCGATGGCGCCGGGCAGTTTCAACGCCGCGATGCGGGCCATCGGCGGCAACATCGCGGCGGTCGATGCCGTGCTGTCGGGCGAAGCGCGCAATGCCTTCGTCATGACCCGCCCGCCCGGACACCATGCCGAAAAGGCGAAGCCGATGGGGTTCTGCCTGTTCGCCAACGTCGCCATCGCGGCGCTCCATGCCATTGAGCACCACGGACTCGACCGGGTCGCCGTGTTGGACTTCGACGTGCACCACGGCAACGGCACGCAGGATGTGCTTTGGAACGAAAGTGGCGTGCGCTTCGCCTCGTCCCACCAGATGCCGCTTTACCCTGGCACCGGCGCGCCGAATGAAACCGGGGCCTATGACCAGATCCGCAACGCCGCACTCGACAGCGGATCGGGCTCGCAGCTGATGCGCGAGGCATGGGGCGAGCACATTCTGCCCTGGATCGAGGCCTACCAACCGCAACTGATCCTCGTGTCGGCAGGGTTCGACGCACATGCCGCCGACCCGCTTGCCGGGCTGAACTGGCGCACCGAAGACTATGCGTGGGTAACCGATCGGATAGTGGATGTGGCCGAAAAGGTCTGCGAGGGCCGGGTGGTGTCCTCACTCGAGGGCGGATATGATCTCGACGCGCTGGCGCAGGGCACCGCAGCGCATGTGAAAACCCTGATGGAGCGTGGCGCATGACCGACAAGCCAGTGAAAGACATGAGCTTCGAAGAGGCGATGCGCGAGCTTGAACAGGTGGTGAGTCAGTTGGAGCGCGGCGACGTGGCGCTCGAAGAATCGATCAAGCTTTACGAACGCGGTGCGGCGCTCAAGGCGCAATGTGAAGAAAAGCTGAAGGCGGCCGAGGAAAAGGTCGCGGCGATCACGCTGGACCGGGACGGGCAACCGACGGGGACGACGCCGGTCGAGACCGACTGATGTTTCACGACGCGCTGGAAGAAGCGAATCGGCGCGCGCGTGCGCGACTCGCACATGCCTTGCCGAAGACCGGGCCGTTGGCCGAGCCGATGGCCTATGCGGTCGAAGGCGGCAAGGGCCTGCGCGGGTTTCTGGTCATCGAAGGGGCGTCGCTGTTCGACGTGTCGCCGGACCGCTCGTCCTATGCCGCCGCCGCGATCGAAGCGGTCCACGCCAGCTCGCTTGTCCATGACGACCTGCCCTGCATGGACGACGACGACCTCAGGCGCGGCCGCCCGACCGTCCATGTCAAATGGGACGAGGCGACGGGCGTTCTGGTCGGAGTCGCGCTGCAATTCCTTGCCTTCGAACTGGTCGGTGACCCGGCGGTCGGAAGCGGCGACATACGCGCGGAACTCGCCCGAACGCTCGGTCGCGGCGCCGGGGGATTCGGCATGGTGATGGGACAATCGCTCGATCTCGCCGCAGAGGTGGCGCCGAACCCGCTCACCTTGGACGAAATCATC
This sequence comes from Maritimibacter alexandrii, assembly GCF_005871115.1. Classification (NCBI taxonomy): domain Bacteria; kingdom Pseudomonadati; phylum Pseudomonadota; class Alphaproteobacteria; order Rhodobacterales; family Roseobacteraceae; genus Maritimibacter; species Maritimibacter alexandrii. The sequence continues at coordinate 912,314 of NZ_SWKQ01000009.1, forward strand.
GCGCTTCAGGCGGGCAAGACCGGGGCGCTGTTCGAATGGTCCGCCTTCGCCGGGGCGATACTGGGCGAGGCCGACCGCGAACCGCTGCGCCAATACGGGGCCGCGCTGGGTCAGGCGTTCCAGATCGCCGACGACATTCTGGACATCGAAGGCGATGCCGAAACCGTCGGCAAGGCGGTTCAGAAAGACAAGGACGCCGGTAAGGCGACCTTCGTTTCGCTTCTCGGCATGGACGGGGCGCGCAAGCGTGCCCATATGCTTGTGGACAATGCCTGCGACGTTCTCGCGCCCTTTGGTCCGAAGGCCGATAACTTGCGAGAGGCCGCGCGCTTCGCTATTTCGCGGAAGAATTGAAGACGAGGCCCCCGATGCCCGAAAAACCCGCAACGCCCCTTCTCGACCGGATCGCGTCGCCCGCCGACATGCGTGGGCTGTCCGTGGCGGAAATGCGCCAGCTTGCCGACGAGCTGCGCGCCGAGACGATCTATTCCGTGTCGAAGACCGGCGGGCACCTTGGCGCGGGTCTGGGCGTGGTCGAACTGACCGTCGCGATTCACGCGATTTTCGACACGCCGCACGACAAGCTGATCTGGGACGTGTCGCACCAGTGCTATCCGCACAAGATCCTGACGGGCCGCCGCGACCGGATGACGTCGATTCGGCAGAAGGACGGGCTGTCGGGCTTCACCAAGCGGACCGAGTCGCCCTACGACCCTTTCGGTGCGGCCCATAGCTCCACTTCGATCTCGGCCGCGCTTGGCTTTGCCGTGGCGCGCGACCTTAGTGGATCGCCCGAGAACGGTATCGGCGACTGTATCGCCGTGATCGGTGACGGCGCGATGAGCGCGGGCATGGCCTTCGAGGCGATGAACAACGCGGGTCATCTGAACAAACGCCTGATCGTCGTCCTGAACGACAACGAAATGTCCATCGCCCCGCCTGTCGGTGCTCTGTCGACTTACCTATCGCGCCTATATGCGGGCGAGCCGTTTCAGGAGTTCAAGGCCGCCGCCAAGGGTGCGGTGCGTCTTCTCCCCCCGCCGTTTCAGGAAGGGGCACGACGCGCCAAGGAGATGCTCAAGGGCATGACCGTCGGCGGTACGATGTTCGAAGAGCTCGGCTTTTCCTATGTCGGCCCCATCGACGGACACGACATGGATCAGTTGGCACAGGTGTTGCGGACCGTGAAAGCCCGCGCGACCGGGCCGGTCCTGATCCATGCGATCACCCGCAAGGGCAAAGGCTATCGCCCCGCCGAGGAACGCGACGACAAGGGCCACGCGACCGCCAAGTTCGACGTTCCCACCGGAAAACAGCACAAGGCGCCCTCGAACGCGCCGTCTTACACCAGTGTCTTCGGCAAGACCCTGACCAAGCTGGGCGAGACCGACGACAAGATCGTCGCCGTCACGGCAGCCATGCCGGACGGAACCGGCGTCGACATTTTCGGGGCGCGTTTCCCGAGCCGGACATTCGACGTGGGCATTGCCGAACAGCACGGGGTGACGTTTTCGGCCGGGCTCGCGGCTGGCGGGATGCGGCCATTCTGCGCGATCTACTCGACCTTCCTGCAACGCGGCTACGACCAGGTCGTGCATGACGTGGCGATCCAGCGCCTGCCCGTGCGTTTCATGATCGACCGGGCCGGTCTGGTCGGGGCCGATGGCGCGACCCATGCGGGCAGCTTCGACATCGCCTATCTCGCCAACCTGCCGGACTTCGTCATCATGGCCCCGTCGGACGAGGCGGAACTGGTGAACATGATCGAAACCGCGCGCGGGATCGACGACCGCCCCTCGGCCGTGCGGTATCCGCGCGGTGCCGGGGTCGGCACCGAGATGCCCGAGACGCCCACCGCGCTCGAGATCGGCAAGGGCCGCATCTTGGCAGAGGGCAAGCGCGTCGCGTTCCTGTCTCTCGGTCCGCGCCTCGCCGAGGTCCACAAGGCCGCCGAGATGCTGACGGCCAAGGGGATCACGCCGACGATTGCCGACGCCCGTTTCGCCAAGCCGCTGGACGAGGACATGATCCTGAAACTCGCGCGCGAGCACGAGGTTCTCATAACGATCGAAGAAGGCGCCATCGGCGGGTTCGGAAGCCACGTCGCACAATTGCTGGCCGAGAACGGCGTTTTCGATTCGGGGCTGAAGTATCGCTCGATGGTCCTGCCCGACACTTTCATCGATCAGGCGACGCCGGATCAGATGTACGAGGTCGCGGGCCTGACCGCCGACGATATGGTTGCGAAAGTGATGTCGGCTTTAGATATCTCGACACTCGGATCGCAGCGCGCCTGAGAAAGCGTTTTCGGCAGGCAACACCGGGCCAAAAACCGACGCTTTCTTCTAGACCTGCACTGCATGTGGGGCATAATCACCCAATCACTAGCGTATTTAGTGTTAGGGGAAGAGAATGAACAAGATCATCCTTGGCGCGGTCATCGCCGTCATCGCAGGCTCGGCCTTTGCGGGCACCCTTGTCGATCCGGTCATGAATCAGGCGGTCATCGCACAGGAAACGGCGACATCGGGTTTCAACCACCACGTGATCCCGCCGCTTTTCTTTCTGTTTTTCGTGGGCCTCGGCCTGATCCTCTGACGCCTATGCGCCCTGCTCATTCAGCAGGGCCGACAACCCCTCGCGATAGGTCGGGTATTTTAGCGTGACGCCAAGCTCCCGCTTCATGCGGTCGTTGCGCACGCGTTTGGACTCGGCATAGAAACTGCGCGCCATCGGGGTCATGTCCGCATCCGCGAAATCCTCCGACGGCGGGATCGTTTTCCCAAGCAGGTCTGCCGCATATGCGATGACATCCTCCGGCGGCGCGGCCTCGTCATCGCAGACGTTGTAAATGCGCCCCGGTCGCGGATTGGCGATGGACGCGGCAAGCACCTGCGCGATGTCGTCCACGTGGATGCGTGAAAACACCTGATCGGGCTTAATGATCCGCCGCGCCGTCCCGTTGCGCACCTTGGCGAACGGTCCACGCCCCGGCCCGTAGATGCCCGCGAGCCGGAAAATGTGGAGTGGGAGCATCCGCGTCTCCTTCGCCAGCATCCACCATTCGCCCTCGGCCTTCACGCGCTGCTTGCCGCGCTTGGTGCCTGGTGTCAGCCCGGTTTCCTCATCGACCCAGCCACCCTGATGGTCGCCATAGACCCCGGTCGTCGAAAGATAGCCGACCCAGTCGAACCGATCCGCCCCTGCCGCAATCGTGTCGCGCCATTCCGCCAGCACCGGATCGCCGTCCTCGCCGGGCGCGGTCGAGATAAGCATATGTGTCGCCTGCCCGATGGCCTCGGTCATGTCGGTGCCCGGCCAGATAAGCGGTTCGACCCCTTCGGCTCGCAGCGCCTGCGCCTTGTCCTCGGATCGGGTGGTTCCGATCACCCGCCAGCCTTGAGGGATGAGGATGCGCGACAGGGCGCGGGCAGAGAAGCCGTGGCCGAAGGAAAGAAGCGTTCTGGTCATGGGCGCGATCATCTGCACCTCACACCGGGATGCAAGGTCAATCCGCCAGCCGCCCGTTGGCAAGCGTGAGCACCCGATCAATGCCGATGGCGTCGAGGAAGGCGCTGTCATGGCTGACCACAAGCAGCGCACCGGGATAGTCCGCAAGCGCGGCCTCCAGCACCTCGACCGCCTCGATGTCGAGGTGATTGGTCGGCTCGTCGAGGATCAGCAGATCCGGTGGCGGCCCGCCCAGCGCGGCGGCCAACCCGGCACGAAGGCGTTCGCCACCGGACAGCGTGCCGACCAGCTTCTCGGCTTCGCTGTTCCGGAACGCAAAACGCGCAAGGACGGTGTGGGCATCGTTCAGGTTCATGTCCGGATGCAGACGGCGCAGCCCCGCGACGATGGTTTCATCATGCGCGAGCGTTTCGGCATGTTGGTCCAGCATCGCGATCCGGCCCGGTCTGCGAATGTCGCCCGTGTTGGGAAGACGGCCGCGCAGCATGTCAAGCAGGGTGGACTTGCCCGCGCCGTTGGCACCTTCAAGCCCGACATGCTCCCCGGCGTGAATCGTGAGGTCGATGGGACCGATATGAAACGCGCCGCGCGTCGTCGTGGCACCCGCCATTGCCGCCACGATTCCGTGCGCAGATCCCGGCGTCGCGTCGATCCGAAGGTCGCACCGTGCCGCGACCTGGGCCGAAGCCGTTGCACGCGCGGCGGCGGCGCGATCCTCCAACTTCTGCGACAGCGCGGCCTCGCGCCCCGCCGTGCGCCCGGCCCGGTCCTTCATCGCGTCGAGTAGCACTTTGGGCTGGCTGCCACTCGCACGCAGGGCGCGCCCGGCGCGGTCGCGGCGCGCTTTCTTTTCTTCCCGCGCTCGAATCTCGCGCTTGGTCCGCGCCAAGTCGCGTTCGGCCGTTTCCAGCGCGGCTTGCGCACGTGCTTCGCGGGCCGCGCGGGCTTCGGCATAGACCGACCAGCCGCCGCCGTGCAGGTGCCAGCCTGTCGGGGACAGTTCGAGTATGCGCTCCATCCCGTCCAGCAATTCCCGATCATGGCTCACCACCACGACACCGCCGGACCACCCCGCGATCAGCTCGGAGATCAAAGTTCGGCCCGCGCGGTCCAGATTGTTCGTCGGCTCGTCCATCAGGAGCAGGTCCGGCGCGTCGATCAGGGCGCGGGCGACCGACAGCCGTGTGCGCTGCCCGCCGGAAAGGTCACCGACGCGACGCGCGAGGGTATCGGCGGGCAGGCCAAGACGCGCGACCACGCCTTCGATCCGGGCAGGCAACATCCAGTCGGCGGTGTCGAGGTCGGCGGGCTCGAAGACCCCGCTTTCGATCCGGTCGAGTTGCGCAAGCGCGGCGTCCACGCCCAGCGCCACCGCCACGGACTGTGCCGGGTCGAGCCGTTGGTCGAACAACCCGCAGGTGCCGATGTGCGAGACATGCGGACCGCCTGCCGACATCGCGGCGAGCAGCGTGGATTTGCCTGACCCGTTCGCACCGACGATGCCGGTACGTTCGGCCCCGAAGGCCAACGTCAGATCACGGACGAGCGGGCGTCCGTCAGGGGTTTTGAGAGAAAAATCGTGAAGGGACAGAAAGGCAGACATGGGACACCTCGACCGGGGAACACAGGGGGCTCATCGGGGTCGGGTGCAGGTCCATCGTTTCGTCCTTCATCGGATTGACATGGCAAGATGTAAGGGTTCGCGGACCGTTTGGCAAACTGCGCCCCGGAACCCGCTTGCATATGATCAAATTTGCTGGACAATTGCTCCATGACAGACACTCCATTGAAAACTTGGGCCGAAACCGCACCGCGCCTTGTCGCCGTGGCCGCGGGTCGTGAGGCTGCCGACCTCGTCATCCAAGGCGCCAAGGTCGTGAACGTCCACACGCGCGAAGTGCTGGACGGCTGGCAAGTCGCAGTCGCTGAGGGGCGGTTCGCTTACGTCGGGCCGGACGCCAGCCATTGCCTTGGCGACGACACCGAGGTGATCGACGCCGACGGCATGTACCTGATCCCCGGCCTGTGCGACGCCCATATGCATATCGAAAGCGGTATGCTGACCCCGGCGGAATTCGCCGCCGCCGTGATCCCGCACGGCACGACGAGCATGTTCACCGACCCGCACGAAATCGCGAACGTGCTTGGGTTGGAAGGCGTGCGGTTGATGCATGACGAGGCCGCTTTGCAGCCTGTGAATATCTTCACGCAGATGCCCTCCTGCGCGCCCTCGGCGCCGGGGCTCGAAACCACGGGGCGCGAGATCACGCCCGAGGATGTGGCGGAAGCGATGAACTGGCCCGGCATCATCGGTCTGGGCGAAATGATGAACTTTCCCGGCGTGGTCCACGGCGACCCCAAGATGCTGGCCGAGATCGCGGCGACCCAGAACGCGAACAAGACGGTGGGGGGACACTATGCCTCGCCCGACCTCGGCCCGAATTTCCACGCCTATGCGGCGGGTGGCCCTGCGGACGACCACGAAGGGACGTGCGAGGCCGACGCGATTGCCCGCGTGCGTCAGGGTATGCGGAGCATGATGCGGCTGGGGTCGGCGTGGTATGACGTGGAAACCCAGATCACCGCCGTCACCGAAAAAGGCCTCGACCCGCGCAGCTTCATCCTGTGCACCGACGACAGTCATTCCGGAACGCTCGTCAACGATGGTCACATGAATCGCGTTGTGCGGCACGCCATCGCCTGCGGTTGCGACCCGCTGATCGCGCTTCAGATGGCCACGATCAACACGGCCACCCACTTCGGGCTGGAACGCGAGCTCGGGTCCATCGCCCCGGGGCGGCGGGCCGACATGATCCTGACGCCCTCGCTCACCGAATTGCAGATCGAACGGGTCTACGCGCGCGGCGTTCTGGTCGCGGAAAAGGGCCGCATCACGGTCGCGTGCCCCCACCTCGACTGGCCGGATCACGCGCGCAACACCGTGCACCTCGGCAAGACGCTGGAGGGGGCCGATTTCGAGATCGCAGCCCCGGACGGCGCCAACACCGTCACCGCCAAGGTGATCGGGGTGGTCGAGAACCAGGCCCCGACCAAGGCGCTGACCGCCGACCTGCAAGTCTTGAACGGGGTCGTCGAACCGGACGAGGCAAACGACATCGCGCAGATCGCGCTTGTCGAACGGCATCGTGGCACGGGCGACGTGACCAACGGTTTCGTCTCGGGCTTCGGCTACCGTGGCGACATGGCCATCGCCTCGACCGTGGCCCATGACAGCCACCACATGATCGTCGTCGGCACGTCGCGCCGCGACATGGCGCTGGCCGCGAACCGGCTGGGCGAAGTGGGCGGCGGTATCACCGTCTTCAAGGATGGCAAGGAAATCGCACTCGTCGAGTTGCCGGTCGCTGGCCTCATGTCCGACGAACCGGCCGAAACGGTGGCCGCCAAGGCGCAGAACATGGTCGAGGCGATGGCGGCCTGCGGCTGCACGCTCAACAACGCCTACATGCAGCACTCGCTGCTTGCGCTGGTGGTCATCCCTGAACTACGCATCTCCGATCTCGGTTTGGTGGACGTGACCAAGTTCGAGTTGACCGAATTGTTTGAGGAGCCTTGATGTCCCCCGCTGACCTGACCCTGCCGATCAAGACACCGTCCAAAGTTCAGGCGGAGTTCTTCACCGACGCGAGTCTGGCGGTGGACCGCCTGTGCGAGCTTTACGACGCCGCCTGCGATTTCCTGACGGTTAAATTCTCGGACTCCGCTGGTCTTACGGAACAGCCTGCGAACCGGTTCCGGGCGTTCTATCCTGAGATACGGTTCCGTACGACGACACATGCAGCGACGGACAATCGCCTGTCCTTCGGCCATGTGCCCGGCCCCGGCACCTATTCGACGACGATCACACGACCGGACCTGTTTCGGAACTATCTCGAACAACAGATCGGCCTGTTGATACAGAACCACGGGGTTCCGGTCGCGGTCGGCCAGTCCAGCACACCGATGCCGGTCCATTTCGCGGTGGCGGGGCGCGCTGACATCACCGTGCCGCAAGAGGGGGCGATGGCGTTTCCTCTGCGCGACGTGTTCGACGTGCCGGACCTGACGAATACGCATGACGACATCGTCAACGGGCTGGGCTACCGGCACGAGGACGGGTCCGAGCCGCTCGCACCGTTCACGGCCCAGCGCATCGACTATTCGCTCGCGCGCCTCAGCCACTACACCGCGACGCTGGCCGAGCATTTCCAGAACCACGTGCTGTTCACGAACTACCAGTTCTATGTCGAGGAATTCGAGCTGTTCGCCCGCGCGATGCTGGCGGACAAGTCGAGCGGATATACCGCCTTCGTCAGTCCCGGAAACTTTGCGCTGACCGAGCCGGACGGGGAAATCCCGTCTCTGTCGAAGCTACCGCAGATGCCGACCTATCACCTGAAACGCGCGGACGGCTCCGGGATCACGCTGGTCAATATCGGGGTGGGACCGTCGAACGCCAAGACCGCGACCGACCATATCGCGGTGCTTCGCCCTCACGCGTGGCTGATGGTCGGACATTGCGCCGGTCTGCGGAACTCGCAACGGCTGGGCGATTTCGTTCTGGCGCACGCCTATCTGCGCGAGGACAAGGTGCTGGACGCCGATCTTCCGATCTGGGTGCCAATCCCGCCGCTCGCCGAGATCCAGATCGCGCTGGAAGACGCGGTGGCGGATGTGACCGAGCTGGAAGGTTACGAATTGAAGCGGATCATGCGCACGGGCACGGTCGCATCGCTCGACAACCGCAACTGGGAACTCCGGGACAATTCCGGACCCGTGCAGCGCCTGAGCCAGTCGCGGGCCATCGCGCTCGACATGGAAAGTGCGACGATCGCGGCCAACGGGTTCCGGTTCCGCGTGCCCTACGGCACGCTTCTGTGCGTGTCGGACAAGCCATTGCACGGCGAACTCAAACTGCCGGGGATGGCGAGCGACTTCTACACCACGCAGGTCGGGCGCCATCTGTTGATCGGCATTCGCGCGATGGAGCGTCTGCGCGATATGCCGCTGGAACGCATCCACAGCCGGAAGTTACGCTCATTCGACGAAACGGCATTCCTTTGAATAAGGAAAACCCCCCTGACTGAGCGGAAACCCGTTGTTTTCTTGCCGATTCCGTTCAGAAAGAGTTGTGTGCCCCCCGCAACCTCCTTTAAATGCGGCCAATGAAACCCCGAAGACGGGACAGTGAGGAGTAATCACATGGCAAAACCGATGACCAAGACCCAGCTCGTTGCAGCGCTGGCCGAGGAGATGGACACCGACAAGAAATCGGCATCCGCCGCGCTTGACGCGATCACCTCGATCATCACCAAGGAAGTGTCGGGCGGCGGTGCCGTGACCCTTCCGGGTGTCGGCAAGATCTATTGCCGTGAGCGCCCCGAGCGTATGGTTCGCAACCCGGCCACCGGCGAGCAGATCAAGAAAGAAGCCGACAAGGTGGTCAAGATGACCATTGCGAAGGCTCTGAAGGACTCCGTGAACTCGTAAGTTCCGGTTTTCAGAATTTCCGAAAGGGTCGCCCGAGGGCGGCCCTTTTGCTTTGTGGGGGGCAAAAATCCCTTACCGCTTCACGGGCGGCAGGCCTTCCGCCATGCGCGCGATCATGCGTTCCATCCGGGCCAGGAGCGTCTCGGGCTTCTTGGCCGAATGCAGGGCGTGATAGATCGAATAGCGCCATCCGCTGGCAAGCCCGTCATAGGTCGCCCGCGCTTCGGGCACGGCATCGAGGGCGGCAAGGAAATCCGGCGGGATCACCATGTCGGCGGGGCCGGCATAGGCCGCATCCCACCGCCCGTCCGCCTTGGCCGCTTCGACATGCGCCAGACCCGAGGGCTGCATACGCCCTTCGGCGATCAGACGTTCGACATGCGCCACGTTGCGTTTCGACCATGACGAGCGCGGTTTGCGCGGCGTGATCCGTTGCGTGTAGCTGACCGCGTCATAGGACCGCTTGATCCCGTCGATCCAGCCCCAACACAGGATGCCCTGCACCAGTTCGTCCCACGTGATCGAAGGTATACCGCTCTGGACCTTGTAAAGCCGCACGATCAGTTCGCTCTCGGTGTCGTGGTTTCTGGATAGCCAGCTTTCCAGATCTTCGATGGTTTCGAACGCTTTGGGTTCTGTGGTCATGGGCACCTCTGGGGCGAGTTTAAGGTCGGCAATCGGACATGGCGAGGATCGCATCGCGCGGGGTTGTGCACCGGTGCGATTTGGCTAGGGTCGCCGGGCACAGCGGTAAGGAGCACCAGATGGATATTCGCGCGATCATGATGGGTCTTGCCTTTGCCGTGATGTGGTCGTCCGCCTTCACCTCCGCCCGGATCATCGTGGCCGATGCGCCGCCGATGACCGCGCTTGCCATCCGGTTCGTGATCTCCGGCCTGATGGCAATGGGACTCGCCCGTATGCTGGGTCAGCGGATCAGGCTGACGCGGGGCCAATGGATTTCGGTGGTCGTCTTCGGTGTCTGCCAGAACGCGCTTTACCTTGGCCTGAACTTCATCGCGATGCAGACGATCGAAGCCGGGTTCGCCTCCATCATCGCCTCGACCATGCCGCTGATCGTGGGCCTTCTCGGCTGGGTCGTCTTCCGCGACCGTCTGCCGATGCTGGCGGTCGTCGGACTGGTCGTGGGCTTTGCCGGGGTCGCCCTCATCATGGGCAGCCGGATTTCCGGTGGCGTCGATATGTATGGTCTGATCCTTTGCATCATCGCCGCCGTCGCACTGGCCGTCGCGACGCTTTCGGTGCGCACCGCGTCGGGCGGGGGCAACCTGCTGATGGTGGTCGGCCTTCAGATGCTGGTAGGGGCCATCGCGCTCGCCCCCTTCGCATTGGCGCTGGAGCCGTTCGAGGTGAACTGGAACCCCGGTCTCATTGCGGCCTTCGCCTATACCACGCTGGTTCCCGGCCTTGCGGCCACATGGGTCTGGTTCGAACTTGTGCAACGCATCGGGGCGGTGCGGGCGGCGACGTTCCACTTCCTCAACCCGTTCTTCGGGGTGGCGATTGCCGCGGTTCTGCTGGGTGAACAACTGGGCCTGCTCGATGTGATCGGCGTCGCGGTCGTGACGGTCGGCATCCTCGCCGTGCAGCTTTCCAAGCAGAAACCGGCCCCGGTGACGGCGGATCGCGCCGCCACCTGAGCCGACCCTTCAGGTCATGGCCGGCGCATATCGCGCGTCGATCTCCCGCGCCCAGGCATAGGACGGGCGCGCGTTCACCCGGTCGACCCATGCAAGCACGTTGTCATCCTGCGGCGCCCAGTCACGCATCCACTGATAGGGCGACTGCACCATCAGATCGGCGGCGGTGAACGTGTCACCCTGAAGGAACGGGCGACCATCCGCGAACGTATCGATCAGGCGTTTCTCGACCTCGGGCACACCCCGGAACGATGCCCGCAGGATCGGGTGATCCAGACCTGCGGCCTTGTGATTGTAGACGGGTTCCATCACCGACACCGAATAGACGAGCCATGTCAGGAACGGGCCGCGCTTCGGATCGCCCATCACGGGCGCCAGCCCCGCGTCGGGGAACATGTCGCTGAGGTAAAGCGCAATCGCCGCGCTTTCGGTGATGACGGTCCCGTCATGGTCGAGCGCGGGCACCTTGTGGTCGGGATGCGGATTGTTCGGGTCGAACCGACCCGATCCGTCCTGCCGCTTCAGGTCGACATGCACGCGCGTCACCTCATCGACGATCCCGAGTTCATGGACGAGGGCGAGCATCCGCGTCGCGCGGGACCAGTAGGAATGGTAAAGCGTCAGCATCGGTTTTCCTTTCGCGTTGCCTGTGTGACTGCCCGCGTTATGCTCCCCCCATACTGACAGTTTCCGTCAGGAGGGGACATGAGCCGTTCAGATCGCCTATTTCGTCTGCTCGATACCCTACGGCGACTGCCCCCGCCTGTCACCGCCGCCCGTCTGGCCGGTGAAACCGGCGTATCTGAGCGCACCATCTATCGCGACATCGAAAGCCTGCGCGCCGCCGGGGCGATCATCGATGGCGAGGCCGGGTTCGGCTACACGCTGACCGAGGACAATGCGGTGCCCCCGCAGATGTTCGACCGTCTCGAGCTCGAGGCGGTGATGCTGGGCCTCGGCTGGCTGGAATGGCAGGGCGACCCGGCACTGGCGGAGGCCGCCAAGCGCGCCATCGCCAAGGTCACCGCCTCGCTCCCCGCGCGCAAGGCCGACGAGGCGCGACACGTCGCCCTGCTCGCCTATGTCTTCGACAAGAAGCCCGAAGTGCCGGAGTTCATGCCGACCTTGCGTGAAGCCGCATGGGAGGAGCGCGCGGTCGATATCACCTATACCGACCGAGAGGGGTCGTTCACGGAACGGCGGATCTGGCCGCTGTCGGTGGTCTACACCGATTACGAACCGTGGATCCTCGCATGGTGCTGCCTGCGCCGGGGGTTTCGCCGCTTCCTGATCTCCCGCGTCGCCTCCGTCAGCGAAACGCGGGAAAGCTTCCGCCCCCGCCGCGTGCCGTTGCTGCGTGAGATGATGTCGGAAACCTATTCCGGCTGAAACGAAACTCACGCGCTTGTCGGGTGACAGTGATCGGGCTGTCACGGCAATGAGAAGGCATGGAATTGATCCTCGCATATGGCGCGGGCCTGCTGACGCTCATCAACCCCTGCGTTCTGCCGGTCCTGCCGATCGTGCTTGCCTCCGCCTTGCAGGCGCATCGCCTTGGCCCCGTCGTGCTCGCCGCCGGGATGAGCCTGTCTTTCGTCACCTTCGGTATGCTGGTGTCCACCGTGGGCTACGCCATAGGCCTGACCGAAGACACCGTTGCGACCGCTGGCGCCGTCCTGATGATCGGGTTCGGCCTCGTCATGCTGGTGCCGCAAGCGAACGCGGTCTTCGCCTCGGCCACGGCGGGACTCGCCGCGCGTGCCGACGGCGGCATCGACAGTTTCGACCGGACCTCGCTCTGGGGTCAGTTCGGCGGGGGCCTGCTGCTCGGCGCGGTCTGGTCCCCCTGTATCGGCCCCACGCTCGGCGGGGCCATCGCGCTCGCCTCGCAGGGTGAAAGCCTGATCCGCGCCTTCGCGATCATGGTGATGTTCGCCGCCGGTGTTTCGACCCTGATCCTCGCCATCGGCTACGGGCTGCGGGCCACGGCGCTCAGAAAATTCGCCAACGTGTCACGCCCTGTTCTCGGCGCCGCGTTTCTTTTGGTCGGCTTCGCCATCCTGTTCCGTATCAACCACATGATCGATGCCTGGCTGTTGTCGAACATGCCCGCCTGGCTCGTCGATTTGTCCGTTTCCATCTAGGGAGGTCCTTATGAACCGTCGCTCATTCCTTGCCACAGTATCCGCCGCCGCTCTGATCCCGACGCTCGGCCAATCCGCCACCATCGCCTATACGCCGGGCGCGGTGAACCAGGCTCTCGATGCCGGAACGCCCGTGGTCCTCGACTACTTCGCCCCGTGGTGCGGCACCTGTCAGGCCCAACGCCGCGTGATCTCGCGCCTGTTCGACGAGAACCCGGCCTACAAGGAAAAGATCACGTATATCGAGGTGGATTGGGACACCTACAAACGCGACGACATCACCACGTCGTTCAAGGTTCCGCGCCGTTCGACCCTGATCGCGATCGGTCCCGACCGCAAGGAAATCGCCCGGATCGTCGCGGGAACGGCCTACGAGGATATCAAGGCTCTGTTCGACGCGGCGCTCGCCACCGCGACGGCCTAGACCAGCAGGAAAATCGCCACGTTGAGCGTCACGAAAGACGCGACCGTGGCCATCAAAAGCGCGAGCGAGGCGAGGCCTTCGTGCCCCGTCTCCTGCGCCAGAACCGTGTAGATCGTGAACATCGGGATCGCCGCCGACAGGATGACGGCGGTCCTCAGATCGCCGGCAAGGCCAAGCCCCAGCACGCCGAACAGGATCACGGCACCCACCGTCACCAGTGGATGCACCACCAGCTTGGCGAGCGAAATCTGCGCCGCCAGAGCGACATTGCCTTTCACCGAAAGCCCGGCAAGCGATCCGCCGATCACGACCAGCGCCAGCGCGGCGGCGGACCCCGCCACCATGCCGACGAGCCGGTCGACCGGCCCCGGCAGCGGCATCCCGATCACCGACACGACGAGGCCGAGGATCAGGCCGATCACCATCGGCCGCCGTATGACGCCGATCAGCACCTTGCCAATGTTCAGCCCCCCACCCTTGGACGCTTCGATCAGGGCGAGCGCCACGGGCACGATCACCACGTTCTCGACCAGCATGTTCATGGCGAGGATGAGCCCGGCGATATCGGGGAAGAGCAACAGCATCAGCGGCGCTCCGACGAAACCGGAGTTCGGGCAGGACGCACCCATCGCCCCGACAGCGCGGCGCTGCGGCCCGGTGATGGCCGAAAACCAGCCGAACGCGATCCCCATCGTGACCAGAGCCCCGGCGAGATACGCGGCCATGTAGGGCACGTTGAACACTTCGCCGATGTCCCGTGTCGCGACCGCGTTGAAGATCAGGGCAGGCAGCGCGATGTTCATGACATAGGCGCCGAACACCCGCATGTCCTGTGGCCGGAACACCCGCCAGCGGACCAGGCCATAGCCAAGCGCGATCGCCGCGAAGATCGGGAAGGTGATCCCGAGGATCGACAGCATCAGCCGATCTTGCCCCGTGGCCCGTCGCCGACCTGCGCCCGGTGCAGCATCAGATGATCGAGAATGACACAGGCCGCCATCGCTTCGCCCACCGGGACGGCGCGGATGCCGACGCAGGGGTCATGGCGCCCCTTTGTGACGATCTCGGCCGGCTCGCCCGTTTTCGTGATCGTCTTGCGCGGGGTCAGGATCGAAGACGTCGGCTTGACCGCGAACCGGCAGACGATGTCTTGCCCGGTCGAGATACCACCAAGAATGCCGCCCGCGTGGTTCGACGAAAACACCGGTTTTCCGTCGTTCCCCATATAGATCTCGTCCGCATTCCCCTCGCCCGTCAGGCAGGCCGCGTTCATGCCTTCACCGATCTCGACGCCCTTCACGGCGTTGATCGACATCATCGCAGCGGCCAGACCTGTGTCGAGTTTGGCATAGATCGGCGCCCCGAGGCCTGCGGGCGCACCGCGCACGACCACCTCGATCACCGCGCCGACGGACGAGCCCGCCTTGCGCAACCCGTCGAGGTAGTCGGCCCATGTCGCGGCGGCTTCGGCGTCCGGAACCCAGAACGGATTGCGCTCGATCTCGTCCCAGTCGAAACGGCTGCGGTCGATCTCGTGCTCGCCCATGCGGGTCATGTAGCCGCGCACCTCGATTCCCGGCACCAGCATCTTGAGCGCCTCACGCGCGATACCGCCCGCCGCGACGCGGGCCGCCGTTTCGCGCGCCGATGACCGCCCACCCCCGCGCGGATCGCGGATACCGTATTTCTGCCAATAGGTGATGTCGGCATGGCCGGGCCGGAACTTCTCGGCGATGTCGCCATAATCCTTGGACCGCTGATCGGTGTTCTCGATCATGAGCTGCACCGGCGTCCCGGTCGTCTCGCCCTCGTAGACACCCGACAGAATACGAACCGCGTCGGGTTCACGCCGCTGGGTCGTGTATTTGTTCTGGCCGGGTTTGCGCCGGTCCAGCCAGTGCTGGATCATCGCCTCGTCCAGCGCCACCCCCGGCGGCACACCGTCCACGGTCGCCCCAAGCGCAGGCCCGTGGCTTTCGCCCCAGGTCGTCACCCGAAAGATATGCCCGAAAGAGTTCATCATGGCCCGGCTCCTTTGCCGCTTCGGTAGCCGACCCCCCGGAAAACCTCAACTCTTCTTCGTTTCCGAAAACCTCGGGAGAGCGCGAGAGGGCTGGCCCTCTCGCACCGCCGCGGCCCGCCAGCGGCGGGACGTGGCTCCCAAAGCGCGTGCGCCAGCACGCACCTTTCGGTGACACCCCCTTGCGAGCACCGGGTTCGATGCATAGTGTCTGCCTCACCTCGGGGTGCCCGTGCGACGCAAGTCGTCCGGCTGAGATGCGAAAGCGAACCCGTTGAACCTGAACCGGCTAGCACCGGCGGAGGGAAGGTCAGGACCATCACAGGTCATCCTGCCGGACTTTCGCCCGTCGCAATGGAGGATGACATGAGAACACCCATCATCGCAGCGGGACTTGTGGGCTTGGCGAGCATCGCCAACGCGCAAGACACCCTTACTGTTTACACCTATGACAGCTTCGTCGCCGAATGGGGCCCCGGCCCCGTGATCGAAAAGGCGTTCGAGGCGCGTTGCGACTGCGACCTCGAATTCGTGGCCGTCGGCGACGGGGCCGAAATCCTGTCGCGCCTGCGGCTCGAGGGCGCCCGGACCGAGGCCGACGTCGTGCTCGGCCTCGACGAGAACCTTGCCGAAGCCGCCCGCGAAACCGCGCTGTTCGCGCCACACGGCATCGAAAGCCCGCAGCTCGACCTGCCGATCGAATGGCAGGACGAACTGTTCCTGCCCTTCGACTGGGGGTATTTCGCGTTCGTCTATGACAAGACCAAAGTGGACACCCCGCCGGCCTCGTTCGACGAGCTGGCCGACAGCGACCTGTCGATCCTCATTCAGGACCCGCGCTCGTCCACACCCGGCCTCGGTCTCGTCCTCTGGGTCAAGGCGGTCTACGGCGAAGAGGCGGGCGCGTATTGGGAGCGTCTGAACGACCAGATCGTCACCGTGACGAAAGGATGGTCCGAAGCCTATGGCATGTTCGTCGAGGGCGAGGCGGACATGGTCCTGTCCTACACCACATCGCCTGCCTATCACCTGATTGCCGAGGACGACGAAACCAAGGCGGCAGCCGCTTTTGACGACGGCCACTACCTGCAGATCGAAATCGCGGGCAAGGTCGCGTCGACCGAACAGGGCGAACTGGCCGATATGTTCATGGACTTCATGCTCACGGATGGGTTCCAGTCCGCGATCCCCACGACCAACTGGATGTACCCGGCAAAGATCCCGACCGAAGGCCTGCCGGACGGGTTCGAGACACTGCATGAGCCGGAGAATGCCCTGATCTATCTGGGGGCCGAGGCCGAAGCGATCCGTGACGACGCCATCGAGGAATGGCGCGCGGCATCGACGCGGTGACGCGGACCACCGGGGCGGGGGCCATTGCCCTCGCCCTCGTTCTCCTTCTGACTCTGGGCACGCTCGCGGCGGTTGCGGTTCGGGCCGAAGGCGTGGGCGGGTTCGGTGTGGCCGATTGGGCCGCCCTACGGTTCACGCTGCTGCAGGCAACGCTGTCGGCGGCCCTGTCGGTCGTGCTCGCGGTGCCTATCGGGCGGGCTTACGCGCGACGGCGATTTCCGGGCCGAAGTCTGCTGGTCATGTTGCTCGGTGCACCGTTCATCCTGCCCGTGATCGTTGCGGTCTTCGGGCTCATCAGCGTTTTCGGACGGTCCGGCATCGTCAGTCAGGCGCTCGTCGCCCTCGGCTTCGAACCCATTTCGATCTACGGCTTTCATGGCGTCGTGCTGGCGCATGTGTTCTTCAACCTCCCGCTTGCGACCCGGCTGGTTCTGCAAGGATGGCTCGCCATTCCCGCCGAACGCTTCCGCCTTGCCGCGTCGCTCGGCATGACTTCCCGCGATATAGCCCGGCATCTCGAAAGGCCGATGCTGCGCGAGGTGCTTCCGGGGGCTTTCCTCGTCGTTTTCCTGCTGTGCCTGACGTCTTTCGCCGTCGCGCTCGCCCTTGGCGGCGGCCCACGCGCCACGACCATCGAATTGGCGATCTATCAGGCGTTCCGTCTCGACTTCGACCTCGGCAAAGCGGCCCTTCTGGCGCTCGTGCAATTTGGCCTCGGTGCCGCCGTCGCGCTGGTCGCTTTGAAGGTCGCCCTGCCTTCCGGCTTCGGCTCCGGCCTCGACCGCGCCGTGATGCGCTGGGATGCGAATTCGCCCGCGTTGCGCGCGCTCGACGCCGCGTTGATCGCACTCGCCACGCTGTTTCTGGTTCTGCCCATGGCGATGATCGCCGTGGACGGCATCCCGGCGCTTACGTCCCTTCCGCCCTCCGTCTTCGCGGCGACCCTGCGCTCGCTCGGCGTGGCGATGGCGTCGGTCGTGCTGTCGATCTCGCTCGCGCTTCCCATTGCCGCATGGGCCGTGAAAAGCCGTTCGCGGCTGGTCGAGGCGATCGGGACGCTTACGATCGCGGCCTCGCCCCTCGTGATCGGGACGGGCCTGTTCATCCTGATTTTCCCGGTAGCCGATCCGTTCGCCTTCGCGCTTCCGGTGACCGCGCTCGTGAACGCCGTGATGTCGTTGCCTTTCGCCCTGCGTGCGCTGGTGCCCGCGCTTGGTCAGATCGAGGCCGACTTCGGGCGGCTTGCAGACGGACTCGGCATGTCCGGGTGGGCGCGGTTCAGGCTCGTCTGGCTGCCCCGCCTGCGCCGGCCTCTCGGGTTTTCCGCCGGGCTTGCCGCGGCCCTGTCGATGGGTGACCTTGGTGTCATTGCCCTGTTCGCGTCGCCCGACACGCCCACCCTGCCTCTGCAACTCTATCGTCTGCTGTCAGCTTATCGGATGGATGACGCTGCCGGGGCCGCGCTGGTGCTTCTTGCTGCGAGCCTCGCGGTGTTCTGGGTTTTCGACCGGGGAGGGCGCGTGAATGCTGACGCTTGAAAACATGCATGTCGATCTTGGCGGCTTCACGCTGGACGCGACCCTGAGCGTCGAGCCGGGCCGGAAAGTCGCCATTCTCGGGCCGTCGGGCGCCGGAAAATCGACACTGCTCGCGGCGATCGGCGGTTATCAACCCGCGTCAGGCCGGGTGCTTTGGTCGGGAACCGACCTGTCGGCCACGCCCCCCGCGCAGCGTCCGATCACCACCATCTTTCAAGACAACAACCTGTTCCCGCATCTAACCGCCGCCCAGAACGTCGGTTTGGGGGTGCGACCTGACTTGCGGTTGTCTAGGGGCGATGCGGCCCGGGTGGACGAGGCTTTGAACCGGGTCGGCCTTGCTGGGCTCGGCCCGCGCAAACCCGCGGCCTTGTCAGGCGGTCAGATCGCGCGCGTGGCGCTTGCCCGGGCGCTTCTGCGCGACAAGCCGATCATGCTTCTGGACGAGCCGTTCGGTGCGCTGGGACCGGCCCTGCGCGACGAAATGCTTGGCTTGGTTGCTGCGCTGGCGGACGAAACGGGCGCGACCCTTCTGATGGTCAGCCACGAACCGGGCGATGCGCGGCGCATCGCGGACGATGTCATACTCGTGGCCGATGGGGTGGCCCATGCCCCCGTGCCGACGGCCGAGATTTTCGCGCATCCGCCTGAGGCGCTTCGCGATTACCTCGGCCACTGACCCTTGCAGGGCCGACAAAGAAAAAGGGCGCCCCGAGAGGCGCCCTTTTCATTCAGCGGGATGGACCGGATCAGAGATCCAGTTCCTTGCCGTACTTGTGCGGCGCCCAAAGCTTCTTGTTCGTGAGGTAGAGCATCGTCGCGAGGATGACGAGCATAATCACACCGATGAACCCGGCCTGCTTACGCTCCATCATCTTCGGCTCCGCCGTCCACATCAGGAACGCGGCGACGTCTTCGGCCAAATGGTGCGCATCGTTCGCGTGCCCATCGTCGAAGTCCACCAGCCCGTCCGAAAGCTGCGGCGGCATCGAGACCCAGCCGCCGTCGAAAGCGGTGTTCTCATAAAGATACTGACCGGCCACTTCACGCTCTTCGCCGGTGAACCCGGTGAGGAAGGCCGTGATGTATTCCGGTCCACCCATGCCTTTGAGAAGTTGGTTGATGCCGGTGCCTGCGGGGCCGTGGAAGCCCGCGCGCGCCTTGGCCATGAGCGACAGATCGGGACCCATGCCCTCGCCCGACACGGCCGGGAAGTTGTCACGCGGAAGCGCGGGACGCCATTCGTCGGTCTCGGCTTCGTAGATTTCGAAGTTCTCGGCAGCGAAGGCGCGCACCTCGTCCTCGGAATACCCGAGGTCGGTGAGCGTGCGCAGCGGCACGTATTGCAGGCCGTGACAGGCCCGGCACACGTCCATGTAGACCTTGAAGCCGCGCTGAAGCTGCTGCTGGTCATAGGTGCCGAAGGGTCCTTCGAACGAGAAGGCGACATCTTCGATATGGCCACCTTCGCCGGCGGCCAGGGCAGCGGTGCCGCCCAAGGCCATGGTGATCGCGGTGACCGCGGAAAGGGTGAGTTTCTTGATCATTGGTCTCAGATCCTCTCTCACTCGGCCGCCGAAGGGGCGTCGGGGTAGTGCTTCTTGAAATCCTCGTCGATGGTCGCCGGGGGCGTCTCCGGCTTCTCGAACACGCCGAGCAGCGGGAGGATCACGAGGAAGTAGGCGAACCAGTAGGTCGCACCGATCAGCGAAATCCAGTCATGCGGGAAGTTCGTGTCACGGGCGCCGACCCACATCAGGACGATGAAGTCGATCACCAGCAGACGGAACCACCACTTGAACGCCGGACGGTACTTGCCCGAGCGGACCGACGAGGTGTCGAGCCACGGGGCCAGCGCCATCACGAAGATCGCACCGAACATCGCGAGCACGCCGAAGAATTTGGCGTCGATGATGCCGCCGGTCACCCAGCTCACCAGTTGCACGGCCCAGACGTCGGCGGTGAAGGCACGCAGGATCGCGTAGAACGGCAGGTAGTACCATTCCGGCACGATATGTGCGGGCGTCGCCAGCGGGTTCGCTTCGATGTAGTTGTCGGGGTGGCCGAGGTAGTTCGGCATGAAGCCCACGATGGCCCAGAAGATCAGGAGGACGATCGCCAGCGCGAACAGGTCCTTGATGACGAAGTAGGGCCAGAACGGAAGCGTGTCTTTCTTGGCTTCTTCCTTCGATCCGCGCCGCACCTCGACACCCGTCGGGTTGTTGTTGCCCGTGGTGTGGAAGGCCCAGATATGAACGATCACGAGAGCGGCGATCACGAAGGGAAGCAGGTAGTGCAGCGAGAAGAAGCGGTTGAGCGTGGCGTTGCCGACCGCCGGCCCACCGAGGAGCCAGGTCTGAATGCCTTCGCCGATGAACGGGATGGCACCGAACAGGCCGGTGATGACCGTCGCACCCCAGAAGGACATCTGACCCCAGGGCAGAACGTAGCCCAGGAAGCCGGTCGCCATCATGACGAGGTAGATCAGCATCCCGATGATCCAGGTGATCTCACGCGGGGCTTTGTAGGACCCGTAGAACAGACCACGGAACATGTGGATGTAGACCGCGACGAAGAACAGCGATGCGCCGTTCATGTGCAGGTAACGCAGGAAGAACCCGCCGTTCACGTCACGCATGATGTGTTCGATCGAGGCGAACGCCATGTCGACATGCGGCGTGTAGTGCATCACGAGGATAACGCCGGTCACGATTTGAAGGACCAGGCAGAACGCGAGAATGATGCCCCAGATCCACCACCAGTTCAGGTTCTTGGGGGTCGGGATCATCAGGGTGTCGTAAAGCAGCGACACGATCGGCAGACGCTTGTGCGTCCATTTCTCGAAGCCGGACTTCGGCTCGTAATGGTCGTGGGGGATACCAGCCATGTCTCTCTCCCTCAGCCCAGCTGAATGGTGGTTTCGTCGACGAACTGCGCGATCGGAACCGGAAGGTTCTCGGGCGCCGGGCCGCGACGGATACGTCCGGCCGAGTCGTAGTGGGAGCCGTGGCAGGGGCAGTACCACCCGCCGTAATCGCCAGCGCCGTCGCCAAGGGGCACACAGCCGAGGTGGGTGCACACGCCCATCATCACCAGCCAGTTTTCGCCTTCGCCAAGGGTCCGGTTCTCATCGGACGCGGGCTCTTCGCCACCGAGGTTCTGGTTGCGCGCGATCGGATCGGGAAGATCGTCGATCGGGGTTTCGCGGGCCGCGTCGATCTCTTCCTGCGTCCGGTTGCGGATGAAGACCGGCTTGCCGAGCCACTGAACCGTAAGCTGGCTGCCTTCGGCGATACCCGAGACGTCGACGCGGATCGAAGCCAGCGCCCGCACGTCCGCCGAGGGGTTCATCTGGTTGACCAGCGGCCATACGGCGGCACCGGTCGCGACGACGCCGGCACCGGCGGTCGCATAGTAGAGGAAATCCCGGCGGGTCCCTTCGTGATCGTCTGCGTGTGACACGAGAGTTTCTCCCTTTCCCAAGCCGCGTGCGCGGCTGACACGTCCCTTGAAGGCCGCAGTTGCCCGTAGCCCATCGCGGCGGTGTTTAGCGCCTAGAATTGCACCCGTCCAGAAGGCATTAGCCCTCAAAGGTGAGATTCAAGCCCGGATTAAACGGATTGCGGTGTGGCGTCCTGACGCAGCCTGAACCGGAAAAAACGCGAGCGATTTTGTCAGGATAACACCCCTGCCCTAGCCTGTCGGCATCGTCGCCTTCATGCTCGGCCGTTCCGCGAACGCCGCATACCAGTCGTCCAACACGCCGCGGCCCTTGCGCCATTCGCGGGCGCCGTGGCGGAAATCGAGATAGCCCAACGCGCAGCCGACCGCGATCTGACCGGCGTCGATGGGTCCGCGCAGGTGGCTCATCCAACGGGCTTCGATGGCGTCGAGCGCGCCTTCGACCTTGCCCCACTGCGCCTCAACCCAGCCTTCGTATTGCATGTTTTCGGGCCGCACGCGCCCCTCGTAAACCATGAGAACAGCGGCATCGAGAAGGCCGTCCGCCGTGGCTTCGAGCGTCAGGATTTCCCACAACCGATTGTTTTTATACAGGTTCGCATCCGCACGCGCGTCAAGGAACCGGGTGATGACCCGGCTGTCGTAAAGCGTGCAACCATCAGGTCGGATCAGCGCCGGGATCTTTTTGAGCGGGTTCGCGGCAGTCGCTTCGGGCGAGGGGTCGACGGCGGTGGTGACGGTCTCGATCATCTCGACCTCGTCCGTCTGCCCGGTTTCGATCAGCATCACGCGCACCTTTCGCACGAAGGGCGAGGCGGGGTTACCAACAAGCTGCATCATCAGGGAACCTTCTTGAATTTCACGCGGCCCAATAGCGTTGCATCCAGTTCGAAGGCAGAGCCGTCATCCGAAAACCGGAACACCCGCCGGATGCGGGCCGTGCCGTTTGCTTGGTCCGTTTCGCGACGGATCGTCAACCCCTCCTGCACATCGTCCAGCGCATCCTCGGCCCGCTGGTCGCGACGCCCGCGTTCGACCTTTTGCGCGACTTTCCAAGTGGCGAGGGCCAGAGACCCGTAGGTCGCGGCGTAGACGGCGATGGGGACGAGAGGCAGCGGCATGTGAATCTCCTTCACATTGAGCCTAGGGCCTCGCCGCGATCCTGTCCAATCTTATTCGTCAGTCCAGATCGGGGCGGCGCATGAGTGCCGAAAGCACCTTGAGCTCCTGCCCGAACCCTTTCTTGAGCTTTGCAGCCGCCGACAGACGCGCGGGCGGCGGTTTGTTCTGACCCAGCTTCCACGTCCCGTCGACGCTCTCGACATGCAGGCGGATCGGCACGATGGCGCGCTGCATCTTCTCGAACACCTCGGGCGTCATCTTGTCGGGGGCCCAAGGCGTCTTGCCCTTGATCCGCGACTCGAAGGCATAGGACTGAAACGCAAGCATCCCCGGCAGCACATCAGCGGGCCGCTTTTCCAGCGTCCCGTGCAGGTGAACGGCGACGTAATTCCACGTCGGCACCTGGTCCTCCATCCCGTACCAATCGGGCGAGACGTAGCCGTCCGGCCCGTTCACCACGATCACGGCTTTCGTCGGCGCGTCCAGCGCGGCGAGAATCGGGTTCGAGCGGACGAGGTGCATGGCGGCGATAGAGCCGTCTTCGTTTAGGTTGAACGGCACATGCGCCATGAGCGGCCCGTCGGCCCCGTTGATGCTGAGGATCCCGAAACTGCGTTCGCGCGCGAAGGCGAGGTTGCGGGCCGTATCGGCTTTGCGGAAGGCCGGGTTCGGGTGCATCAGGCGACCAACTGACCGTTGGCAAAGCCCTTGATCGTGGCGCTCACGATGTCGCCCTCGGTCTGGTCGCTGTCGAAGGTGACTTCGGCGAAATGCTCGGTCCGCCCCATGCGCGGGTTCTCCATAAGCACGGCATGGGTCTGGCCGACCTGCGCTGTCAGGTGCCGGATCACCGCCGCTTCACCCGCCTCACGCAGACGCGCGGCACGGTCCTTGATGATCGTGCCATTCACCTTCTGCGGGATGCGCGCGGCAGGCGTGCCCTCGCGCGCGGAATAGGGAAAGACGTGGAGCCACGTCAGGTCGCAGTCCTCGACCAGCTTCAGCGAGTTCTCGAAATGCGCGTCGGTCTCGGTCGGGAAGCCCGCGATGATGTCGGCCCCAAAGGTGATGCCGGGGCGCAGCTTTCGCGCCTCTTCGCAAAAGGCGATGGCGTCGTCGCGCAGATGCCGCCGTTTCATCCGCTTGAGGATCAGGTCGTCGCCGTGCTGAAGGCTCAGGTGCAGATGCGGCATGAGGCGCGGCTCGGACGCGATGGCGAGCATCAGGTTCTCGTCCGCCTCGATGGAATCGATGGACGAGATGCGCAGGCGGTTCAGGTCAGGCACCAGCCGCAGGATACGCATGACCAGATCGCCAAGACGCGGCTCGCCCGGCAGATCGGCACCCCATGACGTCAGATCGACGCCCGTCAGAACGACCTCGTTGAAGCCCTTGTCCACCAGTCGCTTGATCTGATCGACCACGACGCCCGCCGGCACGCTGCGCGAATTGCCCCGACCGTAAGGGATGATGCAGAAGGTGCAGCGATGATCGCAGCCGTTCTGAACCTGCACGTAGGCCCGGCTGCGCGTGCCGAAACCGTCGATCAGGTGCCCCGCGGTTTCGGTGACCGACATGATATCGTCGACCTGAACCCTCTCGGTCTCGCCCACGAAATCGGGGCCGAGCCGCGCCCAAGTGGCAGGCTCCATCTTTTCGACATTGCCGACGACCAGATCGACCTCGGCCATACCCGCGAACGTCTCGGGCTCGGTCTGGGCGGCACAGCCCGTAACGATCAGCTTCGCCTCGGGGTTCTCACGCCGCAACCGCCGGATTTCCTGCCGCGCCTTGCGCACGGCTTCCGCCGTCACCGCACAGGTGTTCACCACCACGGCACCTTCGACCCCCGCCCCTTCCGCAAGCGTCTTCATCGCCTCGGTCTCATAGGCGTTCAGGCGACAACCAAGGGTCGCGAAGATGGGGGGCTGCGCCGTCATCACAGCGACTCCAGAAAGGCTTTCGTCAGGGTGGCGTCGAACACATGCGCGGTCGGCCCGGTCATCCAGACGCCGTCCTCGCGCCAGTCGAGCGTCAGCCAGCCGCCGTCGACCTCCATCCGAACCTTGCGCTCGGTCAGGCCCCGTTCCGCAGCGGCCACGGCGGTCGCACAGGCCCCGGACCCGCAGGCAAGCGTGATTCCCGTGCCACGTTCCCAGACCCTCATCCGAATCTCGCCCCGCGACCGGACCTCGGCGAACTCGACATTCGTGCGTTGCGGGAAAAGCGGATCGAACTCGACCGCCCGGCCCCGCGCTTCGACATCCACCGCGCCCACGTCATCCACGAAGAACACCGCGTGCGGGTTGCCCATGCCGACGGCCATCGGGTCGCCATCGAGCGGCAGATGCGCGGTGTCCATCGGCTTGGACAACGGGATCTCGTCCCACATCGTCTGGGGATGGCCCATGTTCACATGAACCTCGCCCTTCACCAGCCGCGCCTCGAGCACACCGCGAGTCGTGCGGATCGTGAGCGCCTCTTTCCCGGTCTGGTCGAACAGATACCGTGCCACGCAACGGGTCGCGTTTCCGCAGGCCCCGGCCCGGCTGCCGTCGCTGTTCCAGAAGTCGAGGTCGATGTCCGCCGCATCACTGTCGCGAATCTCGGCGAGCTGGTCGAATCCCACGCCGCGGTGCCGGTCGCCCAGCCCGCGCGCCAGAGCTTCGGTGGTCACAGCCGAGCGCCCCCGTGAATCGAAGATCACGAAGTCGTTTCCGGCCCCATGCCACTTCATGAAGGGCAGGCCCGTATCGGTCGGCAGATCGCTCATGGCGCGCATATACGCCTCGTGAGAAATGAATGAAAGAGAATGCGGTTTTTTCTCTTGACCACCCGCCCCCCGCACCTTAGTCAGCCCTCCGCAGTGGGCCGTTAGCTCAGTTGGTAGAGCAACTGACTTTTAATCAGTGGGTCGCAGGTTCGAATCCTGCACGGCTCACCACTGAAATCACAAATGTTCTGGATGGATTTCGCTTTGCGCTTCAAAAGAGAAGCGCAGCGTTGGCAGTGGGTCGTGACATCGCCGAAGCAGCCATGAACGCTTCCCGACCTAGAGTATGTCAGGCACAACGGAGCGCCGTTATTGGCTGCGGCCCTGTGAGCCTGTGCCCCAATCATCCGTTCCGTTCGGATTCTCGCCCGCCCGCCCGACGTCCTTGTCGTTGCCCGGATTGCCGGAGGACGGCGTTTGCGTGCCCTCGCCCGCCGTCGGTGTCGCGTCTTGCCCTGCCAACCCGGCGATTTCCTGAAGCGTCAAGTTCGTCGCGGCGATTTCCCCGATTGCGCCCGAAATCCCGTCAGCGACGATCATCACGCCATGCGAAACATCGGTGACGACCGTCTGGGCCATCAGGATGAGGCCGGCCCAGAACACGACCGCATCTGTCGTGACGGCTCCACCTTCATCGGCAGCGAATTTACTCAATGCGGTCTGGCAGGACGACATCATGGTATTCTTCCCCTGGTGCGACCGTTCTGGGCGCGGCATAGGTATGGTTTACCTACAGTCTTTGACGAAAATTCGCACGATCATTGCCCATGAATGGCGCGATTTGGGCGGATCGGCTCGAACCGTGTCAGCGCCGTCCGATTGTGGCGCGCAGCGTGCGAAACGCGCTCGACCGTGCGGAATTCTGGGCGGAGAGGCGGGAAATGTGGCGCTGATTTCCAAGTCCGAAACGGTCTGTCATCTTGGTGGCGACCAGACCCGGTCGGCTTGTCCCGGTCATACAGAAGGCGCGGAAAAGAGGGACGCAAGATTTGATCGCGGATCAGCGCCGAGGGTCGCTCATACGCGGAACGATGCATTTGCGGGCCGACCGAAGCCGGCCCGGACGCGGGTCAAAGGACCGTCTTGGGCAGATTGAAGCCCTTGAAAATCAACCAGAAGCTCAGGCTCAGTTCGAACAGCCCCCCGGGCAGGGCAAGCAACAGACCGATGCCGTATCCGAACATCTCGGCCACGGTGCCGACCATGAAGACGATGTAACCGACAAAGCCCCACACCGTCAGCGCACGCGGCACCAGACGCCCGATGAAGAGCGCCGAACACAGGATGAGCCCCCCGACGCCCCAAAGCGTCATGCTGATCTGGTAGCCGAAAAAGCCCCCGCGCTCGAGCAGCATAGCGATGGTTTCGAAATGGCCGCCACCTTCCCCGGCCACGAAGGCATCACCGAGCGGGGCGAGGAGTGCGACGAACAGGGCGCCGACGATGGCGGTGGTCGTCGCGGCGATACCGGCGGCAAGGTAGCCGCGTGCCACGTATCCATTGATGGTGCTCAGGACCGGAAAGGCCAGAACCGACAGCCCGATGTTTACGATGGAGTGGACGACAGCCATCAGGAGCACGCCGATCAGGAGCGAGGTCTTCATGCCCGCAACACCTTCGAGTCCCAGTGGATTGCGCGTGACCGAGGCGACGAATTCAGAGCCTGCGCCGTAACTCGCGAAGGCCAAGATGAAGAAGATGCCGAACAGGCGTGCGGCGGGACGGTGAGCGTTCAGGTCGTTTGTCATGGTTTTGGTCCTCTGTCGGATGGGATGGCGCCCTATGCCCGGCGCGGATGGGTGAATTTGGGATTGGGGGGCCAAGGTCCGCGGCATTCGTCAAACGACGACGACGTTGCCGCGCTTGCGCCCGGTTTCCATGTACCGGTGCGCCTCGACCAGTTCGGCCAGCGGATAGCTGCGATCCATCACGGGCGCGAAACGGTCGGCTTCCACGAGATCGACGAGTTTGGCGTGCATGGCGCGCTGAACCTCGGGTTTCAGCATTCCGGTGGCCGAGAACCGGGCAGACATATCGGCCGGTCCGGGTCAGGACGGACCGGGCCTCGCGGAACGAACTGATCCCGAGCGTGTCGTAGACCACGTCGTAGCGTTCCGTGGATTTCGCGTAGTCTTCGAGCCTGTAGTCGATCACCCGGCCTGCACCGAGCGACGCGACGAGGCCTGCGTTGCCAGCACTACAGGTGCCGGAAACATTGGCCCCCATGGCGGCGGCGATCTGGACGGCGGCCGTTCCAAGGCTCCCCGCAGCGCCGAGAATCAGGATTTTCTCACCAGCCCGAAGTTCGGCGACGTTGTGCAGGAAATTGAACGAGGTGGTCGCCCCATCCCCCATCACGGCGGCTTCTTCGTGCGAAAGCGCGGCAGGCTTGTGCATGAGCACGCCACCCTCGTCCACGCAGATGTGGCTCGCATTCGCGCTGAACGACATGCCGGCCATGCCGTAGACCTCGTCACCGACGGCAAAGCGCGTGACCCGGTTCCCGACGGCGATGACCTCGCCCGACAGGCACGTCCCGATCAGGTCGTGACGCGGGCGCGACCAACCGATGAACGGGCGGGCGAAGCGGGGCAGTCCCGCCCGTATCATGCCGTCGGCACGGGTGACCGCCGAGGCGCGAACACGGATCAGGCACTCGGTCGGCGCGGGGGCCGGAAGGTCGCGTGTGACCGGCGCGAGTGTCTGGGGGCCACCGTAGGCGGTAATGCTCCACGCGGTGAGGGTTTCGGCTGTCGGGTGCATGGGTCGTCTCCTGTGTTTGCTTGACGCAGAAGACCTAGCGGATCACAAATTATCCGAATATTGTCCGAAAAACTCCACGATGGATCGAAAACGTTCCACCTATGCTTGACTGGAAATCCCTGCCCGCCTTTCTTGCGGTCGCCCGACACGGGTCGTTGCGTGCCGCCGCCGATCAACTGGGCGGAACCCACGCAACGGTTCGACGGCAGGTCGAAGCACTCGAAGCCCAACTCGGCGTGCAGCTGTTCAGACGCGGGACCGAGGGGTTCCAACTGACAGCCGCCGGACGGACCCTGCTGCCCCAAGCGTTGAGCGCCGAAGAAGCCCTTTTGCAGGGGTTCAATGCCGTGCAGGGGTTGGACCGCGAAGCGTCGGGCCTGATACGCCTGTCTGCCGACCCGGTGAACGCGCATTTTCTTCTCGCGCCGGTCCTCGCCGATTTCTCGGCGCTCTACCCCGAGATCGACATCGAGCTTCAGCTCTCTTTCTCAGTCGATTCCATCGAGAAGCTGGAAACCGACATCTCCGTGCGCACGGTGGCGGAGGTCGATGAAGATGTCGTGGGGCGCAAGTTGTTCCCCGCCTCCATCGGGATCTTCGCGGCGCGCGACTACCTCGACCGGATGCTGCCGAAAGCGGGCCCGAAGGGACAGGGGCTTCAATGGATCGGCTATGGTCCGGTGACGCAGCTTCTGGAGCGTGTGCGCACCTCGCCCTATCCCGAAGCGCGGATACGACATTCGATCCCCGACCCCGAGATGCACATGCACCTCGCGCGCGCCGGTGCGGGGATGGCGATCCTTCCCGGTTGGGCTGCCGACGTCTTCCCCGAACTCCAGCGCGTTCCCGGCACGACGCTGGACGAGTCCCGGTCGATCTGGGTCTTGCTTCATTCCGACCTTCGACGAGTCCGTCGCGTCCGTGTTTTCGTCGATTACCTCTGCGCGGCGCTACTGGAACGGCGCGCGGCGTTCATCGGCACCTAGCGCGCTGGGCAAGACCGTCACCCCACCCTTCGCGGAACGGAAGCCGGGCTTCGTGGGTTTCCTTGCGAAAGGAGATCAGTATGACGGTTCAGCTACCCAAACATTTCGAAACGCCGGACAAGGCCCTTGAGGCCGTGTCGAATGACCGGTTCGCGCCGATGCTCTATGCCGGAGGGATGCTCGCGCTCGGAGTCGCGCTCATCGCCGCGAAACCCCGGATCGGGAACGTGCCGAAGCCCCGCAGGAACGGGGACGAAAACGCGGCCAGCCGGTTGCGTCGGGCCGCCATCAGGGGCCGGGACGGGGTGGAAGCGTTCGCGCCGAGCAACATCACCGACTCGCTGGGTCGCTCGCTCATCCTCGGTGGGGCCGCGCTTCTGATCGCGCGCGTGCTGGACGAGGTCGGATCGCGGCGTGGCTGACCCTCAGCCACCCGTTTCGCGGTCGATCCGCCCACGACGTTCCAGCCACCGCGCGATCAGCCAGACGAGGAGCGCCCACGCCGCGCCAAGCGTCCATCCGGCGAGCACGTCGGACGGCCAGTGAACGCCAAGGTAAACCCGGCTCACACCCACGGCGAGGGCGAGGATCGCGGCAAGGCTGACGAAAAAGACCCGGACCTTCGTATGACCGTCCAGACGGGCGAGCATGACCGCAAGCGTTAGATAGGTGACCGCCGCCATCATCGAGTGGCCAGACGGGAACGACGCCGTCGCGACATCCACGCCATGCGGCACGAGGTCCGGCCGGGGGCGCGAAAACAGGGTCTTGAACCCGTGTGACAGAAGCTGGCCCCCAACGATCGCGACCGCCAGAAACAGCGCCGAGGCTCGTTTTCCCCGCAAGAGCAGGTAGGCCAGAACCGAAAGCGTCAGAAGCGTCAGCACCGTGATCCCGCCCAGCGCCGTCAGGTCCCGCATCGCGGTTTCCACCTGCGGTCCGCCGATCGCATCCGATGGGTTGCCGGGAACGCGAAGCGCCATCAGAATGGCCTCGTCGAAGGCATGAAGATCGCCCTCGATCATCTCGTCGACCAATCCGACGAAGGCCCAGAGCGCCCCTGCAACGATCAGGATGACCACGATCGTCAGCGTTTCGACCCGTTCCGTCAGTCGTCTGATCGTCTGCGGCACCTGCATCCTGTCCCTCGCGCGTGTTCCGGTCCCAACGCGGGACCACACCTCAAAGTTCGGCTAGGTCCGGGCGTAGATATCCTCATACCGCACGATGTCGTCCTCGCCGACATAGGCGCCGGTCTGAACCTCGATCAGAACCATCGGCACGCGGCCAGGATTCTCCATCCGGTGCACCGCGCCAAGCGGGATGTAGACGCTTTCGTTCTCGGTCACGAGTTTCACTTCGTCGTCCACCGTGACCTTCGCCGTTCCTTCGACCACGATCCAGTGTTCGGATCGGTGGAAGTGGCTTTGAAGCGACAGCGACGCGCCCGGATGGACGAGTATGCGCTTCACCTGAAACCGCTGGCCGACCACGATGCTCTCGAACCAGCCCCACGGGCGGTGATCCTTGGGAAACTCGGTCGCCTGCGCCGCGCCCTTTGCCTTGAGCGCCTCGACGGCGAGTTTGACGTCCTGCGCCCGGCTCATGTCGGCGACGAGAACCGCGTCGGGTGTCGCGACCGCCATGATATTGTCGAGCCCGATGCCCACCACCTGCAACCGTTCGCTTTCCGACCGCAAAAGCGAATTGGTGCAGTCGATCGCCGTGGCCGGCCCCGACGTGACGACTCCCGTCGCATCCGGCCCTTCTTCGCGCCAGACCGCATCCCATCCGCCGAGATCGGACCACGCGGCGGCGAACGGCACGACCGACAGATTGCTTGCGCGCTCCATCACGGCATAGTCGATGGAAATATCCTCGGCCTCCGCCCACGGGCCGGGCGCAAGCCGGATGAACCCCAGATCGACTTCGGATTCGTCCAGCGCACGGCTCACCGGGGCGACGAGGCCTGCGGCATGGGCCTCGAACGCCGAAATGATGTCGGACACGCGCAAAAGAAAGATGCCTGCGTTCCACAGGTAGGTTCCGGCCGCGACAAGCTCTTCCGCCCGCTTCTCATCGGGCTTTTCGATGAATTTGGAAAGCTTGACGGGTGACCCCGATCCGTCGGGCTTTTCCGACAGTTCAAGGTAGCCGTAGCCGGTTTCCGGGCGGGTCGGCGTGATGCCGAACGTAACAAGCTCGCCTTGACTGATCGCCGCCAATCCGGCTTCGACCGAGGCGTGAAACGCGTCGACATCCGGCACGACGTGGTCCGATGGCGCGACCAGCATGACACCCTCGGGATCGGTCCGCGCGATCTGAAGCGCGGCGGCGAGGACGGCGGGCGCCGTGTTGCGCCCCTCCGGCTCGATCAGGATCGCGCCGGGGTCGATGCCGACGCCTGCAAGCTGCTCGGTCACGATGAACCGGAAGTCTGAGTTGGTCACCACGATGGGCTTGCCGAAGGCCAGCTTTCCGGTCCCACCCGAAAGGCGCTGCGCCGAGGCCTGAAACAACGTCGTCTCGCCCACCAGCGGCACGAATTGCTTGGGGTAGCTCTTGCGCGACAGGGGCCAAAGGCGCGTTCCCGAGCCTCCGCAAAGCAATACCGGCGTGATCGAGGTGGGTTTCATGTCCAAGCCCTTGTTCTTCTTGCTCGTTCCAACATGACCAAGGCTTGCATCCTACTCAAGCAATCATATGGCGAGAATTGGGTGTGATCCCGCCCTCGGCTTTCTTGCCAGCGCCATGTTCGACCTGCCATAGGATGCGAATGATGCCGAATGATGACGACCCGCGCCTGCGCTTGCGTCTGTTCTTCGCCGGGGGCGCGATGATCGGACCGGGCAAGGCCGACTTGCTTGCTGCGATCCGCGACACCGGCTCCATCTCGGCAGCGGGGCGCGCCATGTCGATGAGCTACAAACGGGCGTGGTCGCTCGTCGACGAGATGAACGGCGCGTTTCGCGAACCACTGGTCGACAGCGCGCGAGGCGGGGCACGCGGCGGTGGGGCTTCGTTGACCGAAACCGGGCTGGCGGTCTTGACCCACTACCGCGCGTTGGAGGCCAAGTCCCGAGAGGCCGGGACAGGCGAAATCGCGGCCATCGCATCGCTTCTGCGCGATACGTCCGATGAAACTTGACGCTTGTCGCAGGGTGTTTGAGTTGCGATATGTTTCAGTGAACATATCCAAAGTGAGGATCACGATGATCCGATCCGCCCTGCTTTGCCTCGTCCTGCTCACGGCACCGGCCTCTGCCGGACAGATCACCGTTTTCGCGGCGGCGAGCCTTGGTGACGTGCTGGAAGACATAGGGGCGGCATTCGAGAAATCGACGGGGCATGAGGTCGTGGTTTCCTTCGCCGGGTCCTCGGTCCTCGCGCGCCAGATCGAACTGGGTGCGCCCGCCGACATCTTTTTGTCGGCGAACCGTGACTGGATGACCCGATTGATCGAGATGGGCGCCATCGACCCGGATAGCAAAGTCGATCTGCTTGAAAACAGCCTCGTTCTGATCGGCACCGGACCCCAGACTCCGGCTGAAATAGACACTGATTTCGATCTGATGCAGCGGTTGGGCGGCGGTTTTCTTGCCATGGCGCTGGTCGATGCGGTCCCCGCCGGCATCTACGGCAAGACCGCGCTGTCCGCCCTTGGTCTTTGGGATGCGGTCGAGGATCAGGTGGCCCAGACCGACAACGTGCGGACCGCCCTGACACTGGTCGCGACCGGCGAAGCGCCTTTGGGTATCGTCTATGCGACGGATGCAAAGGCAGAGCCGCGCGTGAGCGTGATCGGGACATTTCCAGCGGACACGCATCCCCGGATCGTCTACCCCGCCGCTGCCGTCGAGGCATCGAACAACCCGCTGAACGACGAGTTTCTTGCCTTCCTGCAAGGACCGGAAGCACGTAGCGTGTTCGCAGCGTCAGGCTTTGCCATGATACCGGACTGACATGACGACGTGGCTTGGTCCGGCAGAGTGGCAGGCGATAGCACTGTCTTTGAAGGTCGCGGTCTGGGCCACCCTCGCCGCGCTGCCGCCGGGGCTGTTCATCGCCTTCGCGCTGGCCCGGTGGGAGTTTCCGGGGCGTCAGATCCTGAACGGTCTGGTGCATCTGCCGTTGATCCTGCCGCCCGTCGTGACCGGCTACCTGCTGCTTCTGACCTTCGGCAAGACGGGGCCCGTCGGGTCGGTTCTGGAGCCTTTCGGGATCGTCTTCGCCTTTCGCTGGACCGGTGCGGCGCTTGCGGCCGGGATCATGGCGTTTCCCCTTCTGGTGCGCGCGATACGGCTGTCGATCGAAGCCGTCGACCCCAAGCTGGAACAGGCCGCCGCCACGCTTGGGGCGCCGAAGGGATGGGTCTTCGTCACGGTCACTCTGCCGCTGATCCTGCCCGGCATCCTTGCCGGGGCCATTCTCGCCTTTGCCAAGGCGATGGGAGAATTCGGGGCG
The DNA here is from genome assembly GCF_005871115.1 of Maritimibacter alexandrii. Lineage (NCBI taxonomy): Bacteria > Pseudomonadati > Pseudomonadota > Alphaproteobacteria > Rhodobacterales > Roseobacteraceae > Maritimibacter > Maritimibacter alexandrii. Next base: position 945,985 of record NZ_SWKQ01000009.1, read on the forward strand.
ACCATCACCTTCGTCTCGAATATTCCCGGCCAGACCCAGACCCTGCCCAGCGCGATCTACGCCTTCCTTCAGGTGCCGGGAAGCGAAAGCGCGGCAATCCGTCTGGTCATCATATCGGTCGCCATCGCCATGCTCGCGCTCGTCCTGTCCGAGATCGCCGCCCAGCGCATCGCCCGTAGGGTTCGCGGATGACGCTTTCGGTGCGCATATGCCAGCGGCTTGAAAGCTTCACCCTCGATGCGACGTTCGAGGCCCCGGCGGGCGTCACCGTCCTGTTCGGGCGGTCCGGTTCCGGCAAGACGAGTGTCATCAACGCAATCGCCGGCCTGACCAGACCCGAAACAGGCCGGATCGAGGTCGACGGCACGGTCCTGATGGACACGGGCACCCGCACGTGGCTTCAGCCGCATCGGCGGCGTCTGGGCTATGTGTTCCAAGATGCGCGGCTGTTTCCCCACCTCACTGTGGCGAAGAACCTCGGCTATGGCTCGCGTTTCGCGCCCAAGGATGCTGCGCCCGTGGACCGCGATAAGGTGATCGACATGCTCGGACTCGGCGGGATGCTCGATCGTCGCCCCGGCACGCTGTCAGGCGGTGAAAAGCAGCGTGTCGCCATCGGGCGCGCCCTGTTCTCGGCACCCAGGATGCTATTGGCCGACGAACCCCTCGCCGCATTGGATGAGGACCGGAAGGCCGAGATCCTGCCCTATTTCGAACGGCTGCGGGATACCTTCGACATCCCTATCCTGTATGTGAGCCACGCGGCCGCCGAGGTCGCGCGCCTCGCCACGACCATCGTGGTTCTCGAAAACGGCCGGGTGAAACGCGTGGGTCCGGCAGGTGAGGTCATGGCGGACCCGCAGATCACGCCCCTCGGCCCCGGAGCGGCGGGCGCGATGCTGGAAGCGGTCGTGCTCGCGCAGCACGCCGACGGACTGACTGAACTTGACGCGGGCGGTCTTCGACTGCTGATCCCGCAGGTGGCGCGTGAGACCGGTGATGCGCTTCGGGTTCATATCGAGGCGCAGGACGTCATGCTTGCCCTCGACCGACCCGAGGGCATTTCCGCCCTCAACGTCCTGCGCGCGACCGTGCGCGACATCCGGATGGGCGATGGCCCCGGCGCGCTCGTGCAACTCGACGCGGGCGGCAACCTGATCCTCGCGCGGGTTACGCGACGGTCGGTCGATGCGATGGGATTGAAAGCCGGGCAGCCGCTGTTCGCGATCCTGAAGGCCGTGTCGGTGGCACGGGATGCGGTCGGCGCGTGAGTGTCAGGCGCCTCGGATCGCGCGGAAACCGGCCAGCATGGCCTCTTCTTCGTCCGCCTCTTCCAGCAGAACACCCTGCACCTGCATCGCCGTGCGGTAAGCTGCCATCCGATCCCCCGATCCGATAAGCGCCACGCGCTGCCCCAGCCAGTATGGCCGCGCCGCCGCCAGCTCGAGACCAAGGAACAGGCCCCAAACCTCATCCCGGATGGTCTGATCGGGCACCGTTCCCAGCCGATGCCCGGCCTCCAGCGCACCGATACGTGCGGCCACCGCTTCGGGTTTCGAAATGGCTGACGCGACCGCGTCGCCAAGGCCGGCACCGGGCTGGCCGGAACGGCCCATCGCGGCAAAGGCCGTGGCGATGAAATCGCCGGTCACGAAGCTTTGGAAGCTGACGATCTCGCCCGCGCTGATGTGAACCCAGCGGGTTCGCGGGCCTGCAAGGCAGATGACACCGTCGAAGGTATCGTTGAGGGCAAGAAACCCGCGGATGCGCACGGCGTCCGCGAGCATCAGGCCCGGCGGATCGTCCTGACGGACGCCCGTGACGAGGTTGACGTGCAGGCGGTCGTCGCGTGCTTCGACCCGCGTCGTCGCGTCAGGTCCGGGCGGTGTGCAGGGCACTTTCGCGCAAACCCCGTCACCCCAGCCGTCCGGGGCCGAAGGATCGCCTGTGACGAGAATGTCGATCCCGTCATCGTCGTCCAGATGGTGTGCGATGATCGGCGCAAGGCCCGTCTCGTAGGCCGTTAGTCCGGTCACATCGGCCTCTTCCCGGTCCAGAACGTCACCATCGGCCCCGATCACCCAGACCCGCAAACGCCCCGCAGACCAATCAACGGCCATCCACCGCCCTTCGTGCATGCTCAAATCCTGCCCCTCCGCCTATGGCGGTGTTGTGCCACCTTTCCCGATGCCGCGACAAGCCCGCGGGTTGCGCGGCACGGGTCAACATGCCACAGGAATGGCCGAAGATCGGAGGGGTCACGATGAAGTTTCTGATGGTTGGGGCGGGGTTGTCCGGTGCCGTGATCGGTCGGCGCATGGCCGAAGCGGGACACGACGTGACCGTGATCGACTCCCGCAATCACGTGGCCGGAAACTGCCACACCGAACGCGACCCCGAGACGGGTGTGATGGTCCATGTCTACGGCCCGCACATCTTTCACACCGACGACGAAGCCGTCTGGAACTACGTGAATGCCTTCACCACGTTCATGCCCTACAAGAACCGGGTGAAATCGACCACGCAGGGGCAGGTCTTTTCGCTTCCCGTGAACCTGCACACGATCAACCAGTTTTTCGGCAAGACGATGCGACCGGACGAGGCGCGCGCGTTTATCGAAGAACAGGCGGACACGAGCATTACCGACCCCCAGACCTTCGAAGAGCAGGCGCTGCGGTTCGTAGGCCCCGACCTTTATGAGGCGTTCTTCAAGGGCTACACCGAAAAGCAGTGGGGTTGTTCGCCGACCGAATTGCCCGCGTCGATCCTCAAGCGCCTGCCGGTCCGGTTCAACTACGACGACAACTACTTTTTCCACCGCTTTCAGGGGATGCCGGAGCATGGCTATACGCCGATGGTCGAGGCGATCCTCGACGATCCGGGCATCACCGTGAGCCTGTCCACACCGTTCGACCCGGCCATGAAGGCCGAGCACGATCACATCGTCTGGTCTGGCCCGCTGGACGGGTATTTCGACTACGACCTTGGGCGGCTGGGGTATCGCACGCTCGATTTCGAACGGTTCACGGCATCCGGTGACTGGCAGGGCTGCGCGGTGATGAATTACGGCGACCGTGACGTGCCGTTCACGCGCATCACCGAACACAAGCATTTCTCGCCATGGGAAAGCCACGAGGGTTCGGTGCTCTACCGTGAATTCTCGCGGGCCTGCGGGCCTGACGACATCCCGTATTATCCCATCCGCATGGTCGACGAGAAGGCGCTGCTGGCGGACTATGTCGCGCGGGCCGAAGGCGAGGATGGTGTGACCTTCGTCGGGCGACTCGGCACCTATCGCTATCTCGACATGGACGTGACGATACGGGAAGCGATGGATACCGCGCAGGCGTTCCTGACGGCCTTGGAGCGCCAGTCCGCTCTCCCGGTTTTCGCCAAGCCGCCGCTGTAGCCGTTTACCAATCGTTCCGGTTTTACTCCCATTTGAGCTTAATGCCCGGTTAATTTCGCAGGCGGAGCGGGGGCTTCGCTGGTGGGGTGTGCCATGCCGGACATTGCTGGGAATCCGGGCACGACGGCAACGATCGCGGTCGGCGAGACCCGTATCGGGGCCTTGGAAACGGTCTTTGACGAAGACTGGTACAGGCTCGACCTAGACGCCGGCCAGACGGTGACGATCACGCTGCGCGGTGCGGCCGAGAACGGGGTGAGCGACCCGATCCTCGACCTGTACGACGCCTCAGGACACCTGATCGACCTGAACCTCGACATGAGCGCCGAGAACCTGAACGCGCGGATCACGTACACCGCCACGGAAAGCGCCACCTTTTTCGTCGATGCCTACGCCTCGGGCGCCATGACCGGGCAATACGTTCTGAACGTCTCGTCCCTCGCCAACTCCCCCGTCACGTCGATCCTCTGGGGAACGCAGGTTCCGACCAATGCGATCACCGTCTGTTTCGCCGGTGCGGGGGTCGAGGTGGACGGGATCACTTCGGAAGGGTGGAGCGCAGACCAGATCACACGGGCGATGCAGGCCTTCGGCGCCATCGAAGCGATCACCAATCTGACGTTCACGCGCGTCGATGACCCTGCGAACGCCGATTTCCTTTTCGGTCTCGATGACGACGAACTCGCGGTTCATAACCTTCTGGGCTACTTCCATCCGCCGGGCGAAGCCAGCGCGGGACATGGCAATCTGAACGGCGAACGCTGGGACAGAAGCGCGCTTGTTCCGGGCACATTGACCCAAGCGATCCTGATTCACGAGGTTCTGCATGGTCTTGGCCTGTCGCACCCGCATGACACCGGCGGCACTTCGACGGTGATGGACGGGGTGGCGGTCGCGTTCGGAGATTACGGCACGGCGGGCCTGAATCAGGGCGTCTACACCACGATGTCCTACAACTTCGGCTGGAACGATGGAGATTGGGGGAGTTTCGCCGCGCTCTCCGGCGGCTGGGGCTACCAGTCCGGGCCGATGGCTTTGGACATTGCCGCGCTGCAATCGATGTACGGCGCTAACCTCGCGACCGCCAACGGCGACGACGTCTACGACCTTCCGGACCTCAATCAGATCGGGACCGGCTGGCGATCAATCTGGGACACGGGCGGCACCGATACGATCCGATATACCGGGCTGCGCGACGCCATCATCGACCTGAGGCCCGCGACCTTGGACTATGGGCCGGGCGGTGGCGGTTTCCTGTCCGCTGCCCGGTCCGTCGCGGGCGGATTCTCGATTGCGCAGGGCGTTCTGATCGAAAACGCGAACACCGGAACCGGAACCGGAAACGACGTGCTCATCGGAAACGACGCGAGCAATGCCCTGATGTCCGGTCGCGGCAACGATCTGGTCCGGGGCGGCGGAGGTGACGACCGGATCATCGCGCACCGCGGCGATGACACCGTCGAGGGTGGAGACGGCGAAGACTGGATTTCCGCCGGGCGAGGCGACGATGCCGTCACTGGCGGCCCCGGAGACGATTCGATCTATGCCGGGCGCGGAAACGACCGGATATCGGGGGGCGCGGGGAACGACGTCCTTTGGGGCCGCAAAGGTCGAGACGACATCGAAGGGGGCACGGGGGACGATCTGATAATGGCCGGTCCCGGCGATGATCGCGTTCGTGGCGGTGCGGGCGACGATACGGTCACGCTTGGGTTCGGCGCCGACACCTTCATTTTCCGGCAAGGCGACGGTCACGACACCATCACCGATTTTCGCCCGGCGCGGGACCGGCTGGAGATTGGTCGGGAACTCGTCGACTCCGTCGATCTGGTCGCCGCATCCGCCGTGGCCGAAGCTGGCGGCGTTCGGATCGTCTTCGACGCACGGCACACGATCTTTCTGGAAGGGGATTTCGACCTCGCTGACCTTGCGGACGCTGTGTTGATCGGCCCGTGAGCCATCATTCGAAAATGATGTCGCCCTTGTCGAAACCGCCATTGGTGAAATCGACCAATTCAACCTGTTCGTTCCCCCACTCGATGAAGGTGCTCCCCCCCGACGTGTGAACCGACACCATGGACCGCGCGACGTTGTGCAGCACGATCCGGTCGGACATCGAAAAATCCATCACCTTGTCCCGGTCGTCCCAGCGCCAGAATTCGAACCTGTCCGCACCCGACCCACCGTAGAGGATGTCATTGCCCAGCCCTCCGACCAGCTTGTCGTTCAAGCCGTCCCCGAAGAGGCGGTCATTTCCGCTGTCCCCGCGCAAAAGGTCTGCACCCCATCCCCCGCGCAGCGTGTCGTTTCCCCAGCCTCCATAGAGCCTGTCGACGCCGACACCGCCTTCGAGATAGTCCGCGTGGCCGTTTCCGAACAGGATGTCGTTGTGGGTGCCACCGTAAATCCGGTCGGCGCCGTCTCCGCCCCAGAGGAAGTCATTCAGACCGCCGCCATAGAGCCGATCATTGCCGGAATCGCCCCACAGACGGTCCACGCCCCATTCGCCATAAATCACGTCATTGCCCCAGCCGCCGTGCAGCCTGTCGATGCCGACGCCGCCATAAACGGTGTCGTTGTGGCCACTGGCGAAAACCACGTCGTGCCCGTCACCTCCATAGATGCGGTCATAGCCCGTGCCTCCGTCGATCCAGTCGTTCATCCCGTCGCCATGAATGACGTCGTTGCCGGATTCGCCATAAATCCTGTCTTCACCCCAGCCTCCGCGGAGCGTGTCGTTCCCCCAACCGCCCCAGATCGTGTCGATTCCGATGCCGCCGTAAATCTTGTCGTCGTGCCCATGCCCCTTGAGGATGTCGTGCCATGCGCCGCCGTAGAGAATGTCGTCGCCATTGCTGCCCCACAGCACGTCGCGCAACTCGCCGCCATACATGACGTCATCGCCATCCCCGCCGAACAGACGATCGAAGCCGCCCTCACCGTGAAGTTCGTCATCCCCATCGCCGCCATAAACGAGGTCCGCGCCATCGCCGCCGACCAGCCGGTCACGACCGCCGTCCCCGTAGATCAGATCGTCGCCGCCATCGCCGATGAAATGGTCGTCGCCGTCCTGCCCCCACATGGTGTCGTCGCCGTCTTCGCCGTGCGCCACGTCGTCGCCGCTGCCACCTTCGATCAGGTCATTACCGGCCCCGCCCAGCAGATGATCGCCGCCCGACCCGCCGAAGATCTCGTCATCCCCATCGTCACCGCGCAGCTGGTCGTTTCCGGACGCGCCCCACAGAATGTCCGCGCCCCGGCCACCGAACAGGATGTCATGACCGGCCCGGCCCCCAAGCCGGTCGTCGCCGTCGCCGCCGTCGATCTGATCGTCCCCGTTGCCGGTCGTGATGGTGTCGTCCCCGTCCTCGCCGTAGACCACGTCATTGTCGGTCGCGCCCTCGTCGTCGCCGTCGAGATAGGTGTCGTTCCCGGCGCCGAGCCACGCCTCGTCGGCCCCGGCGCCACCCGTCACGGTATCGTTCCCGCCACCGGCCCGGATCAGGTCGCGCCCCGTTCCGCCATCGACATCGTCGTCACCGAGGCCCATGAGCAGCGTGTCGTTCCCGGCACCGCCGCGCACGACATCGCCGTCGAGCGCCGTGCTCGCATCCTTGTCGTCGAAGATGTCGTCGCCATTGTCGAGGTAGATCGTCTTGCGACCGGCACCGCCATCGACCCGGTCGTTGCCTCCGCCTGCGTGAACCACATCATCGCCCGTGGACAGCGCGATCATTTCGGACCGGGACCCGCCGGTAACCAGGTCGTCGCCATCCGTGTCGCCAAGGTCGTAGCCGAACGCGATATCCGGTTCTTCGTCCAGTTCACCGTCCCACTCCGGGAAGTCGTAACCGGACAGGTCCATCGCGCGATCCGGCGTCTTTCGCACGGCATTACGGACGGCTGAGGCCGACAGTGGAGTGCCGTCGTAGGATCTGAGCACCAGCACCTCGTCGCGCCACGTCACGACCGCGCCGTTCGCGTTCGGCACGACCGTCAGGGCGGCCGGGTCGTAAAAGAAGGGCCATGAGGACAGGTCGAGCGTATCGACGTCAGGGTCGAAATCCATGATCCGGTCTTCGGTCCGGTCGTCCCGCAACACGAAAACGTCCGCGCCCGCGCCGCCCGTCAGAATGTCCAGCCCGGCACCGTCCACGAGCGTATCATCACCATTTCCGGCCGAAATCGTGTCTGATCCGGCCCCGCTGACCAGTATGTCGTCCAGCCCGCCGCCCAGAAGCGACCCGCCTGACGTCTGCGTGCGGTGCTGCTGGCCCCCCTGATCCGACAGGTCGTAGGTCAGGCGTGTCAGCCCTCCGACCTCTTCGCTCGCGATGAACAGGTTGAGCGTATCCGCGATCATGCCGCCGGAGATCGCCGTCACGTCGGCGAGCGCGGCCTGCCCACCTGCCCCATCCGTCCACGTGTTCTCGATCGCGTCGAGGAACTGAAGCTGACCGCCGGGCAAAAGGACGAATAGCGAAACGCCATCATCCGCCCCGCCCGCAGCGACGTAGATCCGACCGTCATGTTCGACCGTGGCGATGTCGGTAACGCCGCCGAACCGGGTGTTCAGATTGTCGGTGATATGATCCGTGCGGGTCAGCGTGCCGTCGGGTGCGACGTGAAACACCGTGAGCGCACCGTTCATGCCCTGCGCCGATGCGAGCACGAGGTAACTTTGCCCGAGGACTTCGACCACCTGCATGTCGGTCGGGTCCATGATGCCGATGCCGTCCTCCGGCCCTGCGGTATCCGCAAGAACCGGGGTGCCCGCCGTCGTCACGAAACTTGTGACACCGTCCTCACCAGCGTCCCCGGCAATGACGATCTGCGCGCCGCCGACCGTCGCCGTCGTGACCGACGTGACATGCGCAAGGTGGGTGTCCTCGTCGTCGGACAGCACGGTCATGCCGGACAGCGCCCCGGACCCGCCACGCAAGGCGAAACCGAATGCGCCCGAAGCATCGGCAAAGGCCACGCCATCGATCCCGACCGAAATGTCGGTGATACGCCCCAGATCGGTGCCCAGGCCGGAATAGGATGAGATCGTCCCGACCTGCCCCGCATCCGTGACGGAATAGGCACTCAGGGCACCTGTCACCACCGACCCGAACAACGCCTCAATCCCGCCACCCGGCGCATCGTCGAGCGCGATCACATCCCCGGTGCCGGAGATCCATCCCGCGTTATAGACGACCTGATCGACGAGCCCGACCGTGCCGGTCGACACAGTCCAGCCAGCAAGCCCCCCGTTTCGACCAGAATGGCTGAACAGCGTCAGACCGGACCCGTTGGGCACGATTTCAAGATCGGTGATCCCGATGTCCAGCGCATCGATACCCGATGCGAAGTGACCTTGAACGATGACAGCCATATCCACCCCCAGCGCATTGGCAGGGATGGAATCGCGCAAAGGCATGGCGCCCGGCGGCACGCAAATGTGGCGCCTGCGCGAACTTCGTTTCCAATTCTCGTAAGTGTTTACAGTTGGTTAGGCATCAACTGCGGGCCATATCCCATTCGTGCTGTTTGATCGCGTCGTCGATGTTGTCGAAATATCGCGCCCGTCCGCCCGCAAGCACCATCCCGGCATCACAGGAGGCGCGCAGCTCATCCATGTTGTGACTCACCATGATCGCGGACGATCTGGCCAGACGGTCGCGTAGAACCGCGCGGCTCTTTCGCTTGAACGACGCATCGCCCACCGCGGTCACCTCATCCACCAGGTAGGTGTCGAAGTGGATGCCCATGGCCGTCCCGAACGAGATGCGGGAGCGCATACCGGAGGAATACGTCTTGAATGGCATGTAGAAATGGTCGCCGAGTTCGGAAAAGTCGTGCACGAACTCCACCAGCTCGTCGCTGTCGACGCCGTAGACCCGCGCGACGAAACGCACGTTCTGCACCCCCGTCATGTCCTTGTGAAAGGCCGCGCGCAGCCCGACCGGCCACGAAATAGTGCCCTCGGACCTGACCTCTCCCGCATCGGGTTTCACCGCACCCGACAGGATCGACAACAGCGTCGACTTGCCCGCCCCGTTGCGCCCGAGAAGGCCAAGCGACACCCCGGCAGGCACCTCGAAGTCGAGGCCGTCCAACACCAGCTTGGGCTTGCCTTTGACCATGTAGGATTTGGTGATCGCAACCCCTTGCAGCATCAGCCGCGATCCCGGATCGAGTAATAGATCAGCACCACGAGCGCCCATCCCAAACACAGGAACAACAGCGAGACGAGCATGATCTGTTGCCGTTTCGGATAGATCGGTGCCTCGGCCAGTGTCGGAAGCGCATAGGCCGCCAGATACCGGCTCTGTCGGGCTGCGCTTGCCTTGGCGGCATCGAGTTGCGCGAGGGCGGCGCGGTAGGTCTCTTCCGCATATTCGCGGTCGACCGTCAGGCTTTCGTACTCGGCGATCAGGGCCGGATACCCCTCGACCCCGACATAGGACTGGTCGGAGGCGAATGCCTGTCGCTCGTCCGCCAGCCGATCCCGGATCACGTCGATCTTACGCTCGGCCTGAACCACGCTCGGTGCCTGTTCGCCCGCCGACTGAACAAGAAGGTCGTATTCGACCAAGGCCTGAGCAAGTTGTTGTTGCAGCGATGTCTGAACCCCCATCCGGGCTTCCAGATCGGTTTCCGGGTCGACGATCTGGGTCCGGGTGCGAAAGTTCACCAGCGCCTCGCGCGCCGACTTGAGCCGCGCAAGGCCGAGTTCAACATCGGCTTCGGCCGCCATGACCAGATCGTCGCGGGCCGCGGCGTTCAGGTCGTTGACGAGGCTTTGGCTCTCGTCCAGCACCGCCCGCGCCACGGACTGCGCAAAATCCGCGTCGAACGCGCGAAGTTCGAGTCCGATCAGACCCGTCGCCTGATCGTAGTCGATCGTGACGATCCGGCCCCAGTAGGCGTGCAGATCCTCGATCGTGCCACCCGGGCGCAGCGCGAACACCGGGTCGATCGCGTGAAACGCCGCGTAATGCGACCATAGATCAAGCCGCTCATCGACCCGCGCCACCAATCCCTGACTGCGAATGAACTCGTTCAGAATATCCCCGTCCAACGCGCCACCGGCGGCTGTCGGACCCGCAAGTTGCGCCAGTCCACCCAAAAGCGCCTGCGTCTGCCCCTGATCCTCCTGCCGGACCGTGAACCCGACGTGGGACGCGAACTGATCGACCGCCCGAACATAGGTGTACCAGCCGATCACCGCCAAGGGCAGCAGCACGATCATTACGAATGACAGGAGAAGTCCGACATGCCGCCGTTTCCGGCGGGCCGGTCCTGCCATCGGGCGCACGATGACATCCGGTCCGGCTGCGGATCGTGACTTTGCCGAATCCTCGGGCACGCGGCGCCTTTCTACCTTGCGTTGAACTCTCGCCTCTCCTTCTACATACTCGCGCGCATCGGCGCCAGAATTCGAGATCCTCTTGTCGGCCAGCGATATCACGAACCAGCCAAGCACAGCTGCGAAACGCTCGTTCCCGACGCTTCGCACGGTCGGCGCGCTTGTTCTCAGGGAAATGTCGGCACGCTACGGCAAATCGCCCGGGGGCTACCTGTGGGCGTTCACCGCGCCATTGCTGATGATCGTCGCCCTGACCTTCGCTTTCGGCTTCCTGCATAAAACGCCCCGCCTCGGCACATCCTTCATCATGTACTACGCGTCCGGGCACCTCGTCTTCGCGATCTTCGGACAAGTGAGCGGCCCTATCACGGCAGCCCTCAGGTTTTCACGCCCATTGCTCAGGTTCCCGACCGTGATCTGGCTGGACACCGTGCTCGCGCGGTTCCTGCTCAACGCATTGACGGCCACGGTCGTGTTTTTCCTGCTGCTCTTCGGGATCGCCTCTGTCTCAGGCCACGGGCTTCGCTTCGACCTGACCCCGGTTCTGTGCGCGGTCGGCCTTTCGGTGATGCTTGGCGCCGGTTTCGGCGTGTTCACCTGCTGGCTGTTCATGGAACTGCCCATCGTCGCGCGCCTTTGGGGCTTCGCGTCTCGCCCCCTGTTCATCATCTCCGGCGTGCTGTTCCTGTACGAGGATTTCCCGGATGATGTGCAACAGGTGCTTTGGTGGAACCCGCTGATCCACATCACCTCCCTCGCCAAGTCGGGCATTTTCCCGAAGTACGATCCGACGTGGGTTTCACCGCTTTTCGTAGTGACTTTGGCGCTGATCCTGACGGTGTCGGGCCTGTTCATGCTCAAGCAACACCATCAGCGCCTGCTGAACGGCGACTGATCTTCTTCGGTCTGAAAATACCTCGGGGAGTTTGAGGGGCAGCGCCCCTCATCCGCATGGCTTTTCGGGAACCGAAAAGACGTGCACCCCAAGCGTGCGCCGCCCGGCGCACTCAATTAAAAAAACCCGCCGCCATCGAAGGCGGCGGGCTTCGTGTCACAACAGGCCAGGCCCGTTCAGCCGTTTTCGCGGATATATTCGGCGCTGTTCTTGATGCCGCCCAGCGGGAAGACGTGCACCTTGTCGATCAGGCTGTCCGGGTTCTCGGCCTTGTAGGCCGCAAGGTCGGTCAGCACCTCCGTCGGCTCAAACGGCTTCAGAAGCTTGGTGAGATCCTTCGCGCGCTTTTGCAGCACGTTCAGAGACGGGCCGACACCACAGGCGATGGCGTATTTGATGAGGGTCTGGAGCTTCGCCGGGCCCGCGACACCGGCATGGATCGGCATCGTGATACCATCGGCCTCAAGCCGCTCGGCCCAGTCGATCATCGGCTGCGCGGCGAAGACGAACTGGGTCGTCAGCGCCATGTCGATGCCGGAGCGGTCGGCATAGGCCTGCTTCCAACGCACGGCCTCGTCCACATGGGTGGTGGTTCCTTTGGCGTCGATGTCACCGTTGCCCTCGGGGTGACCGGCGACGTGCAGACGCTTGAACCCGTCGAAGTAGCCCGTCTCGATCAACTGGATCGAGCTGTCGAGCTTGCCGACGGGCGTGGTGGGCGAGCCGCCCAGAAGCAGCGCCTGTTCGACACCGGCTTCCGACACGTAACGGTCGATCCAGTCCTTGAGCTCGGCGGTGTCCTTCATGATCCGCGCGGGGAAGTGCGGCATGACCTGAAACCCGCCTGCGGCAAGGCGCTTGGCGGTGTCCACCATCTCTTCGATCGGCGTGCCCTCGATATGGGCGATGTAGACACGGGTGTTCTCCGGCAGGATCGCCGTGAAATCCTCGACCTTCGCCGCCGTGCGCGGCATCACTTCGATGGATACGCCCTCGAGAAACGCCGCCAGTTGGGCGCCCGCAGGACGGTTTTGCATCATGTTCACCACAACCATCGGTCCTCTCCTCAAGTCTGCTTACGATATGTCTCGCGAACCGCATCATGGATGGGCCACGGGTGCACTTCGGTCTTCACGTCGATCTGACGGTGCCGCTCGACGGTCGGTTTAGACGATCCGCCATCCGGTTCACCCCACGTTACCGTCACTTCAGTGCCGGTTTCCGCCACGTCGGGATCGAGCACGGCGAGGCTGATCCAGGCCCGTTCGTTCGCCGAATAGGCAGGCGCGATCGAGATACCTACGGTACGGCCGTCTTTCGTCACCAGATCATAGGGGTAGCTCGCGTAATGCGCGGCGGGGAAATCCATGTTCTTCGTCGGCAGGTCGCCATCGTCCATGTAGCCCGCGTTCACCTTGAGCACGTCGTCGGCATCCCAGACCAGCGTCATTTTCTTGCGCTGGGGCTGCACGGCCATCTTCTCAAGCGCCGCGCGCCCGATGAAATCATGGTCGAACTTGATGACCCGGCCATAATCCACGTCCCACGGGGTCATGTAGTAGTCTTCGATGTTCCCGGTCTTCATCGACCCGCCAAGGGTCGAAAGCGCCTCGAACGACGTCGCCTTGAGCCATTGGCGATAGGGCTTCATCTTCTCGCCGGTGTAGATCGCCGGAACGACGCTCGGCACCCAGCCGGACTCGGCGGCGGCGGAGGCATAGGCGCGGCTGCCCACCAGACGCAGGCCGTATTTCTCGCCCACTTCCATGAGCCGTGCTTTCACCTTGTCGCCGTCATCGAACGGGCCCCAGATCTCAAGCCCCTGCGCACCGCCCATGCCGTGCGACAGCGTCTGACCCTTGCAGCCCGCGATGGTGATCTCGCCCATGTTGAAGAACTTGGTGGTCAGCGGACCGCCCTCGTTCACCTCGTTCAGCAGATCGAGCGCCTTGGGCCCCTGCACCTCGTAGCGGTAGGTCAGGCGGCGGTTGTCGGGATCGTCCAGCTTGCGTTCGTCGCGGGTGCAGACAACGTCATATCCGCCGGTCTCGGCGTGGAATTGCACCCAGTTCGGCACGATGGGGCGGCCGACGATATTCACTTCGTCGTCTTCGAGGCCGAACACGATGGAGTCGCCGATGAGGTAGCCGTCGTGGTTCACGCAGACGATCTGCTTGGCCTTGCCCTTGCCGAACTTGGCATAGCTGTTGACCGAAATGTCCGAGAGCAACTTCATCACATCCGGGCCCTTCACGTAGAGGTCGGTCATGTGGAAGCTCTGGTTCATCAGCGCCACGCCCTCGCGCCACGCGCGCTGCTCTTCGGCCCAGTGGGTGTATTCGCTCTCGATCGGGAACGGATAGCGGCCCATCTGGTTGTCGTAGAGCATGGCGAACGGGCTTTCGTGCCCTGCCAGGCGGTGTTCAAGCGTCTTTGCGCTCATCTGCGCGTCCTCCCTTAGTCATCAGTGCGGATATAATGTCGGCCATCGGGTTTCGCTTATGCGCATATTGTATATGCGGCTTCACTTTACTTATAACTTATGTATGTCTGGAAACTCAGCCATCCTTTCAGCCCGGCAAGTTCGCGTGATCCGGGCCTTGTCCGAGCATCGGAGGCTTTCGGAAGCTGCCGAATCGACTGCCATGTCGCAGCCTGCGTTCTCGCGCACCCTGAACAGCGCCGAGGACCAGTTGGGGGTCGCCCTGTTCCAGCGTGGCTGGTCCGGGTCCGAGCCGACGGCCCTCGGCGAGATCGTGATCGACCAGTGTCGCCGGATCACGGCCGAGTTCGAGACGCTGGAGCGTGGCGTATTGGGCCATGACGGGCCGCTGCGGTTTCCGAGCCTCGCGCGTTGGCGCCATTTGCGTGCCGTGTCCGCCGTCGTCCGCCATGGCACGGCCTCGGCCGCCGCAAGAGCATTGGGTGTCAGCCAACCCGCCATAAGTCAGTCCCTGCGGGACATAGCAGGGTACGTGGCGCCGACCCTTTTCATTCGGCGCAAGGCCGGGATGGAACCGACGGAAGCTGCACGCGCGATTGCGGCGCTTTGGGATCGCATCAACGCCGCGCTGAACGACATCCCCGCGCTTCTGGCCGACACGGGCGACTCGCTCCTCGGGCGCGTGTCCGTGGGAATGCTCCCGTTCTCGGGACAGTCGCTGGTCCTCGAGGCATTCGGTGAGATCACGCAGGCCCATCCGCGGGTTCAACTCGTCGCTATTCCCGGTGGCTACGACACGCTGGTCGAGGCACTTCGCCGCGGCGAAATCGACCTTATCATCGGCGTCCTGCGCAATCCGTCGCCTTTTCCCGAAATGGTCGAAAAGCATCTCTATTTCGAGGATTACATGATGATCGCGCGCACGGATCACGCGATTCACGATCACAGGCCTTCGATGGCCGAACTCGCCAAGGAACAATGGATCGTGGCACCTCATGGCACGCCGATCCGTGGTTTCTTCGACCGCATGTTCCGGGCCGCCGGAACCATCCCACCGGCGCAATCCGCCGAAATGTTCTCGTTCTCGAACGCCGAACAGATGATCGTCGCCAGCCGTTCAATCGCCCTGTTGTGCTACGGAAAATCCGGCCTCAGGAACCTCCCGACCGCTTTGAAGCCGGTCGACATCCGCCTGCCCGGCGCCCGCGTCTCGATCGGCGTCACACGCTATGGCGAAGAGCCGCCAAACGAGGCGATTTCGACATTTCTGGATATCCTTGCCCGCAAGATCGCAGAGGCCGGCGAGGATTGATGGCACGCCAGCCACCTTGACGCGCCCCGCCAAGGGCGCTGAAAAGGCGCGACGGATCGACAGGGGCCGAAGAATGAAACGTGATTTGATGGTGATCGGGATCGGTGCGGGGAACCCGGAATACGTCACTGTTCAGGCCGTGAAAGCCCTGAACAAGGTTTCGGTCTTCTTCATCCCGAACAAGGGTCAGGACAAGGCCGACCTGCACCATCTGCGCCGCGAAATCTGTGACCGTTACATCGACGGGTCCGACTACCGTCTCGTCGATTTCGACATCCCGGAACGCGCCAAGGTTGGGGTCTACGCAACCGACGTTGCGGCGTGGCGGGCCGAGGTGCGAGCGATCTATGAGCGGCTCATTGTCGAGGAACTTGGCGAGGGCGAAATCGGCGGCTTCCTCATCTGGGGCGACCCGTCGCTTTACGACGGCACGATGGGAATTCTGGATGCCATCACAGCCGCCGGACAGGTCGAACTGGAGTACGAGGTCATTCCGGGCATCAGCAGCGTCTCGGCTCTGGCGGCCCGGCACAAGGTCGCTTTGAACAGGATCGGGAAGTCGTTCACCGTCATGTCGGGCCGGCAGCTTTCGCAAGGTATGCCGGATGACGGCGGAAACGTGGTCGTCATGCTCGACTCGCGCGATGCCTTTCGCGAGGTAGACGGGGATCTGGAGATCTATTGGGGCGGATACGTCGGGACCGAGGACGAACTCCTCGTGTCAGGCAAATTGCGCGACGTCGCGGAAGATGTCGCGCGAACCCGCAAGGACGCCCGCGCGCGCAAAGGCTGGCTGATGGACACCTATCTGCTGTCGCGACCTTCGGACGACGCGGAATGATCCTGCCGCCCGTCAGAGGGCGTCACTTGATGGTGGCGGCCTTGAGTGCGGTCATCCCCTCACCGATCCCGCTCAGGTCCATGCGGAAAATCAGGGGTTCGGCGCGCAGATTCGGGCGGTAGCCCGCGACGACCCCCTCTTCCGACGCCGCATATTCTTCGAGCTTGGTCAGGTCTTCGGTCAACAATGCCTCACAGACATCGGCCGAACAGGATTGCCAGACGAATTCAGCCCGCTCTTCGCTGTCGGAAGGTTTGAAGGCGAAGCCCGACGGGAAATACACGCCATTCGGAACCCGCGCGGCGAGGAAGCTTTGTTCGCCGTCGGCGGACCAGAACGCAAGAACTTCGGCGAGGAAGGCGTTGTCCGACGTCCGC
The DNA here is from genome assembly GCF_005871115.1 of Maritimibacter alexandrii. NCBI lineage: Bacteria > Pseudomonadati > Pseudomonadota > Alphaproteobacteria > Rhodobacterales > Roseobacteraceae > Maritimibacter > Maritimibacter alexandrii. The sequence goes on from NZ_SWKQ01000009.1 coordinate 962,616, forward strand.
ACAAGACGTTGCGAGAGCACGCAGGCCGTCTCGCCGACCGCCACGGCCTCACAGGTGACGGTCCAGGCGCCGAAGCGTTGGCCGTTTGCGATGCGCACGGGCGCGGTTTCTTCTGCCGGGGCGGCTTCGGCGGTTTCAGTGGTGTCGTCCTGCGACATGGCAAGACCCGGCAACAGGCTGAACGCAAGGATCGCCGCGAATTTCGTAATCTTCAGTGCCATGCCCCGGATCTCCCTGTTCCGTGTGTGTTGTGCGCTCGACGCGAACCTCAGAAATTGACCGAGATCGAACCGCCGATGGTCGGCGCCGCGCTGGGCGTGGCCCAACCGACGATTCCCGTGGTGAGGGGTTTGGCGATGTAGATATCGCCGAAGACGTTGTTGCCTTGGGTGAAGCTGGTGCCGACCCCGATCGAACTGGCGAGTCCGAGGGGCGCGCGGGTGCTGTCGAAGGCCTGCCCGACGTCACCGAAAACGAACGGTCTGACCCCGATGGAACCGCCAAGCGCGAAGGGCGAGGACTTTTCGATCTGGAACCGCGCGACATATCCGCTGTCGCCGACCGACAGGTTCGTGGGGTAACCGCGCACGGCGGCAGCGCCGGTCACCGCGAAGGTGTTCCATGTCGGCATGACGCCGGACACGGCATACTGGCCCGAGACCGAGAGTGACGCGAAGATGTACTCGCCTAAGGACAGCGCGCCCAGCGCGGACCCCGACACGGCGACATAGGTGTTGCCCGTCGTGGCGAAGACCGCATCCGAATAGGTGCCGGCGGTGACCTGACCGGACGCCGAAACGCTCCATCCATCGCCGTTGATGTAGCCCGTCACCCCTGCGGTGCCTTGCGGGCCCCATGCGTTCAGCGTCTGGACACCGAGAAGCGAAGACCGCTCCCAATTGTAAGCGCCGTTCACGAAGAGCGATATCCCACGCTCGGCGGAGGCGAGGACGGGCAGAGTGAAGCTGGCATTCGCCGACCGCGTGCGCCCGGTCACGAGCGGCCCGATGACCGCGCGTGAATTGGTGCCGAGCAGGCTGAGGGAAACGCGCCCGCCATTGGGCAGGACGACCCGTGAATAATCGACGGTTCCGGTCAACGACCCTTGCCGGATCAGGGCGGCGACGGTCAACGGATCGTTCCAGCCCGTGACACCGTTGATCGTGTGGCTCACGCCAAGCTGCGCCCGGCCGAAGGCGGGCGAGCCGTAGTTGTCGAGCGTGATGGTCGTAGCGTGGCGCTGGATCTCGGGCACATTCACCACGACGTCCACGGTGTTCTCGGCCGAAGGTGCGTAGTCATAGGACAACGGCAAACCATCCGTCGCCTGATGCCGCGCGATGCGTGGGTCGATCTTCCGGTCGTCCGCCAGCTCGCCTTTCGGCAATTGCAGACGGAAGTCCAGATAGCGGTTCGAGACGATATTGGTCCCGCCTCGCGTCGCGCCGATGACCGGTTCGTAAAAGGCCACGTTCAGGACGCCGCCGGAAATGTTGTAGGGGATCACACGGGCCGAGCGGATGCCGCGATCCCGGTACATCTGCGTCAGCGCCTCGGCCAATGCCTGAGCCGACCCGTTGCCGTATCGACGCCCGACAAGCGCCGCCTTGGCCGCCGCGATGTCCTCCGGTGCGAGATAGGCCGATCCGTTCTGGAACCGGATGTCCCGAAGCACGAAGCCGGACGGGGCGCGTTGTGTCGTCGTGGCGGTCTGGGTGGTCGTCTGCGGCTCTGCCGTCTGGTTCGCCGCCTCGGCGGCCACCTGCGCCTCGGACGAGGTGTCGGGCGTGCCTGTGTCCTGCTGGGTTTCGACCGCCGCACCTTCGTCGAGATCGAGATCCTGTGCGACGAGGCCCGGCGCGGATGCGCACAACCCAAGGGCTGCGGTCAGGGCGAGGATGGAAATTCTCATTTTTCTTTTCCGAAGATCTGGGAGGCCTCAATCCCCTGTGGATAACTCATTCCGGCCATTCTGACGACGCCCTTCAACCAGTTGAAATAGAAGCGTTGTAGGGATGCCGCAGGGACCGAAGGCCGCATTACGCCGCTTCCTCCTGATCTCCGCCCTCATCGTCAGATCCGTCTTCGCCTTCGGCGTCCTCTTCTTCCTCCTCCTCGTCGTCATCATCGTCTTCGCCCCGGTCCGAGCCGAAGGTGAAATCCCCCGGCAGCGGATTGCCCTGCGACTTGGTCTGAATGCGCGGGTCGGTTCCGCCGCGCGGGTCCGGGTCGTTGGTCTGGCCGTCGTCGCCCTCTTTGCCGGTCGAGCCATTGGATCCGTTGCCGTTGTCCGGGTCGCGCGGGTTCGAGGTGTCCCGGCCACCCGTGTCGCCGCCGCCGGTGTCACCACCACCCGTGTCGCCGCCACCCGTGTCACCGCCGCCGGTATCACCGCCGCCCGTGTCGCCACCACCTGTATCGCCGCCGCCCGTGTCGCCACCACCCGTGTCGCCGCCGCCCGTGTCGCCGCCACCCGTGTCTCCACCGCCGGTATCACCACCGCCCGTGTCACCGCCGCCGGTATCACCGCCGCCCGTATCACCACCGCCCGTATCACCACCGCCAGTGTCGCCACCGCCGGTATCACCGCCGCCTGTGTCGCCGCCGCCTGTGTCGCCACCGCCCGTATCGCCGCCACCCGTATCGCCACCGCCCGTGTCGCCACCACCTGTATCGCCGCCGCCGGTATCACCACCGCCCGTGTCGCCGCCATCGCCATCAGGTCCGAACACGTTGAACAGCGGGTAGATTTCCGGGTTCTGGACCGGCGCGGCGCTGGTCGGGGTCGCATCAAGGGCGTCGTCGGACCCGTGCTGCGGCGTGTTGCGCAGGCTGTCCACGTTCAGGGTCAGGCCCTGTTGCGTGCCAGCGAGTGCAAGGTCGAGCTCTCCGTCGACCTGAATGCTCACCGGACCTTCCTGAGACACGGCATAGTCCATCGCGACATCGTCTTCGCTGTGAACATCGATCTCGCCGAAGGCCGCAAGGTTCAGCATCGCGAGGTCTGACGAAGGCTTCAGCGTGAACGGCGTCGAATCGTCGCGACCCTGAATGGTCCCCGTGATCGCGGTCAGGAACACGTTGCCGGACAGCGATACCGGCGCGCGGGAGTCGGCGGTGATGTCACCGTTGATCGACGTTGCAATGACGGTTGCGTCACGATCCACGGACACCGGCCCCGAGAAATAGATGTCGCCCAAGGACACGAGGTCGTAGTGGCCCGTCACGCCGTTCAGCGCCTGCACCTCGACCGGGCCGAGTGAGCGGAGATAGGCCGGGCCCTGACCGAAGGTCAGATGCGCGCGCTCCGCTTCGAACTGCAACGGATTGGCGGCGGTGCCGACGTTGCTGGCGTCGACGATGAGTTGGCCGTTCGCAGCCGACACGATGCCGTCGCCGGGGGTCAGGGTCTTGGCGCGCAAGGCAATGGTGGCGACGCCGCTCTGGCTGCTCGTCAGCCCCGCGATCCGCAGAACGTCACCGGCTTCGAGGTCGATGTATCCGATCCCGGCGTCGATATCCGCTCCATCGGCAATCGTGATGTCGTCCGCGGCTTCAAGCGCGATCTGGCCTGCGCTGGCGGACCCATCGGCCGTGCCGGTGATCGACTTGTCCACGTAAATGTCATGCGCACTGACATAAAGGTCGCCGCCCACCGTCGATTCACCACCAAGCTGGACCTGCGCGGACGACCCGTTGATGACCACCGGGCCGGGGCCGCTGGTCAATTGGGTGACCCGCAATTCGATGTCGCCGAGCGGCGCGATCCAGGCCTCGCCCTTAACATCCAGCGACAGGGCCGTGGCATCGCCGCCAAGGGTCATTCCGGTGCCGCCAAGACCGACCGTGCCCACGTCCAGTGTGACCTCGCGCGCGATGACCTGACCGACGACATCACCGGTGTCACCCGTCGTCACGTCGACATGCGACGCTTGCACATCTGCGAGAAGGACACCGCCGTTCACGGTGTCGATGTCCAGCAAGCCCTCGTGCTCGACGGTGAACAGACGCACGTTGTCGACCGCAGCGACCCGGATTGTGTTGCCGCCCCCTTCGATCACGCTCGACACCGACCCGGCAACGGAACCGGCACCGCGAAGCCCGGCACGCAGTTCGGTCGCGCCGAAGAACCCGAGCGTGGCGGACCCGAGGTTGATGTTGCGGGCAGCCGCGGCCGAGAACACCTGCGAGGGCCCTGTCGTGAAGTCCCGCAGGAACACGACGTCGGACATCGTGCCCGGCTCGCCAAGCGTGCGCAGGACGAGTTCGCTGAAAGCACCGCCATCCAGATCGTTCAGAAGGTTGCCCGAGGCCCCGACGATCACTTCGCCGCTGCCAGCATTGACCTTGGACAGTGTGAGGTCGCCCAAAGCGTTGAAATTGGCGTTCAACTGGCCCGCGCCCGGCATCAGGTTGAGTTCGAGCTTTCCGGCCACGATGGACAGGGCGCGAGTGTCGTCACCTGCCTGACCATGGCTGGTCAGGTTGACGGTGCCCTCGGTCTTGAAGGTGTTCCACAGACCGGAAGTTTCGGTGATGTCGCCGTTGATCCACGCGGTGATCCCGGTCTTGCCGAAGAACCCGATCATGCCGTCCTGCGATCCGGCGGAGGACGGGTGCACCACCGTCGCTCCGCCGTCCCAGTTGTAGAACGTCAGGCTGCCATTGGTCGACGCCACACGTTCCAGCGCGATCTCTCCGCCGACGACTTCGAGGGTCATGTCGCCACCGGATTCGGCGAACACCGCCGCGCCCGGCCGTGTGAGTTCGACTTCGAGATCCATCGCCCCGAGCGACTTGAGCCAGACGCCGCGCGACAGGATGTCGATGACGCTCGACGGGTCTGCGTCGAGAATCCGGCCGGATTTCGCTTCGAGGAAGACACGCTCGGGCGAGTAGATTTCCTCGATCGAAACATCGGTCGAGGGTGCGAAGAGGTGGATCTCGCCCGCCGCACGGGCCGCGAAAGTGCCGCCGGGACGTTGCGCATAAAGCAGCGGGCTTTCAAGCGACCCGATCCGGCCGCCCGACGCTTCGACCACGACCGACGTGCCGACGATGCCGCTGCCGCCCAAGATCGCGGAAATGGCGCCGGATGTGCGAAGCCGCGCATCCTGATAGGCCTCGAACGCGTTTAGGGCGACGTCGATCTCGGAGCCGACATAGGCGTGGCGTCCGGCCTGAACGGTGACCTCGCCGGTTGCCTCGATGTCGAAATCTTCGTTGCGATGGATGCGCACCCCATCGGGCAAAATCTCCACGTCGGCCCGCGCAGCCGAGAACAGCCACAGGCGTTGCTGTTTCGTGATCTGCTCGCCCGCGTCGATGAAAATCTGGTCCTCGCGCTTGCCGACATCCAGACCCGCGACCAACGTCACGTCGCGGCCGATCACATTCGGCTCCTCGATGGTCAGTTGCGTGTCGAGCATCGGCAGGATCAGATCCTGACGGAAAGCGGCCTCAAGCTCGGTCGTCGTGAAGAACGCGCTCTGGATAAGGTCGCTGACTTCGTCCCCGGACATTTCGTAGACGTAGTTCTTGTTGAAGTCCTTTCCGGCAAAACGCTCGGCGGCTTTGTGGAACCAGTCGTTCTGAGATGCCTCGAGCGCGTCGATCTCGACCTCGGTCAGGCCGCTCGCGATCATCTCGGCGCGGCGCTCGTCGTCGTAGGCATAGGCCTGGAACCCGTCGTCGTAGTCTTCGTGCCCCAAGAGTTCGCCGGTATCCTCGTCGTAAAGGGCCAGACGCGACCACCACTCCTGATACTCCTGCGTCCGGTTCGCGATTTCGCGCTGGACGATCGGGTTGGCGTCCAGCTTCTCCTGCTCCAGCGCAGCCGTCACGGTCGCCCGTTCGGCCTCGGTCGGCTCATAGCGGTAGTCCTGATCGAACCCGAGATTGACGAATTTCTGCGCGGCCTCGTGGAACTTGGTCGTGCGTTCCTGAACGATCTGCTCAAGCGCCTCGTTGCTCGTGCCCTTCGCGCGGTAGAGCAGTTTTTCCTGCTCGCTGAGTTCCAGAATCAGCCCTTCGTCGTAATCGCGAACTTCGACGACCTTGCCTTCTTCGTTGTAGGTGACGAGCCACGACCACCATTCGTGATAGGCCGAGGTTTCGGTATCGACGAGGCCTGACAGTCTCTCTTCGACTTCCGCCTTGGTCGGCGTCCGAAGCGAGTCGTTGTCGATCAGGCGAAGCTCGTCCCACAGCGCGCCAAGCAACGCAGCCTCGGCGCGGCGGTCGACCGTTTCGCGGTTGTCCGCGTCCTGAATGGAGGAACCGGCGATCAGGCTGACGTTGCCGGACTGCGACGCGGCCTCTTCCACTTCGAAGGTGCCATCGGACGAAAGCGAAATGTCGCCAAAGGCCTGAATATACACTTCGTCGAGCGCGTTGACGGTCATCGTGCGCTCGCCGAACGGCTCGGTCTCAGGCTTGCCGATGCGACCGGTTTCCGACAGCAGGCTCACCCGACCACCGTCGATCAGGCCGTCCGAGAAGTTCGATGTGATGATGTCGCCCTGAGCCTCGAGCTGGATTTCGTCGGTGTATTCGCTGATGACCTCAGAAACGAAGTAACCGCCGGATGCGTTGCGCAACCGGATGCTTCCCTCGGCATTCACGACCAGCGTGACCGTGCTCCCGTTCAACAGCGCGACCTGCGAGGCGCTCTCGCTCGTCGCCGCCCCGATAAGCTCGTTGCGATAGGACTGCGACCCGGCCTCGAGGTTCGCGCCCGTCCGCCGGCCATAAATCTCGCGCCCTTCGATTGGGTTGGCGATGCGGTAGGACCGGTCGCTGAACCCTGAGGCCGAGGTTCCTCCGATATCGCCACCGGCGGTCAGGATCGCGTGGCGCGCGGTCATCGACGTGTCGGGGCCGACCGTCAGGATGTCGCCACCCGCATCGACGTCGATGGTGCCGACGCCGGATGCGCGAACATTCTCGGTAAACAGGACCGACCCCGCCGCATCGATGGTCACATCGCCGCGATATCCGTCGCCGAAGAAGTCGATCCTGATCGGTTCGTCGGCTTTCAGCCGGTGCGTATAGGTGCGCCGTTCCGTAAAGCTCACGTCCGTCGTCGTGGTGACGACATCCTTGTCGTAGATCAGATCGAAAATACCGTCAGGCGTCGTCGTCTGGCTGACGAATTCCTCCTGATAGTTCAGGATCTGGCGGCGTTCCTGAAAATCGTAAGCGTTCGGGTAGGTCTGGGTGAGCGGGTTGAAGAAGTCGAGGTTCTCATTCGCGACCTCGATATAGCCGACTTCGGGTTTGTTCGGCAGGTTCACCAGCTGCGGCGCGCCGACCAGCGCGACCCCGAGATCGTCGTTCTCCTTGTTGCCGCAGCCGATGAAGCTGATGCAGGTGTATGTGATTTCCGTGTGCACCCGCCGCTGCTCGACCGTGCGGTCGTAGGCGGTCGTGTAGTAGAGGGCCATGTCATCGACGGGGTTGTAGAACGCCTGCGTGGTCGGGGCCGGGTCGGTCCCGTGGCTCAGGTCGATCTCGATGGTCGAATACCCTTCGGACAGCCGATACTCGGTCGTCAGGTAAACGGGCTGCCCACCGATGAAGATCGTGTTCTCGGCGATCTTGTTCTTGTCGATGATACGGATGACGCCCTCGACACCTTCGTCCGGGCCAAGGTCGATATGAGAGAACACGAGGTCGCGGGAGGAATTGCTGACGACGTCGAGCGTGCCATACCCGTTCGCCGCGATGATTTCGCCATCGCCGGTCGATACGATCTTGCCGGAGATCTCGATGAACCCGCCTTTGGTGCGGATCGGCGCGACTTCGAGTTGATCCGTGATCGGGTTGTAGTTCACCGAAACATTGCCGGTCATGTAGGGATCGCCGGGGAGGGACGAGGGCGGGTTGTTTCCGATCCCACCGATCACGTCGACGTTCGTCTGATCCGCGTCGCTGCCGACCGGCTCACCACGAAGCGGCGCATAGAGCGGAATGATCGTGCTGCCCCCGCGGGTGTCGAGATAGGCGTCGATGGCCGAGCTGATCGTGAGATCCCAGTCTGTCACACCGGATTGAATGCGGCCGTTGATGTTCAGGACATCGGCATAGATGAAGATGTTGCCGACAGCCGTGACCGAGCCGCCCGCCGCACGATCCGGCAGAACTTCGGACGGCTGGGGCCCATAGATTGAATTGACCGCCGACCGCGCCGACGCGAGCGACAGGTCGGGATCGTTGTTCATCCTCGAATAGACGCGATCCCAGTAGAGTTCGATCGCGGCGAATTCGTTTTCGTACAGCCCACGCGGATCGCCGGTGATGTGGGTCGTCGGATCGGAGGGTGCGAGGAAGAAGTCGCCGCCGGAATCGATCGTCACCGATTGCGCGTTTATGTCGCCGCCGAAGACATAGACGGAACCGTCCTGCGCGAAGATCTGGACGTTCCCGTTCAGGTTTTCGACATCGCCGACGACATAGACATCCGCGCTCGGCCCGTTGTTCGACGCGGTATAGAGGTTGCGGATGATGATGTTCGGCGGCGTGACGTCGGTATGGTTCGCCGTCAGGTCGAAGGCAGGCACTTCGCCCAGGCCGGTTGCCGTCGGATCGTAATTCGCGCCAAGCGAGATCAGATCGCCGATAGTATCGACGGACACGCCGTTATAGCGGACCTCGCCATAGTCCTCGAAGGGAATGACGAGGCCCGAGACCTCGACGGAAAGCGACGAGCTGTTGATGACTTCGATCAACGCATCGCCGTTCGCCGTGATGTCACCGGACCCGAGGAAGAAGTCGCCCGATACGTTCACGTTCCCGCCTTGGGCCGACTCGTCCGTGATATAGAGGAAGTCGGTCGAAAGCTGGCCGATGCCGTTCGAGTTCAGGAAATTGTAACGCGCTTGGAGGGCTTCGATCTGGGTCGTCAGCGTGTCATAGACCGACGAATTCACGTCATACTCGTCGCGCAGGTCTTCCAACTCGTCGATGAAACTCAGGATCTTTTCACCGATGTTGCGATCGAATTCCAGAGCGTAGGAGATGTCGCCTTCTGTCGTGATGACCAGATCGCCAGCGTCGTTGACCGCCGGATGCGACCCTGATCCGGCGAAACCGATGTTGATCCGCTTGGCCGCATAGGCGCCCGCCTCGATCGACCCGTCCACCGTCACTCCGGTTTGCGCGACCGAGCGATATGTTCCGCTTTCCCGCGCGAGCGACACCTCATCGGCGCCGATCAGACCCCCGAAGAAGTTGCCGACGGCCTCCGCCGCTTCGGAATAGGCATCGATGGCATAGCCGTAGGCATAGGGGTCGGTGATCCCGTCGCCCGTTTCGAGGTTCACATCGCCCGCCGCGACCAGAGACATGCCCGAGCCGACGTCGATGAACGCCTTGTTGCGCAGTTCCGCCAACGCATCCGGGTCGGAGCTGAGCGGTATCGCCGTCCTGTTGTGAACCCGCGTCTCGGCATGCTGGTACTGTTCCTGCACGCCCGAGGCATCGGCCCCTGCGAGGATCGAAATGCTTCCCCGGCGGCTTTCGATTTCGCCCGAGGCAAGGTCGATCAGGCTCGAATGTCTGAGGATCGTGTGGGCTTCGGATTCACCCGCGCCCGCGAACCCATAGGTGCGGATATAGGATTCCGACACCATTTCGGCATCCGCGCGCGCCGTGATGTTCACGTCGCCGTTCGCCCGGATGGTCGCGCCCGTCATGCGGATATTGCCCGAGGACCAGACGTTCGGGTCTTCATGCGCACCCACGATCACGTTGGACACCAGCTTGGGCAGCGGCACGGCCCCGCCCATGTCCCCCGTCAGACGGTCGGTGAGGTCATAGTTCGTGCGCATCGCGATATTGACGTAGCCGGTATCGTTCACCGGATTGGCCGTTGTCGATAGCTGCGTGATCGTGACGCCCGGCCCGATGTTGATAAGCGCATCGCTCTCGACCTCGGTGCGCGACACCAATGCCGCGCGGTTCACGCCACCGAAGCTGCCGGTCACGCCGTTGAAATCGATGGCGCGTTTCGTGATGTCGTTGACCGAAGCGATGTCGATGGTCTCGGCGCTCAGGTCGAGCCCGATATTCAACTGGCTGTCGCTTTGAACCTCGTTGATCTGGCGCGTGGCCCCGTAGCCGACAAGCGCGACTTCGATGCTGTCCGAATTGCTCTCGAACTCGATCTCGCGGTTCGTCGCGATGTCGATGTCGGTCGCGTTCAGCGCCGCACCGTCCAGCCGCAACTCTGTCGTCAGGTCCATCGTCAGGCGGTTCTCGGAGGCATAGATCGACACGATTCCGCCGCGACCGGAAACCGAATTGCCGAACAGGTAACCGTCGCCCCCGGAACGCGCGGTGAAGGTGCCCGCGACCGACGCTTCGGTCACGAAAAAGACGTCGAGGGTCGACGAACTGTAGTCGATGCCGCGGGCGAGCGATGCGCCGAGACCAACGAGGCTCGCCGTGACGCCTTTGGACAGATATTCGAGGTCCGCCTCGTTTCGCGCTTCGAGCCACGCATCCCCGCCCACTTTGAACTGCGAGAACCTGAGATCGGTGGTCACCGCGCTTTCGTTGCGGGCCAGCGTGTTCGACCCGTTCAGGCTGCCCCCGGCGATGGTGGTGGAGGTTGCATCCGCCGACACCGTCGCATTCGCCGCGCCCGGCACGTTGTCGGTCGCCAGAACCGTGACGTTGCGCACTTCGAGGTCGATGGCCTGCCCGAAGATCGATGTCTGGGATTCGCGCCGCGCGACGGCGTTGTTCAACCCGGTGGTTCCTGCCCCGCCGACAAGGCCGAACGCACTCGCCATCACATCGCCGGAGTTGATCGCACGAACCGTCAGATCGCCGCCGTTGATGCGGACATTGCTCAGGTCGACATTGACGACCGAACTGTCCTTGGCCGTCGCCGACGTGCCGCCGACGCCGATGGCGCCCGAGGTGATGAGGTGCACCTTCGCATCGGTTTCGCCGAACCGGCGCGCTTCGATCACGATGGTCTCGGCTTCGAGCTGTGGCGCCGCGCCCGTGCGGCTGAAGTTGACGCCGACCTGGCTTTCCCGTTTCGCGCCAGCGATCGCGACGCCGACACCGATGGCACCTCCGACACCGGCGGACACCTTGGCCTGTGTGACGCTCGTTTCCTCAGCCTCGATGGTCAGGGTGTCGGCCAGAATGTCCGCGTTGCTGCCGATGTTGACGCTGACGGCGCGGCCGACGCGCATATCGACGATACCCATCGACGAGGCGATGGCACCGCCCGACCCGGCAATCGCCTCGGGCGTCCCGTCATCCACATCGGCCAGCGCCCCGACGCGGACATCACCCCCGCGCGCGTCGATTGCGACATTGGCGCCAAGGTTCGTGACGACCGTAGTGCCACGACGGACGATTGCGACACCGTGGGTTGCCGAAATCGCACCCCCCGACGCGCCGCCTGCTAGAATGTCGAGCCGCCCGCCCTCTTCCGAGCCGATATCGACATTCGCCGCTTCGATCGTGACGTTCGTGCCGATCCGCGTTTCGATCGTGTCGACATCGGCACCATTGAAGCTGTTCTCGAGGTTGATCGACCGGCGACCCGTTGTGACCTTGCCCAGCATCGCTGCCAAAAGGTTCTCGTTGCCGTCCTGCGGCCCGTTCGGGTTCGCGCCCTGCGCGACGTTGTAGGTCTCGTCGGGCGGATCTTCGCCCGCTTTCACCGGATCGTCCGTGTTGGTGAAACTGTCGTCTTGCAGGCTGTCGTCTGCGTCGTCGATCTGCTCCTGCCAATCCGGCACTTCCTCGTCCGGGTCGTCGATGCGCACGCGTTTGCCATAGGTCAGCAGGATGCCGGACCCCTGCGCGGAAATGGCACCGCCGCCACCGGCGACGACCGCTCCGGTGAAGTCACGCTCGCCATAGGCATTCACGGTGACGTCACCCGTCGCCTTGAGGATGACGCCCGTACCGATCTCGGCAAGGACGGCATTGCGCATGGAGGTGATGACGCCTGCCGCACCGACCGAAATCGCGCCCCCGGCAGCGGTCAGAACGAAAACGTCCTGCCCGTAGCTTTGATGCGCTTCGACGGTCACATCGTTGAGGTCCGGGCCATCGACGCGCGTGTAGTCGCCGATCCGCGCGGTCACCGACTGTTTGGCGGACGTGTAAAGCCCGGCCCCCGCGATCCCGACCAATCCGCCGCCCGTGCCGACCACGACCTGATTGACGCTGTAACCGCCTTCGCCGTTTTGACCGTTCACGAACGGCACCTTCTCGGACGGATCGGTCCGGGCGTCCGCATGGACCAGAAGATCGCGCCCAACGGTCAGGTCGACATAGCCGTCATTCGCGCTGCGGCCCGACGTGGTTTCGGCGACGACTTCGTCCTGCGCGTCGAGAATGACGATGGAAGCGCCGACACCGACAAAACCGCCCCCACCCGATCCGGCGGTCATACGCGACTGGCGCGGCGCGGTGGCGATGATCGACGTGTCGCGCCCGGATTCGACCGCCGCATCGGCCATATAGGCAATCGTGCGCGACTTGGTGATGCCCACCTGATTGACCCCGGCGACACCGGCGTAGATGCCGACCGCACCCGACACGGCGAAATGGGACAGGCTCTCGGGGGTCACGGCTTCGACGGTCACGTCGCGACTGGCGAAAACATCGGCCTGTTCGATCTCGGCCCGGGTTTCCTTTTCGATCTTGAAGAACTCGTTATGCGCGCCGATCCCGGCCGTCGTGCCGAACGAGGCGGTGACCGAGATCGATTTGATCTTGGTCGCGTTGCCCGCGAACACGTCGACATCGCTCGCGCTGGTCACATCGGCACCACCCGCGATCTGGGCCACCACGCTGTCGGCCACGAACAGGATCGGAACTTGGGCGGACACGGACACGCCAGCCGAGGCGGAGCCTGTCATGGCCAGAGTGTTGAACTCGGTCGTGTTGTCCGCGACCACCGCGACGCCGTGGTAGGTCTGGGTCTGACGGTCGAGCCAGATATCGCCGCCTTCGCTGCGATGCGTGCCGACGACCCCATCATCCGATGCGCTGTTCTCGGCGATGACGAGGCTGCCGTCGGTAATGGCCGCTGTGACGATGGACGAGCTGTCGATCACGGCGACCGAAACACCGATGGCCGCCGAATTGCCGACGGTGACATTCAGCGTCGTCTGGTCGAAGGCCCCGTAGAAGGTCTCGTCGCCGCCGCCGACCGCATCGATCCGACCGCCGTTCAACGCCTCGACAAGCACGTCGCCCGCCTGCACCTGCGCATCCGCAATCAGTGCCGAGGTCGTATCGTTCTTGATCGTGATCGAGATCGAGCCGGTGACACCGGCCGAACCGCCGTATCCACCACCCATCCCAGACGAGACGACCTTGGTGTTGTTCTGCGCCCGCACGATTGCGTCGTCCGCCGCGCGCACCGTCGCATCTTCGATCTTGGCAGTCGTGAACCCCTTGTCGACGGCAAGACCCAAGGCGCCACCCGCACCGACCGACGACGCGATGACGACCTGATAGGCAAGTCCTGCAAGCTCCTGACTGCGGATCGCCTCGGCGCTGACGTTGGCTGCGGACACGACGGTCGCGCCGCCGTCGATCAACGCATCGACTGCGGAACGATTGAAAATGACCCCGTTCGCCGCACTGATGCCGGTGGAGTTCACGGACCCCACACCTGCGACACCCATCGAGACGACTCGCGTATCGTCACGCGCCGCCAGCCTGACATCACCCGCCGAGGTGAAGACACTGGCATCGTCGCTGATGCGGGTCTGCGTCCGGGCGAGCATTTCGTTGAGGGCGAGCGTCGCGCCGAAACCAAGATCCTCCCCGATGGACAGGACACCGGCCATGGACCACATGCTGTTGTCGGACGTGGCCGTCAGCCCGATCCCGCCGGTGTTGAGCTGACCGTTGCCGACCACACGGGCGCGCACGAACTGCACCTGCCGCGTGATGGCCCCACCCGCGCCCAGTGCGTTGCCGAGGACCGAGGCACCTGCGGAGGCCGTCATCACCTTGGTCTCGGATTTCGCGGTGAGTTCGATGTCCTGCGCGACGCTGAAGGCGCCCGCGTTTCTGAGGTCGATGACCGCGTCCACCTCGCCCCCGACGCGCACCCACGACACGCCGAGGCCGAAGCTGATCGGGCTGTTGTCCTCGCCCCCGCCGCTGTCGCCGCTCCCCTCGTTCGACTGACCGTCCGCATTCGCGCTGTCGGCCTGATCGAAGCTGTTGGCGCCTTCGCTGTCTTCGCCGGGGTCGACCTCTTTCTCTTCTTCCTCGTTCGCACTCGCCTCGGACTTGGGCGCATCCGGGCGTTTGGCGACGCGGAATTTCCCGGTGTCGGGGTCGCGTTCGACCGTCCACATATCGAGGATGAAATCGGCGAGGCTAATGTCCAGCGCCGCGGTGACCTGACCCGAGATCACATCGGCCTCGCGCCCGTCGATGGCATTCAGTTCGAGATTGCCGTCGATATCCACGCTTGCCGAGTCGATATCGAGCCGAGCTTCGATCAGGCTTTCGCGGGTCAGGTTGAATTCGGGCAGCGTTAGGGTCGTTTTTTCCTCGATGAAGTCCGCGCCTTCGTTCAGCGCGTCTTCCACCAGATCGCGCAGAAGAACGCCGCGCGGATCGCCGTCGACCTGACCCAGATCGTCGGAGCGTTGGCCGAAATCGACATAGCCGAACGACCCGACCGCCGCGAAGCCCCCGCTGATCGTCACACCGATCCCGACCTGAAGCACTTCGGTCAGGTTCTCAGCCGTCAGGATCACGTCACCATCGACCGTCAGGCTGCGGTTGCCGACGATGCGGGCAGACGTCAGACCGTGGAACTTGAGGATGCCCGCGCCGATGCCCACGCCCTTGGACGACCGGTTCGCACCCGCTTCGATCGCAAGGAACGTGTCTTCACGTTTCGCATCGATCAGGACCGAACCGCCCGCATCAACGGTGACCCGAGAGATTTCGGCGATCACGTCCCGCGCGTCGGTGGTCCAGGCGATATTGGCGAGCCCCGTGATGCTGTTCGACTCGTCGAACAGGTCGGTGCCGCCGCCGTTGTGGCCGAGGATCACGTTGGTCGCCTTGATCCCGGACCGGGCTTCGAGCTCGATATTGGCCGTTGTGGTCGCGGACCCGTCCGAGAGCCGCGCGATGAGGTCACGCTTGTAGATATCGACGCCGACACCACCCGATGCCCCGGCCCCCGAATTCTCGGAATAGCCGTTGGCGAACACGTCGTGGCGGGTTTCGTCCAGCGCGGAGATGACGATCTTGCTCGCCGTTACGGCGCTGTCGTCGATCTGGGCGCGCGTTTCGCCGTTGCCCTTGAGGATCGCGGTGATGACGTCGATGCCATACTTGGTTTCGCCGTCACGCACCGCGACCGCCCGCAACAGGCTTTGCGTGGTGGCATGGGCGACCACGTTCACCCCCGACAGGTTGCTGTCGGTGATTTCGGCGACCGTATCGGCATTGTAATTCGTCAGCGCGACCCCGACCGACCCCGCGATATTGCCGGAGGCGGTGACGGCGCCCTGTCGGTTCTTGACCTCGGCATCTTCAAGCGCGTCGACCTCGACTTCGCCGCTGCTGTTCAGGCTGGTGTCGTCGATGACCGCGCGGGTTTCCCAGTTCGTCGTCAGAATCGAGATCGGAATGTTCACGGCGAACCCGCCGTCCTCGTCCCCCTCGTTGTTCGACGCGAGACCGGATGTCAGGGCGATGTCCGCCACCCCGGTGTGCCGCGCGCGGGAGCGGATGCCGTCGACGTCGCCCGTGACAAACTCGACCGCGCCGGTCGTGGTGCGGCGGTCCACCTGCGCGCCGCCCGTGATGCCCAGCGCAAAGGCGCTGCCCGCGCCCGAGAACCCGACCGTGATCCCGGCATCCGAGGTATTCTCGGCCAGCAGATCGACGGACTCGGCGATGTCGAGTTGCATCAGTGTCGCGCCGGACCCCGCGATACGGGCCTCGGTGGTTTGGGTCAGGACGTTGACCACCACCGATGCGCTGATCCCGATTTTGGGATCATCCCCGGTCGCCGCCGCCACCCCGTCGATCTGGCGCGCGTTCTTGGCGTCGAGTTCGAGCGAGTTTGCCTCGACATTCGTCTGGTAGACCTCGGCCCGCACGGTTTCGACGCGCGTATTCTGGGCATAGGTGATCCCCACGCCGATGCTGTCGGAATTCTCTTCTTCCTGTGGATCGTCACCCGCGCCCGCACCTGCATCGCCTTCCCCTTCGTCCGGGATCGGCGTGTCATCCGCCAGCGGGTTCACATCATCAATGTAATCCTGCGCCGTCTCGTCGTTGTCGTCGCCGAGCTGTTCCTCCCGCGCCTCTTCTGCGACTTCGCGGGCCAGCGACCCGGCGACGGCCACGGTCGCGCCGGTCAGCTCGGCTTCGAGCGTCACGTCGCCGCCCTCGTTGATCTCGGCGAAACTCACCTGCGCTTCGACGACGGAACGGCCAAGATGCAGCGTGCCCGACCCGACGAGCGAAAAGGTGCTGCCAGCGCCACCGCGCCCGACCGAGGCGGCCAGCAGATCGCCCGCATCCTTCGCGACGATCGACACGCCGCCGCCGTTCACTATGTGGGAGCCGCTGGCGATAAGCGCGTGAACCTCGGTCTTCACATCGGTGATCGAGACGGCACCGGCGAGCCCGATGTTGCCTGCGGTTCCGATCACGGCCCCCGTTCCGATCAGCGCGTCCGCCGTGTTCTCGGCAGTCAGGGCGATGCTGTCGGTCATGACTGTGGAATTGGTGGCAAGGGTGGAAACAGCGGTATTCGTGCCGAATACCCCGCCGAAATCCGCGGCGAGCGCGAAGCCGAATGCCTTGTCCGAAACCTGATCCTGCCCGGTCTCGTCCGACGTGGTCTGTTCGCCCAGCCCCTCTTCGTTTTCTTCCTGCCGGTCGGCGGTCAACTGGTCCGGCAGGTCGATCTTGCCGCGTTTCTTGCCGTCTTCGCTTTCGTCCTCGGGCGTGTCGGGATCGTCAGGTGTCGGCTCGGCCTCGTTCTCGTCTTCGATCCCTTCCGCCCCGGCGCTGGCACCCGCGACCGAATATCCGCCCGTCTCGGTGGTGATACTCAGGTCGCCGAGCGTCAGTTCCGGCGCACCCCCGCTTCCTTTGAGCGTGGCGAGGATGTCTTCGGTCTTGGAGGATGTGACGGCGGCAATGGCGGAACGGTCGGCAAAGATGATCCCGGCCCCCAAGCCAACCGCGACCTTTCCGGCCTGCGACCCGGCGCCACCGAAGGCGAGCAGGCGCGCGGTGTCTTCGGCGTTGAGCGTCGTGAAATTGCCGACGACCAGCGGATTGCGGTCGTCCACGACGGCGCGGGCGTCGCCGCGATAATCGATGATCGAGAAGCCACCGTTGAACGCCACCGTTTCCGCCGCCCCGAACGACTTGGTGACGACCATGCCCTGCATGTCGTTCGTGGCCGAGGCGTCGATACTGGCGAGGTTGACTGCGCCGGTATTGGAAAGAACGCCGAAACGAGCCGTGGCATTCGCATCGAGGCGCAGATACTGCACTGCGCCGCCGATGCCGACGGTGCCCATGGTCCGCTCTTCATCCTCGCGCGCGTCGTCACGCTCTTCCTTGGATATATCGTCGCCGGGGATATCGTCGGTCAGCCCGTCGACCGGCACGGGCGATGGCGGATCGACATCCTCCTGCTTTTCGGGCGCAACGCTTTCTTCGACCGGAATGTCACGCAGGGCGATCAGCCCGCCTTCGTTTTGGGCCTCCAGCGTCACAGCGGCACCCGACCCCAGCTTGGCGTCGTCCGCGATCTCGGCGACCGTATCGAGCTTGGCGGTGTGAATGCCGATGTCGACCGCGAACCCGACACCGGCCTGACCCTCGGTCCGGTTGAGGATGTTCCAGTTCTCCTGATCCATCTCCAGCGCCGGATCGGGGAGGAGGTCACCGGCAAGCAACGCCTCGCTGTCGTCGATGGTCTTGATCCCGAGCGTGGTGTCATTCAGCGGGTTCTGAATGTCGGCCAGCGAGTTGGTGGGAAGCGAATTCGTCGCGCGCACGGTCAGATCGGAAGCGGTCAGGGCACTGATCGTCGGTTCCACCCGTGCGGTGACGGTCGACCCGATGAACCCGTATGAGAAGGTACCGACGAACCCGACCTTGTCATCGAGCGAACCCGCCTTGGTGGCCGACACCTTGCGGTAGTGAGACAGATCCTGACTGGCGGCGAGCGTGACGGTCGACCCCGCCACCGACGCATCGGACAGGTCGAGGTCACCCGCGATCTGGTCGCCCGTGACCGTTCCACCGATCAGGGCGGTCACGGTCGTGTCGGTCCGGTCTGCGTTTACGGCGATGGCGAAGGACAGGGCTTTCCCTGCCTTCTTCTCGTCGTCGTCGTCCTGGTCGCCGGTGCCGGTCTGTTCTTCGGCGGTGTCTTCGGCCTTTTCGGTTTGCTCATCCGCGATGTTGGCGAGCGCGTCGGTCAGGTTTCCGCCCGCCGCATCGGCACCGCCCGCGTCCTCGGGCGTTTCGGCCTTGTCCCGCTTGCCGAACGGGGTCTTGGGCTTGTCCGGCCCCCCACCCTCTTCGATATCCTCGTCCAGTTCCTCGTCCGTGAGAGAGCCGGTGGTGACGATCGCCTCGGCCTCATACCGGGTCGTCGTATCGCTGGCGGAGATGCCAAGCGTCCCGCCGCTGCTCGCCTGACCGCCCATGTAAACGGCGGTATCGGCGTCACCGAGTGAGACAATCCCGGCGCCTGCGAACACCAGTGACGTGCTGTCCGAGGCATGGGCCGTGAAACCGAAGTCATGCGTGGTCGTCGCGCTGATGGTCACGCCTGTCCCGCCGGAAATGACCGAACCGGTGTTCGTGCCGCCGTCGATGATGACCCGGTTCAGCGCGTCACGCAGCGACAGGATGCCCGCGACCTTGACCCTGCTGTCGCTTTCGACGCGCGCCGACACTTCCTGCACTTCGCCAACGACGGAGCGGACGGAAACCGAGCCGTTTCCGGGTGCGAGCAGTTCGGAGTTCTGAATCCAGACCACCGACTGTGTATCTGTCAGCGCGAAGCTCAGGCCCACCGTGCCCGCGCTCGCGTCCACGTTCGACGTTGTGACCGCCTTCGACAGGATGTCGATTTCACCCTTGCTGCCCGCGACGACGCCGGGCACGTCACGGTCCGCGACGATGAGTGTGTCGGTGATGTTGACCGAAGCGGTGGCGTGCACGACCGAAGGCGCAATCGAAATCGACACGCCCTTGCGACCCTTGCCCTTTTCGTCCGGCGCGTCGCCGCCACCGGTGTCGCCCGACCCGGAGTCGCCCGGGTCCGGCGCAGTCTCGGACGGTTCTTCGGCTTGCTTCGCCGCGTCCTCCATCTGTTCGGACAGCTTGTCCATCTGCTGATCGCCGGAATTCTCGGCCCCCACCGCGTCACGCGCGGCAAAGACGGTGACGATCGAAACCGGCAGAGCCTCGGCATGGATCAGGACTTCGCGGCCGACGGTGTTGTCAGAACAGATTTCATCGACGCAGGTGTAGTCGCCCTCGCCTTCGCCCTCAAAGCCTTCCTCGCCCTCGAACCCGCCTTCACCTTCAAAGCCGCCTTCGCCCTCGTCGAAGGAAAAGTCGAAGAAGCGGCCGTTGGTGATCTTGGTGTCTTCGATGTCCACCGATGCGGCGGACTTGAACTGGTTGAAGCTGGCGCTGATCGCCACGCCCCACGCGTCCTCGCTATGCGCCGCGCGCCCTGTGACCAGCGTGTCGAAGACGCTTTGGTCTATGGCCGTTATGCTGGTCAGCCCGTCGCCAGCGTCCGCCTCGTCTTCATAGACGAAGATCATGCTGTCGCGCACGATGACCGAGGTCGTGTGGTCGATCAGGGAAAGCCCGAAGCTTCCGGCGATGCCGACACCGTCGACAGCAGACGCGGTGACCGAGCTGGCCTGACCGTATTCCACGTCGGTCAGCGCCGTTACGGTGATCTCCTGCTCGAATTCAGAGCCTATTTCGGCCCCTTCGATCAGAACTTCGGTCGCGACCGTCCCGAACGTCGCCGCGAAATCACCCGCGAACGAGAAGGTCTTGGTGCCGTCCCCGCCGCTGTCACCGCTGCCGCCGGGATCGGGTGCCGAACCGTCGTCGCCGTCGCCCATCGCCTCGGCAACCGCATCGGCTTTGTCACCGAACAGGTCCGAGGACAGATCGACCGGCGCCTCATCCTTGTTGGACGGGGGAATCTCGGCTTCGCTTTCATCCTCGGGCGTATCCGGGTCGTCGGGGGTTTCCTCATCGTCGGGGAGCGCGTCTAGGGCCGATGCCGTGCCCGCCGCCAGAACCGAACCAGTGGTGGTTGCGGCGATTTCGATGTCCTTTTCGACGTTGACGTCGGGCGTGGTGATGATCGCGCGCGTATTGCGATCGGTCAGGTTCACCGCCACCCCGATCGCGAATCCTTTCTCGGCATCGAGACTGCCGGACCCGGCGAGCGTGACCACCGAGGTCTTGTCGTCGGCCCGGATGACAACGCCGTCGTCGCCCCGCCCTTCGATCCCGTCCGCGTCGTTCCGCACGAGCGTGTTGGCCTGATAGTTCGTGATCGCGACGGCGATGTTGAACCCCGTGCCACCGTCGTCGTTCTGCGCCTGCGCCCGCGCGGTATTGACGATCAGAAGATCCTGCTCGGCGCGCTGTTCGGTCGCTTCGAGCGAGAATGTCGCATTCGGGCTGAGAACGGACCGGGCCGAGGCGTTCACGTCCATCAGGGACAGCGCGCCACCGTAACCACCCTTTTCCCCTCCGGTCGAATTGCCGGGCGACCCCGCGCTGGCGATGATGTCACCCGCATTGCGCGCAATGGCGAAGGCGCGGGCGTTCAGGTCTTCGTTGTCGCGGTCGTTGGAACGGAAATAGGTCTCACGCTCAACCCAGACGTCCCCGACCGTGGCATCGGCGTCGAGTTCGAAGTTGCTCGACAGGATGTTGATCCCTGCACCCACCTCGGTGCCGCGCCCCGTCGTCTCGGCCACGAACATGCGCGTGTCCGTGGGCGTCTGCGACACCGGATCGTCGGCATCGTCGGGCGCATCGGGATCGGTGGTGTCGTCGGGAATGCTCGGATCGCCGGGCTTCAGGCCGGTGACACCGTAGCTGTCGCCATCCGCAAAATTGCCGACCGCCCCCGGTCGCCCCGGCCGGTTCGGGCGTGGGCCCTTGGGCGTGCCCGGGCCCTTCCAACCCGGTTCTGTGGTCGACGTTTCGTCATCGGGATCGGCACCTTCACCGACCTCGTCCTCCGGCACGACATCGGCGGGATCGTCGCTTTCCGTCTGCTCCAACGCATTGCGGTAGTCGCCCCACCAGTCGCCGACTTCGTCACGGCCTTCGGTCTCGGCCAGAATGTTCTCGGCGATGACGCCCGCGTCCGAAGGGCTGCGGATGCGAGCCGACCAGTCGCCGTCGGCGTCACCGTCGATGTTGGCGGTCGCCCCAAGACCCCACTGGGTGATCCCGACCGAGACAAGCAGAACCTGCTCGCCACTGGTCGCAAGCTCTTCCTCGGTCTGCCCGGTCAGATCACCGTCATCCTCGGGGTCCGGCTGGGGGACCGACCCGACCTGTGTCAGCGTCTCCACCCGCACGTCCTGCAACGTGTTTCGGGCCGTAATCGCGACCATCGGGTTGTCGTCGAGGTTGATCTTGGACCCGTCGGCGTAGAACTGGCCACCCGGTCGCCCGTAGGAGCCATCCGGGGTGGTTTCGATCAGGGGCGCGATGAGCGATGCCGTGGACCCATCGGGGGCTTCGTATTCGTGATCGCCCCCGGCCTCGGCCACCGAACGCGTCGAATGGACGATGATCGAACCGGCGAGTGCGAAGCGGTTGTCGTCGCTGTCGCCCGACCCGCCGCTGCTGCCTGCCGATCCGTTGTCCATCTTGGCGGACAACGCGGTGCTTACGGCATCCGTCAGGGTGAAGTTGCCAAGAACCAGCGCAGAAACGTCCGGCGACAGGGCTTCCTGATCGTCCGGGTCGACCGCCTGATCGTCCCGGTCTGGATCGATGTTTTCGACCGTCTCCGACCCGCCCGAAACGCGGGCGCGGCTTGCGAACCGTTCGACGGTGGTTTCCGCACGAATGTCGATCTGGCCCGACTGGGCGGCGATGGCACCACCCAGGTAGGTCTCGGTCAGGCTATTTTCGAGCGAAATAGCAAGCGCCACGCCTTTGGCCGCGTCGCTCACGACCGCATCCGAGGTCATCAGGATGTCGCGGGTGGTGAGCGCGGCGATGTCGATGGTGCCGCCGGTGGTCAGGATGGCGTATTCACCCTGATCGACGTTCGGGTTCCACGGGATGTAGATCGACGTGTCGGGATTTGTGCTCGCATAGGGGTCGAAACCGATGACCGGACGCACACCGTTCACGATGGTTTCGGCCCGCGACCGGCGCAGCGAGGCGGCGACCGCGAGATTGAAGGCGGTGGGATCGACGTCGGGATCCTCGACCCCCGACTTGGCCACGAGCGTCTGCTCTTCGCTGACCACGGAATGCACTTCGATCGAGTTTCCGGCGTCGATGGCCGTGTTGTGCAGGGTGGTGCGCGCGACCGTGTTGGACGCAGCGATGGACAGCGCGAGATTCTGGTTCTCGGGCGCGATCTCGAAATGCGTGGTGGCGCGGGACACGACAATGGCATCGGTGTCGGCGAAGATATAACTGCCGTCCATCTCGATGATCGCGTGCGCGTCGAGGAACATCGGCAGGTTTTCGATGTCGATCTTGTCGAGTTCCGCCTGCGCGCCGCTCGCAATCCCGTTCGCGACGTCGAGCACGGCTTGCACCGCTTCGAAATCCGCGAGCGGCCCAGCAAGGGACGTAAGGTAGGCGTCGGTCGCGGCTTCTACATCGACCTTGTTGTCCTTGAACGTGGTGGCCGAGACATGGACCACGTCACCCTTCAGGATCGCTCCGGTCATGGAAACGCGGGTAATACCGACTGGAAGGGCGTTCTGGGCGACGTCGCCCGGCGCAGTCGTCTGGTCCGTCAGGCGGTCGTCCAGACGCGCCTCGATGTGGATACGCCCGCCGGGGTGCACCCCGTCCGTCGCGATGATCCGGCTGCCCTGCTCAAGCGTGATTTGTGGCGCGGTCAGCGTCACGTCGCCAGCCGGGCCGCTGCCGGAGATGGTCGAGATGGTTTCCCCTGCCGACAGGGTGATGGTTTCGGTCGCGATGACCTCGAAATCGGCACCGTTCGTGGCGGTCCCGGTCAATACGGCGTGCTGCGGGTCGATCAGGATCTTGCCGCCGACACCTTGGGCCGAAAACGCCTCGAGGTCGCCGAGCGCCTCGACCGTATTGGTGGCGGAGAACTCGACGAAGCCGCCGGTGCCGCTTCCCAACGCGGCGGCCGAGATGACGGCGCCTTGTGCCAGCAACGCCGACCCTTCGGCATAAATGTCGATCGTCCCGGCCGCCGCCGAGCCAGTGGATTGGCTCAGGATTTTCGCACCGCGTTCAAGGACGATGTCACCGGCCGAGCGGACCCTGACCGTGCCGCCCGTGTTCCCGTCCTGCGCGCGCACGGTGGACGTGCCGGAAAAGGTGACGCCGGTCTGACCGTAGATGTCGACCGTCTGGCCAGCGGTGATCGAGCCGCCGACGTTGACCTGACCGCCTGCGCGAAGCCGGACGCGCTGATCCGCCGTCAGCGCCCCGTTCACCGCGATGTTTCCGGGGCCGAGCGGCACGGTGCCGTCGATGATCTGGCCGATGCCCTGCGGGTTCACCGACCCCCCCGTCCCGAACAGGTTGTTCACGACGGATTGGGATGGCGTGGAAAGCCCGATGGACCCGGCGCGGATCGTGCCCGTGGGGCCGACGACGACACCGTTCGGCGCGGCGATGTAAACGTCGCCACCGACCGAACCATTCTGCATCCCACGGACCATGCCGTGAATCTGGGCCTGACTGCCGTTGACGATGTTGATCGTCCCGCGCGTGCCATTCGGGGCGTGGAGGTTGACCGTCGCGCCCTGCCGCACGTTGAAGGATGAGAACGAGTTGACGCCGTGGTTGTTGGCAATGGTGCCGGTTCGCACGTTCGCCGTCGCGCCGTTGCGGGTGATCGACGTGGCGGTGCGCCCATCCGGGGTGACCTGAGCAATGGCGAGGTGGGGCGAAACGAAAGGCAGGGCCACGACCATCGCGGTCGTCGCCAACAAGTTCGCTCTCGTGATGGGTCCCCCGCTGCGCAAAGTGCGCCTCTTCAAAATGTAATTGCAATCTACCGGCTCAGGGTCGGGCGTTCAGTAACCTTTGGTCAACGATAACCGTGCCCTACGGCGTCCAGAAGGGTGGGAATTGCCGTCTCAGTTCTCAAATTCATTGGCGTATACCGCAATTGGTGTATGCTGTTCCGGTATTTTTTGGCGGTGAATATGAGTGACCCGGGCCCCTTTTCGACACCGGACAGCTTGATCGAATCGATTTATCGGGCCGCGTTGGAGCCCGGATCTTATGACGCGTTCATGCTCGAATGGGATGGATACGTCTCGCAGCGTCTGGCCGCGCTCGAGGCCTTGAAGGATTCCGATCCGACCTTCCAAGCGCCTGAATTCGAAAAGCATTTCGAGATCGCTTCGCAGCTAATCGAACGCGCGCCGCAGACGGCCCCGGCGCCCGGTCAACTGGTGTCCCAGATCGGCGCACCGCAGTTCCTGATCGACGCGTCGGGTCAGGTCGTCTGGCGCAATGGCGCCTCGGCCGACGCGCTAGGATTGCAGCGCCGTGACGCCGTGGATCGGCTGCCCTTGCCCCCGCATCAGGCCGCCGCGCTCAAGGCGCTGGTCGCTGATCTGTCGAGCGACCTTTCCGAGATGCGGGCCCCTTTGCTGTTGCAGCTACAGGCCCCGAATGGCGGAAAGCCGATCCACCTCAGGGCCGAGCGTTTCCGTTATGCGGGAAGCACGGATGTCATCCTCGTGGCCGGGCTGGAACCGGTGTGGCCGCCGCTTGCGTCGCAAATGTTGACCGATAGCTACGGCCTGTCGGCTTCGGAATGCGAAGTGGCCGGGCTGGTGGCCGAGGGTCTGCCGCCCGCAACGATCGCCGAGCGGCGCGGAGCGTCGGTCGCCACCGTGCGCACGCAGGTCAAAAAGATCATGTCCAAGACCGGCACGAATGCGCAGGGCGAGCTGACCGCGCTTTTGAACAACATCCGGCGTTTGGCCGAGCGGCACGATCTGAAGCGCGAAGAAACGCTGGGGCCGGAAGGGCGCATCGCGACGGCGCGGATCGGAGATCGGCGCATGGACCTTGAGTTTCATGGGCCCGAGACCGGAGATCCGGTCATTTTCCTGCACGGGATGCTGGACGGCACGGCCTTTACCCGCAGCGCGCAGGAGTTGCTTGCCGAATATAATCTTCGGTTCATCTGCCCCCACAGGCCCAGCTTCGGCCAATCCGACCCCGACCCCGGGCCTTTTTCCGAAGCGCCCCAACGCTTTGCGCGGGATCTGAAACAGGTCTGCGGGCAGCTCGGCGTGACACAGCCCGTGGTCGTCGGCCACATGGCCGGGTCCGTCTATGCCTTCGCGGCGGCGCAGGTGTGCGAGCCGCGGGGGATCGTCTGCGTGTCGGGCGGTGTGCCCATCACATCCCGCAAACAGATCAGCGCGATGACACGGCGGCAACGGCTGGTCGCTTTTACCGCGCTTCATGCACCGAACATGCTGCCATATGTGCTGCGCGCCGGAATCCATCAACTCAAGAGTGGCGGAGACAAACGGTTCCTCACGTCGCTCTACGAAAACGCGCCGGTCGACTTCAAGGTCACGCAAGACCCTGAGATCAGACGCCTTATCCTCGACGGCTACCAGTTCACCGTTCGACAGGGGCACCGCGCGTTCGAAATCGACAGCCATCAGGTCGTGCGCGACTGGTCCCACCTGACAGCCGGTTCGGACGCGCCCGTTCACCTGATCCACGGCGCGCACGACAGCGTCGTGACCGTCGACTCGGTGCGCGAATTTTCACGATCCTTGGGGCGTCGCGCCGAACTGACCGTGCTGGACGAGGCCGGACAGCTTTTGTTCTATCAATCGCCCCGTGTCGTGCTCGACGCCATCCGCGCTCAGTTCGCTTGTTCGCAGGCCTGAGCGGCGTCCCAGGCCCGTGTCACGCCGAGCAGCGACACCGGAACGATCAGGGGGCGCGCGCCCGGAAGCGGTTGAAAGCCAAAGAAAATCCGGTTTGCACGCTTCAGTTTGTCGAGTTCCGGCTTGCTGACGGGTCCAGAGGCGAGGCAAGTCCGGTCGCTACAACTTTGCCATTCCAGGCCCACGGCCTCATCCCCGCGTGGATAGGTATAGGTCAGCGGCTGGTTCAAGGCGGCACCCAAGGGCACGCGCACCGTCATGATGGACGGCGTGTCGTCGTTCGGACCGGGCAGGAGCGCGACGGTCAAAAGGCCCGAGTCCGCTTCCCGCAACCCAACGCTGATGACCGCGATGCATCCCGCCGAATTCCGGGCGACGGACCAATCGCGAAAGGTTTCGCCCGCGTCCTGCGCGACGGCAATCGCCGGAAAAAACATGGCCAGAATGAAAGACGAAAGGCGCTGAAACATGCCGCTCACAAAGGCGGGTCCGGGCCTGTCTGTCAATCGGATCGGACCTTGGACAGGTGGCACGCCTTGTCAAAGGCCGCGATTGCCGCGACCATTGCGGTAGCGTTACGGGACTAACCTATGAACTCGATGGACCGAAAACTGGACGACGCGGCACGCGCTGCTTGGTTGTCCTATATCGCCGGCAAGAAGCAGGACGAGATCGCGCAGATCATGGGAATTTCCCGTCAATCTGCCCAGCGCCTGCTGTCGCAGGCCCATGCGGCCGGGCTTATCAAGGTCCGTATCGACCACCCCATCGCGCGATGCATGGGTCTGGCGCAGGACTTGCAGGCGACCTTCGGTCTGGAGGCGTGTGAGGTGGTTCCATCGCTCACAACGCCCTCGGAAAGCGGTGTCGCCGTCGCTGTCGCGACGGGTGACATGATCGAAAGCTGGTTGATGCGCGACACGCCGATGGTGATCGGTCTCGGCACTGGGCGCACATTGCGCGGTGCGATCGAGCACCTGCCGCATATCGACTGCGCGCAACACCGGATCGTGTCGTTGACGGGCAACATCGCGCCGGATGGATCGACCGCGCATTACAACGTCCTGTTCACCATCACCGACAAGGTCAGCGCCTCGACCTTTCCGATGCCGATGCCCGTCATCTCGGCCTCGACGGATGAGCGCGAGACGCTGCTGGGCCAGAAGACGGTGCAGACCGCACGGGATCTTGCGGCGCGGACCGATGTTCGCTTCGTCGGGGTCGGCCCGATGACCGACCCCTCCCCCTTGCTCATGGACGGCTTCATCTCGGCCGAAGATCAATCGCGTCTTGTCGAGAAGGGTGCCGTGGGCGAGGTGATCGGCTGGGTTTTCGACGAAAACGGCACGCTCATCGACGACCGGATCAACGATCGCGTCAGTTCTGCGGTCATGGAACCTTCGCCGCCCCGCCCGACGATCGCGAGTGCGCACGGGCCCGACAAACTCGCCGCGATTCGCGGTGCGCTCCGGGGCCGATTGGTGAATGGTCTGATTACGGACGAGGAAACTGCGATTGCGCTAACACAAGCGCCGTAGACCTTTTTCAACCGCATTTACAGGGTGTTGACTGTTCTCTCTGCGGTGCAGAGCGGAATGTGCGTTGACGTGAGTCGCGCCTGAATGAATAATTGCCAACGAGCGTAGCAATTGCTCATTTCAATTTTGGGAGGATATCATGACGACCATGATCCGCGCGCTTTTGGGCGCGACCGCACTTACGGCTGCCGGTTTCGCCGCCAGCGCACAGGACACCACACTCACCATCGCGACCGTGAACAACGGCGACATGATCCGTATGCAGGGTCTGGCCGACGCGTTCACGGAAGAGACCGGCATTGCTCTGGAATGGGTCACGCTGGAAGAGAACGTGCTGCGTCAGCGCGTCACGCAGGACATCGCCACCAACGGCGGCCAGTTCGACGTCATGACCATCGGCACCTACGAAGTTCCGATCTGGGGGGCGCAGGATTGGCTCGTGTCGCTGAACGATCTTCCCGCCGAGTATGACGTCGATGATATTCTGCCCGCGATCCGCGGCGGCCTGACCGTCGATGGCGAGCTTTATGCCGCACCGTTCTACGGTGAATCCTCGATGGTGATGTATCGCACCGACCTGATGGAAGCCGCCGGGCTGGAAATGCCTGACGCGCCGACCTGGGACTTCATCAAGGAAGCCGCGGCGGCGATGACCGACAAGGACAACGAAGTTTACGGCATCTGCCTGCGCGGCAAGGCGGGCTGGGGCGAGAACATGGCGTTCCTGACCGCCATGTCCAACTCTTACGGCGCGCGCTGGTTCGACATGGACTGGAACCCGCAGTTCGACAGCGAAGCATGGGCGAACACGCTGAACGACTATCTCGACCTCATGAACAGCTACGGCCCGCCGGGCGCGTCCGGCAACGGGTTCAACGAAAACCTCGCGCTGTTCCAGCAGGGCAAGTGCGGCATGTGGATCGACGCCACCGTCGCCGCTTCGTTCGTGACCAACCCGAACGATTCCACCGTCGCCGACAAGGTCGGCTTCGCGCTGGCCCCCGACAACGGGCTGGGCAAGCGTGGCAACTGGCTCTGGGCATGGTCGCTTGCGGTTCCCGCCGGGTCCGACAACCCGGATGCGGCCAAGCAATTCATCGCTTGGGCGACCTCCAAGGACTACACCGCGCTGGTCGCCGAGAACGAAGGCTGGGCCAACGTCCCGCCGGGCACGCGCACCTCGCTTTACGAGAACCCCGAGTATCAGGAAGTTCCGTTCGCGCAGATGACGCTGGAATCGATCAACGCGGCGGACCCCACCGCACCGACCGTGGACGAAGTGCCCTACACCGGCGTTCAGTTCGTCGCGATCCCGGAGTTCCAGTCGATCGGCACCGCCGTCGGCCAGACCTTCTCGGCCGCGCTGGCGGGCCAGATGTCGGCGGAAGATGCGCTGGCTCAGGCTCAGGCGCTGACCGAGCGTGAGATGAAGCGCGCGGGCTACATCGAGTAATCCTCCCGACTGGGGTCGGCCTTCGGGCCGGCCCCGACGCATATGCGACAGTGTCGTGGCGATGGCCCATCGGGGTCATTCCTTCGGAACTGTTCCAATGGGCGAGGGCAGAACATGGCCACCAAAGCATCCAGAACCGCGGCCCGGGCGATGATCTCGCCATCCGTCATCCTGCTTTTGGGCTGGATGCTGATCCCGCTGGGCCTGACGATCTATTTCTCGCTTCTGCGCTACAACCTTCTGATGCCGGGGGCGCGGCCCTTCGTCGGCTGGGAGAACTATGAGTTCTTCATCACCAACCCCGCCTTTGCCACCGCACTCATCAACACGCTGCTGTTGGTCGGGGGTGTCCTGCTCATCACCGTGATCGGGGGCGTGCTCCTCGCCCTGCTGCTCAATCTCGAAATGTGGGGCCAGGGGATCGTCCGTATTCTGGTCATCGCGCCCTTCTTCGTCATGCCCACGGTGTCGGCACTGGTCTGGAAGAACATGTTCATGAACCCCGTGAACGGGTTGTTCGGATATCTGGCGAAAGGGCTAGGGTTAGAGCCTTTCGATTTTCTCAGCCAAGCCCCGCTCGCCTCGATCATCGGAATCGTGAGCTGGCAGTGGCTGCCTTTCGCGACACTGATCCTTCTGACCGCGATCCAGTCGCTCGACAGCGAGCAGCTGGAGGCCGCCGAGATGGACGGGGCCGGACCGTTCAGCCGGTTCTTCTACATCACCCTGCCCCACCTCGCCCGCGCGATCACCGTCGTCGTGCTGATCCAGACGATCTTCCTGCTGTCGATCTTCGCCGAGATCTTCGTCACGACGAACGGCGGGCCGGGCAACGCGTCGACCAACCTGACCTTCCTCATCTACAAGGAAAGCCTTTTGAGCTTCGACGTGGGTGCAGGCTCCGCCGGTGGCGTCATCGCCATCATCCTCGCCAACATCGTCGCGATCTTCCTCATGCGGATGATCGGCAAGAACCTTGACGCCTGAGGGGGGACACATGGCACGCGCAGTCACCACACAACGCAAGGCGATCAACACCCTGATCGCATGGATCGTCGGGCTTCTGATCTTCTTCCCGATCCTGTGGATCTTCATCCTGTCCTTCCATTCGGAAGGCGACGCGATCAAATCGCCGCTCGAGGTCATCACCTCGACATGGACGTTCGAGAGCTACGCGACGGTGCAGGAGCGGTCGAACTA
Source organism: Maritimibacter alexandrii (assembly GCF_005871115.1). Taxonomy (NCBI): domain Bacteria; kingdom Pseudomonadati; phylum Pseudomonadota; class Alphaproteobacteria; order Rhodobacterales; family Roseobacteraceae; genus Maritimibacter; species Maritimibacter alexandrii. The sequence continues at coordinate 992,963 of NZ_SWKQ01000009.1, forward strand.
CTTCCGCCACTTCTGGAACTCGGTCGTGATCTCGGTCGGCTCCACCGTTCTGGGTCTCATCATCGCCGTGCCAAGCGCCTGGGCGATGGCCTTCGTGCCCGGCAAGCGGACCAAGGACGTGCTGATGTGGATGCTGTCCACGAAGATGCTTCCGCCGGTCGGCGTTCTGCTCCCGATCTATCTGATCTGTCAGAACCTCGGGCTGCTGGATACGCGCATCGCGCTGGTCTTCATCCTCATGATGATCAACCTGCCGATCATCATCTGGATGCTCTACACCTACTTCCGCGAGATTCCGGGCGAGATTCTGGAAGCCGCGCGGATGGACGGCGCTTCGCTGCGGGAAGAGGTGATTTATGTCCTCCTGCCGATGGCCGTGCCGGGCATCGCCTCGACCCTGCTTCTGAACATCATCCTCGCCTGGAACGAGGCGTTCTGGACGCTCACGCTGACCGCTGCCAAGGCCGCGCCGCTGACCGCGTTCATCGCCAGCTATTCGTCCCCCGAGGGGCTGTTTTACGCGAAACTCTCGGCGGCCTCGATCATGGCCATCGCGCCGATCCTCATCATGGGCTGGTTCAGCCAGAAACAACTCGTCCGGGGTCTGACCTTCGGCGCGGTGAAATAAGGAAAAGACCATGGGACGCATTACGCTTGATAAAGTGACCAAGGCCTTCGGCGAGGTTGAGGTGATCCCGCCCTTGGACCTGACCATCGACGACGGTGAATTCGTCGTATTCGTCGGCCCGTCGGGCTGCGGGAAATCGACCCTACTCCGGCTCATTGCGGGGCTTGAGGATGTGTCGTCGGGCGAAATTCGCATCGACAAACAGCCCGCCACGCACCTGCCGCCCGCCAAGCGGGGCCTTGCGATGGTGTTCCAGTCCTACGCGCTTTACCCGCACATGTCGGTGCGCAAGAATATCGCCTTTCCGATGAAGATGGCTGGCATCCCCGAGGCCGAGCAGAACCGCAAGATCGAGGATGCGGCGCGGGTGCTGAACCTGACCGACTACCTCGACCGGCGGCCCGGCCAACTGTCGGGCGGTCAACGTCAGCGCGTCGCCATCGGACGCGCCATCGTGCGCGAACCGGCGGCGTTCCTGTTCGACGAACCGCTCTCGAATCTCGACGCGGCGCTGCGCGTGGGGATGCGGTTGGAGATTTCCGAACTTCACGAACGGCTCAAGACCACCATGATCTACGTGACGCACGATCAGGTCGAAGCCATGACCATGGCCGACAAGATCGTCGTGCTCCAGAAAGGCGTGATCGAGCAGGTCGGAAGTCCGCTGGAACTTTACAACGCGCCGCGCAACATCTTCGTCGCGGGCTTCATCGGTTCGCCCAAGATGAACATGATCGAAGGCGCCGAGGCCGCCAAGCACGACGCGCACACCATCGGTATCCGGCCGGAACATCTGGCGGCATCGAAAGACGCGGGCGAATGGAAGGGAACGGTGACGGTTTCCGAGCATCTGGGTTCCGACACCTATCTGCACGTCACCGAAACGGGCCTCGCCGACACCATGACCGTGCGCGTCGGCGGCGAGTTCGGGGTCAAGCACGGCGACACCGTTTTCCTCACCCCCGACGCCACGAAGATCCACCGCTTCGACGCTCAGGGGCTGCGCATCGGATGAAACGCCTCGACGGCAAAACGGCGCTGATCACGGGATCGGCGCGCGGGATCGGCCTCGCCTTCGCCAAGGCGTTCGTGCGCGAAGGCGCGCGGGTGGCGATTGCCGATATCGACATCATTCGCGCGCGTGCGGCGGCGACGGAGATCGGTGCAGCGGCCCACGCCGTCGAGTTGGACGTGACCGATCAAGCCTCGATCGACGCAGGCGTGGCAGAAACCATCGCGCAATTCGGGCAAATCGACATCCTCATCAACAACGCCGCGATCTTCACCGCTGCGCCCATCGTCGAGATCGACCGAGCGGATTTCGACCGTGTCATGTCGATCAATGTGGCCGGGACGCTCTTTACGCTTCAGGCCGTCGCGAAGCACATGATCGAACGCGGACGGGGTGGGAAAATCATCAACATGGCGTCGCAGGCCGGACGTCGCGGCGAACCGCTGGTCGGTGTCTACTGCGCGTCGAAGGCCGCGGTCATTTCACTGACCCAATCCGCAGGGCTGAACCTGATCGAGCACGGGATCAACGTGAACGCCATCGCGCCCGGCGTGGTCGACGGTGAGCACTGGGACGGCGTGGATGCCTTTTTCGCGAAACACGAAAACAAACCCCTCGGCCAGAAGAAGCGCGAGGTCGGTGAGGCGGTGCCATTCGGACGAATGGGCACAGCCGACGATCTGACCGGCATGGCGATCTTCCTCGCCACGGACGAGGCAAACTACATCGTCGCTCAGACCTACAACGTCGACGGCGGGAACTGGATGAGCTGAGCCTATGGCTGTAAAACTGTCTCTAACGAACCTTGATATGCTTCCTGTGTCCGTGGGTCGCCCGGCATATGCGCGCGAAAATCTTTCGGCGGGGATCCTGCATTTCGGCGTCGGAAATTTCCACCGCGCCCACCAGGCCGAATATCTCGATCGTCTTTTCGCGGCGGGTGAGAGCCACGATTGGGCCATTGTCGGGGCTGGTGTGTTCGAGGGCGAACGCAAGGGGAAGGATGTCCTGCAAAGGCAGGACTGGCTGACGACGCTTGTCGAGCAGGAAGCAGACCGATCCGAGGCTCGCGTCCTCGGTTCGATGATCGATTTTATTGAACCTGCCGATGCAGATGCGATTGTCGCTCGGATGGCGCAGCCGGATATTCGGATCGTGTCGCTCACGATCACCGAGGGCGGATATTTCCTTGATTCTTCGGACAAGTTCGACCCGTCGCATCCCGCGATACAGGCGGATGGGACCAACCCCGAAAGCCCCAAGACCGTGTTCGGAATGATTCTGGCGGGTCTGCGCGCGAGGAGCCGTGCAGGACACCCGCCGTTCACCGTCATGTCCTGCGACAACATTCCCCACAACGGCACGGTGACGAAAAACGCGCTCGTGGGTCTCGCAAAGCTCTCCGATCCCGACTTCGCCGATTGGATCGCGTCGAACGTCGCCTTTCCGAACGGCATGGTCGACAGGATCACCCCGGCAACCACCGACCGCGAGCGCGAGATCCTTGAACGTGAGTTCGGTGTCGAAGACGGTTGCCCGGTCTTTTGCGAGGGGTTCACGCAGTGGGTGCTCGAAGACAACTTCTCGCTCGGTCGCCCTGACTTCGAGAAGGTGGGGGTCCAGTTCGTCGACGATGTGTCGCCATTCGAGCTGATGAAGCTCCGCATTCTCAACGGCGGCCATGCGACGATAGCCTATCCCGGCGGCCTGATGGGCATTCACTATGTCCACGAAGCGATGGAGCACCCGCTGATCCGCGCGTTCCTGCGAAAGCTGGTAGAGACCGAGATCATCCCGATGGTGCCGCCGGTGCCGGAAACCGATACGAACGCCTATTTCGACCTGATCGAACAGCGGTTTTCGAACCCCAAGATCGGCGACACCATCCAGCGGCTGTGCCTTGATGGATCGAACCGGCAACCAAAGTTCATCGTCCCGGTCATTCGTGACGCCATCGCCAAGGGGGCTTCGATTTCCGGTCTCGCGCTGGAATCCGCCTTGTGGTGCCGGTATTGCGCGGCGGTAGACGAGTCCGGTCGCGCGATTGCACCCAACGACCCGAACTGGGACACGCTGGTTCGCGTGGCTCAAGCCGCCAAGGATAACCCGCAAGCGTGGCTCGATCAGGAGGCGGTTTACGGCGCCGTTGGATCGGACCCGCGGTTTTCTGCGGCCTTTGCGCAATGGCTCGACATGTTGTGGTCGCGCGGAACCGTCGCGACGCTCGAACACTATCTTGCAACCTGACCGATGGCTTTGAACGCAAAACCGCGACTTGTGATCTTCGATTGCGACGGCGTTCTTGTGGATAGTGAGCCGATCTCGCTCTCGGTCATGCTTGACGTCTTGCACGAGGCCGGGATCGACGTCACCGAAGCCGAAGGGTATCGGCACCTGCTGGGCCGGTCCATCGCGTCGAATGCGGATTGGATACGTGATGAGAAAGGGCTCGAACTTACGAGCGAACACAGGGAGGCGTTGCGTCGTCGGGTGTTCGAGCGGTTTCGGGCTGAATTAGAGCCTGTTTCGGGTGCCCGCGCGGCGATCGAAGCATTGAACATCGAACGGTGCGTCGCATCTTCCAGTCAGCCGGATCGCATCAGGTTGTCGCTGACCCTGACCGGCCTGATCGACCTGTTCGACCCCCACCTGTTCAGCGCCGCGATGGTCGACAACGGCAAGCCGGCGCCGGACCTGTTCCTTCATGCCGCGCGGGAAATGGGTGTGTCGCCGGGCGATTGCCTCGTGATCGAGGATAGCCCGGCAGGTATCGGTGCGGCCAAGGCTGCGGGCATGTCCGTCGTCGGTTTCGTCGGTGGCAGTCACGCCAAGCCGGCGGACTTGAAAACCGCCGTTGCATCGGCTGGCCCGGATGCGATCATCGAACATATGAGCGACTTGCCGTCGCTGATCGAAGTCACGGCCTGATCCGGGGGAGGACATGGCGAAATTCGTCTGTGCCGTCGATGTTGGCACCCGCTCGGCCCGAGCGGCGTTTTTCGACGCGCACGGCCATATGTCGGCGCGGGAAGTCGCGCCGATTCATGTGACCGTCGAACCCGACGGTCTTGGCGCATATCACTCGGCCCAGATCTGGTCCGCGGTCTGCCGCGCCGTCCGCCTCGCGCGGTCGGCCGCCGGAGTCGATGCGCGCGACGTCGGGGCTGTCGCGTTCGACGGCACCTGCTCGCTCGTAATCATGGACCGGGAAGGTGATGGTTTGCCGTTCGGCGATGACGGCACGGACACCTTCGCATGGTTCGATCGACGCGCCGTGTCGCAGGCCGAGGCCTGCACCCGTGTCGGTGGCCGAACCGTCGACCTTTTAGGCGGCGTGATGTCGCCCGAAATGCAACTGCCCAAGCTGATGTGGCTTCGCGAGACATGCCCGGATGTCTGGTCCCGTTTCTCCACGGCGCTCGATCTGCCGGACTGGCTCGCATTCCGCGCGACCGGCGCCGTTTCCCGTTCCGTCTCGGCGTTGGGGGCGAAATGGCCGTGGTCATCGCGGGAGGGATGGGATGACGTATTGTTGGACCGCCTCGGGCTTGACGATCTGCGCGCGACTTCCGGCTGGGCCACGCCCGTGCGGCCGGTCGGAAGCGTGGCGGGGAACCTGTCCCCTGAAGCGGCCAGTGACATGGGAGTGTCCTCTGGCATCCCGGTCGCAGTGGGCATGATCGACGGCTACGCGGGGGCGATGGGCTGTCGGTCCATGGCGCTCGCGGCAGAGGTGCCGGACGCTCTGACATTGATCGCCGGAACCTCGGCAAGCGTCATTGCCCTTCGCCCGGACGCCGTGTCACTCGATGGCCTCTGGGGGCCGTTCCGGGATGTGCCCACGGCGGGCCTGACTAGCCACGAAGGCGGGATCACGAACGCGGGCGCTTTGCTCGACCACGTGCTGATCCATTGGCCGGAGATCGGCGGCTCGAAGATCGGGCACCCTGCCGTTATTGCTGAAATAGAGACACGTCTGGTCCGTCGGGGCCATGTTTTCGCGTCCGACCTGCATGTGCTACCGGACTTCGTCGGAAGTCGTGGGCCGGTGGGTGACCCCCGCTGGCGTGGCGTCGTTCACGGTCTTCGGCTTGATTCGTCCCTGTCCGCCCTTGCCGCGCTCTATTGGCGAACGGCCGTCGCCCTCGCCATTTCCATCGGTGATGTGATCGACCGCTTCGGCGCATCGGGGTTGGAGGCGCGCGCGATTGCAGCGACCGGGGGGCTCATGCAAAGCGATCTGATCGCGCAGTTGTTCGCCGATGTGACGGACAACACGCTGATCCTGCCTGTCGGGGTCGACGCGGTGCTTCTGGGCACGGCAATGGCCGGTGCTGTCGCGGCAGGCTGGGCTGGTGACATGGACGACGCCAGTCACCGGATGACACCAGCGATCAGAACCCTAGAACCGAACCCCGCAAGGGCCGCCGATGTCGCGCGGGACCGCCGAGTCCATCGTCTGATGCAGGAGCATCGCGCCGAAATCGCCAGGTTGCAGGAGTAGTCATGTATCTTGGTATCGATCTGGGCACCTCAGGTGTCAAAGCCGTTGTGCTGGACGACGATCAACGCATCGTCGCGCAAGCGACCGCGCCCCTGTCTGTGTCCCGTCCGGCCGATCTTTGGTCCGAGCAAGACCCGGCAGACTGGATCAAGGCGACAAAGACCGTGCTCGACAGCCTCGCCGTGAATGGCGGACTCGAGAAGGTGCAGGGGATCGGATTGTCCGGCCAGATGCACGGCGCCACGTTGCTGGAAGCGTCGGATGACGTGATCCGCCCCGCCGTTCTGTGGAACGACACACGGAGCCATGCCGAAGCGGGCGCTCTGGACAGCGATCCGCGGTTTCGGGAGCTGACCGGGAATGTGGTGTTCCCGGGTTTCACCGCCCCTAAGCTCGCCTGGCTCCGAACTCATGAACCGGCTGCATTCGCAGACATCGCAACCGTGCTCTTGCCCAAGGATTACCTGCGCCTTTGGCTGACTGGCGAACGGGTGAGCGAGATGTCGGACGCCGCAGGTACCGCTTGGCTCGATATGCAGAAACGCGACTGGTCCCAACCTTTGCTGGCTGCAACCGGATTGCGGCGGGAGCATATGCCCCGACTCGTCGAAGGGACCGAGCCGTCGGGCGGGTTGCGGGAATCGCTCGCCGCGCGGTGGAGCATGAAACCCGGTCTTCCCGTGGCAGGCGGCGCCGGTGACAACGCGGCGACGGCCATCGGTGTCGGCGTGGTCGGGGAAGGCGACGGGTTCGTGTCGCTTGGAACGTCAGGTGTGCTCTTCGCCGCGACGGAAGGATACCGCCCGAATGCCGCGAGCGCGGTTCACACGTTCTGCCATGCCCTGCCGAACACTTGGCACCAGATGGGGGTGATCCTGTCGGCGGCCTCGGCACTGGATTGGTTCGCCGGGATCACCGGGCATCCGGCGAAGGCGCTGACCGATGCGCTTGGCGCGGACCTTCGCGGTCCGGGGCAGGTGCGGTTCCTGCCCTACCTGTCCGGCGAACGCACGCCGCACAACGACCCGCACCTTGTGGGCAGCTTCGACGGGATGACACACGCCACGGATCGCGCAGCCATGACCCATGCCGTTCTTGAAGGGGTCGCCTTCGCCCTCGCCGAAAACCTCGACGCGCTCGAAGCCGCCGGAACCCGGCTGTCGTCGATACTGGCTGTCGGGGGCGGCTCACGGTCGCGATACTGGCTGGAACTGATCGCAACCATCCTCGGCGTCGAAATCAAACGACCCGCGGATGGGGATTTCGGGGCTGCATTCGGGGCTGCACGCTTGGGGATGATGACGACCGGCGCGAAAGCGACCGACGTTCTGACGCCCCCGGCGATTAGCGAGACCATAGCGCCGAACGAGGCACTCCGCGCATCGTATCAGGACGCGCGGAGCGGATTTGCCGCCCGCAGGACGGCGCAGCTTTCTGTTCGTGGGTCGCGCTAGCCTTTCAGAAACGCGATGACCGACTCGACGATCAGTTCACGCACGCGCTTCTGGCCCTCGTCCGTGAAGAATTCGCCGCCGAACTTCGTCGAATAGCTCGGCCGGTTCGCAACGTTGTAAAAACACTGCGCCTGAATCTGCCAATGCAGGAACCGTCCGTCCACATCGGTGCGGAAGATGCCTTCGGCCTGACCGCGTTCGAGAACCTGACTGATACGCCTGAGCGACATCAGGTTGAGATCGCGAATGAAGTCCGACTTTTTGAGATAGGCCGCATGGTTGACGTTCTCGTTCATCACCATGCGGACGAGGTTCGGCTGCGATCTGTGATGGTCGAAGGTGAACCGGACGAGTTCCTGCATCGCCTCGACGGGGCCGAGCGCGTCGATTTCGATGTTTTCCTCACCGCCGCGCACACGCGCATATGCGGCCTCGAGCGCGGCCAGATACAGCCCTTCCTTGTCACCGAAGTAGTAGTAGATCATACGTTTCGACGTTTTCGTCTTTTCGGCGATTTCGTCGATCCGGGCACCGGCAAGCCCGTGGTCCGCGAATTCGTCCATCGCGACCATCAGGATGTCGTGTTTAACGCCCTCTGCGTCCTGCTTCCAGGTCTTGCGCAGCTTTTCGTCTTTCATTTTTCTGCTCGCTCATACCCAATTTTCCACTGCCCTCAGAAGTTGACTTTTAACATAGTCTTTAATTTCCGCAAGGTAGGGTTACCCACATCATTCTAAATAGTTTATCATGATCAATGGGTTAGTCCGTGCCCGTTCGCGAAGCGTGAAAAGTCGAACGAGTCTTTGGTTAACAACGGGTTAACGGGGCAGCCGACGATGTCACACCCGGCAAACCGCGATCTCGTAGAAATCGGAAAGACCGACATAGTGCGAGACCCCACATGACCCAGGCTTCCCCACGGCTCACGCTGCCCTTTTTGCAACCCGCGCAGGCCCAAAAACACGTGACCCACAACGAAGCACTTCGCTTGTTGGACACGCTCGTTCAGCTGACCTTGGCCTCCATCGGCACGACGACCCCTCCGTCAACGCCCGCGAACGGCGAAGCCCACGCAATCGGCGCAAGCGCCTCGGGCGACTGGGCGGGCCACGACGGCGAGGTCGCGACATGGTTCGATGCGGCATGGTATTTCCAGACGCCCAAGTCGGGCTGGATCGCCACGGTCGCAGGCGGAACCGACATCTACATCCACGACGGTTCGGACTGGGCACTCGCCACCGCGTCGGTCGATCTGGACAACGTAGCGGGAGTCGGCATCAACACGACCTCCGACGGCACCAATCGGCTTGCGGTTCAGTCCCCCGCGACGCTTCTCACCCACGAGGGGTCCGGCCACCAGCTCAAGATCAACAAGGCGGGCGTGTCGGATACGGCATCGCTTTTGTTCCAGACGAACTGGTCGGGACGTGCCGAGATGGGCATCGCCGGGAACGACAGCTTCTCGATCAAGGTCAGCGGGGACGGGTCGTCGTGGGACGAGGTCTTGAAGGTCGGCCCCGGAGAAGGCGTTGTGACCACTGCGAACATGGTGGGAACGGTCGCGAACCCGGCAGGTCCGGGCGACGCCGTTTTCGAAACCGGGTCAGGCACGAACGGCAGCTTCACGAAATTGGCCGATGGCACCCTGATCTGCCAGATATCAGAGTTCCAGACCGCATCCGGTGCCGCCGCCACTTGGACCCTTCCCGAACCCTTCGCTTCGGGAACCTACAGCGTCACCGCCTCGATCCTCGGCTCGGCCCCCGCTGTGGCGACGATTTCCGCGCAATCTGCAACATCGGTGGACATCGAAAGCTTCGACCTGATCGGCGACGATACCGTGGCACCCGATGTGAACCTGATCGCCATTGGCCGCTGGTTCTGACCAATTCGCCACGGGTAGCAGGAAAACAGGCGGTTTCGTCTCGGCCTTTGCGAAAACCCATGCTATGCGACGCCAACTTGAAGGGCGGAGCATATGTCGAAGACGATCCACATTCTGAACGGGCCGAACCTCAACCTGCTGGGCAAGCGCCAGCCGGAAATCTATGGCGCCGACACACTGGCCGATGTCGAAAGGGCCTGCGCCGAACTCGCCGCCGATCTGGGCCTTTCAACCGAGCTTTTTCAATCGAACCACGAAGGCGAGATTGTCGAGCAGATACATCGCGCCCGTGAAGAAGCTGCGGGGATCGTCATCAACGCCGGAGCCTACACCCACACGTCGGTCGCGATCCTCGACGCGCTCAACACGTTCGAAGGTCCGGTGATCGAGGTTCACATCTCGAACATCCATGCGCGCGAGCCGTTCCGGCACCATTCCTACATTTCGGCCCGCGCTCAGGGCGTGATCGTCGGCTGTGGTGTCGAAGGCTACGAATTTGCCGTGCGGCGGATGGCGACACTTCTCGCATGACCGACCGTTACGCGGTGTTCGGTCACCCGCTTGGCCACACCAAATCCCCCTTCATCCACACCGAATTCGCCCGGCAGTTCGGCGAAGATCTGACCTATGAGGCGATCGAAGCACCGGTCGATCGGTTCGAGTCCGCATTGCGCCTGTTCATCGACGAAGGCGGAGTCGGCGCCAACGTCACCGTGCCGTTCAAGCTTGAAGCCTTCAGTCTGGCCGACCACGCGAAAGACGCCGCTCGGATCTGCGGGGCGGCCAATACGCTGCGCTTCGTGGACGGCAGGATCGAAGCTGACAATACCGACGGTGTGGGTCTGGTGCGCGATATCACCCGAAATCTGGGCGTCCCGCTTTCCGGTGCTCGCGTCCTTTTCGCGGGCGCAGGCGGCGCGACGCGCGGGGCGGTGGCCCCGTTCCTTGCACAGGGGGCCGAGATCACCATTGCGAACCGCACGGTCGCCAAAGGGCATGAGATCGAGGCGCTTCTGGGGGACCGGGGGCCGGTCCGCGCGGTGTCTTATGAGAACCTGTCGGGGTTCTTCGACATTGTCCTGAACTCGACCACCCTTAGCCTGACGGGCAAAGCCCCGCCGCTGCCCGACACGGTGTTTGAAGGGGCGCGGCTGGCCTATGATCTGGTCTACGGAAAGGGGCTGACCCCATTCCTCGCAAAGGCCGAAGCGCGTGGCGCGCAGGTTGCGGACGGGGTCGGTATGCTGGTCGAACAGGCCGCCGAAGCCTTTGCATGGTGGCGCGGTAAGCGGCCGGACACGGCCCCCGTCATCAAGGCGATGACCGTCCCGCTTGTGTGAACCCGGTCAGACCATCCCTTTGAACAATCCGTGGAACCACGAAATCGGCAGGTGTTGCCCAACCGTGAACATGAGCGAGAACGGTTTGGGGAAGCTGTAGGAAAACACCCGCTTGTCGATGGCCTTGAGCACAAGGGCGGCGGCCACGTCCGGTTCCATCAGTTGCGGCATGTTGAACTCGTTCTTCTCCGTCAGGCGCGTCTTGATGAAGCCGGGGTTCATCCGCTGAACGAGAATGTCGGTTTTTGACAGGTCGATGCGAAGGTTTTCAGCCGTGTGCATGACCGCAGCTTTGGACAGGCCATAGCCGACGGCACCGGGCAGACCACGAAAGCCCGAGAGCGACCCGATGAGCGCGATGTGACCCCGGTTCATCTCAACGAAACGCGGCACGACTTCCCCCAGCACGTTGAGGCACCCGGTGATGTTGGTCGCAACCATCATCCGCGCCGCGTCGCCATCCCATTCCGTCGATTTCATCGGCTCGTAGGCACCGACCGAATAGATGAACCCGTCGAATTCCCCCGCGCTTTTGGCCGCGTTAGACACTGATTCAGGGTCTGTGACGTCAATCGGAACCACGGTCGCGTCGCGCAGGCCCGAGGCAAGGTCTTTCAGCCGATCTTCGCTTCGCGCCGATAGGATCAGGGACGCACCGCGCGCATCCAGCGCCTCGGCCAGTGCGCGGCCAAGCCCCTCGCTTGCACCGACGATCCAGTAGCGTTTTGCCGGGAGGTCCTTGGCCATGATCAGGTCACTTCCTGTGTCGGGGGTGGTGTGCGTTTGCGGAACGTGGCGCCCTTGATCTTGAGTTTCGCGGCCTGCCACAGGATGAGCGCCATCACACGAAGGGCGCCGGTCGGCCGCCGGACCGCCATTGTAATCACGGAACGGGTGGTCAACGGCGCAAGCGGTCCCGAGAGCGTTGCGATCAACCCCTTGTTCCCGTCTACGAGGTCGATGGTGATGTCGATCCGTTCATCGGACACATCGAAGCGGAAACGGTAATCGCCCGAAATTTCCTGAAACGGCGAGACGTGGAACACCTTTTTCGACGTCAGAACGTCCTTCCCTCCGATGGGCACGAACCCTTCGTGGGCGCACAGGTAGCTGTGGCGGTCGCCCATCGTGTTGTTCACCTCGGCGATAACGGCGACAAGATCCTCACCGCGCATCGCCAGCCAGAACGCGACCGGGTTGAACCAGAAACCCGCGAAACGGGGCTGTGCCAGGAGCAGAAGCTTGACCCCCGCCATGTCGAGACCCGCGTTCCCCAAGACCTTCTGCGCCCAAGACACACCCTCGCCATCACCGCGCACGCCGCCGTGGTCCCGATCATGGAGCGAGAAAAGACCGGCGGAGTTGCGCGAAAAAAGCGGGGCGATGTCCCGCGTGTCGTCCGGGTCGATCAGAAGGTAATCGACCGCATAGCGAAACCGGTTCCGGATCGCATCCTTGCGGGCATGCATCGTCTCGCCACGCATATGCCGGGGCGCGACACTCATGCGGCTATGACTTCCTGTGCGGGCTGAATGCGCTCGGCGATGGCCACCGCCGAAGCAAACCCGTCCTCGTGGAACCCGTGACGGGTATAGGCCCCGGCGAACCACGTGTTGTTGTGGCCTTGGATCGCCTTGAGGTCTTTCTGCGCGCGCAGCGCCGCACGGTCGAACACCGGATGGCGGAACATCACCTCGTCATAAATCGCTTCCTGCCGGATGTCGGAGGACGGATTGAGCGAAATGAACATCGGGTCGTTGTCGGGAATGTTCTGAAGCCGGTTCATCCAGTACGTCACTCCGATCTGCGTGTCTTCGCCCGCCGTTTCGGCCTTGTAGGTCCACGACGACCAGCAGCGACGGCGCAATGGCATCTGGCCGCTGTCGCAATGAAGAAACGCGCGGTTGTCTTGATAGTTCAAATTGCCCAGCGTGGCCTCTTCCGAAGCGGTGGGGTTTTCGATCAGCCGGAGGGCATCGTCGGAGTGCGTCGCGAAGATCACCTGATCGAACGTCTCGGGCAAAGAGCCTTGCGCGCGAACGGTCACCAGACCGGGATCGCGGCGAACGGATTGAACCGGCGTGCCGGGGCGGAGCGACACGCCGCGAACACGCAGATCGTTTGTCAGGCGGTTCACATACTGGATCGAACCGCCGTCGATCGTTTTCCACTGGTGTTGCTTCCACCCCAGAAGCGAGTGGTTCTTGAAGAAGTTGACCAGCGTTTTGGCCGGGAAGGCCCCGACATCCATCGTCGGCGTCGACCAGATCGCGCCGCAGATCGGCATCAGGTAATAACGCGCGAACCAGTCGCCCAGCCCAAGCGTCTCGACCAGTTCCGCGATGGTCACGTCATCGCTGTCGGCGGCTTCCTCGGCCTCATTGTTGAACCGGATGAGATCCCGGATCATGCCGACGAAGGCCGGTCGCCCCAGATTGCGGCGCTGCCCGAAGATCGTGTTGAGCGTCTGAAGCGAATACTCCACCCGACCGCGATCGACCGTCGCGCCGAAGCTCATGTTTGAATCCGCCACCGGAACGTCGAGCTTTTTCAGCATGTCCGTGAAGTGCGGATAGTTCACCTCGTTGAACACGATGAAGCCCGTGTCGACCGGCTGATCCCCGTTTCGCCCGGCCACCACCGTCCGCGCGTGACCACCCAGCCGGGGCGCCGCTTCGTAGAGGGTGACATCGTTTTGCGGGGCAAGCAGCCATGCGGCGGCAAGACCGGAAACGCCGCCGCCGATCACGGCGATGCGTTGCGGTCGAAGGGGTGGTGCGTCGAATGACATGCGAAATCCTCGTTTGTGCAGGCTGAGTTACGGCTCGCAAAAAGATACGGATCATTTCTGATCCAAGTTTCATCTGTCCCCGTAATGTTGGTATGCTGCGTCTCGACGAAGATACCCGCGATCATGACCTCGCCCCGCCTGCGGGGTTGGTCGCTACTGCTGTAATTGGGAAGACGGGGCGCCGCGTGGCGACGACGACGACAGAAGACCCGAAGCCGTTTTCAGAGCAGACCCTCTGGATGCTGGCGATCCGGGACAAACGTGACAAATACGCCTTCGGGCAGCTGTTCGACCATTTCGCACCGCGCCTGAAAGGGTTCGTGATCCGCAGCGGGGCGCCCGCCGGTCAGGCCGAAGACATCGTTCAGGACGTGATGATGTCGGTCTGGCGCAAGGCGCACCTGTTCGATCCCGAGCGGGCCCAGGTGTCGAGCTGGATCTACCAGATCGCCCGGAACCGCCAGATCGACATCGTGCGGAAAGAGGGCCGGCCAATGCCGGAAGCCCTGAAGGCCGAACAGGACGACGGCACCCCCGATGCAGGGCAGGTGCTTGCGCTGGAGCAGGAGACGGACGTGCTGCGCGACGCGCTGAACCGTCTGAACCCCGACCAGCGCGAAATGATCGAGAAAGCCTACCTGGGTGAGCTTTCGCATAGTGACATTGCCGAGGCGACAGGACTGCCGCTCGGCACCATCAAGTCCCGCATCCGGTTGGGCCTCGACCGACTGCGGCATGAATTGAAGGATCTGAGGTAAGAAATGACTGATACGATCTCGCATCACATCCCCGACGCCGTGATGGCGGCTTATGTGGCCGGGAACCTACCCAAAGCCTTTTCGCTGGTCGTCGCCACGCATGTTTCGATGTGCGACGACTGCCGTGCAAATCTTCACGCGCATGAGGCGGCAGGTGGTGCCGTACTCGACAGCATGGCCGAAGCGCCGCTGTCCGGCGACCTTCGCGCTCAGATCATGGGCCGCTTGGATGACGCCATTGACCTCGACCGCGAGGAAGACGAGACGCCTGTTCGCGACGGCATCTATCCCGGTCCCGTGATGGCCGCGCTCAAGGGCAAAAAGCCGAAATGGAAGCGGCTCGGCGGCGGCGTGCGCCAGTGCATCGTGGATATGGACCGCGAAGGGTCCGCCCGGCTCCTCCACATCCCCGCTGGCAAGCCGGTGCCGGAGCACACGCACGGCGGGCTTGAGCTGACGCTGGTGCTTCAGGGCGGATTCTCCGACGCGACCGGGCATTTCGATGTCGGCGACGTCGAAGTCGCGAACGACGATCTGGAACACGTTCCGGTCGCCGACGAAGGTGTCGACTGCATCTGTCTGGCGGCAACCGATGCGCCGTTGCGATTCTCGGCCTTCGTGCCGCGCATCCTTCAACCTCTGTTCGCGATATGAGATTTTCGCGTTTGCGGTAACGCGGACCTACGTAGTTTCCCGTAGGGCAGCCTACATAATGACCCGGATGCGACGAATTTAACCGCCGCGTCCGGGTCTTTTCGTTTGAATATCCAAGACTTCCGGGTAGGGTGTGGCAGGCTGCGGGCAGGGAACCCGCACCGATAACAACGAAAAGACAAGACGTCTTATTGGAGGAGGAACCATGGAACGTCGTAAGTTTCTGAAGGGTGCCGCGCTTGGCACCGCCGGTACCGCATTGGCCGCTCCGGCGATCGCTGCCAGCCACGCAACGACCATGACCATCGTGTCGACCTGGCCCCGTGACTTCCCGGGTCTCGGTGTTTCGGCACAGCGTCTGGCCGCGCGCATCACCGAACTGTCGGAAGGTGCCATTCAGACCGAATACTTCGCCGCTGGCGAACGTGTGGGCGCGCTCGACGTGTTCGACGAAGTCGCGAACGGCAACTCGCAGGCCTACATCGGCGCCGACTACTACTGGACCGGCAAAGACCCGTCGCTGGCCTATTTCACCGCTGTGCCGTTCGGCATGACCTTCGCTGAAATCAACGCATGGTGCATCTACGGCGAAGGCCGCGCCCTGTGGGACGAAGTGCAGGATCAGTTCGGCCTCTACGGCCTTCCGGCTGGCAACACCGGCACGCAGGCCGGCGGCTGGTTCAACAAGGAAATCGAATCCGCTGACGACCTGAAGGGTCTGAAAATGCGTATTCCGGGCCTTGGCGGTCAGGTTCTGTCGAAACTCGGCGCGTCGACCGTGTCGCTTCCGGGTGGTCAGATCTACGAAAACCTCGTCTCCGGTTCGATCGAAGCGACCGAGTGGGTGGGTCCGTACAACGACTACTTCATGAAGTTCTACGAAGCCGCCAAGTTCTACTACACCGGCGGTATGCACGAGCCGGGCGCGCAGCTCTCGCTCACCTCGAACAAGTCGTGGTGGTCGGGTCTGACCGACACCCAGCGTGCGATCATCACCGCCGCCGCGCTGGAAGAGAACGCCAACTCCTACTACGAAGCGACCGCGCTGAACGGCGAGTACCTGAACAAGCTTCAGGACGAGCAGGGCGTGGAAGTGAAAGAGTTCAACGAAGACGTGTGGGACGCCATGGGCGAAGCCGCGATGGAAGTCTTCGAAGAGACGGCCGCCTACTCCGACCTCGCCGCGCGCGTGAACGAGAGCTGCCAGAAGCAGATGCGCGACTTCGGCCGCGGCATCGCACTCTTCGAAGGTCAGTTCGTCGCGAACCGCAACCGGATCTTCGACATCGGCTGATTGCGGTGGAATAACGCATCAAAAAGTGAAAAGCGGGGCTTCGGTCCCGCTTTTTTTCTGATAAACGACCGCGAAATCACGCTCACTTGCGTCCACGGGAGGGGCCATGACTGAGGTCTTCGATCACACTGAGATTCCGCGCCACGGGCGGCCAGCGGTTCTGCAACGTCTGTTCGGCTGGATCACGCTTGGCGTGCTGGCCGCGTTTCTCATCAACAATGTTCTCGTGGTCTACTTCGGGTTCCCCGGGACAGCCGCGCTTGGCGGCGAAGGCGCGGGGCTGGCCTGGATTCAGGCCGCGCTTTACCTGATCGGGGTCGCCATCGCGGCGGTCTTCGTCCTGTCGACGCAGGACCGGGCGATCCGGTGGGATGCGCACCGCGTCCATATGTTCAACGTCTACCTGATCCGGGCATTGTTCTGGTCGGTCTTTCTGGTGGGCATCGCCGACGCGACCATCGCGTTCATGCGCACCGAAGACATGATCGAGCCGATCCTCGGCACCGACATTTCGCGCCAGTTCGCCCGCGCCAATTGGGTCGGGCCGTGGGTGCACGGGCCTCTCATCGTGGTCGGTTTCATCCTCGCCCTGTTCACCCGCACGCTCGGTTTCGTCTGGCTCTCGCTCCTGATCGTGGCCGCCGAACTCCTGATCGTCATCTCGCGCTTCGTGTTCTCGTATGAACAGGCGCTGATGGGCGACCTCGTTCGCTATTGGTATGCCGCGCTGTTCCTCTTCGCTTCGGCCTACACGCTGTTCGACGAAGGTCACGTGCGGGTCGACATCCTTTATGCGGGCTTCGGCCGCACCAAGAAGGGTTTCGCCAACGCCTTCGGCACCATCCTGCTTGGGATGAGCACGGTCTGGGTGATCCTCGCCATCGGCTTCGGCGGCAAGCAATCGATCATCAACGCACCGCTGACCAGCTTCGAGGTCAGTCAGGCCGGGCCGTTCGGCATGTTCGTGAAATACCAGATGGCCGCCTTCATCGGCCTGTTCGGGATCACCATGCTGATCCAGTTCGTCAGCTATTTCTTCGACGCCGTTGCAGATGCCCGGGATGAACCGGGCCATCGCGAACCCGCGCAAGACGCCGGACACTGAGGGGACACCGGAACAATGGAAATCTTCTTCCTTCTTCTGCTGATCGTCATCATGGCGGCCGCGCTGGGCTCCGGTTTCCCGGTCGCGTTCGCGCTTCCGGGTGCCGCGATCATCACCATCGGTCTCGCCGCAGGGACCGGTTATCTGTTTGAGAGCAACACGGACGCCTACTTCCATTCCGGCGGTCCCCAACAGTGGCTGACGGCGGGGGTCACGAACCTCCGAGGGGTCTATTGGGAGGTCGAGAGGGATACGCTCATCGCCATCCCGCTCTTCATCTTCATGGGCATCATGCTCCAGCGGTCCAAGATCGCCGAAGACCTGCTTGTCACCATGGCCCAGCTTTTCGGCCCCGTGCCGGGCGGTCTGGGTATCTCGGTCGTCTTCGTGGGCGCGCTTCTTGCCGCGACCACCGGCATCGTGGGCGCCACCGTCGTCGCGATGGGTATGATCTCGCTCCCGGCCATGTTGCGGTCGAACTATTCGACACCGCTCGCAACCGGCACGATCGCGGCCTCCGGCACGCTCGGTCAGATCATTCCGCCGTCCATCGTGCTCATCATCCTTGCCGACCAGTTGGCGAGCGCCGCAGATCAGGCCTCGACGCTGCGCAAGAACCTCTACACCGACGCCACCGGCGACCTTCAGATGCCCTCGACCTTCGGGGTCAGCGGCACGTCGGCCGGTGAAATGTTTCTGGGTGCTCTCATTCCGGGTCTCGTCCTCGTCGGCATCTACATGATCTACATTCTGGTCTACGCGGTGATCCGGCCCAAAGCCGCGCCCGCCGTGCATGACAAGAGCCAGAAATGGAATCTCGCGTTCTGGGGCCGTGTCAGCCTGTCGTTGATCCCGCCGCTCGCGCTGATCTTCCTCGTGCTCGGCTCGATCATCGGCGGTATCGCCACGGTGAACCAGGCCGGCGCCATCGGTGCCGCGGGTGCGCTTATCATGGCCTCCTACCGATTGCCGCCCTCCGGCAGCCGGATGCTGTTCGGACCTGCGCTCGTCGCCATCGCGGGCCTCGTCCTGATTGGGGTCGCGCTTTCCATGTTCGAAATGAACGTGAAGGCGGTCGATAGCGCGCAGGACCAGCTCGGCATCGCAATCGGTGCCCTTGCGACCATCCTGATCGTCACCGCCCTGATCTGGTCGGCGGTCCGTGCGATCCGGATCGAGTTCACGCTTCAGGGTGTGATGCTCGAGACGGCCAAGACCACATCGCTCGTGTTCATCATCCTGCTCGGCGCGGCCATGCTGACCGCCGCCTTCCGTGGCTTCGGCGGCGAAGAGCTGGTGCGTGAATTCCTGAACAGCATGCCCGGCGGGTTCTGGACCCAGTTCGTCATCGTCATGGCGGTGATCTTCGTCCTCGGCTTCTTCCTCGACTTCATCGAGATCGCCGTGGTCGTCGTGCCCATCGTCGCGCCGATCCTGCTGGCCGACCCCGGCGCCAACGTGACAGCCGTTTGGCTGGGCGTGATGATCGGTCTGAACATCCAGACGTCGTTCCTGACGCCACCCTTCGGCTTCGCGTTGTTCTATCTGCGCGGCGTCGCACCCGCGGTGGTCAAGACGCTCCAGATCTACAAGGGCGTCGTGCCGTTCATCCTGTTGCAGCTCCTTGCTCTGGCAATCGTCGGGTCTTACCCGCCGCTCGTGAACTACCTCCCCAACCGCGTGAGCCTGTTGGGTGAAACCGCACCGCCGCCGCGCAACCCGCAGCTTCAGCTTTGCCTCGAAGACTACGTGGGTCAGCAGCTTGCGAGCAGCACGAGAACGGCCGATGCCGTCGCCGCCGCGAAAACGCTGGACCTCTCGGCGCTTCCCGAAGACATGCGCGATGACTTCAACGAAGGCGTCGAGGCAGGGGAAACCGCGCTCGCCCAGATGGATGCGATCCACGAGGCCGAGGCTGCGGTGGATGCCGCCACGCCGGAGTATCGCCCGCAACTCATTGCCGTGCGGAATCTCGAAAAGCAGATCCGGCGGCTCGAAGAGGAACGGGACGAGGATCAGACGCTTCTCAATCGTCTCGAAGCCGACAGCGAAAGCCGTGGGCCGCTCGAGGCGCGCGTCGCCGAGATCGACGAAGAAATCGCCGCGCTCGAAGCCCAGATCCCGGAGGGGTGGGAGGCAGCGCATGACGCCTTCGTCGAACTGACGACCGCCGAGGATGCCGCGCGCAACCAGTATCGCCGTGCAGCCGACGATGCCTATTCGGGCCCGGCCGAGGTTCTGGCGGTGCTCGAAGACTACGACGCGTTCGTGGCGCTCGAGGCGCCGCTCAACGACCTTCGCTCTCTCATGGAGACGGGCGCGGGCGAAGCGGATGCGTTGAAAGTCGAAGAGGTCGAAGACCTCATCGGCGAAGTCGAGGGCGCGGGCGACGTGAAGTCCGCACTCGCCAAGGCCCGCCGCGAACTCGACGAGGACGAACCGGACCGCGAAGAGGTGTTGTCGAACTACGAAGACGCACTGGCCGAATACGCGACTCAGGCCCAATGGCGCGCAGATGCCCAAGCGGCCCTGCCCGGCGTCCGCAACTACGTCGACGGCGTGATCGGCACCTTCGGTATCCGGTCGCAGGACCGGTTCACCCGCAAGCAGGCGCTCGCCATGGCGTCCTGTTCGGCCAACCACCGCGACGTGTCGCTGAACTTCTGATCCATCACGGATCGCAAAAAATCACCGGCGCGGCCCTCCGCGCCGGTTTTCTTTTGGCCTCGGGCGCGATCCGATGCATGATCCCGCCATGCTGATTTTTCTCAACGGATATCCCGGCACCGGGAAGCTCACCATCGGTCAGGCGCTCATGGATCGTCTGGGCGGTCGACTGCTCGACGTTCACACCCAGATGAACCTCGCCTATGCCCTGACCGAGTTCAAAAGCGCAGCGTTCTACGACACCGTGCGCGCCGTCTGGGACATCGCGGACAAGCGGATCGCAGAGATGCCGTCGGACGTGCCGCTCATCATGACCGACACCCTGCGCAAGGATTCGGATTGGTCGGCGGAAGCCTGGGCCCGGATCGAGAAACTGGCGGAAACGCACGGTCCGCTACATGTCGTCCACGTCCATTGCGACCCCGACGAAAACGCACGCCGGATCGGGTCGGCGGGTCGCGAGGCGATGACCAAATCACGCAAACGGGCGCTGGCGCTTCAGTATCACGAACAGGGTCAGATCCTCATGGGCGGCGAGGCCGAGCGCGTGTTCCAGCTGGACACGACCGAACTCACCGCCGAGGAATGCGCCGAAAGCATCGCGGACTGGATCGCGACGGTCGCGGACTAGATCGGCAAGCCGTCCAGCCCCTGCACATCGATCACCACGTCCTGAAAGTCGTTGTCCCAAGCGGAGGCGTCTTCGAACCCGATGCGGATCGTGTCTGCGCGACCCCCGTGTCCGATGATCGCATGGTTGGCCGCATCGCTGTTGCGGGACGTGTCCATGTGCCAGATGAACCGGTCGCTTTCGACGCCGTTCACGAGCAGCGACCCGTCGCTATCGATTGAAAGCGACTTGCGGCCCAGCGTTGCCGCAAGATCCGCCCCGTCCTTGATGATGAAGAACTCAAGGTAACCGTCGGTCATGCGCTGGAACGTTTCGGTCGTCCCAACCTTGGCGTCGTCGATCAGAATTCGGACGTTCGAGATCGTTCCGCCGCCGCTGACCTCATACACCCCGATGGCGTTGTTGTTCACCGTCGCGGCAAGGTCGGTGCGCGTCGTGATGCTATAGGCCTGCCAGCCTTCCGCGAAGAATTCGAGCATCGCAGACCGCTCCGGGTCGGCGTCCGCCACCGTCGTCCCCTCGGAAAGGGCCGGGAACAGGTCGATCAGACCGAACTGCGTTTGGTCCGCGACATGGCTCATCAAAATATCGGTGCCGGAAATGTCGTTCTCCGCGACAATCCGGATCGGAGCGAAAGTCGACGTGACGCCATCCAGATAATACTCGGCCGATATACCCCCGCCAGGTTCGGGGGTGATGACGGCGAGAACACGAAAATCATCGCTCGGCGCTTTGTCGTCCGTCATCCAGAACACATCTTCGATACTTAGATCGGCAACCGTGTTGCCAAAGAACGTCGCCATCGTTCCGGTTATCAAATCCGCTCCGTCGCCCAAACGAAGTGTCATGCCCGTACCCAAAAGCAGGATGTCGTCATCGGCGTCTCCCATGCGATATTCCGTACCTTCGGGGTCTGCTTCGATCACATTGCGGCCATTGGGACCGAAGATCGCGATCGGGTTCGTGGTGCCGGTCAGGTCGACCGAACTCGTCGTGAAATCGAGCGTTCCGTCGCCAAGCAGTTCAATCGCGTTGCCGCCGCCGAACCATTCCGTGTTCAGGAAGGACGATCCGGTAACCGTGAGGTCGGTTGCCACTCCAAAGATCGCGCCTCCGACACCCTCGGAACTCGAGCGGTTGAACTGTGTAGATTGCACATTGGCCGTGGAGTTGACGAGGGCAATGGCGCCGCCATCCCCGCTGCCCGCTGCGCCTTCCGCCACGGAGTTGTCGGAGAAGGTCGTGTTGCTCACGGTCAGATCAATGTCGCTGCCATAGATCGCGCCGCCTGCCGTCGAGTTGGTATTGGCGACGTCCGCTACGCTGTTGCCTTCGAATGTCGAGTTCACGATCGTGACGGTGGACGTATGGTTCAGCGCATAAATCGCACCGCCTGCACCGCTGGCGGAGTTGTTGCTGAACGTCGATCCGCTGATGTAAAGCTGCCCCGCCGTGGTGCTCGAGCTGATCGCACCGCCGCCAAAACCCGCCTTGTTGTTCGCGAAAGTGCTGTCCGTGACGACGAGGGTTCCGCCCTCATGCAGGATCCCTCCACCGTAGCCTGCCGTAAAAGTGCCCGCGGGATTCAGGTGGCTTTGAGAGTTGAACGAGAACTCGGACTGAAAGACACTGACGTAACCGCTCCCCTCGATCAGCATACCCGCGCCGCCGGTGCCGTTGTCGGGCGACACGTGGTTCCCGGATTTGACGCCGACGTTTCTGAGGAACAGGGACTCTGCAAGTTCAAGATCGACCTCGAAGATACGGTCGAACGTGTCCATTCGGATGTCTAAGCTCGGCGAACCAGCGTCGAGCGGGCCACCGTCGATTGTCATGGAGGTCGTGATGACAATCGGCGTCGTCAGCCAGATGGTATCGAGGCTCGCATCGAACAGGATAGTGTAGGCCGAACCTGTCCCGTCCCATGCGTTCGCATGGGCGACCGCTTCGGCAAGCGTGGTTACGCCGTCGTCCGCTATCAAGCTGCCTGAGGAATCGACGGTGATTTCACGCGTCGATTCATTTACATTGATCGATCCAGTCAATTGGCCCCCTCTCCACCGCTCGAACGGGCCCAAAAAACCGGGTCAAAGCAATGTCATTAATAGAATACTAACCAAGCTTTACGGATGGCCTCTGACCAATCAACTGAAAAGAAATCGTCAAGCATTCAAAGCGCCGTCGCCGCCCAATCTTTTGGCAGAAATCCAGCTTGCGCCAGCCGTTGCGGCAGCCGTGGCGAGGCAAAGAGGCAGCCCGCCGGTCTGATAGCTGATGCCCGAAGCCAGCGTTCCGATCAGCCGCCCGGCGGCGTTCGACATATAGTAGAACCCCACATCCATCGTGACCCGTTCCGCCTGTGAAAAGGCGAGGATAAGGTAGGAGTGGAGCGACGAATTGATTGCGAAGACGAAACCGAAGGCCAAAAGGCCCGCGACGAGTACGCCCGCGATCCATGTCGCGGACGTCAGCGACAGGGCGGCGAGCACTGCGATGATCGCGGTCAGGATGCCGACCCACCGGATCGCGAGGCGGACGGCCACCCGGCTTTCGTGCGCGGCCTGTCCGAGCAATCGGGGCGCCGAGGCCTGCACCGCGCCATAGGCGATGATCCAGAGCGCCATGAAGCCGCCAACAAGGAAGAACGCGGCGCGGTTGCCGTCCTCGCTCCCGTCTGAAATCAGGGCCGTGAAGTAGATCGGAATGCCGACGACGAACCACGTATCGCGCGCGCCGAACAGGAACATGCGGGCCAGTGACAGCCGGTTGATATTTCGATTCTTGGACCAGACTTGGGTGAATTTGGCTGATTTAGAGCCTTTAGGCAGGCCCGCGGGCATGAACAGCACCACCGCGACAAGGATCACGGTCAGCACCACCGCCATCGACAGAACCGCGGCCTTGAACCCGATGGTGGCGAGCAGTCCGGCACCTAGGAAGAACCCGATACCTTTCACCGCGTTCTTCGATCCCGTCAGCACCGCGACCCATCGGAACAGGCCGCCCCCTGCCGTCGGGGCGAGGATCTTGACCGCCGACTTGGAGGACATTTTCGCAAGATCCTTG
Source organism: Maritimibacter alexandrii (assembly GCF_005871115.1). Taxonomy (NCBI): domain Bacteria; kingdom Pseudomonadati; phylum Pseudomonadota; class Alphaproteobacteria; order Rhodobacterales; family Roseobacteraceae; genus Maritimibacter; species Maritimibacter alexandrii. Next base: position 1,016,752 of record NZ_SWKQ01000009.1, read on the forward strand.
GCAACCCCCGACATCCCCTGAACGATCATCACGAACAGGACCGACACCGCGACGGCCCAGCCGGGGTTCAACCGGGACAAGGCGACGAGCGCGACGATCTGGATCGCAAGACCGGCATAAAGCGTCGTGGTCAGACCGAACCGCGCCGCGATCCACCCGGCCGACAGGTTCGTGACCATTCCGGCGACCTCGTAGAGCAGGAACAACCACGCCAGCGTGATCGGCGAAAATCCAAGGTCGTGAAAGTGCAGCAGCACGAGCATCCGCAACGCGCCGTCGGTCAGCATGAAGGCCCAGTAGGCCGCCGTCACCGCGACATAGGCCGCAAGCGCATTCTCCGGTTTCCCGGTCATATCGGTCACGTCAGTTCTTTCGCTGGAAGTAGAGGGGGCGCATCGTCCCGGCGACGAAAAGCTCGAGCGATGAGGCGTCGACATGGCTGACCAACACACAGCGATCTTCAGACCCGTCGCGCGACGTCAGGCGAAAGGCAGTGCCGTTCGAAGGATTGTCCGGGCATCCGGTCTGAAAGTGCATCAAAAGCGGCATGTCCGGCATCTGCTGGTAGTATTCCTCGAAGCTGGACCCATGGATCAGCACCTCGTAGTTCGCATCGTCCTCGGACTGCCAGTAGCCCTGAATCGCTTGCCGGGTGGTCTGAAAGACGTCCGGTTGCGCGAATGAATAGTCGCTGATTGTAACAGTCGCTTCCGTGCCCTCGTAAAACATCATGTCGCCGGAAATGGTGATCGGGACATTCGTGCCCAGCGCTTCGAGCTCTTCCAGAACTGCGACCGGGGTCGGATCGTAGGATGAAGCGACGTAACTCCAGCCGTCGGCGAGAACGGTGCACCCGACCCCGGCGTCATACCAATCGCAATGGCTGAGAATCCCCGTGAACGTATAGGGTTCGCCATGGGTGCCCGGCGGGTCTACCACCACGTCGGATGCGGCGCTGTCGTATGGCTCGTCGGGATAGACGATACCCTCTTCCGGGTCGCGTGGACCGTGGTCCGCGATGTTGTCATCCCGCCCGTCACCCGTATGCGTCAGGTTCATCGTGAAGGTGGTGAAGCCTTCGGTCTCGATCTCGTTGAAGCCCTCGCGGTCATAGCCACGCGCCGTGCAATCCTCATCACCGAGAATGGTGAAAACCTCGTCTCTGGTGCAGAACATGAAATTGGCATGGGACCACGACAGGTCACGGCTTTCCGCCCGCCAGTAATAATGCGTCTTGTCCAGATCGCGCGAGATGACGGTTTTGCAGGCACCCGCGTCGATGTTCCACCATCCCTCGGACATCCATCCGTCAGCGGATTTGTAACCGATGGCGACAGAGGCCGATGATCCCGTCTGGTTGCAGAACTCAAGCCCCGCCTGTGCCGCCGACGGCAGGCACGCGGCACCCGCGACCAATAACCACTTCATCCCATGTCCCCTTCGTTCCCCATGCAGCACCCGTCACGGCGCGCGATTCATCACCACCGGCTCGCTGAAGTCGTCGACGAACAGCAGCTCCATCTGAGTGTCGTCGATGTAGGACAGGAAGAAACAGGTCTCGGGGTCGTTCTCGTCCGAAGGCATCAGGCGCACGCCCACCCCGTCGCCCTGCGCCCCCGGGCAGCCATTCCGAAAGTGCATGAAACTCGACATTTCGGGTTCGCCCGTGAAGCTTTCGGTGAAGAAGCTGCCATAAATCTCGATCTCATAGTCCCGATTGGTCGCCCCGACCCAGCGGCCCTGCATCGCGTCGCGATCCGAAGCGAACTCATCATCCGCGATGACCATGTAGTCCGACAGGGCCAAAAGGGCGCGACCATTCCCGCTTTCCATCACGTCGCCCGAGAACTGCATGGCCGTATTGACCGGGCGGGACACCAGATCGTCGATGAGGGCCTGTGGGGTCGGTCCGGCCTCGGCCACGCCGACAACCCAGCCTTGGGTCGAGAAGAAACAGACCCGACCCGAGCCGTAGTCACCGCAATGACTGAACAACCCGGCATAGGTTCCGTATTCGCCATGGGTGCCCGGCGGATCGGCTTCAGCCGAAGGGGAGGTGTCGAGCAGGTTGTCGAAAAGGGACGGCACGCCGTCGTCGCGCTCGGTCTGGGCCGAAGGTTGCCCTTCGCGCCCACCGTCGCCGGTTATGTCGATGGTGAAGCCGGGCCGCCCCTCCATCGCGATCTCATTGAAGCCTTCGCGGTCGTAACCGCGGCTTTCGCAATTCGTGTCCCCGACAATCGTGAACACGTCGTCGGATGTACAGAACATATAGGTCTCATGCTCGAACGCGTAGGCGCCGGATTCGACCCGGTAGTAGTAATGGCTCTTGGGCGTATTCCCCGGCAGAACGGTCCGGCAATCGCCGGGGTCGACGTTCCACCAGCCTTCCGACACCCAATCGGCGTCACCCTTGTATCCGATGGCCACCGAAACGACGGCATCGGTCGAATTGCAGAATTCCACGTCGGCGAATGCGGCAGCCGGGCAGAGCGAGAACAGGACGAACAGAAAACGTGGGTTCATGACAGCCCCCGAAAGTCATGGATCAAATGGATGCCAGAACCATCCGGGCCACGTCGGCTAGGCGGCAGGCATAGCCCCACTCATTATCATACCAAGCGTAGATTTTCACCTGAGTCCCGTTCACGACCATCGTGGAGGGCGCATCGATGATCGAGGAACGCGGATCGTTCGTGTAATCGGTCGAGACGAGCGGGCGCGTCTCGTATCCGAGAATGCCTTTGAGGGGGCCGTTCGCCGCCGCTTCGAGGGCCCCGTTCACCTCTTCGACCGTCGTGTCGCGCTCCACCTCGAAAACGCAATCGGTGAGGGACGCGTTCAGCAAGGGCACCCGCACCGCGTGCCCGTTCAAACGGCCGGTCAGCTCGGGAAAAATCTGGGTGATCGCCTTGGCCGAACCCGTCGTCGTGGGGATGAGCGAGTTCAAGGCCGACCGCGCGCGGCGCAGATCCTTGGCCGGGCGATCCACGATGGTCTGCGTGTTCGTCACGTCATGGATCGTCGTGATCGAGCCGTGCTTGATCCCGAATGCCTCGTGAATGACCTTGACCACCGGGGCGAGGCAGTTGGTCGTGCAGGACGCGGCAGTGACGAGATCATGATCCGTATAAAGGTCGCTGTTCACGCCGTAGACGACATTCAGCGCATTCTCTTCTTTCACCGGGGCCGAGACGACCACCTTTTTCACGCCCGCCGCGTAATAGGGCGCCAGTTTCGCGTTGGTCTTGAACGCACCCGTGCAGTCGATGACCAGGTCGATGCCGTCGAGCGGCAGGTCTTCGATCGTCCAGCTTGCGGTCAGGGGAATCTCGGTCCCGTTGATGGTGACCGATGCGTCGCTGTGCGAGATGTCGGCATCCCAGCGCCCGTGGACCGTATCGAACTCGAACAGATGGGCGTGAATCTCCGGTGTGCCGACCGGATCGTTCAGCAGGGCGATCTCGGCCTCCACCCCGTTGTCGATCAACTCACGAAGTACGAGCTTCCCGATGCGGCCAAGGCCGTTGATGGCGATGCGTGTCATGTGAACCTCCGGTGGTCGGTCGCGGGCTATCGGCCCGATGTAACGGTTTCATGACAAATCCACGAGACAAAGGAAAACCGCCGGAATGTCTGATCGACGTTCCGGCGGCTCCCGAAGATTGGCGTGAGCCTGGCTTACAGGGAAATCTTGCTGTAGATGCGCCGGCGCAGTTCGTCGCGTGCTTCCTCCCGCTTGATGCGATCCGCGTTGCGGATGCGGTGTTCGCGTTCGAATCCGGTCTCGCGACGGGCTTCCGCCCCGGTTGCGGTGCGAATGACGTGGTTCATGATACCCAACATGGCGTTTCTCCTTTCCGCGTTGCATGAAAGGACCATGCGGGATTCGGGGGGGTCAGGCGAGTTTCTAAACTTTCAAAGTTGTAAGTTTCACTTACAGTAAAGGGATGGACTGGTCCCGAATCCCATCTCTCGCGGCGCTCCGCGCCTTCGAGGCCTTGGCGCGCCACAACTCCCTGTCCGCAGCAGCGCGTGACCTGAACGTGACCCATGCGGCCATCGCGCAGCACCTTCGCGCGCTCGAGACGCATTTTGGCGAAAGCCTTGCCACCCGCGACGGTCAGACGATGAAACTGACCGAGACGGGGCGTGATCTGGCGGATGCGCTGGGCGAGGGGTTCGGGCGGATCGCCGAGGGCGTGACGGACATCATGGACCGCAACGCCATCCGCCCGATCACGGTGACGCTCACCCCATCCTTCGCGGAAGCTTGGCTGATGCCGAGAATGGGCCAGTTCTGGTCGCAGCACCCCGAGGTCGAGGTGCGGCTCGTGCCGTCGATGGCGCTGGCGAACCTGCGCCGCGATGGTATCGACCTCGCCATACGGTTCGGAAACGGCGACTGGCCCGGCAACGATGTCGAACCGCTCGCGGTCAGTCAGTTCGTCGTGGTCGCGGCCCCGACCTATACCAAGGCCCGCACCTTGGATGAATTGGGCGGACTTAGCGCGCACGACTGGTTCTTTTCAGCCGCCGCGAACGAGCAGCGGGTCTGGGGCAAGGCCATCGGCGTGGATTTCGACAAGGTCGGGGCGCAGGACATGGCGAACAACGGCATGGTCCTGTCGGCGGCCCGCGCCGGGCTGGGGCTTTCGATCCAGTCAAAGGCGCTCGTCGCGCCCGATCTGGACTCGGGCCAGCTTACGACCCTCTACGAAGGCGACCCCGAAGGCTTGGGTTACTACATCGTCACGCGGCCCGGCGTTCTAAGCCCCGGCGCGCGCGCCTTCAGGGCATGGCTGCGGAAAATGGCTCAGGCACAGGTCTGACCGGCGCTTTCGCCCGCCGTTTTCCAACCGACGAACCGCTCGGAGGAAAAGGTCAGGATCAGACCATCCCAATCCAGTTGGCGGACAATGCCCGGCGCACAGCCGGCCAGCGGCAGCGCACGCCCCGCGCCGAGTTCCCTTTCAAGAACCGGGATCATTCCCCTTGGGCTGCGACCGAAATCCATCCGCTGCCCAGTGCCGGAAACCAAAAGCCCTTGGGCATCCGGCGTGAAACTCACACCCTGCCGGGCGGGCGCAACATTTGAAGCTGTTCCGGCACAACCCGCCAACAAGGCGCAGGCGACCGCCAGCGCGGCCTTCATTTCGGCGAGCGTTTCGCGAGGATACGTTGCAGGGTCCGGCGATGCATGTTCAGGCGACGCGCCGTCTCGGACACGTTGCGGTCGCAAAGTTCGTAAACGCGCTGAATGTGTTCCCACCGCACGCGATCCGCACTCATCGGGTTTTCCGGCGGCGGCGGCAGGTCTTCACCGTTGGCGAGCAGAGCCTTGACCACGTCATCGGCATCGGCGGGCTTCGACAAGTAGTCGGTCGCCCCGATCTTGACCGCGGCTACCGCCGTCGCGATGGCACCGTAGCCCGTCAACACGACGATCCGCGACTCAGGCCGCCGTTCGCGCAACGTCTCCACGACGTCGAGCCCGTTGCCGTCGCCAAGACGCAAATCGACGACCGCATAGGCCGGGGGCCGCCCGGTCGCGATGGCCTTGCCGCCCGCGACGCTGTCGGCCGTCTCGACCTCGAACCCGCGTTTTTCCATCGCGCGCGCGAGTCGCTTCAGGAACGGTTCATCATCGTCGACCAGAAGGATCGACCGATCTTCACCCAAGTCATAAGCCACATTCTCGGACATTTCCCGTCCTCCGCCTGTTCGCATTCACAAAGCTTTATGCATCACCTTTGCACGCGTCAAATTGATGCATGTCAAACTTCGGTTCAGTTTCTTCTACGGATCAGGAGGACGCGTCGATGAAACAAGACATGCTTTCGGCGATCTTCTCGGGGCTGTCGTCCCGCTTGAAGAACTCGACGAAGCCGGTTTCCGGCAGCACCAGATAGGTGAAGGTCGAATGATCGACGAGGTAATACTCATCGTCGCCTTCGTCCTGTTTCTTGTAATAGGTCTTATAGGCTTGGCTCGCCGCCTTGACCTGTTCCGGCGATCCGGTCAGGCCGATCATGTCGTCGTGCAGGAAGGAGGTGAAATCCTTGAGCTGCTCCGGCGTGTCGCGATCCGGGTCGATGGAGATGAACGCCATCTGCGCATCATATCCCCGTTCCTGCACCAGATCGAGCGCCTCGGCATTCCGCGCGTTGTCGAGCGGGCAGACATCGGGGCAGAAGGTGTAGCCGAAGTAAAGCAGGGTCGGCTTGGTGAAGACATCCTGATCGGTGACCGTCTGACCGTCTTCATCCACCAGTTCGAAGGGCCCGCCAATCGTGCTCGTCCCGCTCCCCACGACCGAGGCACGGCAGTCGGCGAATGCGTCGGCCTCGGACCGGCTGACATACCAAGTCGCTCCGATCAGGGCGACGATTGCGACGGCCGCGACGACGGCGATGATACGGGTCATGGGAACCTCCTGCGCACTTCGGGCGCATTGATCGGCCAGTCGCCCCCGACTAACAAGGGTAGACTTTGACGCAACCCCTCACTTTTGCGGGACACCATGCCAGACAGCAGCGCAGACCTGTTTGAAGCCAACCCCGGCCGAAGCTGGATCAAACTGCGGACCCTGAACATCCTCCGATGGGTCGCCGTCGGGGGCCAGATCGGTGCGATCGGTGTCGCGGATCGTGTGTTCGGCATCCAGATCGAGCTTGGATATTGCGCGGCAGTCGTCGGGCTTTCGATCATCGCGAACATCGTGTTCCACTTCGTCTATCCCGAAAACAAGCGGCTGAACGAACGGGAAGCCGTCGGAATGCTGCTCTTCGATACGCTTCAACTGGGGCTGCTGATCGTGTTGACCGGGGGGCTTAACAACCCCTTCGCCGTCCTGATCGCCGCCCCGGTGACCGTCTCCGCAACCGCCCTGTCGCTGCGCGCGACATTGCTGGTCGGGGCTGCCGCGATTGCGTTCACGTCCTTCGCGGTCGATCTCCACATCCCGCTCTACACGGCGGATGGTTCGGTCCTCGAACTGCCCGAGGTGTTCGTATTCGGCGCCTGGGTCGCCATCGTGACCGCGATCGGCTTTATCGCCGCCTATACCCGGCGCGTGTCGTCGGAAACCCAAGCCATGAGTCAGGCCTTGCTCGCCACGCAAATGGCATTGGCGCGCGAGCAGAAGCTGACCGACCTCGGCGGTGTCGTTGCGGCAGCCGCACATGAACTGGGAACGCCGCTCGCAACCATCAAACTGGTGTCGTCGGAAATGGTGTCGGACCTGCCCGAAGGCTCGGACCTGCGCGACGATGCGGAACTGATCCGGGATCAGGCCGACCGTTGCCGCGACATCCTCCGCTCGATGGGGCGATCCGGAAAGGACGACCTTCACTTGCGTCAGGCACCCCTCGTCGCGGTGGTCGAGGAAGCCGCCGAACCCCACCGCGACCGCGGAAAGGACATCGTGATCGAGGCGGACGAGGACAATCAAGCGATGATCCAGCGCCGTCCCGAGCTGGTCCACGGTCTGCGCAACCTCGTCCAGAACGCGGTCGATTTCGCCGCGACGACCGTCTGGGTCGAGGCGGATACCACGGACACGGCGATCATGATCCGGATCGTCGACGACGGCGCGGGATACCCGCCGCACCTTCTGGGTCGGATCGGTGATCCGTTCATCCGGCGCCGGCGCACCGCCCCGGACGCGCAGAGACCGGAATACGAAGGCATGGGTCTGGGTCTTTTCATCGCCAAGACCTTGCTGGAACGCACGGGTGCCGAGCTGACCTTTGCGAACGGGCAAGACCCCTACACGGGTGTCGCGCGCCCGAATGAACGGTCGGGCGCGATCGTCGAGGTTGTCTGGCCGCGTGGCACCGACAATATCGAGGCTGCCGAGCGGCTTCCGATGCTCGGCGAGAACGTGGTCATCGCCGGGTAACGTCCCGTTTAAACATTCGTTAACCATCACAACTTTAGGATGCAGTGACGATTCACGGCTGGACCTTGTTTCATGACCACACTGCTTGCGATCGCACTCGTTTTCGTTGCCTTTCTGGTGGCCTTTGCGGTGCTCTTGTTCATCGGGCTTTTCGACAGGCGTCCCTCTGGCGGCATCCGGCAGGTTTCCGTGGGCGAACGGGGTGCGATCACCTTCGTATTCGAGAACGAAAGCCTTCTGGATGCCACCACATCCGCGCGCGATCTGCTGGCGTCGGCCCCCCGTCGGGGCACCGATTGGGCGCGGCTTTCGATCCTGCTCGAACCCCGCTTCCCGGGGCTTGAGGCCTGGATATTCGAACTCGCCGATCTGGGCGCGATGGAGCGTGTGTCGAATGACGGCACGAGCTTGCTACGTGCGGAATGGCACGATGGTCTCGCCCGGATCACGCTGACCTCGACGGGCGTGGACGATACCGAAATCGGGCCTGACAAATACGCGGTCGCCGCCCTGAATCGTGAACTGGACACGCTTCGCGCCGCCACGGACCGGACCCCTTTCCCAATCTGGCAAGAGGATGCGTCCGGGGTCATCACATGGTGCAACCGTGCTTACCTCGACCTCGCGGATTCGATGGAAGAAGGCGGCCAATCCTACAATTGGCCTCCCACACGGCTGTTCGCGGGGCCGACTGCGGAGGACAGCAGCGATGCGGAATCACGACGGGAACGGATGGCGCTCACCCCGACGGGCGAAGAGACGCGGCATTGGTTCGAGGTGGAGACGCGTTTGAACGGGGACGGCCAGATCTGCACGGCGATCCCGGCGGACGATCTGGTCAAGGCCGAAGTCTCGCGCACCGAATTCGTGACCACACTGTCCAAGACCTTCGCGTCCTTGCCCATCGGTCTGGCGATCTTCAGCCGCTCACGCGAACTGGCGATGTTCAATCCCGCCCTTCTGGACCTGACCACGCTGCCGGTTGATTTTCTCGTGTCGAAGCCGTCCCTCGCCGCATTTCTGGATCGGCTGCGGGAAATGCAGATGATGCCCGAACCGAAGGATTACAAATCTTGGCGTCAACGCATCTCGGACCTCGTCGATGCCGCCCGAAACGGCACGTATGAGGAAAGCTGGACGCTGCCGGGCGGGCAGACCTACCGCGTAACCGGGAGGCCGCACCCGGATGGGGCCGTCGCTTTCCTGTTCGAGGATATTTCCGCCGAGATCGGCCTTGCCCGTCGATACCGGGCCGAGATCGAAACCGCGCAGGCCACATTGGACGCCTTGCCCTCTGCCATTGTCGTTTTCTCCACCTCCGGGGTGCTGACGCTGTCGAACAGCCACTATGCCGGGTTGTGGGTCACCGAAGACGGCGCCGATCCTTCGACTATGCCGATTTATGAGGCTGTCGAACTGTGGCGGGACGCCGCCTTGCCCAGCGCGGTCTGGGACCAGATCAAGGGCGCCGTCGGTCATGCCGGTCCGCGCGAAACCATCGAGACCGGAATTTCGCTCAAGGACGGTCGAAGCCTGATCTGTCGCGTCGTGCCGCTGCCACGCGGATTCACGTTGATCGAATTCGCTCAGATCACAGCGGGTGAAAGCCGGGACGAGAGCGATGGGTTCGCCCGGTTCCCGATGCCGAGCCGTTCGGTTGTCGGCGTCGGGAATTAAACGACTTGCCCCCCAAACCGCGCCCGTTACAACAGGTGCATGAATGACGCGCCCGCCCATCGGATCAGGCTGACATCCCCCGAAAAAACGGCGGAACTCGCAGCCGCTTTCGCAAGGCTGGTGCGTCCCGGCGACGTGTTTTTGCTGTCAGGTCAGATCGGTGCGGGAAAGACCCATTTCACCCGCTCGCTCATTCAGGCGCGGCTCGCATATGCTGACAGACCTGTCGAAGACGTCCCCTCGCCCACGTTCACACTGGTCCAGACATACGAGGTCGACGGATTCGAAATCTGGCATGCCGACCTGTACCGCCTGACGCATCCCGACGAGGTCGAGGAGCTTGGATTGTTCGACGCCTTCGATACCGCCGTGTGCCTGATCGAGTGGCCCGACTGCTTGGGCGATCTGGCCCCGACCAAGGCGATCGGAATGGACTTCTCGGTGCCCGATGATCCGGAAACACGGATCGTCGACCTTTCCGACCTTCCCGAACATCTCGAACCCGTTCTGGAGGCCCTGCATGACTGACCGCGCCGCAAAGATCGCGGCCTTCCTCGACGGGATCGGTTGGGGCACCGCGACACGCCGCAATCTGGCTGGCGATGCGTCCAACCGCCGGTATGAAAGGCTCGACCTGAACGGGACACCGGCCGTCCTGATGGATGCCCCGCCGGACAAGGGCGAGGATGTCAGGCCGTTCATCCGCATTGGCGAGCACCTGAAAGCGACCGGTCTGTCGCCGCCCGAGATACTGGCGCAAGACGAAGAACTTGGGTTTCTCCTTCTCGAAGATCTCGGCGACGACCTTTACGCGCGATTGCTCGAAACCGATCCGTCGCAGGAATTGCCGTTGTATCTCGCGGCGACCGACGCCCTGATCGACCTGCACGCGGCTCCCCTGCCAAGCGCGCCGGATTATGGCCCGGAAACCATGTCGGACTTCGCCTGCCTCGCGACGGACTGGTATGCGTTCGGCGCCACCGGGAACCGGGATACCGCAGCGACCCAGACGTTGCGCGCGGCGATGCTGACCGCTTTCGCCGCCCTTCCGGCTTGGTCCCCGGTCCTCGTTCTGCGGGATTACCACGCCGAAAACCTCCTCTGGCTGCCCGAGCGACAAGGGTCGGCGCGTGTCGGCCTTCTGGATTTTCAGGACGCCGGTATCGGGCACCCCGCCTATGACCTCATGTCCCTGGCGCGCGACGCGCGACGGGAGGTTTCGCCCGCAACGTGCGAAGCGATGATGGCGCGATACGTGGACGCAACCGGGTACGATGCGGAAGGTTTCGCGCGCGCCTGCGCGACCGTTTCGGCCCAGCGCAATCTGCGCATTCTCGGGGTCTTTGCCCGGCTGTCGCTACACTTCGGCAAGGCGCATTACGTCGATCTCATCCCGCGTGTCTGGCGGAACTTGCAGACCGACCTGTCACACCCCGGACTGTCCGAACTCGCCCGATCCATCAGGCAGCTCTTGCCCGAACCTACCCCGGAAATCCTAACGTCACTGAAGGCCAAATGCGGCACCATCCCGACGCTCTGATGATCTTCGCGGCCGGCTTCGGCACGCGGATGGGCTCGCTCACCGCCGACCGCCCGAAGCCGATGGTCAAGGTTGCGGGCAAACCGCTCATCGACCACGCCCGCGCCATTGCCGAGGATGCCGGTATCGGCAGGATTGTCGCCAACCTGCATTACAAGCCGGAGCCTTTGATCGAACATCTGAACGGCACCGGAATCTTGCTGTCCCATGAAAAGGATACGTTGCTCGACACAGGCGGCGGCTTGCGGGAAGCTTTGCCCTTGCTGGGCACCGGCCCGGTCTTCACCCTGAACTCCGACGCGGTCTGGACGGGTGCCAACCCGTTGGGTGAGCTTCGGTCCGCATGGGACCCGGACCGAATGGACGCCCTTCTTCTCCTGCTCGAGCCCCACGATGCGCGCGGCCATCCGGGCGCGGGAGATTTCACCTTGTCGGATGGGCGGCTCAACCGCGGGCCCGGCTACGTTTATTCGGGCGCGCAGATCATCAAGACCGAAAGCCTGCACGACGTTGCGGAGACCGTCTTTTCCCTGAACCTGATCTGGGACCGGATGATTGCCGCGGGCCGGCTGGCCGGCATCGTCCATCAGGGCGAATGGTGCGATGTGGGTCATCCGCAGGGGATTGCAGAAGCCGAGGCTCTGCTGGACTATGACCGGGATGCTTGAACCCAGCGAACGCCCCCGTGTCTTTGCCCAAGCGCCGGGCGTCGATTTTCCGAAAAGCGTGATCGAAGGGCTGCGTGCGCGGCTGAACGGTCAGCCGCCAGATGCCATGGCGCGCGTGACCCTGTTCGTGAACACGATGCGGATGAAGCGGCGTTTGATCGAACTGTTCGACCAAGGCCCGCCCGCGCTCCTCCCCCGCATCCGTCTGGTCACCGACCTTGGGCAGGACGTGGCGATGGCAGACCTTCCACCCGCCGTATCTCCGCTCAGACGACGGCTGGAACTGGCGAGCTTGATCTCAGAACTCCTCGACAGCCAGCCCGATCTGGCGCCTCGGCACGCGATCTTTCCGCTGGCCGACAGTCTTGCGAACCTGATGGACGAAATGCACGGCGAGGGGGTCCCGCCCGATGCCCTCGAAGACCTCGATGTCTCGCAGCATTCGGCTTACTGGGCGCGCAGTCTTGCCTTCATCCGGCTCATCGCCCGGTTCTTCGGGACCGGGGGCGCCGAGCCGCCCGACCTCGAAGCCCGTCAGCGGAAGGTCATCGAACGGGTGACGGCGAATTGGGTCGAACGGCCCCCTGCCGACCCGATCCTCGTCGCCGGGTCCACGGGGTCGCGCGGCGCGACCGCGATGCTGATGGAGGCGGTGGCCCGCCTGCCGCAAGGTGCCGTGATCCTGCCGGGATTCGACGCGCATATGCCGGCACACGTCTGGGCGAAAATGGACGACGCGCTGACGGCCGAGGATCATCCGCAGTTCCGGTTTCGCCGGCTTTTGTCGTCGTTGAGCCTGTCGCCGGGGGATGTGGGTGACTGGCACGCGCAGGATGCCCCCAACCCGCGCCGAAACGCGTTCGTTTCGCTGGCGCTTCGCCCCGCGCCCGTCACCGACCAATGGCAGGATGAGGGGCCGGGCTTCGCGGATATCGACGCGGCAACACGCGAGCTGAGCCTGATCGAAGCCCCGAGCCCGCGAGAGGAGGCATCGGCGATCGCGATGATCCTGCGCGACGCGGCCCAACGCGGGCGCGAAGCCGCGCTCATTACGCCGGATCGAGTTCTGACGCGGCAGGTGACGGCCGCGCTGGACCGCTGGCGCATCACGCCTGATGACAGCGCGGGCCGCCCGCTGCCGCTGACCGCCCCCGGCCGTCTGCTTCGCCATGTGGCCGAAATGCGGGGTCGCCGGATCACTGGTGTCGATCTGCTCACGCTGCTCAAGCATCCGCTCACGCACACGGGCGGCGAACGGAACGAGCATCTCAGGTTGTCCCGCGATCTTGAGCTTCAGGCCCTGCGCCGCGACATGCCGTTTCCCGATAAGGCGTCGCTCGCGCTTTGGGCCGGGGAAAAGCCGGACCGGGTCGAATGGGTCGAATGGCTTGCGCCGATTGTCGCTGACCTTTCTGAAACCGGCACCCAATCCCTGACCGCTCACGTCGAACAGGTCGTCTCGCTCGCCGAACGGCTGTCGGCTGGACCGGATGATAGGAAGAGCGGCGAGCTTTGGGACAGGGAAGCGGGACGAGAAGCGCGACGCCTTGTCGACGAGCTCCTGCGCGAGGCGCCGTTTGGGGGTGAAATGACGCCCTCCGACTTCCGCGACCTGTTCGCCGCCGTGCTGAACCGTGGAATGGTCCGAAACCCGGATACGCCTTATCCCGGCATCAAAATCTGGGGAACGCTCGAGGCGCGGGTGGGCGGCGCGGACCTCGTCATCCTCGCTGGCTTGAACGAAGGAACCTGGCCTGAACGACCCGCCCCTGATCCGTGGATGAACCGTGATATGCGGCAGAAAGCGGGTCTATTGCTGCCTGAAAGGCGAATAGGGCTGTCCGCCCACGATTTCCAGCAAGGCTTGGGCGCGCCCGAAGTCGTGCTCACGCGGTCCCTGCGGGACGACGAGGCCGAGACGGTTCCGTCGCGTTGGATCAATCGCTTGATGAACCTGATGAACGGCATGTCCGACGCCGGGGCCGATGCGCTGAAGGCCATGCGAACCAGAGGTGACGCTTGGCTGATCCTCGCGCGCGAACTCGATCGGCCCGGGCGTGATCACAAAACCGATCCCGCGCCGCGTCCTTCGCCGCGCCCACCCGTCGAACACCGACCCAAGCGCCTTTCGTTCACCCAGATCGGCACTCTGATCCGCGATCCTTATGCGATTTATGCCGACAAGATCCTCCGTCTGCGCGGGATCGACCCCCTGCATCAATCCCCGGACGCGCCGCTTCGGGGCACGGCCGTTCATGCGGCCTTCGAGCGGTTCATCAGGGAAAGACCGAAGGATGAGACACGGGACGACGCCCGCGCACGCCTTTTGTCGGTCGCGAGGGAAGTGTTTGAAGCTCAGGCGCCTTGGCCCGCCACCCGGCTGCTGTGGCTCGCCAAGTTGGAGCGCATCGCCGATGATTTTCTGGACGACGAGGACGAGCGACAACGGGATGCGACCAATGCGCTGACAGAGATCAGGGGGGAGGCGACGTTCGGGACGCCTCCGTTCACGGTTCACGGAACGGCGGACCGCATCGATGTTCTGAATTTCGGCCAGGTCGCGATCTATGATTACAAGACGGGCCAACCGCCCAGCGAAAAGCAGCAGAAGGCCTATGACAAGCAACTGCTGCTCGAGGCACTGGTCGCCCGCAAGGGCGGCTTCGGTGACCTTGGCCGGATGAAGACCGCGCGCGTCGCCTATATCGGTCTGGGTGCCAAATCGAAATACGTTCCGATCGACGTGGATGAGACGCTTCTTGCCCGAACGCAGGCTGAATTAGAGTCTGTTCTCGCCGACTTCGCGAACCGTGAACGGGGATACACGTCGCGCCGTGTCGTGCTGAGCGCCAATCGGTTCGGCGGCGATTTCGACCACCTCGCGCGCTATGGCGAATGGGATCACACGGCGGAACCCAAAGGCGAAGAGGTCGGGGGATGAGCCGGGACGAAGCGACACAACGTCAGGTCGAAGCGGCCGACCCCGGCGGGAACACCTGGCTGTCTGCGAATGCCGGGTCCGGCAAAACGCGCGTGCTGACGGATCGCGTTGCGCGCCTTTTGCTCAATAGCGTCGAGCCGGGCCACATCCTTTGCCTTACCTATACCAAGGCCGCGGCGAGCGAGATGCAGAACCGCCTGTTCCAGCGCCTCGGCGCTTGGGCGATGCTTGGTGACGATGACTTGCGGGCCGAACTGGATGCGCTTGGCGTGATGGGCGCACCGGACCTGAGAAAGGCACGGCGCCTGTTCGCGCGTGCGATCGAAACCCCCGGTGGCTTGAAAATCCAGACCATCCACGCCTTTTGCGCCACGATCTTGCGTCGCTTTCCGATGGAGGCCGGGGTTTCGCCGGATTTCAAGGAAATGGACGACCGGACGGCACAGCTCTTGCAGGAAGAGATCGTCGAAGAAATGGCCTCGGGCGACCTGCGGACGCGGGTCGAAGGTCTGGCCCGCTACTACACCGGCGCCGAGATCATTGGCCTGACGGGCGAGATCATCGGCAAGCGTCAGCACTTTGTCGCGCCCGTCGAACGCCATGACGTCTTGGCGGAGCTTGGGCTGCCACAGGATTTCAAACTGGACGATGTGCTTTCCCGGGTGTTCACGCCGCGGTTCAAATCCGCCATCCAATCCGCCCCGCCGATCCTGTCCCAGCACAGTTCGACAATGGTCACGCTGGCGCAGAAATTGGCTGGAATAGACACTGTTTCGCCGTCCCAGAGCGACTTCGATGTCCTCGCGTCGGCTTTGCTCACTCAGTCGGGCACCGTGCGCAAGAACCTCTTGACCAAACCGGCGATTGCGGATCTCGGCGACACCGCGGAAACCGTGTTGGCACTTGCCGAAGTGGTCGAGACCGAGGTCGACCGGGTGAAAGCCCTCGTCGTCGTCGACCGGACCTTGGCGCTTCACGATTTCGCGCATCCGTTCGTCCGGATGTATGAGGAGCGCAAGGCCAGAAACGGCTGGCTGGATTTCGACGACCTGATCCTGCGGGCGTCGGCCCTGCTGAACGCCTCCGACGTCGCGCAATGGGTGCTTTTCCGGCTAGATGGCGGGATCGACCACATCCTCGTGGACGAAGCGCAGGACACGAGCCCGTCACAGTGGCGGGTGATCGACAGCCTCGCGCGGGAGTTCATGTCGGGCGAAGGCGCCCATGCCGACCGCGAATGGTCGATTTTCGTCGTGGGCGACCCGAAGCAGTCGATCTATTCGTTTCAGGGCGCGGACCCGGACGAATTCGCATCGATGCGCGACGCCTTCGACGAGAAACTCAGACAGATCGAGCGCCCGCTCCAGCAAATGCCGCTGGAATACTCGTTCCGTTCATCGCCCGCGATCCTGACGGCCGTGGACGTCACGCTTGACGATGTAGATGGTCTGGGCGGCACCAAACCGCACCACAGGGCGTTTCACGGCGACCGACCCGGCCGCGTCGACCTGTGGCCCGCAATCGAGCCGGTCAAAGAGGATGAGCCACGACCGTGGGACGATCCGCTGGACGTCGCCGCACCCACCGATCACACCGTTCAACTGGCTGACAACATTGCAGGCGAGATCGCCCGCCTGATCGAAGAAGAGCATGTGCCTGCGACTGAAAAGGGCGAAACGGGTTTCCGGCCTGTCGTGCCCGGTGACATCCTGATCCTTGTCCAGCGACGGTCCGACCTGTTTCACCACCTGATACGCGCGTGCAAGTCGCGCGGCTTGCCCATTGCAGGCGCCGACCGGCTGCGGATCGGCGGCGAAATGGCGGTGAAGGATCTGACCGCTCTGCTTTCGTTCCTTGCGACGCCGGAAGATAACCTGTCGCTCGCATCCGTCCTGCGCTCGCCCCTGTTCGGCTTATCCGAGGATCAGCTTTACAGGCTGGCCTATGGGCGCGAGGGGTATCTTTGGCGTGCGTTGTGGGACAGCGGGCACAGGCGCGTCGTCGAGGCCCTGAGCGACCTTCGGGATCAGGCCGACTTCCTGCGGCCCTATGATCTGATCGACCGCGTTCTGACGCGGCATGACGGACGCCGTCTTCTGCTTGGGCGCTTGGGGGCCGAGGCCGAGGATGGGATCGACGCGATGCTGGCGCAGGCGCTGGCCTATGAGCGTGTCGAGGTGCCGAGCCTGACCGGCTTCCTGACCTGGCTCGACACCGAAGACGTCGAGATCAAGCGACAGATGGATTCCGATGCGCGCGAGATTCGCGTGATGACCGTGCATGGTGCTAAGGGACTCGAATCCCCGATCGTCATTCTGCCCGATACCACCAAGCGTCCGGTTCGCGATCTCAGCAACCTCGTGGTGCTGGACAACAACGTCGTCTGGCGGCCAGCGGCCCCGGATATGCCCTCGGTCCTTGCGCGCAGGAAAGAAGAAGCCCGGACGAAGGGGGCGGAGGAGCGGATGCGCCTGCTCTATGTCGCGATGACGCGCGCCGAAAGCTGGTTGATCGTCGCGGGCGCAGGTGACGTCGGCAAAGAAGCCTCGGACTCCTGGCATGGGCTGGTGCGCGATGGTCTGACGAAACTGGATGCGGTCCCGCGCGGCTTCCCGTCTGGGACGGGCGGGTTGCGGTTTCAGGTCGGCGACTGGCCCGCGGGCGAGAAACGGAACGTGACAGCCGACGCGGATCGGGAGCCTGACCCGCCGGACTGGTCGCTCGTGGCCGCACCCCATCGAGAACCCGCGCCGAAACCCATTTCCCCCTCGGACCTTAAGGGTGCCAAGGTGGTGCCCGGTGCTGTCGAGGGATTGGACGGCGACGCTGCCAAACGGCGCGGGCGGCAGATCCACCGCCTCCTCGAGTTTCTTCCGACCTATCCGCGTGAGGACTGGCCCGCGACCGCGCGGGCGCTTCTGGCATTTGGCGAGGATGCCGCGTCGGACGCCGAGCTTGCGGAGTTGCTGGCCGAAGCGACGGCGGTTCTGGACTCCCCCGCGCTCGCGCCGCTGTTCGAGCGCGGCGTTCTTTCCGAGGTCGAGATCACCGGACCCGCCGGGTCATCGGGCGAGAAGCGTCTTCACGGAATCATCGACCTGCTCGTGATAGAACCGGAGCGCGTGCTCGCCATCGACTTCAAATCGAACCTCACCGAACCGGACAACGCCGAGGCGATTCCGGAGGGGATTCTGGCCCAGCTCGGGGCATATGAAAGTGCGCTTTCGGCGATCTATCCGGATCGGCGCATCGAAAGTGCGGTGCTCTGGACGCGCAGTGCAACCCTGATGCCCTTGCCACCCGGTGTGGCAATACGCACATTTCGTTTGCTTGACGCAGCAGGGACCGATACCTAGTTTCCTCCCAACGCATCACGCAAGGAGCAAGCTTATGGCTACCGTCGCTGTCACCGACGCCACGTTCGAAGAAGAAGTACTGAAATCCGATGTCCCGGTCGTCGTGGACTTCTGGGCCGAATGGTGCGGCCCTTGCAAGATGATCGGCCCGGCTCTGGAAGAGCTGTCGACCGAGTACGGCGACAAGGTCAAGATCGCCAAGGTGAACGTGGACGAGAACCCGAACTCGCCGGCCCAGCTTGGCGTGCGCGGCATTCCGGCGCTGTTCATGTTCAAGGGCGGTCAGCCGATCTCGAACAAGGTCGGCGCGGCCCCGAAGGCGGCCCTGCAAAGCTGGATCGACGAATCGATCTGATCCGCGCTTCAGCGCAATCGAAAAAGGGCCCGGTCGTGTTCGACCGGGCCTTTTTCTTGTCGGGTCATCGGACCAGATGCCCTTGAAAAGCGAAAACCCCGCCGCAAGCGACGGGGTTTCCAATTCCGTTCCGGGCAAGATGCCCGGCGCGTTCATTAGCAGGGGGTAGCAACCACTGCACAGAACACACCCACGCCGACGAGGGCGAGGAAGATGAGCGGAACGATGATGCCGGCGTTCGACGACGACGACGACTGTTCCACGATGATTTCCGGCTCAACGATCGGGTCGATGAGGGTGCCGGCCTGAGCGGCGGTGGCGGCGAGAGCAGCAACGGCTGCAACAAGCATGACTTTTTTCATTTCAATCTCCAATTGTCCTTCCGACACTCGCGCGCCGGAACAAGGGTAGTTCTGTACCTCGTGCTTGCAGAAAACAGTATCACCGAAAAATTGCAACTAGTTTCCGGCGAAACCGACCTGTGGTGTCAGATAAGCAACACCTGAGAACCCACCGTCGCAAGGCTGAAAAGCTCAGCAATATTCTCATTGTAGAGCCCGATACAGCCGTTCGAAGAACGCCGCCCGATCTTGCGTGTGTCGTGCGTGCCGTGGATTCGGTAGTACTGCCATCCAAGGTACAGCGCGTGGGTGCCGAGCGGGTTTCCGGGACCGGCCGGAATGAAGTCCGGCCACTCGGGATTGCGCTCTTTCATCGACGGGGTCGGCCGCCATTCCGGCCCCTCGACCTTGCGAGTCACGCTGGTGCGCCCGCGACGGGTCAGATCTTCGGTCAGCGGCACCGAAGTCGGATACAGCTTGTAGACCCCGTCGTTGTTCCAGAAATGCAGGGCGCGCGAGGTGATGTCGACGAGGATTGCGCCGTTGTTGAGATTGTCGAAATACGGGCGCCAATCCAGCGTGCGGAAGCTCGAGATGTTCCGGCGCACCACTTCGGACAGGTCACGCTCGACCTCGGTCGAATTCTCGGTCTGGGCCAGTGCAGGCGCGACGCCCAGCGCACCGACAGCCGCAACGCTCGTGGTCAGGAAGGTGCGGCGCCCCATGCGGTCGAAACGGGAACCGGTCATCTGAAACATTCCTCGAATTCCATGGCATTCACCGTTTCGTATAGAGCGGAGACCCGCTTGTCGCAATTCAAACCCATGTGCTCACGCCAATTTTTGCCGATGCCAAATTGATTGTCTCAACGATAGTCGCTAAGGCGATGGGGCTTACGAGACTGACCGGAAAGACCCACGTTCCATGACCCGCATTGCCCTTGTTCTGAGTGCGCTTCTGTTCACTTTGGCGGCCTGTAGCACGAACCAGCCGATGCGCATGGGGCCGGATGGCAAGCCGATGCCCTCCGTCTACAAGATTTCTCAGTCTCAGCAGAGCCAGATTCAATTTCGCGTTCTGGATTCCGTGAACGAGCTTCGGTCGGCGGCAGGTGTGCCGCCCGTTCGGTTGAACGCGGAACTGACCGCCGCCGCCGCGACCCATTCGCGTGATATGTCGGTACAGAACAGGCCCTGGCATTTCGGTTCGGACGGCTCGTCGCCCATCGACCGGGTCCGTCGCGCCGGCTACAGCGGCCCGATGCTGGGCGAGAACATATCCGAGACCTTCGAGACGGAGCTTGAGACGCTCGCCGCATGGATGGGTCAGGAGGACACGCGCAACGTGATCCTCGACAGCCGTGGCCGCAACATGGGCTTCGCGTTCTATCAGGAGCCGAACGGCAAGATCTGGTGGACGATGGTCATGGGCGGCTGACGAACAGCGTCACCGGATACGACGAGGGGCGCCCGCGAGCGCCCCTTTTTTCATTCCCATCGAAGACCGGAGTTATTCCGTCCCGTTCGATGTGACGAGGATCTCGGTCCCCGCCTGAGCCTGCCACAGAACCGGGTCCATCGGCATGATCGGCTCGCGACCATAGGCGACCAGAATATCGGGCGCCGTTTCGTCGAACGGTTTCGGCGTTCCCGGACGCGGACGCAGCAGCGGCGGCTGCTTCGCCGGGAAAATGTGGATCGGCGTGCCGTCACGCACCATGGCGTAGATGTCCTCGATCTCCTTGTTGGTGACCGCGATGCATCCTGCGGTCCAATCCGACTTGTTCTTGTCTTCCTTCCGGGTCGGGCCACCGTGGATGAAGATGTCGCCGCCCGGAGAAACTCCGACCTCTTTCGCGATCTTGCGATCCGTGTCGTTGGGATAGTCCAGACCCACGGACAGGTGGAATGCGCTGTCGGGATTGCGGCGGTTGATCCGGTAGCTGCCCTCAGGCGTGCGACCGTCGCCCTTCTGTTGCTTGTGCCCATAGGGCGAAAAGCCCAGGTGCACATCGTATTCCGCAAGCGCCGTCTGATGGTGCATCAGATACATCTTGCGGTTTTCCTTGAAGACGAAAATCTCGGTCACTTCCGGACCGTTGTACGTCTTGAACTTGGAACATGCCGTCAGCCCCACAAAGGCCGCCGTCGATGCCAGCATCACGCGTCGGTTCATCATTGTCGTTGGTCCCAGAAATTCTGCCCGAGCCATGTTTTACACGATTTTCCCAAACCGGGAAAGATCGTCAGCGAGTGAAACACGCCGCCAGCTCGACATGCGGTGACCAGCGGAACTGATCGACCACGACGAGCCAATTCAACGTGTATCCCGCATCGGTTAATATTTTCGCATCGCGCGCGAAAGTCACCGGATTGCAGGACACCGCGGCGATGCGCGGAACACCGCTCGCCGCGATCTCGACCATCTGCGCCTCGGCCCCCGCGCGGGGCGGGTCGATGACCACCGCATCCGCCCTCAGCTCGTCCGAAAGCAGCGGACGGCGGAACAGATCGCGGGTTTCCGTTTTGACGGCGTGAAGCCCTTTGCTGTGCCGCCATCCCGCGTCGAGCGCCAACAGCATGTCATCCACGCCTTCAACCGCAAGCACTCCGGCGCGCTCGGCTATGGGAAGGGTGAATGTCCCGCTTCCGGAAAACAGATCGATGACACGCGATGCGTTTCCGACGGCCTCGAGGACCGCCGCCGTCAAAGCCGTTTCCCCCGGCTTGGTCGCTTGCAGGAAAGCCCCCGGCGGCGGGGTGACAAGCGCGGAGCCGAACCGTTGCGCGGGCGGGCGCGCCATCGCCACGACCTCGCTATCCCACGCCAGTCGGGCGACATCGAACTCGCCGGCAATCCCCGCAAGCTCTGTTTCGAGCTTCAAATCAAGGGGTTTTCCGCCAATGACCGATATGTCGAGCCCGGCCTCGGACTCCGTCACCGTCATTTTGACTTCGCCCTTCCGCGAACCCCCCACGGTGGCAAGAGCCTCGCCAATCGGTAGCGCGGACATCAGGGCCGGGGTCAGAAGGTGGCAGTTGGGGATCGGCGTGATGACATCCGACTTCGGCGCGTGAAAGCCGACAAGAGCGCCTTTCTTGGTGCGCCGGACCGCCAAGGTCGCGCGGCGCCGGCTGTTCGGGGGAGATGTGGCGATACCGCGTATCTCCGTCGTCAGCCCCTGCGCGGTCAGGGCCTGCTCGACGATCCCGACCTTCCACTGTGCCACGAACGCATCGCTGGCGTGTTGAAGGGCGCAACCGCCGCAGGATTTGAAATGCGGGCACGGCGGTTTGATCCGATCGGCGGACGGACGAACGATTCGCGGTGCTTCGATCCGGCCATCCTCGATCTGTCCTTCGACGATCTCGCCCGGCAGGACACGCGCCACGAACACAGGCCCCGGCCCGATACCGTCGCCCTGATGACCAAGCCGTTCGATGGTGATTTCCGTCATGGCAGACCCAACAACTGTTCGCGGGTGAGTTTGAAGCCCGAATCGACCCATTTCGATTCCAGCGCCTTGAGCCGTGCCCCGAGTTCCGCACCCTGAAACCTCGGCATCAGATCGTTCGCCGTGACGGGAAGAACCGCGTGAGAACCGGCACTGCAAGCTTCGATGAAATCGTCAGGGGGAGGTGCTTCCATCAGCGCCGCGTTCATGAGCACGACATCCCTCGCAACGTCCGCGCCCAGACGGTAGCCCATAGCGGCGGGTTTTTCCGTGCTTCCCCGGTGCTCCAAAAGGGTATCAAGCCGTCTCGCATCAAGATTCGACAGGCGAAGCGCATCTTTGTGATCACAACCCCCCAGCACCGCAAGGCGGCGCATGGCGTCGGGTGCGACGCCCCGGTCCTTTTCGAAGTGAACCAAAATCGGCAGCGCCGTGGCATCGAGGCCGGGCATGATGCGGGCCAGAACCCCCGAAGCTGCCATCGCCGCGACGGAAGGCGCCGGATCGGCGGCGGCCAGAAGCTTGACCACTTCGGACCCGACCCGTTCACGCGAAAGAGTGTCTATTCCATCCGAAAGCTCGGAAATCGCAGCCAGCGCATTTGGGTCGAGCCCGGCATCGGCATCGCCAT
Source organism: Maritimibacter alexandrii (assembly GCF_005871115.1). Lineage (NCBI taxonomy): Bacteria > Pseudomonadati > Pseudomonadota > Alphaproteobacteria > Rhodobacterales > Roseobacteraceae > Maritimibacter > Maritimibacter alexandrii. The sequence goes on from NZ_SWKQ01000009.1 coordinate 1,039,618, forward strand.
ACCACGCGTGGAAACGAAAGAATCTGAGGATGCGGAGGTAATCTTCACGAATACGGTCATGCGCGTCGTCGATGAAGCGCACTTTCCGCGCCAACAGGTCTTGGAGGCCGCTTAGCGGATCGATGATTTGCCCGTCCGGGGCCGCATAAAGAGCGTTCATCGTGAAGTCACGGCGCCGGGCATCGTCCTCCAACCGATCGGCGAACGCCACCACGGCGCGCCGCCCATCCGTCTCCACGTCCTTGCGCCATGTCGTGACCTCGAACGGATGACTGTCTGCAACCACGGTGACCGTGCCATGCTCGATCCCTGTCGGCACCGCGTGAAACCCGGCCTTTCGGGCAAGTTTAGACACTGTTTCCGGGTACGCGTTGGTCGAAATATCGAGATCCGTCACCGGAGCACCGATGAGGGCGTTTCGCACGCATCCACCAACGAAATGCGCCTGATATCCGGCCGACGTCAGCATGGCGCAGACAGACTGCGCCACCGGGTCGTGAAGCCATGCCTCAGTGATGCGCGCGTCGGTCATTGTGCAAGCCGGTCTGCCAGAACGCGCAGCATCCGGGCGGTCGCGCCCCAGATGTAATAAGGCCCCCACGGCACGGTGAAATATCGACGAAACTGCCCACGGAAGTGACGCCCCTCGATAATGTAGCGGTCCGGATCGGCGATATGGTCGAACGGCACGGTGAAAACTTCGGCCACCTCGCCCGGCTCAGGGGTGAAGCGGAACGGCGCTTTCACGCGCGCGACCACGGGGGTCACCTGAAACGACGTAATCGTTTCGTGGAATGGCAGGATACCCAGCACTTCGACATTCTCGCGTGACAGCCCGACCTCTTCCTCGGCCTCGCGCAAGGCCGCTGCGGTTTCGTCGGCATCGACCGGATCGACCTTTCCGCCCGGAAACGCGATCTGGCCGGGATGATGTTTCAGGGCCGAAGATCTCTGTGTGAGGATCAGGTCGACCCCTCGCTCCGTCTCCATGAACGCGACCAGAACCCCTGCTGCCCGGAAAGTGCGGTTTTGGGGGCGGACCTCCGGGTTCAGGTCGAAGTCGGACGAGCTGTCGCCCTCCGGCCCGCAGGCGCGGGCGAGCGCGGCGAAAACGTCAGACGCTTCCATCGCTGTCTTTGCCAAGGATCTTGGGGTCGAATTCGTAATGCGCGCCGCAGAACTGGCAATCGGCCGTCACGATCCCGTCGTCCGTGGTCATGTAGGCGATATCCTTGGCCGAATAGATCGACAGGCTTTCGATCACCCGGTCCTCAGAACACGTGCATCCGAAGGCGACGGGCTGCGGATCGTAAACGCGCGGCCCCTCTTCGTGGAAAAGGCGGGCGAGCATTTCGGTCGGCTGCACTTCGGGCCCGATCATTTCTTCGGCCTGAACCGTATCAAGCAGAATGTTCGCGCGGCTCCAGTTTTCGCGGTCGTCCTCGGTCGGGAGGATGTCTTCCGCGGTCAGCAGGCCGTTTTCCCCCGAACCACCCTCGCCGGTCGCGAATGGCGAAGCCTTTGGCATGTGCTGAAGCATGACGCCGCCCGCGCGCCAAAGCTCTTCCTTCTTGAAGGACAGGATGAAGCGGGTGGGAAGTTGTTCTGACTGCGCGAAATACGTTTGCGCGCAATCCGACAGCGATTCCCCGGCGATCGGCGTCAGACCGGAATAGGGCGTCGTGCCCGCCCCCTGATCGATCAGAATGGCGAAATAGCCGCGGCCGATCTGGTCGAACGGTGCCCCGTCCGGCTCGATCCGATCCTCGTCATAGCTGGCATAGGCACGGATGCGTCCCGGCTCGCCGTCTTTCTCAGGGGCATAGTAATCGGTCGCGATGAGTCGCGCGGGGCCGTCGCCACGGACCTGAAGCGAAAGCTTCCAGCGCAGCTTGATCGTCTGGCCGATAAGCGCGGTCAGCAACACCGCTTCCGCGACGAGGTTTTCGACGGACGGCGGATAATCGTGTTGTTCCAGCACCTTGTCCAAGACACCATCCAACCGGACGACCCGGCCGCGAACATCGGCCTGATCGAGTTGGAAGGGCAGGATCGTATCATCCCAGGCGATTTGCGACCCGAGGCTCATGCGCGGTTTTCCTTGTCTGTTTGGCGTGGCATACCGCGAAGCCATGTAGGGAGCAACCGAGCGGGAGACCAGAGATGCGGCGCTATGGTGAAGCCATTGTGAGCGGACAGCGCTACCGCCCGCGCCCCGGCGCCTACGCCATTCTTCCGCGCGATGGCCGGATTCTGCTGACGCATCAGGACGAGCCGAACCCCGAGTTCCAGTTGCCCGGTGGTGGGATAGATCCAGGCGAGTCCCCCCTGCGCGCGCTACACCGCGAAGTGCTGGAAGAGACGGGCTGGCGCATCGCCCGCCCGCGTCGGCTGGGCGTTTTCAAACGGTTTGCCTATATGCCGGAATACGACCTGTGGGCCGAGAAGATCTGCACGATTTTCGTGGCGCACCCGGTGCGGCAGCTTCACGCGCCGACCGAGCCGGGGCACGAGGCGATCTGGGCCGATGCCCGCCTTGCCGTTTCCTTGCTTGCGAACGTCGGCGATCAGGTCTTCTTGGCCGACTTCTTGTCAGGCGCACGTCCTCGGTAGTCCAGAACGACGCTCGATATATCGTCGGGCATCGCCTGACCGTCCGCGAAACGATCAAGATCCCAAGTCAGGGCTTCGAAAAATTCGCCGCCGCGCAAGCCGGCGTTCTTGGTCAGCAACTGCGCCAAGCCGCCCTCCTCCAACTCTTCATCCGCCGCGTCCCTGCATTCCGTGAAACCGTCCGAATAGAGGACAAGCCGTTCGCCCGGAGCGATCTTGAAGCGATGAGTTTCATAGGTCGCATCCGTCACCAGCCCGATAGGCAGACCGCCCGTTCCATGAAACCGCACCGCCCCATCGGACGCGATGACCGCCGGGTTCGGGTGGCCGCACTGCGCGATCTGGACGTCGCCGGTGCCCTGATCGACATAGGCAAGAGTCATCGTGAAATAGAGGTCGGATTTCAGCTCCGACACCATGAGCTCATTGAGCGTCTGGGCAACTTGGTCAGGCGGTCTCATGCGGAAGCCCTGCCCCGGCACCGCTTCGAACGCGACATTGCGCGCCGGCGTCCCATCGGTCAGGTAGCCCGCGATCCGGGCGGTCAGCAGCGCCGAGGCGATTCCGTGGCCCGAGACATCGATGGCATAGATCGCCACGGTCCCGTTGCCGCCGTCAAAGCAGCCGACCAGATCGCCACCCACATGGCCGCTGGGTTTCAGGAGGAGCGAGACCTGCGACTGACCGAAGTCGCGTAGCTTGTCCTTGACCAGCGACATCTGCATCTTGCGCGCTTCGACGAGGTCGCGGTCGAGTGCGTCGTAGAGTGTCGAGATTTCGTCCAGCGTCGCGATGACGAGCCGGTTCTTTTCGTTCAACTCGCGTTCCATGCGAAGAATGCGGTCCCCCGCCGAAATCCGCGCGCGCAGTTCATCGGGACTGATCGGTTTTGTAAGGAAATCGTCGGCACCGATATCCAGACCGCGCGCGACGGCACCCTTTTCGTTCTTGGACGTCAGAAGGATGAAGTATCCATACTGGTCGCGCGGCATTTTCCTGAATTGTCGGCAAAGCTCCAACCCCGTCATGCCGGGCATCATCCAATCGGACAGAACCAGATCGATGTGCGTGGAACCGAGGATCAGCAACGCCTCCTCGCCGCTTTCGGCTTCGATCACGTCAAAGCCGAGGCGGGTGAGCGTCGCCACAAGAACCCGGCGTTGGGCGCGGCTGTCATCGACGACAAGCACCTGCCGGATGACGCTATCGTCCAGATGCCCGCGTACAGATTTGGATTTCAACAGGTGTGCCGGCACGACTTGCCCCGCTAGAAGGTTCGATCAGTTCCTGTGGGGCATATCCACGTCAGCTTAACACAGCGTGAAATGTCGAATTTTCATGAGTTTTCCCGCGTCCGACACCGCGTCTTAACCGGCAGGACAGCACGGTTTTCCGAATGAAGGAGCGCACGATGATCGACTGGCAACAGGTTGACACCCTCAAGGGCGAAATCGGGGAGGACGACTTTGACGAGGTCGTCGGGATGTTTCTGGAAGAGGTCGAAGGTGTGTTGGACGACCTGAGGAACCAGAAGAACGATCAAACACTCGAAGGTGCGCTTCATGCGTTGAAGTCCTCGGCACTGAATCTCGGATTTTCCCGTTTCGCCGACCTTTGCGCTTCGGGCGAGGCACAGGCGGCAAATGGCGGTGCCGTGGACCTTGAACCGATCTTCGCCGCCTACCAGACATCAAAGACTGTGTTCGAAGCCGCCCGCGCCTGATCTGGCAAGGGGTGTGAGAGCGATCACCCTTGCCCGCAACGGGGCTTGCCGATAAACCGCGCCGGACAGTGAAAAGGAGTCCCTCGATGTCCGCGCCGAAGAAAGTCGTGCTCGCCTATTCCGGTGGTCTCGATACCTCGATCATCCTGAAATGGCTGCAAACCGAGTATGGGTGCGAGGTCGTCACCTTCACCGCCGATCTGGGACAAGGGGAAGAGCTTGAGCCTGCGCGCGAAAAGGCGATCATGCTCGGCATCAAGCCCGAAAACATCTATATCGAGGATCTTCGCGAAGAGTTCGTCCGCGATTACGTGAACCCGATGTTCCGCGCGAACACGGTGTATGAGGGGCAGTATCTGCTCGGCACCTCCATCGCGCGCCCGCTGATCTCCAAACGGCTCGTCGAAATCGCCGAAGAGACAGGGGCCGACGCGGTGGCACATGGCGCAACGGGCAAGGGCAACGATCAGGTGCGGTTCGAACTGGCCTGTTATGCGCTGAACCCGAACATCAAGGTGATCGCGCCGTGGCGGCTGTGGGATCTGACCTCGCGCACGAGGCTGCTTGAATTCGCTGAACAGAACCAGATCCCGGTGGCCAAGGACAAACGCGGCGAGGCCCCGTTCTCGGTCGATGCGAACCTTCTGCACACCTCGTCCGAGGGCAAGGTTCTGGAAGATCCGGCGGAAATGGCGCCCGATTACGTGTTCCAGCGCACGAACAACCCCGAAGACGCGCCAGACGAGGCGCAGATCGTGGAAATCACGTTCGACAAGGGCGACGCGGTCGCCATCGACGGCAAGGCTGTCAGCCCGGCCGACATGCTCGCCCAGCTCAACGAATTGGGCAAGACGCATGGCATCGGGCGGCTCGATTTCGTCGAGAACCGCTTCGTCGGTATGAAATCGCGCGGCATCTACGAAACGCCGGGCGGCACCATCCTGCTGGAAGCGCACCGGGGGATCGAACAGATCACGCTCGACAGCGGGTCCGGTCACCTCAAGGACAGCCTGATGCCGCGCTACGCCGAGCTGATCTATAACGGTTTTTGGTTCTCGCCGGAGCGCGAGATGCTTCAGGCGGCAATCGACAAGTCGCAGGAGCTTGTTTCCGGCACCGTTCGCCTGAAACTCTACAAGGGCTCGGTGTTCTGCGTGGGCCGCTGGTCGGAAAACTCGCTGTATTCCGAAGCGCATGTGACGTTCGAGGACGACGCGGGCGCTTACGATCAGAAAGACGCCGCCGGGTTCATCAACCTGAACGCCCTGCGCCTGAAACTTCTGGCAGCACGCAAGCGGCGCTTGGCGAAGTAATCCTTTTTCGGTTCAGGAATGCGGGGAGGCAACGTCAGCGTTGCCTCCCCCTTTTTTTGCGCCCATATGCGGACGGACATGCCCGAGGATAGCACCATGAGCCTTGCTGAAATCGCCGACAGAATGAACGAAGCTCTGGCCGATCGCCCGCTGGACAATTCCATTAAGTTCGATTGTGGCGAGGACGGCGCGATCACGATCTCGGGCACCGAAGCGCGTCTGGCCGACGAGCCTGCCGACTGCACGATCCGCATTTCCGAGAAGAACCTCGTGAAGCTTCTGACGGGCAAACTGAACCCGATGGCCGCCTTCGCCATGGGCAAGATCAAGGTATCCGGCGATATGTCCGTCGCCACGAGACTCAGCCAGCTCGTGAACTGAAAAGGGCGACCCGATGGGCCGCCCTCGAACAGAGAACTCGTTAACAAATCGTCGCGTTATTGCGCGGTGATCGTTTTCATGACGAGGTTTTCGTCCACGCGGATCGGGCCGTCTTCCTTGGCGCCGAGCGTGTATTCGAAAACACCCGTCGACATGCCGCCCTCTTCCGAGTGGATCATCAGCATGAGCATGTCGCCCGGTGCCACGTCCTCCTGAAGGATGGCAGCGACATCGGCGTTTTCACCCATGCGCAGCGGGGCGTATCCCACGACCGGGCCGGGGGCCATTTCGCTGTCGGTGCGGTGCACGACGAGCCAGCCGTTCGCGGGCGCGTTCACCATATCGGCCGACACCACGCCGTTTTCGACGGACTGGTCGGATGCTTCCACCATCGGAGCCATTTCGTGGCTGGCAGCGAAAGCGGTCGTGGCGAGGGCGGCAGCGGTAAGTCCGGTAGCAAATGCGAATTTCATGAATCGTCTCCTGTTGGTTTCAAACTGCGTCTGCCCGCAGTCCCCCGAACACACGTAGGACGATCAGAAAAGTTTCAGGTTTGCGATCACGCGGGATCACGGAAGCGTCAGATCACTCACCTCGAAGGAGTGCTTCGACCTCAGCACGGTCGGGCATCGCCTGCGCCGTTCCCGGCCGCGTCACCTGTAGTGCTGCGGCGGCGACACCGAAGCGTAGCGCCTCAGGAACCGGGCGGCCCTGATCCAGCGCCGCGACCACGGCCCCGATGAAGCAGTCCCCGGCCCCCGTCGTGTCCACCGGATCGACCGGGAAGGCGGGCTGCTCAAAAGTCTTTGCCCCCCGCCATATCGCCCCTTTGGCGCCGTGCGTGACGATGAGATTGGACACCGGAAGATCGGATATGTCGCAACCCAGATGGTCGGCCAATTGCTGCGCCTCGATGTCGTTGACCACCACGAGATCGGCGAGGGGCAGCATTTCGGCCACCTTCCCGGCCTTGAACGGTGCAGCGGAATAGACCACGAAACACCCCCGCGCCTTCGCCAGACGGGCGGCGTCCGCGCCGAGCGTCGCTTCGTTCTGGAGCATGAAGTGATCGCCGGGCCCCGCCTCGGCCAAAGCGCCTTCGATCAGGTCGAGCGATTGTTCGTGGTTCGCGCCGGGCAGGACGACGATCAGGTTTTCGCCTTCGCCGTCGACATAGACACAGGCGTTCCCCGTCACCGATCCGTCGGTCCCCACAAACCGCACATCGACGCCGAACTCGGCAAGCATGTCGCGCCCCGATCCGTCCGGCCCGACCATGCCGATGTGAACGACCCTCGACCCCATTTTGGTGGCTGCAACCGACTGGTTCGCGCCCTTCCCCCCAAGCCCGAAGTCGTAACCCGTGGCCGCCAACGTCTCACCCGGAACCGGCAGATGCGGCACCCGGTAGAAATGGTCGACGTTGATGGACCCGAGATTGAAGATCGTCATCAGCCGACCTTGCAGGCCGCGAGAACCGCCATGTTCAGAATGTCGTTCGCGGTCGATGTGGTGGAACAGATCTGAATGGGTTTCTGAACACCCGTCAAAATCGGGCCGATCACCGTGGCGCCGGCCATTTCCTGCATCAGCTTGACCGAGATCGAGGCCGAGTGACGGGCAGGCACGACGAGGATGTTCGCCGGTCCCGACAGACGACAAAACGGATAGTGGGACAGCACGTCGGCATTGAGCGCGACATCGACCGTCATTTCCCCGTCATACTCGAAATCCACGCCCCGCGCTTCGAGGATACCCGGAGCTTCGTGCATCTTCTCGGCCCGTTCCGAAATCGGGTAACCGAAGGTCGAGAACGACACGAAGGCGACCCGAGGTTCAAGCCCAAGGTCGCGGGCCACGGCCGCAGCGCCCTCGGCGATATTGGCGAGGTCTTCGGCCTCCGGCCATTCGTGAACCAACGTGTCCGCGATGAGCACGATCCGACCCTTGTGAAGCAGCGCGGTGACACCGACCGCGCCATCCTGTGGCCGGGCATCGAAGACGTGGTTGATGAGTTCCAGCACATGCGCCGATTTCCGGGTTGCGCCGGTGACCAGCGCGTCACCGTGACCATGCGCCAACATCAGCGACGCGAAAACGTGCCGGTCGCGGGCGGCAAGCCGATGGATGTCTTTGCGATCATGCCCAGCGCGCTGAAGCCGTTCATAGAGGAACGCCTTGTAGGTCGCGAGGTGATGGGTGTTGGCGGCATTGACCACTTCGAGTTCGGCGACGGCATCGGCGAGCCCCGCACCTTCGAGTTTCTCCTTCACATCGGAATCGCGCCCGACGACCAGCGCCTTGCCGAAACCGTTGCGCTGATAGGCGACAGCGGCCCGCAGAACATGCGGATCATCTCCTTCCGCAAAGATCATCGTGGCCTGCGCGGCGCGCGCACGGGCATTGATCGACCGAAGGATCGAGGCGGTCGGGTCCATCCGCGCCTTGAGCTGGTTCTCATACCCGTGCATGTCGATGATCGGCCGCCGCGCCGCGCCACTGTCGGCCCCGGCCTTCGCCACAGCGGGCGGGATCGTGTAGATCAGACGCGGATCGAACGGAGTCGGAATGATGTAGTCGCGTCCGAAGGTCAGCTTCTTGCCATAGGCAATGGCGACTTCGTCCGGCACATCCTCACGGGCGAGTTTGGCCAAAGCCTCGGCACAGGCGATCTTCATCTCGTCGTTGATGGCCCGCGCATGGATGTCGAGCGCACCACGGAAGAGATAGGGAAAACCCAGGACGTTGTTGACCTGGTTCGGGTAGTCCGAGCGACCCGTGGCGACGATCACATCCTCGCGGACATCGTGTACCTCTTCCGGCGTGATCTCCGGGTCCGGGTTCGCCATCGCGAAGATGACGGCGTTTTCCGCCATGCTAGACACCATTTTCTGCGTCACGGCCCCTTTGACCGACACGCCGAGGAACACATCGGCGCCCACCATCGCCTCTTCGAGCGTGCGCAGGTCGGTCTTGACCGCATGGGCCGATTTCCATTGGTTCATGCCCTCGGTGCGACCCTGAAAAATCACGCCCTTGGTGTCGCAGACGATGCAGTTGTCGTGCTTGGCCCCCATCGTCTTGAGCAGTTCGATACAGGCGATCCCCGCCGCCCCTGCCCCGTTCAACACGATGCGGCAATCGGCGATATCCTTGCCCGAAATGTGCAGCGCATTGATAAGCCCGGCGGCACAGATCACCGCCGTCCCGTGCTGGTCGTCATGGAAGACGGGAATATCCATCTCTTCCTTGAGCCGCTGTTCGATGATGAAGCATTCGGGCGCCTTGATATCCTCAAGGTTGATGCCGCCGAACGTCGGCCCCATCAATCGAACCGCATTGATGATCTCGTCCGGGTCTTCGGTGTCCAACTCGATGTCGATCGAGTTCACGTCCGCGAACCTTTTGAAGAGCACCGCCTTGCCCTCCATCACGGGTTTCGACGCAAGCGCGCCGAGGTTGCCGAGGCCCAGAACGGCAGTCCCGTTCGAGACGACAGCGACGAGGTTGCCCTTGTTGGTATAGTCATACGCGGTCTCGGGCGACGCGTGGATCGCTTCGCACGGGACGGCCACACCGGGCGAGTAGGCAAGCGACAGGTCACGCTGGGTCGTCATCGGCACGGACGGCGCGATATCGAACTTGCCCGGGCGCGGTTCGATATGGAACTGAAGCGCCTCTTCGCGCGTGATCTTGGGCTTTTGCGGCATTTTGGTCGTCCCTTCCTGTCGTCCGGGCTTCTCTAGCCGGGGCGCTTTGCCGCCTCAACCGCTATCCCGTTTCTTTAATTCGCCATTCTTCGGGCTTGGCGACATTTTCGTAAATGGCGAGCGGGTTCAAGCGCAATATTCGTATGCACCCGTATGTCCCACCGAAATCGCCCTTCCGGCGTGAACTTCACCCCCGCCCATACTAGATTTGGTCCGAATCAGGCAGGGGATCACAATGGGCACAATCCTTCTTACCGGCGGTGCGGGTTACATCGGATCTCACACCTATGTGGAGCTCGTATCGGCCGGGCATGAGGTCGTGATTGTCGACAACTTCTCCAACGCACGGGCCGATGTGGTGGAACGGCTTCAATCCATCACCGATGGGCCGGTGACCTGCTACAGGGGCGATGTGCTGGACAAGGCGTTTCTTGCCGACGTCTTTCGGCGCCATCAATTCGACGCCGTCATTCACTTTGCCGCACTCAAGGCCGTGGGCGAAAGCGTGCAAAAGCCGCTCGACTATTTCGAGGTCAATTGCACCGGGTTCTCGAACCTGTTGATGGCGATGAAGGACGCCGGGGTTTTCCGGGTCGTCTTTTCCTCGACCGCGACCGTCTATGGCGAACCGGTCTCGCTGCCCTATACCGAAGATCACAGGATCGCACCGGTGTCGCCCTATGCCCAAACCAAGGTGATCTGCGAAACCCTCTTGCGCCAATTGAAGGAGTCGGACGATCGCTGGACCTATGGCGTCCTGCGCTACTTCAATCCCGCCGGCGCGCACGATTCCGCCCTTATCGGCGAAGACCCGAACGACATTCCAAACAACCTCATGCCGTATATCGCGAAAGTGGCGACAGGGGAGCTTCCGCATCTGAACGTGTTCGGAAACGACTACGACACGCCCGACGGAACCGGGGTGCGCGATTACATTCACGTCGTCGATCTGGCCCAGGGCCATGTGCAGTCCGTGAACAAACTGATCGACGAGGGCGACACGCATGTCGTGAACCTCGGCACCGGCACGGGATATTCCGTGTTCGACATGCTGAAGTCGTATGAAAAGGCCTGTGGCAAAGCGTTGCCGTACGAAATCGCGCCACGTCGCGCAGGCGACATCGATTGCTTTTATGCCGACCCGACCACCGCGCGCGATTACCTTGGGTTCGAGGCGAAGCGCGGTCTGGACGACATGTGCCAGACATCGTGGAACTGGGTCTCGCGCATCCGCAACAGCTAGGGGTTTCAACCCCTCGCCGTGCCCGATAGATTCCGCCAAAGCCTGTCGGTCGGGGGACCCGCGTGAACACTGCCAACGCTGCCGTAACGCCCATGATGGCGCAGTTTCTTGAGATCAAATCCGGCTATCCGGATGCTCTCCTGTTTTACCGCATGGGCGACTTCTATGAGCTTTTCTTTGACGACGCGGTCGCGGCGGCCGAGGCGCTGGATATCGCTCTCACGAAGCGTGGCAAACACTTGGGCGACGACATCCCCATGTGCGGCGTGCCCGTCCACGCCGCCGAGGGTTACCTGCTAACGCTCATCCGCAAGGGGTTCCGGGTCGCCGTTTGCGAGCAGATGGAAGATCCCGCCGAGGCCAAGAAGCGCGGTTCCAAGTCCGTCGTGAAACGCGATGTGGTGCGTCTGGTCACGCCCGGAACGCTGACGGAGGATTCTCTGCTCGACGCCCGGCGTCACAATTTCCTTGCCGCATTCGCCGAGGTTCGGGAGGAGGGTGCGCTGGCGTGGGTCGACATATCGACAGGCGCGTTTCGGATCATGCAATGTCCCCGCTCCCGCCTTGGCCCTGAACTCGCGCGCATTGCACCGCGCGAAGTCGTCGTCAGCGAGTCGTCTGAAGCCGAATTGGCTGAGTTGGTCACTGATCTTGGTGCGGCGATCACACCGCTCGGTCGGGCGGCGTTCGACAGCACGGGTGCCGAGAAACGCCTTTGCGATCTGTTTTCCGTGTCGACACTGGACGCATTCGGCACCTTTTCGCGGGCGGATCTGGGGGCATTGGGTGCGATCGTCGAGTATCTCGACATCACTCAAAAGGGCAAACTCCCGCTTCTGCGCCCGCCTGTCGTTGAAATCAGCCAAGCCGCGATGCAGATCGATGCCGCGACGCGCCGAAATCTGGAGCTGACTCATGCCCTTGCAGGTGGGCGTGACGGATCGTTGCTTTCGACAATCGACAAGACGGTGACGGCTGGTGGCGGACGCTTGCTCGAACGCCGTCTTTCCAGCCCGTCAAGAACCCTCGATACGATTGAGAGCCGTCTTGAAGCGGTTGGGTTTTTGGTGGACGAGAGTCTTTTTCGGGCCGATTTGCGCGACGCGCTGCGCAAGGTGCCGGATATCGATCGCGCCGTCTCTCGCCTAGCCCTCGACCGTGGCGGTCCGCGCGACCTGACCGGCATTCGTGATGGTCTTGCGGCAGCGGCTGAGATCGCCGCGCAGCTTTCTTCGGTTGAACCGCCAAGGCTGATGCATGAGGCCGGGATGTCTTTGACCGGACACGATGCGCTCGTGGGGTTGTTGGATCGTGCTCTCGTGGCCGACCCGCCTCTGCTGGTTCGCGACGGGGGTTTCATTGCCGCGGGCTATGACGCGGAACTGGACGAAGCGCGGACCCTTCGCGACGAGGGGCGCGGCGTTATCGCTGGAATGCAGGCGAAATACGCCGAGATGGCCGGGGTTTCGTCGCTCAAGATCAAGCACAACAACGTCCTTGGGTATTTCATCGAAACCACGGCGACCCACGCGGAAAAGATGCTGTCGGCGCCGCTGTCCGAGACGTTCATTCACCGTCAGACGACCGCGAATGCCGTTCGCTTCACGACCGTCGATCTGTCGGAACTCGAGACCAAGATTCTGAATGCCGGAAACCGAGCGTTGGAGATCGAAAAGCGTCTCTATGACAGCCTGAAAGCCGAAGTCCTCTCCAACGCAGCGGCGCTTGGTGACGCGGCGCGTGGTCTTGCCGAGCTCGACGTTTCAGCGGCGCTGGCTGAACTTGCGGCCAGCGAAGACTGGTGTCGGCCCGTTGTCGAGAATTCGCGCGCGTTCGAGGTTCTGGGGGGCCGGCATCCGGTCGTCGAACGGGCGCTTCGTGCGCAGGGCGGCGATCCGTTCATCGCCAACGATTGCCACTTGGCGGACGGGTCAGACGGGGCCGACATCTGGCTTTTGACCGGGCCGAACATGGCGGGTAAGTCCACATTCCTTCGCCAGAACGCCCTGATCGCGCTTCTCGCTCAAGCCGGAAGTTTCGTGCCTGCGACATCGGCGCGGGTCGGCATTGTCAGCCAATTGTTCTCGCGCGTTGGCGCCGCCGACGATCTGGCCCGCGGTCGGTCGACCTTCATGGTCGAGATGGTAGAGACGGCAGCGATCCTCAATCAAGCCGACGACCATGCGCTTGTGATCCTTGACGAGATCGGACGCGGGACTGCGACGTACGACGGTTTGTCCATCGCTTGGGCGACGTTGGAACATCTGCACGAAACCAACCGATGCCGCGCCCTGTTCGCGACGCATTATCACGAGCTGACCCAACTGGCCGGGAAGCTGGACGGTGTCGACAACGCGACCATCGCCGTCAAGGAATGGGACGGCGAGGTGATTTTCCTGCACGAGGTCATCAAGGGGGCGGCCGACCGTTCATACGGTGTGCAGGTGGCGAAGCTGGCCGGGCTTCCGTCGAGTGTGATTGACCGGGCCCGGATCGTGCTGGACGCGCTTGAGAAAGGCGAACGCGAAGGCGGCGCGGCACAGAAGGCCTTGATCGACGATCTTCCGCTGTTCTCGGCCGTTCCCGTGCAGTCCGCCCCGGTGAGAACGGCGCCTTCCGTTCTCAAAGAAAAGCTCGCCGGAATTCATCCCGACGAGCTGACGCCCCGCGAGGCGCTGGATCTAATATACGAGTTGAAATCGCTCGAGAACGACTAGGCGTCAGCCCGGATTGGACGACACGCCCACTTGCGCCGCGCGAAGCAGACGGTCGTGCAGCATGAAGCCTTCGGCCATCACCTGAATGATCTCGCCTTTGTTCGTGCCGGGCACGGGCGCCTCGAACATGGCTTCGTGCTCGATCGGGTCGAACTTGTCGCCCACTTCGGGCGCAAGAATGCGGATGCCGTGTTTCGAGAAGATGTTCAGCAGCTCGCGCATGGTGAGTTCCAGACCTTCGGTCAGGCCCGAGGCTTTTTCGCGCAGATCGTCGTCAATCGCTTCCATAGCGCGCTTCATGTTGTCGTAGACCGGCAGCATGTCACGGGCGAGCTTCGATCCGCCGTAATTCTCGGCCTCGCGCCGATCCCGGTCGGACCGTTTGCGCGCATTCTCGGCATCCGCCAAGGCCCGCATGAATTTGTCTTTGAGCTGATCGCGCTCGATGCGAAGCGCCTCGACTTCGTCCACCTCTTCGAGCGGATCGGTTTCCGGTGCCACGTCTTCGTCTTCCGGCAGATCGGACTTGCCCTGATCCGCCATGATTTCTTCGATTGCAGCCTCGATATCCTCGAGCGGCTCTTTCTTCTTCGGGTCGGCCATTCTTTCCCTCATTACCCCCGGTCGGAGATCAGTTTCCCGACCAGCTGCGCAGTGTAATCCACGATCGGCACGATCCGCCCATAGTTGAGCCGGGTGGGTCCGATGACCCCAACCGCACCGACGATCTTTCGGTCAGCGTTCATATATGGAGAAACCACCAGAGAGGAACCGGAAAGTGAGAAAAGTTTGTTCTCAGAGCCAATAAAGATCCTCACACCTTCGCCATCTTCCGCCAGTTCGAGGAACTCGGCGATGTCTTGCTTACGTTCGAGGTCATCGAAGAGGCTCTTGATCCGGTGAAGCTCGGCCTCGTCCGCTGGGTCGGTAATCAGATTCGCCCGCCCCTGCACGATCAGGCGATCGGTTCCGGCACCATCCTTGTTCCAGACCGCAAGCCCGCTTTCGACCAGAGCGCGCGCGACCTCGTCGACTTCGCGCCGTCGCTTTTCGACCTCGCGCAAGATCACCTCCCGCAGTTCGGACAGCGTCCGCCCTTCGGCCAGCGAGTTGAGGAAATTCGCAGCTTCCCGCATTGAACTGGGCGTGTGGCCTTTGGGTGGGGTGAACAGCCGGTTTTCGACCTGACCATCTGCAAAGACCAGAACGGTGAGCGCGCGGTCCACGCCAAGGCTTACGAATTCGATATGCTTGATCGGCGCTTCGGACTTCGGTGTGAGCACAAGGCTCGCGCCGGACGTGATGCCGGACAGGGCCTTGCCGACCGAACTCATCAACGCCGGAACATCGGCGGAGTTCGAGCCGAGCGTTTCCTGAATTTTGTCGCGGTCGCCTTCGGTCAGATCACCGACTTCGAGAAAGCCGTCTACGAACATGCGCAGGCCAAGTTCGGTCGGGATGCGACCGGCTGAGACGTGAGGGGAATTCAACAGCCCGAGGTATTCGAGATCCTGCATGACGTTTCTGATCGTCGCCGCCGAGACCTTTTCCGACAAGGTGCGCGTCAGGGTGCGCGAGCCGACCGGATCACCGCTTTCAAGGTAAGCCTCGACCAGCCGCCGAAACACCTCACGCGATCGGTCGTTCAGTTCGTCCAGTCTGGGTGACCCGTCGGTCATGCCATTCTCTCCACCGGGCGGCCGCCCTTGCTTTTTTCATGGCGGCGTGACACCCACGCCGCAGAAAAATCAGGAAGGATACGCCATGCGCCCATCTGGCAGGAATGTAGATGAACTGCGCCCGATTTCAATTGAAACGGGCGTCACGAAACATGCCGAAGGGTCCTGCCTGATCAAGGTCGGCGACACGCATGTGCTGTGCACCGCATCGTTGGAAGAGCGCGTGCCGCCCTGGCTTCGCAACACCGGCATGGGATGGGTCACCGCCGAATATGGAATGCTGCCGCGGTCCACATCTTCGCGTATGAGGCGCGAGGCGACCGCAGGCAAGCAAGGCGGGAGAACCGTGGAAATTCAACGGCTTATCGGTCGTTCGCTGCGCGCGGGTGTCGATCGGCAGGCGCTTGGCGAACGTCAGATCACGGTCGATTGCGACGTCATTCAGGCCGACGGGGGCACGCGTTGCGCCTCGATCACCGGTGGATGGGTCGCTCTGCGCCTTGCGGTTCAGAAACTGATGAAGGCCGGCGACATCGTGTCGGACCCCTTGATCGATCCGGTCGCCGCCGTCTCTTGTGGCATTTATGCCGGTCAGCCCGTTCTCGACCTCGACTACCCCGAGGACAGCGAAGCCGGTGTTGACGGGAACTTCGTCATGACGGGAACCGGGCGATTGATCGAGGTGCAGATGTCGGCCGAAGGTTCCACCTTCTCCCGCGCTCAGATGGATGACCTTATGGGTCTTGCCGAAAAGGGCGTTGCAGAGCTGGTGGCCGCACAAAAGGCCGCCGTGGCATGACCCGCGCGTTCACCGACGACCGTTTGGTCATCGCCTCGCACAACAAAGGCAAGCTGCGCGAAATCGCCGCCTTGGTTGAGCCGTTTGGCGTGACCTGTTCCTCGGCATCGGAATTCGGGCTCGAAGAACCGGATGAGACCGAGGACACGTTCGCCGGGAACGCCCGGATCAAGGCCCACTTCGCGGCGAAGGCAACCGGATTGCCCGCATTGTCGGATGACAGTGGGATCATGGTCGATGCGCTCGACGGTGCCCCCGGGGTCTATACGGCGGACTGGGCCGAGACACCGGACGGTCGCGATTTTCCCATGGCCATGAGAAAGACGTGGGATCTTCTCGACGAACGAGGCGCAGCCGAACCCCGCACGGCGTCGTTCAATTGCACGCTGTGCCTCGCCTGGCCGGATGGGCATGACGAGATTTTCGAGGGCCGTGTGTCCGGTCGTCTGACATGGCCGATGCGCGGCGATCAGGGTTTCGGATACGACCCGATCTTCATCCCGGACGGTTTCGACATCACATTCGGCGAGATGGACCCGAAACAGAAGCACGAGATGAGTCATAGGGCCGTCGCATTCGCCAAGCTGGTAGAGGGCTGCTTTGACCGATAATTGGAGAGAGGGCGGTTTCGGCCTCTACATCCATTGGCCGTTCTGCGCCGCCAAGTGCCCCTACTGCGACTTCAACAGCCATGTGTCCTCACAAATCGAAATGGCCGACTGGCAGGCCGCCTATCTTGCCGAGTTGGAGCGTTATGCACGCGAAACCCCGAACCGTGTCCTGAGCTCGGTTTACTTCGGCGGCGGGACACCTTCCCTGATGGACCCCGCCGTCGTCGGTGCGGTGCTGGATGCTGTCGCCGGGCACTGGACGCCCGCGAACGACATTGAAATCACGCTCGAAGCGAATCCAAGCTCGGTGGAAGCCGAACGCTTCGCTGGCTATGCAGCGGCGGGCGTGAACCGGGTTTCGATGGGGTTTCAGGCCCTGAATGACCGGGATCTGAAGGCGCTCGGCAGGCTCCATGACGTTGAAACGGCCTTGGCTGCTTTGGACGTCGCGCGTTCGACGTTCGACAGGATCAATTTCGACCTCATCTACGGACGTCAGGACCAGTCACTCGAAGACTGGACCGCTGAACTTGAACGGGCGGTGGGTTTTGAGCCGGATCACCTGTCGCTCTACCAACTCACCATCGAGGACGGCACCGCATTCGGAGATCGGTTCGCGCGCGGAAAGCTGCGGGGCCTGCCGGACGAAGATCTGTCTGCGGATATGTATTTTGCCACACAAGACATCTGCGAAGATGCCGGACTGTGGGCTTATGAAGTCTCTAATCACGCCAAACCCGGCCAAGAATCTCGGCATAACCTGATCTACTGGTCGGCTGGTGACTACATCGGCATCGGCCCGGGCGCACATGGGCGCCTGAGCCTTGGAGGTCGACGCTGGACCACCTGGACCGAATTGTCGCCTTCGAAATGGCTGGATCAAGCGTTAAAGCACAACGGCGAGGCTGGTCGCGAAGCCTTGAATCGCGCGGACCAAGCCGGTGAATACCTGATGATGGGTCTGCGCACCACGCGGGGACTAGATCTAGACCGATACGAGGCTATATCCGGTGAGCAGCTGGATGAAATGGTTCTTCAGGACTTCGTCAAGAATGGCTACCTGAGCCTGAACAACCGTTACCTCGCCCCGACACGATCTGGCCGCGCCATCCTGAACGCGGTCATACGCGAGCTTTTGCCAAGCTAGACTTCACCGCCGAGCATGCGGCACAGATCGTCGAATTGATCGAGCGTTGCGTACCGGATCGTCACGGTCCCCTGATCGTCGCCATCCTTATGGTCGATCGAAACCTTCATGCCCGATGCAGCAGAAAGCGACTTTTCAAGCGCCACCGTGTCCGCGTCCTTTTGGGCCTTCTGGGCAGGGGTAGACTGCTTCTTCGGTGATGTGGGAGATTTCGCCAGACGTTCGATATCGCGAACGGAAAGCCCCTCTTTCACAGCACGACGCGCAAGCTCTACCGGATTTTCCGCTGTGATAATCGCCCGCGCGGCGCCCGCAGACAGGCGTCCATCCACGACCATCTCGAGCACTTCTTCCGGCAGATTCAGCAGACGCATCATATTGGCGATGTGCGACCGCGATTTCCCGAGGGCCTCCGCCAGCTTTTCCTGCGTATGCCCGAACTTCTCCATCAGATCGCGATAGCCTGCGGCCTCTTCAATTGGATTGAGGTCCGCGCGTTGGATATTCTCGATAATCGCGACTTCCAGCGCTTCGTTATCGTTGTAGCCACGGATAATCGCGGGAATTTCATGCAACTGGGCGACCTGAGCCGCACGCCACCGGCGTTCGCCGGCGACGATCTCATACGCGCCCTCTTTCGTGGGGTGCGGCCTGACGATCAGAGGCTGGATGATCCCCTTCTCACGGATCGAGTTGGCCAGATCCTCCAACCCTTCGGGCGTGAACCTGCGCCTCGGTTGGTCTGGGTTGGCTTCCACGTTCTCAATTGGAATCAACATATCGGGCTTTCTTTGCCCTTCGGACCCAACATGTGCCACTTCGGCATCCGGCTGAACATCGGCCATGAGTGCGGAAAGCCCGCGCCCCAATCCGCGGTTCGGTTTCTTCGTTGCCATGTCTGCCTCCTACCCGGCCTTCGCCATCAGTTCTTGTGCCAATGAAATATACGCCTGACTGCCCTTGGAACTCGGATCGTAGGAAATCACCGGCATGGCGAAAGACGGCGCCTCCGAAACCCTGACATTTCTTGGAACCACGGTCTTGAAGACCAATTCTCCAAGGGTGTCCCGCGCATCCGCCTCTACTTGCTGCGCAAGGTTGTTGCGCATGTCGTGCATCGTCAGCACGACGCCTTCGATCCTCAGTTTCGGGTTCGCCGCCTCGCGCACCTCGCGGATCGTCAGCATAAGCTGACTCAAGCCTTCAAGTGCGAAAAACTCGGATTGCAGCGGGATAAGGACGGAATGAGCAGCGACGAGCGCGTTCACGGTGAGCAGGTTCAGAGAGGGCGGACAATCGATCAGGATGTAGTCCAACCCCAACCTCTCGGCGGTCGGTGCACGCAGGGAATCATGCAGCAGATGCGACCGTTTCTCATTCGCGACCAACTCGATATCCGCCGAAGACAGATCCGTCGTCGCCGGAGCAATCCAGAGGTTGTCGATCTCGGTTTGGAGAACGACGGACTCGAGCGGCGACTCCTCCAACAACAGATCATATGTCGTGCTTTCACGATCCTGCGGCTCGATACCAAGCCCGGTCGATGCGTTACCCTGCGGGTCGAGATCGACGATGAGGACCTTGTTCCCCTTCATCGCCAGAGCTGCGCCCAAGTTTATCGCGGTCGTGGTTTTTCCGACGCCGCCTTTCTGGTTGGTCACCGCTATGATCTTGGCGTCAGGCACGTTCGATATCTCCGATCTTCAGGACGACCGCGTCCGGATTGGTCTTGCTGGGGTATGTATCGACTTGGAAACGCCAGTTTACAAGAGCGGTTTCAAGCTCTTCCCTGTATCCCGCACCTTTCAGAAACAGCGCCAAACCTCCGGGTTTCAGATGCCGCAGCGCATAAGCGAGAAGGTCGTCCAACGGCGCCAGCGCACGTGCGGAAATCACGTCTGCACCCGCCGGACCGACCTTCTCGACTCTCTCGGACAGCACTTCAACCGACACGCCGCATTCTCGGGCCACGGTCCTAAGAAACGTCGCTTTCCTCTGGTCGCTCTCGATGCATCGAACTCGCAGGTCCGGCTGCGCCTCGGCGGCTATGATGGCGACAACGATTCCAGGAAAGCCTCCGCCGGTGCCGACATCGAGCCAAAGGCCGGATCGGCCTTCGGCAAGCGACAGGAGTTGCGCGGAATCCAGCAAATGCCGGCTCCACAAATCCTTCAGCGTCGACGCGCTGACCAGGTTTATATGGCGATTCCATTTTGTCAGAAGCTCTGCAAAGGTATCGAGCCGCCGCTCTGTTTCACGTGAAACACTCACCGCCTCCAGAAAGGCAGTTTTGTTCACGCGGATTTCCTTCGCGCGGACTGCCGGACTTTCGCCAAAATTAGCGCGAGCGCAGCAGGCGTCATACCTTCGATCCGACCTGCATGAGCTAGGGTTTCCGGCTGAACTTTGGAAAGCTTCTGCTTCAACTCGCCCGTCAGCCCGTCAAGGCCGACATAGTCGAAATCGCTCGGAATGACTTGGTGCTCATCGCGGCGGAGCGCCTCCACTTCCCGCGCCTGCCTCTCGATATACCGCGCATACAATGCATCTTTCGAAACTTGCGAACGCGTGTCGGGATCGACGGACGAAAAAACGTCATCCATCTTCACCAGCGATGCGAATGTGATCCCCGGGATCGACAGCAGATCGAACCCAGTCCGGCGTGTCCCGTCTTCGCTCACCGAACCACCGGCTGCGTTGACTTCCTGCGGCTTGAACGAGCGGCCTTTCAACAGGGTCTTCGCCGCGTCGAGCTTTTCCATCTTCTCGGAAAAACGCCTTTTCCGTTCAGCGGATGCAGCTCCCAGGTCGATGGCCAAAGGCGTCAATCTCTGGTCGGCGTTATCGGCCCGAAGTGCGAGTCTGAATTCAGCCCGCGATGTGAACATGCGATACGGTTCGGTCACGCCACGCGTCACAAGGTCGTCGATCATCACCCCGATGTAAGAGGACGACCGCGAAAAAATGACCTCGTCATACCCGAGCGCAGCGCGAGCAGCGTTGAAGCCTGCAACAATGCCTTGTGCCGCAGCTTCCTCGTAGCCCGTTGTGCCGTTGATCTGACCCGCAAGATACAGGCCCGAGACATTCTTGAGCTCCAAGGTCAGGCGCAAGGCGCGCGGGTCGACATAATCGTATTCAATCGCATATCCTGGCTGCAAAATTCGCGCGTTCTCCAGACCGGAAATCGATGCGACATAAGCTTGCTGAACGTCCTCAGGCAGAGACGTCGAAATACCGTTCGGATAGACTGTATGATCGTCCAGCCCTTCCGGTTCCAGAAAGATCTGATGCGACGGCTTGTCTGAAAAGCGCACGACCTTGTCCTCGATAGACGGGCAATACCTTGGGCCGACGCCATCGATATGCCCGCCATACATCGCAGACCGATCAAGGTTCCGCGAAATGATCTCATGCGTTCTTTCGTTTGTGTGCGTGATGCCGCACGAGATCTGCCGTGCTGTCGGTTTGGTGTTCAGAAAAGAAAAAACCTCGGGATTTTCGTCGCCAGGTTGAGTTTCCAGCTTACCCCACTCGATGCTGCGACCATCCAATCGCGGCGGCGTTCCTGTCTTGAGCCGGCCAAACGGCAAGCCGAGGGACTCGATCTGCTCGGCCAGCCTGACGGACGGGCGATCGCCCATGCGACCACCTTCCCAACGGACATCACCGATATGGATGACCCCACGCAGGAAGGTGCCAGTCGTGAGGACCACCGCGCGCGCCGAAATCTCGGAGCCATCAGAAAGGATCAAGCCAGAGACCTTTTCGCCCGACATTGCAAGCGCCGCGACTTCTCCCTCAACAACCGTCAGGTGTTCTTGCTCCGAAACAAGTTCTGAGACCGCAGCGCGGTAGCGTTTTCGGTCCGCCTGCGCACGCGGACCCTGAACGGCTGGGCCTTTCGAACGGTTCAGCAGGCGAAACTGGATACCCGCCAAGTCCGCCGCACGCCCCATGATCCCGTCGAGGGCATCGATTTCACGAACCAGATGGCCCTTCCCCAACCCACCGATTGCCGGATTGCAGGACATGACGCCCAGATCTGACGCCCGCAAGGTGACGAGAGCCGTTCGCGCGCCGATCCGTGCCGAAGCGACCGCAGCCTCTGCACCAGCGTGGCCTCCACCAACGATCACGACATCGAAATCAGAATGTTCCACGTGAAACATGCCTCTCTCTCTACTTACCCAGACAAAAACTCGCGAATATCTCGTCAAGCACCACTTCCACGTCCACACGACCCATCAGGGCATCGAGAGCGCGGATTGCGGACCAGAGTTCTTCAGCGGCGAGTTCGGAACGTTCGGACCCGCTCTGTACCTCGATTCGAGCGTTTTCCAAAGCCACTTGCGCGGTACTCAGCGCCACGCGGTGACGCTCCCGGATCGCTGTTCCCGCGTGGCTCGCCCGTTCGCTTAGAACGGATGTGATCTGCTCTACCAGAAAATCCAAGCCCTCGCCGGTCTTACCCGAAATGCCCGTACCCGTGAGGTCCGATTTCCCTTGAACGACGATATCGCCATCCATCGGGTCCATCGGCAGAACCTCGCCTGACAACAGGAAAATCCGTAGGTCTGCATCCGCAGCACGCGCCTTCGCCCTTTCGATTCCCAGACGCTCGATGACATCTTCCGACTCACGCAATCCCGCTGTGTCGAGGATCGTGACGGGAAGCCCGGCAAGGTCCATTCGAACCTCGAGAACGTCCCGCGTCGTTCCCGCAACTTCGGACGTAATCGCAGCGTCTCGGCCGGCGAGCGCATTCAGCAGCGTGGATTTTCCAGCATTCGGCGCCCCCACGATCGCAACTTCGAACCCATCGCGAATGCGTTCCGAAATACGCGCTCCGGCCGTTTCAGACCGGACATCGTCCAGCGTTCTATCAATGAGGTCCAGAACTTCCGGCGAGACATCGACCGGAACCTCTTCATCAGCGAAATCAATCGTCGCTTCCAGCAACGCCGTCGCCCGCACCAGATCGGTACGCCACCGGGATGTCTTGTCGCCGAGCGCACCAGACAGCACGCGCAGCGCCTGCTTTCTTTGGGCTTCCGTTTCGCTGTCGATGAGGTCGGCAAGCCCTTCCACTTGGGCAAGGTCCAGCCGCTCATTCTCCATCGCGCGGCGCGTGAACTCGCCCGGCTCCGCCATCCTCAGACCCGGCACCGAAGACAACGTCGATAATACACGCGACACGACGGCGGTCGATCCGTGCAAATGAAACTCCACCACAGGTTCCCCGGTAAAGCTCGCACCCTCCGAGAACGTCAGAACCAAAGCTTCGTCGATTGGATCAATTCCGTTGCACAGCGTGCGCAGACCGGTTGTCCGCGCTGGCGGCAATGCACCGGCCAAAGCCTCACCAGCCGAAAAGGCGTCCGGGCCGGACACCCGGATGACGGCAACGCCTGCTTTGCCCCGTGCCGAGGCGAGCGCATAGATCGTATCCATGGTTAACCTGTTGAATTAAAACAGGATTATGCGTTCATCGAGTCGAAGAACTCGTCGTTCGTCTTGGTCTGCTTGAGCTTCGAGATCAGGAACTCGATCGCATCTGTCGTGCCCATCGGGTTCAGGATACGACGCAGCACATAGGTTTTCTGAAGGTCCTTGGAATCCACCAGAAGCTCTTCTTTCCGCGTGCCGGACTTGAGGATGTCGATCGCCGGGAAGATCCGCTTGTCCGAGACCTTGCGATCCAGCACCAGTTCCGAGTTACCCGTACCCTTGAACTCTTCGAAGATGACTTCGTCCATGCGGCTTCCGGTGTCGATCAGGGCCGTCGCGATGATGGTCAGCGAACCGCCCTCTTCGATGTTGCGCGCAGCACCGAAGAACCGCTTCGGGCGCTGCAATGCGTTGGCATCCACACCACCTGTCAGAACCTTGCCGGAGGACGGCACCGTCGTGTTGAACGCACGGCCCAGACGCGTGATCGAGTCGAGCAGGATGACGACGTCCCGCTTGTGCTCCACCAGACGCTTCGCCTTTTCGATCACCATTTCGGAAACGGCGACGTGACGCGACGCGGGTTCGTCGAAGGTCGAAGCAACGACTTCGCCATTCACGGACCGCTTCATGTCCGTCACTTCCTCGGGCCGTTCGTCGATCAGCAGGACGATCAGATAGACCTCGGGATGGTTGACCGAGATCGAATGCGCGATGTTCTGCATCAGCACCGTCTTACCGGTCCGCGGCGGTGCCACGATCAACGAACGCTGTCCCTTACCGATCGGTGCAACCAGATCGATGATACGCGCCGAACGATCCTTGATCGTCGGATCGTCGATTTCCATCTTCAGACGCTCATCCGGGTGCAGGGGCGTCAGGTTGTCGAAGGCCACCTTGTGCCGCGCCGTTTCCGGATCGGTGAAGTTGATCTTCTCGACCTGGGTGATCGCAAAATAGTTCTCGTTCTCGCCCGGTGCCGCAATGACGCCTTCGACCGTGTCACCGGTGCGCAACGAATGCTTTCGGATCATGTCCGGCGACATGTAGATATCGTCGGGGCCGGGCAGATAGTTCGCCTCGGGCGAGCGCAGGAAGCCAAAGCCGTCCTGAAGCACTTCGAGCACGCCATCGCCCCCGATCTCCCAGCCGTCTTCGGCACGCGCCTGAAGGATCTGGAACATCATCTCGCCCTTGCGCATGGTCGAGGCGTTCTCGATCTCGAGCTCTTCGGCCATCGCCAAAAGGTCTTTCGGGCTCTGCGCCTTGAGATCGGACAGGTTCAAGCGTTCAGTCATGGAAAATCACCGATAGGACGAGCCATTGGCTCAGTCAGCGTTGTAGAGTGGGAAACACGGACCGGACGGCCCTTTGGACGCGGGATATAGGGAACCGGACCTTCCAAGTCAATCTTGGCGTTCTTTGCAAATCTCGCCCGCATGTCCGCCCTCCCTTAATAAAGAAAAGAAAGAAAAAGGGTTGTATTGAATTGTAGGAGCTGTGGGTATTGGGGATTAACGACTTGTCCGCAGCGTTTTCGTCACGAATAAACGCGGTTGGATAAGACCGTCGGAAACCGGTGAGATGCCAGTTTATGAATTCAAAAACAGTTACTTACGTGGTACTCAGCCTGTGAACAAATCCGTGGACCGTTCTGTTCGTGGACCCGGAACTCACAACTTGGGCGAACCCGGTTGTCCCGTGTTGGCGCGCCGAGGAACGGAATGTCGGAAACCCGCCGATAAGACGGAACGCCGGAATTGCACCGTTCCACGCACAATCGCATAACGAGGAACAAACAAGGATTCTCCACAGGGTTCCCAACATGCCGACACGACTGATCCTCGCATCCGGGTCCGAAATTCGGGCGACATTGTTGGCGAACGCCGGGATCGCCTTCGATGTCGAACCGGCGCGGATCGACGAATCCGCAATTCGGGCCGGTCTGGCCGCCGAACAAGCGACACCGCGCGACGTCGCGGATGCCTTGGCGGAATACAAGGCGCGCAAGGTCGGGCAGAAGAACCCAACCTCGCTTGTGCTGGGCTGCGATCAGGTCGCGGCGCTGAAAGGTGAGATTCTGAACAAACCCGAGACGCGCGAAGTGGCGCGGGAACAGCTGGCCCGCCTGTCCGGCCAGACGCATCACTTGATGTCGGCCGCGGTCATCTATCACGATTACGAACCCGTCTGGCGCCATGTCGGTATGGTCCGCATGACCATGCGGCAATTGAGCGATGCCTATGTGAAGGATTACGTCGACAGGAACTGGGACAGCATCCGGCACTCGGTCGGGTCTTACAAACTCGAAGAAGAAGGGGTCCGGCTCTTCTCGCAGATCGACGGATCGTATTTCAACGTTCTCGGGTTGCCGCTGACCGAGTTGATATCCTATCTCATCTTGAGGGGAGACCTTGAGACATGAGCGAGGCGTCGACGCCCATAGCAGCGGTCATGCTTGCACCCGGCGAAACCAGCCGGTTGCCGGTGTTGTTCGACCACTGGCTCTGGGCGACGCAGCTTCCCGGTCGCTACCTTCCGTTGACGGTCGAGCCGCAGGATATCGGCGATGTGATCTCGGCGCTTCCCAAAGCCGGTTTCGTGGGGCTCCATATCTCGGCGGCTTACCAAAAGGCCGTTCTGGATCATGCCGATATCATCACGGACCGCGCTGCGCTGATGTCTGGTGCGAACACGCTCATCTTCCGGCGTGATGGGAAAATCCATGCCGACAACACCGATGGCTACGGTTTCATCGAAAACATCCGTCTGAGTGTGCCTGGGTGGGATGCGCGCCTTGGCCCCGCTGCCATTTTCGGCGCCGGGCGCGCGGCCCGCGTCGTGATCTCGGCCTTGATCGAGGTCGGGGTCGGACAGATCCGCCTGACATCGCGCACCCGCCCGAAGGCCGAGCAGCTTCGCAGCGAATTCGGCACCCGGATCGAGGTCGTCGATTGGCTGAAGGCGGGGAATATGGCGGAAGGGGCCGCGACGGTGGTGAACGCGACGCCTCTGGGAACCCGCGGCAACTCGGACTTTCGCGTGCCGCTGGACGGGCTGACGCCGGGCGCGGTCGCCTGCGATCTGACGGTCGACCCGCCTGCGACCCGGTTTTTGCAGCAGGCCGCCGCTTATGGCTGTCATGTCGCCGACGGTGTCGGCATGTTGATCTGCCAGGCGTCCCCCAGTTTCGAACGGTGGTTCGGCCAGCGACCGCCGAATGACGAAGATGCAAGGATCGCCGCGGCTTCATGACTTTCATCATCGGACTGACCGGTTCCATCGGCATGGGCAAAAGCACGACGGCCAAGATGTTCGCGGAAGCGGGCGTTCCGGTTTGGGATGCGGATGCCGCGGTTCATCGGCTTTACGCCTCGGGCGGCGCGGCGGTCGAGCCGTTTCGGGCCTTGCGCCCGGACGTGATCGAAGATGGGGCCGTAAGCCGCGCGGCGTTGAAACGCTGGATGGCCGAAGACCCCTCCGCGTTGAAGCAGATCGAAATGATCGTTCATCCCCTCGTGGCGCAGGACCGCGCGGCCTTTCTCGCGAACACCACCGCCGATCTGGTGGTTCTGGACATCCCGCTGTTGTTCGAAACAGGCGGAAACACCGCCATGGACGCGGTCGTTGTCGTCTCGGCCCCCGAAGACGTCCAGCGTGAGCGGGTTCTGGCACGTGGAACGATGGATGAGGCGACATTCGAAAGCATTCGCGCGAAACAAACGCCGGATGCCGAAAAACGGGCGAAGGCGGATTACATCATCGAAACCCTGACACTTGAAGCCGCACAGGCGCAGGTCCAGTCTGTGCTCGACGATATCCGAAGGAAACTGGCTGATGCGTGAGATCGTGCTCGACACCGAAACCACGGGATTCGATCCCAAGACCGGCGACCGGATGGTCGAGATCGGGGCGGTCGAGCTGTTCAATCACATGCCAACGGGCCGGACCTATCATCAGTACATCAACCCGCAGCGCGATATGCCGGAGGGGGCCTTCGCGGTCCACGGATTGTCCGAGGAATTCCTGAAGGACTACCCGGTGTTCGCCGATATCGCGGATGCGTTTCTCGAATTCATCGGGGACGCGAAGCTCGTCATCCACAATGCGTCCTTCGACGTTCCGTTTCTGAACGCCGAACTTGGCTGGTGCAAACGGCGGCAGATCCCGATGGATCAATCCATCGATACGCTCCTCATCGCGCGCAAGAAGTTTCCGGGTGCGGGCAATTCGCTCGATGCCCTGTGCCGCCGCTTCGGGATCGACAACTCGCACCGCACGCTGCACGGCGCCTTGCTCGACTCGGAAATTCTGGCCGAAGTTTATCTGGAGCTGATCGGTGGCCGACAGCCCGACCTGGTGCTTGGCGGTGGCGGATCGCAAACGTCCGACACGACGCAGACCGAGGATTGGCGCCCCCGGCCCCGACCGGAAGCCCTGCCATCGCGGATCACCGAAGACGAACGCGCGGCACATCAGGCATTCGTGGAAAAACTCGGCGCGTCGTCGCTCTGGTCAAAACTCGCCTAGCGGGGTCGGCGCAGGTAAACGTAATAGGCGCCCAGACCACCGTGCTTTCGGTTCGCCTCGGAAATCTGGAGGACGTGGGACCGTAGCGGTGGCGAGTTCAGCCAGTGCGGAACCTGATGCCGCAGAACGCCGTGGCGTTCGGGGATCGGGCCGTCGTCGGGTCGCGACTTGCCCTTACCCGTAATGACAAGAACGAACCGACGCCCCTCGGCGACCGAGTTCATGATGAAAGCTAGAAGACGCGGGTGCGCCTGCGCCATGGTCAGACCGTGAAGGTCGATCCGCGCTTCGGGCGACAGCTTGCCGCGTTTCATCTGCTGGTAGCGTTTCCGATCCATCGCGACGGGCGCACGGGCCACGCTGTCTTCGACCTTCGGCGCCAGATCGTTCGAGGGCAGCTTGGTGTCCGACCGCGTTCCGATCCGAAAAGGTTTGATGTCCGGTGACGGAGGCGCGGGTTTCGGCTTCGACACCAATGCCTCGCTCGCCGTTTCCTGGGTTCGCGTCGGATGCATCGGCGTCGCCCGTTTCGCAACCTCGTCCCAGAGGGCCTTTTCGTCGGCACTCAGATGCCGGGGTCGCCGCGCCAAACCTATTCCTCCGGGGCAAGCGCGTAAGCACGCTGGATCGGGAGGAGGACGACCATGCGCCCAGCGTCCTTGATCCGCCCGGCCGCCTTCCCGGCTTCGTCACCGGTGCCCCAGAAAATGTCGGCCCGTTGCGCACCCTTGATGCGCGATCCGGTGTCCTGCGCGACCATCAGGCGCGAAAACGGTTCGGCCCCGCCCTTTTCGATCCAGACCGGCGCGCCAAGCGGGGTATAGGCCGGATCGACCGCCAAGGTCCGACCCGCGGAAATCGACCGTGCCATTGCGCCGATTGGACCGGAATGCGACGGTAGATGTTCAAGCTCGGTGAAGAACACGTAAGACGTGTTGTGGCTCAGAAGATCGCGGCCCTCGACAGGGTTGCGGGATACCCAATTCTTGATGACCTCGGCCGAGACCTGATGGATGTTGTAGATGCCGCGCCGCACCAGTTCGTCCCCGAGCGAGCGGAAACTGTGGCCGTTGTGACCCCCGAATCCGAGCCGGATGGATGAGCCGTCGGGCAGCTTGATCCGGCCCGACCCTTGAATTTGCAGAAACTGGAGTTCCACCGGGTCCTCGACCCACGCGATCTCAAGCCCACGCCCTTCGAGCACGCCGTCCTCTTCGATTTCGCGACGGGTGTAGTTCGCGGTTCCGGCGGCGATTTCGGGGGGGCGGCGATAGACGGGGATGTCATACCGCCCCGTGCGGCGTTCCGACCCCCGGATCTCCGGTTCGTAATAGGCGGTGAAAACACCCGGCTGCCCGTCTTCGATCTTCACAGGGCGAAAGAACAACTCGAAAAACGCTTTCGGCGCCCCCGTGAAATCGAATCCGATGGAACAGATCGGGTCCCACTGCGGATCGTCCAGCAGTTCGCAGGTGTGAAGAAACGCGTCGAACGCCGCCTCATGATCGTCGAGCTCCCACCCCACGAGGTCGGTGAAGTCGAGCAGCGTGATTTCAGCTTCCACAAGCTCCGCGCGCGCGGGCGCGGTCAAGGCGATCAGCCCTGCAAGTGCGAGGCCGACCAGCTTGCCCACGTCAACCGCCCGTGGCGACGAGCTGCCAGTTCGGGTTCTCGGACCCCATGATCCGGGCAAAGGTCCAGACGTCTTTCTGCCGCTTCACCTCGGTCGGATTGCCCTCGACGATCTCGCCGGACTTGTCGCGCACGACAGAGGTGATTTCGCCGATGAAGCGGATGGTGATTTCGCCTTCGCGGCTTTCATCATCGAATTCGGCCTCGACCAGCTTCATTTCGCGCAGGCCGACGAAGTTCGCGTCGATCTTGTAGCCGTCCTTCTCGCGCTGTTCGACGACGGTGGCGAAGCTTTCGTAAACCTCGTCCGACAGAAACGGCTTGATCTTGTCCAGTTCACCGGCCTCGAACGCCATGAGGATCATCTCATACGCGCCACGCGCCCCGTTCAGGAAATCCCCGACGGCGAAGGACCGTTCGGCGCCTTTCATCTTGGCAAGCGCCTCGATGCTGGCCGGGTCTTCGACGTGGTCGGTGATGTCCGTGTCCGGACCCCCCTCGATCACCTCGAATTTACCGCGGTTGTCGACCCTTTGGGACTCGGTCCGGGAAACCACAGGCTTTTCGAACCCTTCCCGCGTGCCGAGGACGTCGCGCAGGCGAAGGATCAGGAAAATCGCGATGGCGGCGAGAACGATCAGCTGGATGATCGGTGAAGACATTCGAACCTCATTTCAGGGCGCGGTTTGATTTTCCGCGTTCGGAACATATGTAGGCGCTGGGCGGGAGCAAGTCTACCAGCCCCCAAACACGATATGAGGATGCCATGTGGCTCTTGCTTGCGTTCATCGCCGTTCCGTTGGTCGAGATCGGACTTTTCATTCAGGTCGGCGGGCTGATCGGGCTCTGGCCCACCCTTCTCATCGTTCTCGTGACAGCGATCATCGGGTCGTACATGGTCCGCGCGCAGGGGGCGATCGCGCTGGGTCAGGTCCGCGACAGCTTCAACCAACTGTCCGACCCGTCCGAACCGCTTGCCCACGGCGCGATGATCCTGTTCTCCGGCGCGCTTTTGCTGACCCCCGGCTTCTTCACCGACACGGTCGGCTTCCTTCTGCTCGTCCCCGCGGTGCGGCGCTGGGCGTTCAAACAGATTTCACGGCGCGTGCAGGTGAACAAAAGCTTTACCGTCCATTCGGGCGGACAGACGCACACCTATTCCTCGACTGACGTGATCGACGGGGAGTACGAAGACGTCAGCCCGCCGAAGAAACCGACGCATGAACCGACGCGCGGGCCCTCAGGAGGGACCAAACACTGACAACTTGTGTTCGGCGAGGTAAATCCGAAGCCACGGCGTGAACCGTTCGGGGTGGCGTGCGACCTCGTCTTCCAGATCGGTCAGTGACACCCAACGCACACCATCGACCTCCTCCGGGTTCAGGTGCAGGACGGGACGGACATCGGTCTGCACGAGAAAAAGATCGACAACCTCGTGCTCTGTCAGGCCATCCCCGACGTCGGCGCGATATTCGATCTGATCTTTCCAGACCGGATCGACGCCCTTGATCCCCAGTTCCTCGTCCAACCGACGGATCGCGCAGGCGAGCGGCGCTTCGTCCCAATGGGGATGGGTGCAGCAGGTGTTGGCCCAAAGACCGGGCGTATGATATTTCCCGGCAGCGCGTTGCTGGATCAGGATTTCGTCGTCGTGGATCAGGAACACCGACACCGCACGATGCCGCAGCCCTTCGACATGCGCCGCGAGCTTTTCGACGGGTTGCAGGGTGCCATCCACCCAGGCGGGGATCATGTGTGCCATATGTCGCTGATACATTTGCACGCACCGACAAGGAAGGGTTGTCGTTGAGGCCCTCGCCGCTTCTTGCTAGAAAGCCGCGACTTTGGATTCCAGGGAGAAAGATTATGGCGGACGAAGCCCCCACCGGCGCACCGCAGCAACCCACGCAACCCGTGATGCGCATTCTCGGACAGTTCATTCGGGATATGTCGTTCGAGAACATCGTGGTGCAGAAAGGCATGACCGGCGAAATGCAGCCCGACCTCAAGGTCGAGGTCGCGCTGGATGCCAAAAAGCGTCAGGTCGAAAACCAGTACGAGGTCATCACCAAGTACAAGGTCGTCTCGACGAACAAAGGCAACGACGCCCAGCTGTTCATCATGGAACTGGAATATTCCGGCCTGTTCCACATCGAGAACGTGCCCGAAGATCAGCTTCACCCGTTCCTTCTGATCGAATGCCCGCGCCAGCTTTTCCCGTTCGTGCGGCGCATCGTGTCGGATGTGACCCGTGACGGGGGCTTCCCGCCGGTGAACCTCGACAACGTGGACTTCGTGCAGCTGTATCGCACCGAACTCGCCCGTCGTCAGCAACAGGGCGAAGCCGCCAAGGCCAACTGAGCCTGCGCGCATGAAACGACCGAGGGCTGCCTGATCGGGCAGCCCTTTTTCGTTGGTCAGTCCTGCGCGTCGAAGCGTTCGCGCATGGCCCGCAGAATGGGCAGCATCGAGCGGACCTTTTCGGTTCCGATGGATCGCACCACATCGGAAATGATCGGGGTGATCGAGGCCAGGGCGGCGTCCCGTGCCTTGCGGCCAGCGGGCGAAATCGTGACCTGTTTGCGCCGGGCATCGTCCCAGTCGGGGTGAATATGAATGTGCCCGGCCCATTCCAGCTTGTTCAGGGTGTTGGTCATCGCGCCGCGCGTCACGTGAAACGACTTTGCGAGTTGCGCGGGGCTTTTCGGCTCGCCCGCCCGCGCCAGATGGTTGAGCACGGAAAAGTGGCTGAGTTCCATCCCCTTGGGCAGCGCCTTCGACAACGCCGTGCGCGCCAACTGGTCCGCCATGAACATCTCGCTGAACAGGGCGACCGAAAGGCTATCGGCGGTGCTATCTGGCATCAGGGTCTTTCGAAAGAGCGGTCGTGTGACAGCGACGGAATGCGTTTGCGCGACTTTTCCACGGTCGCAAGGTCGAGATCAACTAAGGTGACGCAAGGTTCCGTCCCCGCATCCGCCAGAACCTCGCCCCACGGGGCGACGGCCAGGGCGTGACCGTATGTCGCGCGTTTGTCGGTGTTTTGTCCGGTCTGGGCCGCCGCCAGGACGAAGCATCCGGTTTCGATCGCTCGGGACCGCAGCAAGACCTCCCAGTGCGCGGGGCCTGTGCCGGTCGAAAAGGCGGACGGAACGGTGATGATCTGAGCACCCGCTTGTGCGAGCGCGCGGTAGAGATGCGGAAATCGAAGGTCGTAACAGATGGTCAAGCCGATCCGCGCGGTGTCGGTGTCTGCGACGACGGCCCGCGTTCCGGGCCTGTAGCCCGCGCTTTCGCGGTAGCTCTCCGTCTCCGACACGTCGACGTCGAACATATGGATCTTGTCGTAGCGCGCAGTCACCTCGCCCGAAGGGGCGATGAGGTAGGATCGGTTCGCGAACCGCCCGTCCGGGTCGTCGGTCTTGACCGCGAGAGACCCCACCGAAATCCAGACCCCGTGTGCTTTCGCGGCCTCCTGCAATCCGGCGAGCGTGATGTCGTCATCCTCGCGCTGAAGCACAGCCGCCTGCCTCTTGCGGGAGGTCGAGACGCAATTCGTCACTTCCGGCGTCAGGATCAGCTCGGCACCCGCCTCGGCCGCCTCGGCGACGAACCCGAGCGTCACGGGAAGGTTCGCCGCCGGGTCATCACCGGAACAAAGCTGGATCAGCGCCGCGCGCATCAGGCTGCGAGAAGCGGGTCGAGCTTCCCGGAACGCTCGAGCGCGTTCAGGTCATCGAAGCCCCCGACGTGGGTTTCCCCGACCCAGATTTGCGGGACGGTGTGTCGGCCGGCCTTGGCCATCATGTCCTGACGCAAAGCCGGATCGACGCTGACGTCGATTTCGTCGAAGGCGACCCCTTTCGAGGTGAGAAGCCGTTTGGCCGCATGGCAGAAGCCGCAGAACGGCGTGGTGTAGATCGTGACAGGCTGCATTTTCTGTATCCTTCATCCGGGTTACCCCGATTGAAGGACATTTAGGGTCCGCGGGCAACGCGCGCCAGTGTCGCGATCTTCACGTCCGCTGCACCGGCGACGAAAGCGGCCTCGGTTGCGGCGGCGAGCGTAGCGCCGGACGTCATCACATCGTCCACGATCAGAATGCGTTTCCCTTCCAATGCCGCGCCGCGTTTCGGATGGGGTCGGATCGCCCCGTGCAGGTTGGCGAACCTCTGATCCACGGTCTTACCCTCCTGCGTTTCCCCGCCTCGGGTCCGCACCAACGCGGTCGGCAAGACGCCGTGTCCGGTAGCGCGCCCCAACGCGCGGGCCAGCTCGGCGGCCTGATTGTACCGACGGCGATAAAGCCGGGTCCAATGCGACGGGACCGGAACGATCAGCATCCCCGGCGTGAACAACGGCTGGGCCGCCCGCGCCACCCATCGCGCGGCCGGCTCTGCGATGTCGGGCCTGTCGGCATGTTTGAACGCCAGAACCAGCCTGCGCCCGTTCCCGGTATAGTCCAGCGCCGTGCGCCCCTGAGACCAAGGGCGCGCAATGGTCATGCAGTCGTCGCAGAGGTCCAGATGCCCGTCGCTTTCGCCCGGCAGCCCGACCCCGCACTTGTCGCAGACGTGCCCGGTGACGAACCGGGTCTCGCGCCAGCAAGGCCCGCAAAGCCCACCGTCACCCTCGACGATTTCGCCGCAGGATGCGCATTGCGCGGGGTAGATCGCGCGGAGCAGCGATTGCATTCCTCAGGCCTCCATCTATGGTGCCGCGCCATGTCGAAGCTGACCGATCCCGCCCGTCTGACCCTGACCCGCGCCCGCGCGCAGGCGGATGGCATGTTCCTTCAGGAAGAAGCGGCCTTCGAAGTTCAGGATCGGCTGGAAGAGGTTAACAGAACCTTTACGGCGCCTGCCGTCGTGACGGGATTCCCCGCGATCTGGCGGAAATTCTTTCCCGATGCCGTGATCGTTCCGGATGACGAGGTGCTGACGCTCGAACCGGGCGCCCACGATCTTGTCATTCATGGCCTGTCGCTGCACTGGTCGAACGATCCGGTGGGGCAGTTGATCCAATGCCACAAGGCGTTGAAGCCCGACGGGTTTTTCATGGGCGTCATGTTCGGGGGCGAGACGCTCAGGGAATTGCGAGCGGCGATTACCGCCGCCGAGATCGCCCAGACCGGGGGCCTGTCACCGCGCATGTTGCCGATGGGTGAGCTACGCGACCTTGGCGGCCTTCTCCAGCGGGCCGGGTTCGCCCTGCCGGTCGCCGACAGTTCCCTGCGCGATGTCAGTTATTCGGATGCGCTCGCCCTGATGCGCGACCTGCGCAAGATGGGCGAAGGCAATGCGCTCGCCACCCGCGCGGGCTTCACGCCACGCGGCGTGTTCGCGGAAACGGCGGCGCGCTATGCCTCGGACGCCGACGAAGCGGGCCGCATCCACGCCACGTTCGAACTGGTGTTCCTTGCGGGCTGGGCCCCGCATGAAAGCCAGCAGAAACCGCTTCGACCGGGGTCTGCCGAGGCGCGTCTCGCGGATGCCTTGAACACGGATGAAACCAAATTGAACGACAAGCCGTAACAGACGGGCCACGGACAGGATCAGGACCATGAACGAACACATGCCAAAGGACCATCCCAGGGTTCCCACGCCGAAGGTCGGCGTTCTGTTCGCCAATCTCGGCACGCCCGACAACTATGACTACTGGTCGATGCGGCGCTACCTGAACGAATTCCTTTCGGACAAGCGTGTCATCGACTACCCGAACTGGAAATGGCAGCCGATCCTACAGGGTCCGATCCTGACGATCCGCCCGTTCCGCTCCGGCGCGAACTACAAGATGATCTGGAATCACGACAAGGGCGAAAGCCCGTTGATGACGATCACCAAGGATCAGGTCGCCAAGCTGGACGCGTCGCTGAAACAGCGGTTCGGGGATCGGGTCGTCGTCGATTTCTGTATGCGCTACGGCAATCCGTCGACCAAATCCAAAGTCCGCGCCTTGGTCGAGGCCGGGTGCACAAAGATCCTCTTCTTCCCGCTCTACCCGCAGTATTCCGCGACCACGAGCGGCACGGCGAACGACCAGTTCTTCCGGGCGCTGATGGACGAAAACCGGATGCCTGCGGTGCGCACCGCGCCGGAATATTTCGACCGCGACGACTATATCGAGGCTCTCGCGGCCTCTGTGCTGCGGGTCTACCCGTCCGAGGATCAGGCACCGGAGCGGATCATCTGCTCCTACCACGGGATGCCGGAACGCTACCTGATGGAGGGCGACCCGTATCACTGCCAATGCCAGAAAACGACGCGTCTTCTGACCGAACGCCTTGGATGGTCGAAGGACCGGATCGTGACCACGTTCCAGTCGGTATTCGGACCCGAGGAATGGCTGAAGCCCTACACCGTGGACGAAGTTGCGCGGCTTGTGAAAGAGGACGGGGTCAAGTCGATCGCCGTTCTGGCGCCCGCGTTTTCGGCGGACTGCATCGAGACGTTGGAAGAGATCAACGGTGAGATCCGGGAGAGCTTCGAACATGCCGGAGGCGAAAGCTTCACCTACATTCCCTGCCTCAACGATGATGACGAGCACATCGCCGCGCTGACGACCGTGGCGGTTGATAACCTGCGCGGTTGGCTGGATTAGAGCCTAAACGTCCCATCCGAAGCGTTTGCACGTGGCAAGGATCTTTGCCTCTGCTTCGCCTTCCACGTCCGCTTTGATCGAGTTCAGCGCGACGAACCAGTAAAGGTATTCCGCATAGGCAGGCGGGGTGCTTTCAAGCTGTCGCCAGGCCTCATCCACCCCCAATTGCGAGACGCGCGGCATCTGGTGGTGAAAATCGCATTCCCCGAACAGGATCGCGGGCTTTTCGAAGAAGAACCCCGACAGGGCCGCGGCCGAGTTCTGTGTGATCACAAAATCACAAACCCTGAGCGCCTCTTCCATCCCCCCGGTCTGAACCGCCACCCGCGG
Organism: Maritimibacter alexandrii; assembly: GCF_005871115.1. Taxonomy (NCBI): domain Bacteria; kingdom Pseudomonadati; phylum Pseudomonadota; class Alphaproteobacteria; order Rhodobacterales; family Roseobacteraceae; genus Maritimibacter; species Maritimibacter alexandrii. The sequence continues at coordinate 1,076,097 of NZ_SWKQ01000009.1, forward strand.
GTCGTTCGCGGCGATAGCGTCGAGCGTCGCGCGCTCTTCGTCCGAGTAATCCTCGCCCGGATGAAGCCCGAGCAGGATACGCTTGTCACCCGCGCGCGCCTGCACTTCGGCGATCATGTCGATGGGTGACATGGTTTGGAACGAGCGATGTTCAAGCAATTTGCCTTGAAGGGCGACGTAGATCAGCCCAGTGCGCCCCGCCGTCTCCGGCCCTCGCTTGAACAGCCATTTGCGCCAGTTGCCGACCCAGTTCAGTGCGATATCAGTGTCTATTTCAGCCGGATCGAAGATTTTCTTCGCGACCTCGAATTCCCACCGCTTCGGCGTCGCTTCGATCCGCCAGAAGGGAAAATAGTAGCTCTTGCGCATCGTCAGGGATTTCGGGTGGAACGGGTCATCCATCAGGAAGAGCGAGTACCCGTTGCGGGCCGCCGACTTCAGCCGTTCCTGAAACGAATTACGGCGCAGCTCGACGCGAAATCCGATGCCCTCGAAGGACTTGGTCACCCGCGCGACGAACCCGAACTCGCCCCGCTGGGCCATGTCCAGCATGACGTCGTCAAGGTAGATGCGCAGAATTCGGGCTTCCATGGGCGGCAAGCTACCTGCCCGCCCGGTCCGGTCAAGCCGGGTGGTTGTCGCGGGCAAACCGGGGGTCCATATAGCGTCGGAACCAAAAGGAGGCGGACATGAGCGAGTTTCCCGGCTGGCACGGCACCACGATCTGTGGCGTGCGCAAAGGCGGCGAAGTGGTGATTGCAGGCGACGGGCAGGTGAGCCTGGGCGACACGGTCATCAAAGGCACGGCGCGCAAGGTGCGCAGACTGTCGCCCGGCGGCTATGACATCATCGCCGGGTTCGCAGGATCGACCGCTGACGCGTTCACGCTGCTCGAACGGCTCGAGACGAAACTCGAAGCCACGCCGGGGCAACTGGCGCGGGCCTGTGTCGAACTGGCCAAGGACTGGCGCACCGACAAATACCTCCAGAAACTCGAAGCGATGCTGATCGTGTCGGATGGCAAGGACCTATTCGTTGTGACCGGCGCGGGCGACGTGCTGGAACCCGAACATGACGTGGCCGCAATCGGGTCGGGGGGCAACTACGCCCTCGCCGCAGGCCGGGCGATGATGGACACGGACAAATCGGCGGAGGAAATCGCGTGCGCTGCGATGGCGATCGCTGCCGACATCTGCGTCTACACGAACGGCAACCTGACGCTCGAAACGCTTAAAAAGTAAGAGGCGGACATGACCGACCTGACCCCCCGCGAGATCGTATCGGAACTCGACCGGTTCATCATCGGCCAGAAGGACGCCAAGCGCGCCGTGGCCGTGGCGTTGCGCAACCGCTGGCGCCGCAAACAATTGTCGGACGACCTGCGCGACGAGGTATATCCGAAAAACATCCTCATGATCGGCCCGACCGGCGTCGGCAAGACCGAGATTTCCCGGCGTCTGGCCAAGCTGGCCCGCGCGCCGTTCATCAAGGTCGAGGCGACCAAGTTCACCGAGGTCGGTTATGTGGGCCGTGACGTCGAGCAGATCGTGCGCGATCTCGTCGACACAGCCATCGTCCAGACCCGCGAGTGGATGCGCGAAGACGTGAAATCCGCGGCCGAACACAACGCCGAGGAGCGTGTGATTTCCGCCGTCGCCGGGGATCAGGCCCGCGAGCAGACGCGCGAGATGTTTCGCAAGAAACTCCGCTCGGGCGAGTTGGACGACACCGTGATCGAACTGGACGTGCAGGATACGGGCGGCGGGATGCCGATGTTCGATGTGCCCGGCCAGCCCGGCATGAACATGGGCATGATGAACCTGTCGGATATGTTCGGCAAAGCCTTCGGCGGGCGCACCGTGCGCAAGAAGATGACCGTGGCCGAAAGCTATGAAATCCTGATGGGCGAAGAAGCCGACAAGCTTCTGGATGACGAAGCGGTGAACAAGATCGCACTGGAATCGGTCGAGCAGAACGGGATCGTCTTCATTGACGAGATCGACAAGGTCTGCGCCCGCTCCGATGCCCGCGGCGGCGACGTCAGCCGCGAAGGCGTTCAGCGCGACCTGCTGCCGCTGATCGAAGGCACGACGGTGTCGACCAAGCATGGCCCGGTGAAAACCGACCACATGCTGTTCATCGCCTCGGGTGCGTTCCACATCGCCAAACCTTCGGACCTGCTGCCCGAACTTCAGGGTCGTCTGCCGATCCGTGTCGAACTGCGTGCGCTGACGGAAGAGGATTTCGTGCGCATCCTGACCGAGACGGACAACGCGCTGACCCTGCAATACACCGCGCTCATGGGCACTGAAGAGGTCAAGGTGTCCTTCACCGAAGACGGGATCGCCGCGCTGGCCCGGATCGCCGCCGAGGTGAACACGACGGTCGAGAACATCGGGGCGCGCAGGCTCTACACCGTGATGGAGCGTGTGTTCGAAGAACTCAGCTTCACCGCGCCGGACAAGTCGGGCGAGGAAGTGGTCGTGGACGAGGCTTTCGTTCAGAAAAACCTCGGCGAGCTGATGCAGAACACCGACGTCGGTCGTTACATGCTGTAGCCAAGGCGGCGTCCGGCGCGGGCCGGGCGCGCCAGCCTCAGGCTGCCTTGACGCTCGCCGTCACGTAGTTGACCGACAGATCGCGTGACGAGATCGACCAGCTCCACAGGATCGGGTTGAACACGAAGCCCTGCTTGTCGACCAGTCGCAGGCCGGATTCCGTGATGAGGTTTCCAAGTTCGTCGGGCGTGATGAACTTGTCCCATTCATGCGTGCCTTTCGGCAGCCAACGCATCACATGCTCGGCTCCGATGATCGCAACCATGAAGCTTTTGGGATTGCGGTTGATCGTCGAGCAGACCATCAGACCGCCGGGTTTGAGAAGCTGCTGACAGGCGGTGAGATAGGACAACGGGTCTGCCACATGCTCCACCACTTCCATGTTCAGAACCACGTCGAACTGTTCGCCTGCGGCCGCCAGCGCCTCGGCGGTGGTGAAGCGATAGTCGATGTCCAGCCCCGATTGCTCGGCATGGACCTGCGCCACGGGAATGTTGCGCTCGGCGGCGTCGGCCCCCACGACGTCGGCCCCGAGCCGCGCCATCGGTTCCGACAAAAGACCACCCCCGCAACCGATATCGAGGATGCGCAGACCGGCGAAAGGTTTGTCATCGGACAGGTCGCGCCCGAACTCCGCCGCGATTTGTGACGTGATGTAATCAAGACGCACGGGGTTCATCATGTGAAGCGGCTTGAATTTCCCCGTCGGGTCCCACCATTCTGCTGCCATCGCTTCGAATTTGGCGACTTCGCTGGGATCGACTGTCGTTTGTCCGGCACTCATGTTAGCCTCGTCTTTCATGGCGTCTTTGTCGCAGCACCTATATAGGTTCCCTATGGAACAGGCCGCAGGAAAAAACACCGCAGGGGGGAAAATGTATCCCCCGATCGAGCCATTCGACCGTCGGATGCTCGAGGTCGGTGATGGCCACACGGTGTATGTCGAACAGTGCGGCGCGAAAGACGGGATGCCCGTCGTCGTGCTGCACGGTGGCCCGGGCGGCGGATGTTCCCCCGCCATGCGCCGGTTCTTCGACCCGAAGAAGTATCGCATCATCCTTTTCGATCAGCGCGGCTGCGGCCGCTCCCGCCCGCATGCCTCAGTGACGGCCAATACGACTTGGCACCTCATCCGTGACATCGAACTTATCCGCGATACGTTCGGGATCGACCGCTGGATCGTATTCGGCGGAAGCTGGGGGGCGACTTTGGGGCTGGTCTATGCCCAAAGCCACCCGGACCGGGTTGCCTGGCTGGTGCTGCGCGGTGTCTTCCTCGCCACCGAGCGGGAGTTCGACTGGTTCTATGGCGGAGGCGCCGGACAGTTCTGGCCCGATCTGTGGGCGCGGTTCACCGACCTCATTCCCGCGGACGAACGTGAAGACCTGATCGAAGCCTATCACAAGCGGCTGTTCTCCGGTGATCGGGGCGACGAGTTGAAACATGCCCGCGTCTGGGCGTCGTGGGAAAACGCGCTCGCCAGTATCGAGAATGACGGGGCCATGATCGACAGCCCGGCCGACTACGCGCTCGCCTTCGCGCGGCTCGAGAACCACTATTTCCAGAACCGCGCGTTCCTATCCGAAGATCAGCAGATTCTCAGAAACATGACCCGGATCGCCCATGTCCCCGGCACCATCGTGCAGGGTCGCCATGACATGATTTGCCCCCCGCAAGCGGCATGGTCCCTGCACAAGTCATGGCCGACGAGCGAGTTTCGCATGATCCCACGCGCAGGCCACGCCGTTTCGGAACCCGGCATCGCGGCGGAACTGGTGCGCACCACGGATAAGCTTGCCCGGCAGCGGGATACGCTCGGGCTATGAAGGATCAAGCGCAGGTCTGGGACAAACTCGCCAAGCGCTACATCAAGTCGCCGATCTCGGACCTCGACACCTACGAGTGGAAGCTCGGCATAACCCAATCCTACATGCGGCCCGACATGGACGCGCTCGAGATCGGCTGTGGTTCGGGCAACACCGGACGTCGCCATGCACCGCTCGTCCGTAGCTACACGGCGATGGACATCTCGTCCGCGATGCTGGAGGCCGCGAAGGACCAAGGCTCGACCCCGGCCAACATGCGTTTCGTTCATGCGGATTTCGACCGAGCCGACGTGGCGCCCGGAAGCTATGATATGATCCTCGCCCTATCCGTCCTGCACCTGCTGCCCAACCCGGCGTTCACGGTGAAGAAGATCGGGGAAAGCCTGCGCCCCGGCGGGTATTTTGTTTCCTCGTCCGCAGTGCTGGGAAGCATGAAGTTCCTGAAGCTCATCGCGCCGCTTGGGCAGATGTTCGGCGCGATACCGCATCTGACGTTCCTGTCTGAAGACGACATGCGCCACATGATCCGGGATGCAGGGCTGGACATCGCCGTGGACGAACGCCCCGAAGGTCACGCCGCACGGTTCATCGTCGCAAAGAAACCCGGCTAGGGCAGCATCGCCTCCAACGTCGTCAGGTGATCCGCTTCATTCGCAGGCTTGTCCCAGCGGATGCGTGAGATGCGCGGGAAACGCATTGCGACGCCGGACTTGTGCCGTTTGGAGCGGTTCAGCCCCTCGAACGCCACCTCGACGACAAGTTCGGGGGACAAGGACCGCACAGGCCCGAACCGTTCGACGGTATTCTGACGAACGAACTTGTCGAGGCGTTTGAGCTCTTCGTCGGTGAACCCGGAATAGGCTTTGCCGACCGGCACGAGCCTGTCGTCATCCCAGACCCCGAAGGTGAAATCGGAATAGAAGCCCGAGCGTTTTCCGTGTCCGCGCTGGGCATAAAGCAGGACCGCATCCACGATCATCGGGTCGCGCTTCCACTTGAACCAAGGCCCGCGCGGCCGGCCCGCGACATAGGCGCTGTCCAACCGTTTCAGCATCACGCCCTCGATCACGGCGGCGGGCGGATCGGCACGGTGGGCGGCAAGCGCGTCCCACGTGTCGAAGTCGAGTAAGGGCGAGGCATCGAAGCGCAAGGGGTCGAGTGTTGTGACAGCCGCTTCCAGATGTGCGCGGCGTTCGTGAAACGGAAGCTCGCGCAGGTCTTCGTCGTCCCAGATCAGAATGTCATACAACCGGAGCGCCGCCGGGTGGCTGGACAGCAGCGCCTTGCTCGCCGTTTTCCGGTTCAGCCGCTTCTGAAGATCGCCGAAGGGCGCGACCTCATCCGCGCGCCGCACGATCAACTCACCATCCAGAGCGCCAGTGAACTCCATGCGGTCGACGATGTCCGGAAAGGCCGCCGAAATATCCTCGCCCGTCCGCGAATAAAGCCGCCGTTCATCGCCATGCGCGGCGGCCTGCACGCGGATGCCGTCCCATTTCCATTCGGCGGCGAAATCGGCCGGGTCCAGCGCGGACAACCCTTCATAATCGTTGGGGGTCGACAGCATGACGGGCCGGAAGGGCGCCTTGATCGTCGGTTCGGGCTTCGGCCCGCCTGCGATCCACGCGAAAAGCGGCTCATATGGCGGTTTGAACCCCGCCCATAGCTCCATGATGTCGTCGAGCGGCACCTCTCCGGTGTTCGCAAGTGCGGTAAGGGCCAGTCGCGCCGATACGCCCACGCGCATTCCGCCCGTCATCAGTTTGAGAAGCGCCAGACGTTCCGACGGGTCCAGCGCGTCGAGCCAGTCCGCGATCATCGCGGGCGTTTCTGTCTTGGATGCCGCGTTCAGCCGTTCGACCACTTCGGACAAGGGCACATCCCTCGCCTCGCCTTGCCCAGGCCAGATCAGGGCGATGGTTTCGGCAAGGTCACCGACGTAGTGGTAGGACATGGTGAACAACTCGCTATCCACCCGCTCGGACACGAGCGCGCGCAGAAGCGCGGGTTTCGCCCCGGCGAAGTCGAGTTCTCCGGTGAGCGAGGCAAGCGCATACCCCCGATCCGGGTCCGGCGCGGTCGTGAGGTATTTTTGAAGGAGCGCAAGCTTGGCATTGCGGCCCGGCGTGAATGCGAGCCGTTCGAGAAGGGCGGCATAGGCTTTCATTCCGGCTCATCCTCGTATCCCACAAGATGCAGCGGCCGCGCACGACGCTGGTTCAATTCGGCCCACCGCATCAGCGCGTCGTCGCGCCCATGGGTGATCCAGAACTCGCTCGGGTCGATCTCCTGTATCGTGGCGGTCAGGTCGGGCCAGTCGACGTGATCCGAGATGATGAGCGGCAGTTCGACCCCACGCTGCCGCGCCCGTGCCCGGATCTGCATCCAGCCGGAGGCGAAGCCGATGACGGGGTCGGCGAACCGCTGCACCCACGGCGACGCGAAGGCGGACGGCGGCGAGATGACGATCGCCTCGCGCAAGTCCCGCGCCTCGGCCTTGTCCATCGTCGCTGGGCGCAGGTCGCCCAGCGGCACGCCCTGTTCGATGTGATAATCGCTCAGTCGTTGCAGCGCCCCGTGGACATAGATCGGCGCGTCATACCCCGCCTCGCGCAAGAGCATGATGACCCGCTGCGCCTTGCCGAGCGCATAGGCCCCGATCAGGTGGGGCCGTTCGGGAAAGGCCCGGACCGAGGCGAGCAGCTTGGCGATCTCGTCCGCCGGTTCGGGGTGCTTGAAAACGGGCAGCGCAAAGGTCGCCTCGGTGATGAACAGATTGCAGGGCACAGGCTCGAACGGCGCGCAGGCCGGGTTGGCGACGCGGGAATAATCGCCGGACACGACCGCGACCATCCCCTTGGCCTCCAGCCGGATCTGGCAGGAGCCGAGCACATGCCCCGCCGGGTGGAAACTGACGGTAACGCCGTTCACCTCGACCGGCCCATCGACCGCTTGCCGCGACTTGGCGAAATCCTCGCCATACCGGATCGCCATGATGTCGAGCGTCTGCTGGCTGGCGAGCACCGCGCCGTGGCCGGACCGTGCATGGTCCGCATGTCCGTGGGTGATAAGCGCCTTGGCGGCGGGCCGTACAGGATCGACATAGAAATCCCCGACCGGACAATAGAGCCCTTCGGGTCGCGGGATCAGGATGTCTTCGAAGGCGGGTTCACCCATCGGTCATTCCACATTGCGGCACTCACGAACGCGCCCGCGGCGCGGCACGTTCCCACATGATACGGCACCCATCCGCCAGCGGTTCGTCATTTTCCTTGCAGACTCACCCGCCCTCCCCTATATCCGCGTCAACAGCGGAGGCGCTGGGGTCCAAACCCGACGCTCCACCGGAACACACCGACGGGCCGCTGGCCCGTTTTTTTGTGCCTGAAAGGACCACATGACCGATCTCGTCGCCAGAACTGCCATCGACCGCCGGCTCGCCGATATCGTGCGCCCGGTGATCGAGGATATGGGATACGAGCTTGTGCGCCTGCGGCTTCAGGGCGGCAACACCCAGACGCTTCAGATCATGGCCGACAAACCCGAGGGCGGGATCGAGGTCGACGATCTTTCGGCGATCAACACCGCATTGGGCGCGACGCTGGATGTCGAGGATCCGATCGAGGGGGAATACAACCTCGAGGTTTCTTCGCCCGGCATCGACCGCCCGCTGACCCGCTACAAGGATTTCGACACCTGGGACGGTTGGATCGCCAAGGTCGAGACCAGCGAGTTGATCGAAGGGCGCAAGCGGTTCAAGGGCACGCTTCAGGGCACCGAAGACGGCGAGATCCTCATCGAGATCGAGGACAAGGGCGAGCCAGTGACCATCGGTCTGACCTTCGACCTGCTCGCGGATGCGAAACTGGTTCTGACCGACGAACTCATTGCCGAGATGCTGAAACAGCGCAAGGACGCCGGCATCATCGACGAAAGCCAATACGATGACATCGAAACGGACGAAGGGTCCGAGGAGGAATAAGAATGGCCATTACCTCTGCCAACCAGCTCGAACTGCTCCAGACCGCCGAAGCGGTCGCGCGCGAGAAGATGATCGACCCGTCGCTCGTGATCGAAGCGATGGAGGAAAGCCTCGCCCGTGCCGCCAAGTCGCGTTACGGCGCCGAGATGGACATTCGCGTGTCGATCGACCGCAAGACGGGCCGCGCCACCTTCACCCGCGTCCGCACCGTGGTCGAGGATGAAGAGCTCGAGAACTATCAGGCCGAGCTGACCGTGGAACAGGCCAAGCAGTACCTCGACAACCCCGTTGTCGGTGACACCATCGTCGACGAAGTGCCGCCTGTTGAACTGGGCCGGATCGCCGCGCAGTCGGCCAAGCAGGTCATCCTGCAAAAGGTCCGCGAAGCCGAGCGGGATCGTCAGTACGAAGAATTCAAGGATCGTGCCGGCACCATCGTCAACGGTGTCGTCAAACGCGAGGAATACGGCAACGTCATCGTCGATGTGGGCGCTGGCGAAGCGATCCTGCGCCGCAACGAAAAGATCGGCCGCGAAAGCTATCGCCCGAACGACCGTATCCGCTGCTACGTGAAAGACGTGCGGCGTGAGACGCGTGGGCCGCAGATCTTCCTCAGCCGGACCGCGCCGGAATTCATGGCCGAACTCTTCAAGATGGAAGTGCCGGAAATCTACGACGGCATCATCGAGATTAAGGCGGTCGCCCGTGATCCGGGTTCGCGCGCCAAGATCGGTGTCGTGTCCTATGACAACTCCATCGACCCGGTCGGTGCCTGTGTCGGTATGCGCGGCAGCCGCGTTCAGGCCGTGGTGAACGAGCTTCAGGGCGAAAAGATCGACATCATCCCGTGGAACGAGGATATGCCGACCTTTCTCGTGAACGCGCTTCAGCCTGCCGAAGTCGCCAAGGTCGTTCTGGACGAAGACGCCGAGCGGATCGAAGTGGTCGTGCCCGACGATCAACTGTCGCTGGCCATCGGCCGCCGCGGTCAGAACGTGCGTCTGGCCAGCCAGCTGACCGGGCTCGACATCGACATTCTGACGGAAGAAGAAGAAAGCGCGCGTCGTCAGGCGGAATTCGCCGAGCGCACCAAGCTGTTCATGGACACGCTCGATCTGGACGAATTCTTCGCCCAGCTTCTCGTGTCCGAAGGCTTCACCAACCTTGAAGAGGTGGCTTACGTCGAGGTGGACGAACTCCTCGTCATCGACGGTGTAGACGAAGATACGGCGAACGAGCTTCAGGCCCGCGCCCGTGACTTCCTTGACGAACAGAACCGCAAGGCGCTGGAAAACGCCAAGGCGCTGGGCGTTCAGGACAGCCTCATCGGTTTCGAGGGTCTCACCCCGCAGATGATCGAGGCTCTGGCCAAGGACGGTGTCTTTACGCTTGAAGACTTCGCGACCTGCGCCGACTGGGAACTGGCCGGTGGCTGGACGACCGTCGACGGCGAACGCAGCAAGGACGACGGCGTTCTTGAACCCTTTGATGTGGGCCTCGAGGAAGCCCAGAACATGATCATGACCGCCCGTATCCAGCTTGGCTGGGTCGACCCCGCCGATCTCGTCTCGGAAGAAGAGACCGAGGAAGACGGCGAAGCCACCGAGGAGGCCGGGGCCTGATCCCAGGCCTCGGGGGTTAGCGCGTGACGCGCGGCGGCCGTGAAAAAGACCGGACGGGGGAACCCGAACGCCGGTGCATCGGAACCGGCGAGGTGAAGGACACCTCGCTGATGATCCGGTTCGTCGTCGGACCCGATGGCGCGGTCTATCCCGACCTGCTGGGCAAGCTGCCCGGCCGGGGGTTCTGGATCACGCCCTCGCCCAAGGCGTTCGCCCTTGCCGCGAAGAAGGGCGCCTTCGCCCGCGCCGCGAAACAACAGGTGACGGTCCCTGAGGATCTGTTCGCAAAAGTCGAGGCGGGTCTTGCAGAACGCGTGATCCACCTTATCTCTCTTGCTCGAAAGGCGAGCGAGGCAATTGCCGGCTTTGAAAAGGTCAAAGACTGGCTCGCCAAGGATCAGGCTGAGGTGCTTTTGCAGGCCTCCGACGGCTCTGATCGCGGGAAATCCAAGCTCCGCCCACCCCGTGGCAAAGGCACCCTGATCACCTGTTTGACCCAAGATGAATTGGGTTTGGCATTCGGGCGGGAACATGTGATACATGCCGCACTCGCGGGTGGCGGACTCACGAAACGTGTTGTAGACGAAGCCGCGAAGCTTTCGGGCATGCGCGATATGAACGACGGTGGGACCGCCCGCCGGAAAGGTAAGACGACCAGATGAGCGATACGGACGGCAAGAAGCCCCTTGGCCTGCGAGGTGGACCCCGGTCGGGTTCCGTCAAGCAATCCTTCAGCCATGGGCGCACGAAGAACGTGGTGGTGGAGACGAAGCGTAAGCGCGTCGTCGTGCCCAAACCCGGTGCGGGTGGCGGTGCGGGCGGCGGCAATGGCTCCCCCGCGACGGACCCGTCCAAGCGCCCCGCAGGTATCTCCGACGCCGAACTCGAGCGCCGGATGAAGGCGCTTGCCGCAGCCAAGGCCAACGAGGCCGAAGAAGCGAAGCGGCGCGAAGAAGAAGAGAAGGCCCGCGAGGAAGAGCGCGAGCGTCGTCGGCAGGAAGCCGAGGACAAGGCCCGCGAAGAACAGGAACGCGCGGAAGCCGCGGCCAAGAAGGCCGAAGAAGACGAGCGTCGCCGCAAGGAAAAAGAAGCGGCCAAGAACAAGCCGGCCCCTGCCGCCGACCCAGACCCGGCCGCCGCACAGGCCGCCGAGGCCCGTGGCGCCAAGACCGGCCCGCGCAAGACCGAACGCGAACGTGCGCCGCAACCGGCCGACGATCGGTCGAACCGTGGCAAGGGCGGTCGTGACGACAGCCGCCGGTCCGGCAAGCTGACCGTGAACCAGGCGCTCACCGGGGGCGAAGGCGGGCGTCAACGCTCGGTCGCCGCGATGCGCCGCAAGCAGGAACGCATGCGCCAGAAAGCGATGGGCAACGCCGAGCCGCGCGAAAAGGTCGTGCGCGACGTGCAGGTGCCCGAAGCCATCGTGGTGCAGGAACTTGCCAACCGCATGGCCGAACGCGTCGCCGATGTCGTGAAATCGCTCATGCAGATGGGCATGATGGTCACGCAAAACCAGACCATCGATCAGGACACCGCCGAACTCATCATCGAAGAATTCGGCCACCGGATCGTGCGCGTGTCGGACTCGGACGTCGAGGATGTCATCACCACGACCGAAGACAAGGCCGAAGATCTTGAGAACCGCCCGCCGGTCATCACGATCATGGGCCACGTCGACCACGGCAAGACCTCGCTTCTCGACGCGATCCGCAACGCCAAGGTCGTCGCGGGCGAAGCCGGCGGCATTACCCAGCACATCGGTGCCTATCAGGTCACGACCGATAGCGGCACGGTTCTGTCGTTCCTCGACACGCCGGGCCACGCGGCCTTTACCTCGATGCGGGCCCGTGGCGCGCAGGTGACGGATATCGTCGTCCTCGTGGTGGCCGCCGACGACGCGGTGATGCCGCAGACCATCGAAGCCATCAACCACGCCAAGGCGGCGGGTGTCCCGATGATCGTCGCGATCAACAAGGTCGATCTGCCCGCCGCGAACGTGGACAAGGTGCGCACCGACCTGCTTCAGCACGAAGTCATCGTCGAGAAGCTCTCGGGTGACGTGCAGGACGTGGAAGTGTCGGCCCACACGGGTCAGGGTCTGGACGAACTGCTCGAAGCCATCGCGCTCCAGTCGGAAATCCTCGAACTCAAGGCGAACCCGAACCGGTCCGCTCAGGGTGCCGTGATCGAAGCGCAGCTCGACGTGGGCCGTGGCCCGGTCGCCACCGTGCTCGTCCAGAACGGCACGCTGCGCCAAGGCGACATCTTCGTCGTCGGCGAGCAGTGGGGCAAGGTCCGCGCGATGGAGAACGACCGCGGCGAACGCGTCAAGGAAGCCGGTCCGTCGGTGCCTGTCGAGGTGCTCGGCCTGAACGGCACGCCGGAAGCGGGCGACGTTCTGAACGTGGTCGACACCGAAGCACAGGCGCGCGAGATCGCGGAATACCGCGCAAACGCCGCCAAGGACAAACGCGCAGCCGCCGGTGCGGCGACCACGCTGGAACAGATGATGGCCAAGGCAAAGGCGGACGAGAACGTCGCCGAACTGCCCATCGTCGTGAAAGCGGACGTACAGGGGTCGGCCGAAGCCATCGTTCAGGCGATGGAGAAGATCGGCAACGACGAAGTCCGCGTGCGCGTGATCCACTACGGCGTGGGCGCGATCACCGAAACCGACGTGGGTCTTGCCGAAGCGTCCGGTTGCCCGGTCATCGGCTTCAACGTCCGTGCGAACGCGCCGGCCCGGAATTCGGCCAACCAGAAGGGCGTGGAAATTCGCTACTACAGCGTGATCTACGACCTTGTGGACGACGTGAAAGCGGCGGCCTCGGGCCTGCTGTCCGCCGAAGTGCGCGAGAAGTTCATCGGTTACGCCGAGATCAAAGAGACGTTCCGCGTCTCCGGTGTCGGCAACGTGGCCGGGTGTCTCGTCACCGAAGGCGTGGCACGGCGCTCTGCAGGTGTCCGCCTGCTGCGCGACAACGTCGTGATCCACGAAGGCACGCTCAAGACGCTCAAGCGTTTCAAGGACGAGGTGTCGGAAGTCATCTCGGGTCAGGAATGCGGTATGGCGTTCGAGAACTACGACGACATTCGCAAGGGCGACGTCATCGAGATCTTCGAACGCGAAGAGGTCGAGCGCACGCTCGCCTGATCTGCGGACCGATTGGAATAGAAAGGGCGGCTCATCGGGCCGCCCTTTTTCATTGCGCGGGCGAGCGCCCCCGCGGCGGTTCTTGGGGGGACCAGTCCCCCACCCCCCCCCAGCCGAATGGGGCCCTCGGGCCCCCTCCGGCCACCCCCGAAGGTTTCCTGAAACAGAGAAGTTTTAGAGCATGTCCCGCATCATCGCGACGAGCGGGATGTCGGCGGGGGGCATGGGATAGTCACGCATGTCGCGCACGCGCACCCATTTGAGGGTCTGGCCCTCTTTCGGTTGCGGCGTCCCCTCCCATTTCCGGCAGACGAAGACCGGCATCAGAAGGTGGAAGGTATCATAGCTGTGCGATGCGAAGGTCAGCGGCGCGAGGCAGGATTGCCAGGTGTCGATGCCGAGTTCTTCGTGAAGTTCGCGGATCAGCGCGGCCTCGGGCGTTTCGCCGTCTTCGACCTTGCCGCCGGGAAACTCCCACAGCCCGGCCATCGACTTGCCCTCGGGGCGCTGGGCCAGAAGCACGCGCCCGTCACGGTCGACGAGCGCGACGGCAGACACGAGAACCGTTTTCATCAGCTTCGGTAGTCCGCGTTGATCTGGATGTAGGCGTGGGTCAGGTCACAGGTCCAGACCGTGGCCTCGCCCTTGCCGAGGCCGAGATCCACGTTGATGACGATCTCTTCGCCCAGCATGTAGTCGGCGCCCTGCTCTTCCCGGTACTCAGGCGAAACCCAGCCTTTTTCGGCGACAAGGATGTCTCCGAATGAAATCGAAAGTTTGTCGCGGTCGGCGGCGGCGCCCGATTTGCCGATCGCGGCGACGATCCGGCCCCAGTTCGGGTCTTCCCCGGCGATGGCCGTCTTGACCAGCGGGGAATTCGCGATGGACATGGCATGGGTGCGCGCGTCGGCCTTGGACTTGGCCCCGCTCACATGGATTTCGACGAACTTGGTCGCCCCTTCCCCGTCGCGGATCACCTGATGGGCGAGCTCCATCATCACCGAGCGAAGGCCGGTTTGGAATGCCTCGTCCTTGGGAGTCACTTCGACACCGCTGGCGCCGGTTGCGGCAAGAATCAGGGTGTCCGACGTCGAAGTATCGCTGTCCACGGTGATCGAATTGAAGGTCTCGTCGATCAGGCCAGAGAGATAGGCTTGCAGAACCTTCTGCTCCACCTTCGCATCCGTGAAGATGTAGACCAGCATCGTGGCCATGTCCGGCGCGATCATGCCGGAGCCTTTGGCGATGCCCGCGATCCTGACCGTCCGACCGCCGATTTCGACCTCGGCCATCGAACCCTTCGGGAACGTGTCGGTGGTCATGATCGCGCGAGCGGCGAATTCGATACCACCTTCGTCGAGTGCGTCGATCAGATCTCCGATCTTCGCCGTGATCCGGTCAAAGGGCAGACGTTCGCCGATGACGCCTGTCGAGGCGGTATAGACCCTGTTTTCGGCGACCCCCGTGACATCGGCCACGGTCTTGGAAATCTCGGCCACCGCGTTCTCGCCCGACGCTCCGGTGAAGGCATTCGAGTTGCCGGAGTTCACGATGATCGCCGCGCCGCCGGACGGGTCCGAGCCAAGCTTGGCCTGACAGTCCAGCACGTTGGCGGAACGCGTGGAAGAACGGGTGAAGACGCCTGCAATCGTCGTGCCCGGGTCGCACAGCGCCATCATCACGTCGTAACGCCCGGCGTAGCGGACCCCGGCCTGAACGGCGGCGAAACGAACGCCGCCGATCTTCGGCAATTTGGGAAAGCCGTCTTTGGGGGCAAGCGGTGCGACCGCGTGCTTGTGGTTCTTCGCCGAGGCGAGTGCCGCCTCGAGCGATTTCAACTTACCCTTGAGCTTCTTGATCTTCTTCTTTTTGCCCACGACTGTCCCCTCCCGCGTCGATCACTCGAAGATCGACATATCCGACAGGACGGCGGGATCAAGCGTCGTCACGTCGGTCCGTTCGATGGTCGCGCCGTCCATCAGCGCGTTGAGCGCCTCTTCCACGGCGGAAGTCTGGAGCTGACCGATGATGTCCTCACGAACCTCTTCAAGCGGCGGGGCACCCTTTTCACGGGTCTCGTTCAGCTTGATGACGTGCCAGCCGAACTGGGTCTGGACCGGGTCCGAAATATCGCCGGCGGCCATGTCGGCCACGGCGGTTTCGAAGGGTTCGACCATCATGCCGGCCGAGAACCAGCCAAGCTCGCCGCCGTTGGGGCCGGAGGGACCGGTCGAAAATTCCTTGGCGAGCGCGGCGAAGTCGGCATCTTCCGCCTTGGCCTGCTCGACGAGATCCGCGGCTTCCGCTTCGGTCTCGACAAGGATATGCGACGCGTTCCACTCGGTCGTGGGTTCGGCATCGGCATACTGTGCGTCATAGGCCGCCTGAATGGCGTCTTCATCCACGGCCTCGGTGATGACGTCGTCGATCTTTTCGGCAGCGACGAGCGTGCGACGCTCGTTCTCCAAACGGACCTCGACACCGGCGCCGACCTCGTCGATCGCCTGGCTCAGAACCGTCTGTTGGATCAACTGGTCGATCAGACCCGGCAGCAGAACGTCGTTCGGAAGCTGCTGATATTGCTGCGGAAGCTGCTCTTTGGCTGCCACGACGTGACCAAGCGTAATCTCTTCGCCGTTCACGGTGGCCAGTACGGTGTCGACCGTCACTTCCATCGCCGGCGCGGCATCCGTTTCGGCCTCGGCTTCGGGGGCCGCATCCTGGGCCCAGCTGGGCAGAGCCAGCGAAACCGAAAGCAGCGTGGCCGCGAAAAGCGACGCGCGGGTGGACGTATGGGTCATGAAACCTCCTCATGGTCGTGCCGGAAGCCCCGGCATCGTTGACTATCCCGGCCCCCACCCTTACATCGCAATGGTCCTTGGGGGGCCGACTTCACGCCCTTGATATGGGGGCGCGCGGACACGGGCAAGCACCCCGCGCAATCACGAGAATGTCAGAGCTCATCGAGCGGAGAGCACATGCTGGGTTTCGGAACCATCGCCAAAAAGGTTTTTGGCACGCCCAATGACCGCAAGATCAAGGCAACCCGACCGACCATCGAAAAGATCAACGCGCTGGAACCGGAGTTCGAGAAACTCACGGATCAGGGACTGATCGACAAGACGGCGGAATTGAAGGCGCGGCTGGAAAAGGGTGAGAAACTCGACGATCTCCTGCCCGAAGCCTTCGCCAACTGCCGCGAGGCCGCGCGCCGTGCGCTGGGCCTGCGCGCCTTCGACGTGCAGCTCATGGGCGGCATCTTCCTTCACGAAGGCAACATCGCCGAGATGAAGACGGGCGAGGGCAAGACGCTGGTCGCGACCTTCCCCGCCTATCTGAACGCCCTCACCGGCAAGGGCGTGCATATCGTGACGGTGAACGATTACCTCGCCAAACGCGACGCGGACTGGATGGGCAAGGTGTATGCCGCGCTCGGGATGACGACCGGCGTCGTCTATCCGCAGCAGCCGGACGGTGAGAAGAAAGGCGCCTATGCCGCCGACATCACCTATGCCACCAACAACGAGCTTGGCTTCGACTACCTGCGCGACAACATGAAGTCGCGGATCGAAGACATGAACCAGCGCCCCCATCACTTCGCCATCGTGGACGAGGTCGACTCGATCCTGATCGACGAGGCGCGCACGCCGCTCATCATTTCCGGCCCGTCCGACGATAAGTCGGAGCTTTACGTGGCCATCGACAGGATCATCCCGGAACTGACCGAAGAGCACTTCGTCCTCGACGAAAAGGCGCGCTCGGCCACGTTTACGGACGAGGGCAACGATTTCCTCGAAAACCGCCTGCACCAGATCGGCGTGTTGCCGGAGGAACAGACGCTTTACGACCCGGAATCGACCACGATCGTCCACCACGTGAACCAGGGCCTGCGCGCCCACAAGATGTTCACGAAGGACAAGGACTACATCGTTCGTGGCGATGAAGTCGTGTTGATCGACGAATTCACCGGCCGCATGATGGCCGGTCGCCGTCTGTCCGAGGGCCTGCATCAGGCCATCGAGGCGAAGGAAGGCGTGCCGATCCAGCCCGAGAACGTCACCATGGCGTCGGTCACGTTCCAAAACTACTTCCGTCTTTACGAAAAGCTCGCCGGGATGACCGGCACGGCGCTGACCGAAGAAGACGAATTCATGGAAATCTACGGGCTGGGGGTGGTCGAAGTGCCGACGAACAAGCCCATCGCGCGCGAGGATGAGCATGACGCCGTCTATCGCACGACGGCCGAAAAATACGGGGCCATCGTCGACGAGATCAAAAAGGCCAATGCCAAGGGACAGCCGGTTCTTGTCGGCACCACCTCGATCGAGAAGTCCGAGGCATTGAGCCAGCTTCTGACCAAGGAAAACATCACGCACAACGTGCTGAACGCACGTCAGCACGAGCAGGAAGCGCAGATCATCGCCGAAGCCGGGCGTCTCGGGGCGGTCACCATCGCGACGAACATGGCGGGCCGCGGCACGGACATTCAGCTTGGCGGGAACGTCGAGATGAAGGTGCTTCAGGCCCTTGACGAAACGCCCGACGCCGATCCCGAAACGCTGCGCAAGCAGATGGATGCGGAAGTCGCCGAAGAGAAAGCCAAGGTGCTCGAGGCAGGCGGCCTTTTTGTGCTCGCCACCGAGCGGCATGAAAGCCGCCGCATCGACAACCAGCTGCGCGGTCGTTCGGGCCGTCAGGGTGATCCGGGGCGCTCGTCCTTCTTCCTGTCGCTGGAAGACGATCTGATGCGCATCTTCGGGTCCGAGCGGCTGGACAAGGTGCTTTCGGGCCTTGGCATGAAAGAGGGCGAGGCCATCGTTCATCCTTGGGTGAACAAGTCGCTGGAACGTGCGCAGGCGAAGGTCGAAGGGCGCAACTTCGACATTCGCAAACAGCTTCTCAAGTTCGACGACGTGATGAACGACCAGCGCAAGGTGATCTTCAACCAGCGCCGCGACATCATGGAATCCGAAGATCTTTCGGACGTGGTTCAGGACATGCGGCATCAGGTCATCGACGACCTGATTCTGGAATACATGCCGCCCAAGTCCTATGCGGATCAGTGGAATACCCAAGGTCTTTATGCCGCTATTCTGGAAACCCTGAACCTCGACGTGCCGGTCATGGAATGGGCGGCCGAGGAAGGTGCCGACGACGATACGGTGCGCGAAAAGCTCTATGAGGCCAGCGACAAGCAAATGTCGGAAAAGGCCGAGGCTTTCGGCCCGGACACGATGCGCAACATCGAAAAGCAGATCCTGCTTCAGACCATCGACGGGAAGTGGCGCGAGCACCTTCTGACGCTCGAACATCTGCGTTCGGTCATCGGGTTCCGTGGCTATGCCCAGCGCGACCCGCTGAACGAATACAAGACCGAAAGCTTTCAGCTGTTCGAGTCGATGCTCGACAGCCTGCGCGCCGAAGTCAGCCAGAAGATCGGTCAGGTTCGTCCCATGACCGAGGACGAACAAAAGGCGATGATGGACCAGTTGAAGCAGCAGCAGGACGCGCTAGCGGCCCAAGCCAAAGCTGCCGAAGCTTCCGGCCCATCCGAACCGGGCACGCCGCGCGACGGGTTCGACGAGAACGACCCCTCGACCTGGGGCAATCCGGGCCGGAACGAACAGTGCCCCTGTGGGTCGGGCAAAAAGTTCAAGCATTGCCACGGCAAGGTCTGATCTCGCCAGCCTGATCCCAATTCATAGGCATCAGTGTGATGCGGGCCCGGAAACGACCGTTTCGGGCTCCGTCAATGGCTTGTGAGCCCCCGAGGTTGCAGCTACCGTCCCGCACGGCAGAGTTCGACCAGCGGACCCATGAAATACAGACCTGAGATCGATGGGCTCCGCACCGTTGCGGTCGTGCCGGTCATCCTGTTCCACGCAGGGTTCGGCCTGTTCAGTGGCGGGTTCGTCGGTGTCGACGTGTTCCTCGTCATCAGCGGCTACCTGATTACGACGATCCTGATTGACGATCTTGAACGCGGCCAGTTCAGCATTTTGAAATTCTACGACCGCCGCGCCCGCCGCATCCTCCCGGCGCTTTTCCTCGTGATGCTGTGCAGCATTCCGTTCGCGTGGTTCTGGATGCTGCCGGATCAGTTGAGCGACTTCGCTAACAGCCTCGTCGCGGTCAGCCTGTTCGTTTCCAACATCCTGTTCTGGCAGGAAAGCGGCTACTTCGCTCCGGCGGCCGAACTCAAACCGCTCATTCATACTTGGAGCCTCGCCGTCGAAGAGCAGTATTACCTTCTGTTTCCGGTCTTCCTGTTCCTCGTCTGGGGGTTCGGACGGGATCGCGTGTTCTGGATGATCGCCGCGATGGCGGCGGTCAGTTTGCTCTTGTGCGAAATCGGTTGGCGACGTGCACCGTCGGCTAACTTCTATCTCGCTCCGACCCGTGCGTGGGAAATCTTCGCAGGGTCCATCGCCGCGCTTGTGATTCAGAAACGCGGTGTACGTTCCAACGATCTCTTCGCAATCGTCGGATTGGCGGGCATCGTCGCTTCGATCTTCCTGTACGACGCGGAAACGCCCTTCCCAAGCCTGTTCGCGCTGGTGCCAGTGCTCGGCGCGGTGCTCATCGTCTTGTTCGGCGGGCCGGGAACCTTGGTCGCCAGAGTTCTCAGCGTTCGGGTGATGGTCGGCATCGGCCTAATCAGCTACAGCGCCTATCTCTGGCATCAGCCCTTGCTTGCATTCGCGCGTCTGCGCACGATCCATGAACCACCGCTGCTGCTCATGGGCAGTTTGGGTCTGCTGTCGCTCCTGCTGGCATATCTCAGCTGGCGGTTTGTCGAACGTCCATTCCGCGCCGGCCCGCATACTGTTATCACTCGACGCCCTGTCGTTTTCGCGTCGAGTCTCGTGGGAGTGGCCGCATTCGTCCTCATCGGCTTCGGTGCGCGCGACGGCATGAGCGAACGCTTTACGTTCTGGTATGACCGCGACGCGGCAAAGTTGACGCTGCCCCTGATGGAAGACGGCTATTGTTTCCGGGATTTCCAGACTTATCCCGAAATGAATGTGCAAAATGACCTGCCGGATTGCCGCTTGGGGGATGAAACGAGGCCATCGACAACCCTATTGTTCGGCGATTCCCTCGCCGCCCATTGGGAACCGTTCTTCGACCTTTACGGCCAGGAAAACGGGGTGGCGTTCGATGTGCTCACGACGAACTGGTGCTTCCCGACGTTCACAGAGGATTCGACGGCAAAGCGCGGTCATATTGCCCGCACGCAATGCCGGATCAATCGCGACCATGTCCGCGAAAGGGCTTCGTCCTATGACAACATCGTTCTGTCCGGTCAGTGGGCCAAGGTGGAAGAGCGGGGTTTCACAACGGGCGTCTTGGACATGATCGACGAAATGTTGTTCGATCCCACGCTTCGCGTCGTCCTCATCGCCACGCCGCCGCAGTATTCGAGGGGGTCTGTCGAACGCGCCTACTACCGAAAAGGATCTGACCTGCTGACGGACGAAACGTCGGAGGCGGGGTCTGCCGCGTTCTGGAAGCAGGCGGTTACACGGTTTGGCGAGAACCCTGCCGTAACCTTGCTGTCGCCCGCAGACTTCGGAGATCAATTCGCCGTGGGCGGATACCAACACAATGGCATTCCCTACTCGCTCGATGGCACTCACATTTCAGTCGGCGCCTCACGCGCCCTGTATCTGGATGACCAGAGCCGCATCTCGGAACGCCTGAATGCGATCCTCAAACCCGGTTCGAGTGACTGACCGGAGCCTTCGCCAACCGCGTGAATCGGGCGAAGATTTGACAATCGCCGCCGTTCCCGGTGGAAAATCCCACGTTATCAGAGGTTTCCACAATCTGGAAACAACCCGTTTCCGGTCACCATTTATTCATTCTATCGGCCTATTGCATTGGCAGAGTTCCCATCGAACGTGGGAAAGGAAGCCTCGCCATGCTGGAAAAAATCCAGTCGATCTCGACGAACCTCGACAAGAAACGGGTCTATACTGCCGTTGGCGCTCTCGTGGTGGCTTTGGCGACCGGGCACGTGATGCAACGCACGGTCAATCAGCCGAACGCGCCAGTGGATGCCCGTGTGCAGCAGGCGCAGGTGACACAGGGGCAGGTCATTCCGGCCATGTCGACACCTCCTGCCGCACCCGTCGAAACGGCCCAAGCGACGCCGGAACCGCTTCCCGTTCCTGCCAATGACGCGGCACCGGATGAGGTTACCAAGGCCGATAACGCGCCGGCGACCGACCCGATTGCGCCATTGCCGGAACCGCAGGTGGCGGACCGCCCCGCGGCGGACAGCCCGACCTCGCCTGACGTCATGCGTGACGATCGAATTGCGGCAAGCGCGCCGGAGCCGGAAGAACAGGCCGAGCCGATTGAAAAGGCGGCCCGTCCGGATCAGGGTGTGGTCGAACCGCTGGAGATTGCCGAAGTTTCGCGTGCCGCAACGACCGAAGATCTGCCGCGTCCGGCCCTGCCGGAAAGCCAGTTCGACGTGGCCCCGGCCGATGTCATCGCGCAGCCGGAAACCGATGAAACGGCGGCCGAAGATTGTACGCCGACCCTGTCGCTTGCCCCGTTGCCCGGCGCACTCATCTATACCGAGCTTCGCGCGCCGTGCGACGCCGGGGGTGAGGTCCAGTTCGACCACGCGGGTCTGAAGTTCACGGAAACGCTCGATCAGGACGGCGCTCTTACCGTCATGGTTCCGGCGATGACCCGCGAAGCCGCGATCACCGCGACGATCGGTGACCAGGAAAAGATCACCGAAGCACGCATTCAGATCGAGGATATGGACGACTACGACCGTATCGCGCTGATCTGGAAAGGCGGCACCGGGCTTCAGCTTCATGCGCTCGAGAATGGGGCCTACTACGGCGAAGAAGGGCATGTCTGGGCCGAGGAGCCTGGCCTTCCGGCACGTGCCACGGACGGTCAGGGCGGGTTCATCACCGTTCTCGGGTCGACGACGGGGGGCTTTGCCGCCGACGTCTATACCTATCCGGTGTCCATGCCGACGGCCCCGGCCGTTTCCATCGAAGCGCAGGTTCTGGAAACCACATGCGAACAGGCCATCGTCGGTGATTACCTTCGTTCGGTGCAGAACGGTCAACCGACCGGAACTCAGGTCGGTATGGTCGTACCGGACTGTGATGCGGTCGGCGAATATCTTGTGTTGAAAAACCTGCCCCAAGACCTGACAATCGCCCGCAACTAAAGGCGGGTGATCCACCCGCCCGACAAGAGCAGCGGCGGGGTGCGGGGCGGTCACCATGAGACATCTGCGTGTGGCGGTGTGCGCCGCACTCGTTTCAATCGTTCTTTCGTCTTTCGCGGTGGCCGACGACGTCACCCTGACCTCTCGCGACGGGTCGATGGAGATGTCCGGCACCCTGCTTGGCTATGACGGCCAGTTCTATCGGATCGACACCGAATACGGCGTGCTGACCGTCGATGGCTCCGGGGTAAATTGCGAGGGGCCCGGCTGCCCGAACCTGATGTCGTTCACCGCCGACCTCACCATCTCGGGCGAGGCCGAGATCGGATCGACCCTGATGCCCGCCCTGATCGAAGCCTTCGCGCTATCGGAAAACTACGCCGTCACGCGCGAGGAAAAGGCCGGGATCGGCCTGACTTACAGCCTCTACGAAGCCGACAACTCGGTTCCGGCAGCGCGCTTCACCATTCGGCAGACCACGTCTTCTGAGGGCTTCGCAGATCTTCTGGGCGAAGAGGCCGACATGGTCCTGTCCCTTCGTGAACCGACGCGCGCGGAGCGGTTGATGGCGCGCGACGCGGGTCTGGGCGACCTCGACGCGGTGCGGCAGTCGCGTGTCATCGCGCTCGATGCCCTTGTTCCCGTCGTGAACCCCGGAAACCCGATCCGGCGACTGGGACTTGAGACTTTGGCGGCGCTTTATGCGGGCGAGATCGGTCGTTGGGACGCGATAGGCGGCGAGGCGGCACCCGTCACGCTGTATCTGCGCGACCCCGATGCTGGCTTCGGGATGGCTTTCGCGCGGGACGTGGTGACCGCGCAGGACAAAAGCCTGTCCCCCTCCATTCTCACAAAGGCTTCGAACGATGGCGTGACGCTCGCGGTTCAAGAAGACCCCTTCGGACTGGGGATCGCGAGCTTTTCTCGCCCCGGCCTGACGGAAATCGTGACGCTGACCGGCGCGTGCGCCTTCGAGATCGCGCCAAGCCAGATGGCGATCAAGGCCGGGGACTATCCGCTCGCCGCCCCGATCTATCTTTACCGTCCCGCGATACGACTGCCGCAGGTCGGCCGGGATTTCATGCGCTATCTGCGGACCGCATCGGCTGGCCGGGTGATCCAGCGCATCGGACTCGTCGATCAGGAGATCGAGGAAATCCCGTTTTCGGTGCAAGGGACGAGGTTGGCGAACGCCATCGCGCAAGCCGGTCCCGAAGTCGGGCTTTCCGAGTTACAGCGCATGGTGGCGCTGATGGACGGTATGCGGCGGCTGACGCTCACGTATCGGTTCAAGGGCGGATCGACGGCATTGGACGCCCCCTCCCGCTCGAACGTGGCTTTGCTTGCCGATGCGCTCGAGGCAGGCGCCTTTGACGGGCGCAGGCTGACCTTCGTCGGATTCTCGGACGGTCAGGGCGCGGCCGCACTGAACCTGAGGCTGGCAGCGCGGAGGGCGGACGCGGTTCGCCGTGCCGTTCTCGACGCGGCCGAGACTTTCGATCCTGAGCGCGTGGTGATCGAGGCCGAGGCCTTTGGCGAGGCGCTTCCGATGGCCTGCGACGACACGGATTGGGGCCGGCGGATCAACAGGCGTGTGGAAGTCTGGGTCGAATAGGCCGGTCAGGTCAGATACCCGTCGCTTCGAAAGCTCACTTCGCGCGATTTTCCGATGATGATGTGGTCGTGCAGCGTGATTTCCAAGGCAGCGGCGGCCGACCGGACCCGCTCGGTCATGTCGATGTCGTCACGCGACGGGCTGGGATCCCCGGATGGGTGGTTGTGCACGAGGATCAGCGCCGAGGCGCTGAGTTCCAGCGCCCGTTTGACGATCTCGCGCGGATAGACCGGCACGTGTCCCACCGAGCCTTCGGCTGCGGCCTCATCTGCGATCAGGGTGTTCTTGCGGTCGAGGTAGAGCACCCGAAACTGCTCGGTTTCCCGGTGGCTCATCGTGGTGTGGCAATAGTCGATCAACTGGTCCCAGGACGAAACCACCCGACGGCCCATGACGCGGGCGCGGGACAGGCGATGCGCGGCGGCCTCGACAATCTTCAACTCCTGCACGACTGCATCGCCGACCCCGTGCATTTCCTTGAGGCGCGACGGTGACGCGGACAGAACCCCGTTGAAGTCGCCGAACCGGTCCAGCAGCCGCCGGGCGAGAGGTTTGACATCCTGCCGGGGGATCGCACGAAACAGCACAAGCTCCAGCATCTCGTAATCGGGCAAGGCCGCGGCACCGCCCGACATGAACCGTTCACGCAGACGCGCGCGATGGTCCGAGATGTAGGAGGGCAGTCGCGCCTTGGTTCCCTTGACCGGAACAGGCTGCGCCTCGTCGGTTTCGAACAGCGGAAGGGCCACTTCGGCCAGATGTGAAACAGGCTGGGACATGATCCCAGCCTGCTACGAGTCGGTGAATGAATGGTTAACGCCGAAAGGGCGTCAGTTCTTCATCCCGTCCCAGAAGCTTTTCACCTTCGAAAAGAAGGTCGAACTTTCAGGATTGTTCTCTTCCGAAAGCTTCTCGAACTCCCGCAGAAGCTCTTTCTGTTTGGACGTGAGGTTCACCGGCGTTTCGACGGCCAACTCGATATACATATCGCCATGACCGCCGCCCCGCAGCGCGGGCATACCCTTGCCGCGAAGGCGCATCTGACGCCCGGATTGCGACCCGGCGGGGATTTTGACCCGCGAGCGTCCGCCGTCGATCGTCGGCACTTCGATGTCGCCGCCCATTGCGGCCGAGGTCATCGACACCGGCACGCGGCAGTGCAGGCTCACCCCGTCCCGCTCGAACAGTGGATGCTCAGCGACCTGAATGAAGATGTAGAGGTCGCCCGACGGCCCGCCGCGCATCCCGGCCTCGCCTTCACCGGCAAGACGGATACGGGTGCCGGTTTCGACCCCCGCGGGGATGTTCACGGACAGGGCGCGCTCTTTCTCGACCCGACCCTGACCATGGCAGCTCTTGCACGGGTTCTTGATCATCTGGCCCACGCCCTGACAGGTCGGGCAGGTCCGCTCAACGGTGAAGAAGCCCTGCTGCGCGCGCACCTTGCCCATGCCCGAACAGGTCGGACAGGTGGTGGGTTCGGCGCCCGCTTCGGACCCGGTGCCTTCGCAGGTGTCGCACATGACCGAGGTCGGCACGTTGATGGTCTTTTGCAGACCCTCATAGGCCTCTTCCAGCGTCACGCGCAGGTTATAGCGCAGGTCCGATCCGCGGGTCGCCCGCGACCGACCGCCGCCACGCTGGCCCATGAAGTCGCCGAACAGGTCGTCGAACACGTCCGAGAATGCGCTGGCGAAATCGCCTTGCTGCCCGAAACCCGGACCGCCCGGTCGCGGACCGCCGCCCATACCGCCTTCGAAGGCCGCGTGGCCGAAACGGTCGTAGGCCGCCTTCTTCTCGGGGTCCTTCAGGACGTCGTAGGCCTCGTTCGCTTCTTTGAACTGGTTCTCGGCGTCGGGATTGTCGGCGTTCCGGTCAGGGTGGAGTTCCTTGGCCTTCTTTCGATAGGCCTTTTTGATCTCATCCGCCGATGCGCCTTTGGTGGTTCCGAGAACCTCGTAATAGTCACGTTTCGACATGGATCGTCGTCCCCTTGTCAGGAACGCGAAGGCCGGTCCGCCCGCATGTGACGGACCGGCCCTTTCGCGTCATGGGTCTTACGACCGCTTGTCGTCGTCGAGGTCTTCGAAGTCGGCGTCGACGATGTCATCGTCCACGCTGGACGGGCCCTGATCCTCGTCGGCTTCACCCGAGTCCGTGGCCTGCTGCGCCTTGTAGATGGCTTCGCCCAGCTTCATCGACGCTTCGGTCACGTTCTGGATGCCCGCCTTGATCTTGTCGGCGTTTTCGGTCTCCAGCTCGTCCTTGAGCGCGGCGATGGCCAGTTCGATGGCTTCCACCGTGGTGGGGTCGACCTTGTCGCCATGCTCTTCGAGCGCCTTCTCGGTCGAATGCACAAGGCTCTCGGCCTGGTTCTTGGCTTCGACCAGCTCGCGGCGACCCTTGTCGGCCTCGGCGTTCGCCTCGGCGTCCTTGACCATCTGTTCGATCTCGTCGTCCGACAGACCGCCCGACGCCTGAATCGTGATCTTCTGCTCCTTGTTGGTGCCCTTGTCCTTGGCCCCAACCGACACGATGCCGTTGGCGTCGATGTCGAAGGTCACTTCGATCTGCGGCATACCGCGCGGTGCCGGGGGGATGTCTTCGAGGTTGAACTGACCGAGGATCTTGTTGTCCGCAGCCATCTCACGCTCGCCCTGGAACACCCGGATCGTCACGGCGTTCTGGTTGTCTTCCGCGGTCGAGAAGATCTGCGACTTCTTGGTCGGGATCGTCGTGTTGCGGTCGATCAGGCGGGTGAACACGCCACCCAGCGTTTCGATGCCGAGCGACAGCGGGGTCACGTCGAGCAGGACGACGTCTTTCACGTCACCTTGCAGAACGCCCGCCTGAATGGCGGCGCCGAGCGCAACCACTTCGTCCGGGTTCACACCCTTGTGCGGCTCTTTCCCGAAGAACTTGGTCACCTCTTCGACGACCTTGGGCATACGCGTCTGACCGCCGACGAGGATGACCTCGTCGATCTCGTCCTTCGACACACCGGCGTCTTTCAAAGCGGCCTGACAGGGCTTGAGCGAGTTCTTGATGAGATCGCCGACAAGGCTTTCCAGCTTCGCACGGGTCAGTTTCATGACCATGTGCAGCGGCTGACCGTCGGACCCCATCGAGATGAACGGCTGGTTGATCTCGGTCTGGGAGGCCGACGAAAGCTCGATCTTGGCCTTTTCCGCAGCTTCCTTGAGGCGCTGGAGGGCCATCTTGTCTTTCGTCAGGTCGACGTTGTTCTCTTTCTTGAACTCTTCGGCAAGGTAGTTGACGATCCGCATGTCGAAGTCTTCACCGCCGAGGAACGTGTCGCCGTTGGTGGATTTCACTTCGAACAGGCCATCGTCGATCTCGAGGATCGTGACGTCGAACGTACCGCCGCCAAGGTCATAGACCGCGATGGTGCGCGCCTCTTTCTTGTCGAGACCATAGGCAAGCGCAGCCGCCGTCGGTTCGTTGATGATGCGCAGCACTTCCAGACCGGCGATCTTGCCGGCGTCCTTCGTGGCCTGACGCTGGGCGTCGTTGAAGTAGGCGGGCACGGTGATGACGGCCTGATCGACCTTTTCACCAAGATAGCTTTCCGCCGTTTCCTTCATCTTGCCGAGGATGAAGGCCGAGATCTGCGACGGCGAGTATTTCTCGCCAGCGGCTTCGACCCACGCGTCACCGTTGCCGCCATCGACGATGGCGTAGGGGACGAGTTTCTTGTCCTTCTCGACAGCAGCGTCACCGACGCGGCGGCCGATCAGGCGTTTCACGGCGAAGATGGTGTTGTCGGGGTTGGTGACAGCCTGACGCTTGGCCGGCTGACCGACGAGGCGTTCCTCGTCTTTGAAAGCGACGATCGACGGGGTCGTCCGTGCACCTTCGGCGTTTTCGATGACCCGCGGTTGCGAGCCGTCCATGATGGCGACGCAGGAGTTGGTGGTCCCCAGGTCGATACCAATGACTTTACCCATGCTCTTTTCCTCTCTTTGGCGATGTGTTGGGCTCTGGCCCGAAAGGCACCGTCGCCCGATCCCATAAGGTAACCGGCAGGGATGATCCTAACCGGCGTCTGGGCGTATATAAGGAGGGGATTTGGGGCCTGCAAGGCGGCGAAAACCGCCATTTCGCGGAAAAAAGCGAGTCGTTTTCAGGGTTTTGGCAATGGATGAGCAAGGAAAGGGAATGGTGCCATCGCTGACCGTCGGCGGGGCCGCGGTCTATGAGGGTCACATCCCTGCGGATGAGCAGGCGAAGATCGTGGCAGACCTGCGCGATGTCGTATCCGCCGCGCCGCTTTTCTCGCCCGAAACGCGGTTCGGAAAACCGATGTCGGTCGGTATGACGTCAGCCGGGAAATACGGGTGGTATTCGGATCGACGCGGCTACCGCTACGAACGCAAGCACCCGACGGGGGTGGACTGGCCGCCGATCCCGGCGCGCATCCTGAAGCTCTGGCACGACGTCACCGGGGTGGCGCGGGAACCCGACTGCTGTCTCGTGAACTTCTACCGCGAGAAGGCGAGGATGGGTTTGCATCAGGATCGGGACGAAGCCGATTTCTCTTGGCCCGTCCTGTCGATCAGCCTCGGCGATGACGGCCTCTTTCGGATCGGAGGGACCGAGCGGGGCGGCAAGACGCAGTCGGTCTGGCTGCGGTCCGGCGATGTGCTCATGCTGGGCGGTGAGGCGCGGCTGGCCTATCACGGCATCGACCGCATACGCTTCGGGACCAGCCAGCTTTTGTCCGAAGGGGGGCGGATCAACCTGACGCTGCGGGTGGTGGATTAAGGCTGGAGCGTGCAGCAGCCCGAAAACATGAACTGCCCGCCGTTCCCGGTGCGAAGGAAATCGATCCGCCACGCGTATTGGCGATCCGACATGCCGTCGGAACACATCTCGCGCGACACGAACCCGGTGATGTCTCCCGCGACCAGTGCACCGCGCGGGCTGTGCGGGACAGACGCGTAATACTCGGTCGGCTGAACCAGCGCCGGTTCGTCCATCCCCGGATCGGTAAAGCTGACGTCGGATTGGCCGATCTCAAGCGACCAGAACGGTTCGGTCCCGTAGCACCACAGTGGGGTCGGGGTTTTCGACACCGGATCTTGCCCCGGCTGCCGTTCCATATAGGCCATGGAAACCCAGCCGGTTCCCTCGCCGATATTGATCTGCCCCCATTTGCGGTCGTCGGCAAAGGCGACAACCTCGACCCCGTCACGCTCAGGTCCAAGCTCGTCCATCACCTCGGCATTCACTGTCGGCCCGGCCCGCACGTTCAGCGTGTCGTTCGCGGCCACGCCGGTCACGTCGTACAGCGCGGGCAATTCGACGGACTGGGCAAACGCAAGCGTCGGGGCAAGGAACAGGGCGAGCAAAAGGCGTTTCATCGGCGGGCACTCCAAGACAGCGACGCATGTTTGCGCGTGTAGCTTTCACCCATGAAGCCAATGACCAGCAGGACGGTCGAGACGATCAGGGGATAAAGCCAGTTCGAGTAATGCGGGTTGTAGTTGATGAACATGAACCCCCGGCATTGGTCGATGATATGAAAAAGCGGGTTCCACGAGAATAGCACGATGATGTTCCACGGCACCGTGTTGGCCACGAACATCTTGCCGGACGCGATCATGTTGGCGCGCGCATAGATCGTCGAGCCAACGGTCGCGAACTGCGGGAACCACGGCTTGAGCGCATAGAACACCATGCCGATCCCGATGCCCGAAAACCATGCGAGAAGCAGCATCATGAAGACGCCCGCAAGATTGTGGATCGTCACGTGATTGACCGCGATGTGATAGATGTAGACCACGACGAGCACAGACAGGATCTGGATGTAGAGCGCGCCCAGCGCATTCGACAGGATCGACACGAAGGTCGACATCGGCGCGTGCTGCATCATGGGCGAGGCAGGACCATCGGCGCCGACCACGGCACCCATCGTCTTGGTCTGCGTCATGTAAAGAAAGATGCCGGACATAATGTAGAGCAGGAAGTCGCCCCGGATCATCGCGCCGCGCAGGCCGAGCACGGAGTACATCACGTAGAACACCGCGACCAACATCATGGTCTGGAGCATGTTGATGAACAGCCCCATGAGCGCATTGGAATGCGTTTTGCGCAGGTTGTGGACGGTCGCGTGATAGATCAGCTCGAGAAGGCCGACGATCACGGTCAGTCTGCTGGGTCGGGTGTCTACTCTGAACATCTTGCGTCCTGTGGCCTGCCCGCCAATTTTCGCTTGGAAATCTTGCTGTTCCCTTGATGCGGCAGCATAAGGGGCATGATGTGTTAATTCAATGATGCCGGAGGGTCCGGCGAGAGGAGCGGCCTTGGATTACGAAAAGCTTATGGGCGTGATGCGGCGTCTGGCGATCGAGGCGGGCGACAAGATCATGGAGATCTACGACGCCGACGATTTCGAAGTACGCTCGAAGTCGGACGAAAGCCCGGTGACCGAAGCCGATGAAGCGGCGGATGCCCTGATCTCGGCCGGTCTGAAGAAGGCGTTCCCGGACGTGCTGATCGTGACCGAAGAACAGGCCGACAGCCACAGCGAAAGCGCCTCGGAATTCCTGATCGTCGATCCGCTCGACGGCACCAAGGAATTCGTGAAGCGGCGCGGCGATTTCACGGTGAATATCGCCTATGTCGTCGACGGCACCCCCGTGCGCGGCGTCGTCTATGCACCCGCCCGCAAGCGGATGTTCTATACGATGGAAGACGGCGCCTCGGTCGAGGAAACCGGCGACCTGCACCCCGACATGCCCGGCCATTGCACCCCGATCCGCGTGTCGCACCCGGACAACGGCGCCCTCATGGTCGTCGCGTCGAAATCGCACCGGGATCAGGCGACCGACGATTACATCGCGAAATATGCGGTCAAAGACATGACCAGCGCTGGGTCCAGCCTGAAATTCTGCCTAGTCGCGACGGGTGAGGCGGACCTTTACCCCCGTCTCGGGCGCACGATGGAGTGGGACACCGCCGCAGGGCACGCCGTGCTAAAGGGCGCGGGGGGTGAGGTTGTGCGCTTCGACAACCACGAGCCCCTGACCTATGGCAAACCGATCTACGAAAACCCCTTCTTCATCGCCTACGCCCCGGGCGTGGAGTTGAAGTCGGCGTGACGTGAGCACCGTCACGGGACACCGCCGATCAGTCCGCACCATCATGTGCGGCGGGCGGGCCGTGGCGACAAACGGGAGCGCGGCGTGACGGGCGCGATCCCCGTGTCGGTGATCGTCGTCAGCCGCGGTCGGCCCGGTTTGCTGCAACGTGCCCTCACCGGGATCGGGCAGCTTTGGTATCCGCGATTCGAAATCGTCGTCGTTGCGGACGAACAGGGTCGCGATGCCGTGGTCGGGATGGGCTGGCGGGATCGCGTCAAGCTCGCTGCCTGTGACGAAGCGAACATCTCGGTCGCGCGCAACATCGGCATCGCCCGCGCGGCGGGCGAGGTCGTTGCCTTCATCGACGACGATGCGGTGCCGGAACCGACATGGCTTACCCACCTTTGTGGCCCCTTCCGTGACCCGGACGTCGCGCAGGTCGGCGGTTTGGTGCGGGGGCGGAACGGGATCACGTTCCAATGGCCCGTCCGCGCGGTGAACGCGCTGGGCGAGACCCGTAACCTGACGCTGGATCAGGACACGCCGTTCACGCCCGCCGTGAAGGAAGGTGAGGCGGTAAAGACCGAAGGCACGAACATGGCCGTGCGGCGCGATGTGATCACAAACCTGGGCGGCTTCGATCCCGCGTTCCGGTTCTATCTGGACGAGACCGATGTGAACTACCGCCTGCGTGACCGACGGACGGTCATCGTCCCCTTGGCGCAGGTGCATCACGGGTTTGCCGGATCGGACCGACGGCGCGCCAACCGTGGCGCGTCGGACCTTACCGATATCGGGGTGTCCACGGCGGCTTTCCTTCGAAAACATGCGCCTCAAGCTGAGCTAGAAGGCGCGCTGGATAGACTCTATTCAAGCCAGAAAGCGCGATTGATCGGACAAATGGTCGATGGCTCGCTCTCGCCTGACGAGATCGCGCCGCTTCTCGTTACACTGGAAATCGGCATCGCAGAGGGTCGCAAAACGCCGGTTGGCGAAGCGGTGGATTTCCCGGCCTCGCCTGAACCGTTCCTGACCTACGCGCCGCGGTCATCCGGGCAATCGTCGGTCTTCTCGGGTCGCCCGTGGCAGCGGCGCGCACTTGCCATGAAAGCGAAACGAGCGGCGGCGCAGGGTGAGGTCGCAACCGTGTTTCGGTTCTCTCCGACAGCCCTGTCACACCGCGCTGCGTTCAACCCGGCGGGCTATTGGGAGCAATGGGGGGGATTGTTCGGTCGCTCGGTCCGTGATGGCCCATGGTTCAGATGGGCAAGCTTCAGCGCACGGGTGCAAAAAGAACAGGCAAGACTTTCCAAGGTGCGTTTCAAATAGGCAGATTGCCCAATATCTGGGTGACGTGCCCATGGGCTGAACATATGGTTGTCGCAATCGGGACCTAAGGTTCCCGCCACTGCGTTCAATTGATACGCACGTGCAGCACGGCAAGATTTCAAAAGGTGAGATCCAAATGACGAACAAGGTAACCAAGGCGATTTTCCCCGTGGCGGGGCTTGGGACGCGCTTTTTGCCCGCGACCAAGTCGATCCCCAAGGAGATCATGACGCTGGTTGACCGGCCGCTTATCCAATACGCGATCGACGAGGCCCGCGCGGCCGGGATCGAGGAGTTCATCTTCGTCACGTCACGCGGCAAGGGCTCGCTCGAAGATTACTTCGACCGTGCCCCGATCCTCGAAGAGGACCTGAAGGAAAAGGGCAAAGACAAGCTTCTCGACGTCCTGAACGCGACGAACATGGAATCCGGCGCCATCGCCTATATCCGTCAGCACAAGGCGCTGGGTCTGGGCCACGCGATCTATTGCGCGCACCGTCTGATCGGTGACGAACCCTTCGCGGTGATCCTGCCCGACGACGTGATCGCGACCAATGGCAAGTCCTGCCTGCAACAAATGGTCGAAGCCTATGAAGAAACCGGGGGCGCGATGGTCGCCTGCATGGAAGTGCCGGAAGACAAGGCGTCGTCCTATGGTATCCTCGACGTCGAAAGCGAGAACGGGCGCCTGGCCAAGGTCAAGGCGATGGTCGAAAAGCCCGCAGCGGGCACCCAGCCCTCGAACCTTGCCGTGATCGGCCGCTACATCCTGACGCCGGACGTGCTGAACAACCTCGGGTCGTTCAAGAAGGGGGCAGGCGGTGAGATTCAGCTCACCGACGCGATTGCCGATGAAATCACGCAGGGCCGAGCGGTGCATGGCTATCGGTTCGATGGCCAGCGGTTCGACTGCGGGTCCAAGGCCGGATACCTGCAAGCGACCGTTTCCTTCGGGCTGGAGCGCGAAGAGTTGCACGACGAGCTTATGGAGCACCTCGAGCAGATCGTCGCGATGAAACGCGCCGCCGAATAAGGGGCGCGGATTGACCACGGGCGCGACGGGCACGGTTCGACTTCTCGACCTGTCGCGCCTTGTTTCCCGCGTCGGGCGGGGCGCGTGGACCGGGATCGACCGGGTCGAAGCGGCCTATCTGCAACGACTGCTCGCCGAGGATGAACCCCTTTTCGCGCTCGTTCGATCCTCGTTCGGGTTCACGCTTTTCGACCGGGCCGGATCACACGCGCTCGCCGATCGGCTGTTCAGCCGCATTCCATGGGGTCAGGCCGACGCACTGTCACGTCTGTTCCTGAAGGCGCATCCCGATAAACGGCGGGCCGAGGCCGACCTGCGCCGCCTGAGCCTTGGTCGTGCGAACCGTCGTGCTTTGCCGGGTCTGTTGGAGGATATGCTTCCCGGTCCACCGTGTTGGATCAACGTCGGCCATTCCGATCTTCAGGTCAGCGTGTTCGACGCCGTGCATCGGCTGGGTGGAAAGGCCGTCGTGCTTGTCCATGACACCATCCCGCTCGATCACCCGGATTGGCAGCGCGAAGGGACGGTCGACAGTTTCCGCGCCCGCATCCAGCAAGTCGCGGGCAAGGCCGATCTGGTGGTTCACACGGCGCAGGCCACGCGCGAGCAGACCGAACGCCATTTCGCACGTGAAGGCAGCGTGCCGGATGGGATCGTGGCGCATCTCGGTATCGACGCACCGGTCCCCGACGACACGCAGCTTTCGGCCAATATCAGGCGGGATAGACCCTATTTCGTTGCGCTGGGCACCATCGAACCGCGCAAGAACCATGCGCTGCTTCTCGACGCTTGGGCCGAACTCGCCACCCGGTTGCCGGGCGACAATATGCCCATGCTCTACATCGTCGGATCGCGCGGTTGGCGCAATGAACCCGTCTTCGATCGGCTGGACAAAGGCCCGGCCCATGTGCGGGAGCTTGGTCCGCTTCCCGATGGCGCGGTCGCCAGCCTGCTGACCCGCGCGCAAGCCCTGCTCATGCCGAGCCTCGTCGAAGGGTTCGGCCTGCCGCCCGGCGAGGCGCTTGCGCTGGGCTGCCCCGTGATCGCCTCGGACCTTCCGGTTTATCGTGAAGTGTTTGGAAACAATCTCGTTTACCTCGATCCACACGATCTGTATTCTTGGGTAGAACAGATAAGAACATTCGCGACTAAGAACCGCGGGGCACAGGCAACGGCATCATCGCTTCCAACGTGGGATGATCACTTCAACCTTGTCTTAAAGTGCCTATGATACAGGCGACCAAGCTTGTGCGGCGTGGAAGGGGCGATTTTGGGCATTGTGCGGACATACCGATTGCGTCTCCTGCGAAAGCGCTGGCGTATTCGTGCCTTCCGCAAACGTCGCGAGATCAAGCCGATTGTCGACAAAACCGACACAATCAAGCCTCGTGACATCCTCGTCTTTTGCACCGCGCGAAACGAACGTGTGCGGCTCCCGTATTTTCTGCGGTTCTACCGTGACATGGGTGTCGGGCACTTCATCTTCGTCGACAACGACAGCGACGACGGGTCTGCCGAGTATCTGGCGCAGCAACCCGATGTGTCGGTCTGGACCTCGAAAGCGAGCTACAAGCGCGCGCGGTTCGGGATGGACTGGCTCAACTGGCTGATGCGGCGCCACGGGCATGGCCACTGGTGCCTGACCATCGACCCGGACGAGTTCCTCGTTTTTCCGTTCTGCGACACGCGGGGGTTACGGGCGCTGACCGACTGGCTCGACGCGTCTTCGATCAAAAGTTTCGGGGCCATGCTGCTGGATATGTATCCGAAAGGTCCGATGGGTCGACAGCCCTACCGCGAAGGGCAGGACCCGTTCGAGATCGCGAACTGGTTCGACGCCGGCAATTACATGATCGAGAAGAACAAGAAGTTCGGAAACCTCTGGATTCAGGGCGGTCCGCGCGCGCGCATGTTCTTTCCCGACAACCCGGCCCGCGCCCCCGCGCTGAACAAGATCCCGCTGGTCAAATGGCATCGCAACTACACCTATGTCTCGTCCACGCATAACCTGCTGCCCCGCGGTCTGAACCTCGTCTACGACGAGTGGGGCGGGGAAAAGGCGTCCGGCTGCCTGCTGCACGCCAAGTTCCTCGACACTTTCGCGATCAAGGCGGCGGAGGAGTTGGAGCGCAAGCAGCACTATGCCGCCAGCCATGAATACAAGGCGTATCACGAGAAACTCGAGGATGACCCGGACCTGTGGTGCAAGTGGTCCGAGAAATACATCAACTGGCGGCAGCTCGAAATTCTCGGGATCATGTCCAAGGGGAACTGGGCGTGACGGTCGGTTTCGCCATGCTGGTCCATACCGCGCTGGGCCGGGCGGCGCAGGTTGCGCGCCATTGGGCCAAGAACGACTGCCCGGTGGTGATCCATGTCGACAAGAAGGTGAAGCGCCGCAAATACCTTGAACTGACGGCGAGCCTTGCGGACCTCGACAACGTCAAGTTCTGCAAACGGCACAGTTGCGACTGGGGGACATGGAGCCTTGTCGAGGCCAGCCAATCGGCTTCGGAGTTGCTGCTCGCCGAATTTCCCGAGGTGCGGCACGTCTACCTCGCGTCGGGGTCGTGCCTGCCGCTTCGTCCGGTCGAGGAGATGAAGGAATACCTCGCCGAACGGCCCATGACGAACTTCATCGAAAGCGTGACGACCGAGGATGTGCCTTGGACGGTCGGCGGTCTGGATATCGAACGCTTCACGTTCAGGTTCCCGTTCTCATGGAAAAGCCAGCGCCGCGCCTTTGACTGGTACGTCAATTTTCAACGCCGATGGAAATTCAAACGGCGCATTCCCGAGGGGCTCGTGCCGCATCTGGGAAGCCAGTGGTGGTGCCTGACCCGTCAGACCCTGACCGCCATTCTCGAAGATCCGCAGCGCCCGGCGTTCGACCGCTATTTCTCGAAGGTCTGGATTCCCGACGAAAGCTATTTTCAGACCCTCGTCAGGCTCTATTCCACGAATATCGAAAGCCGCTCGCTGACACTGAGCAAGTTCGACTTTCAGGGCAAACCGCATATTTTCTACGACGACCACATGCAGCTTCTGCGCCGGTCCGACTGTTTCGTGGCGCGCAAGATCTGGCCCGAGGCGGAAAAGCTCTACTCCGGGTTCCTATCCGACGATGGCTCGATCTTCACGGGCGCCGAACCGAACCCCGGCAAGATCGACCGCATCTTTTCCAAGGCGGTCGAACGGCGCACGAAGGGGCGGCCCGGGCTGTACATGCAAAGCCGGTTTCCGAACGACAACTGGGAAAACGGCCTGACATCGTCGCAATATTCGGTGTTCGAGGGGTTCACCGAACTGTTCGAGGATTTCGAGGATTGGCTGGCCCGTGTCACCGGCACCCGCGTTCATGGGCATATCTTCGGCCCCGACAGGGTCGAGTTTTCCGGGGGGCAAAAGGTCTTTGCCGGCGCCCTGACCGACAGCGCCGAACTGCGTGACTACAACCCGCGCGCGTTCCTGACCAACCTGATCTGGAACACGCGGGGCGAGCGACAGTGTTTCATGTTCGGCCCGGCGGATACGCAGGATATCTCGTGGGATATCGCCAAAGACCCGAACGCTCAGATCAGCGTCATTTC
Organism: Maritimibacter alexandrii; assembly: GCF_005871115.1. Lineage (NCBI taxonomy): Bacteria > Pseudomonadati > Pseudomonadota > Alphaproteobacteria > Rhodobacterales > Roseobacteraceae > Maritimibacter > Maritimibacter alexandrii. The sequence goes on from NZ_SWKQ01000009.1 coordinate 1,113,120, forward strand.
CGGCGCCTGGGCCGTGCCGCTGTTCTATTCCAACGCGAACTTTTCGGAAATCCGGCGCGAAGCGGCCGCGCTTCAAAAGATCGAGGCGGTTCATCTGGAGGTGCTGCGGTCGGTCTGGACCAAGGCGCGCGTGCGGATCTGGACGCTCGCCGATTTCGTTGAATCGCCGATGGAGCCGCTTCAGACGATCATCGACGAGATCGGGGCGCGCAATGCCAACCGCCTGACCGAAGCGCCGAGGATGCGATCGCTTGAGGGTTTCGGACAATTCCTGCAAAACCTGAAGAATCAGGGGATGCAGCCACACCTCATGGGCGATTTCCCGACCGGGGCGAATGTGCCGTCGCGCCAGAAACCCCGCAAGCCATACCTCGTGAAGTAGGACCGCGATGGACCGCCCCTTCGATTATTTCGTCATCCTTGCCGAGATGCGCACAGGGTCGAATTTCCTCGAATCCAATCTCAACGCCTTTCCCGGCATCACCTGCTATGGCGAGGCCTATAACCCCTATCTCATCGTCGATCCCGACCGGACCGAGCTGTTCGGCTTCACCATGGCCAAGCGGGATGCCGACCCCATCGGCATGATCGAAGCCATGAAGGAAAACACGGACGGCATTCCGGGTTTCCGCCTGTTCCATGACCATGATCCGCGCGTGTTCGAACATGTGATGGGCGACCGGCGCTGCGCCAAGATCATCCTGAACCGCAACCTCGTCGATGCATGGGTCAGCCAGCGAATCGCATGGTCGACGAAGCAGTGGCAGCTTGGCGACCATGCCGACGTGAAGAAGTGGAAGGTCAAGTTCGACCCCAAGGATTTCAAGCACTTCTACTTCACGGTCAAAGACCGGCAACGCGGCATCGCCCGGCGGCTTCAGGTCGAGGGGCAGGCAGGGTTCTATATCGACTACGACGACATTCAGGACCTCAAGGTGGTCAACGGACTCGCCCGATTTCTGGGTGAAACCGAAGAGATCAAGCACTTCTCGGGCAAGTTCAAGAAGCAGAACCCCGAGCCGTTGGCGGACAAGGTCCGCAATTTCGAGGATATCGAAAAGACGGTGAACGAGATCGACCGATACGATCTTGGCGCGCTGCCCAATTTCGAACCCCCGCGCGGCCCCTCCGTTCCGACCTACGTCACCGCCCACAAGGCGCCGTTGTGTTTCATGCCGGTGCCGGGGGCCTTGGATCAGGAAATCCGCGACTGGCTGGGCGCCATCGACGACGTCCACCGCGATGTGCTGGACACCGGCTTTACGCAGAAAGAGCTGCGGCAGTGGAAGAACCAGAACAAGGGCCATCGCAGCTTCACGGTGCTGCGCCACCCGGTCGCCCGCGCGCATTCGGTCTTCTGCCGCTACGTGCTGAACCACACACCCTGGACGATGTGGGAGCTTCGGCACGGGTTGATCGAACGATATGACCTAGACATCCCGTGGGACACGCCCATCGGTGAGGGGTATGACCGCGTGCGCCACCGCAAGGCGTTCCTGCGGTTCCTGCATTTCGTGACCGGGTCGCTCGGCGGGTCCAGCGTGCATGGGGTGGAACCGATCTGGGCGACGCAGGACAACCTCCTGCGTGGGTTTTCCGAGTTCGTGGCGCCGGATCACGTTCTGCGCGAGACGCAGATCAACGAAGGGCTGGCCGTCTTGGCGATGGAGATCGGGATCGACCCGCCGCCCTTGGGAGACGCCATCCCGGACGAGCCGTTTCCGCTGGCGTCGATCTATGACGACGAGGTGGAAAAAGCCGTCCGTGACGCGTATGCGCGCGACTACATGGCTTTCGGCTTCAAGAAATGGGACCGAGACGGGCGCTGATCAGGCCGCCCGCGTGGCCTGCGCTTCCGTCAGGATAGTGTGCAGGGTCTCAGGGTCCGCATTGGCGCGCAACTTGGCCGTGACGCCCGCATCCCGCATCGTGCGCGACACGAGAGCGAGAGCTTTCAGGTGGTCGACCCCGCCGCCATCGGGCGCGAAAAGCGCGAACACCAGATCCACCGGCTGACGGTCGACGGAGTCGAAATCCACCGGCTTTTCGATCCGGAAGAAGGCCCCGACCACACGGTCGAGACCTTCGATCCTTGCATGCGGCAGAGCGATGCCGTGGCCCACGCCGGTGGGCCCCAGCGTCTCGCGCTCTTGCAGAGCGGCAAAGGCGGCGGCGTTGTCGATCCCATAGGTGGCCGACACAAGATCACCCAGATCCTGAAACAGACGTTTCTTCGAAGAAACGTTGGCAACCACCTTCACGGCGGCGGGCCGAAGGATTTCGGATAGTTCCATAAGTCCCATTTGCTGACCCGGGCCTGTTCCTGCTCTAACCTGCCAAACTCAGGCGAGGTTGCCGGGGTCGATCCAACCGATGTTTCCGTCTTCACGGCGATACACAACGTTCACGCCGTTCGATTTTTCGTTGCGGAAGACCAGAACCGGCGCATGGGCCAACTCCATCTGCATGACCGCTTCGCCAACCGAAAGCGCGGGGATCCGCGTCTCCATCTCGGCGATGATCATTGGCTCCATGCCTTCGGGTTCCGACGAGTCGGACCCATCTTCCGCGGCGAGGATATACGAGGCCCCTCCGAAAACTTCAACCGGGTCAACGCGCGCTTTGTGATGGTCTTTCAGACGGCGTTTGTAACGGCGAAGTTGTTTCTCCATCTTTTCAGCGCATTGGTCGAAAGCCGAGTGGATATCGTGCGATTTGGCCGAGGCTTGCGCCGTCAGGCCGGTCGACAGGTGCACGATGGCCTCGCATGAGAATTCGCTCGCCACCTTGGAGAAAATCACATGCGCATCGGTCGGCCGTTCGGCGTATTTTTCGACCACGGCACCCAGTCCGTCTTTCACATAGACCTGAAGCGCCTCGCCGATGTCGATCTGCTTGCCACTGATTTGATACTGCATGTTTCCTCCTCTTGGATGGAATGCCCCCGAGCCTTAGCGCGACGCGCGCAAAGACACGAAAAAGGGACGGATTTCAGGGAGTTGTGCGAGGCGCGCCGCCCGGTTTCCCTGGGCGCATGACGTGCTGCGAGTGGTTCTCTTGCAGCACGAAACAAGTGGCGCGTACTCATGCATCAACTTCATTCAGCGCCCGATTTGAACCCATGTCAATCCACATAAGATGCTGCGAACGCAGCCTTTAGTGAGTGAAGATGTCGGTATCCGGCCAACCGGCCAGATCGAGCTGCGCACGCGCGGGCAGGAAGTCGAAGCAGGCCTGAGCAAGCTCCGCCCGGCCTTCGCGGGCAAGCCGCCCGTCCAGCTTTTCGCGCAGGCGATGCAGGTAAAGAACGTCCGATGCGGCATAGTCGAGCTGCGCTTCGGTCAGTTCCCGCGCGCCCCAGTCGGTCTGCTGCTGATACTTGGAGATATCGATTCGGAGGATCTCTTCGAGCAGGGTCTTGAGCCCGTGCCGGTCCGTGTAGGTTCGGATCAGCTTAGACGCGATCTTGGTGCAATAGACCGGCGCGGTGACGACGCCGAACGCATTGAGCAGGGCGGCGATATCGAATCTGCCGAAGTGAAAGATCTTCAGGACGTTCGGATCGGTGAGCATGGCGGTCAAATTCGGCGCCTCGGTCTGTCCCCGTTCGACCTGCACCATATGTGCGTGGCCGTCACCGCCCGACATCTGGACGACGCAAAGCCTGTCCCGGTGGGGGTTCAGGCCCATCGTCTCGCAATCGATGGCCACAACGGGGCCAAGGTCGAGCCCGTCCGGCAGATCGCGCTTGTAAAGATGGTTCGCCATGGGAGCCTCCGTTTCTTTCGTGATACGGCGCGCGGTTCTGCGGATCAACTCCGGCGCCCGGCCGCGGCCTGCGTCTTTCCGCTGGCTGTTCCGGCGGAACCATGCCTCATTGGCGGTCCGAATGGAGGTCGGCATATGGCCGCGCACACGCTTGTCATCATGTGCAAGGAACCGCGACCGGGTCTGGTCAAAACGCGGCTGGCTGCGGATATCGGCGCTTTGCCCGCAGCACACTGGGTTCGTCGCCGGATCGCAACCATGGTTCGTACGCTCGCGCATGAGCGCTGGACGGTCGTGCTGGCGGTCGCGCCGGACCGCGCCATGACATCGGCTTTGATTCCACATGCCCTCCGCATTCCACAGGGTCCGGGTAACCTGGGTGATCGCATGGCGCGTGCGTTCAGGGTGGCCCGGCCCGGCCCGGTGCTTGTCGTCGGCACGGATATCCCCGGACTGACCCGCGATCACGTCGCACGGGGTTTCGAGTTGATCGCGCGGCACAAGGCGGTGCTCGGTCCCGCAAGCGACGGCGGTTTCTGGGCCATTGGCCTCGACACCCGGCGGCCCATACCGGCAAACCTGTTCCAAGGTGTCCGCTGGTCCACGGAAAACGCCCTGTCCGACACGTTGGCGACCTGCCCGCCGCCTGCCTACCTGCCTTTGCTGGATGACGTCGACACGGCCTCCGACCTCGCACGACTTTCCGACTGACGGCCTCGTGGCGCCGTGATACGCCGATGACATGGCACGTATTCCCAGCAAAGAGGAAATCCTCGCGTGGATTTCCGAGAACCCGACCCAGACCTCCAAACGCGACATTGCGCGGGCCTTCGGCATCAAGGGGCAGGACAGGATCGACCTGAAGCGCCTGCTCAAGGAGCTTGAGGCGGAGGGGCATCTGGAAAAGCGGAAAAAGACCTATCGCGATCCGGACAAACTGCCGCCAGTTTCCATCCTCGAAGTGTCCGAGATCACGCCCGACGGCGACATCTTCGCCGACCCGCTGGAGTGGCAGGGGGAGGGTGACAAGCCGCGCGTGTTGTACGTGGCAAAGCAAGGCGATCCCGCGCTGAAGAAGGGCGACCGCCTGTTGTGTCGGATGACCGAGGTGGATGGCGGCGACCACGACTACGAGGCGCGGCTCATTCGCAGGATCGGCGAGAACGCCCGCCGCATCCTTGGCATCTACCGCAAAGGCCACGAAGGCGGGCGGATCATTCCCATCGACAAGGGGTCGGACAAGGAATGGATGGTGCCGGAAGGTGCCGTGAACGGTGCCACGGATGGTGAACTGGTCGAAGCCAAGCAATCCGGCCCGAAAGGCCAGATGGGCCTGCCGCGCGCGCAGATCGTCGCGCGTTTGGGCGACCCCACCGCGCCGCGCGCCGTCTCGCTCATCGCGATTCACCAGCACGGCATTCCCGATGAGTTCCCGGATGAGGTGATCGCGGAAGCCGACAAGATGAAGCCCGCGGGACTGAAGGGGCGCGAAGACCTGCGTCACCTGCCGCTTATCACCATCGACCCGCATGATGCCCGCGACCACGACGATGCGGTCTATGCCCATCCCGACGACAACCCGAAGAACCCCGGAGGTTTCGTCATCTGGGTCGCCATTGCGGACGTGGCCCATTACGTCAAGCCGGGGTCCGCCTTGGACCGTGAGGCGCGCAAACGCGGCAACTCCAGCTATTTCCCCGACCGGGTTGTGCCGATGCTGCCGGACCGGCTGTCCGGCGATCTCTGTTCGTTGCACGAAGGCGTGCCGCGTGCCGTGCTGGCGGCCCGGATCGTCATCGACGCGCAGGGGGAAAAGAAAAGCCATTCGTTCATTCGCGGCCTGATGCAATCTCACGCCTCACTGAACTACGGCGAGGTGCAGCAGGCGCAGGACGGCAGCCCGAACGACAAGGTCGCGCCGTTCATGGATGAGGTCATCACGCCGCTTTACGACGCTTACTATGCCCTGCGCCGGGCGCGCGAGGCTCGTCAGCCGCTCGACCTCGATCTGCCGGAGCGCAAGATCGTGCTCTCGGACGAAGGCAAGGTCGAAAGCGTGCGGTTCGCAGAACGGTTCGACGCGCACAGACTGATCGAAGAAATGATGGTTCTGGCCAACGTCGCCGCGGCCGAGGAACTCAACCGTCTGGGCCGCCCGCTTCTGTATCGGGTGCACGAGGAACCATCGCAGGAAAAACTCGAAGCCTTGCGGGAGGTGGCGCAAGCCTCGGGCTTCACGCTGGCGAAAGGGCAGGTGCTTCAGACCCGGCACCTGAACCAACTTCTGTCTCAGGCCGAAGGCAGCGAATTCGACGAACTCATCAATATGTCGACGCTGCGGTCGATGACGCAGGCCTATTACTTTCCGCAGAACTTCGGCCACTTCGGTCTGGCGTTGAAGAACTACGCGCATTTCACTTCGCCGATCCGCCGGTATTCCGACCTGATCGTGCACCGCGCGCTGATCTCGGGCCACAACTGGGGTGCCGATGGTCTGTCGCAGGACGACATCGACCAGTTGGAGGCGACGGCGACCCATATCTCGCAGACCGAGCGTCGGTCGATGGAAGCGGAACGCGATACGACCGACCGTTACCTTGCCGCCTTCCTGTCGGATCGTGTCGGCAACGAGATGACGGGGCGCATCGCGGGTGTCCAACGATTCGGGATTTTCGTCAGGCTCGATGAAACAGGCGCCGATGGATTGGTGCCGGTTTCAAGCATCGGGGCGGAATATTTCCGCTACGAAGAGCCGTCGCAGAGCCTTGTCGGCGAACGCTCCGGGTTGGAGCTGACGGTCGGCCTTCCGGTCCTTGTCAGGCTTTCGGAAGCGGTGCCTGTGACAGGTGGTCTCATGTTCCAGCTTCTTGAAGTTGCTGGCAAACCTGTCAAAACGACAGGTCGCACCCCGGGCGGGAAAGGCGTAAGGAGAAAACCTGCGCGAGCCGGAAAAAAATCAGCGAAAACACGTGCCAAGGTGCGTCGAACGCGGAAATAAGAACGTCGCTCCGGCGACGCGAGGAGTTGGAGCATGACCGTCCCGCAATCTGACATAAGTCAGGCGGATTTCCATGACTGGATTGCGCGCGTGGTTCGCCCGCGCGCGCTGGGTCGCATGATCCAGGCAGGCGTTTTCGACAAAGCGATGGGGTCCGCGCAGTTCCTGCCCGATGTCGTCGAACGGCAGATGAACCAGTCGGAATTCGTCCTGCCGATCTGGGAATACCTCGACATCGCCGCATCGGAGGAGCGTGTTCGCAATGGCCGCACCGCCCTTCGCAAGCGCCGGGAACTGTTCATCGAGATCGAGCGCCGGTTCGGGGTCGAACCCGAAATCGTCGCCGCGATCTGGGGTCTGGAATCCGGCTATGGCGTGAACCGGGGTTCGGTGCCCATCCTGTCCGCCCTTGCGACGCTGGCGTGGCGCGGAAGCCGGCAGGCGTTTTTCGAGGATGAACTGGTCGCAGCCCTGCGTATCCTTCAATCCGGCCACACGACGCCCGAAAAGATGGTCGGGTCTTGGGCCGGTGCGATGGGTCACGGGCAATTCATGCCGTCGAGTTTTCTGAACTTCGCCGTCGATTTCGATGGCGACGGGCGCAAGAACATCTGGTCGAACGACCCGACCGACGCGGTCGCGTCCATCGCGAATTACCTGTCCAAGCACGGATGGCGGCGGGGGCAGCCGTGGGGCTACGAGGTGTCGTTGCCGGAAGGGTTCGACTATGCGCTCGTCGGGATGGATCAGGCGCATGGCGCCCCGTTCTGGGATGATCGCGGCGTTCGGACCGTGACGGGGGACAGGCTGCCGGACTACGGCGTCGGATCGATCCTGCTGCCAGCGGGGGCGCGCGGCGTTGCCGTCATGCTTTTGCGCAATGCCCATGCGCTTCTTCGCTACAACAATGCCGAAGCCTATGTGCTGGGGGTCGGTGTGCTGGCGGACCGGATCGGCGGCCACAAAGGGCTGGTGCAACCGTGGCCTTTCGACGATCGCGTTCTGACCCGAAGCGAGGTGCGCGAGGCGCAGGAATTGCTCAGCGGTCTTGGCTATTCGACGCAGGGCGTCGATGGAATGCGCGGCCCCAACACGGGCCGCGCCGTGCGCGCTTTCCAGACCGATGAAGGGCTGGTGCCCGACGGCTACCTGTCGGGCACGGTCCTCGACCTTCTGCGCGAAAAAGGCGGCGCGGCCTAGGCTACCTTGCGCGCGCCTTCCGCCGCCGCGCGGATGGCGCGGATATTGTCGCCGTAAACGTCCGGATTGCCCACCGAACCGCCCTTGAACACGGCGGACCCGGCGACGAGCGCGTCCGCACCCGCCTCGACCACCAAGGGGGCCGTCGTCGGGTCGACGCCACCGTCGATTTCGATATGGATCGGACGATCACCGATCATCTCACGCAGGCGGCGCACCTTGGCGGTCATGTCGATGAACTTCTGTCCGCCGAAACCGGGGTTTACGGTCATCACGCAAATGAGGTCGGTCAGATCCAGCAGGTGCTCGACCGCGTCCGCCGGCGTGCCGGGGTTAAGCGCGACGCCCGCCTTCATTCCCGCGCCCCGAATGGCCTGAAGCGTCCGGTGGGTGTGCGGCCCGGCCTCGACATGCGCGGTCAGGATATCGGCCCCCGCCTCGGCATAGGCGTCGATATAGGGGTCGACCGGCGCGATCATCAGGTGGACGTCCATGACGGTCTTCACGTGCGGGCGGAACGCTTTGACGGCGGGCGGGCCGAAGGTGAGGTTCGGCACGAAATGCCCGTCCATCACGTCGACATGCACCCAGTCCGCGCCCTGAGCTTCGATCGCGCGGATTTCCTCGCCGAAGTTGGCGAAGTCGGCGGACAGGATCGACGGGGCGATCTTGATGGAACGGTCGAAAGTCATGGCAGGCCTCATGTGCGGTTTCCCTGCACATAGCGCCCCGGCCCGTGTGGGTCCAGTTACGGAATCGCGGGACTCATGCGCTCCGATATGCGCTGGGCCTGAAAACCGTCCGCCAGACGGGTCAGTTTGAGGTCTGCGACGACACCTTGCGCGTAGAACGGGTCGCCTTCGGCGAAGGCGCGTGCATCCGCAAGCGTGGCGGCCTCCAGCACGCCCCAGTGACCGATCGCGTCCCCGTCGTCATTCCAAAGCGCCGAGCCGATCAGGACCGAGCACAGCCCATGCCCCCCGGATCCGACCCAATCGCGGTGATCGGGTCGCAGGCGGTCCCGCTCGTCCTGTTTGCCGGGGTGGTGGATGTTTTCCATGAGAAAAAACATAAGGTTACCCTTTCAGAAACGGCACCAGAAGGTCCGCGACCTCGTTCGGGCGCTCGACAGGCGCGAAATGGCCGGCCTCTTCGATGATCTCCAGCCGCACGTCGGGTATCAGCTTCACCATCTCCTCGTGCTGTTCGACGGGCGACCACGCATCCTGCCGCCCGACCATCACCAGCGTCGGACAGGCGATCTGATCCAGATACGCCGAGGCATCGGGCCTGCGCACCAAAGCATGAATTTGCCGTTCATGTTGCTCAGGCGTCTTGCGCAGGACCATCTCGGTCAAAGCGCCCATGAGCGTCGGCGTCTGGTTCGGTTCATACACCATCGGCGGCAACCATCGGTCGGCCAGAGCCTGCATCCCGTGTTCATGGGCATAGGCCACGATGTCCGCCCGCTTCTCGGTCTCGCCGTCCTTGAGCGGCCCGAAGCCTGTGTCCAGAAGCGCGAGTTTGCGCACGCGCCCGGGTGCGATCCGCGCCATTTCCATCGCGACGCGGGCCCCCATCGAATGCCCGGCGACCTCGAGCGGCCCCTCGGCGATGGCAAGGCAATCGACCGCCATCTGCTCGATCCGGTCCTGCGACGAGACTTCGGCCACGTAGGCGGGCATTCTGGCGGTGACCGGTTCCCAGCAGAACCCGTCGCACAGCAGGCCGGGGATCAGGATCGCGGTCATCAGTTAATCATCGTGTCCGGCAGGATCAGCGAAATCTGCGGGAAGGCGACAAGGATGATGAGCGTGATGAACATGGCCAGCCAGAACGGTGCCACGCCCCGGAACATCCGTCCGAGCGACACGTTCGGCGCCACGCTTTTCACGATGAACACGTTCAATCCCACGGGCGGGGAGATCAGGCCCATTTCCAGCGTCAGAACGACCAGCACACCGAACCAGATCGGGTCGATACCAAGTTGCTGCACCACAGGGAAGAAAATGGGCATCGACAGCACCATCATCGCGAACCCTTCAAGGAAGCAGCCGAGGACCAGGTAGATCAGCAGCATGATCGACAAGACGCCAAGCGTGGAAATGTCGGCGGTTTCCAGGAATCCTCCAAGCCATTGCGGAATGTGGCTGAGGGCTAGGAAGGTCTTGATCATGTAGGCCGAAATCAGGATCAGCATGACCGTCGCGGTTGTCACGACGCTGTCCTGCGCGGCTTTCCAGAACGTCTTGAGCGTCAGTTTGCCGGACAGTGCGCCGATCAGGATGATGAGGCCCGCGCCGACCGCCGAAGCTTCGACGGGCGAGAAGATGCCGGTGTAGATGCCGCCGATGGTCAGCACGATGACCAGCAGGATCGGGGCCGCGCCACCCGTCGACCGCATCTTGTCGGACAGGGTCGTTTTCGGGCCTTTCGGCCCCATCTCCGGCTTGAACCACGTGATGATGAGGATCGTCAGGATGAACATGGACAAAAGCAAAAGGCCGGGCAGAACGCCCGCAAGGAACAGGCGGCCGATGGATTGCTGCGTCAACAACGCGTAGATCACGAACCCGGTCGAAGGCGGGATCAGAATGCCGAGCGTCCCGCCGGCCGCAACTACGCCCGTCGACAGGCGGTTGTCGTATTTGAACCGCTCCATTTCCGACAGCGACACGCGCCCGATGGTCAGGGCCGACGCGACGGACGAGCCGGACAGGGCGGCGAACCCGCCACAGGCGACGACGGTGGCCGAGGCCAGCCCGCCCCGGATCGATCCGATCCAGGCATAGGCGGCATCGTAAAGCTTACGGCTCATCCCGGTTTCGGTGGCCACGTTGCCCATCAGGATGAAGAGCGGCACGACGACGAGTTCCACGGTCGCGGCAAGCGAGAAGCTGTCCGAGGCGAGCTGGCTCATCGCGGCCTGCGGGGAGTTCAGGATCATGTTGCCGATGAACCCGACGGTGAACATGGCGAAGGCCACGGGGATGCGCAGCCCGAGCAGGACGAACAACGCCACCAGCCCGAGCAGGCCGATCATTTCAACGCTCATGCGTGGCCTCGCGATTCTTGACCGTTGTCGCCGGTCAAGACCAATCCGATCGCGCGCAGGATCATCCCGAGGGCGGTGATGATCGACATGACGACGATGGCGCCTTTGAACCAGTCGAATTGAAGGTCAATGATGTTGGTTTTCTGAACGACACCAAGCTGGAACCGCATCAGGTAGATCGAAGACCAGGTGGTCCATGCGATCCCGATGAAGATAACCGCGCCGATGACGGCCGAGGCGAAATCGCCGGCCCAGATCATCCAGCGTGGCATGGCGTTTTCAAGAAGGTCGACGTTCACGTGACCGCCGATCTTGTCGCACAGCGCCATGCCGCCGAACACGATCAGGACCATGCTCATCTGGCTGATGTCCTGCGCTCCGGTCAGGGGGCTGCCGAAGAAACGGCCGATGACGTCGATCAGGATCACCACCACCTCGATGACGAGGCCGATGGTGCCGACAAGGGCAGACAGGCGAATAAGCCCGTCTGCCCAGGTGCTTACGCGTGCGCCCAAGGCTTACATGCCCTGCATGGTCTTGAGCACGTCCTCGCCGCCCACTTCACCGACGACTTTCTCGCGGATCGGGTAGGTCAGCTCTTCGAAGGCGGCACGCTCGTCGTCCGAAAGCGTGTAGACGGTGTTGTCACCCGCGGCTTCGAGGCTTTCGATCACACTCGCGGCGCGGGCGTTCCAGCCCTCTTCCGCCGACTGCGACAGCTTGCGGCCGATGATCGAGTCCATGGCTTCCTTCATCTCGGCGGGCAGCCCTTCGTACTTCGCCTTGTTCATGACGACGTAGAACGAGATGTGGCCGAGCGGCGCGTTGAGCGTGTAGCTGTTCGCCACTTCGTCGAGCTTGAAGTCGCCGACGGCGGAGGCGCCGGTGATGACACCGTCGATCAGTCCGGTCTGGAGCGAGTTGTAGATTTCGCCAGCGGGCATCTGGACGGGCGTCGCGCCAAGGGCTTCGACGGCGGCCGCCGCAGCGGAACCCGACACGCGGATCTTGAGACCCTGAAGGTCGGCGGGCGTGCGAACGTCGACGTCTTTCATGATGAAGATGTTCGGTTCCGACAGCCACAGGGCGAGCGGAACGGTGCCCGGAAACTCGCCGTCGAGCTGCCCGGCCTCATAGGCGTTCCACAGCATGTCGTAGCCGGTCATGCCCTCGGGCAGGGCGCCCGGCAGTTCCGACACCATGGTCAGCGGGAATTGAGACGAGGTATAGCCCTGAAGCCCCCACACGATGTCGGCCACGCCCTGAACGACGCGGACGTATTGTTCGAGCGGACCGGCGCCAAGCTCGCCACCGGGGTAGACTTCGATCTCAAGACCGGAGCCTTCGACGGCGGCCTGAAGCGGTTCGATGGTGGAAGCGGTGAGGGTGTGCGCGGGCGGAACCCAGTGCGCAAACTTTACGGTTTCGGCAAGGGCCGGAGCCATGCCTGCCACCGTGACGGCCGCGGCTGCGGCGGCAGTGCGGAAAATGTTTCCTTGGATCATCTGTAGTCCTCCCAGTCAGATGTCGCGCCCGAATTCGGGCTATAGAGGTGGCCGCACGGTATGGGAGCCGTGGGGCCGGTCAAGTCACATTCAGCTTTGTCCCATAAGGTTTGTCTATTCTTCCCCGATGATTACCGCTTGAACAAGGCATCTCGGGGTTGTCTGCGGCGGGATGACCCATCCCGCCGCAGGAAAGCTTGGCCAGACCGATCAGGTCTTGGTGCGCCAGCTGTCGGCGTAGTTGGTGCGCGCTTCCGTCGAATACGGCGTCGGCGACACGCGAACGCGGATCGTGGTCTGCTCATGCGGCTCGACCGAGGTCTTCTTGGACCCGCCGTCGGGCTCGCCCCAGACCATTTCAAGCACATCGCCGACTTCGACCGACTGGTCCACGACGCCCAGCGACAGCAGGCAGCGTTCGTTAAACGAATAGCCGTTGAACATCGACATGCCGACCATCTTGTCGCCCTGCATCACCTTGTCCGCGGTGGACGAGGCGTAGTTGGGCTGCGGGAAGTCGATCCACTTGTAGTTCTTCTCGCCCGGCGCGAAGTTCGAAGCGATGACCTTCATCACGTCTTCCGCGTTCCACTCGAAGGTGACTTTCTTGCGGTTGGACGAGGCGCCTTTCATCTTGGTCAGGGCGTCCTTGCCGATGAAGTCGTCTTTCTTCCAGCCGATGTAGAAGCCGTAGCCCAGTTCGAACGGGTTCACGTAGTAGTCTTCGATGTTGTCGGAGACATAAGACCCGCCGATGGAGCCTGCGGCCTCATACGACTGTTCGGTCAGCCACTCGCGGTAGTCCTTCATCATGCCGTCGCCGGTGTAGATGCCGGGCAGCGGCGAGGGGATCCAGCCGGATTCGACGGTGTTCGTCGAATAGGCGCGCGAGCCCACGAAATGCATCTCGACACCGACCTTTTTGGCGGCCTCGGCGATGGTCGACTGGATGTAGGACTTGTCCGCGTAGGGGCCCCAGATTTCCAGACCGGGCGCACCGGCCATACCGTGACGCAGGGCCTGCACCTTGCGCGACCCGATGTTGATCGTGTCGACGTGGAAGAACTTGATCTCAGGCACCGGACCGCCGTTGATCTCTTCAAAGATCTTGTCGGCATCGGGGCCTTGGATCTGGAAGCGGTAGTGCGTGCGGTAGATCGCCTTGCCGTCCGGACGCGAATCCGAGCGCGGATCGTGCGAAACCTTGACGTTCCACTTGCCGATCGCGGCCTGGAACATGATCCAGTTCGAGGTCGGGGCGCGGCCCACGGTCACGTACTTGTTTTCGTCCAGACGGAAGATGATGTGGTCGCCGATCACGTGGCCCGCCGGGGTCACGGGCACGAAGTGCTTCGCGCGGCCCATGTCGAAGTTGCCGAAGTCGTTGATACCGACGTGGGCGAGGAACGCCTGCGCGTCCGGGCCTTCGACGGTCACTTCGTCCATGTGGTGCGATTGGTCGTAAAGAACGACCGAGTCACGCCATGCCATCTGTTCCGAACGCCAGTTCGTGAACTCCGGGGCGACGCCCGGGTAAATGTACATGCCGATTTTGGAATTGCGCAGGTGCGTGACGATGTCCGTCTCCTGCATGATTTGCTCAAGGCTCTTCGCCATGATGACCTCCCTACCATCAGAATGTATACATGGAACGACGATTGACGCGATTTTGCAAGCAAAATCCGGAAAACCGCGCTGAATCGGCCTCGGAATGTATGCGCGGGCGGGTTTTAATCGACGATCAGAGCGAGCGCCGGATTGCCTTCGCCCGGCGCAAGTGCCTTTTCTTCAAGGTTTCTTCGGGCGATCAGCGCGTGTTCCCGCGCAAGCGCCTCGGCCCGTGCGCCTTCCCGCCGTTCGATCGCTTCGATCATGGCGTGGTGGTGCGCTTGGGCGATCACGATGGACTGAGTCATCGTCTGTGATTCGCGGCGGCGGAAGACGAAGGCCGAGGGTGAGGCGAAGGGAAGCGATTTGACCCGCTGCAATTCGGACCGGACGATACCCGACGGGCACAGATCCGCGATATCGTCGTGGAATTGCTCGTTCAGACCCGAATAGGCCTCAAGGTCCGGCGGATCGCCGGCAGCACTGAAACCCGCGTCGATCTGTGCGATCAAACTCTTGATATGCTGAATTTTTTCCGGCGAAACGCCTGCCTCGGCCGCCAGCCGGATCGCAGTCCCTTCCAGCACGCCGCGCAGTTCGATGGCGTCGAGGACATCGGCATAGGTGAAGGACCGCACGACGAATCCGCCGCCCCGCGCGCGCTCCAACAGGCCCTCTTCGGCAAGACGGCTCATCGCTTCGCGCACGGGCGTGCGGGATATTTCCAGTTCTTCCGCGAGGGCGACCTCGTAAAGCCGCGTTCCGCCCGGCAACTCGCCCTTCACGATCCGCTGACGCAGATCGTAGGCTGCCCGTTTCGCATGTGTGCTGCCGCGCGTTTCAGTCATCTACCGCTCCCATGTATACACTGAAATGTATACAATTGGCGCGGCAAGGCAAAGACAATCGACGTCAGCGCCCTGAACGGATGACCTCGGGCCCCTCTTCGTAAAGCCGGGCGACCAGATCGGCGCGTTCGCGCAGGACGGCGCGTTGATTGACCGAGCCCTTGTCGGTCACTTCGCCCTTGTCGAGGTCGAGAGGGTCCACCAGCACCATGGCGATGGGCACCCGCATCGACGAACCTGTCGCCTTCGCGTTGTAGGCGGCGAGCCGTTCGGAAACAGCGTCGCGCAGCGCCGGATGGGTGAACAGATCGGCATCGCTCATCTCGGCCCCACCCGGCACGAGCGCCGCGATGGCGGGACGGAACGGCACGAGCAGGGCGCCCAGCTTTTCCTCGCCGTCGCCGGTCAACACGACATCGCGGGCAAGGCCGCCAAGCGCATCGGTCAGTTTCGCGCGCACCGCACCGACCGACACCCATGTCCCGGTCTGGAGTTTGAAGTTCTCGGCCACGCGCCCGTCGAAGAAGAATCCTTTGGACGGGTCGCCCGGCGCGGCGAACCTCAGCGCGTCGCCCAGCATGTAGAAGCCGTCTTCGTCGAAAGCCTCGGCGGTCAGCTTCTCGTTCCGCCAGTAGCCGGGCGTCACGTTCGGGCCTTTCACGCGGACCTCAAGCTTTCCTTCGTTGGGAACCAGCTTGATGGTGATGTCCTTCGCGGGAACGCCGATATTGCCCGGACTTGCCTGAGGCTCGGTCTGGAACAGGACGAACGGCGCCGTTTCCGTGGCGCCAAGCCCGGTGGCGAGCAGAATTTCCTCGCCGGTCGTACGAACCGCCATCGCTTTCAGGTCGTCCCACGTATGCTGGGCCATCGCCGCCCCGGCGTAATACATCAGTTTCATGTCGCGGAAGAAGGCGTCGGCGAATGTCGGGTCGCGCTCCATCTCGTGCAGGATCATCTCGAACCCGGCGGGCACGTTGAAATACCAGTTCGTCGAGACGTCGCGAAGATTTCGGATCGTCTCGCCGATCATGTCCTTGGTGGGCCGCCCCGCGTCGATATGGAACGTGCCACCGTTGTGCAGCACGATGTTGAACATCAGGTTGCCCGCCGCGACGTGATTCCACGGCGCCCAGTCGAGGACGATGGGCGGCTCGTCCCGCAAATAGGCGTAGCAATCCGTCACCTGTTCGATGTTCGCGCAAAGCATACGCTGGGTCTGGATGACCGCTTTCGGACTGCCGGTGGTGCCTGAGGTGAACAGAAACTTCGCGACGGTATCGGGCGTGATCGCCGCATTCGCCACATCGACGGCCTCGGTCACCGGCGTGTTGACCAGACTGCTCCACGACCATTCGGTCCCTGTCTTCGCGATGATCGTCAGTTCGGGAAAGACATTCGCAATCGCCGGCTCGAACGGCGCGAAATCATCGACGAAGACCGCGCCGGGCGTAATCTGATCCCGAACGCCTTTGAGTTTGCCGTGGTCCGTCGACACCAGCGAATAGGCGGGGGCGATGGCCGCAGAGGGCACGCCGACATACTGCGCGCCAAGCGCCATCAGCGCGTGGGCGACCGAGTTACCCGACAGAATGACAAGCGGCCTGTCCGTCGACAGGCCGAGATCGAGAAGCGCCTGCCCGATCGACCGGACCTGAGCGCGCGCTTCGGCATAGGTCAGCCCGGTCCACTCCGCCTCGCCGACGCCCCGTTCCACCATCCAAAGACGGTCCGGCGCGACATCCGCCCAGTGATCCAGTCGGTCCGTGATCTTGTCGGGGTAGTCGCCCAACGGCGCGGTCTGACGCACCAAGATCGTGCCATCGTCCGATTCTTCCCACGCGATGTCCGGTTGCCAGAGTTTGACAGGGCGCAGCTTTGCCTTCGTCATTCATTCCTCCCTTGCGTCCCTCCCGACGCGTTACAAAATTTAGTTTACGCGGAAACTAAATCCGTGGATAGTGGTTTCAACGCGACTCGAAAAGTCGGTTGGGAGGACATCGTTGGACCTGAAATACCTCACCTACGAGCTGCGGGGGAACGTGGCGCTCGTCGGCCTGAACCGGCCCGAAAAGCGTAACGCGATTTCCGATGCCTTCGTCGAAGAGCTCGCGCTGATCGTGCGCAAGGCGGAAGCCGAGGCCAAAGCGGCGGTGATTCACGGGCATGGCACCCATTTCTGCGCGGGCCTCGATTTGGCCGAGCATGTGAAAAAGACTCCCTTCGAGGGCGTTCATGGCTCGCGCCGCTGGCATGAGGTGTTCGGCTGGATTCAAAAGGGCAAACTGCCGTGGTTCGCCGCACTTCACGGCGCCGTCGTGGGCGGTGGTCTGGAACTTGCCTCGTCCGTTCACGTGCGGGTTGCCGACAAGTCGGCCTTTTTCGCGCTGCCCGAGGGCCAGCGCGGCATTTTCGTCGGCGGCGGGGCGTCGGTCCGGTCCGCGCGCCTTATGGGACTGGCGCGGATGACCGACATGATGCTGACGGGTCGCGCGGTCGATGCCGACACCGCTGAACGCTGGAACATCGTTCAGTATGTGGTGCCCGAAGGCGAGGCTTTGGAAAAGGCGATCGCGCTGGCCTCGCACGCGGCCACCAATGCCGAAATCTCGAACTACGCGATCATCAATGCCTTGCCCCGCATTCAGGATATGGCCTCGGACGATGGCCTGTTCGTCGAAAGCTTCATCGCCTCGTTCACGGCGACGAGCCCGGAAGCGGAAGAGCGGCTGAACGCATTCTTGAACAAGAAAGCGGGCAAGGTCGCGGTGACCAAGGACGACTGATGCGGGACGCGATGGAACAGGAAGCCGAAGACGCACCGATCCGGATGGGCGCCATCACGGATTCGCTCGGTTTCCTTATCCGTCTGGCCCAGATCAAGGCGTTCGACAACTTCTTCGAGAATCTGGGCGACCATGGGCTGAAACCGGGCGAGTTCACGGTGCTCTGGGTGATCGGTCTGAACCCCGGACTGCGGCAGGGCAGTATCGCGAACACGCTTCGGATCAAGCCGGCCCATATGACCAAACTCACGGCGCGGCTGGTCCAGCGCGGGCTCGTCACGCGCAAGACGCCGAAGTCGGACCGGCGTGCGGTGCGGCTTTATCTGACCGAGGAAGGGAGCGGCTTTGTGGAAGCGCACCGCGAGAACTTCCTTTCGTTCAACTTCACCGAAAAAGACAACCTGAGCCAGGAAGAGGCGGATCAACTGACCTCGCTGCTCAAGAAATTCACAGGACTGAACGCATGCCACTGAACGTCGACGAACTCGTCGCCATCGACATCCACACCCACGCGGAAGAGCCGTGCAAACACGGCGAAACCCGTGACGACGGGTACATGGAGTTTCAGGCCGGGATGGCCAAGTATTTCGGCAACCCCGCCGGGGCCGACGGGATGCTTCCGTCGCCGGGCCAGACCGCCGCATACTTCCGCGAGCGCAAGATCGGCGCCGTCATCTTCCCGGTCGATACCGAACGCGAGACCGGCTTCCACCGCTACTCGAACGAAGAAGTGGCCGAAATCTGCGCCGAGAACGACGACATCCTGATCCCGTTTGCCTCCATCGACCCGTGGAAGGGCAAGATGGCCGCGCGGGAGGCGCGTCGGCTTATCCGTGATTTCGGTGTGCGGGGGTTCAAGTTTCACCCGACGATGCAGGGCTTCTGGCCCAATGATCGCATGGCCTATCCTTTCTACGAAGTGCTGGAAGAAGAAGGCGTCATCACCCTGTTTCACACCGGGCAGACGGGGGTCGGTTCGGGGATGCGCGGCGGCATGGGGATGCGGCTGAAATACTCGCACCCGATGTCCATCGACGACGTGGCGGTGGATTTCCCCGACCTCAAGATCATCATGGCCCACCCGTCCTTCCCGTGGCAGGAAGAGGCGCTGGCCGTCGCCCAGCACAAGCCGAACGTCTACATCGACCTGTCCGGCTGGTCCCCGAAGTATTTCCCGGAAATTCTGGTGAAATACGCGAATTCGATGCTGAAGAAAAAGATGCTCTTCGGTTCCGACTGGCCCGCGATCACGCCGGACCGTTGGCTGGCCGATTTCGAGAAAGCTCCATTCAAGGATGAGGTACGTCCGCTCATCCTCAAGGAAAACGCGAAGCGTCTTCTGAACCTTTAGGACGTCTGATTGGGAGGAGAACCACAATGAAGACTTGGAATGTAACGGGTGCGGCCCTTGCCGCCGCCCTCGCCTTCGCGGTTCCGGCGCAGGCCGAAACCGTCGTCGCCGCACCGGCCGCCCCTCCGGCGCACCCGGCGGCCTATATGTACGGCAAGTTCGCCGAGTTCCTCGCCGAGGAAACCGGCGGCGAAATGACCGCGAACGTCATCGGGCCGGAAGTCGTTTCGCTGCCCCAGATGAAGGATGCGCTTCAGACCGGGCTTGCCGGCGTCGGCAACTCGCTCCCGCTCTATTTCGCGGCGGACTTCCCGCAAACCGGCGTGGCGGGCGACCTCGCCCTGGCCGGGCGCAATCCGCACGCGATGGGTTGGGCGATGACCGAGTGGGTCGTGAACTGCGCGCCCTGTCAGGAAGAATACAAGGCTTTCGGCGGCGTGTTCCTGGGTTCCGGGTCGTCGGACGTCTACGTGCTGATGACCACGAAGCCGGTCAACACCATCGAAGACCTTCAGGGCCTTCGCCTGCGTTCGGGCGGAGCACCGTATTCGCGTTGGGCCGAAAACTTCGGCGCGACCCCTGTGAACCTGCCGGTCGGCCAGACCTTCGAAGCCCTGAGCCAGGGCACCATCGACGGCACCATGGCGTCTATCGCGGACATGCTGTCCTACCGTCTCGTCGACGTGGCGACCAACGTGCTGCGCGTACCGCTGGGCACCTATCACGTGACGTCCAACTTCACCGTCGCCGCAGATGTCTGGGCGGATATGTCGGTCGAACAGCGGACCCAGTTCGCCAAAGCCGCCAACCGCGCCGACCCGCAGCTGACCGACCGCTGGGGTTACCAGATGCCGGGTGAAGCCAACGCCGCCGTTGCGGAGGCCGGGATCGAAGACACCGAACCGTCGGAAGAGTTCCTCGCGGCATCGAACGGTTTCGCCGAACAGGACGTGCAGTCGCGCATCGACAGCAACCCGCTGGCCGCCGACTTCGCCGCGCTGATCGAGAAGTGGGACGGGATCGTGGCCGAAGTGGGTGAAGACCCCGAAGCTCTCGCCGCCCGCGCCTGGGACGAGATCTGGTCCAAGGTCGACTTTGAAACCTACGGCATGTGATGCCGATGCCCCGGCCCTGTTCATGGGCCGGGGCACCCCAACCACTCATCTCGGGGTCGCACTATGGGAAAGCTGGTCGCCATCGCGCGGATGATTGCCCGAACGATGGGGTATATCGGCGCATTCGCCGTCGTCGCCATGATGCTCCACATCTCGCTCGACGTCGTTCTGCGCAACCTGTTCCGTATCTCCATGAACACCGTGCCTGAAATCGTGGCGCGGTATTACATGACGGCGCTTGCGTTCCTGCCGCTCGGCTGGCTGGAGCTTCGCCGTCAGATGATCTCGGTCGAACTGATCGACTTCGCGTTGTCCGAACGGGTCCGGCAATATTCCGATGCCCTCGTCATGGTCGTTGCATCGGTGATCTATGGCTTTCTCGCCTGGACCAACTGGGACAAAGCCCTTTCCGAAACGCGGGTCGGCACGCTCGTCGAGATCGCGACCTACAAGATGCCGGTCTGGCATTCGTTCTACTTCGCGCCGATCGGGTTCACGCTTGCGACCGTCATCACCGCCTTGCTGGCGATCGGCTATCTGAACCCGACACTTGCCGCGCAACTGGATGAGGCCACCGAATGAGCGTCGAAACCGGCATTTATGGCGTCATCGCGCTCGCCATCCTGCTTGTCCTGCGTCTGCCCGTCGCGCTTGCCCTGATCCTCGTGTCCTTTTCGGGTATCTGGGCGATGATCGGGCTGAAACCCGCGCTCGGCATCCTCGAGAACACGCCCTACAGCTTCGTCGCAAGCTGGACGATGAGCGCGGTTCCCATGTTCCTCTTGATGGGCTTCGTCGCGTTCCACACCGGCCTGACGGCGGGTTTGTTCGATGCGGCGAAGGTGTTTCTCGCCCGATTGCCCGGCGGTCTGGCGATCTCGTCCATCTTCGCCTGTTCCGGCTTCGCCGCCCTCTCCGGATCTTCGCTCGCCACGGCAGCGGCCATGGGGCGCATCGCGATCCCGGAAATGGTCAAGGCGGGCTATCGACCGTCTATCGCGTCCGGGTCCATCGCTGCGGGTGGCACCATCGGGGCGCTGATCCCGCCCTCGATCCTGATGATTATCTACGGCATCATCGCCGAAACATCGGTCACCAAGGTCTTTCTTGGCGGCATCAGCATCGGGATCGCGACTGCAATCGCCTATACGCTCGTGATCCTTGTCATCAGCCTGACCCGGCCTGACGTCATCCCCCGTCGCGCCGAAGTGGACGAAGGCGAGGGTGCGCGCGTGTTCCTGTCGCTCCTCCCCGTTCTGGTGCTCATCCTGATCGTCTTCGGCGGGCTTTTCAGCGGCCTGTTCACGGCCACCGAGGCCGGGGCCATCGGCGCGCTCGGCACCTTCGTCGTCGCGGGCGCGACCGGAAAGCTCACCCGCAAAGCGATTTCGCGGTCCCTGATCGAAACCGTGACCACCACCGGATCGCTGCTTATCATCGGGTTCGCGGCAACGATGTTCACGCGGTTCCTTGGTCTGTCCGGTCTGCAAAGCTTCATCGCGCAGGCCGTCGCGGGGGCGGACATCAGCTATGTCGGTCTGATGTTCATCATCGTCCTGATCTACCTCGCGCTGGGCACGTTCATGGAGCCGTTCGGCGCGATGCTGGTCACGTTGCCGGTGTTCCTGCCCGTGCTCGAAGCCCAGCACATCGACCTCGTCTGGTTCGGCGTGCTGGTGGTGAAACTGCTTGAGATCGGGATGATTACGCCCCCTGTCGGGTTGAACGTGTTCGTCATCAAAAACGTGGCGAGCAAGTACGTCAGCGTCGTGCAGGTGTTCAAAGGGGTGATTCCCTTTCTGCTGTCCGACATCCTCGTGGTCGCGCTGGTGATCGCCTTCCCGGCGCTCGTTCTGTTCCTGCCGGACCTGTTCTGACGCCATAGGCCATGAAAAACGCATCTGGGCGGTCCGCTGGGCCGCCCTTTTTCGATTCTGATTGGAACCATTCCAAATTCCCGATCACTTTACTCGGGCATTCCTTGACTTATCCGACCAAATCAATCAGCTATTCGGCCAAGCACCAGAATTACGAAGTGACCAAAGGGACTGATATGATGAAACGCGCGACACTTACGGCGGCCGGCCTGATCCTCGGCACCGTTCCGGCTTTTGCGGCAACCAAGGGCGAAGTGCTCACGACCTATGCCGATATCGCACACGCGGGCTATGAAGACAGCCTGACCACCGCGCAGGCTTTGAACGATGCTGTCGAGGCGCTGATCGCCAGCCCGTCCGAAGACACGCTCGCTGCGGCACGCGCGGCATGGGTTGCGGCGCGCGAGCCCTATCAGCAGACCGAAGTCTACCGTTTCGGCAACCCGATCGTCGACGATTGGGAAGGCAAGGTGAACGCGTGGCCGCTGGACGAGGGCCTGATCGACTATGTCGACGAAAGCTATGGCGGCGCCACCGACGAAAACCCCTTCGCTGCGGTCAACGTGATCGCGAACCCGCAGCTCACCATCGCCGGGCAGGAGGTCGACGCCTCGTCCATCACGCCTGAACTGATCGCTGACACGCTGAACGAAGCCGACGGGATCGAATCGAATGTCGCGCGTGGCTACCACGCCATCGAATTTCTGCTTTGGGGTCAGGATCTGAACGGCACCGACGCCGGCGCGGGCGATCGCCCTTATACCGATTTCGCTATGGGCGACGACTGCACCAATGGCAACTGCGACCGCCGCGTCGACTATCTCGAAGCCTCGATGGACCTGCTCATTTCCGACCTCGAAGAGATGGTCGCGGCATGGGGTCAGGGCGGCGAAGCCCGCGAAGCCGTGATGGCGAACGAAGACGCCGGGATCATCGCGATCCTGACCGGCATGGGCTCTCTCTCCTACGGTGAACAGGCTGGTGAGCGTATGCGCCTTGGCCTGATGCTGAACGATCCGGAAGAAGAGCATGACTGTTTCTCGGACAACACCCATCGGTCGCATTACAACGACGGCCTCGGTGTGCAGAACGTCTACCTCGGATCCTACACCCGCGTGGACGGATCGGTCGTCGAAGGGCCGTCGCTGTCCGATCTGGTGGCCGAAGCCAACGCCGATCTCGACGCCGAGATGAAGGAAAAGCTGGACACCACCATGACCGCCATGACGGCGATTTCGGACGCGGCCGAAAACGGTATGGCCGTGGATCAGATGCTCGCCCCCGGCAATGAAGAGGGCGAAAAGCTGATGATGGACGCCATCGACGGCCTCATCGACCAGACCGCGACGATCGAACGTATCGTGGCCGATCTGGGCCTTGAGGCGATCGAGTTCGAAGGCTCCGACAGTCTCGACAACCCCAACGCGGTCTTTCAGTAAGGCGCTACGCGGTATGATCGTCTGTCACTGCCAGAACATCTCGGATCGCGACATCCACGCCGCAATCGACTGGATGCGCGCCGCGGATGAACGGACGATCATCACACCCGGGCGCATCTACCATGCGCTCGGGAAATCCGCGGATTGCGGTGGCTGCATGTCGCTCTTCGTTGCGACGATGCGCCAAAGTGATAGCCTCCATGTACCTTTAAGCCTGCGCAATCTGCGCGGGCACCCGGCAGAGGAGAAGCGCCATGAAGGGCAGCGAGAAAGTTATTGAATACCTCAATTCGGCGCTTCGGCACGAATTGACGGCGGTCAGCCAGTATTGGCTGCACTATCGTCTTCAGGATGACTGGGGGCTCAAGCACATGGCGGCCAAGAGCCGCGAAGAAAGCATCGAAGAGATGCAGCACGCCGACAAGCTGATCGAGCGGATCATCTTTCTGGAAGGGCATCCGAACCTTCAGAAACTCGACCCGCTCCGGATCGGGGAAACACCGCGCGAGACGCTCGACTGCGACCTTGCGGCAGAGTATTCGGCGGCCAAACTGTACCGAGAAGCGCGCGATGTCTGCCGGGACGAGAACGACTATGTGAGTATGAAGTTGTTCGAGGACCTGCTTGCCGATGAAGAGGGCCACATTGACTTCCTTGAAACCCAGATCGACCTCTACGAACGGATCGGGGCCGAAAACTACGCGCATCTCAACGCCGCCAAGATGGATAGCGAAGAGTAGCCTTGCCGCTTTTCTGATCGCCGCCGGGCCAGCCGTCGGGTTCGACCTGACGACGCTTGGCGACGAGCATCTGCACGTCGTGCCACGCACGCAAGAAGAAGCGGCGCGGATCGCCAAGGTGACCGCGCCGACGACAGATTTTTCGGCGCCCGAGCAATTCGAAGAGCGTCCGGCCGGTGCCGCCACCGTGCGGGCCCGCGACAATGCCGATGCCTTCAGCCAGCCCTCGGCCAACATCGGCTTCGAAGGCGAGCTGGAGTTCAAAGTCGGCAACGGTCTTTTCCGAAAAATCTGGGTCACGGCACCCTCGTCGACCGAGGCGTCCGATGGTCTCGGCCCGCTCTACAACGCCCGGGGCTGCCAGAACTGCCACATCAAGGACGGGCGCGGGCATCTGCCAGAAGGGGCCGACGACAATGCGGTTTCGTTCTTCCTTCGCGTGTCTATTCCGGCCGAAGTCGCGTTGGACATGCAGGAGGTCGAGGATTTCATCGGGGCCACCGAAGAACCCAACTATGGCGGCCAGATACAGGATTTCGGCACCTCCGGCCTGCCCGCCGAAGCACAGGTCTCGATCACCTATGAGGATATTCCGGTCGAGCTGGCCGGAGGCGAGATCGTCACCCTTCGCAGCCCGACCTACGCGCTGACGGACCTTGGTTATGGTCCCCTGCACCCGGATGCGATGCTGTCGCCGCGACTGACGCCGCAGATGATCGGGCTCGGTCTGCTCGAGGCGATTCCCGCGCAGGACATCCTCGCCCATGCCGACGAGGCGGACGAGGATGGGGATGGAATATCGGGTCGCCCGAACCTCGTCTGGTCGATCGAAAATGAAAAGATCATGCTCGGGCGCTTCGGGCTCAAGGCCGGCACCCCGACGATCCGGCACCAAAGCGCAGCCGCCTTTTCCGGCGACATCGGAATTTCGACACCGTTGTTTCCGAACGCCTGGGGCGAATGCACCGGCAACCAGACCGACTGCGTGGGGGCGGCCCACGGCGATGACGATGCCCAGGGCGGGTTCGAAGTCGACGACACCGGACTGGACCTCGTCACCTTCTACGCCCGGAATCTTGCGGTGCCTGCCCGGCGCGGGTCGGACGATCCCGACGTTCTGCGCGGCAAACAGGTGTTCTACGACGCAGGTTGCACCGCCTGCCACACGCCAAAATTCGTGACCCACCGCCTAACAGATCAGCCCGCCCAGAGTTTCCAACTCATCTGGCCCTATTCAGACATGCTCTTGCACGACATGGGGGATGGGCTGGCCGACAACCGGCCCGAGGGGCGCGCGACCGGCAATGAATGGCGCACCGCACCGCTTTGGGGGATCGGCTTGACGAAGCTCGTGTCGGGCCACGAAAACTATCTGCATGATGGACGTGCGTGCACCCTGATGGAAGCGATCCTCTGGCATGGCGGGGAAGCGCAAGCCGCCCGTGACGCCATCGTCGCGCGACCGAAGCCGGATCGGGACGCCCTTGTAAAATTTCTGGAGTCGCTGTGAGACACTTGATCTACGCCGCCGCCTTGATCGCCACGCCCGCCGTCGCGGGCGTCGAAGAGGCCGTGAACGATTACATCCTTCCACATCTCGCCGCCTTCACCGAGGCCGCCGAGGTTTTGGAAGACGCCGCACAGGCCAATTGCGAAGCCGAAGGGCTTGTCGGGCCATACAACGCCGCGTTCGACGGTTGGATGGCGGTCGCCGACGTGCGGCTGGGGCCAAGCGAACAAGGCGCGCTGTCCCTGTCCTTCTGGCCCGACAAACGCGGCTTCACCGAGAGAACGCTCGCGGACCTGATCTCGAACAAAGACCCGGTGGCTGAAGATCAGGCGGCGTTCGAGGAGATTTCCATTGCGGCACGCGGATTCTTCGCCTTGGAGCGGATGCTCTACGACAGTCAGTTCAACGACTATGCCGAGGGCGATTACGCCTGCACGCTGGTCCGGGCGTTGACGCGCGACGTGGTGGATCAGGCGACTGCGCTTCAAGCGCAATGGACCGATTTCGCGCCGCTCCTCCTCGACCCGGGAAGCGCGGGCAACACGACCTACCTCGACGAAGCCGAGGCCCAGCGCGCGATCTATACGCAGATCCTTTCAGCCCTCGAATTCACGAAAGACACGCGGCTTGGGCGGCCGCTGGGTGAGGTCGCCCGCGCTCGACCGACGCGCGCCGAAGCCTGGCGGTCCGGGCGCAGCCTCACCCAATCCGTGCTGGCGACCGAAGCGGCGGTCGGGCTGGCCGAGGCTCTGGCCGACTGGGAAATCCCTGAAACCCGTGCGGCGCTCGACGCCGTTCGCGAGCAGGCCGAAACCATCACCGACCCGTCTTTTCAGAACATCGGCGATCTCATGAAGCGTCTGGATGTCGAGATTCTTCAGCAGAAAATCGACGCGGTCGAGAACGCGGTCGAAGTCGAAGTGGGCACCCGATACGGGATCACGCCCGGCTTCAATTCGTCGGACGGAGACTGACATGACGAACAGACGCGCGTTTCTGGGCGGGCTGATCGCAGCCGCCGGTGCGCCGCGACTGGGATGGTCGGCGGTCGGCTCGCCGTCCTACATCGCGGCAGCCAGGGAACCCGACGGAACCTACGCGATCCACGGGATCGACGCGGACGGACGCGAAACATTCTCGATCCCACTGCCCGCACGCGGCCATGCGGCTTGCGGGCACCCGACGCGGGCAGAAGCGATCGGTTTCGCGCGTCGCCCCGGACGTTTCGCGCTTGTGATCGACTGCGCAACAGGCGTCGTCCTGCGCCATCTCGAACCGCCAACGGACCGTCATTTCAACGGGCACGGCGTTTACTCCAAGGATGGATCGACGCTGTTCACCTCCGAGCAGGAGATCGTTGGAAGCGCGGGCCATGTCGGGATCTGGGATGCCGAAACCTACACGCGCCTCGGCAGCTTCCCGACGACCGGGCTTGGCCCGCACGAGATACGGCTTATGCCGGATGGCGCCCGGCTTGTGGTCGCGAATGGCGGGATCGAAACCGATGACCGGGAAAAAATGAACATCGACCGGATGGAGCCGAGCCTCGTCTACACGGACCTGTCGGGCCGCGTGCTCGACAAACTGATCCTCGACCCGGACCTCCACCAGAACTCGATCCGCCACCTTGCGATCCGCCCCGACGGTCTGGTGGCCTTCGCGATGCAATGGCAGGGCGAAGAGGGCGCGGCGATGCCTCTGCTTGGCCTGCATAGGATGACCGAGGCACCGATCTTGGCGAGCGCCCCGCTGGACGAACAATTGCTGATGCAGGGCTATGCGGGCAGCATCGCCTTCGCGGGAAATGGTGGCGAGGTCGCCATCACCTCGCCGCGCGGCGGTCGCCTGCATCGGTTCACACCCGACGGCGATTTCATCGCGTCTTTCGCGCGAAGCGACGTTTGCGGACTTGCCACGTTGGGGGATGGGTATCTGGCGTCGGACGGGCTTGGCGGCCTGATCGCCCTCGACCATGCCGGGCCACGCGCCCTGAACCGAACGCCCTCGGCTTGGGACAATCATCTGATCGCGATCTGATCGCGCGGCCAAATGCTTGGTAATTCGCCACTTACCCCTTAGGCTCCGGGTCGAAAGGGGGTGCGGGTGGCACAGGCATTCACGATCATTTCTGCCAGATTTCCCCGTGACCTTTCCGCGACCGACGACACGAGCGTCGGGCCGGAGGGCGCGGACTTTGCCCTTGCCGGGTCCGAAGTGGCATGGAACGAGGCGGGCCTGCCCTCTCGCAACCGGACCATTCGGACCTGGATCGCGCTGTGGCCGGATCGCGATGCCGGACGACGGTTCCTGAAGCGGCGGGTCGAAAACATTCCCCTGCTGACGCAGGCGGAAGAGTGGTGGAGCGGGCTTTTGCTGCCCTACCAAAGCCACGGTGATCTGAACTGGCACCCTGACGGCAAGGCGGGATCGGTGTTCCATGACCTCGGCCCGCGACCGAAGTCGTCCCGGCCCGTCTTTGTCCTCACGACACTGGGGATCGGCAATCCCGGCGAAGGCATGATCGCCTTCGGCAAAGGGACGCGCGCGGTAAGGCAGGCCTTTTCCGACCTGCCGTCCGTGATCCTCGAACAGCAGTTGCTGCCGGACGATCAACGTCTGGATGCGCCGACCCTTTCGCTCTGGGAAAACGAGGGCGCCGTGATTTCGGCCGCCTACCGCAGCGAACCCCATCGCTCGGCCATGAAGGTCGCGGATCACCCCGACCTTGCCCGAGGGTCGTTCACGCGCATGACGCTTCTCTGGGCCGAGGGAAGCTGGGAAGGGGTCAACCTGCGCGAAAAGGGCGCGGTCGGCGGCTGACCCGGATCAGATCGCGGCAAATCCCATGTGGAGAGCGTCGAGGATCGTGCGGGCTTCCGTTTCGCTCAGGATGAGCGAGGGGGACAGGATCACGTTGTTGCCCGAAACCCGGACCATCGCCCCGCTTTCATATGTCACGCGGTGCAGCTTGCCGATGGCCTGCTTGTCGATGGGCGTCTTGGTGGCGCGGTCCGAGACCAGTTCCAGCGCGAGCATCAGGCCATGTCCCCCGCGCACATCGCCGATAATGTCGTATTCGTTCTGCAAGGCCTTCAGACCGGCGAAAAGCTGTTCGCCCCGCGCTGCCGCGTTGTCTTTGACGTTCAACCGGACGGTTTCGCCTAGGCAGGCGATTGCCGCCGCCGCACCGACCGGGTGACCGGAATAGGTGTATCCCGAACCGATGGCCCCCTTTCCGGTGGTGTCGTTCTCGAACACGTCGGACACCTTGTCCGAAATCATGACGGCGCCGAACGGGAAATAGCCGTTCGTAATCGCCTTGGCCGTGCACATCAGGTCCGGTTGCACGCCCCAATGGCGGCTACCCGACCAGTCGCCGGTGCGGCCAAAAGCGGTGATGACCTCGTCCGCGATCAACAGAATGCCGTGCTTGTCGCAAATCTCGCGAACCCCCGGCATGAAGCTCTCATGCGGCGGGATGACCCCGCCCGCGCCCAACACCGGCTCCATGATGAAGGCCGCGATGGTCGAAGCGTCCTGAAACTTGATCTCGTCCTCGATCGCGGCGAGGCAGAGTTGCGCGAGCTTCGCGGGGTCCGTCTCGTTGAACGGGTTGCGATAGGTGTAGGGGGCCGGCACGTGGTAGCAGCCCGGCATCAAGGGCTCGTACTGCGTTCGGAAATTGGCGTTACCGTTGACCGATGCCCCCAGCGTATGCGTGCCGTGATAGCCCTTTTTCAAAGACAGATACTTCACCCGGCCCGCTTCGCCGCGCACCTTGTGATACTGGCGCGCCAGTCGCAGCGCCACTTCGACCGAATCCGACCCGCCGGAGGTGTAGAATGCGCGCGTCAGCCCGTCGGGCGCGAAGAAATCCGCAAGCATCTCGCCCAGTTCGATGACCTGATCGTTCGAAGTGCCGCGAAAGATCGAATAATAGGGCAGGCGGTCCAATTGGGTCGCGATGGCATCCTTCACCGGCTGGCAGGAGAACCCGAGGTTCACGTTCCACAGGCCGCCGACGGCATCGACCGTGGTGTGGCCGTCCACATCGGTGATGGTGACGCCTTCGCCACCCACGATGATGTCGGGCGGGTTGGCGATACTGTCGGCCGGATGCGCCATCGGATGCCAGATCGCACGGGCGTTGCGTTCTTTGAGGAAATTCGCGTCTTTCATGGTCCGGTCCTCTGTCGTCACGGGGTTCTTGGAAAGCCTGCCTCAGGCGGCGGACTGCCATTTGTCGGCGTGATCGGGCGGCAGGTCGCCGCCGAGCTGATGGGTGATCCTGACCATCCCATCACGCAGGGCTTCGCGGATCTCGGCCCGTTTCTCGTCGGTGTCGCGCACGGCGGGCAGCGCGATGGACACCGCGCCGACGACCTTGCCGCCGACGCCGAACAGGGGGGCGCCTTGCGAACAGACTTCGCTGTCGAATGTCCGGTCCTGCGATGCGGTGCCGGTGCGTCGCACCTCGTCCAGAACCGACCGAAGCTCGTCTGCCGTGGTGATCGTTCCGTCCGCGTATTTGGTCAGGGGTCGCTTCAGAACGCTTCGGGTCACGTCCTCATCCGCGAAGGCAAGAACCGCGAGTCCCGATGACGTGGCGTGCAAAGGCAGGATCTCTGATTCGTCGAAGGCCACCTGCGTGCCATGGGTCATCGGGTCGAAATGCAGTGCAGGGGACAGGACATCGCCCTGCAACAGCGAGACGTGAGTGAGCTCTCCGACCTGTCTCGCGATGTCTTCGACGATAGGGCGCAGGACGGATCTCAGCGGATGGGTCGCTTCGCGCACCCCGGACAAACGCAGGATAGCAGGGCCGAGACGATAGGCCCGCGTGACCGGATTCTGTTCGAGAAAACCGTTTTCCATCAACTCGGTAAGGTGGCGATGCACGGTCGCCTTGTCCCGGTTCACAAGGCGCACGAACTCGGTCAGCCCGATCTCGGGTTTCTGCTTTGCGAAGAAATTCAGCAGGTCCAGCGCTTTGGTAATCGTTCCCATCTGCGGGCCGGTTGTCCGATCGTTGCGAGTGCAATTTTTTCGTCACGACGTTGACAGAAAAGATTCGAAGCTGCAAGAATAAATGCTACCAGTGGTTCAAATAATGAACCCAACCAACGGGAGCCAGACATGAAGACAGTCCTTGCAAGCGCCGTGGCACTCGCCGCCGCAGCCCTGCCGATGGCCGCGCAGGCCGAGTACCCTGAAAAGCCGGTCGAGTTCGTCGTGCCGTTTCCGCCCGGTGACCTCGAAGACGTTCTGACCCGCATGATCGCGGACGAATTTCAGGCCACCTACGGCGTTCCGGCCGCGGTCGTGAACAAGCCGGGTGGCGGCGGTGGGCCGTTCCCCGGTGCCGCCGAAGTCGCCAGTGCTCCGGCGGACGGCTACACCATCGGGTCGTTCGTCATCGCCGTGCCGATCGTCGGGCCCGAGGTCGGCATTCCGGCGCTGAACCCGAACCCGTTCGATCCGCTCGGCATCTTCCTGACCTATCCCTTCGTGATCGCGGCCTCCGGCGATGCAACCTATGGTTCGGTCGACGAACTCGCCGCCTATGCGCAGGACAACGACGTCGTTCTGGGCCACTTCGGTGCCCCGCTCGTCCCGACGCAGGTGACGCTGGCCCTCGCCAAGGAAAAGGGGTTCTCGTTCGCCTCGGACGCGGCGTTCGACGCGCTGGACTGCAACACGCTGGCCTCGGGTGATGCCGATGTCATCAACACGACGCTGCAACTCATCCTGCCCTGCCTCGACGACGTGAAGGTTCTTGCGTCCATCGGTGCGGAACGCATCCCGCTGACGCCCGATGCCCCCACGGTCGGGGAGGTCGCGCCGGCGCTCGACGTGTCACTGTGGAACGGACTGTTCGTACACAAGGACACGCCCGCAGACGTGCGCGAAAAGATCGTCGCCGTGGCTCAGAAGGTCGTCACCTCCGACGCCGCCAAGCAGTTGGCCGAGGATACGGGCGCCCTGATCTATTGGCAGAATGCCGAGGAATCGGCGGCCCAGATCGAGGCGGATACCGAAACGCTCGGCACCATCTCGTCCATGCTCGAGTAACGCCATCAACGCGCGCCCCGGTCACATCGGGGCGCGTCCTTCACGAGGCAGGACATGGCACGCAGCAAGACGTTTCAGGATCTGTTCAAACGCTACCGGCGACCGGGCGATTTCATCATTTCGCTTGTCTCGTTCCTGTTCGGTCTGGCTCTCCTTGCCGCATTGCCGAGCCAGACGACATGGGTCGACGGTCAGCCGCTTCTCGGCCAACCGGCATTCTGGCCCACGGTTGCGGTCTGGGCGATGGTCGTCTTTTCCGGCCTTCACCTTCTGGGCGCGATGCTGTCCGAACGCATCCGGGGCCGAACCGAAGAGGTGGTCTATTGGCTGCGATCCATCGAGTTCGCGATCTGGTTCATCGCCTATGTGCTGATCGTGCCGCGTCTTGGATACCTGCCCTCGACGCTCATATTCACGAACCTCCTCGTCTTTCGTCTGGGATACCGGCAAGCACGCTGGTTCGCCTTTGCGACCCTGTTCTCAATCGCGGTCGTCGTGATCTTCAAGGGCCTGTTGCATGTGAAAATCCCATCGGGCGAGATCTATTCGCTTCTGCCATCGGGCAAGTTCCGACTTTTCGTGATGATCTGGCTGTGAGGGCGGCATGAGCGATTTTCTATCCGGTCTGAATCTGCTCGCCGATCCGGCGGTCGTCTTTGCACTGTTCATCGGGTCCATCGGCGGAGTCGTGATCGGTGCCATTCCGGGTGTCGGTGCGGCGGTCGCCATCGCGATCCTGCTGCCTGCCACCTTCGCGCTCGAACCTCTCGTCGGTCTGACCATGCTGCTCGGCATCTACGGGTCGTCGATGTACGGCGGCTCCCTTCCCGCCATCCTCATCAACACCCCCGGCACGGCGGTCAACGCGCTAACCACCTATGACGGACACCCGATGACCCGGCGGGGCGAGGCGCTGCGTGCTTTGGGTCTGGCCTATGGGGCGAGCTTCGTGGGCGGAATCTTGTCCATCGCCGCCCTGATCCTGCTGTCGCCCGTGTTGGCCAAGGTCGCGCCCCTGTTCGGCAGCCGTGAAATCTTTCTCGCGGCCCTGCTCGGTATCGTCCTCGTGGTCATCGCGCATCGTGGCCAGACGCTCGTCGCGGGATCGCTCGCCGCTTTCGGCATCCTCATCAATACAATCGGGCTGGAGCCTGTGCGCTACACCCAGCGGTTCACCTTCGGGCAGGACTGGCTGTCGTCCGGTGTCGACCTGATCGTCGTGGTTCTGGGCCTTTTCGCGCTCAGTCAGGCCTTCGTGCTGCTCACCGACCCGGAACGCGCGCCCATCACGCAACGGGTCCAAGGCAACATGTTCACCGCGATGCTCGGCGTGTTCCGGCACAAACGGGTCGCCGGGGCAGGGTCGTTCTTCGGCGTGCTCATGGGCATGATCCCCGGCGTCGGGGAGTTCACGGCGCAGTTTCTGACCTATACCTATGCGCAGAAGACTTCCAAAGACCCCGACGCCTTCGGTAACGGCAGCCCCGAAGGCCTCGTAGCCTCGGAATCGGCCAACAACGCCGTGCCCGCCGCCGCGATGATCCCTCTGCTCGCGCTGGGCATCCCGGGCGAGGCGCTGACGGCGATGATGCTGTCGGTGTTCTACGTCCACAACGTCGTTCCGGGTCCGGGACTGTTCCAGAACAGCATGGACTTCGTATACGCGCTCTATATCGCGATGATCCTGCTTAACGTGATCGTCGTGGTGTTTATGCTGTTCGCCTCGAACTGGCTGATCCGCATCATCCGCGTGCCCACCCGTTTTCTGGGCGTGATGATCCTGACCCTGTCATTCGTCGGGGTTTACTCGCTACGCAATTCGGTGATCGACTGCGCCTTAGCGGCTGGCTTCGGGATCATCGGCCTTGTGCTCAAACGGATGAACTTGCCGGTGGTGCCAATCGTTCTCGGCATGGTCCTTGGCGGGATCATGGAGGTCAAACTGCGCGCCGCGATGGCACGGGTGAAGACGCCGCTCGACTTCGTGGATCGGCCCATCGCCGCGCTTCTCGCCATCGCAATCGTCCTGCTGATCGTCGGTCATGTCTGGGGTCTGTTTCGCGAGAAACGGCGCGCGGTCCCGGAAAACGAGCACGACCACGACATCCATGACAGCCAAACGCGTTAAGGGGGTTTCATGCTCGATCAGGCACGTATCGACACCTTGGCAGCACAGGATGTGCGCCCCGGTGCGCATATCATAGACGGCGAGCGGCGCGGCGCGTCCGATGGTGGCGAAATGGATGTGATTTCACCCCTCAACGGCAAGGTTCTGACCACCATCCCGCGCGGGACGCGTGAGGACGCCGACCGCGCAATCGCCTCCGCTCGTCGTGCGTTCGAGGACGGCCGCTGGGCCGATCTTCCACCCGCAGCCCGCAAGCGGACGCTCCTTAAATGGGCCGATCTGATTGAGGCGAACGCATTGGAACTCGCGGTTCTGGGCGTGCGTGACAACGGGACCGAAATCGGAATGGCGTTCAAGGCCGAGCCGTTGTCGGCGGTCGCAACGATCCGCTACTACGCCGAAGCGATCGACAAGCTCTACGGCGAGATCGCCCCGACCGACCCCTCGATCCTCGCCCTCGTGCACCGCGCTCCGGTCGGGGTCGTCGGCGCCATCGTCCCGTGGAACTTCCCGCTGATGATCGGCGCGTGGAAAGTCGCGCCCGCACTGGCCGCCGGAAACTCGGTCGTCCTGAAACCCGCCGAGACCGCATCGCTCACGCTTCTTCGCATCGCGGAACTGGCGCTCGAGGCTGGTATCCCGCCCGGCGTGTTCAACGTGGTCACGGGCGAAGGCGCTGTTGTGGGTGAGGCGATGGGGCTGTCGATGGACGTCGACGTGCTCGTCTTCACCGGGTCCGGTCCTGTGGGCAGGCGGCTTCTGGAGTATTCGGCGAAATCCAACCTGAAACGCGTGTACCTCGAACTCGGTGGCAAATCCCCGAACATCGTTTTCGCGGACGCCCCGGACCTGACCGAGGCGGTCAAGGTCTCGGCCAACGGTATTTTCCGCAATGCCGGGCAAGTCTGCGTCGCCGGGTCGAGACTGCTGGTCGAGCGTTCGATCCACGACGAATTCGTCTCAAGACTGGCCGAATTTGTGAAAACGATGTCGGTCGGCAACCCGCTTGATCCCTCGACAAGCGCGGGCGCAGTCAACTCTCTCCGGCAACTCGATCAGAACCTTTGCTTCGTGGATGAGGCGCGGTCGGCCGGGCGCGCCGTCATCGGCGGGTCGCGCATCCTCGAAGAGACGGGGGGCTACTTCATGGAGCCGACCATCGTCACCGGCGTCGACCCCAGCGACCCGATTGCCCAGAACGAGGTGTTCGGACCCGTCGTTGCCGTCATCCCGTTCGACAGCGAGGATGAGGCGGTCAGGATCGCCAACGGCACGGATTACGGCCTTGCCGCAGCGGTCTGGACCCGCGATCTTTCCCGCGCGCACCGGATGATCCGGGCGATCAGGGCAGGGGTCGTTCACGTCAACACCTACGGCGGACCCGACGTGACCGTGCCGATTGGCGGAGTGAAGCAATCCGGAAACGGGCATGACAAATCGCTCCATGCCTTCGACAAGTACCTCGACCTGAAAACCGCATGGATCAAACTATGACCGACCGCACGATCCTGATCGTCGGGACCTACGACACCAAGGACGACGAACTGAACTACATCGCCGGGGTGATCCGGGGGCAGGGCGGCGCGGTGGTCACGATGGACGTGTCCGTGCTTGGCGACCCGACCGAACCGACGGATTTTTCCAAGCATGACGTGGCCGAGGCGGGCGGCAGTTCCATTCAGGCCGCCATCGACAGCGGCGACGAAAACACGGCGATGCAGATCATGGCGCAGGGTGCATCGACGCTCGTGTCTCGCCTGTTTGCCGATGGACGCTTCGACGGCCTTCTGGTGCTTGGGGGCACGATGGGCACGGACCTTGCCCTCGATGTCTGCAACGCGGTGCCGCTCGGCGTTCCCAAGTACATCGTTTCGACCGTCTCGTTTTCACCCCTGATCCCGGCCGAGCGTTTGCCGGTCGATGTGCAGATGATCCTCTGGGCCGGGGGGCTTTACGGGCTCAATGCCGTCTGCAAAGCGTCCCTCTCCCAAGCCGCAGGGGCCGTTCTGGGGGCGGCTCGCGCCGTGGAAAAGCCGGATACGAAACGCCCGCTTATCGGCATGACGAGCTTCGGCAAATCCTTCCTGTCCTACATGGTCGCGCTGAAACCGGCACTGGAATCCCGTGGTTTCGATGTCGCGGTGTTCCACGCGACGGGGATGGGGGGCCGGGCGTTCGAAAGCCTTGCCGCCCAAGGCGCGTTCGCCTGCGTTATGGATTTCGCCACGCAGGAGGTCGGGAATTACATCAACGGGTCCGCCATCCACGCAGGCGAATCGCGCCTGACCGCCGCTGGACGCGCGGGCATACCGCAGATCGTGTCGTCCGGCTGCTACGACCTCGTGGATCTGGCGGGGTGGCAGCCGATGCCCGGAGCTTTGCAGGGCCTGCCGTCCCATGCCCACAACCGTCTTTTGACGTCTGTCGTTCTGGATGCACCCCGCCGCCGCGATGTGGCGCGAGCTTTGGCCGAACGATTGGCAGGCGCCAAGGGCGAGACGGTGTTCATCCTGCCCACGCAAGGATGCCACGCCCTGGACCGGCCGGGGGCCGATCTGTGCGATCCCGACGGACTTGCCGCTTTCGTGGATGAACTGACGAAAGTCTGCCCGGACAACGTGACGCTCAAGGCTCTGGACGCCCACATCAATGACGATGCCTTCGTCGATACGGTGCTGGCGACCTTCGACGACTGGCTGGCCCGGGGCATCGTGCCCCGCCCCTGATGGTCGCGTCTGTCGGACTGGTCCCGAAGTGGTGCCGCTGAAGGGACTCGAACCCCCGACCCCATCATTACGAATGACGTGCTCTACCAGCTGAGCTACAGCGGCACACCGCTTCGGTGCGGGGTCATTATCACCACCTTTGCGCGGTGTGTAGCCCTAATTTTTGCTCTCGGTTTCCGTGGCTTCCGCCGGGGTCACGTCGACCGCCTCGTCGGCAGGATCGGAGCCGCCGACCAGTGCTTCGTGGTCCTCGGCGCGGGCTTCGGCGACCATCTCGCGGTCCGGGGCGATGTCCGGGGCGCCGACGAGCAGCGCGTCCATCCGCGTTCCGCCCGGCATTTTCATGTCCGTCTCGCGCGGTTCGGTCCATGACAGGGTGTCGAAGGCACCGCAGTTCTCGCAAACCGGGCCCCAGTCGGCATGAACCGTATGGCACTTGTCGCACACCCACTGCGGTCCGCGCGGCGCGACGACGGCCTTGGCAAGCCATGCGCGGATTTCGCTGTCCGGTGCTTCGAGCCCGCGTTCGATGGCCGCCATGAGGGTCAGCACCCTTTGGGTCGGCTTGGTCGTGGGCAGATCGCCCAAAGCCTCACGCGCCTTGTCGAATTGTTCTGCGGCGATGTGCAACTCGGCCAGAAGCATCTTGTTCTCGGGATGATCCGGATGCTCTTTCGTCAGGGCTTTGAACCGTTTCAGCCGCTGTTCCGGCGTTTCGTCCGGCTCGATCTCGGCGAAGGCTTCGGCAATGTCCGGGTGCGGCTGCACCTTCCAGGTCTTCGTCAGCACCCGCGCGGCATACCGTTTGTTGTCCTGTTCCAGATAGCTGCGCGCAGCGAGCACCGATCCGGGGATCAGATCCGGCGACAGCTTGTTCGCCTCGATCGCCGCCTCGCGGGCGCGGATCGAATTGCCGTCCTGGAAAATGCCCTTGGCTTCTTGAAGGGCGAGCACGGCATCCCGGCGCTTGCCGACGTCCTTGGGAAGCGCGCCATGCTTGACCTTCTTGCCCAGCGTTTCCCGCGCGCCGTGCCAGTCGTTCTGGGTGGCTTGCAGGGCGAGCAGCACGTCTCCGGTCTCGGCATGTTGCGGTTTGAGCGCAAAGGCTTTCTCGGCCAGCTTCATCGCCGTGTCCGTGTCGCCCTCTTCCAGCTTCTGCTTCATCAAACCCCGCACGCCGACGAACCGTGTGCGCTCATCGGCCAGAAGCCGTTTGTAGACCTCGGTCGCCTTCTTCCGGTCGCCGGCCATTTCGGCGGCCTGCGCTGTGATGAGGTTGGTCAATTCCGGGCGTCGCAGATACCGTTCGGCCCGTGCGGCTTTGGTGATCGCCGTCCGCTCTTCGCCCGAAGCGAGCGCCATCATCCCGTCCGCCAGCGCCTCATACCCTTTTCGCTCGCGATTGCGGTCGAAGTGCCGGGAAATCGCGGTTTCGTCTCCGTTCAGGAACCGGATCGTGGCGACGATCAGGCCAGCCAGCTTCAACAAAATCCAAAGCGCGACGACCAGAACGATCAGGGCGATGACCGCCTGAAGCGCACCGAGGTTGTATTCCTGCGTGCCGATATCGACGCGGATGCCGCCGTCGGTTTCCAGCATATAGGTCGCGCCGACCGTTGCCGCACCGATCAGGACGACGAACAGAATGATCTTGAACAGGGACCAGAGCATTACGTCTTCCTTATTGGTTCAGGTCTTGGGCAAGGGCCGATCCGGCCTCGAGCGCGGCAAGCCGCGTCTGCGCGCGGTCGATCCAGTCGGTCATCGCCGGTTGTGCGGCGTCCGGCATCGCCGACAGTTCGTCGAGCGCCTCGGCAATGCGACCGTTGTTGAGGGCGAACTCGGCGCGCGACAGGATCGCATCCGGGTCGTCGCCCTCCTGCGGTTCCAGCGACCGGGTTCCAAGCTGGGTGCGAAGGAACGCCTCGCCCCGACCGATCTCGCCCGCCTCGACCATCGCGCGCAGGCTCAGGTCAAGCGCCTCTCGCGCCACGTCGGGGAAGCTTTCCTGAAGGCTGCCCAGCGTGGGCACGCCGTCGCCAGCGACTGCGGCCAGTGCGTCCGGTGCTTCGGCCCCCGTCGCGGTCGTCAGGTCGAAAAGCGCGTCCTCGAACGGCTGACCGGAGTCCAGTGCAGCCATGATCCGGGACAAGGCGGCGCGCCCGGTGGCCGCCTGCGCGGCCTGCGCCGCGCTGGCCTGAAGCTCTTCCGCGTCGGCCTGTTCGGCGCGCAGCTTTTCAAGTTCGGTCTCAAGCATCGACCGGATGCTCGCCAACTCCCGTTCGTAGGCGGCAGCCGCGGTTTCCGCCGCTTCCGCACTGTCGCCCTGAGGCATCTTTTCAAGCGCGGTGATACGCGCTTCGTATCCGCTGACGGTGGCCGCCAGATCCTCGATCCGGTTCTGGGTCGCGACGATGTCCGCGCGCAGCGCGCCGCCCAGATCTTCGACCGATGTGTCGCCCTGAAGGGCGCTGATCGTCACGGATTGTTCGTCGATGGTGCTTTGAAGCGTCGCGATCTGCTCCGATTGCGCGTTCAGCGCCTCCTGCACCGGGTCCGGGCCGGGGTCCGACCCGAACGGCCAACTGCCGGGGACGAACGCCTGCGCCGCCGCGAACCCGATTGCACCCGCGAACAGCCCGCCGACGATCATGCCCCCGAACGGGAGCGCCGCGCCGCCGCGCCGCGGTTCTTCACGCACCACGGGCGCGATGCTCGGCGTGGGGTCCACGTCCTGCGCTGGCGCCTCATCGTCGGTGTCGGCCCCGCTGTCGTCACGCGTCCCGTCCTGATCGGTCAGGATTGTGACTTCGGGCTCGTCCTCAGGCGCGATTTCTTCGATGACGACCGCGTCTTCCACGGCATCCTGAGCAACCTTGGGCGAGTCGGGCTCGCCCGTTTCGGTTGTGTCGTCGGATTTCGGGGTTTTCGCCACGCGTGCACCTTTCGAATCTTAACTCATTGTCGGACAAGCCGGACTTCGGTTCAAACTTAGCTACGGCGCACCAAGGTCTCAAGGCGGGTCACCGAGATGCCGCAGCGACAATTCGCGCGATCATCTCGTCGCCGTTCGGATCGGTGCAGACCTCGCTTCGTCCGCCGGTCGCGCTTGTCCACGCAGCGGCGACCGCCGGGCTCAACGCAATCACGTGGAGGTTGGATCCAATCGTTGCCAACTGGTTTGCCACGCGCTCGGCGGATCGTGGTGACCACAGGGGCAGGATCACGCGGTCCGGCCCCTCGAGCGCGGCCTTCGCTTCGGGGCTGAGGTCGCGGGCGATCTGCGCGTAAACCTCGCACTCATGTGTCTCTATTCCAGCGGAATTCAGCCGTTCTGCAACCTCGCCGCGCGTCTCGCGCCCCCTCGCGTGAAGCAGCGGCCCTTCCGCTTCGAGGCGCTGCACCAGATCATCGGCATCCCGTGCGACGAGCCTGACCTCCCCGCCCGACGCTTCGGCAGTGCGTGCGCCGACGCAATAGACCGGAACTCCGGCCAGATCTGGCAGGAACGAAACGGCATGTGCAGACGTGAGGATCAGACCGGCGAATTCCGCCGGATCGACCGAAGCGCCCGTTCCCTCGATCTCGGTCACGGGCGACACGATCACATCGATCCCCGACACGGCCGCCGCGGCACGCTCGCTCGCCTCGCGCGGGCGGGTCAGGATCACCGTGGGCTTCGGGGTCATGGCGTCTCGCGGGATGGACGGGAACGGTGTGTCTTGGTATCCCGGCGAGACCTTCGGAGCAACCACCGCACCATGTCGCGCACCATCACGATTCTCGGGCTGGAAAGCAGCTGTGACGACACCGCAGCTGCGGTCGTGCGCCATCGTCCGGGGCACGATCCCGAGATCCTGTCGTCGGTCGTGGCCGGTCAAACCGAGTTGCATTCGGCATATGGGGGTGTGGTGCCGGAAATCGCCGCGCGCGCACATACGGAGAAGCTCGACCTCTGTGTCGAGGAAGCCCTTGAAGCTGCCGGGCTGCGATTGCCCGACCTCGACGCCATCGCGGTGACGGCGGGACCGGGTCTGGTCGGCGGCGTTCTGGCCGGGGTGATGACGGCCAAAGGTCTTGCCGTGGCGACGGGGTTGCCTCTTGTCGGGGTGAACCACCTTGCAGGCCACGCGCTTACGCCGCGTCTGACCGACGGCACATCCTTTCCCTATCTCATGCTGCTTGTGTCGGGGGGGCATTGCCAATTCCTGATCGCGCATGGACCGGATCGGTTCACGCGGCTGGGCGGCACCATCGACGATGCGCCCGGCGAGGCGTTCGACAAGACCGCGCGTTTGCTGGGCCTGCCGCAACCCGGCGGCCCGTCGGTCGAAGTTGAGGCGCGCGCGGGCGACCCGAAGCGGTTTCGCCTCCCACGGCCCCTGCTGGACCGGCCGGGATGCGATATGAGCTTCTCTGGCCTCAAGACGGCGCTTCTGCGCGAACGGGACAAACTCGTCACCGCTCAAGGCGGGATCACGGTCAAGGATCGAGCCGACCTTTGCGCGGGCTTTCAGGCGGCTGTTGCCGACGTTCTGGCGGAAAAGGCCAGCCGCGCGATTGCCGAATATTTGGCCCTGTCGCCAACGGTACCCGTGATCGCGGTCGCGGGCGGTGTGGCCGCGAATTCCGCCATTCGTGCTGCGTTAGAGACTGTTTCGGCGGAGAATGGCGTCGGCTTTGTCGCGCCGCCGCTGGCCCTGTGCACCGACAATGCAGCGATGATTGCCTGGGCCGGGATCGAGAAGTTCCGATCCGGGGACACCGACGACATGACGCTGGCCGCCCGCCCGCGCTGGCCGTTGGATCAGAGTGCGGCGCCGATGCTCGGGTTCGGCAAGAAGGGAGCGAAAGCATGAGCGTGGCTGTCCTTGGTGCAGGGGCTTTCGGAACATCGCTGGCCATCGCCATGGCGCGGTCCGGCAAGGGCGTGACACTTTGGGCGCGCGATGTTCGGGATATGGCGGACCAGCGCGAGAATACTCTTCGCCTGCCCGGCTTCGCCTTCCCGGACAAGCTTGTGATCACAAAACACATATCCGCGGTCACGGACGATGTCGTGTTGCTCGCCGTCCCGATGCAGAAGCTGCGCGCGTTCCTGTCCGAGTATTGTGAAGTGCTGTCAGGGCGCACGCTGGTCGCGACCTGCAAGGGCATCGACGTCGAGACCGGCGAAGGACCGGGCGAGATCATTCGCCGTCTCTGCCCCGACGCGACCCCCGCGCTTCTGTCCGGTCCCAGTTTTGCCGTCGACGTCGCGGCGGGCCTGCCGACTGCATTGACCTTGGCCGCATCAGAGCCTGAACCGCTTCAACATGCGCTGACGGGCGGCAATCTGCGGCTTTATCGGTCGACGGACATGATCGGGGTCGAAACCGGCGGGGCGATGAAGAACGTGATCGCCATTGCCTGCGGGCTCGCCATCGGCGCCGGGCTGGGCGAATCCGCCCGCGCCGCCCTGATGACGCGCGGGTTCGCCGAGATGAACCGCTTCGCCATCGCGCGGGGGGCCGAAGCCGACACGCTTCAGGGCCTGTCCGGTTTCGGAGATCTGACGCTGACCTGCACTTCGGAAAAGTCCCGCAATTTCGCCTATGGCCTGTCTCTCGGCCGGGGCGAGCCTCAGGCCGAAGGCGTGACGATCGAAGGCAAGGCCACGGCCAAGGCCGTCGCGAACGCCGCCACGAAAGCCGGGATCGAAATGCCGATCACGAATATGGTCGTCGCGGTCATGTCCGGCAATATTACGATCAACGAGGCGAGCGATCTGTTGCTCGCCCGCCCGCTCAAGGAGGAATGAATGTTCGCAGTCATCTGCACCGACAAGCCCGGAAGCCTGGACATCCGCAAAGCCAACCGTGACGCGCACCTCGGCTATATCGAGGACACCGGCGTCGTCGTCATGGCGGGGCCGTTTCTTGACGACAACGGCGACATGAACGGCTCACTCGTCATCCTGTCCGTTACTTCGCGCGAGGCGGCACTCGACTGGGCCAAGGGTGACCCGTATGCCAAGGCCGACCTGTTCGCCGACGTACGGATTGAGGAATGGAAAAAGGTGGTCGGCTGATGCGTTACTGGCTGTTCAAATCCGAACCGAACGCTTGGGGATGGGACGATCAGGTCGCCAAAGGCGAGGCGGGCGAGGAGTGGGACGGTGTCCGCAACTATCAGGCCCGCAACAACATGCGTGAGATGAAGCTGGGCGACCTTGGGTTTTTCTACCATTCCGTCGACGAAAAACGCGTGGTCGGGATCGTCGAGGTCTGCAAGGAAATCCATCCCGACAGCACGACCGACGATCCCCGCTGGGAATGCGTGGACATCAAGGCGGTCCGCCCGGTGAAAAACCCCGTGACGCTGGACATGTGCAAGAACGACCCGCGCCTTGCCGACATGGTTCTGGTCAACAACACCCGCCTGTCGGTGCAGCCCGTGACCGAAGCGGAATGGAACGTCGTTCTCGAACTGGCCGGAGAATAGGACTAGGGGAAATTGCCCCCTCACGGCATGATTGGCTCACAACAAACTGTGTCAGTGAGGGACAATCATGGAAATCGTCAACGTTCTGGTCGCGGCTGCCGCGGCGTGGGTCTTCGGGGCCGTCTGGTACATGGTGCTGTCGAAACCGTGGATGCGGGTGTCTGGCGTCAAGGTCGACGAACAGACTGGGCGCCCGATGGGCGGCGCGCTTCCTTTCATCCTGTCGGCAGTGGCAATGATCGTCGTCGCCGGGTTCATGCGCCACATCTTCGCGATGACGGCCATCGATACCATCGGCAAAGGCTTCGTCGCTGGTATGGGGATCGGTCTGTTCTTCATCACGCCTTGGACGATGATCAACAACGCCTATCCGGGCCGCCCCTTCCTGCTGACCGTGATCGACGGAGGCTACGCCGTCGGCGGCTGCGCGATCATCGGCGCAATCCTGATGGCGTTCTGAGAAACGCAGCCCGAAAAAAACTGGAGGGTCCGGCCCCGCGCCGAACCCTCCATCCACCCCACGTGCTCCCTCAGCACCGCACGTGTCTCTGAATTTAGGGTCCGACCGTCCTGGCCTTCGAGAAGAGAGATAGGGCATCTCATCGAGTCGCTCAATCTCCAAGTCTCTGGGATTTTAGCCAAATTCGACGCGACGGGCAGAACGACAAAGGGCGACCAGCGGCCGCCCTCGAAGCATGACAACGAATGGTGTGGGGTCAGGCGTAGACCGACTCTTTGCCGAAATGCTTGACCAGCATGTAATAGACCACGGCCCGATACTTGTTGCGCTCGGACTTGCCGTAGGTCTCGATCACCGCGTTGATCGCGTCCATCAGTTGCGGGCCATCGGTCAGGCCAAGTTTCTTGATGAGGAAATTGTTTTTGACGGTCTCAAGCTCGTGCGCCTGACTTCCGGCCACCGTTTCGGCGTCGGGGTTGTAGATCGCCGGACCGCAGCCGATCGTCACCTTGGTCAGCAGGTCCATGTCGGGGGTCATCCCGCACTTGTTCTTCAGATCGTCCGCGTAAGTGGCGATCTTGTCGTCACGTTTTCCCATGAAAAGACTCCCAGTTCTGTCCCGAGGGCGTCCGTCCCTCGCCGGGGAGCCTAGGCGCAAATGTGCCAAATCGAAAGAAAATTATCCCCCGATCATTCCCTCTACCCATCACGGCCCGGATGGCGCAACATGGCGGCGCATTTTATCAATCGGAGGGTACGATGGGACTCTGGAGTTTTGTGAAAGGGGCGGGAAAGTCGCTTTTCGGCGGCGAAGACGCCAAGAACGAGGACGCGCTCAAGAAAGAGGTCGAGGAACTCGGCGTTTCGACCGAGGGGCTCGAGATCAAGGTCGAGGGTGACAAGGTCAAGGTGACCGGCGGATCGATGACGACCGAAGAAAAGGAAAAGGTCATCCTTGCCGTCGGCAACGTCGAAGGCATTTCCGAGGTCGAAGCCGATGTCGAGACCGAGACGCTGTTTCATACAGTCGAAAAGGGCGACACGCTTTGGGCGGTCAGCCAGAAAACCCTGGGCGATGGT
Organism: Maritimibacter alexandrii; assembly: GCF_005871115.1. NCBI lineage: Bacteria > Pseudomonadati > Pseudomonadota > Alphaproteobacteria > Rhodobacterales > Roseobacteraceae > Maritimibacter > Maritimibacter alexandrii. Next base: position 1,157,869 of record NZ_SWKQ01000009.1, read on the forward strand.
TCGCGCTACAACGAGATTTTCGAGGCGAACAAACCGATGCTGAAGCACCCGGACAAAATCTACCCGGGTCAGGTGCTGCGCATTCCGACCTGATCGGCACAGCGTTCTTCAAGCGGAAGGCCCGGCTGAATTCCGGGCCTTTCTTATTTGGGGCATCCGAGGAAGTCCGCAATCGCCTCGGTCGTTTCCGCCGCGTCGAGAATGCCGAGGTGACCGAGACCGGGAAGGATCTCGTAGCGCCCGTTGGTCGAGGCGCCGGACATCACCGGCTCATACTCAAAGGGCCGAAAGGCCGCATCATCCGACCCGGCCAGCAGGAGGAAGGGCGGAAGCGCGGCAACATCGGCGAGATAATCGGAACGCGGCGCATATCCGGTGTTCAGCCTGTGGCTATAGGACGCCGTGGCCCATTGCCCCTGTTCGGTGGCTCGCACGGTTTCGGGCAAGTTGAACTCGATCACGGTCAGGCCGTTCAGTGCGCGGATGCCCACCGCGTTCAGCATCGACAGACCGACGATCCGGCGCGTCAACGGGCGGGCCCAGACGGACCCTTCGGTTGCGGTCGGCGCGTTGTATTTCAGAAAGGGCGCGATCAGAACCGCACGGTCCATGCGTGCCCCATGGGCACCGCCCGCAAACCGGATGACCAGACCGCCCCCCGACGAATGCCCCGCGAACACGGCGCGGTCCAACCCCAGATGATCCAGCAGATCGGCAAGGTCGTCTTCCAGTTGTCCGACATAGGCGATATCGCCGCGCGGGTCGGCCAGCGGCCCGTGTCCGCGCAGGTCGGGCACGATCACACGGTAACCGCACCGCTGCGAGATCGCTTGGGCAAGCGGCTCATAGGCCGCGCCGTGCCACCCTGACCCGTGGACCAGGATCATGTCGCCCGAACCCGTTCCCGCAATGTCGCGATAGCCAAGCGTCGCCCCATCCCGCGCGGTGAAGGTCAAAAGGTCCGACACCGGCGCGCCGGAATCGCCCTCGGGAAAGTCGAGCGTTTCGGCCGAGACGAAACCCTTGGGCGGCTGGGACAGGATCAGAACAAATGCGATGGCAAAGAAGATGCCGACCGAAATCGCCGGGATGAGAATGAATTTCACGGGTGCAATGCCTTCAAGACGTTCGAATTTTTGCTTCGATCTCATCCATTGTCACGCTGCCGGGCGCAACCCCGTCGCGCGCCATGCGGGCCGCGATCCGGGTGAGGGCCGCGTTCACCGGCACCGGCACCCCGTGCATTCGCCCAAGCCAGACGATCTCGCCGTTCAGCCAATCCGTTTCGACACGTTTAGTTTTTCGCAGAAAACTCTGGGTCGTCGAGGTTCCGGCGTTCTCGACACCGGGAACCTTGGTGAACGTCATGTGGGCTTTTCGGTCCGGGTGATCCATTCCCACGTCCTCCCAATCGATGCCTGCAGCGGCCAGAACCGCTTCGGCCTCGGCGCGCATCGTCTCGCGCAAGCCGGGGGCGGGCGCGCCATGGCCCAGTGCGGCGCCGACGATGTTCGACAGGTTCATGAGCAGCTTCCCGTATTTCGTGGCCATCACGTTGTCTTTCGGGAAAGCGGCGATGCCAGCGTCGGTCAGTGCCGCGCACAGGCTTTCATCCGCGTCGTCCACGCCGCCCGGATACCGACCGATGTAGAACAGCCCGGTCTTGGGTGCCGATTGCACGACGACTTCACCGGGCACGGTAAACAGCGCGGGCATCATCACCGTCACGCCGTGCACGTTCGGAAAGAGCCGCAACGCCTTTGACTCGTTCGCGACCCCGTTCTGGAGGCAGAAGATCGGCTGATCGGTCACACCCGCCGCACGCAGGTCTTCCAGCGCCTCGCCTGTATCCTGACCTTTCATGGCAAGCAGGATCATATCGTCGGGACCGAATTCGATGTCGTTGGCCGCGCCGACGGCGTGAAGCTTGACGACCTCGTCCATCAAAGGTGTCCTGAGCCGCAATCCCTTGGACCGGATCGCGTCAAGCTGCGCCCCACGCGAGATCGCGATGACATCCTTTTGCGCCAAATGAAGGGCCGCCGCGACCGCCCCTCCGATGGCGCCTGTACCGAAAACAACGAACCGCATCACGTCCTCCTGCAATCTCGATGCGATCCTGCCGGTATACGGCGCATATGCAAGGGCGCGCCCGAAGACGCGCCCTCAACAACACTCAGGGATGTCGGATTACTGGGCGGTCGTTTCCGTCTCAGTTTCCTCTTCGGTCGCGGCCATATCGTCTTCGGTCGCTTCCTCATCAGTCGCGTCGGTGTCGGCCGCCATGTCTTCCTCGGCGGCACCTTCGGTCGTCGCCTCGGTATCGGTGGCGACGTCTTCTTCCACCGCGCCGTCTTCCGTGGCAGGTTCTTCCGCGGCCATGTCTTCGGTCGCGTCTTCACCTTCCATCGCGTCATCCGCACTGGCCGATGCGTCCGATCCGGTCGCGTCGTCAGCCGCCGGCGCTTCTTCCTCAGCCGGGAGAAGGTCGGCAACCGGCGTTTCGTCCGGCAGGCCCTCGACGTCCGATTCATCGAACTCCGGCTGTTCCTTCAGCGTTTCCTTGTCGGTCGAGAGGACGAAGGACATGCCGTCTTCGCGCAGCTCGAAGTCTTCCAGCGGCAGGGCGACAGTGTATTCGCCGAGGCCCAGGAAGCCGCCGATACCGATCACGGCATCCGCGCCGTCACCATTGGCGACGACATAGTCGATTTCGCCGATCCGGTTGTCTTCGGGGTCATAGGCGACAAAGCCGACGACGTCGCCGACGGTCATTTCGTCGAGCGAGGCGAAGGTCGGGGCCGCAGCCACGTCACCTTCCATGTCCGTCGTGCCGGTCATGTCGGTGCCCATTTCGGTTTCGGCCGCCATCGGCTCTTCTGCCGCCATGGGTTCGTCGGTGTCTTGCGCATAGGCACCACCTGCCACGAGAGCGGCCAGGCTGGCACCCATCATAAGGGTCTTGAGTTTCATAACGATCCTCCTTTTCGGTCGCTGTATTGCCGTTCAAACCGGGCTGGAGGTGAGTCGGTTCCCACTAAGGGATCGCGACGGGGAGCGGTTGGCGAAGGATGGCCGATGACCGCCCGCAGGTCGGGCCGCATTCCGCCCAAGCAAGGCCGGGCGGGAACCTGCCCATTTTTCAATCAAGTGTCTGACAAAAAACAATAAAGGTAATGGGCGGCTTGGCCCGCGGATCACCCCGAAGCTGCGATCGCGCACGCTTCCGCTAGTCCGAAAAACAGTTCGGCCAGGTTCCGCGCCCCGGGCACCGCCGGGCGTTGTCCAGCCCTTTCGTGGTCAGCGTGGACGGCATTCTAAGCTCGTTACCGGACGCATCGCGCCCGGACCATTCGCCTTCGGACGTCACCGTGATCGACCAACCGCTCTGGTCCACGGCGCCACCGAACCGTCTTTGGGCCACGCCGGGTTCCGTCTCCGGTGGCGTGGTTCCATCCATGCGGTCGCTCTCCTCGCGGGCAGCCAATCCCATTTCGTAGTTCGTGAACTGGGAAAACTTGGCGAATACCATCTCGTAGCACATCACGATGGCCGGCGGATCACGGCGGTAAAAGGCGTTCACGGTGCCACAGGGCGCAGTGGCGATCTGGAGATCTCGGGGCAGGTCGAAATTCCCGGCGATCAAAGCTTCGACTTTCTCGAGGAACTTCATCTCCATCAGCATCTGGCCCAGCAGGTATGTCATGCCCGGCTCCGGCTGCACATAATTCAACGCAAACGCGCCGCCCGTTCTCGGTGCGTCACGGGGCAGAAGATGCGGCTTCAGCACGGCGCGCCAGCCATCCAGCGCCCGCTCGGAGATATGGACGCACTTTTCCCGACGGTCGTCGGGCATCTGCATGATGTCGGCAATCGGGCCGTAGCGGTCCCCGTCCCGTCCCACGAGCAGACACGTGGCATGATAGGCCCGCTGAAGGTTCAAGCTGTGCTCGTCGTAGAAATGGGCATCGGTCAGGGTCGCCGGATCACCCCTGTTGATCGCCCAATCCTGAATGGCGGCGTAGAGGGTTTCATTATTTTCATCGGTTTCGTTCCCGACCAGCATGGCCACGGCGAGCGTATCCGCCGCGTCCTCTTCCCACCCGAGCACGGGCAACTGATACTCGTGGATCAGCATGTGCGCGATTTCGTGGTACATGATGAACTGGATGCTGGCCCAGGTCTTGCGCAACGCACGTCCGACCACGTCGAGCGTGAGATCGGGGTATTCCTCGACGATGACTTCGGCGACAGCGCGTGCGATCTCGTCGTCCGTGGCCGCTTCTGAAGTGGTGCCCGGCCCGGAAACGAACAAGGCCGTCACGGCGGCAAGTAGGAGTCGGCGCATGTCTGGTCTCCTCTCGACGACCAGTATCCGGCCAGACCGGACGATTCGGTCAATGCGCGGGGACCGAAAAAGCGCCGGAAATGAAAACGCCGCCCCCCAAGCGGGAAGCGGCGTCTCGATTTCCTCGGTAAACGAGTGGCTCAGTACCGGTAGTGTTCCGGTTTGAACGGCCCTTCGACCGTCACACCGATATAGCTTGCCTGTTCCGGCTTCAGCTCGGTCAGCTTCACGCCGATCCGGTCGAGGTGCAGGCGGGCCACTTTTTCGTCGAGGTGCTTGGGCAGGATGTAGACCTCGTTCTTGTAGTTCTCGCCACGGGTCCAAAGTTCGATCTGGGCGAGCACCTGGTTGGTGAACGACGCCGACATGACGAACGAGGGGTGGCCGGTGGCGTTGCCGAGGTTCAGGAGGCGACCTTCGGACAGCAGGATGATGCGGGCGCCCGAGGGCATCTCGATCATGTCCACCTGATCCTTGATGTTCGTCCACTTGTGGTTCTTCAGGCTCGCCACCTGAATCTCGTTGTCGAAGTGGCCGATGTTGCCGACGATGGCCATGTCCTTCATCTCGCGCATATGCTCGATGCGGATGACGTCCTTGTTGCCGGTGGTGGTCACGAAGATGTCGGCGGTCGACACGACATCCTCGAGCGTGACGACCTCGAACCCGTCCATCGCGGCCTGAAGCGCACAGATCGGGTCAATCTCGGTCACTTTCACACGGGCACCTGCGCCACGCAGCGAGGCGGCAGAGCCTTTGCCAACGTCGCCATAGCCACAGACCACGGCGACCTTGCCGGCCATCATGGTGTCGGTGGCGCGGCGGATACCGTCGACCAGCGATTCCTTACAGCCGTATTTGTTGTCGAACTTCGACTTGGTGACGCTGTCGTTGACGTTGATAGCCGGGAAGGGCAGCAGGTCCTTCTTCATCAGCTCGTACAGGCGGTGAACGCCGGTCGTCGTCTCTTCCGAAACGCCCTTAATCATGTCGCGCTGCTTGGTGAACCAGCCGGGGCTTGCCGCGAGGCGCTTCTTGATCTGCTTGAAGAGGTATTCCTCTTCTTCCGAGGTCGGCGTTTCGATCAGGTCGGTTTCACCCGCTTCCACACGCGCACCCATCAGGATGTACATGGTCGCGTCGCCGCCATCGTCGAGGATCATGTTGCAGCCGCCCTCTTCGAACATGAAGATGCGGTCGGCATAGTCCCAGTATTCTTCCAGCGTCTCGCCCTTCACGGCGAAAACCGGGGTGCCGCCAGCCGCGATGGCGGCGGCCGCGTGATCCTGCGTCGAGAAGATGTTGCACGACGCCCAGCGCACGTCGGCGCCGAGCGCAACGAGCGTTTCGATCAGAACGGCCGTCTGGATCGTCATGTGCAGCGACCCCGCGATCCGGGCGCCCTTCAGCGGTTGGGTCGCACCGTATTCTTCCCGAAGAGCCATCAGCCCGGGCATTTCGGTTTCGGCGATGTCCAATTCCTTGCGCCCGAAGTCTGCAAGCGAAATGTCCTTAACGATATAATCCTGAGTCACAGGTATCTCTCCGTAGGTCAGCGTTTGCAGGTTGCTAGCACCACCTCACCCAAGGTGCAACGAAGCCTGCGTTGACTTTGCGCGGTCTTTGGGAACACTTCGCGTAAAAGGCAGGCGAATGTTTTACACGATGAACGAACGACAAGGCGGTCACTGTGGCGTGCCCGAAGGGCCGGATCATGCGACGTCCGCGCAGGCTCACCCCGATGCGCTTGAAGGGAGGCGAGGCTGATGGCCCGTGCGTGGCAACGAATGCTGTCCGGTCGAAGGCTCGATCTCCTCGACCCGACCCCGGTGGACATCGAGATCGAAGACATCGCGCACGGCCTTGCCTTCGTCGCGCGCTGGAACGGGCAGACGCGTGGCGATTTTCCCTATTCGGTGGCCGAACACTCCATTCTGGTCGAAGAGCTGTTCTCACGCATGAACCCCAAAGCCCCAGCAAAATGGCAACTCGCCGCTTTGCTGCACGATGCACCGGAATACGTCATCGGCGACATGATCTCGCCGGTGAAGGCCGCCGTGGGGCCGGGCTACGGGGAACTCGACGATCGGCTCATGGCGGCGATCCACCTGCGCTTCGGCTTGCCGCACAAGGTGCCCGCCAACATCAAGAAGGCGATCAAGAAGGCCGACAAGGTGTCGGCTTGGCTGGAAGCGACCCAGATCGCCGGGTTTTCGATGGCGGAAGCGGACAGGTTCTTCGGCCACCCGGACGAGGGGCTTATCGAGGGCCTGACCATCGCGCCGCGTCCGCCCGTCGATGTGCGGCACGACTTCGTCGCCCGCCACAACGCGCTTCTTGCGCTGGTTTAGAGCCTGTTTTCGGCTAGAGCGTCGATCCGGCCTTCAGCGTCATGTCGTATTGGTCCGCAACCGCGCCTTTCACGCCGAGTGCGCCATAGAGTGACACGACATGCCCGATGACGATAAGCGCGGGGCCGGGTAGATCGGCCTCGACCACGCGGGCCTCGATATTCGCGAGCGTGCCTGTAATCACGCGCTGATCCAGTCGCGTGCCATTGTCGATGACGGCCACCGGCATTTCGGGATCGACACCTTGGGCAAGGGCCGCGTCCATCACCGTCTTGATCGCATTGAGGCCCATGTAAACGACGACCGTCTGCCCCTTGCGGGCGTATCGCGTCCAGTCGTGTCCGATCACGCCACCCGCACCATGGGCCGTGATGAAGACGCAGCTTTGCGCGTGGTCGCGATGGGTGAGCGGAATACCCGCCGCCGCGCCGCATCCCGCAGCCGCCGTGATCCCCGGCACGACCTCGACCGGGATACCCTCGGCGGCGACATCCTCCAACTCCTCGCCGCCACGCCCGAATATGAACGGATCGCCGCCCTTGAGGCGCAGAACACGCTCGCCCCGCTTGGCGCGTTCGATCATCTGATCGGTGATTTCACGCTGGGTTAGAGTATGTTCGTTGGGTTTCTTGCCCACGTAGATGCGTTCGGCATCGCGGCGTAGCAGGTCGACGATCCCGTCCCCGACCAAGCGGTCGTAGAACACCACATCGGCGTGCTGCATCATGCGCAACGCCTTGAAGGTCAGTAGATCGGGGTCGCCCGGACCTGCACCCACCAGCCAGACCTCGCCGCGTTTCAGATCGACGTCGGCGCCGCGCTGCAACTCGGCCTCCAGCCGTTCCTGCGCCAGACCTTCCTCGCCCGCGAGAAACGCATCGCCCACCGGCCCTTCGATCAGGTTCTCCCAGAACCGGCGACGATTGCGCCCGTTCGGCACGGCTTCGTAGATGCGCCCCCGGAAATCGGCGAGGAATTTGGCGAGGCGGCCGTAGGCGGCCGGCAGCATCGCCTCCATCCGCGCCCGCAGGATACGCGCGATCACTGGGGCCGCGCCGCCGGTCGAGATGGCGATGGTGATCGGGTCGCGCTCGACAACCGAGGGGGTGATGAAATCGCAGTATTGCTTTTCATCCGCCACGTTCACCAGCGCCCCCGCGGCCTTGGCGGCGCGGTGAAGCAACGCATCCCGGTCATGCTCCTCCGACGCACCATAGGCGACGAGGCATCCCTGAAAATCGATCTCGTCCGGTACGCGCGCGTGATGTGTCAGCCGTTCGTGGCCAAGGAACGCGCGAACCTCGTCCCCCGGATCGGGATCGAACACCTCGACCAGCGCGCCCGCGTTCAGCGCCCGTTCCACCCGTCGTGCGGCGACCGTCGTGCCGCCATCCACGATCACGCGCTTGCCCGCGACTTCGAGAAAGATGGGAAGGTAATCCATGTCCGCGTCCCCTTGGCTCTTTCGTCCATGTCCCGCTTTCCGGGCTGCGTGTCAAATGCGCGAATCCGCATGTTTCAAAGGGCCTACACGCCCGCCGCAACGCAGCGTATGATGCTGACATGAACATCCAACGCCCCTTCACCGCCGACAACCCGCACCCGTTCGCGCCCTATGTCGCGATCCTCGCGCGTGGCAAGACCAAGCAGCGACCCTTCACCTATGAGGAAGCGCGCGATTCGATGGCGATGATCCTGCGGGGCGAGGCGTTGCCAGAGCAGATCGGGGCCTATCTCATGCTCCTCAGGCTCAAGGAAGAGACGGCGGAAGAGATCGCGGGGTTCGTTGCCGGAACGCGGGCGACATTCGAGCGTCCCGAAGAACTCCCGCAGGTCGACCTGGACTGGTCCTGCTACGCGGGCAAACGGGTTCAGTTGCCGTGGTTCATCCTGTCGCTCATCGCGCTGGTCCAGTCCGGCACCCGCGTGGTGCTGCATGGGGCCGAAGGGCACACGCCCGGCCGCGTCTATACGCGTGACGTCTTTGCGCGTTTCGGCCTGCCGATCGCTTGCGACTTCGCCGATGCCGCCGGTCAGATCGAGGCGCAGGGCATGACCTATATGCCGCTCGAGACGCTCTCGCCGGTCCTGCGCGACCTGATCGAGTTGAAGCCCGTGCTCGGCCTGCGCTCGCCCGTCAACAGCTTCACCCGGCTTCTCAACCCGTTCGACGCGCCGACCGTGATGCAGGGGATCTTTCATCGCGGCTTCCTCGACATCCATTCCGGTGCCGCGCAAATCCTCGACATTCCCAACATGGCGGTGTTTCGCGGCGATGGGGGCGAGATCGAGATGCGCCCGAACAAGCCCTGCCCAGTCTGGACGACGCATGGTGCCACCGACCCTGTGGTCGAGACATGGCCCGCGACGCTCGACGACGGCCATGCGCCGGCTGACGAAACGATGGATGTCGCCCGGCTTGAACAGGTCTGGGCCGGTCGGGACGCCGATGCCTATGCGCTCGCCGCCGTGCTTTCGACGCTCGCGGTTACGCTCAAGACCATGGGCCGCGCCGCGACTCAGGCCGAGGCGAACGAGCAGGCCAAAGCGATCTGGGACGCCCGCGACCCTTCGCGTTTCGCGCCGAAATGAGACCAGCTTGCGCGTTTCATGGGCGCGCAGGGGCCGTTTCAGGCTTTGACCGCACGGTAAAAAGCTGAAATCCGCCGAACAAGGAAATCCTGTCTTTGGCCTGTCACGAACCGCGCATAGCGTTTTCGGCAGGACAGTTGGAGGACACGCATGTCACAGGATTTCACCCTTTCCCGCCGCGCATTCATGTCGGGCACCGCTGGTGCCGCGCTGATCGCGCTGCACCCGTTCTCGGCCCGTGCACAGGGCGCACAGGCGCACTTGCGGATCATGGAGACGACGGACCTTCACGTTCATGTCTATCCCTATGACTACTACTCGGACCGCCCTATCGACACCGTGGGCCTGTCGCGCACCGCGTCGATCATCGAGGAAATCCGCGCCGAAGCGACGAACTCGATGCTCGTCGACAACGGCGACTTCCTTCAAGGCAACCCGATGGGCGACTACATCGCCTATGAGCGGGGGATGAAGGAAGGCGACATGCACCCGGTCATTCAGGCGATGAACACCGTTGGGTTCGACGCGTCGACGCTGGGCAACCACGAATTCAACTATGGTCTCGAGTTTCTGACCAAGTCGCTGGCCGGGGCCGACTTCCCGGTCGTTTCCGCCAACGTGGTCAGCGAACGGGCCGAAAACCCACGGGGCGACAAGACGCTGGTGCAACCTTACGTGATCCTCGACCGCGAGGTGACGCTGGGCGACGGGACGACCGCGCCGATCAGGGTGGGCCTGATCGGCTTCGTGCCGCCGCAAATCATGACGTGGGACCGCCGCCATCTAGAAGGTAACGTCACGACCCGCGACATCGTCGAAGCCGCGCAGGCCTGGGTGCCGCAGATGAAGGAAGAGGGCGCCGACATCATCATCGCGCTCAGCCATTCAGGCATCGGGTCGGCCCAGCATGAGGACCGGATGGAAAACGCATCGGTCCCGCTTGCCGAAGTCGAGGGGATCGACGCGTTGATGACGGGTCACAGCCACCTCGTCTTCCCGTCGCCTGACTACGCCGATTACGCGGGTCTCGACGCCGAGGCCGGAACGATCCACGGTAAGCCCGCCGTCATGGGCGGGTTCTGGGGGTCGCACCTTGGCGTCATCGACCTGATGCTGGAGCGCGACGGCAACGCTTGGCGGGTCGTCATGGCCGAGACCGAGGCGCGCCCGATTTCGAAACGCAACGAAGACCGCAGCGTGACCGCGCTGGTCGAAGACGTGCCCGCCGTTCTGGCCAGCGTCGAACAGGCGCACAACGAAACGCTCGAATACGTGCGCCGCGCAGTTGGCGAAACCTCGGCCCCGCTTCACAGCTACTTCGCGCTGGTGGCCGACGATCCCAGCGTTCAGATCGTCTCGAACGCGCAGCTTTGGTACATCGAACAGATGATGCGCGGGACGGAGTACGAGGGGCTTCCGATCCTGTCCGCGGCAGCCCCGTTCAAGGCCGGGGGACGTGGCGGACCGGAATACTACACCGACGTGCCCGAGGGGCCGGTGGCGATCAAGAACGTGGCCGACCTGTATCTGTATCCCAACACGGTGCGCGCGGTGAAGATCGACGGAGCGCAGCTCAGGGGATGGCTCGAACGGTCTGCGGGCATGTTCAACCAGATCACGCCGGGTGAAGCGGATCAGGTCCTTCTGAATCCCGATTTTCCTTCCTACAACTTCGACGTGATCGACGGCGTGACCTACCAGATCGACCTGAGCCAGCCGTCGCGGTTCGACCGGATCGGAAACCAGATCAACTCGGATGCGAACCGGATCGTGAACCTGATGTTCGACGGCGCCCCGGTGACCGACGATATGGAATTCGTGGTCGCGACCAACAACTATCGCGCGGGCGGCGGCGGCGATTTCCCGGGGGCCAAGGGCGATACGATCATCTTCGAGGGGCCGGACACCAACCGCGACGTGATCGTGCGCTACATCGTCGAACAAGGCACCATCAACCCCAGCGCCGACGCCAACTGGACCTTTGCGCCGATGGATGGAGCGACGGTTCTGTTCGACACCGGGCCGAAGGCGGCCGACTACGCTGCATCGGTCGAAGGGGTCGAGATCGAGCCGGCGGGCGATGGTCCGGACGGTTTCGCCCGCTTCCGCATCACGCTCTGAGGGCAGTCGGTTGAGGAACGGGCGTGCCGGTCGGCGCGCCCGTTTTCCGTTCAGGCGAAGAAGTCGCGGATGATCCGGCCATAGATCGACTTGAGCTGCCCGATCTGCGCAATCTCCACCCGCTCGTCGACCTGATGCATTGTCTTGCCGACCAGACCGAACTCCACCACCGGGCAGTGATCCTTGACGAACCGCGCGTCCGAGGTGCCGCCCGATGTGGACATGACCGGGCGCAGCCCCGTCTCGGCCTCGACCGCCGCAGCGACGGTATCGGACAGCGGGCCGGGGGGTGTGACGAAACTCTCCCCCGACACTTTGACGACCATGCCGATCTCGATCCCCGTCTCGCCGGCGACCCGGTCCATCTGGGCCTGAAGCCAATCGGTCAGGCCCGCCGAAGTATGCGCATCGTTGAACCGGATGTTCACCGTGGCTTTCGCCTCGGCCGGGATCACGTTCGTCGCCGGGTTGCCGACGTCGAAGGTCGTGACCGCCAGCGTTGAGGCGTCGAAATGGGCGGTGCCTTCGTCCAGAACATGCGCATCGAGGTCCGACACCAACCGCGCCAGCGCAGGCACGGGATTCTTCGCGCGGTGCGGATAGGCCGCGTGCCCCTGCACGCCGCGCGCCGTGAAAAAGGCGGTCATCGACCCCCGGCGCCCGATCTTCATCATCTCGCCCATCGTGTCGGGGCAGGTCGGCTCGCCCACGACACAGGCATCCATCGCCTCGCCGTTCTGGTCCATCCAGTCGAGCAGCGCCTTGGTTCCGTCGGTCGCGTCGCCTTCTTCGTCACCCGTAATTGCAAGGATCAGCCCGCAATCGTCCGGCAAGTCCCGCGTTGCATCCATCGCGGCGGCGACCCACGCGGCGACGCCCGATTTCATGTCCGTCGCGCCGCGCCCCCAAAGGTGACCGTCCCGCTCTTCCGCGCCAAAGGGCTGCACCGTCCAAGCGCCGGTATCGCCGACCGGGACCACGTCGGTGTGACCGTTGAAACCAAGTGTCAGCCGCGCGCCTTTGGGCCCGAAGCGCGCGAACAGGTTCGCGATCCCGCCACGATCCACGCGCGTGCATACGAACCCGGCGCCCTCGAGCAGATCGGCCAGATAGACCAACGCCCCGCCCTCTTCCGGCGTGACCGAAGGGCACTCGATCAAGCGCCGCGTGATTTCGACAGGATTGGTTTCGGTCATGACAGCCTCACATTGACCGCCCGGTGATACACGCCGCCCCGCCGCCTCGCAATGTTGCGTCCGGGTGACAGGGGGTTGAAGACAAACGTAGTTTTTTGAACCACACGGTTAACAAATTGGAATTTTTGGTTCATAGATGGCGCAATAACAACGAGGCAGTTGTAGCGGTCCACCCAAAAGCGCGCAAAGCGCAGGACCCGCGAGCGGATTTCAGGACCAAGGCATTTCGCCCCCCTGTGTCGTCGGCTGCCGCGTGGGCAGAGGGCAGAGTTTCATGGCAACGGCGAGGAATTTGCCGAATCGAACACATGCGTCCGCGCTTGCGATGGCGACCGCCATCTTCGGCGAAGGCGCGGGGGTCATCCCATGAGTTGGATCGGCCTTACCGACCTGACCAAGGGTCTTTTCAATCCGGCGGGACTGGGTGCGAAACCGCAGCACACGAATGTGCAGGTCGCCGCGCCGAACGAGATTCTTCCGACCGGAACATTGATCGTCGAAACCCTGTTCCGCCCCGAGACGGACGGATCACAGGCCGTCCTCCACTATGAACGCAGCAAAGATTGGCACCGGCACCTGTCGGTCGAGCTCAGGAAATCGGGCGAGATGCAGGTGCGCATGGTTCAGGGACAAAGCCGTTTCATCGCGCGACTGAAATTCCCGGTGCCCGAACGTGACGCGGCCATCAGGCTCTATTTCAGCTGGAATGCACCGGAACGCTGGGGTCGGCTGGCGGTGAAGCTTGTCGACACGGGCGAGTTCTTCGTCATCAAGGTGGGAAATCCGCTGCCCATGCCGATGCTCGACGCGCTGACGATCATGCGAAACGGCCATTCCACGCGGATCAGCGCCGAGGCGGCGTTCGTCGCGGTGTCGGACAAGGTGGAACCGGTCGGGCTTTCCGCCGGTATCTGCAAAGGGTCGCGCATCGAAACGCCGTCTGGTTCGGTGCGGGTCGAAAACCTCAGGCTGGGCGACCGCGTTCTGACCGCGACCTCCGGTATCCAGCCGGTACGCTGGATCACCCGGCGCACGGTGCCCGCGCTGGGCCGCTTTCGTCCGATCCGCATCCGTGCCCCGTTCTTCGGCCTGTCCGAAGACATGCTGGTCGCACCCGATCACCGCATCCTCGTCGAAGGGTCCGAGACCGAATATCTTCTGGGCGAACAAGACGCGCTTCTTCCGGCCCAGCGGTTGATGGGTAGCCGCGCGGCAGTGTCGGAAGCCCGGCTCAAGACCGTGACCTATTATCACGTCCTGCTCGACCGGCACGATTGCCTGCTGCACGACTCGCTCTGGTCCGAAAGCCTGTATGTCGGCCAGATTGCCACCGATCCGGTCAGGTTGGATGCCACGGCGCTTGCCGAGATGCCGCGCTCGGCCATTCCGACGCATCGGAGTTTCGCGCGTCACCGGCTGTCGGATCACGAAGCCCGGTCGCTTGCGTCCGTGCTCCACCGCTGACGGTGGACAGGCCATCATGCCGCTGACAGAGTAGCCGAAGGATATTTCAGGGAGTTCGCTATGCGCCATTTCGTCAAGGGACTCGCTTTCGCGGCGATCCTGCCCCTCGCCGCCTGTTTCGACGCCGACATCCGGGCCGATTTCACCAACACCGACGAGGTCAAGCTGGATGCGGTCATGACCATGGGCGCCGAAATCTACCAGATGGCGTCGAGCATGGGCGAAGATCCCTGTGAAGAAGGGATCGGAACCGAGAACGCCGATGGCACCTACACCTGTTCGATGCTCGAACGCCGGTCGCTCGAAGACCTGCTCATGGCGATGGACGACCCGGACAACGACATCGGAATCGGCGACGGGGTGACGATCGAAGAACTCGACAACGGCAACATCTCGATCTCGTTCGACCTGTCCGAGATGACGTCGGACCTGCCGCCCCCGGAAGAGCGGGAGCAGATGGCGGCCATGTTCGGCGACTCGCTTGAAGGGCACGCCATGTCGCTGACCGTGATCGGCAAGGAAATCGTGTCGACCAACGGCACGATCATCCGCGACGGCACCGCAGCCGAACTCGTGATCCCGCTGACCATCATGTTCATGCCGGAACCCGAAAGCCTTCCGTCCAGCTTCGACGTGGAACTCGTTCCTGGGTCTTAGTGCGTTTCGAACACGCGGGCCACAGCCTCAGGCAGGTCGGTGAGGTGGTCGCAAACCAGATTGGCCTGCCGGTGTTCCTCCGGCGTGCCGTATCCCCATGTCACCGCGATGGAGCGCATGCCGACGGCTCTTGCCGCGTCGATGTCGTGGTGCCGGTCGCCAATCATCACGGCATTCCCGGCACGTTCCCCGAGCTGATCCAGCGCATAGGTCAGCAGATCGCCCTTGTCGTTGCGCGTCCCGTCCAGCTCCGGTCCGAACTGGGCCGACAAGTGTCTATCCATGCCGAAATGCGCCGTGATCCGTTTCGCATAGACCAGCGGTTTCGCGGTCGCGAGGCACAGTCGATACTCTGCGGCGAGGCGCGCCAACACGCCCTCCACACCCGAATAGGGCACATTCTCGAATAGCCCGACCTCGGAAAACCGTTCCCGGTACAACGCGAGCGCCCTGACAGGGTCCGGCACGCCCAGCCGGGCGAAACTTTCGATCAAGGGCGGCCCGATCACCCACGTAAGGGTGTCGGGCGGCGGCGCGTCGAGCCCCGCGTGTTCCAGCGCATAAATCACCGACGTGACGATCCCCACCGCCGGGTCCGTCAGCGTTCCGTCAAGGTCGAGGAATACGGTGGTCATCCGCCGAACAAGAGCCACCCGTGCTCGGCCGCATAGACCGCAAGCGCAAGCAAAGCCACGACCGCGGCGGCGATGGCGAGCGAGGTTCTGATCGAGGTCTGGTGTTCCTCGGTCTCGAAGTCGCGGGGGCGGATCCCCTTGACCCGGAACACCACAAGCGCGGCGAGGTTGATCGCCGCGATGTTGATGACGACGGTGGCAAGCGCCCGGACCGCAGGCACATACGACCCGTTGCCCAGCAACAGGCCAAAGGCGGCGAGCGGCGGCAACAAGGCCGCCGCCACCATCACCCCGACAAGGCCCGAGGTCTGGCCACCCGCGACCATCAGCGCCGCCGCCGCGCCCGAGGCGAGCGGCAGCGCGACGGTCATGAGGGTCAGCGAACCGTCATAGGCCATCAACGAAGACTCCCCGTTGAACGGCACGATGAATCCCAGGATGACCCCAGCGACGACACCGACCCCCAGCCCGGCCCCAAGGGCGCGCAGCGCGATCCACATCAGCGGCACGGTGCCCAGCGTCGTCGCGAAGGCGAATGCGAGGATGGGCCCCAGCAGAGGGGCGATCACCATCGCGCCGATCACGACGGCGACCTGATCCTGCAACAGCCCGATGGCCGCGACGACCGTCGCCAGACCCGTCATCACGAGGTAATCGACGGTCAGCGCGGTGCCTTGGCGAATGTCGGAATAGATCTCTTCCCGCGCATTGGCGTTCTCGGCCTGGGCGACCCGTTCCTCTTCCTCCTCGTCCTCGGCCTTTGGCAGACGCGCCTCGGTCGGCAACGTGTGAAGGGTCCAGCCCTCCCGCCCGTCCATCGCTTCGGAAATGGCGTCGAGCACGTCCTGCATGTCGACATGATCCAGCGACGCGATGATGACCTGCCGATCATCCTCGCCCGACGGGAAACAGTACCAATGCTCTTCGGGAAGGTCTTTCAGGCAGCCCGTGATCGTCTCGACATGCTCTTTCGCCGTGACGATCTGGATCAGCCGGTCGCTCATGCCTCGCCGTCCTCGAAAAACGGCGTCATCTGCGCGACGACCACCGAATTCTCGGAAAGCGCACGATCCATCAGCGCCCGTTCTTCGTCCGGGATGTCATGGCCTTCGGACAGGCGCTCTTCCAGCGTGCCATAGCCCGTGACGTCAAGCGGGGCGAGGTCGGCTTGCTTCAGGATCGCGACCGTTTCGCGCACCGCCTCGGCCTCGTCCACGCCGGAGGCATAGCAGACGAGCGCGGCTCCGGTTGACCCGTCGGGCAACCCGTCGCCGTCTTTGCGCCCGACATCGACCAGCAGGGTATAGACCTTCTGACGTTTCGGTTTCTTCGGTTTGTCGGTCATGTCCGCCCCCGCATTCTTGCGGCAGAGGTGCGCCGGGGGCCTTGCAAAGTCAAGCACGGGCAAAGACCTCCACCCCGACGGCAAGCGCGTAGACGGCGATCATCAGCGCGCTTTCGATGCCGATCCGCGCCGGCCCCTCGCGCTGCCTCAGGATCAGGCCCGCCAGCAGCACCGCCGTCATGATAAGACCCGTTGCGAACCAGTAGAGATCGTTCATCCCGACCGCGTGGAAAATCGACCCCTCACGATAGGCCACGTCGGAGAAGACGAGGAACAGGGTGTCGAACGTGTTGCCGCCGATGATCCCGCCGACCGCGAGTTGAAGGGCGCCCCGGCGCACCGCGACAAGCGTCGTCACCAGCTCCGGCAGCGATGTGACGACGGCGGTGACGAGCGAACCGACCAGAGACGAACTCAGCCCGAAACGCGAAATGAACTGACCCCCGACCTGGCTGATGACCCAGCCGCAGCCCGCCATGACGACGACCAGCGCGGCGAAGATGATGGCGGGCTTTCGGGCGGACTTGGCCGCGTCGGCCTCATCCTCGGGTTCGTCGAAGCGCGTCTCGCCGGTTTCGACGGGTTCCCACATCGGTCGGTTGCGGACGGAGGTCGCAAGCCTGACGCCCCAGAGATATCCGGCGAACAGTATGATCGACACGGGGTGTATCGCGAAGAACGAAAAGTCCGGCCCTGCCATGGCGGCGATGGGCAGGGACAGAAGGATCAACAGCAGGACGGCCTGAAACATATTCGCAGGTTCGGCCGCCGCATGTTCCAGATTGGCGCGCCGATAGATCAGGTCGGCAATGGCAAGGAACAGGGTCTGTGCCGCGATCCCGCCGACGGCATTCGAGATGGCGAAACTCGCGTCGCCCGAGGACGCTGCCGTCACCGACACCACGACGCCCGACAGCGAGGTCGCGCCGCCAAGAACCAGCCCGCCGACCATCGCTTCGCCCATGCCTGTTCGGTCGGCGATGGTATCGGCCAACCCGGTCGCCTTGATCGACGCACCGACGACGAGGGCGCCCGCAATGCCGAACACGAGGAACAATACGACAGTCGAGAAATCGTCGAACAAACCGGGCCTTTCATGCGGGATTCGTGCCGGGGACCTAATCCCAACCCACGTGACCGCAGAGGGTTCCTTTTGCCTGCGGGAAGGAAACTCCGCCGCTTGCAGGCATATAACGATGGCGCATGGAAATGGGTCGACCGCGACATCGGTATTGGTGCCGGTGGTCGTTTCGGTCGATGATGCCGGACCGCGCGCCTCCACGCATTCCGCAGCAAGCCAAACGATCTTGATGGCTCACGGCCGCCAATCTAGGCTCCCTTGAGCGTAGCAGGAGGCCATGATGCTGGACGAGTTCGCCGATGGAATCTGGCTCGCCAATGGCCCCGAGGTCGTTGCCGCCATGGGGTTTCACTACCCCACGCGCATGGTGGTCGTGCGCCTGACCGATGGGGCGCTGTGGCTGTGGTCCCCCGTGGCGCTTTCACAGGATATCCGTGCGGCGGTCGATGCGATCGGACCTGTCGGATACCTCGTCGCACCGAACCACCTGCACCACGTCTTTCTAGCCGACTGGGCCGAAGCCTATCCGCGGGCGGAAATCTGGGCGGCGCCGGGGCTTGCCGAAAAACGGGGCGATCTGGCCTTCGCGGGCACCTTGGGGAACGATCCAGCGCCGCCTTGGTCCGATGTGATCGAACAGGTCGTTATCCCCGGCAACCGGATCACGACCGAGGTCGTGTTCTACCACATACCGTCGCGCACGGTCCTGTTCTGCGACCTGCTTCAGCAACTCCCGGTCGGCTGGTTCAAAGGCTGGCGGGCCATCGTGGCCCGACTCGACGGCATGATCGGTCTGGAACCGAGCGTGCCGAAGAAATTCCGCGTGGCGTTCAGCGACAAGGACGCCGCCCGCGCCGCCGTTCGCCGCATTCTGGGGTGGTCTCCCAAGGCTGTCGTCGTGGCGCACGGGGCGCCGGTCACGACCGATGGGACAGCCGTTCTCGAACGCGCTTTCGCGTGGCTCAGACCCCGGAAATGAGCACGCCGAGATACAGGACGTAGGAGGCGACGAACACCGCGCCTTCGCGACGTGACAGGCGCCAGCCGGTTATCGCGAACAGCACCATGGCGAGCGTTGCGGCCAGCATGACCCAGATGTCGAGCCGCAGGATTTCCGGCGGAATGGCCAAGGGCCGCAGCATCGCGGTCACGCCGAGAATGCCCAAGATGTTGAAGATGTTCGACCCCAGCACGTTGCCAAAGGCAACGTCGCCCTGACCCTTTCGCACCGCGATGATGGCGGTGACGAGTTCCGGCATCGACGTGCCGATGGCCACGATCGTCAGGCCAATCACGGTTTCCGACATGCCCGCCAGTTCAGCCAGACCGACGGCCCCGAACACCAGCGCCCGCGCGGCGAAGATGGTCAGCACGAGACCGCCGACCGCGATGCCCAGTGCGGCACCCAGCGACAGGGAGGCCTGCGGAATGGCCTCGGCCTCGGCGGCATAGACCGCGCCGGTGGCGGTGTTGCGCCGCCGCTCGATGACCAGCGTCGCGATGAGGTAGACCAGCAGCAGGCCGAACAGCAGCACGCCGGCCCCCCGCCCAAGCGCGCCGGTCAGGGCGACCGCTACAAGGAGCACGCTTGCCGCGATCACCACGCCACCATCGCGCATCAGGGCGTTCCGGTCGATCAGCACGGGCCGTATCAGGGCGGTGAGACCGAGGATCAGCAGGATGTTCCCGGTGTTCGATCCGACGACGTTGCCGATGGCGATTCCGGGCGATCCCGCAAAGGCGGCCTGGATCGATGTGACCAGCTCCGGCGCCGAGGTGCCGAAGCCCACAAGCGTAAGGCCGATCACCATGGGCGACAGGCCTGCCCGTTCGGCGACGGACACGGCCCCCCGGACCAGAAACTCGCCGCCGATGACCAGCCCGACAAGGCCGCCGAGCAGAAACAGAACATCGATCATGGGAAAGAGCACTCCGAGAACGCAAAGACCGCGCTCGACTCAGATGGTCCCCCGCCGAGCCATTTCAATCCACTGCCGCAAAAAACCCGCGGCCTGACCGAGGCCTTGCGACCCCTGCGATACGCGAAGGCCGCGCATCCATCGACGCGCGGCCCAATATGTCTCCGGTCTCGTCGACCTCCGGTTCAAGTCCCGCGACGGAAGGCCCGTGCGATGAAGATCAGCAGGCAGGCACCGATGAAGCCGACGACGAGTTGACCCAGCCAGCCGCCCAGCGTGCTCCCCACCACGAACATCAGGATGGCGTTCAGCACCAGCGCACCGACGATCCCGAGAATGATGTTCATCAGAAGCCCCATGTTGGACTTCATGACTTGTTCCGCCAGCCACCCGGCCACGGCGCCGATGATGATAGCTGCAAACCAACCGACTCCGGTCATGTCAAATCTCCTGTTGTCTGTACCGGGCAGGCCGGTGTTCCCCGAACAAACACGAAAAAGGGCCGGAGTGTTCCCCGGCCCTGATCCAAAACCCAGCGATGAGTGGGTATCAGTCGCGCAGAAGCTCGTTGATCCCGGTCTTGGAGCGCGTCTTTTCGTCCACGCGCTTCACGATCACCGCGCAGTACAGGTTCACGCCGCCGGTCGAGGGCATGGAGCCGGAGACGACGACCGAATAGGGCGGCACTTCGCCGTACATGACTTCGCCGGTCTCGCGGTCCACGATCTTGGTGGACTGGCCGATGTAGACACCCATGCCAAGAACCGAACCCTCGCGCACGATAACGCCCTCGACCACTTCGGACCGGGCACCGATGAAGCAGTTGTCTTCGATGATCGTCGGACCGGCCTGCATCGGTTCCAGCACGCCGCCGATACCCACGCCGCCCGACAGGTGCACGCCCTTGCCGATCTGTGCGCAGGACCCGACCGTGGCCCATGTGTCGACCATCGTGCCCTCGTCGACGTAGGCGCCGAGGTTCACGAAGGACGGCATCAGCACGACGCCCGGCGCGATGTAGGCCGACTTGCGAACGACGCAGTTCGGCACGGCGCGAAAGCCTGCGGCCTTCCACTGGTTGTCGCCCCAGCCCTTGAACTTGGAGTCGACCTTGTCCCACCAGCCGCCGCCTTGCGGGCCGCCCGGCTGGATTTCCATGTCCTTGATGCGAAAGCCCAGAAGAACGGCCTTCTTGGCCCACTGGTTCACATGCCAGTCGCCGTTGTCCCGGCGCTCGGCCACGCGCAGCTCGCCCGAGTCGAGCGCGTTCAGCGTATCTTCGATGGCTTCGCGGGTTTCGCCCCCGGTCGTCGGCGTGATCGTATCGCGCGCCTCCCAGGCGGCTTCGATGGCGGTCTCCAGTGCGGCGTTGGACATGGTGTCTCCCCGAAATCCCGTGTTACGTCTTGTGTCGCGACGGCTATAAAGGCGGACGCAGCCCCGCGCAACGCGGCAAGAGAGGACGAGCATGACAGAACAAAGCCGCGCCCACCCGTTCCGGGACAGCTCCGAAGACCGGCGGGCGAGCCACGACATCCCGGACACGCCGCAGACGCGCAGCCCCACCTATGCGCTGGCCTTCGACGATCCCGAATTTCTGGCACGCGAGGAATTGCGCCCGGTGCGGCTGCAACTGGAGCTTCTGAAACCGGAGCTCGTCATGAACGAGGCGGGGATCAAGTCGACGGTGGTCATGTTCGGCGGCGCACGGATTCCGGCCCCCGCGAACAAGGACAAGGCCCGCACCGACACCTTGCGCAATTTGTCGAAATACTACGATCAGGCCCGCGAATTCGCGCGACTTCTGACCATCGAAGGGCTGAAGACGCCGGAGCTAGAAAAGGTCGTCGTCACGGGCGGCGGTCCCGGTGTGATGGAGGCCGGCAGCCGGGGCGCGGCGGACGCGGGCGGTGTGTCCATCGGCCTGAACATCGTCCTGCCGCACGAGCAGGCGCCGAACGAATACGTGACGCCGGAGCTGTGTTTCAACTTCCACTACTTCGCCATCCGCAAGATGCATTTCCTGATGCGGGCCGAGGCGATTGCCGTTTTCCCCGGCGGCTTCGGCACGCTGGACGAGTTGTTCGAGAGCCTGACCCTGATCCAGACCGGACGGATGAAACAGATCCCGATCCTGCTTTTCGGGCGCGAATTCTGGGAACGGATCATCGACTGGAAGGCGTTGGAAGATGCGGGCACGATTTCGCCCGACGATCTCAAGCTGTTCAGGTTCGTGGACACCGCAGAGGAGGCGATCGAGGCGATGGAGAACTGGGACGAAAAGGGCCAGAAGCGCCGTGTCATTCCCGGACGCTGACCTCATCTATTTCTGGGAACAGCAGGGGGCCGTCGAGCCGCTCGTCCGCTGGAAGCCCCTGACGGGCGGCAACACCAACGCGCTCTGGCAAGTGGGCGACCGGGTGGTGAAGCTTTATCGGCCCGAGGCCGACACGCCGCTGTTCACGAACGACCCCAACGCGGAACGGCAGGTTCTGAGGGCGCTGAAAGGCACGAACCTCGCCCCCGAACTGATCGCGGCCGAGGGCGACAGTCTGGTCTATCGCCTCGCCCCCGGTCGGGGCTGGCAGCCGGAGGATGGCGTGGCCTGCGTGGCCGAGCGGCTGTCCCGCCTGCACGCGATCGAAGCGCCCGAAGGTCTGCCGCACAAGCCGATGGGCAAGGATGCCTTGGTTCAGCAGACCATGGCGCTGGGCGAAAACGTCCCGGTCGTGCCGGACGATCTGCCGAAAGCCCGCGAGGCGTTCATCCACGGCGATGCGACGGCGGCGAACGCGTTGGTGTCGGAAGGCCGGGTGACCTTCATCGACTGGCAATGCCCCGGCGTGGGGGATGCCTGCGACGACATCGCGGTGTTCCTGTCGCCGGCGATGCAGGTCATCTCCGGCAACCGGCCCTTGACCGAGGACGAGGTGGAAGGATTTCTGGCGGCCTATGGCGAGGGCGACGTGACCGAGCGATACCGCGCCCTCGCGCCGCTCTATCAGGCCCGGATGCGCGGCTACTGCCGCTGGCGGGCCGCGCGCGGTGACGACGGATACGGCAAGGCGTCGCTGCTTGAAAGATGAGTGCGCTTGCGCGCACGCTTTATGAGCCTGTCCCTGCCTCTGGCAGGCACAGGCGGGGCGAGAGGGCCAGCCCTCTCGCGCTCTCCCGAGGTTTCCGGAAACAGAGAAGGGGCGAGGCGGTCAGAGAAGCGCTTCGATCAGGACGGCGGCAAGGGTGATAGCCGCGCCAAGTGCGACATACCCCATGGCGCGCAGCGGACGGGCTCGGTCGACCTCTTTCTGCGGTTTCGCCTGATTGATGAGCGCGGCTTCCGCGAGTTCCGGCAGGCGCGGGCCGAAACGGGATAGGACTTTCACCGTCTTGATAAGGTCGTTGATGACGGCCTTGGGCCCGATGGCGCCAGCGATGTAATCCTCGACGATTGGGCGCGCGATTTCCCAGATGTTGATATGTGGGTTCAGCGAGCGCGACACGCCCTCGACGATCACCATCGTGCGTTGCAGATGGATAAGCTCCGTGCGCGTCTGCATCCCGAATTTTTCGGTCACTTCGAAGAGATAGGCGAGAAGCCGACCCATCGAAATGTGGCTCGCATCCATGCCGAAGATCGGTTCGCCGACGGCGCGCAGGGCCCGCGCGAATTCCTCGACATCCTTGTCGGCGGGCACGTATCCGGCCTCGAAATGCACCTCGGCCACGCGTTTGTAGTCGCGCTGGATGAAGCCATAGAGAATCTCGGCATAGACCCGGCGGGTGTATTCGTCGATGCGCCCCATGATGCCGAAGTCGATGGCGATGAGGTCGCCGTTCGCCGCGATCTTGAGGTTGCCCTGATGCATATCGCCGTGAAACAGCCCGTCACGCAGCGCATGGGCGAGGAACAGGTGCAAGACGCGGTTCCCGATCGCTTCGAGGTCGAGGTTCGATCTGCGGAGTTTTTCGAGATCGTTCGCGGGAATGCCCTCGGCCCAATCCATCGTCATCACGCGGCGGGAACTGAGGCCCCAGTTGATGCGCGGGACGACGAAGCCCGCGTCTTTTTCGGTGTTCTCGGCGAACTCGGACGCCGAAGAGGCCTCCTGCCGCAGATCCAGCTCACCCAGCACCACGTTTTCGAAATGGTTGACCACGTCCTGCGGGCGCAGGCGGCGGGTCTGAGGCAGGAGCACCTCGATCACGCGCGCTGCGAAATGGAAGGCATCGAGGTCGTTGCGGAAGGCCCGTTCGATGCGGGGGCGAAGCACCTTGACCGCGACCTGTTCGCCGGTCGCGCGGATACGTGCCTTGTGCACCTGCGCGATCGAGGCCGCCGCGACCGGATCGGAGAAGTCCGAAAATACATCGTCGACTTTGATCTCGAGCTCGCTTTCGATCATCCGGCGCGCGACGTCGGTGGGGAAGGGGTCGAGCTTGTCTTGCAGGTATTGCAGTTGCTCGGCCAGTTCTTCGCCCACGACATCGGGGCGGGTCGAGAGGATCTGCCCGAACTTGATGTAGGCCGGGCCCATCGCCGTCACGGCGCGGGTCACCGGGGGGAGCGACTTGTCGCCGCGTTTTCCGACCCATGCGAAGGTCCAGCTGACCGCGCGGGTCGTGACCCTGACCAGCGGCGGGGCGTTCATCGCGTGCAGCACCTCGCCCAAGGCGCCGGTGCGTGCGAACGTCGCGCCGATACGGATCAGGCGCCAGATGTTGATCGGGCCTTTCATCAGATCTTCCAGCCGGAATGCAGCGCCGCGATCCCCATCGTCAGGTTGCGGTATTTCACCTGCTCGAACCCGGCGGTGCGGATCATGCCTGCGAAGGTTTCCTGATCCGGGAAACGGCGGATCGATTCGACGAGATACTGGTAGCTGTCGCGGTCGTTCGCGATCACCTGCCCCATACGGGGGATGATGTTGAACGAGTAAAGGTCATAGACCTTCTGCATCATGTCGTTGGGAATCTGGCTGAATTCCAGCACCATGATCCGCCCGCCGGGTTTCAGCACGCGATAGGCCTCGGCCAGCGCGTCGGCGATGCGTGTCACGTTCCGGATGCCGAAGCTGATGGTGTAGACATCGAAGCTGTTGTCGTCGAACGGGAGCGCCATGGCGTCGCCCACGACCCATTCGAGGCTTGCGGCCATCTGTTCGGCTTCGGCCCGTTTGCGGCCTTCGATCAGCATTCCCTCGGTCATGTCGCAGACCGTGGCGTGGGCCCCGGGTGCGCGGTTCAGGAACCGGAACGCCACGTCGCCGGTGCCGCCCGCCACATCGAGCAGTTTCTGACCGGGGCGCGGGGCGAGCCAGTCCATCATCGCGTCTTTCCAGACGCGGTGGATGCCCATGCTCATCACGTCGTTCATGATGTCGTATTTCGAGGCGACATTGGTGAAGACGCCGTGCACCATCCCGGCCTTCTGATCCTCGTCGACGGTCTGGTAGCCGAAGTGGGTGGTCTTTTTGTCGTCGGTCATGCGTCTTGCCTCGATCAGGTCAGAGTGCAGATAACCTCCCTGACGGCAAACGACAAACCCGAACTGGCGGGCAGACTGTCGCGCCGGGCGCCGATGCCCTATATACGCACGGCTTACCAAGGGGGATGAGATGCCGGAACTGCCAGAGGTCGAAACGGTTCGCCGGGGGTTGGAGCCCGTGATGACGGGTCACAGGATCGCGCGGGCCGAGGTTCGGCGCGAAGGTCTGCGCTGGCTGTTTCCCGAGCGCATGGCCGAGCGGTTGACGGGTGCGACCGTGCTGGGCCTGCGGCGGCGGTCGAAATACATCCTCGCCGATCTGGATACGAATGAGACATGCCTGATCCACCTTGGCATGTCCGGGCGCATCCTGATTTCCGGGACCACGCTGGGCAAGTTCCACCATGAGCACCCCGCGCCGGAAAAACACGATCACGTCGTGCTCGACATGAACGGCGGCGCGCGGATCACGCTGAACGATGCGCGGCGGTTCGGGGCGATGGACCTGTTCACGACCGGCACGGGTGATCTTCATCCGCTCATCGCCGCTTTGGGGCCGGAACCATTGGGAAACGAATTCAACGAAGGCTACCTGATCGCGAAACTCGCCGGGAAGAACACGCCGATCAAGTCGGCGCTGCTGGATCAGCGGATCGTGGCGGGGCTGGGAAATATCTATGTGTGCGAGGCGCTTTATCGTGCGGGCATCCACCCGGCCCGCAAGGCGGGGCGCATTTCGGCCGCCCGTATCGCGTCGCTGGTTCCCATCATCCGCGACGTGCTGGCCGAGGCGATCGCGGCAGGGGGGAGCTCGTTGCGCGATTACCGGCAGGCCGACGGCGAGTTGGGATATTTTCAACACACTTTCCGGGTCTACGACCAAGAGGGTCAGCCCTGCAAAACCCCGGAATGTCAGGCGAAAATCGCGCGGATCGTGCAATCCGGCCGTTCGTCCTTCTACTGCCCCACGTGTCAAAGGTGACTTGAAGCCCCGCCTGAGACTCGCTTAGGCATGGGCGGACTGCACGGGAAGGGGCATCATAACAGATGGCTTACGACAACATCATCGTGGACGTGGAAGATCACGTCTGCACAATCAAACTCAACCGTCCGGATGCGCTGAACGCGCTGAACCTCGAACTGCTCAAGGAACTGGGCGACGCGCTGGCGGACGGGCAGAAGAACGACAAGGTTCGCTGCTTCATCATCACAGGCTCGGAAAAGGCTTTCGCGGCGGGCGCGGACATCAAGATGATGTCGAGCAAGAGCTTTGCCGACGTGTTTCTGGGTGATCTCTTCACGCCGGAAGAAGAAGCGGTCATGCGCATCCGCAAGCCGATCATCGCGGCGGTGTCGGGTTACGCGCTGGGCGGCGGTTGCGAGCTGGCCATGATGTGCGATTTCATCATCGCGGCGGACAGCGCCAAGTTCGGACAGCCCGAGGTGAACCTGGGCGTGATGGCCGGCATGGGCGGCACGCAGCGCCTGACGCGTCTGGTGGGCCGGGCCAAGTCGATGGACATGAACCTGACGGGTCGGTTCATGGACGCGGAAGAAGCCGAGCGTTCGGGGCTGGTCAGCCGCGTGGTTCCCGCGAAGAAGCTGCTGGACGAGGCGACCGCGGCCGCCCGCAAGATCGCCGAGAAGGGCATGATCAGCGTCATGGCGATCAAGGAAGCGGTGCATCGCGCCGACCAGATGCCGCTGACCGAGGCGATCCTGTTCGAACGCCGCGTGTTCCATTCGCTCTTCGCGTCCGAGGACCAGAAAGAGGGTATGGCCGCCTTCATCGAAAAGCGCGAGCCGCAGTTCCGCGACAAGTGATCCTGTCCCGGCTGGTTTGCGCCAGCCGGGCGTCACATTGCGTCAGGGCTTGCGACGGGGCGTGGCGTTCGCGCCGCGCGGTTGCTTGCCCTTCACCGCGCTCGCACGCGGTTTCCTGAACGACTTCGACGTATCGCCTGCACCGGGCTTGCCTGCGGGTTTCGGCTTGGCAGCCCCGGCAGGTTTGCCTTTCGGCGACGGCCGGTCGCCCGAAGGTTTCGCGCCTTTCGGCTTGTAGGGCTTCTTGCCGTCACCCTTGGGCTTGAACTCGCCTTTCGGTTTGAAGTCGCCCTTGGGTTTGAACTCGCCTTTGGGTTTGCCGCGTGGCTTGTCATCATCCTTGCGGTCTGATGTCTTGCGCGGCTTGTAGGCGGTCGTCGCGCCATCCTCGGCCTGCGCGCGCCGTTTGTCGTCGAATTTGCGCTTCGCGGCGCCATGTTCGCGCGGCTTGTCGTCCGACCGCTCTTTCCGCTCGCCCCGGTCACGCGGGCCTTTGTTGAAGGGCGGTTTTCCGTCGCGGCCGCCCGGCTTGCCGTCCCGGCGTTCGGGCTTGGAACGCGGACCAAGCTCGGGCGCGGCGTCCAGCGCACGGGCCTTGATGCCCTCGTCCAGTTCGCCGTCCGCGCCGAGCGACGACAGGAACCCTTCGGCACTCTTTTCGGTCAGTTCGAGATAGGTCTCGGCCCCCTGAACCCGGATCGCGCCGATGTCGGCCTTGTCAACGCCACTCGCCCGCATGATGAGGGGGAGGAGCCAGCGCGCTTCGGCCTTTTCGGCCTGCCCGACCGACAGCGCGAACCACTTGCTCGGCCCGAACGGCTTGCGCTCCTTGCGCTCCGGCTTCGTATCCGGGGGCAGCAGATCCTCGGGCGCACCCTGGCGCGACTGGAACAGACGCAGATAGGCGGCTGCGACCGCTTCGGCCCCGTGCTGGGCGAGCAGTTTCTCGGCAAAGGCCGCCTGCGCCTCGGTCACAGGTTCGGACCACACGGGATCGGCCAGCAGACGCTCTTCGTCCTTAGCGTGGATGTCGTCAGCCGACGGCGCTTCGGTCCATTTGGCGGTGACCTTGGCCCAGCCAAGCAGACGCTCGGTCTTTTTCACGTCGCGCGGCGGAACGATCAGGGCCGAAATGCCCTTGCGCCCGGCGCGGCCCGTGCGGCCCGAACGGTGCGTCAGGCTTTCGGTGTTCTTCGGCAGATCGGCGTGAATCACCAGATCGAGGTTCGGCAGGTCGATCCCCCGCGCGGCCACGTCGGTCGCCACGCAGACCTGCGCCCGCCCGTCGCGCATGGCTTGCAGCGCGTGGGTGCGTTCGTTCTGGCTGAGCTCACCCGACAGGCTCACCACGTTCAGGCCACGGTTCGACAACCGCGCGGTCAGGTGCGCGACCTGCGCGCGGGTGTTGGCGAACACGATGGCGTTTTCCGAATCGTGGTAGCGCAGAAGGTTGAAGATCGCGTTCTCGGCATCGGTCTGGGCCACGCGGATCGCCTGATACGCGATGTCGGCGTGCTGGGTCGCGCCCGTGATCGTGTTCACCCGCGCGGCGTCGTTCTGATACTGCTCGGCAAGCTTCGCGATGGTCGGCGGCACGGTGGCCGAGAACAGCAGGATGCGCCGCTCTTCGGGCGCTTCTTCCAGCATGAACTCAAGGTCTTCGCGGAAACCGAGGTCGAGCATCTCATCCGCTTCGTCCAGCACGATGGCGCGCAGTTCACTCATATCCAGCGACCCGCGCTGAATGTGGTCGCGCAGGCGGCCCGGCGTGCCGACGACGATATGCGCGCCGCGCTCCAGCGCCCGGCGTTCGTCCCGCATGTCCATCCCGCCCACGCAGGAGGCGAGGCGCGCGCCGGTCTTGCCATAAAGCCAGATCAGTTCGCGCTTCACCTGCATCGCAAGTTCGCGCGTCGGTGCGACGACGAGCGCCAGCGGCAGACCGGCAGGCCCGAACTCTTCGTCCTCACCCAGAAGCGTGGGCGCGATGGCCAGGCCGAAGCCCACCGTTTTCCCCGACCCGGTCTGGGCCGAAACCAGCAGGTCGCGACCGGCGAGATCGGGATCGCTCACCGCCTCCTGCACCGGGGTAAGAGTGTCGTAACCGCGCTCGGCGAGCGCTTCGTTAATCAGGCGGGTCATGTTCAGGTGGTCCGTAGTCGTCGGTGCATTGGCACGCATGGGCGCGATCTGGCCGCGCAAGATCAGCGTCCTTACAGCGCGGCGCAGGGTTTGTATATGAAAATAACGGGGATCATTGAAGGATTCGCTCACAAGGGACTTCACAAGCCGTGCGAAACCCCATATACGCCGCCGCTACATGCGCGTGAGACCCGCTCAGGTCGGAATCAGCCGGTAGGAAACCCGGTCGGGACGTCGTCTCATGCTGCCGATATTTGAAACGAACCCGACGAAGGGAAGATCACCATGGCGAATACGCCCCAGTCCAAGAAACGCGCCCGTCAGAACGAGCGTCGTTTTGCCGTCAACAAAGCCCGCCGTTCGCGCATCCGCACCTACCTCCGCAAAGTCGAGGAAGCCATCGCTTCGGGCGACAAGGAAGCGGCGACCGCCGCCCTCAAAGCCGCCCAGCCCGAACTGATGCGTGGCGTGACCAAAGGCGTCTACCACAAGAACACCGCAGCGCGGAAAATGTCCCGCCTGTCTTCGCGCGTGAAGGCGCTTGCCTGATCCGTCATCGGACGTGACGACGCGACATCAAGGCGCGGCCCCAAGCGGGCCGCGTTTTTTCGTTCGGGCGTGCAGATGATGCCGAACGGACACGCCATGTATGCTTTCGGACAATTCGATCCAAAGCCACGATTCGGTTCAAACCGACAGTTTCCCAAGTGAAACATTGCAATTGTGAAAGCGGCTCTGGATTCGTTTGACCCCAGTCAGAGTCAAGCGCGAAGATCAGTTGCGACTCTCCCGACCCCCCACCTATCTTGAGCAGGCGATTCACATCGCTGACTTGGGACAGAACGGAAAACGGGGGTGGGGATCCTCGTTCAGCCGTACCGAAGGGATCTGAGGGGGTACCTTCGGCTGCAAACCGGACGCAATCCGGCACCTACGGAGTATTCCGTCGGGCGCTTGTTGCGTTTGGTGGCGCGTGACCTTTGCGGGTCATGGGCCGTCAGTCTTGTCAGAGATGATCGCTGAACCGGCATGTGCCTTGCCGGGGGAACGGGCCGCGCGACACGCGGACTAAACGAAGCAGGTCAGAGACGAGATGGCGGATAATATGTGGGGACAAGTACGCGAGCGGCTGGAACGCTCGGTCGGGCAGAATAACTATCGGAACTGGATCGAACCCCTCGAGTTCAACGATCTGGACGGGGGCGTCGCGACGTTCCTCGTGCCGACGAACTTCATGGGTAACTGGGTTCAGCGCAATTTCGGCGAGCAGATTCTTCAGCATATGGTGAATGCCGGTGCGCGGGTCTCGCGGCTCGAATTCGTCGTGCCCCGTGTCGGTGAGACGAACCGTGCCGCCGCCGCGGACGAGGCCCCGGCACCCGCGAACGGAAACGCCCGGCCTGCCGCCGCCAAGTCCGGGGCGAGCGACGACCTTCCGGGGGCGCCGCTCGACAAACGCTTCACCTTCGACAGCTTCGTCGTCGGCAAGCCGAACGAGCTTGCCCATGCCGCCGCACGCCGCGTGGCCGAGGGTGGCCCCGTCACCTTCAACCCGCTGTTCCTTTATGGTGGCGTCGGTCTCGGCAAGACGCACCTGATGCATGCCATCGCGCATGAAATGACCGAGCGGCAGCCGCAGTTGCGCGTCCTCTACCTGTCCGCCGAACAGTTCATGTATCGCTTCGTGCAGGCGCTGCGCGACAAGCAGATGATGGACTTCAAACACATGTTCCGCTCGGTCGATGTCCTGATGGTCGATGACGTGCAGTTCATCGCGGGCAAGGATTCGACGCAGGAAGAGTTCTTCCACACGTTCAATGCGCTGATCGACCAGAACAAGCAGATCATCATTTCCGCCGACCGTGCGCCGGGCGAGATCAAGGATCTGGAAGAGCGGATCAAGTCGCGCCTCCAGTGCGGCCTTGTCGTCGATCTGCACCCGACCGATTACGAACTGCGCCTCGGCGTGCTTCAATCCAAAGTCGCGGCCTACCGCGAAACCTACCCTGACCTGTCCATCGCAGACGGCGTGCTGGAATTCCTCGCCCACCGGATCACCACGAATGTCCGCGTGCTCGAAGGGGCCCTGATGCGGCTCTTCGCCTTCGCCTCGCTCGTCGGGGGGGAAATCACGCTGGACCGTGCTCAGGAATGCCTGACCGATGTGCTGCGCGCCTCGGACCGCAAGGTCACGGTCGAAGAAATCCAGCGCAAGGTGGCCGAACATTACGGAATTCGCCTGTCCGACCTCATCGGCCCCAAACGCCTGCGCTCGATCGCGCGTCCGCGTCAGGTGGCGATGAAGCTGTCCAAGGATCTGACCACCCGGTCCTATCCCGACATTGG
This sequence comes from Maritimibacter alexandrii, assembly GCF_005871115.1. NCBI lineage: Bacteria > Pseudomonadati > Pseudomonadota > Alphaproteobacteria > Rhodobacterales > Roseobacteraceae > Maritimibacter > Maritimibacter alexandrii. The sequence goes on from NZ_SWKQ01000009.1 coordinate 1,189,375, forward strand.
GCGCCGCTTCGGTGGCCGTGACCATTCGACGGTCATGCATGCGGTCAAGCGGGTCGAGGAACTGGTCTCGACGGACCACCAGATCGCCGAAGACGTCGACCTTTTGCGCAAGGCGCTGGAGCACTAGGCCCAGCGCGATGGACGCACGTCGATGCCGGGGCGGGGCCTTGACCCTGCCTTGAAACACTCAGACAGTGCGAAAAACCTTGAGACGGGCGGGGAACCGGGTAATGTCGCCGTCCCGGGGCCAGTGCGCCCTGACGATATCGGGAGTGGGACATGAAGATTTCCGTCGAACGCGCCGTGCTGTTGAAAGCGGTCGGTCAGGCGCAGTCGGTCGTTGAACGCCGCAACACCATTCCGATCCTCGCCAACGTGCTGATCGAGGCCGAGGGGAGCACGGTCAGCTTTCGCGCCACCGATCTCGACATCGAAGTGGTCGACAAGGCCCCCGCGATGGTCGAACGCGCGGGCGCCACGACGGTCAGCGCGGTCACGCTGCACGAAATCGTGCGAAAGCTGCCGGACGGCGCGATGGTCCAGCTCACCGACGATGGTGCCGCGGGCCGTCTGACGGTCGAGGCGGGTCGTTCGAACTTCTCGCTCGCCACGTTGCCGAAAGAAGATTTCCCGGTGATGGCTTCGTCGGAATACAGCGCCAACTTCTCGGCCCCCGCGCCGGTGCTGCGCCGCCTGTTCGACAAGTCCAAATTCGCGATCTCGACCGAGGAAACGCGCTATTACCTGAACGGCGTGTACATGCACGTGTCCGATGCCGAGGGCGGCAAGGTGCTGCGCTGCGTGGCGACCGACGGTCACCGTCTGGCCCGCATCGACGCCGATCTGCCCAAAGGGGCCGAGGATATGCCCGGCGTGATCGTCCCGCGCAAGACCGTGGGCGAGCTTCGCAAGCTTCTGGACGATGACGACATGCAGATCGCCGTGTCGGTGTCGGAAACCAAGGTGCGCTTCGCGACCCCCGACATCACGCTGACCTCCAAGGTCATCGACGGCACCTTCCCGGACTACACCCGCGTGATCCCGATGGGGAACACGAAGAAGATGGAAGTGGACGCCGCCGAATTCGCCAAGGCAGTCGACCGTGTGGCGACCGTGTCGTCGGAACGGTCCCGCGCCGTGAAGCTCGCGCTGGCCGAAGACAAACTGACGCTGTCCGTGAACGCGCCCGATGCCGGCGCTGCCGAGGAAGAACTGATCGTGGCCTATGGCGACGAGGGTATGGAGATCGGGTTCAACGCGAAATACCTGCTGGAAATCGCCAGCCAGGTGGATCGCGAAAACGCGGTGTTCATGTTCGACAACGCAGGCCAGCCGGTGCTCATGCGCGAAGGCAACGACACCAGCGCGGTCTACGTCGTCATGCCGATGCGCGTGTGACGGGTCTTTATCTAAGAGAACTGACCCTTTCCCATTTCCGCTCCCACAGGCGGGCCGTTCTGTCGCTGGACGCGCGTCCGATCGCCATTTTCGGGCGCAACGGGGCGGGTAAGACCAACATCCTCGAAGCCGTCAGCCTCATGTCCCCCGGTCGGGGGCTGCGCGGCGCTTCCGCCGAAGATATGGCCCGGCGTCCCGAAAGCGTGGGGTGGAAGCTGACGGGCGTGCTCCAGTCGCTGCATCAGGTCCACGAGGTCGAGACATGGGCCGAACCCGGCGGCTCGCGCAACGTCACCATCGACGGCAAGACGGCGGCACAGGTCGCGTTGGGCCGCATCTCGCGCGTCACGTGGCTGGTCCCGGTGATGGATCGGCTCTGGTTGGAGGGCGCGGACGGGCGGCGCAAATTCCTCGACCGGATGGCGATGAGTTTCGAGCCGGGGCATGGCGAGGCGGTGCTGACCTATGAAAAGGCGATGCGCGACCGGAACAGGCTGTTGAAAGACGGACACCGCGACGCGCATTGGTATGGCGCGCTCGAGGCGCAGATGGCCAGGGCGGGCGCCGCGATACAGGAAAACCGGCGGCGCACTGTGGCCTTGATCGTTGGGGCGCAGATGTCGGCGCAGACCGCGTTTCCGGCGGCAGAATTGCAACTCCTCCACGCCGAAGGGGCCGAGACCGGGCCGGAAGGCGAGGCGGAGCTGGCCGGGGCTTATGCCGAAAGCCGCCCGCGCGACTTGATGGCCGGGCGCACGCTGGTCGGCCCGCACCGTGCCGATCTGGCGGCCACCTATGCCGAAAAGGCGATGCCCGCGCGGGAATGTTCGACGGGCGAGCAGAAGGCGCTGCTCGTCTCGCTCATCCTTGCCCATGGTCGCGCGCTGGCGCAGGACTTCGGCGCGCCGCCGATGCTGCTTCTGGACGAAGTGTCCGCGCATCTCGACGCCGACCGCCGCGCCGCGCTGTATGACGAGATCGTCGCGCTGGGCGCGCAGGCGTTCCTGACCGGAACGGGGCCGGAACTCTTTACAGAGCTCGGCGCGCGGGCCATGCATATCGAAGTCCGTGATGAGGCGGGCCAGTCCCTGATTCAGGAGGTCGCCCCATGAAGGCCAATCGAGTGACGCTCATCACACTAGGTGTGTCCGATCCCAAACGAAGCCGCGCCTATTACGAGGCGCTCGGGTGGGTGATCGAAGAGGATCTGGGTCAGACCCTGTTCTTCGACATGAACGGCATGAAATTCGGCTGTTTCCACCTCGAAGGGCTGGCCAAGGAAACCGGGCGCACCGTCGAAGACCTGAAGACCGGGGCGATGACGCTGGCGCAGAACTTCAACTCCGACGACGAAGTGGATGCGATGTTCGCGCGCGCGGTTGCGGCAGGCGCGTCGCCCGTCACGCAGCCGTTCAAAACCGACTGGGGCGGGTATTCGTCCTATGTGGCGGACCCGGACGGCCACCTATGGGAGTTCGCCCACAACCCGTTCTGGACGCTGGACGACGAGGGCCGCATCGCTTGACCCTTACGCTTGCTGACGCGGGGCTGTACGCCTTTGCGCTTCTCGTCCTGTTCCTGACACCGGGGCCGGTCTGGATGGCTCTCCTTGCCCGCGCGATGTCGGGTGGGTTCAACGCCGCATGGCCGTTTGCGCTGGGCGTGACAATCGGCGATGCGCTCTGGCCGCTTCTCGCCATTCTGGGGATGAGTTGGATCGCGACCGAGTTCGAAGGCCTCACCACAATCCTGAAATTCGTGGCGAGCGCCTTTTTCCTTTGGCTCGGCTACACGATCATTCGCAACGCGGACAAACAGATCGCGGCGGACAGCCGCCTGACGCGCCCCGGCATGTGGGCCGGGTTCGTCGCCGGGGTCGTCGTGATCCTCGCCAATCCCAAGGCGATCCTGTTTTACATGGGGATGCTGCCCGGCTTCTTCGATCTGACGGCGCTGACATGGCCCGACATCGGCGTGATCGTTGCCCTGTCGATGATCGTGCCGCTGTTCGGCAACATCGTCATGGCCGCCTTCATCGGCAAGCTGCGCGGGCTTCTGACGTCGCCCAAGGCACTCCGGCGGCTCAACGTGTCGGCGGGCGCCCTTCTGATCGCCGTCGCGGCGATCATCCCGTTCACCTGACCCTGCGCGGCCTCAGTCGCTGACCGGAAACATGATCCGGTCAAGCATGAGTAAGACGGGCGACATCACCAGGATCGTGATGATCGCCATAAGCGGATGGGTCAGAACCGCGACCCCGATACCGATACCGAATGACAACAGGATGGGTCGTATAAAACGCATGACAGACACCTCGTTGCGATAGGCAACAAAATCTCGCAGCGGAAATAGGCCAGCCTGTGTCACTACCGTGAAAAATGTCGGGCAATGCCCCGTGGCCGACCACCAAATATGGTGTCATTCGCGTGACAATCCCGGCCGGAAACGCTAGAAACAGGCAACAAAAAAACAGGAAGGCTCGCATGGCCGACGACGCGCAGAACAATTCCGAATACGGTGCAGATTCCATCAAGGTTCTCAAGGGCTTGGAGGCTGTTCGCAAACGCCCCGGCATGTATATCGGGGACACCGACGATGGCTCGGGCCTGCACCATATGGTCTACGAGGTCGTGGACAACGGGATCGACGAGGCGCTGGCGGGTCATGCGGACTATGTGACGGTCACGGTTCACGCGGATTCCAGCGTATCGGTCTATGACAACGGGCGCGGGATTCCGGTCGGAATGCATGCCGAAGAGGGCGTGTCGGCGGCCGAAGTCATCATGACCCAGCTTCACGCGGGCGGTAAGTTCGACAGTAACTCCTACAAGGTGTCGGGCGGTCTGCACGGGGTGGGCGTATCGGTCGTGAACGCCCTGTCGGATTGGCTGGAGCTGCGCATCTGGCGCGACGGGAAAGAACATATCGCGCGGTTCGAACGTGGCGATACCGCCAAGCATCTCGAAGTCGTCGGGGACGCGAACGGCAAGACCGGGACCGAGGTGCGCTTTCTCGCCTCGACCGACACGTTCTCGAACCTCGAATACAGCTTCAAGACGCTGGAAACGCGGCTGCGCGAGCTTGCGTTCCTGAACTCCGGCGTGCGCATCATCTTGAAGGACGAACGCCCCGCCGAGCCGCTGGAAACCGAGCTGCATTACGAAGGCGGCGTGAAGGAATTCGTCAAATACCTCGACCGCCACAAGCAGCCGATGATCGAAGAGCCGATCTTCATCACGGGCGAGCGTGACGGGATCGGGATCGAAGTCGCGATGTGGTGGAACGACAGCTACAACGAGATGGTGCTGCCCTTCACCAACAACATTCCGCAACGCGACGGCGGCACCCATATGGCGGGCTTCAGGGGTGCGCTGACGCGGACCATGAACCTTTACGCCAACTCCTCGGGTCTCGCGAAAAAGGAAAAGGTCGCCTTCACCGGCGATGACGCGCGCGAGGGTCTGACTTGCGTGCTGTCGGTCAAGGTGCCCGACCCCAAATTCTCGTCCCAGACCAAGGACAAGCTGGTGTCGTCCGAAGTGCGCCCGGCGGTCGAAAGCCTGATGAACGAACGCCTCTCGGACTGGTTCGAAGAGCATCCGAACGAGGCCAAGATGATCGTCGGCAAGATCATCGAAGCCGCGCTTGCGCGTGAAGCCGCCCGCAAGGCGCGCGAACTGACCCGCAAAAAGGCGACGCATGACGTGGCGAGCCTGCCGGGCAAGCTGGCCGATTGTCAGGAAAAAGACCCCGCCAAGCGCGAGTTGTTCATCGTCGAGGGTGACTCGGCCGGTGGCTCGGCCAAGCAGGGCCGGTCGCGCCACAATCAGGCGGTTCTGCCCCTGCGCGGCAAAATCCTGAACGTGGAACGCGCGCGCTTCGACCGGATGCTCGGCTCGGAAACGGTCGGCACGCTCATCACCGCGCTCGGCACCGGCATCGGGCGCGATGAATTCGACATCGACAAGCTGCGCTACCACAAGATCGTCATCATGACTGACGCCGACGTGGACGGCGCGCACATCCGCACGCTTCTGCTGACCTTCTTCTACCGCCAGATGCCCGAAATCATCGACGGCGGATATCTCTACATCGCCCAGCCGCCGCTTTACAAAGTGTCGCGGGGCCGGTCCGAGGTTTACATCAAAGACGTTCCCGCGCTGGAAGACTATCTGATCCAGCAGGGGATCGAGGGCGCTGTCCTGCGCCTCAAGACGGGTGAGGAAATCGCCGGTCCCGATCTGGCTCGCATCATCGAAGGCGCGCGGTCGTTCAAACGCATCCTCGATGCCTTCCCGACGCATTACCCGCGCAACATCCTTGAACAGGCGGCCCTTGCGGGGGCTTTCGATCCGGGTGCGGCGGACAGCGACCTTCAGGCGGTCGCCGACCGGGTGGCGGAGCGGCTCGATCAGGTCGCGGTGGAGTATGAAAAGGGCTGGAATGGCCGGATCACGCAGGATCACGGCATCCGTCTGAGCCGCATCCTACGCGGTGTCGAAGAAATCCGCACGCTCGACGGCGCGGTCCTCAGATCGGGCGAGGCACGCCGCCTCAGCCAGGTCAGCGAAGAGACGCGCGGCTATTATCAAGACCCCTCGTCGCTCGTCCGCAAGGACCGGGATCAGGAGATTTATGGTCCTACCGACCTATTGCAGGCCATCCTCGCCGAAGGCGAAAAGGGCCTGACGCTTCAACGCTACAAGGGTCTGGGCGAAATGAACCCGGATCAGCTTTGGGAAACCACGCTCGACCCCGAAGCGCGCACGCTGCTTCAGGTCAAGGTCGATGATCTGGCGGATGCCGACGATCTGTTCACCAAGCTGATGGGCGACGTGGTCGAACCCCGGCGTGAGTTCATTCAGCAGAACGCGCTTTCGGTGGAAAACCTCGACATCTGACGGTCTGTCGGCTGAACGCCGCCACCCCAAACCCGGAATGGCGCGGTCCATCGGTAACCTGTCCGATGGTGCCGCTTCAGGTGTTGAACGGGGGTCGCCCGACAAAAGGGCAACGCTTCAAGGGCGCGCGAAGGCGTCGGGATTTTGTGAAATCGCAAAGTTCCGCGCCGTGGTCTGGGTATCGTTTCATCGCGACAACTCGATTTCGGCCCAAGGCCCAAATCACCTGAAACGAAAGGGCACCAATATGCTGAACAACATCGGCCTCCCCGGTCTCGCCATCATCGCCATGGTCGTGATCGTTCTCTTCGGACGCGGCAAGCTATCGTCGATCATGGGCGAAGTCGGGCAGGGGATCACGTCATTCCGTAAGGGCGTCGAAGCCAAGGATGAGGATGAAACCGCCTCGGTCTGACACCCGCCAAACAACCGCCAGACAAAGCGCCGCCGCACCCACGGCGGCGTTTTTCGTTGGAGGGCCGCTAAACCGCGCCGGTGTTTGCGAAATCACAAACTTGCCTTTGCCCGCAGCCTTTACCCCGAAACCAGAACAACCATCGGGGTCCATCCATGCGCGTCATCCTTCGTGCTCTCGCGACTATCGCGCTTGTCCTGACAGGGGGCGTTGCGGCGGCCGATCCGCTGATCGGGACGTTTTTGTCCGAGGTGACCCCCGGCGACATCGTGCCGGGCGCGGATGCGTTCGGCGCGGTCGGGGAGGACGGTTTGGTGCCCGCGCTTGAGGGCGGAAAGCTGGTCGGCTGGGCCTACCTCACCTCAGATTTCGTGCCGACGACCGGCTATTCCGGCAAACCGATCCACGTCGTCGCCGGTATCTCGCCCGAGGCCGTGCTGACCGGCGCGAAGCTGGTCAAACACTCGGAACCCATCGTTTTGGTCGGCATTCCCGAAAGCGAGATCACCGCCGTCATCGACCACTACACGGGGTTCGATCTGCATCAGGTGGCCGAACGGGCGCCAGAAGATCTCGAGATCGTGTCGGGCGCGACGGTGACGATCATGGTGATCGACGATTCCATCCTGCGCTCCGGTATCAAGGCGGCGCAGGCGCTTGGCCTCGACGGGTTCGAGGTCGCCCAGGCCACCGGGCCGACGCGCGAAGTGGACCGGGACGCCGGCGAGGTCACCGATTGGGAAACGCTGGCCGGAAACGGCGCGCTGCGGCGCATGACCATCGACGTGGGCACGATCAACGCCGATTTCGCGGCATTCAATGACCCGCGCACCGAAAAGGAAACCGAGGACGGCCCCGATGATGCGGCCTATGTAGACATCTGGGCCGCACTCGTCAGTCAGCCCGCCATCGGACGCAGCCTGCTGGGCGACGGGGCCTATGACAACCTCGTGGCCCGGATGGAACCGGGGGACGAGGCGATCGCGGTGTTCGGCGGCGGGCGCTGGTCGTTCAAGGGGTCGGGCTACGTGCGCGGCGGTATCTTCGACCGCTTCCAGCTGATCCAAGGCGAAATCTCGCACCGGTTCTTCGACCGCGAACATGCCCGGATCGTGAATATCGCCGCCGCCGGCGCGCCGGATTTCACCGAGATGGACCTGTTCATCGTGCCTGCCGCGGCGGGCTTCGACCCGGTCGCGCCGTTCCGGCTTCAGTTTCTTGTCAGCCGCGCGGTGGGGCCCATCGAAAAGGTCTTCCTGACCCGCGAACTGGCCTACGACCTGCCCGATCTCTATACCCGCACCGTCGAGCCGCTCGCCGCACCCGTGGCGCAGACCGACGCGAACCCGCGCAATGCGCTGTGGCAACGGATATGGGAGACGAAGCGCCTTCAGGTGATCGTCCTCTCTGCCGCGCTCGCGCTGCTCTCGGGCATCTTCTTCTTCCAGACTTTCGCCACGCGAAACGCCCGGACCTTCGCCATCCTGCGCAACGCCTACCTCGTCTTCACGCTGGTTTTCGTCGGCTGGATCGCGAATGCGCAGCTTTCGGTCGTCAACATTCTGGCCGTCACCAACGCCTTCTTCAGCGACTTCAACTGGGACACGTTCCTGATGGACCCGCTGATCTTCATCCTGTGGTTCGCGGTGGCGGCGGCGCTTTTGTTCTGGGCGCGTGGGGCCTATTGCGGCTGGCTCTGCCCCTTCGGCGCGATGCAGGAGTTGTCGAACAGGGTCGCGCGCAAGCTGGGCGTGCCGCAGGTGACGCTGCCGTGGGGGCTGCACGAACGGCTCTGGGCGGTGAAATACATCCTGTTCCTCGGGCTGTTCGGACTGTCGCTCTACTCGCTCGAACTGGCCGAAAGGTTCGCCGAGGTCGAGCCGTTCAAGACCGCGATCATCCTGAAATTCGCCCGCCCCCTGCCGTTCGTCCTGATCGCCGTCGCGGCACTTCTGCCGGGCCTGTTCATCGAGCGTTTCTATTGCCGATACGTCTGCCCGCTGGGCGGCGGCCTCGCGATCCCGGCGCGGCTGCACATGTTCCGCTGGCTCAACCGCTACAAGGAATGCGGCAATCCTTGCCAGCTCTGTGCGGCCGATTGCCCGGTGAAGGCGATCCACCCGACGGGCGAGATCAACCCTAACGAATGTATCTCATGCCTGAATTGTCAGGTGCTTTACCAGGATCACGCGCGCTGTCCGGTCGTCATCAAGACCGACAAACGCCGCGCCCGTGATGCGGCCGCTGCGGCATCGCTCGCGGCCCATGACGACCGGCCGAACCTCGGCCACCCGAACCAGATCTCGAAAACCAACTGAAGGAGACCTCCGATGAGTGAAGAGAAAAAGGGCCTGACACGACGCGGGCTGTTCAAGGGAAGCGCCGGCATCGCCGCGCTCGCGGCGACGGGGGGCACCGGAACTCTGGGAATGCTCGCCACCACCCGCGCCGCCGCCGCAGCCGGTGCCGAAATCGCGCCGGGTGAGTTGGACAGCTACTATGGCTTCTGGTCCTCGGGCCAGTCGGGCGAGGTGCGCATCATGGGCGTGCCGTCGATGCGTGAGCTCATGCGTATCCCGGTGTTCAACCGCTGCTCGGCAACGGGCTGGGGTTCGACCAACGAAAGCCTCAAGGTGATGACCGAGGGCCTGCTGCCCGAAACGAAAGAGTTCCTCGCGAAGCGTGGCCGCCAGACCTATGAGAACGGCGACCTGCACCACCCGCATATGTCATTCACCGAAGGCACCTATGACGGGCGTTACCTGTTCGCCAACGACAAGGCCAACACCCGCGTGGCGCGCATTCGCTGCGACATCATGAAGACCGACAAGATCATCGAGATTCCGAACACCTCGGACATCCACGGTCTGCGCCCCCAGAAATACCCGCGCACCGGCTATGTCTTCGCCAACGGCGAGCACCGCATCCCGCTGCCCAACGACGGGATCATTCTGGACGAGCCGGACAAGTACGTCTCGATCTTCACCGCCATCGACGGCGACACGATGGACATCGCGTGGCAGGTCATCGTGAACGGGAACCTCGACAACTGCGACGCGGACTACGAAGGCAAGTTCGCCTTCTCGACCTGCTACAACTCGGAAAACGGCGTGACGCTGGCCGAGATGACCGAGAACGAGCAGGACTGGGTCGTGATCTTCGACATCGCCGCCATCGAAGCTGGCGTCGCGGCGGGCGACTACACCGAATACAACGGGGTCAAGGTTCTGGATGGCCGCAAGGCCGGGAAATACACCCAGTATATCCCCGTCTCGAACTCCCCCCACGGCTGCAACATGGCACCCGACAAGGTGCACCTGTGCATCAACGGCAAGCTGTCGCCCACCGTGACCGTGGTGGACGTGACCAAGCTGCCCGACGTCTTCGCGGGCGCCGATCCGCGCAGCGCCGTGGTGGCCGAGCCGCAGCTGGGCCTCGGCCCGCTTCACACCGCCTATGACGGCAAGGGCAACGCCTTCACGACGCTGTTCCTGGATAGCCAGATGGTGAAGTGGAACATCGAAGACGCCATCCGCGCCTTCAACGGCGAGGACGTGGACCCGATCATCGAGAAGGTCGACGTGATGTATCAGCCCGGCCACAACCACACGACCATGGGCGAGACGCTGGAAGCGGACGGGGAATACCTGATCTCGCTCAACAAGTTCTCGAAAGACCGGTTCCTGAACGTCGGGCCGCTGAAACCCGAGAACGATCAGCTCATCTCGATCTCCGGCGACAAGATGGAAGTGCTGCACGACGGCCCGACCTTTGCCGAGCCGCACGACTGTATCCTCGTGCGCGCCGACAAGGTGAACCCGGTGTCGGTCTATGACCGTGGCGACGTGCTCTGGGAAGACGCGCGCAAGCAGGCCGAGGCGGACGGTGTGGACCTTGATTGGGGTGCCGACGTGATCCGCGACGGCAACAAGGTGCGGGTCTACATGCACTCGGTCGCGCCCGCCTTCAGCCTCGACAGCTTCGAGGTCAATCAGGGCGACGAGGTGACGGTCTATGTCACGAACATGGACGAGGTCGACGACCTGACCCACGGCTTCACGCTGGGCAACCACGGTGTCGCGATGGAGGTCGGGCCGCAGGCCACGGCGTCCGTCACCTTCACCGCCGATCGTCCGGGCGTGCACTGGTATTACTGCCAGTGGTTCTGCCACGCGCTCCACATGGAGATGCGCGGCCGGATGCTCGTGAAACCCAAGGCCGCTTAAGGGGTCGTGGCGATGCGTATCCTGACCCTCATCCTGCTGTCGTTCGCGCTGGCCACTCCCCTTGCGGCGGAGCGGATCGAGGTCGGGCGGGGTCCGGATGCGCTCGCCATTGCCTTGGCCACGGCCCGGCCCGGCGACGAACTGGTGCTGCCCCCCGGCACCTACGCCGGGCCGGTCCATATCGACCGGCCCCTGACCCTGACCGGGCCTGGTGCCACGATCAAAGGGCCGGGTGACGGCTCGGTCGTGACGATCACCGCCCCCGACGTGACGCTCACCGGGCTGTCCGTGTCCGGTGCGGGCGCGAGCCTTGCCGATCTCGACAGCGGCATCCGCCTGCTCAAGGGCGCCGACCGTGCGCGGGTCGAGGGCGTGACCCTCACCGGCAACCTCATCGGCATCGACGTGCACGGTGCGCGCGACGTGATCCTGCGCGGGAACACCATCCAAGGGCGCAACGACCTGCGCCTGGCGGAACGCGGCCCCGGCATCTATGTCTGGAATTCGCCCGGCCTGCTGGTCGAGGACAATATGATCGCACGCGGGCGCGACGGGGTGTTCATCACCACCTCGGACAGGGCCATCTACCGGCGCAACACCTTCACCGAACTGCGCTTCGCCTTTCACTCGATGTACGCGAATCGGATCGAGGTGACCGACAACGTCAGCCGCGACAACGACATGGGCTTCGCCTTCATGTATTCCACGCATCTCACGGTGCGCGGCAATCTTTCGACCGGCGACACGAACCACGGCTTCTTCATGAACTTCGCCAACCGCGCGGACCTGTCGGGGAACGAGGTGCGCGACGGCGGCGAGAAATGCCTGTTCATCTACAACTCGAACAACAACAGCTTCACCGCCAACCGGTTTCAGGGCTGCGGCATCGGCGTGCATTTCACCGCCGGCAGTCAGGGCAACGCGATGTCCGGCAATGCCTTTGTCGGCAACCGGACGCAGGTGAAATACGTGGGCACCCGCTGGCTCGAATGGTCCGACGCCGGGCGCGGCAACTACTGGTCCGACCATGTCGCCTTCGACGTGAACGGCGACGGCATCGCCGATAGCCCCTACCGCCCGAACGACGCGGTGGATCAGCTTGTCTGGTCGCAGCCTGCCGCCAAGCTCCTGATGGGCGCGCCTGCGCTGCAACTTCTGCGCTGGTCGCAATCGCGGTTTCCGGGGCTCTTGCCCGGCGGCGTGATCGACAGCCACCCGCTCACATCACCCGACCCATTGCAATCCGAGGCGTCCCGATGACCGATCCCGTGCTCTCCCTGTCCTCCGTTTCGCTCGCCTATGGCCGAACCCGCGCGGTCGAGGCTGCGTCTTTCGAGGTGGCCCCCGGCGAACGCCTCGCCCTGCTGGGTCACAACGGCGCGGGCAAATCGACGCTGTTCAAGGCGATCCTCGGCTTCATGCCGCTCGCTGGTGGGACCATCCGGGTTTCGGGCCACGCGCCCGGAACCGATGCCGCGCGGCGGGCGATCAACTATCTGCCCGAGGTCGTGACCTTTCCCCGCAGCCTTACGGGGCGCGAAGTGCTGCGCTATTTCACCGGCCTCAGGGGCGAGCCGCGCCGCCAGATCGCGGACCTTCTTGAACGGGTCGGCCTGTCGGATGCGGCGGACCGGGCGGTGGGCACCTATTCGAAGGGGATGCGCCAGCGGCTTGGCCTTGCCCAGGCCCTGATCGGCGCGCCGCGCCTTCTGCTGCTCGACGAACCGACAAGCGGGCTTGACCCCGTGTCGCGGCACGACTTCTACGGCGTGATTGCCGAAGCGGCGGGGCGCGGATCGGCGGTGCTTCTGTCGTCGCACGGTCTGGACGAGATCGAGCACAGGACAGACCGGGTCGCGATCCTGTCTCAGGGCCGGATGCGCGCCATCGGAACGCTCGACGCGCTGGCCCGCGAAGCGAACCTTCCGACCCGTCTGCGCGTCACCGCCCGCGAAGGGGCGGCGGACGGGCTTCAGGCGGAATACGGCGGGCGCCGGTTCAACGGCTGCCGGCTCGACATCGACTGCACCGCCGACGCGAAACTTGGCCTCGTCGCCCGGCTGGGGGCCGAGGCGGGGCGGGTCACCGACCTTCAGATGTCGCCGCCCACGCTGGGCGACGTGTATCTGCATTTCTCGAACCTCGACGCGGAGGCGCTGCAATGACCCACCGGATCGCCACCATCTTTGCACAGGAATTCCGGCTGGCCCGCCGCAATCATTGGGTTCTGCTGGCCACCCTGATCCTGACCCTGTTCGCCCTCGCGCTCGGGTTCTTCGGCGCGGGGCAGGGCGCGGGGCTCAAGGCCGACGTGCTGACGCTGACATCTGCCAGTCTTGCCACCCTGTCGGTCTACCTGATCCCGCTGATCGCGCTTCTGATGTCCTACGACGCCTTCGCGGGCGAGATCGAGCGCGGCGCGCTGGGCCTGACCTTCGCCACCCCCGTCCGGCGGTGGGAGGTGTTCGCCGGAAAGCTCCTCGCCCAAGTGGTCGCGGTCGCCGTGGCCGTGACCCTGTCGTTCATGCTGGCAGGCGCCGCGCTCGCCACCGCCTTCGGCACCTCGCCCGAGGGTCTGGCGGCCTGGGCGCGCCTCGTCGTCTCGGCGGTGGGGCTCGGAGCGGTCTTCGTCGCGGTGGGCCTGATGCTGTCGGCCTTCGCGGCCCGCACGGCGCGCGCCGCCGCCGCCGCGATCGGCACATGGCTGATCCTCGTCGTGCTCTACGATCTTGCGCTTCTGGGCGGGATCATGGCGTCGGGCGAAGGGGCCTTCGCGACCCGGGTCTTTCCGTGGCTGGTCGTGGCAAACCCCGCCGACGCCTTCCGGCTTTACAATCTCGCAGCCCTCGACGCGGCCCCGGTCGCCGGGATCGACGGGCTGGCCCGCACGCTTCCCTTCCCGCCCGAAACGGGCCTCGCCGCAATCGCTCTCTGGCTGGTGGCGGCACTGGCCCTCGGCATCTACCGCACGAAAAGGATCGTCCCATGAAACGTGCACTCATTCTCTTGACCGTCGTCGCATCCCTCACCGCATGTAAGGACGACATCGCCAAAGCGCCCGAGCCGGTCGAGATGACCGACGAAGCCCTTGGTCACTATTGCCAGATGTTCGTCGCCGACCACGCAGGCCCCAAGGCGCAGATCCACCTCAAAGGATACGCGGCGCCTTTGTGGTTCAGTCAGGTCTCGGACGCCGTCGCCTATGTCCATGATCCCGAGCGTGACGCCGAGATCACCGGCATTTTCGTGTCCGACATGGAGCGCGCGGAAAGCTGGGCCATTCCGGGAACGGAGAACTGGATCACCGTGCAGGACGCGATGTTCGTGATCGAAAGCGACCGGCCGGGGGGCATGGGCGTGCCCGAAGTCATCCCGTTCGGGTCGCGCGGCGGGGCCGAGGCGTTCCAACGCGAAAACGGCGGGCAGATCGTCATCTTCGAAGCCGTGCCTGTGGAGTATGTTCACCCCGATCTGCCCGTGATGGAAGCGGGCGACATGGGCGGTCACGACATGCATGGGGGCGTGAACTGATGCGCGCCATGCTTTCCCGGCGACGGTTCCTCGCGATCACCGGGGCGGCCGTGGTCGCGGGCCGAGGTTCCGACGCCGCGCCCGTCGCCCGCTGGCAGGGCCCGGCTTTGGGCACGCTGGCCGAGGTGAGACTGGTCGGGATCGAGACACCAGGGCCGATCTTCGCGGCCATCGAAGCCGAGCTTGGCCGGATCGACCGCTTGTTCTCGCTGTATCGGGCCGACAGCGCACTGGTGCGGCTCAATCGCGACGGCGAGCTGGCGCGGCCGGACCCGGCGTTTCTGGAGCTTCTGACCATCGCGCGCTCGGTCCACCACGCGAGCGAAGGGGCATTCGATCCGACGGTGCAGCCGCTGTTCGCGCTCCACGCCAAGGCCGCCGCCGAGGGGCGTGCGGCGCAGGCGGGCGAACTTAAGACTGTGCAAAACGCGGTCGGGTTCGATCGTGTGACGTTCGACCCGCAAGCGGTACGGTTCCTGCGCCCCGGTATGGCGATGACCCTGAACGGGATCGCGCAGGGATATGCCTCGGACAGGATCGCGGCGCTGCTGCGCGCACAGGGACTTCGGGACGTGATGGTCAACGCGGGCGAAGTGATGGCGATGGGGCAGGGGCCAACTGGCCCCGGCTGGGCGGTGCGCTTGCCGGGGACCGAGATCCGCCTGCGCGACCAAGCGGTCGCCACGTCGCACAGGATGGGCACCCAGATCGACCCGGGGCGCGGTATCGGCCATATCTTCGACCCCAGCGGGCAGAGCCGGGGGCGCGATTCCTTTGTCTCGGTCGTCCACGACAGCGCCGCCATTGCGGACGCGATTTCGACGGCTTCAATAGTGATGGAAAACAAACTACTGAAATCATTCGATAGTTTCGGGGCGAAAATTCTGCACGCAGACGCGAAAACGCTCTGAACATTGCGCTTGATCAATATTCGACTTCGGCCGGTCGCTACAAAGGTCTCAACAGCAGCACTTACACCAAAGGAGTTAAAAGATGCTGACTCGTAGAGCCGCCCTGTTCGGAGCCGCCGGTATTGCCGCCGCGCCCCTGATCGCCACTGCCGCCAAAGCGGAAGAAGCCATGACCCCGGTTGCGGCTCCCGTCGATCTGTCGAAGCTGAAGCGCATCAAGCGCGAACTGGTCGCGCCGCCGTTCGTTCACGAACACGAACAAGTCGCCCCCGGTGAACCGCGCATCGTCGAATTCGAGATGCCGATCATCGAAAAGGAAATTCAGGTCGCCGATGACGCATGGCTTCAGGGCATGACCTTCAACGGGTCGATCCCCGGTCCGCTCATGGTCGTGCACCAAGACGACTATGTCGAACTGACGCTCATCAACCCGGCCGAGAACATGATGCAGCACAACATCGACTTCCACGCCGCGACCGGAGCGCTGGGCGGTGGTGCTCTGACGCTGGTCAGTCCCGGCGAACGCACGGTGCTTCGGTTCAAGGCGACCCGTCCGGGGACCTTCGTCTACCACTGCGCGCCCGGCGGCCCCATGATCCCGTGGCACGTCGTGTCCGGCATGGTCGGTGCCATCATGATCCTGCCGCGCGAAGGCCTGTCCGATCACAAGGGCAATCCCGTCACCTACGACAAGGTTTTCTATGTCGGTGAGAACGACTTCTACATCCCGAAGGATGAGAACGGGAACTACAAGCGGTTCGAGGATGTCGCGGAAAGCTATCCCGAGACCGAAGAGCTGATGAACGGTCTGATCCCGAGCCACGTGGTGTTCAACGGGGCCGTGGGCGCGCTGACCGGCGAGAATGCGATGACCGCCAAAGTGGGCGACCGCGTGCTGATCGTGCACAGTCAGGGCAACCGCGACACGCGCCCGCACCTGATCGGTGGACATGGTGACCTCGTGTGGGAAGCGGGCAAGTTCAACAACGTGCCCGACCGCGATCTCGAGACCTGGTTCATCCGGGGTGGGTCCGCCGGTGCTGCGCTCTACGAGTTCCTGCAACCGGGCATCTACGCCTACGTGAACCACAACCTGATCGAGGCGGTGAACCTTGGCGCAACGGCGCACTTCAAGGTCGAAGGTGACTGGAACAACGACCTGATGGAACAGGTCGTCGCCCCGACCGAAATCGTGGGCTGACCCGTTCACCACTCACGAAACACGGGGGGCGGCCGCAGATGTGGCCGCCCCTTTTCGATGGGAGAGAGCTGATGACACCTTTCATGACCATGCCCGCGCTGCTTCTGGCCGGACTCTTCGGCCTCTTCGGGGACGACACGCCCAAGATGGACAGCCCCGAAACGGTGACCGTTCCGTCAGGCGAGGTTGCGTTTCGGCCCTTCGGCAGCTTCAGCTATAAGGGCAAGACCCATACGCCCGCCCCGGTGACGACGCAGGTGCGCGGCTTCGAGATCATGAAGTATCAGGTCACGCGCAGCGACTTTGCGGCCTGTGTCGCGGACGGGGTCTGCGCGGCCGAAGTCGTGACTGAAAGCAACCAGCCGCAAACCCATGTGAATTTCCACGACGCCGAGGTCTATGCGGCATGGCTGTCCGAACGAACCGGCGTGACGTGGCGACTGCCGACCGAGCCGGAGTGGCAGCGTGCCGCTGCCGAACGCTACGGCGATGCCACCCCGGAGGATGAGGACTACCTCGATCCCGGCCAACGGATGCTGGCGCAATACGAACGCGGCATCCTGCTGCGGGGGTCCGCGAGTTCGGCGTTGCGCCCGGCTGGCGGGTTCGGGGAAAATTCGATGGGCGTGGCCGATCTGTCGGGCAACGTGTGGGAATGGACGTCCGGTTGCATGGAAAACGGGACGTTGGACGCCGAGGGGCAGGTTGTCGCGAGCGAGCCCTATTGCACCGTCCGGGTCGCCGGAGGTCGCCACCGCGCGGCGATCATCGACTTCGTTCGCGATCCGCAGGTCGGCGGCTGCGCGGTCGGCTTGCCGCCTGACTACCTTGGGTTCCGGCTGGTGAAAGACGGCTGAAGGCTACGGCAGGGGCGAGACACCGATCACCGCGGTATGGCCCAGCAGCAGGGCTGCCCAAAGGATGATCCCGATGGCGGTGCGCTTCGCAAGACGCTCGCCGTTTCTTTTGCGCCAAGAACGGTTGGCGAGCGGTGCGAGCGAGAACAGGCCCGTCTCCCGCCAAAAAGCGGGCGCGGTGTCCGGCCCAAAATGCGCCTGTGCGCGGGCGTCGAAAATCGGGATCGCGGCCAGCGCGAGTGCTGCGAAAAGACCGAACAGAATGACGTGGGCGAGGTCGCCGTTGGGGACCAGATGCGCAAGCGACCAGAGCGCGAGTGCCAGAAACAGCGGATGACGCGAGATCGCGGCGAAACCGGGGTCCGCAGGGTCGAAGACCGCCAGCCGGTTGCCGCCCAGCGTAAAGGGCTGCGCGATCCCGATGCCGTTCACGATCAACACCGTCGCAAGCGGCATCAAAAGGTTGGGGGCCCAGCGCATCCACGGCGCCTGCGGCCAGACCTCTACAAACGGGGCGCGCCCGGCCGCCACGATGACCCAGACCAGAAGGGCGAGGGACAACAGCCCATAGACCGAAAAATACGCCCGGCGCCCAACCCGCCCGATCAACCGGCCGCGCAGGTCACCGATGCGCGGGACGAAATGGCTCGCGGTAAAGGCCACAAGGGCGAGGGTGTATTCGGTCCAGCCAGTCATCTCTCGGCCTGATCTATAAGGCGTTCGATGTGGCGTGCAAATGCGCGCGCAGCCGGCAGACCCAGCACCGCGCCGCCAAGCACCGACCAGTATGGGCTCAAGACGGGCAGTCCGACCCAGCTTCCCAGAAGAGACAGGAAAAACAGGTTCACCGCCGCGGCGCCCGCCGCAAGGGGATAGATCGCAGCGACCAGACGGGGCGAGGGGCGTTTCATCGGCGGCTCACCAGCATCTGAACCGCGACGAGCGCGGCGATGAGCGCGACCGAGGCCACGAGGAACCAGAACTCGGCCACATCCGTCTGGGCTTGCGGAACCGGACGCTCGAAGCTGGCGGCAAGCAGGGGGGCGGGAAGCAGCGCGGCAGCGGCGAAAAGGATGCGTTTCATGTCAGGTCTCCATCGTGAGCGTTTGGTAAATGTCGGGAAGCGCACGCGGCAGTCGGTCGGCGTGCGGCAGAAGCGTGAAACCGGAACGCCCGAAGATCCGCGCGAACCAGTCCTGCCCATCGGCATCTATGATGACACCATGCACCGCCTGCCCCGATGCGCGCGCTTCGCGCACCGCCATGCGGCTGTCTTCGATCCCGTGCTGACCTTCGTAGTGGTCGAGATCGTTGGGTTTGCCATCGGTGAGGACAAGCAGCAGTCGCCGCGCGGCCCCTTCTTCGGCCAGTTGCGCCGAGGCGTGGCGGATCGCGGCCCCAAGCCGGGTATAGTGACCCGGTCGGAACCCGCCGATGCGCGCGGTCACCTCGCCGCTCATCTCTTCGTCGAAATCCTTGGCCCGGTGCAGGAACACGCGGTCGCGGCGCAGCGAGGAAAAGCCCCAGATCGCAAGCCGATCCCCGGCCGTGTCGATGCCCGCAGCCAGCGCCGCAAGGGCCTCGCGCCCGACGTCGATCACCGAACGGTCGCCGATGTGCGCCTCGGTCGAGCGCGAGCAATCCATCAGGATCGCGACCGACAGATCACGGGCCATCGGGCGGGCGGACTGCCAGATGCGGTCGCTGCCCTCATGCCCCGCGACGATGTCGGCGCGGCTCGACACCACGGCGTCGAGGTCGAGGTCATCGCCGTCCAACTGGCGCGGCAGGATCACCCGGCGCGGGTTGAGCGGGGCGAACTGCCGTTTGACCCGCGCGACGAGGCGTGGATCGGGCACATAGCCGGTCGCAGGTTCGCCGGGCGCGTCCAGAACGCGCGTGTGGTCGGCCATGTAATCGCCGGTGCGGCGGTTCCATTCGGGATAGGTGAACTTGCCGGCGAGCCGTTCGTGGTCGGCATCCTGCGGCGACAGGTCGAGCGACAGACGCAGACGGGTCGCCGCGCGTTTCGAGTTTTGCGACAACGTGATCTGGTCCTGATCGTCCGCCGCCTTCTGCGCGTTCTCGTCGACGTCATCCTCGACCATCCGGTTGAGGTTCAGGCTCTCGGCCCAGGACAGGATCGCCTCGAAACGGTGAACGATGAAGCTGTCGCGGCGGTCAGCCTGATCGCGGTCCTCGCGCTGGGCGGCCTTGCGTCCCTTCATCTCGGGCGCAGGCGTGGCGGGGGCGGGTTCGTCTCCGGCGGCACCCTTGCCCGGCGCGCGGTGCGTCAGGCGCAGCCAGATCGGAACCGGGGCATAGGGGCGATAGCCACGGGGGGCGGCGCAGAAAAGACACTCATCGCTGTCGTGCCCGCCTGCGAGTTGTCCGGTGATAATGGCCTCGACGCCCGCTTCGCAGGACGGCAGACCGCTTCTTTCACGCGTCACCCGGATATGGGTGCACATCTCGGCATAGGCGCTTCGCAGCCCCGGACAGGCGGCATAGGCGCGGTCGGCGGCCAGCGCATTTGCGGCGATCTCGGCCCGGTCGCGTGCGAGCGGGTCGTCATGGGGGCGCGGCAGGGCGACAAAGGCGGCGACGGCGGCGAGCCAGAGGTAGGCCGCGCGATTGAGCCGCGCGTCGGGAAAGACGTCCATCACGGGCGGCAGGGCAAGCCCTTCGCCGTCGAAACCCGCAACGTGTTCGCGGGGGCGCGTGCCGCCCAGCCTGCGCGCCCCGGCGATCCGGTGGGCCGAAGGCGTGGCGGCGACCGGGCCGATCTCGACCCCCGCGCCGCCGCCTAAGGCGCGATAGAGCGCGGCGATGCTGGCCTGCATCGTGTCCAGCGTCACCGCGGCCCCGGCATGGGTCGCGTCGGCACCCGGCCGCGTGACCATGCCGTGCCACAGCGTGCCTACGGCCTCTTCCGGTTCAAGGAAGTCGCGCATCTTCATGGCGTCACCCGTATACGCTGGCCGTGAGGTCGCGCAGCGCCTGCTGCACGTCCGGTTCGTCCGACAGCGGCTCGACGATGGCCGCCTCGATGGCGTCTTCGCTGCGCATACCGCCCGCGATCAGCGTCCCGGCATAGATCAGAAGCCGGGTGGAAACCCCTTCCTCCAGGTCCATGCCCGACAGCTTGCGGATATGCCCGGCCAGCCGGACCAGAGCGCCCGCCCGGTCTGTGTCCAGCCCGGCCTCGCGGGCGACAACGCCGGTTTCCAGGTCAGGCTCGGGGAAATCGAACCCGATCGACAGGAACCGTTGCCGGGTCGACGGCTTCAGCTTCTTCAGCACGTTCTGGTAGCCTGGGTTGTAACTCGCCACCAGCATGAAGGACGCGGGCGCGACCAGTTCCTCGCCCGTCCGGTCGATGACCAGCCGCCGCCGGTCGTCGGTCAGCGGGTGAAGCACTACGGTCACATCCTTGCGCGCCTCCACCACCTCGTCGAGATAGCAGATCCCGCCCTCGCGCACCGCGCGGGTCAGCGGTCCGTCGACCCAGACGGTTTCGCCGCCCTTGATAAGGTAACGCCCGATCAGGTCGGCCGCCGACAGGTCGTCGTGGCAGGCGACGGTGTGGAGCGGCAGGCCCAGACGCACCGCCATATGTTCGACGAAGCGGGTCTTGCCGCAGCCGGTCGGCCCCTTCAGAAGAAGGGGCAAACCGTTTTCATGGGCCGTCTCGAACAGCTCGCACTCGCTTGCGTGCGGGCTGTAGAACGGCAGGTCGGGGGTCATGTCCAGGGTCATGGTCATTCCCCCGCCTGCGCCACGATCGGGCCGGGCTGGATCAGCTCGCGCCGCACCATGACCAGCGAGTGGATGAACAGGATCGCACCCAGCACCACCGCCACACCCGAGCCGAAGCGCATGATGTAGAACAGGTCGAGCTGATCCTGCACGTCCATGTAATACTCGCCGAGGATCCGCTGCATATGCGTCTGGATCGTGCCCGCGAAGGTCAGCGTGAAGGTCATGAACGCCATGCCGCCGGTCATCAGCCAGAAGGACGCCATGTTGAGCACCTGATTATAGGGTGCACGCTTGCGAAGCTGCGGCATCGCATAGGTGAACATGGCGAGGTTCAGGGCCACATAGGCGCCGTAGAACGCGAGGTGCCCGTGCGCCGCCGTGATCTGCGTGCCGTGGGTGTAGTAGTTCACGCCGTGCAGCGTATGCAGGAACCCCCAGACGCCCGCGCCGAAAAAGGCGACGGTGGACGAGCCCAGCGACCACAGGAGCGCGGCCTTGTTCGGGTGGTTGCGGCGGCCCTTCCAGACCATGACGAAGGCGAAGGTCATCATGGCGAAGAACGGGATCACCTCGAGCGTCGAGAAGATCGAGCCGACCCACTGCCAGTATCCGGGCGTGCCGATCCAGTAGAAGTGGTGGCCGGTGCCGAGGATGCCCGAGAACAGGGCCAGCGCCACGATGACGTAGAGCCATTTCTCGATCACCTCCCGGTCCACGCCCGTGAGCTTCAGCATCAGGAAGCCGAGGATCGCCGCCATGACCAGTTCCCAGGTCGCTTCGACCCAGAGGTGCACGACCATCCACCAGTACATCTTGTCGAGCGACAGGTTGTCCGGGTTGATGAACGCGAAGACCCACAAGAGGCACAGAAGCCACAGCCCCATGAGCAGGATATTGGTGATCGCGGTCTTGCGGCCCGCCAGTGCGGTCAGCGAGATATTCACGAGGAAGATCACCGCCGCGACGAGGATGCCGAACTTGACCCAGAGCGGCTGTTCAAGGAACTCGCGCCCGCCGTGGATGCCGACAAGATAGCTTCCCACCGCGCCCAGCGTGCCCACCAGCAGGATGATGAGCTGGATATAGGCGAGCTTGGTCGAGAACAGCTCGCGCTCGGCCTCCTCGGGGACGAGGTAGTAGGCCGCGCCGAAGAAGCCCAGCAGCAGCCAGACGATCAGGGCGTTCGTGTGGATCATCCGCACGATGTTGAACGGCAGAAGTTCGGACAAGGTGTTGGGCGAGACATAGATCCAGCCCGCGAGAAGCCCGCCCAGCACCTGAATGGCGAACAAGGCGAGAGCGGCGAAGAAGTAGTATTTCGCCACGGATTGAGATTGGTATTTCATGTGCTTTCTCCGATTGCGCGCGTCGCGCTTGGCTTAGCCCGCGTCGTTCGGCGGCCAGTTCTGGGTGTTGGTCTGATCGGCCCACCGCAGGAATTCCGCGAGGCCGCGCATCTCTTCGTCGGTGATTTCGAAGTGCGGCATCTGGCGGCGGCCCTCGATCCCCGACGGCTGCGCCTCCATCCATCCCTTCAGAATGTCGAACGCGCCTTCGGGGTCGTCCGCGACGCCCCAGCGGGTCATCACGTTGCCGACCTCCGGCGCGAAATAGGCGCCTTCGCCGTGCAATGTGTGGCAGTTGATGCAGGAGTTACGCTCCCACACTTCCTTGCCCAGCCGCACCTCTTCGGTGATCGGTGCGCCTGCGGTCGAGGTTTTGACGATAAAGCGATGGCTTTGCGCCGTGAGGGCCACGAACACGACGACGAAGAAGATACTCCCCCCGTAGAAGACGTTCCTGGCCCGTGATTTCGTGAGTATGTCTGACATGTCACGGTCCCGTTTGTTGGTGTCGATGCACCTGACCTACCGGGCGCGACCGTGCCGCTTGTTGTGGAAACGCAAAGTTACGCGCGATTGGATCGGGCAGGGTGCCGGGAAAGGAGCCCGACATGCCCAGACGCCCCCGTTTCGACGACCCGGACCTGCCCCTGTCCACCCTGTTCGGTGAATGGCCGGATATGGTGGAGGTGTTTCTGGCCAAGCAGATGCTCTGCCCCGGCTGCCCGGTGGCCCCGTTCCACGCGATCACCGATGCCTGTGAGGAATACGAACTGGATGAAGAGGCGTTTCGCGCCGAGTTGCGGCGGGCGGCCCGGTTGCCCTAGTCCGGCCTAGCCCTGCGCGCCGGACAGCAGCACCAGCTCATGCGGGTTCGTCACGATGATATGCTTGCGCCGTGACGCGACCACGCCATCCTTTTCCCATGCCGACAGAAGCCGGCTGACGGTGTGCAGCGTCGTCCCGGTCATGTCCGAGATATTCTGCCGTGTGATCGGAAACCCGATCTCGATCCCGTCCTCGGTGCGCCGCCCGCTTTGGTTCATCATGCGAAGCACGGCGCAGGCCACCCGTTTCTCGACCGCCTGAGTCGCCATTTCGGTAAGCGTGGTCTGGATTTCCCCAAGCCTGCGGCCCAGCGTCTTGTAGCTTTCGGTCGCGAAGCCATCGTAGGTCTTCGTGAACTCGTCCCACAGGGTCATCGGCCATGACAGGGCGATCGATTCCGCGGCGGCGATGGCCGTCGCCGGATAGGTGTCGCGCTGAAGCGCCCGTGCGATGCCGAAGAGCTGACCGGGCGCGATGTGCAGGACGATGATCTCTTCCCCGCCCTCGGTCGACCGGATCACGCGCAGGTAGCCATCGAGCAGAAGATAGAACCGCTCTGCATCGTGCCCCTCGCTGAAGATCGCCATGCCCTCGTCATACCGGCGCGACGAGGCCTGACTCAGGATGTCGCGGATCTGCCCCCGCTCCAGACGACTGAAGGGCGGAAGATCGGCAAGAAGGCTTTCATCGAGCTTGGCCAAAATAGCTCCGGAAGTTTGTCGAAGTGCAATGTTCGATCTCTGGAAGTAACGGAAAAGGCCGTCAGACGAAATAGGAATACACCGAAAGGAAAGACCGATGAAACGCCTCCTGATCTCTGCCGCGCTCGCCCTTCTGGCCGGGGCCGCCTCTGCCGAAACCATCGAAATTCAGATGCTGAACAAGGGTGACGACGGCGCGATGGTGTTCCAGCCCGCATTCGTGCAGGCCCAGCCCGGCGACGTGATCCACTTCGTCGCGACCGACAAGGGGCACAATGTCGAAAGCATCGAAGGCATGCTTCCCGAGGGCGTCGAAGCCTTCAAGACCAAGTTCAACGAGGATTTTGAAATGACCGTCGATGCCGAAGGCGTCTACGGCGTCAAATGCACGCCGCACTACGGCATGGGCATGGTCGCGCTGATTCAGGTGGGCAACGCCGTCAACCTCGATGACGCCGCCGCCGTGCAGCAGAAAGGCAAATCCAAGGGCCGCATGGCCGACCTGATTGCACAGGTTCAGTGACGTCCAGTCCCTTCGTCACTGTCACTGAAAGGGCGGCGCCATGCGTCGCCCTTTCGACCTCGAGGAGCATCCCATGGCAAACGGCAAAACATATACCGGCCCCGCGATCCTGTCCGCCGGGTTCCGCCCCTTTTTCCTGCTAGCCTCCGGTTTCGCCGCATTGGCGGTGGCGGTCTGGCTCGCGATATGGACGGGCTTCATCACGCTCTCGTCGGTCTTTTCGCCCGTCGACTGGCACGTCCATGAAATGATCTTCGGCTACGGTGCGGCGGTGGTGGCCGGGTTTCTGTTCACCGCCGTTCCGAACTGGACCGGACGCCTGCCGACACGCGGAATGCCACTGGCGGGGCTGGCACTGGTCTGGCTTGCCGGACGGCTCGCCTCGGCCGGCCTGCTGCCGCTCGGTCCCGTTGGCGTGCTCGGCGTCGATCAGGCCTTTCTGCTGCTTGTCGGGGCGATGATCGCGCGTGAAATCGTGGCCGGGCGCAACTGGCGCAACCTGAAGGTGCTGGTGCCGGTCACCCTGTTCTGGGCCGCGAACATCGCCTACCACGTCGAAGCGATGACCACGGGGTCGGCATCCTCCGGGCACCGGATCGGCATCGCGATCCTGATCTTTCTCATCATGCTGATCGGGGGCCGGATCATCCCCAGCTTCACGCGAAACTGGCTCGTGAAACAGGGCGTCACACGGCTTCCCGTTCCGTTCGACCGCTTCGACGGGTTCGCCATTCTGACCGCCGTGATCGCGCTTGCCTTCTGGGTTCTTCAGATCGAGGGACCGATCGCAACGATCCTCCTCGGTTTCGCGGGGTTCGTGCAACTGGCCCGTCTTTCGCGCTGGCGGGGTGAGCGGACGTTGCGCTCACCCCTCCTTTTCATGCTTCACGTCGCATACGGCTTCATCCCCGTGGGCTTCCTGTCCGCCGCACTGTCGGCAGCGGGAGGCGTCAGCGCGGCGGCAACGCTTCACCTGTTCGGGGCGGGTGCCGTGGGTGCCATGACCGTCGCCGTCATGGTCCGGGCGACGCTGGGCCACACTGGCCGCGATCTTATCGCCGGGCCGGTCGCGACCGGGGCATTCGTCGCCCTGACGCTCGCGACCCTGTTGCGCGTCATCGCCGAAGTCGATGGCGTGAACCGTGACGTGTTCGTCGAAAGCGCAGGCATCCTCTGGGTATGCGCCTTCGCTTTTGTGGCGGGGAAAATCTGCCTTGCGGTAACCTCCGACAAGCCCCGGCGCAAACGCCCGTCCTCGGCGGCCGGTCATGGTGACCAAGGACGATGACGGTGCGGCGTGCGGGACGACGGGCCAGGCCTTGTCCGCACGCCGTAGACCGTCAAAACCCCTGCGACTGCGCCTCCCAGACGAGCGAGAACAGAAGCAGGGCCGCCGACAGCCCGCACGCGACGGTGCGGACGGTGTTCCAGAAGGTCCAGCGGGGCAGATAGGTCCGGGTCCAATAGTCCCCCGTCGTCTTTTCCGAGGCGTCCATACCCGCCAGAGCTTCGTTCATCGGCACGTTGAAGGCCACGGTCACGCCGAAGCATCCGACGAAATAGATCAGACCGGCCAGCACCATCACGGTTCCCGGCCCGTGACCGACACCGATCGCGCCATAGGCCGCGATCAGCAGGGATACGGGTGCCAGACCGAGGAAGAGCACCATGAAGGCCCAGTGAAAGACTTCCCGATTGATGGCCTGCATCGTGTCGACGCCATCCGTCTGGGCAAGGGACCGCATGATGAAATCCGAAAAGGCGAGGAAGACGCCACCGACCAGCGCATATGCGAGGACGGCGAGGTGGGCGAGATAGAGGATAAGAGGTGACATCGGAATTTGCTCCTGTGGTTGGAGCGGCGGCGGGGCAGTAAGCGCCACGCCACCGCAGCGAGATCAGTTCGGGGTTCGTGCCGGGGTGTGGCGTTGGGCGGCGAGCCGAAGGCGCTGTCGGAACGCCGCAAGACAGAGCGCGGCGATGAGCAGTTCGAAGAGGAGCGCGCCGACAAGGCTGCCAGAGGGCATCCCGTCCACCGCGAGCCCGACCAGCCGCCCGACCGGGAAGGCGATGAAGACGGTCAGCGCCGACACGATGGCGGGCAACAGCATCGGCTGTCGCCAGATACCCAGCAGCATCACAAGGCCGAACCCGGCAAGCCCGGCGCCGGGTGCGCGCAGTTCGCTCAACAGACTGGCATCGTCGCCAAGGGCGATACCGTAACTGGCGTAAAAGGAATGGGGCGCGAACAGGATGAAAGCGCCGATGGTCAGGGCGGTGAGACCCGAGAGGCCGAGTGCCGCTTTTTCGAACGGGGTGGTCGTCATGTCGTTGTCCTTTCGTGCGATGGTCTCAGGCCGCGTTCGTCCACGCGCCAGTCCGGGCAGCCGCGCGTGCGAAATCGGCGAAGTCGCGGGGGGACCGGCCCAATGCCCGCATCACGCCATCGGCGGTGCGGGCGTTGCGCCCGTCCAGCGTCTCGCGTGCGATGGCGGTGAAGACGTCGGCGACGAATGATCCCCCGGCTTCCGCAATGGTCTCGTGGAAGGCGTCGAAACTGATCGGGATATGGCGGATGCTTCGCCCGGTCGCGCGCGAAAGCTCGCCCGCCATGTCCGCGAAAGACATCAGACGTGGCCCCGTCACTTCGTAAAGTTCGCCCCGGTGCCCGTCTTCGGTCAGCGCCGCAACCGCGACGTCTGCGATGTCGTCGATGTCGATGATCGGCTCGACCACTTCGCCGCCGGGCATGGGCAGGACGCCTGCAAGGACCGGATCGCGCAGATACCCTTCCGAGAAGTTCTGCGCGAACCACGCGGCCCGGACGATGGTGAAATCGACACCGGACCCCCGCACCACATCTTCGCCCAGCCGCGCGTGATGTTCGCCGCGACCGGAAAGCAGCACGAGGTGTTCGACCTCGACGTCACGCACCGTTTCGCAGAGGGACTCCAGCTTCTCGACCGCACCGGGGAAGGCGAGATCGGGGAAATAGGTGACATAGGCGGCACGCGCGCCGCGCAGGGCCGGGGCCCATGTCTCGGGCGCGTCCCAGTCGAAGGGCGTGACGGAATTGCGCGCGCCGCGCCGCACTGCAACGCCGCGCGCTTCGAGGCGGCTGGCGACACGACGGCCGGTCTTGCCGGTCGCGCCGATCACGAGGATGGGTTTGTCTTGCATCGGATATCTCCTTGGCTTGGGTTTCGGTAGCCAAGGGATAAGCGCGTGGATGCAGCGGGGTATTGACCGGCAAGGCCACGTTATTGACCCGCGCCGCCATCGCCGCCGTTCAGCGGAGCGACAGATCCTTGCGATAACTCGCGGGCGTCGTGCCGACCCAGCGTTTGAACGCGCGGGTAAAGGCGCTTTGTTCTGAGAACCCGGTCAGAAACGCGATTTCGGCCAGCGTATGACTCTCATCCCGCAAAAGCCCTTCGGCAAGATCGCGGCGCGTCTCTTCGGTGAGGCTCTGAAAGTTCATCCCATGCTCGGACAGGCGCCGATGAAAGGACCGCGCACTCAGCCCAAGGCCGCGCGCAATCTCGGCCATCTTCGGCGCGCCCTCGCTCAGGGCCTGCGCGATGGCCGCCTTGGCCTGCGTCACGACCTCCGGTTCGCGGGTGATCTGCGAAAGTTCCGCGTCGAGATGCGTGGTGAGATACTGCGATATCCCCTCGTCACCCAAAATGTTGGGCCGTGAAAGCGCTTCGTCCGCGTAAAGGATCGCGTCGAGGTCGGCCCCGAACCGCACCGGGCAACCGAACCACTCCTCATGCGAGGCGACATGCTGCGGCGCGGGATGGCGGACCAGCACTTCCATCGGGGCGAGCGGCACGGGGCAGACCTGCCGCGCGATGGACACCGCGCTCGCAAGCGTCGCCTCGTTCGACAGCCGCATCCCAAGGCGTCGTTCGCCGTCGCGATGCAGGATGAAAAGCGTGCCGCCGATCGCCGCCCGCAATTCGTATTCGACGACGCTGGTCCAAAGCCGCGCGTAGCGTTCCACCCGCGCATAGGACGCGCCAAGGGTGGTGGCGGCCTTGAACGCCAGACCCAGCGCGCCGTATTCGTCGAGCCGCATGGAAGCGCCCACGCGCACCGGAAGGTCGGTCACGTCGATCCGTTCGGCGATCCTTTCGAGCATGTCATAATAAAGCTCGGCGGGAACCATCTGGCCCGTGTCCGGGGCGCTATCGGGGGTGATCCCGACGTGGGCCAGCATTTCCGCGGCGTCGACAGCATCGCCGGCCGCAGCGACCACCTTGCGTGCGAAAAGCGACGTCACATAACCCATGCCCGCTATCCTACGGCGCGTATGGGATACCGCCAAGCTTACCGGGTCCGCACGGAAAGGCGCTCGGCACCCCCCGGTTTCCGGGCCTTCGCTTGCGTGGCCGGGTCCGAGCTTTTACACTGGCCCACAGGCTTCGCCGTTCCCGTTCTTCGCCTCGAAAGGCCCGCATGTCATTCGCCAAGGTCATCGTCCTGACGCTCATCCTCGCGTTCGCCGGCGCGTCGGGCGTGACGATGAATATGGGTGAGATGCACGATCCTGCGGCAACCTCCGCAAAGGCGCATTGCGACGCCTGCCCCGAGACGGCGGAGATCGGCATGGCGAAGGCGCATGTCGGAGCCTGTGCAAACGGGGCGAGCTGCATGTTGAATGCGGTGGAAGCGGTGCAACTGCCCGTCGTGCTCATCCGCGTCGCGCGGGATTGGAGAAGCCTACCACCCGATACCGCCTTCGTCTCGACCACCCCACAACTCGATCTGCCGCCTCCGCGCGCCTGAGACTGTTCCCTTTGTCATCCATCGGGGCCACCCGATGATCCCGACCCGCGCAGAGGCGCGCGAACAGTTCGATCGAGAGTCACATGAACAAACCCCTGCTACTGGCCGTTCTGGCCGCCGCCGTCCTTGGCGGTATCTACGTCGTCACCCGTCCCGGCACATCTGCCCAGGACACAACCACCAGTGCGGTCGCCGAACCTGCCGAAGGCGACCCCATCGTCACCGTCACCCTTCCGCAAACGCTCTCCGACCAAGCCCAGATGGGCGAGCGCGGCTTCAACGCGGTCTGCGCCGATTGCCACGGCGAAAACGCGCAGGGCAAGATGGGGTTCGGTCCGCCGCTGGTGCACAAGATCTATGAACCATCCCATCATGCCGACATGGCGTTCCAACTGGCGGTCCAGAACGGCGTCACCGCGCACCACTGGAAATTCGGCAACATGCCTCCGCAAGAGGGGCTGACAGGGGCGGATGTGCAGGCGATCACGGCTTACGTTCGTGAACTGCAACGTGCGAACGGGATCGAATGATGGGGCGCCTCAATCTCACCCGTCGCGGTTTCTGTGCCGGGGGCGTGGCGGCGTTCAGCGTCCGCCCGACATGGGCCGCCACGCCCGATGACCTGACAGCGCGCAAAGCCGGCGTCCAGCTTGCCCCGGACGGCTACCCGATGACCGAGGTGTGGTCGTATGACGGAATGCTGCCGGGCAGAACGATCCGCGTCGGACAGGGCGAACGGGTCACCCGCCGTCTGGTCAACGACCTCGAAGTGCCGACCTCGATCCACTGGCACGGCATCCGCATCGACAACGCGATGGACGGCGTAGCTGGCCTGACGCAGGACGCGGTGCCGCCAGGCCACACCTTCGACTATGACTTCGTGGCGCCGGATGCCGGAACCTACTGGTATCACGCCCACACCAATTCGATGGAGCAGGTGGCGCGTGGCCTGTCCGGGCCGTTGATCGTGGAAGAAGCCCAAGCGCCCGAGGTGGACGCGGACGAGGTTCTGATGCTCGACGACTGGCTGATCGACCCGGACAGCGGCCAGTTCTTCGATGACTTCGACCAGCCCATGGCCCTGTCCCATGCCGGGCGCATGGGCAACCTGATCGGGACCAACGGGCAGTATCAACTGGAACTGCCCGCACAGTCCGGCGCGCGCCTTCGGCTGCGCCTCATCAACGCGGCCAACGCGCGGATTTTCGTGCTGCGGCTTCAGGGGCTTTCGGGCTGGTCCGTCGCGCTCGACGGTATGCCGCTCGCCGCCCCGGAACCCGTGATGGACGAGATCATCCTCGCCCCGGCGCAGCGGATCGACCTGATCGTCGACGTGACCGCGCCGGAGGGCGAAACCGCCGCGCTGCTTCGCTTCGACGATGACGACCAGTGGCGCGGTCAGGTCGCCTTCCCGGTGCGGGGCACGCGGTCCGGCCCCCGTCGTGACCGCCCGGCGGCATTGCCCCCCAATCCCAATACGGCGCTGCCCGACCTGACGGCTGCGCGGTCGCTCGACATGGTCATGGAGGGCGGTGCGATGGGGCGGCTCGGCACGGCCCGTTATCAAGGCCGCGACATGGGGTTTCGCGATCTTGTGGGGCAGGGTCAGTTCTGGTCGCTCTCCGGTCAGGTCGGGCTTTCCGACGAACCCTTTGCCAGACTCGACCGTGGCGAGGTCGTCCGCCTGCGGATCGAAAACCGGACCGTGTTCGCGCACGCCATGCACCTGCACGGGATGCACTTTCGCAAGGTCGCGGCGGATGGAACCCTCGGCCCCTTGCGCGACACCATCCTGAGTATCCCCGAGGAACCGCTCGAAATCGCCGTCTCGGCGGACAATCCAGGTAAGTGGTTGTTCCACTGCCACATGCTCGGACACGCCAGGAGTGGTATGACCACCTGGATCGACGTGACCTGAACCCAACGAAAGAGGAGGACCAATGAAACTCGTTAAACCTGTCATCGCAGCCGCACTCACCGCTCTCGCCACCACGGCGCTTGCCCATACCGGGGTGAAGGACCCTGACGTCAAGGCGCGCATGGACGGCATGAGCGCGATTGCGGATGCCGTCAAAACCATCGGTCTGATGGCGAAGGGCGAAACGGACTTCGACTCGGCGGCGATCGACGCGGCTCTGGCCGAGATCGAAACGCGCGCGGCACGCATCCCCGAACGCTTCGAAACCGAAGTCATCACGCCCAAGTCCGAAGCCCGCCCGGCGATCTGGGACGAGATGGAGGCGTTCAGCGAAAAGGCGCTCGCCCTCGAAACGCTCGCGGCCACCCGTCAGGGCACCGTGGCCTCTCCCGATGATCTCGGCGCGCTGATGGGCGACATCGGGACATCGTGCAAATCCTGCCATTCGGAATATCGGGAATGAAGCCGATACTCATCGCTTGCGTGGCGTCCGTCATCCCGTTCGCCGCGCTGGCCGACCATGTCCTTGGCGGCGCGGACATCGCGAACGGCGAAGCGGTCTATGCCGAAAGCTGCGCCTCCTGCCACGGCGCGCGGCTCGAGGGGCAACCGGACTGGCAGTCGCCCGGTCCGGACGGCGTGATGCCGGCGCCACCCCACGACGAAACCGGGCACACATGGCATCACGACAGTCAGCTTCTGTTCGACTACACCAAGTTTGGCGGGCAGGCGGCGCTGGAGGCGCGTGGGGTCAAAGGGTTCGCAAGCGGTATGCCCGCCTTCGAGGAGGTGTTGAGCGACGCCGAAATCCGCGATGCCCTCGGCTTCATCCGCTCGACGTGGCCCGACCGTGTGCAGGAGGTGCAGGATATGCGCAGCCACCAATCCGGCGGCTGAGAGGCGGCGGGTCCGGACTTGCTCGGTCTTTAACGCCCGCGCCGAGCGTCGAACGTCTTTCCGGCCAAGCATAAGCGAAGCCCTGCCAGACCCATTCCCTTGCCGATGTGTTGGGCTACGCTTTCATTGCGCGCCGAAAAGCGCCCTATCTCAGCCCGAACAACTGCTCCCGGACCGACGTCAGGTGGTCCCGCATCGCGTTCTCGGCGCTTTCGGGGTCGCCGCTTCGGATCGCGGCAACGATGGCCTCATGCTGGCGGTTGGTGGCAGAGGGCGCAGTCTCTTGACCGAATACGGCGTTCAGCCGCGTGTCGAGCCCGCTGCGACCCTGACCGCGCAGCGTATCGTGCAGCAAAAGCAACAGCGGATTGCGGGTCGCCGTCGCGATCAGGCGGTGAAGGCGTTCGTCCAGCCGTTTCCATTGCGCGTATGACGCCGCCGTTTCCATCTCGGTCAGGCATTTCTCCATCGCCGACAGGTCCGCGGGCCGGGCGTTGATCGCGGCCTGACCGGCGAGCATCGGTTCCAGCAGGCGCCGGGCATCCATGATGTCGCCAAGGCTGACGTCCGCCGCCCATTCGGGCGCGGTCGGGTCGACTTCGCGCTCGCCGATAAAGGTGCCCTTGCCGACGTGACGCCAGATCAGCCCCTCGTCCTCCACGCGCTTCAGAAGCGTGCGCAGACGCCCCCGCGACACGTCGAGCGCCTCGGCCAGCTTCGGTTCGGGCGGAAGCTGGGTATTTCCGCGTTCGGCCTCGCCTTCGATGAAGGCGCGCAGCCGGGAAAGATCGTCGATGCCGTCCAAGGGGCCTCCTGTGATTGCCCGTTTTTAACGGGTGCCGCCGCTTCGCTCAATCAATATCAATCAATTAATTGACATGCATCAATAATGTATTTACCACGCTTCGACATGGAAATGAGGGTGGTATGAGCGGAACAAGCGCGGAATTGACCTTGGGCACGCGGTTCGTCGGCGGCGACGCTGTCGAGCGAGCGTTCGATTGGGGGCAGGCCATCGAAGCCCTTCGCACGGCCTATGCGGGCGACGTGACCGAGGCGATGTTTCCCGACCGGACCATGGCGCGGGGCGACGGGCTTTGGCTGCGCACGCTGTCTGGCATTGCCCCGGACGGCGGGATGATGGGGGCCAAGATGATCGCGGCCAATATCCGCGCGCGGCGGGCGAGCTACCTGATCCCGCTCTTCGATCAGGAAACGGTGGAGCTTCGGGCGCTCTTGGATGGGAACGCGATCACCGGGTTTCGCACGGCGGCGACCACCGCGCTTGCGCTCGACGCGATCAGCCGCCCGGGCGCGGTAAGGGTCGGGCTGCTCGGCACCGGGTTCGAGGCGCAGAACCATCTGCGCGCGCTTGCAACGATCCGCCAGATCGACCGGGTCGAGGTGTTCAGCCCGTCGCCCGACAGCCGCGCACGGTTCATCGCGGCGGTGGCCGATCTGGGGCTGAACGTGGCGGGATGCGACAGTGCGGACGCGGTCGTCGACGCGGCCCCCGACATGCTCATCTGCGCGGCGCGGGCGCGGGACGAACAGCCCCTCTTTGACGGCGCGCAGCTTGCACCCGGCATGACGATCGCCTCCATAGGATCGACCCTGCCTGAGCAGCGCGAGGTCGATGTGACGACGCTCAGCCGTGCCGCGCGGATCGTGGCGGACATGCCGAACGAGGTGGCGCATGACACGGGCGACCTGATCGCCGCGAAGGCCGACGGTGCTGACCTGACAGACCGGATCGTCGCACTGGCCGATGTGATCGGCGGCCGCGTCGCGGGGCGGGAAAGCGCGGATGAGATCGTGCTCTACAAGTCGGTCGGCGGGGCCATTCAGGATCTGGCGGTCGCGGCGATGTGTTTTCACCGGGCCGAAGCGATGGGTCTGGGCGTGATGCTGCCGGACACCATCCGTCCGGTTCTGAAATGAGGGCGGGGCGAATGACGGGCAGAGATATCCTCTCCGATGCCGGGCTATGGCGCGATGCGGCCTATGTAAACCGCGCGTGGGTGTCGGACGGCAAGGCGGGGACCATGGACCTGTGCAATCCGGCGACCGGGGCCACGCTCGCCACGTTGCCGCAGCTCGACGCCGGGCAGGTGCGGGATGCTGTCGATGCGGCGGAGGCCGCGTTCGGGCCGTGGCGGCTTCGCCCCGCCAAGGACCGCGCGAAGCTCCTGCGCCGGTGGTTCGATCTGATGACCGCGCACGCCGACGATCTGGCGCGGCTCATCGTGCTGGAAGAGGGCAAGCCGTTCGCCGAAGCCAAGGGCGAAGTCGCCTATGCCGCGTCCTTTGTCGAATGGTTCGCGGAGGAGGCCAAGCGCATCCGGGGTGACGTGATGGCCGCGCCCGAGGCCGGGCGGCGGATCGTCGTTCTGAAGGAACCCGTGGGCGTCTGCGCTGCGATCACACCGTGGAACTTTCCGGCGGCGATGATCACGCGGAAGGCAGCGCCGGCGCTGGCGGCAGGCTGCACGATGGTCGTGAAGCCCGCCGGGCAGACCCCGCTGACCGCGCTGGCGCTTGCCGAACTCGCCCACCGTGCGGGCATCCCGGCGGGGGTCTTCAACGTGGTGCTGGGGCGCGCGAGCGTGGTGGGCGGCGAACTGACCGCCAACCCCAAGGTGCGCAAGATCACCTTCACCGGGTCGACCGAGGTCGGGCGGCTGCTGCTCGAGCAATCTGCCGCGACGATCAAGAAGGCGTCGATGGAGCTGGGCGGCAACGCGCCGCTTCTGGTGTTCGACGATGCCGATCTGGAAACCGCCGTCGACGGGTTCATCGCCACCAAATACCGCAACACCGGACAGGCCTGTATCAGCGCGAACCGGGCCTATGTGCAGGCCGGTATCCACGACGCGTTCGTCGCAAAGCTCGCCGAAAAGGTCGGCGCGCTCAAGGTGGGCGAGGGGTTCGAGGACGGCGTCCAGCAAGGCCCGCTGATCGACGCGGCGGCGGTCGAGAAGGTCAAGGATCACATCGCCGACGCCTTGGCCCATGGGGCGCAGGTCGTCTGCGGAGGGGCCACGCACAACCGCGGGCCGCTGTTCTTCCAGCCGACCGTACTGTCCGGCGTCACGCAGGCGATGAAGATCACGCGGGAAGAGACGTTCGGCCCTATCGCGCCGGTCGTGAAATTCGAGACCGAAGCCGAGGCCGTCGCCATGGCCAACGACACCGAATTCGGCTTGGCCGCCTATCTGTTCGCCCGCGATGGCGAGCGGCTCTGGCGTGTGTCGGCGGCGCTCGAGGCCGGAATGATCGGGGTCAACACCGGCCTCATCTCGAACGAGGTCGCGCCGTTCGGCGGGATCAAACAGTCGGGGATCGGCCGCGAAGGTTCGGTCTACGGCATCGACGAATTCATGGAACAGAAATACCTGGCCTGGGCCGGGGCAGGAGAGGCGGAGCTGGGCTGATGGCACGATATATGAAGGATGAGGCGCGCAAATGGGTGCGCGAGACGCTGGTGGGCGCGGTCAACTGCACGATCCCGTCGTTCTCGAACGACCTCACCCGGATCAACGAGGCCGCGATCCGGCACGACACCCGGCGGGCCATCGAACACGGCTTCGTCGGCTCGCTTGCCGTGTCCGAAGTGTCGATCACGCTGCCGGAATACATCGATTTCATGCGGATCATGAAGGCCGAGGCGGGCGACGATCTGGTCATCGTGCATCACGCAAGCTGGAACACGCTGGAGCAGAACATCGAGGCCGTGCAGATGGCAGAGGAGGCCGGGGCGGAGTTCGTGCTCCTGTCCTATCCGCCCGCGTTCTATCCCGAGAGCGAGGATGACATTTACGACTACACGCGCTCGATCTGCGATGCGACGAACCTCGCCGTGATGCTGTTTCCGATGTTCCTGTGGGGCTTCAACACGCGGGTTCACCCCTCGGACATTCCGACCAGCGTGATGCGGCGGCTGATCGACGATTGCCCCAACGTGGCGGCGATCAAGGCCGAGGGGGGCTTTCCGTCGATCCAGAGCGTGATCGAATGTCACCGTCTCTTCGGGGATGAGGTCGTCATCTCGATGCCCATTGAGGGCGAGTTGATCCCGCTGTCGCAGGTGATGCCGCTGCAACTGTCGGCCACGTCGGATCACGAATACTGGGGGCCGCTCATCCCGCAGGTGATGCAGCATTTGCGGAACGGCGAATACGACGCGGCGACCGAGATTTACTGGCGGATGCATCCGGCGCGAAAGGCCAAGGGGATGGTCGCGCAGCAGATGCACGGCGGGTTCTTCATCAACCGCTACGTCTGGAAATTCCAAGGTTGGCTTCAGGGCTACAACGGCGGGCCGCTTCGGATGCCGACCCAGCGCATCCACGATCCGCAGATGAACGCGCTGCGCAAGGGGCTGATCGACGCCGGGCTGTCCCCGTCGATGGAGCCGTTCCGCGACTTTTTCATCGGACGTCATCCGATGTGACAGCGCCCGACACGGCGCATTTTCAGGGAGAGAGAGATGAAACGACTGATTGCAACGCTGGCCGTAGCCGCGGGTCTTGCCGCCCCGGCGCTGGCCGAGGACGTGGTGAAGTTCGGCAGCCTCAGGGTGCCGGTGCAGGTCTATGCCGGGATGGGCAAAGGCTTCTTCGAAGCCGAGGGGATCACAGTCGAACCGACGTTCTTCAAGTCCGGGTCCGAGATCGCGCCTGCGGTCGCCACGGGTCAGGTCGATGCGGCCATCACCACCTCGGGCGCGGCGCTGTTCAATGCGCTGGCGCGGGGGGCGGAGTTCACCATTGTGGCTGAGGCGCTGAACATCGAACCGGGCGCGCCGGGCGGTGATCCGACCGCCATCATGGTGCGCAGCGACGCCGGGATCGAAAGCGGCGCGGACCTTGCCGGCAAAAAGATCGCCGTGACTGCGCCGGGGCAGATCCTCGACATGATCGTGAACGAATACATCGTGCAGTCGGGCGTGAACCCGGAAGACGTGACCAAGGTGGGCATGGCCCCGCCCGACATGGTGCCTGCGCTGACCAACGGATCGGTCGACGCCGCGATCATGATCGACCCGTTCCAGTCCATCGCGCTGGGCGGCGGCACCGTCACGCGGCTTGTCCGCGCGTCCGAGGTGATGCCGGGCACCTCGCAGGCCTTCATGGTCTATTCGAACGGGATGATGGAGCGCGAAGACGTCGCCGTGCGGTTCCTGCGCGCCTATAAGGCCACGAACGACTGGATCCGCGAGGCACTTGCCACGCCCGAGGGGCGCACCGAACTTGCCGGATACTATCAGCAATACGTGCCCGCGAAGGACGCGAGCGTCTATGAGAAGATCGCGATGGGCACGGCCTCCGAAAGCCTCGCCGTGAACTTGGACGGCGATTATGGCCTGCGCTGGCAGATGCAGACGCTCATCGACGCCGGGCTCATCCCGCAGGCGCCCGATCTGGACGCGCATCTGAACACGGCCCTGCTCGATCAGGCGTCGAACTAGGTCCGGGTGCGATGACAGGCAAGACAGGCAAGATCGAGGTGGACGGGGTCGCCAAGGTGTTCGGCGACCCCCAGCGGGGCTTCCGGGCCATCGACAAGGTGGACCTGACGATTGCGGATGGCGAATTCGTCTGCATCGTCGGCCCGTCGGGCTGCGGTAAATCGACCCTCATCCGCATGTTCGCCGGGCTGGAGCACCCCTCGGAGGGGCAGATCCGGATCGCGCATGACATTCCGGACCGGCCCATGACCGCGATGATCTTTCAGCAGGAAAGCGCGTTTCCGTGGCTGACCGTGGCCGACAACGCGGCCTACGGCCTGCGTGCGTCGGGGACGTGGAGGGGCGCCGAAAGTCAGGAGCGGGTGGATTACTTCCTGCAAAAGACCGGGCTTTATTCCTTCCGCGATTTCCGCCCTGACCAGTTGTCGGGCGGGATGAAACAGCGCCTGTCCATCGCGCGCGCCTTTGCGACCAATCCCGAAGTGCTGCTGATGGACGAACCCTTCGCCGCGCTCGACGAGCAGAACAAGCTTATCATGCAGGAAGAGCTTGCGACGCTCTGGGAAGAGTTCCGCTCCACCGTCGTCTTCATCACCCACGGGCTGGACGAGGCGGTGCTTCTGGGCGACCGCGTCGTGGTCATGTCGTCGGCGCCGGGGCGGTTCATTCACAGCCTCGACATCGACCTGCCGCGTCCGCGCAAATCGGCCGAGATCCGGCGCACGCCGGAGTTCGGGGCGCTCACCGCCGAGCTGTGGGACATTCTGGGGCACGAGGTGCGCACAGCGCGCCAGCAGGAAGCCGACCGTATTCAGGCGGCGGGGAGGTAGGGATGGCGACCATCGAAACCATCGACGTCAGCCGCGCGCCGCGCAAAGGCACGCGGCGGGTGCTGGGGATGCCGATCGGGCTGATCTCGCCCATCGTGCTTCTGGGGCTGTGGGAAATCGCCGCGCGGACCGGGGCGATCAACGTCACGTTCTTTCCCGCGCCGTCCACCATCCTTGCCACAGGGTTCGCGCAGGCACAGACCGCGCAGTTCTGGGGCGACCTTAGCATCAGTCTGCAACGCATCGCGGTCGGTCTGGTCATGGGCGCGGTGCCGGGCGTGCTGGTCGGTCTGGCCATGGGTCTTTTCCGCCCCGTGCGCGAGGCGCTGAACCCTCTGATCGCGGCGTTGTTCCCAATCCCGAAAATCGCGCTTCTGCCGCTTTTGCTTCTGATTTTCGGCATCGGTGAAACGTCGAAATACGTCACCATCGCGATCAACGTCTTTTTCCTGATGACGATCAACACCTTCGCGGGTGTGGTCAGCACGCCGAAGATCTACTTCGAAGTCGCGCAGAACCTGAAAGCCACGCGCCTCAAGACCTATCTCACCGTGGCGCTGCCCGGTGCGCTGCCGGGCATCTTCACGGGGCTGCGCATCTGCATGGGCACGGCGCTGATCCTGCTGGTGGCGGTCGAGTTCTCGACGGCGGACAGCGGCGTCGGCTATCGCATCTGGTGGGCCTGGACGGTGTTCTGGGTCGACACGATGTATGTCGGCTTCCTCGTCATCGCGATCCTCGGGCTGGGCTTCTCCTACGCGGTCGACTTCCTCGAACGGCTGGTGATCCCGTGGCACCGAAAGCACGAGCGGTGATCGCCTTCTGGACGGAATTTTGCCGCGTCCGTCGAAGGGCTGCCGTTGGTGGAGTGAGCAAGACGCCTCGCGCCGCGGCCCGCCACGGTGCCCCTGACGGTGTGACGCCTGACACACACCTCAACGCGCCCGCATCGTGATCCGGGCGCGCTTTCTGTTCCCAGTGACCGGATCGAACAAAACCCCGACCTGAACGGCCGCAGCCGGAGCCCAGAAAACAAAAAAGGCGCCCGAAGGCGCCTTGTTTTATTGGTCGGAGTGAGAGGATTCGAACCTCCGACCCCTGCCTCCCGAAGAAAGGGCGTGTCGGCCAAGCCATTGATTTTTGGTTAAGAGAGCACTGTTTAGCGGCTGATACTTCCCATATTTCCAATCGGATTGGGTTCGTTCAGGTTCACTGAACCAAAGAGCACTGTCTCGTTCCTCCGCGCCACCAGTCGCTCGAATTCGACATCCTTATCCGGCTTCAACGTCGATGTGCACGAGAAACTGTCGGGTCAACTGCTTTCTCTCCCGCCACAGTTCCCCACTGACCCGTCGCTATAACAAACACATGCAGCAAGCGCTGCGCGATATCAGCGAGGAACAACATGACCACGAAACCGCACGAGCACACTGAACTTGCAAAATTTGTCGAGCGCCGGGTTCTCGAACTGAAATCAAAGAAGACCCAGGCCGACATCGCCGCCCAGGCTGGATATGTTAACCAGAACATGATCACGATGATCAAACAGGGCCGCTCGAAGGTCGCGCTTGATCGCATCCCGGCGCTCGCAGGGGCTCTCGAATGCGATTCGGCCTACCTCATGCGCCTCGCGCTCGAACAGGCGATCGGCGGCACGGCGGCGGCAACGCTTATTGAGGTGTTCGGCGACCCCGTGACCGCGAACGAACAGGCATGGTTGCGTGAAATCCGCTCCGCCTCTGGACATGCCGACCCGAGGCTCACCGCGCGCTCCCAGGCGGCGCTCCGCGCCATCTTCGGGAAGTGATGTCATGGAGTATCGTGGGAATGAGATCCTGACGCCGAACGAGCGCGATTGGCTTCGTTTCTTGCGCGACATATCGAACGGTCGGGATGTCGCCATCACGTTGCGCCGGGTGCAGCTGCTCAGGCGTATGTGTGAGAGAAGACGGGCATAGCCGTCGAGATAACTGAAAAGTAGGCGCAGATACTAAGGCAAACTCAGGTGCGCAAACGCCAATGTGACACGCACCCGTGCGCCCCCCCCATTGTGGAGCGTCCATTCGACACCGATGTTGCGGTTATGGGCGACCTCCACCTATCGGTCGCTCACAGTCGAGCGAAATATACCTACCCACGTTTGTTGTCTGCGAAGGCGCGGACGGCATCGGCGTGTTCCTTTGTCTCGTTCGATCTGATCTCGTCGGCAAATGCTGCATCGGCGTGATGTGAGGCCAGAGCGACCAGGGGACGGTTGATCGCGATCTTGGTCCAACGGATCGCCCTCGTTTTTCCAGCCGCGAGTCGTTCGGCCAGGTTATAGACTCGCGTGTCTAGGTCCTCGGCGGGCACCGCGTCTGTAAGCAGACCGATTTCGGCTGCCTTGGTAGCCGGGATCGCGTCCCCCGTCAGAAGGTATTCGCGTGCACGCAGATAGCCGACCATTTGCGGCCAGAGCAGTGCGCCGCCGTCTGCGGCAACGAGACCAACAGCGACATGCGGATCACCGATTTTTGCGGTCTCGGCGGCAATCGCGACGTCGCAGGACACCACAATAGACGCGCCAAGCCCCATCGCGTGACCGTTCACCCGCGCGATGATCGGCTTCTCCATGGAAAGCTGCCCGACGAGAATGCGTTTGGCTTCGCGGATCGTCACATGGAAACGTTCTGGTTCGTCGATGGCGTCCTGCATCCAGTCTAGGTCCCCGCCGGCGCTAAATGCGCGCCCATTTCCGGTGAGCACGATCACGTCGCTGTCGGGATCGTCGTCCAGGTCAGCAAAGAGCCGCGAGAGCTCCGTATGAAGCGCGGCGTTGGCAGCGTTCATCGCTTCGGGCCGGTTCAGCCGAACGGTGAGGATGCGGCCTTGCCGTTCGAACTCTATATGGTCGTAACGCTCGAAGAAGTCGCTCATGCGAAAGCCTTTCTGGGCCTTTGCGCCAATGGCGCCCCGTCGAACAGGAAGCCTTCATAGCCGTTTTCGCGGATGCGCGTGCAAAGGTCTCGATACATTGGGTTGCCGCCGATCCACACAAGTGCGTCGCGGCCTTCGCGGCCGAGGTTCGTGTTGATGCCGGTAAACCACGAGTTGGTGGAGCCGATCAGGGTCCTCGACAGGAGTTTCTGGCAAAGGCGTGTGTAATCGGCCTGTGCCTCCGAGGTCGGCTCGATCACCCGCGTGCCTTGCTCGAGCGCCGTGCGCATGAGCCCGTCCAGCCAATCGATCATCAGGGCCGAGCACCGCGGAATGTTGCAGAAGGTGGCCCCGTTCTGCGGGCCGACCAGCATGAAGAAGTTCGGGAAATCGGCGACTTGCATCCCGAGATAGGTCGACATGCCCTCATCGAAGCGGTCCTTCAACGAAACGCCGTCGCGCCCCCGGATGTCGATCCGGTTCCAGGAGCCCACGATGGCGTCGAAGCCCGTCGCGAAGATAATGACATCTAGGTCGAATTTCCCGGACTCGGTTTCGATCCCGGTTTCTGAAATGCGCGTGATCGGGTCGGCCTTCACGTCGATGAGGTGAACATTGTCCTGATTGTAACATTCGAAATACTTGGTCTCGAGCGGCACCCGTTTGGTTCCATAGCCGTGATCCTTGGGGATAAGCTTGTCGGCGGTTTTGGGATCGGACACGCGTTCGCGGATCTTGTCGGCGACAAATTCTGAGACGAGATCGTTTGCTTCTTTGTCGAAGAGCACGTCCTTGTAATTACCCAACCATAGTGAGAAGCCGGGGCCCTTGTAGAGCTCCTCCCAGAGCGCACGCCTTTCTTCTGGCGTTGCCTCCAACGTGTTCTGGTCGCGGAAGATATGGCTGAACCCAGCGAGTGTCGTATCGAGGAAGCCGATCATGTCGTCGTAGTTTGCCTTGATTTCCTGCATCTCGTCGGTCGTGATCGGCCCGTTGCCCAGCGGCGTGCACCAGTTGGGCGACCGCTGGAACACCGTCAGATCGCCCGCCACCTTCGACATTTCCTGGATCACCTGCACGCCGGACGACCCGGTGCCAATGACGCCGACGCGCTTGCCCTCGAAGTCGAGCGGGGCGGGTCCGAACCCTCCGGGGTCGCGCGGCCAGAGCCCTGTGTGAAGCGTGAGGCCCTCGAACGTGTCGCGTCCGGGGATGTTGGGGTATTGCGGCGCTGAAAGGGGGCCGAGCGCGGAGACGAGGAAGCGGCAGGTCATGTCAGGCCGGTCGTCTTCGAACGAGACCGTCCAGGTTGCGGCATCGTCGTCCCAGGTGGCGGCCGTGACGCGTGCGTTGAACGTGTAGCCCTTACGCACGTCCATCACGTCCGCGGCCTTGTTGATGTAGCTTAGCACTTCCGGCTGGGCGGCGAAGCGTTCCGACCAGTCGAAATTCTCAAGCAGCTCGCGCGAGAAGAAATAGGCGTAGGTCTCGGATTCGGAATCCACCCGGGCCCCAGGGTAGCGATTCCAGTTCCAGACCCCTCCGACCTGGTCCGAAGCCTCGACCCCGCGAACGGTCATGCCCATCTCGCGCAGGCGATAGAGCATGTAGAGACCGCTGATCCCGGCTCCGATGACGATCGCGTCGAATTCTGGCTGGCTTGCCATGCGCACTCCTCCACTTGGTGCGGCGCGGGGCGTGCCCTGGCCACAATGCTGCCGAACGCTGGCACATGGGCGGACTAACTGTCAAGTTTCTAAGCATACTCATCCGTATATCATCTGAGAACTGAGCTGGCCCTTTCTGCCCCCGTCGAGCGACAGCCTGTTACGAAGTTCTCCCGTGTTACCCCATAAGTTACTGAAAAGGTTTCCTAATTATAGATGTTGCGTTCAACAAGACCTTCACGCGACCGGCAAGAATGGCGCGCCGGGGGTATCGATACTTGATAGATGAAAATATACGTGCCAGTATCTGTTTTGCGGCAAGCGCCCGATTCCACGCTTCGGGAGGGGTGCGACGGATCGCTCGCCGCGAAGATACTGGGAGGACTCCATGGCCCGCACGTTCAGGGACCGTCACGCAGATATTCTGAAGCGCCACCCCGTGT
The DNA here is from genome assembly GCF_005871115.1 of Maritimibacter alexandrii. Taxonomy (NCBI): domain Bacteria; kingdom Pseudomonadati; phylum Pseudomonadota; class Alphaproteobacteria; order Rhodobacterales; family Roseobacteraceae; genus Maritimibacter; species Maritimibacter alexandrii. Next base: position 1,232,904 of record NZ_SWKQ01000009.1, read on the forward strand.
GGCGGCCGCGGATGCTGCACGAGATCCTCGACGAGACGGCGGCCGAGGCACCCGACCGACCGTTCATCATCACCGATGCGGTCACTTACACTTACGCGGATGTCGCGGAGCGCTCCAAGCAGGCGGCCGGAGGACTGGCCGCGCTCGGCGTGGCGCAGGGCGATCACGTCGCGCTGCTCATGGCGAACCATCCCGATTTCGTCTGGATCAAGTATGCCATCTCGCGCTTGGGCGCGGTCTGCGTGCCGGTGAACTTCCTCAACCGGCGCGATGAGCTTTCCTACGTGCTCGCGCAGTCGGACGCGAAGGTGCTGATCACAATGGATCGGTTTCGCGACCTCGATTACATCAGCATGCTCGACGACATTGCGCCCGGCTGGGAAAGCGCCGGTGGTGGCGACGCGCTGCCCCGGTTGTCGCATGTCGTCGTGCGCCCCGACGCCGGCGCGGTCCGCGACGGTGTCCGGACACTCGCCGATGTCGACGGCGACGCGCCGGCCTCCGTAAACTCCGACGCCGAACTCGTCTCCGACATCATCTACACGTCCGGGACGACCGGGCAGCCCAAGGGCGTGATGATGACGCACGACATGCTGGCGCGGGCCTCGTTCACCAGTGCGCTGACGCGTGGCTTTGATGATGGCTGGCGCGTGACCTTCTCGCTGCCGATGTATCACGTCTACGGCTACGTCGAAGGCATGCTCACCGCCCCCTGGGTCGGCGGCGCGATCATTCCGCAGACCGCGTTCGACCCGGCCGAGACCGTTCGCGCCATCGTCGAGCACAAGGCACACGACGTGCTACTGGTCCCGACGATGACGCTCGCGATCCTCGAGCATCTGAAAGCCAGCCCAACCGAGATGCCCGACCTGGTGGCGGTCATCAGCTCCGGGCAGCGTTCGCCGAAGGGGATCTGGGACGAGATCCGCGCCCGTTTCGGCGATGTCGAGCTGACCACTGGCTACGGGATGAGCGAAGTCACGGCAACGATGGCGCTGACACGTGTCGGCGACCCTGACGATAAGTTGCGGGAGACGAACGGACGCATGCGCGACGCAGGACCGGCGGGAAGCGAGGACCTGCGCGGCAAGTTGGTCCTCTACCGCGTTGTCGACCCGCAAACGAGCACTGTTCTACCCGACGGCGAGACCGGCGAACTCCAGGCTCGCGGCTTGTGCGTGACCCAAGGCTACTACAACAAGCCCAAAGAGACCGAAGAACTCTATACCGCGGATGGCTGGATCCATACCGGAGACCTCGGGCACCTTGTCGAAGACGATTATCTCGTGCTCGATGGCCGGCTCAAGGAGAGTTACCGGTGCGGCGGCGAACAGGTGATGCCGACCGAGATCGAGGACGTGCTGACGGCGCATCCGGATGTGATGCAGGCCCATGTCGTCCCGGTGCCCGATGCACGCATGGGTGAGGTCGGCGTGGCCTACATCGTCGCGCGAAACGGCGCCGCGGTCACCGAGGACGAATTGGTCGAACGCTGCAAGAATTCGCTCGCCCGGTTCAAGGTGCCCAAGCATGTTCTGTTCATTGACCAGACGGACCTCCCGGTGACGCCCTCGGGGCGGGCTCGCAAATTCCTGCTATCCGACCGCGCAATCCGCGAACTGGAGATCGACGCATGAGCCGGGTCGCCCTCGTCACAGGCGCGGCCCGCGGGATCGGCGCGACGACTGCCCTTCGACTGGCCGATGACGGCAACGACATCGCGGTCCTCGACCTGACGGTCGAGGCCTGTGAACAGACTGTCGCAGATGTCGAGGCCCGCGGTCGCAAGGCGGTCGCCGTCGCGGCCGACGTGTCGAACCCTGAAGCGGCAGCGCGCGCTGTTGCCGAGGTCACCGACCGGCTTGGGACACCCACCGTGCTGGTGAACAACGCCGGCCTGCTGCGCGAGGGAACGCTGCGAAAGACTTCGTCCGAGACGTGGAACTCGGTCCTCGATGTAAACCTCGCGGGCGCGTTCAACATGGCCCAGGCGGTGCAGATGGGCATGCGCGCCGAACGTCACGGCCGTATCGTGAACATCACCAGCACTGGGGCACTCGGCGCAACCGGACTCTCGGCCTACAGCGCTGCCAAGTCCGGGCTGCACGGCCTGACCAAGTCGCTGGCGATCGAGTTGGGCCGATTCGGGATTACCGTGAACGCGGTCGCACCCGGCCTGACCCTGACTACCATGATCGACGAAATGTCAGGCCGCACCGGCGAAGGCGTGGACGCCATGACGGAGGACGCTCTGAAGAGTATCCCCGTCGGTCGCCTCGGAACGCCGGACGACATCGCCCACGCGATCTCCTTTTTCACCGACCCGCGCTCGGATTTCGTGTCGGGCCAGATCCTCTACGTCACCGGGGGGCCGAAATGCTGAAACGAATGGACAACCAGATGAACGACAAGATGACGGCCGAAGAGGCCTACCGCATCACGCCGGATACGGCCGTCGGCTTCGAGCTGATCGGTGTGAAGAAGAAAGCGGCGATCCAGCTGATGGGGTCGCGCCTCTGGGGGCGGTTCAACCCGAACCACTGGGACCCGGTCTATGCCGACGAAACCGGTCTCGATGCGCCGATCCAGACCGGCGAGATGAGCTCGGCCTACATCGCCGAGATGTGCGTCAACTACCTGGGCGCCGCGATGTTCAAGGGCGCCCGGTTCAACTGCAAATACGTGGCCTCGATCCTCGCCAACGAGATCATCGAGACGGGCGGGCGCGTGACCGCGAAGGAGCCAGATGGCGATGGCTATCGGTTCACGCTCGAGGTCTGGGCCAAGAACGACGCTGGCGAGCTCAAGTCCATCGGATCCGTCGAAGCCACAGTGGGCGCGTGAGGAGAGTGAAATGAACAAGTCCATCGCCACCGACAGCCTTCGTCCGATGACCGAGGTCCAGGTTCGTCAGACCCGGGAATTCATCGAAAGCCTGAAGGAAGACTGCCAGACCTATTGGGACATGGTGGAAGTGGGCGACGTGCTGTCGCGCGACCTCACCATCACGCCGGAGCTGGTCATCCTCTACGCCGATGCGGTCGAAGATTACACGCCCTGGTATGAGGGCTGGAAGATGAACACGTGGCGCATCGAGGGTGACAGCCCCTTCGGCGGCGCGATCGTGCCGCCGATGATGGTCAGCCACTTCGTGCTGTCCGTGCAATTCGACCACACAAAGCCCTTCGCCATCGGCTCGGTCCACACCATGCACGAGACCGAATTGCACGAACCCATCCCGGTCGGCGCGACCGTTACCATCTCGGCCAAGGCCGTGGACAAATACGAAAAGCGTGGGCGCCGCTACGTGCGGCACGAAGTAACCGTGACCGATGTGAATAGCGGTCTGCTCTACATGCGCGAACTAAGGGACATCATGTCGCTATGACCTCGAAACATGTGGATAACGCGAACCGGGCCGCGCTTTCGCGGGCAAAGGCTAACGGGCATAACGGCGAGGCCATTTCCTCAAAGGAGCCCGTTGCCGTGCCCCAAGAAAGACCTTTGAAATTCCGCGATGAAGTCGCCCAGTTAAAACGTGATCGCATCGTCGATACGGCCGCCGACTTGTTCTACGAGCACGGATACGCCAACACGACCCTCGATGCGGTTGCCGAGCAGATGGGTTTCTCCAAGGCCTTCATATACTCTAACTTCTCATCGAAGCCCGAACTGCTGGTCGAGATCTGCATCCGCGGCGTTGCCCACGTGCATGAGGCTGTCGAGGGCGCACTGAACCTACGCCTCGATACCCGCACCACGCTTGCGCTGGTGGTGGAGCGCTACGTTTCTTCGGTGCTCAAATACCAGAAATACATCGCCGTCTACACGCGCGAGGAGAAGAGCCTGCCCGCCGACGAGGCGATCCGCGCGAACGAAAAGCGCCGCCAATTCTTCTCCATGATCGCCGATTTCATTGAAAGGGGCCGCGACGAAGGGGTCTTCAAGAGCGACGACCCGCTTCTCAGCGCCCTCACTCTCGGCGGCTCAGTGACCTGGATGGCCTTCTGGTATCGCGAAGGCGGCCGCCTTCAGCCCCATGAAATCGCCTCAAACATCACACGCTCGACGATGCTGATGCTCGGCGCGGCGGACGCCGACAAATAGGAAAGCCAATGGAGATGCCGAAGATCGCACGACACGCGGGGACCTTGGCCGGACTTGTGCCGGGGGTTCTGCTGCTCGCGACCGCGCTTCTCACGCTCGCGGATGTCGTCGGACGCAATCTCCTGAACGCGCCCGTTCCAGGCGCGACGGAGCTCACGGAACTGGCGCTCGTCGCAATCACCTTTCTGCTCTACCCACGCGTGGCGTGGCGCGACACTCACATTTCCGTCGACCTGCTAGACGGTATCATGGGGCCGCACGCCAAGTGGCTGCAACGGCTCCTCGCTGCATTGATCGGTGTCGCCGTCTTTGGTGTCCTCGCATGGCGGCTTTGGCTGCTCGGTGACCGGATCTCTGGATATGGCGACGTCACGCCCTACCTGCGGTTGCCCTTGGGCCCAGTCTACTACGGCATGTGCATTCTCTCAGGCGTCACAGCGATCATGTATTCGATGCGCGTCGTCCTAATTTTCGTCATGCCGCAACGCCTGCCCGAGTTTACGGGCAAGGCGACAAAAGGGATCGAATAATGCTGAGCGCGGTCATCGGATTTCTAGCGGCGTTCGCGTTGATATTCCTGCGTGTGCCGATTGCCCTGTCGTTGGCCCTATCGGGCGCGGTCGGTTACGCAATACTCGTGGGTGTTAAGCCTGCCCTGTCGATGATCGGGATGTCTGCCGTCAGTTCGACATTGAGCTACAACCTTGCCGTCATTCCGCTGTTCATACTCATGGGCAACCTGATCGCCGGCGCAGGTATCGCAAAAGAACTCTACCGCACCGCACAGGCCTATGTTGGACACCTAAGGGGTGGACTCGGCATCGCGACCATCCTGTCCTGCGGCGGGTTCGCCGCCGTCTGCGGTTCGTCCGTTGCGACCGCCGTGACGATGGGCAAGGTTGCGATACCGTCAATGCGCGAATTCGGCTATTCGGACCGTCTTGCGACTGCGACTGTTGCAGCTGGCGGCACCTTGGGCATCCTCATCCCTCCGTCGATCATCATGGTGGTCTACGGTATCACCACCGAAACCAGCATCGGCGAGCTCTTTGCCGCTGGCGTCATTCCCGGTCTTGTGGGCATCGTCGGCTACAGCCTTGCAGTGCGCTATACACTCTACCGTCGCCCGGACGCGGCCCCTGACATCGAGCGCGCCAGCCGCGCGGAGCGCCGCGCGACACTGCGCAAGACGTGGTCCGTGGCGGTCCTGTTCGCCGTCGTGTTGGGTGGCATCTACGCAGGTCTGTTCACGGCGACGGAAGCCGCCGGTATAGGGGCGTCGGGCGCACTCGTCTTTGCAATCATACGCCGGATGCCGTGGCGCGAATTCATCCGCATTCTCGTCGAATCTGCCGAAACCACAGCGGTCCTGTTCGCCCTTATCATCGGCGCGAAGATCTTCGCTGAATTCGTCAACTATTCCGGCGCACATCGCGGTGTTCTGTCCTTCGTTCAGGATAGCGGATTCAGCCCCGCGATGGTTATGTTGGTGATCTGTCTGATCTACATCCTGCTAGGGTGTCTTCTCGACAGCCTCGCGATGATGCTGCTGACGCTTCCGATGTTCTTTCCAATCGTTGTCGGCCTCGGCTACGACCCGGTCTGGTTCGGCATCATGGTGGTCATGCTGGTCGAGCTCGGGCTGATTACGCCGCCGATCGGCATCAACTTATTTATTCTGAAATCCGTGGTTCCCGAAGTGCCTCTGGGAACCATCATCCGCGGCATTCTGCCCTTCGTCCTGGCGGACCTGGGCCGGCTGCTTCTGATCGGACTCGTGCCGACGCTAGCTCTGGCGCTGCCACGGCTTTTCTTCTGAGGCATTCGCGAACTTTTCGCTCGGGCGAAAGGCCCGGGCTCTTCAGGGAGGACCAAATGAAGACATTCGCTTTGACGACAACGGCCACCGCCATGCTCTTGGCGGGCACAACCTTGGCTACTGCACAGGAAACCACTCTGACCTACTCGTCGTGGTTCCCGCCGAGCCACTCGCTCAACACAGCGCTGGCCGAATGGATCGAAAACGTCGAGGAGGCGACGGACGGGCGCGTTACGGTCGAATACCTGCCGGCGACTGTCGGTGCGGTGCGTGACCAGTTCGACGTCGCCGTAGACGGCTTGGCCGATATCGTGTTGATCCTGCCAGGCTACACGCCGGGTCGGTTCCCGATCATGGAAATGGGCGAATTGCCGCTTCTAGTCCCGACCGACCAGGCTACGGTCGCCCCGGTTTTCAACCGTGTCTATGACGACCAGCTCGCACAATACGAGCCGTTCAAGGGCACTCACGTTCTGACTGTATTCGCCTCGGCACCGACCAGCGTCACGACCACGAAAGGCAACGCTGTCACCTCAATGGAGGATTTCGAGGGCTTGAAGCTCCGGGCGCCGTCGACAACCGCCAGCGCCGTGATCGATGCCGTTGGCGCTGTCGCCGTGCAAAAGCCGGTAACGGAAATCTACGAACTTGCTTCCACCGGCGTCGTGGACGGGACGTTCTTCTCGCTCGGGCCGATCATTTCCTGGAAAACGCAGGACATCTTCAAAGAGATTACGATGATGCCCGGCGGTATGGGGCAATCTGTGATCGCGCTCCTGATGAACCAGGACCGGTGGGACTCGCTTTCAGCCGAAGACCAGGAGGCCATTACGAGTGTGTCGGGGCCTGAACTGGCGGAGATTATCGGTCGCGTCTGGCAGGAAGATGAGGACAATGCCGAGGCCCAGCTCGAGGAGATCGGCGGCTTCACCTACCACGAAGTTTCGGACGAGTTCTTCAACAACTTCACCGACGCGATGGCGCCGGTCGAGGCCGACTGGATCGCACGTGCGAAAGCGGCGGGGGTCGAAGATCCTCAGGCCCTCCTCGATTCGTTCCGCGCGGAATTGTCCGCGGCAAACGACTGATCACGCGCGACGTCACCACTCAAAAAAAACCGCACCCGTGCGCTCGTTGCGCGGGTGCTCTGCATTCAGCTCGCCGACAAGCTATCACGCAGGCGTTCGGCGGCCAGCACGAGGGTTGCCTCGATCGCGGGTGTTTTCACGCCGAGCGACAGAAAACCGTGCACCATCCCCGCGTGATCCCTGCTCTCGATATCAACACCCAGCGATCGAAGCCGGTCGGCGAAGCCCTGGCCCTCATCGCGAAGCACATCGCATCCGGCGGTCTGTAGTGTGACAGAGGGGAATGAAGCGACAGTCGCATCATCGAGCACGCGCAGCTCAATGCTCCGGTCGGCGCCAAGGTAGCAGTCCCAGAACCACCGCATACCCTCGTGGGTCAGCATCGCCCCCTCTGCGAATTCGTCGTGGCTGGCAGTGTTGCAGGCCGGATCGAGCGCGGGATAGAAAAGCGCGAGATGTCGCGGCCGATGGCCGGCTTCAAGCGCTCGTGCCACCGTTTCTGTGACGATCTGCCCCCCGGCACTGTCCCCGGCCAGGGCAACCCGTCCTGGGTCCACGCCATACGCTTCAGGCCGGGCCATGATGTCAGCCAGGACCGCCCAGACGTCGTCTGGCGCAGCCGGATAGTGGTGTTCGGGAGCGAGCCGATAGGCCACACTGATGACTGCTGCACGGGTGCGGTCGGCAAGCTCGCGACACAGCGGATCGTGCGTGTCGAGACTGCCCCAGACCCAACCGCCACCATGTGCGAAAAGGATGAGAGGCAGCATTTCCTCATCGGTCGGCCGGTAGTGCCGAACCACGATCTCCCGGTCCGGCAGCAGAACGGAACGCTCGTCGACGCGCGCCATCTCCGGCGCGTCCGGCAGCGCCATGGCTCCATCCGCAGCGCGACGGACCTTGTCCATCGGCACCGCGACAGGCGGCGGACGCACGGCGTTGCGCGGATCGGCAAGAAGATCCGCGAAGCAAGGATCAATGGGCAAAAGGCACCTCCACGAAGACCACTGTCACCCCAGTGTTGTCGAGTCATAGAGCGGTCGTCAACTTGGGCAACGCAGATATGAGTTAGCGCAATATGTGCCTCTAGGCGGTGTTGTTCATCCGCGCCATCTTCGGGAAGTGATGTCATGGAGTATCGTGGGAATGAGATACTGACGCCGAACGAGCGCGATTGGCTTCGTTTCTTGCGCGACATTTCGAACGGTCGGGATGTCGCCATCACTTTGCGCAGGGTGCAGTTGCTCAGGCGGGTCTGTGAGAGAAAGCGGCAATAGACACCGTCCTCACCACAGACGTCGGGGTCCCAAGGCGCACATTCGTGCCAAAGGCCAGACGTGTGGCCGGGCGAAACAATCGCCCGGCCACCCGGTCATTTCGCGCCGGGGTCTTCGCCGCAGGTGAAGCTGGCCGCATCGTCTATGTCGCCGGTGCCGTCGTGGATGGCGACGAGCGGATAGGGACACAGCGGGCGCGTCCGCTCGACCCCGTTCGCCAGGTCGTTGTCCGTATAACGCGTGGCGATGATGTGGTCCGGGGCGACGCCCTCTTCGACCCAGCGGGTGATGGCGTGGAACAGGTCATGTTCCGCATCCATCTTGAGCGGCATCGTCACGGGCAGGCGCGCGTTGCGGGTGCCAAAGGCGTTTGGCCCGGTTCCGCCTGCACAATGCTCGACACCCGGCGCCATGAACAGCCGGGCAAAATCCTGCGTCCGGTCCAACCCGCCGGTGTTGGCGACCACGCGGTCATAGTAGTCGATGCTGCCGGGTGCGAAGATCAGTTGGTCTTCCCAGCCGTGCCAGATGATCAGCTTGCCGCCTGCGTCGCGAAAGCCGGACAGGTCCGCTTCGTCCGTTCCGATCACGTCGTTGAATTTGGCATTGCTCGCGTCGAAATAGGCCGGGAAGTCGGCCATCGTGATCGTGCGCCAGTCGAAATCGGGATCGTCCATGACCCAGCGTGCGTGTTCGACGGCAATCGGAAACGCCTGTTCGCCGGCAAGACCGCCGATTGGCACTGTCGGGTCGAGCCCGAACCAGAGCGGCGTGCCGTCGGCGCGCATGGGGCCGTCCCAGATGGCGCGCACCGCTGTGACTTCGTCGGCGGTCAGACAGGCGTCGCCGCCTTCGGCACCGCATTGAAGCTCCGCAGGGTCGAAATCACAGCGGGCCGGATTTGCCACCGCACCATCTTCAAGCCCGTCGCCCGCGTCACAGGCCGCCCGTGCGGCGGTGCTGACCGCGTCCCATTTGCTCTGGGCAATCGGGCCGCCGAGCATTTCATGCATGACGATCTGCGGCCAGATTTCCGCGGCGATGAAGCGTTCCCAGTTGATCGCAGGCGCCCCGGCGATCACGCCGTCATAGGCGTCGGGCGTGCGCTGGACCTGCATCAGCCCCTGCCGCCCGCCGGTGGAGCAGCCGCTCCAATACGAATAGGCGGCAGGCTCGCCATAAAAGGCTGCGACGACGTTTTTGGCGTTGTGGGTCATCTCGATGATCCCGCGCGATGCGAACGTGACGACCTTGTCCATATCGACGGTGCCGGTGTCGTCGAAGGCAAAGCCACCGAGGATCGGGTTGCCGGGGTGGCCGGTGTCGGTGTTTGCCACGGCCGATCCTTCTCGCAGACCGCCCGCGAGTTCCTGATATTCGATGAACCCGGCGTAGCCTCCGCCGCCGATACCGACAAACCGCCCGGTCCAGCCTTCTGAGGGCATCCAGACCTCGACCGATATTTCGGGGTCGATCGTCAGCGCCACGCGGCAGAAGGGCGGCAGATCGGTCAGCGGCTCCTGACCCGGCGGCGTGAACGATCCGGTGTCGATGAATTCAGCCGTGGTGATGGTGACGCCGTCCGACGACAGGCCGGTGAGATCGGCGCAATCGGTTGCGGATTGCGCCATCGCCGGACCGGCGAGCCCAAGCCCGAGACAGATTGCGGATGCAATATTTCGCTTCATTCCAATAGTTCCTCCCTAAGATTCCGCAGAAATCCTTTGATTTACTGCGTTATAGTGCGAGAATCTCCCTATTCGCCTGTGAATGGTGCAACATTTTGCATAAATCACAAAAGGGAAATCTCGGGCTTGGACCTGCAGGGCAGGTCAGGTTTCGCCATCGGTGAAGGGGGTGAGCCGTGTGAGAACCTACAGAACGGCGTGGATCGCCTGACAAAGCACGCCGTGTGATCGCGCGTCGAAACAGCCTTGCCACGTCGCGACATAGACCGTGCCGTCGGCCATCCGCCGCAAGGTCGCGTAGAGGCCTTGGGTGGGCAGGTCTGAGCATAGAAGGCCGTCATGCGCCCCGTCGCCCGAGCGCGTCGTCATCACGCAAAGACCGCAACCGTGCGTGGCACGGGGAAAGGCTTAGGGGCGGAGCTTCTGCGCCTGGCGCCACCGCCGCCCGAGCGTGCGAGCGACCTGACAGACCCAGCCGCTACGCGAAGTTCGGTCCGCCCTTGGATACATTAGACCTATGCTCACCGTGCGCTCACAGGCGACCATCCTCGGCGACTCCGTCGGTGAACACGGTTGGTTCTGGCGCAACCGCGACATCGTGCCCGTCACTGTGATCGTGCTGGTCAAAGGTGAGTATGCCGAGTTCAAGGACGCGAGCTAGAGGAGATAGGTTGCCATTCGTCGACATTTCGGCGGACGGCGGCGACCACCTCATCTTTGTGACCAAGAGCGGCCACTAGCATTTCGATCGCGCCTCGTGTTGGTCGGGCCAGGAATGGCTGGATCGACACGCCGCGCCGGGTCCCTTGCATCTTCGAAATGACTCTCCTCCTTGGCTGCGCGCCAAGGCAGAGACCCGGATAGAGGGTTTACATCGGGTTTACATAGCGCCCGTTCCGGGTTGCCCAATGTCAACTCGCGGGACGCCGCGAGGGGCCATATTCACGATTTGTTCTCATTTCGGGTTTACATGGAGTTTACATAAAGTTGACAGATTTCACCCCAGAACCACGTTTTTTGGTAATCCATGTAAACCCTGCGATGCGAAAACCCCAACAAAACAGGCATCTGCGATCAGAGCAGGTCAGGCGGAGGTTTACATCGACCTCGGCGGTGACGGCGATCGACGTCCGCGCGCATCGGCGCAAAGGCCTTTAACGGTGCATCCGAGCGCGTCCTACGATCACCCTGACGACCCATGGACGTGTGGCCAAGTCGATGTCGAACCAGTTACGCGAAGGTCCATAGGAGCAGAAGTCGCGCACTGACGTGCATCATGGCTTGCGGGCCGAAACCTGGATGCTCCTGCCTGAAAAAAAATTCGCCGCGAACCGCATCCCGTCGTGCAGGTTGCTATAATGGGAGAGACTGAAGATCTGAAAGACGATGCTAATGAACCGACATCTCGACATCACACGAATGACTTCGGTCGCGAACAGGAAATTGCTCCAACGCGAGTTGCGCATATGGCTCGAACGCTACACTTTCACGCACTTCGTCACTTTGTCGTCCAATCACCAGAGCTTCAGCTACCAGTGGATGAAGCAACAGTTGAGAGAGTGGGATGCGCGCGTAAACCACTCTCTGAACGGCCGGCGGTGGCAAAAAAGACCGGACGAGCGCCTGGTTTGGTTCGCATTCCCGGAGAAGCTCACCACCAATCCGCACTGGCACCTCCTGGTGGCGGTTGATGACTACGCTGAGACGGCCGCTCGTGCTGCGCGCCTTGCAGATTTTCACATCTACGGCAGGCGGCACTGGATGGACTTATGTTACCAAGGATCCTTCGACGCACAGCGCATTGAATCAAAGGGAATAATCGAGTATGTTACCAAGGTGAGCGCCGACACGGCGTATCTGGAAAAGTTCGTGCTCTCCAGGGAGGTCATGAACATCTAGGGTTCGAAGACAGCCTGATTGCGACGCTTCAGGTAGGTCATGGGCATCTAGATTCTTGGCATTTCCATCGACCTCGCTCTGGTCGTAATGGCGAAGCTATGTTTGATAGCTCCGCTATTAATAGATCGAAGGAATGGTTCAGCGCCGACAACGGAGGCGCTGAGCGCAGCGAGCGAGGCCAACGGCCGAGTGAGTGAGCATGGCTAGCTGCTTGCTACATGCCACGAACGTGAAACCTTCTGCACACATTGCACGCGAAGTCCTAGAAAATAACGCAGTTCGCAATGAGGATGCAGCCAGGTGCCGCAACGACATCAAGTTCCAAAGCTCCCATGTTTTCGTTTCTAATTTCCGGTCGTTTTTGTTTGCTTCATAGTAGCTGAAAAGCCAGTGATACCACGTGGTTTTCTGAACGAGGCAAGATTTGGCACGACAACATGGACACCCCGTATTTATCGCAAACAAGAATGCGCCCGGGGTCGTTCTTTCGACGAACAGCGAATTCAATGAGGATCAGCTTCAACAACTAGTCCACGAGCACCCCGATGCTCTTCCTATTAACGAGATCGACGCGGCCTTCGAGGGTGCGATTTCGATCTGCAGGGAGCTGAACACACCCGCCGGCCCGATCGACAACTTCCTCATCACACCTTCCGGTCTCCCGGTCATCGTCGAGTGCAAGCTATGGCGCAACCCACAAGCACGCCGTGAGGTGGTGGGCCAGGTGCTCGATTATGCGAAAGAGCTCGCACGCTGGTCGTCGGCTGATATCGAGCGTGAAGCCGCCCGGCGCGGCGTGCCCTCGATCATCGACATTGTTCGCATGCGACACCCCGAGGTCGATGAGGCTGACTTCCACGATACGTTGACCACGTCGCTGGAGCGGGGCAGGTGCCTGCTGCTCATTCTTGGCGATGGTATTCGAGGTGGCGTTGAGGCGATCTTCGAACATCTCCATGACCAAGGTGCACTTCAGTTCTCCTTCGGCTTGGTCGAGATGCCGATCTACGACGTCCCTGGCGGCGGACAGCTCGCCCTGCCGCGCGTGCTGGCGAAAGCGCCGGTTGAAGTGCGGCACGTTATAGAACTTCCTGACGGCCTCAGGCTCGAAGATGAGACGCGGGCCGAAGATCAGATCGATCCGGATACACGCGCCCTCGGCGACGACCGCGCACAGTTCTGGCGCGAGTTTCTCGCCGTTCTTGATCTCGACGATCCTGATCAGCCGCTTCCACGCGCACCACGTCAAGGATTCATCGCTTTCGTGCTTCCGGCGCCCAGTGGCTCGGCGTGGATCAACGTCTACCGCAACATCACGAAGGGGAACGTGGGGCTGCACTTAGCCTACATGCGCGACACAATTGGATCGCAGGCGGTGGAAGCACTGATGCGCGAGGTCGGTGACGACCTCATTCCTGACCTCGGCGGCACCGCTGCGCGTAGCGAAACGAAAGCTTTCGGCCCGCCGATGGACGAGCGCCACTTCGGGGACCTGTCAGACGAAAAGATACGCGCCGAGGCGCTGGCATGGCTTGCCGACCGCACGAACACCTTCATCAACGTCTTGCGCCCCGCCATCCGGTCCGCCGTCGCTGACATCGAAGAAGCCGACGGATAGCGAGCGTGACCTGACTTCGCACCAGCCCCTCGGCGTGATGGGGCCGCAGAGTCTCTCTGTGCGCGCTCATGCTGCATGAAAAGGCGATCGATATCACCGGGGATGACGATCACCCGAAGATCCTTTTGATCGCCTGTGCTGGGATCGGAGTATATGTGCTGTCCAAGATCGAACGTCTGCACAGGCCGGCCCTTGTTCTGCTCTGGTGCGGCGTGGCCGCCCACTTCTTCTACTTGATGGTCGACTTGGGTGACGGCGACTATTTCCAGCTCCCTCTGAGCCGCATGACGCTGTCATGGATGGAAGAATATCTGGAACTGACCTCGACGGCGTTCTACTTCAGCGCGCTGTATATGCAGTGTTTCAGGGTCGTGACGCGTTCCAGGGCCAACTCCAGCTGAAATCAAAGGGCATGGGCGATTGCCGGGTGGGCGTGTCGCTGTTCTTCGCGCCGCGCCACCGGCCGCCATGTCCTGAGCGTTGCTGCATCTCTCCGTGGAAGCCCATTTCTGGTCAGGTAGCAGAAAAGGTCGGCCGTCTTTTCCAGACGCGCTCCCCCCGTCGTTGCGGTTCGGTTCGAAGGTCATAGTCCGCACCGAGATCCGATGGATCACGGCGTCCGTGCGACGGATTTTGTCGCAAGGATTCCTGATCAATGCCCCAGTTTGGTCCGGTTTGTTGTCAATCGTTCACTAATCGGGTCCAGGCGCCGGATCAGTTGCGCGCTTCGCCCAGTGTGCTTTTGACCAGTCCATCCCGTTTCCCGCACACCCCCAAGTTCGCTGAACGGAACGCCCAGAGACCACATCATGCCGATCTTCATGTCGGAAATACGGTTCGAGAATGCTTCGGACTTCATCGAAGTTGTTGCCCCTACGGGCACCGACATGACCGGCTACACGGTCGGAATCTACGATAGCACCGGCAAATACGTCGGCTCTTTCGGTCTAGGCTCCCCCGTCGTGACGACACTGGGGAACGACGGATATGTCGTCGACATGGGCGCCGGCATCCCCGACATGGGACAGAATTGGGGCGTCGCCCTGATAGATAACGGCGGCACGGTGCTCCAGTTCGTGTCCGGCGAAGGCAGCGTCATGACCGCCAGTGACGGCCCGGCGGTCGGCGAGACAAGCATTGCCGGCCCCGTGACCTCGGGCGGGCAGTCCATCGTCACCAACGATCAGGGTGGGACCTATGTGGTCGAGGCGAGCCCGAACCCGGGGACAATTCCCTGCTTCGCGCGCGGAACGCTCATCTCCACGCCGCAGGGCGAGCGTCCCATCGAAGACCTTCAGATCGGGGATCTCGTCTACACGCTCGACCACGGGGCGCAGCCCATCTTCTTCAAGAGCGCACGAAGGGTGGACCTCGAAGATGCACCCACCGAGCGAAAGCCTATCCTCATCTCCGCCCACGCCTTCGCGCCCGGATGCCCGACGAAAGATCTTGTCCTGTCTGCGCAACACCGCGTGTTGGTGGGTGGGTTCGATCAGATACCGGATGCATACGGTGAGGAAACACTCGTGCCCGCCAAGGCGCTCACCCTGTTCCCGAACATCCGCGAGATGAAAGGCGCACGATCAATCGAGTGGTTCCATATTGGCTTCCAGCAGCACCAGATCATTCGCGCCGCCGGTTGCTACGTCGAGTCTCTTCTTCTCGGAGAGATGGTCTTGAACTCACTGACCAGGTTGCAGAAGGGCGCATATGCCGAAACGCTCGGCGCAACCCAGATCGCCGATCCGTCTCGTTTGGTCCAAAAGTCGGCACGCCAGTGCTCGCCGTGCAGCGAGGCCGAGTTCGCACTCGGCAAGGTGCGGTGGAACCCAGCACGCAAGTCCTTGGTGAACTGACATGGAAGACCCGAAGCATAGCCCATCCAGATCCAGACTGCGCGCGTTGGGCTACGCATGCGCTCTGGTCATTTCGATCGTGTTCTGGGCGCCGGTTGTGACGATTGCTTGGCACATGGTTCACTAGCCCGAGTGCGGAATGGCTAGTTCGACAGGCTTCGCTGAGACTCTCTGTAGAGGCTCAGGGCGCGTTACCAACCGAACCAACACCTTCATCAACGTCTTGCGCGCCGCCATCCGGTGCGCCGTTGACGACATCGAAGAAGCCGACGGCTAGAGAGAGCAAACCGACTCCGCCCCCTACACCTCGGCGCGGTGCTACCACAGAGACTCTCTGCGCGCGCTCAGGGGCGCCTTCGGGTGTTCGGAGTCCCAAAGTGCTCGAAACGACTTGGATGCGCTCAGCGGGCGGCACAGAGCCCCTGAGAGCATGGCGAGATCTTTTGGTGCCGCAAATGCGCTGCAGGGGGGCACCTCTGCGGCCCATCCCCATTTTCAGATGTAGCCGTGCCGTTCTGTTGGGATGATCATCGAACGACCAGGTCGATCTCGCTCGCGCCACCACCAGTTTTCTGGACCTGAAGCTGAACCGGGATTCGGTCCTTCATCGCCTGGACGTGGCTGATGACGCCGATCGTGCGGCCCTCGGCCTGCAGACGCTCCAGCGCGTCGATCGCTAGATCCAGGCTGTCGGTGTCCAGCGAGCCGAACCCCTCGTCGATGAAGAGTGTTCCAGCGAGCACGCCGCGGGTGCCCATGCCGGACAGGGCGAGGGCAAGCGCAAGCGATACGAGGAAGCGTTCGCCGCCAGACAAGAGCCGCGTCGGGCGCACATCGTCCGCCATGTCCCGATCGATGATGTGCAACGCAAGGTCGCTTGCCGCCACCTTGAGCTGGTAGCGTGGTTTCAGGTCGTCGAGGTGCAGGTTGGCGCGCTCTACGAGCAGGGCGAGGGTGACGGCCTGGGCGATCTGCGCAAAGCGGTCACCCTTCGCGGAGCCCACGGCGTCGTTCACCGCCGCCCAGGTCTCGGCGGTCTTGCGCGCGGCCTCGATCTCGGCCTCCAGACCGGCGAGGGCCTTGGCCGCCACGGTGTCGGTTTCGAGCTTCTGGGCAAGCCCGCCCAGCGTCTCACCACGGCTCTGGATCTCGGTGTCCATCGTCAACTTTGCCGTTTCGAGCTCGGCCTTCGACGTGTCCGGCAGGCCTTCAGCCTTCAGCGCCGCGAATTCGTTGTCACGTTCCTGCATGGCACCCTGCGCGGCCGCGCGTTCAGTGTCGGCTGACCGGAGCGCCTGCCGCCGCGCCTCGACGGTCGCCGTCTCAGTGGCGTGAAGCGCAAGCAGGTGCGCTTCCGCGATCCCGGCGGCCTCGCAGGCAGCCGTGAGCGCCGCTTCGGCGTCCGTGACACGGGCCGCCGCGCCGGTTTGTGCCTTGTCTGCTGCTGCCAGCGTGCTCGCCAAGGCGGTCTCGGCACGGGCAGAGTTGTCCAATGCCTCGCGCGCGTCATCAAACGCCGCCTGCGCCGTCGTGCGCGCGGTGTTGTGGCGGGTCCGGTGGGGGCCGGTCTCCTCGCCGCCCAGCAGCTCGGCACGGTCGGCTCGAAGCCGCTCCAGCGTCTCGCACCGGCTGCGCTCCGTCGCCTCGGCCCGCTCTCGCGCGATCCTCGCGCCTGAGACGTCCGCCTGCGCCTTGGCGAGACTTGTGGACAAATCTGCCAGCGATTTCCGGGTGGCTTCAATCGTGTTACGCGCGGCGTCGAGCGTCATGAACGTTGCGCGCAGGTCGTCGAGCGTGGCATCCGGCCCAAAGGCCTCGGCGCGTATCTCGGTCGGCTCCAGCAGCGGGGCGAGCCTGCGATCAATCTCTGCAATCGTGCCCTGCGCCGTATCTCTGGCCTGCTCGAGCCGCGCGATCTCCCGCTCCTTCGTCGTGAGCACCTCCGCAATTTCGCGGATCCTGTCCTCGCCCTCGGTGATCCGCGCCTTGGCCGCGTCGATCGCGGCGTCAGCCTCCCGGTGCGCCCGGTCGAGCGCGGCAAGCCGGTCGCGGTCGGCCTCAAGCCCTTCGCGCCACCCCACAAGGCGCGCCGTCAGAGCGTCGAACCGGGCGTCCTCTGCGCGCGGCCCCTCCGGTATCTCGCCCGCCAGCGGGCCATCCTCCAGAGGCTTCGACGCCCGTGCAAAGCTCGCCTCGGCTTCGGCGACCTGCGACATCAGATCGGGCGCGCGATCGTTCTCGGCCTTGATCGTCGTCTCGGCGGCCTCGATCCGCAGGGCCGCCTGCGTGGCCGTGGTCTCGGACTTGTCGCCCCGGTCCTGTGCCTCGGTCAGACGGTTTCGCAAATCCTCGGCAAGCGCCGCGATCTCACCATCCGCCATGACCGGGTGCGCCGTGGCACCACAGACCGGGCAGGGGGTGCCTTCGACAAGGTGCTGGCGCAGGTGCTCGGCCTCACTCGAGGCCGCAGCGCTCGCGGCCTGTGACGGCTGGCGCAGGGCCTGCACCAGTTCCAGCGCGGTCTTCTGCTCGGCGCGCGCTTCGTCCAGAACCTGTTTCTGTTCGGAATAGGCTTTCTGCGCCGCCCCAAGCCGGTCCTGACTGTCCGCCAATGCCCGATCCGCAAGCCGCACGTCATTCGCGGCGGCGCGCAGCGTTCGCAGGTCCGCCTCGGCCTGCGCGAGCCGTTCAAGACGCGCACCCGGTGCCGCCTCGGTCAGCCGCTTGCGTTCGTCCCCGATGGCTCCCTGCGCCGTTCGCGCCGCGTCGATCTCACCACGCGCAGTCCTGGCGCCATCCTCAAGAGCCTGCCGCTTTTCTCGGTCCGCCGCGATGGTGGCCGACAAACGCGCGGCCTCGGCATCTGACGTCCTGGCCAACCGGGCCTGTTCGATCCGCGCACCAAGGCGTTCCTCGATCAGGCTCCGGTTCGCCAGCAGAACTTCGTGCCCCTTCACCGCGGCCAAAGTCCGTTCGGCTTCCTCCACCGCGTCCTTCAGCGCAGCCTCGTCGGCAACAAGCGCCGTGAGCGCCTCCTGCGTGCCTGTCTCGACCCCGCGCGCTTCGGTCAGCGCATCCACCGCCTTGGTGTGTTCGCCCACGGCACCGGCCACCCGTTCGTCAAGCGCAGAGGCCTGATCCCAGATCGGCGCGAAAGCCTTGAACACGCGCTCCGCCTCGTCCCGTGCGGCTTTCGCGGCGTCGAACCGCGCTTGGGCCTCCGCAACGAGCCCTTTTTGGGTCGCGAGCTCTGCCGTGATTCGAGCATGATCCTCCCGCGCCGTGTCTAGCGCCCGCTTTGCCTCCGCGCGCTCGCGCACCTCGCCCAGCAAGGCCTGCGCCCGGTCCCAGTCATCCAGCCAGACCCGGTCATCGGTGAGTGCGGCGTGCGCCCGCTCGGCGGCGTCCACCCGTGCTTTCGCCTTGTCGAGGCTGGCCTCGGCAGCCTCGACCGCTGCATATTGGGCGAGGTCCTTGCGAACCGCCTCGAGCGCCGTCACCGCAGCGGCCTGTTCGGCGCGCAGCGTGGTGATCGTGTCGGCAATCTCCGTCCGCTCGTCCGGCGACAAGAGCTGATGCTCTCCGCGCCGGGTCTCGAGCGTGTCGAGGGTGCCCACAGCTTCGCGGTTCCGCTCGAACACCCGGCGCGAGATGTCGCGATAGATGCCGGTGCCCGTGACTTTCTCGAGGATCGCCGCGCGTTCTTGCGTCCGGGCATCCAGAAAAGCGGCGAAATCGCCCTGTGCGAGGAGAACGGTGCGGCGGAACTCGTCGTAGGTCAGGCCCGTCAGGTCAATGACCCTCTCGTTCACGCGCGAGATCTGGGTTTCCAACATCTGCCCGTCGGCACCGCGCGCAAGGCTGCGCTCGATGGCCTGAAGGCGGCCGTCGATCTTGTCGCGCGCCCGTCGGGCCTGCCACCCGGCGACATAGATTTCCCCGTCTGCGGCGCGGAACGTGACCTCGGCGAACCCCGACGCCACGCCCCGGCGCAGCACCATGCGCGCGTCGGTCGACCGCAGCTCCTGCCCGCCGATATCGGCCACGGCTTCGGACGTGCCATCACCCGACAGGCGGGGGCAATTTCCGTAAAGCGCGAGGCAAAGAGCGTCGAGCAGGCTCGATTTCCCGGCCCCGGTTTCGCCCGTGATGGCAAACAGCCCGGCCGAGACAAGCGGCGGCGCGTCGAGCCGGATCTCGAACGGCTTGGCGAGGCTCGCGATGTTCTCGCCCCGGATCGACAGGATCTGCACGGCTCAGACCTCCCCGACAGCGTCGCGGAACGCCGCAAGGTGGCGTGGTTCGGGCGCAAAGCCGTTCTGGGTCTCAAATGCCGCGCTGAACAGCGTCTCGGGGTCAGTGTCCGACAGCGCGACGGCGGGCGGCACCGCACTGGCCTCGGCCGTCGTTTGGGGCCGGTGAATGCGCACCCCTGCGGTCCGCACCGGCGCCTCGCGCAACATGACCTCGGCCCTGCCCAGCACCACCGCAGGAGCATCCTCGGCGGTGAGTTCGACATAGACCAGCGGGCGCAGCTCGGTGGGCGCATCGGTCGCGATCCCGGCCAGCGCAGCCTCGAGCCCGGCAAGGTCGGTAATCCCCGACTCCGGCAGGCGCAGCACCGGGGCAGGCCACCCGATCTCCCGATGTGTGGCCGTAACCGACCTCCCGTCGATGTCGAGGATGGTGACGCCGTGACGATACCGGATTTCGGACGCCGACAGCGGGAACGGGCTGCCGGAATACCGCACCCTCCCGCCTGCAAGACCCTGCGGCCCGTGCAGGTGGCCAAGGGCGACGTAGTCGAGCCGCTCCGGGAAGATGTCGGGCGGCACCGCATGCGCGCCACCGATCAGGATCCGACGCTCGGCCCCTTCGCTCTCCAGCCCGCCGGCGCAATGAAGGTGGCCCGTCGCGATCAGGGGAAGGTCGCCGACCTTCGCAGCAGCGGCGTCGGTCAGCTCGGCATGGAACCGGCGCGCCGTCTCGATGATCGACCGGTCCTGATCGTCGACCGAGAAACTGATCCCGGTCAGGTCGGCGGCACGCAGGAACGGGATGGCCAACACAAACGCCGTAGGATCCCCATCCGGTCCCGGCACGGGCACCAGATGCGCATCGACATCGACCGCGCCGTCCTTGCGCCGCACCGTGCCGATGGTGTGGATGTCGAACGCCTCAATCAAGTCGCCTGCCGCCTCGAGTCTGAGCGCCGGGTCGTGGTTTCCGCCTGAAATCACCACGGTCAAATTTGGCCGCCGCCGCTTGAACCCGGCCAGGGCCCGATAGAACAGACGCTGGCTTTCGCCCGACGGGTTGGTGGTGTCGAAAACATCACCTGCGACGAGCAGTAGGTCGATCTCCTCGGTCTCGAGGAGTTCAGCGAGCGCATTCAGAAACACTTCGTGTTCCGCCTCGCGCGACCAGCCGTTCAGGGTCTGACCGATGTGCCAATCTGCGGTGTGTAGGGCGCGCATTGGGAGTATCCAAGTTCGTGATTTCAAATGGCTTGGTTTTTGTAGACCGTAGCAGCTGCTGCGCGGACATTCGATCTTCATTGCGACTGGGCTCTGCGCACGCTGAGGGCGCACTCTCGTGCAATTCGGACTCCCAGCACCTAAATCGGCCCGGATGCACTCAGCGAGCAGCACAGCGCCTCTGAGAGCGCGGCGGGTTCGATTGCACTTGGTCGCGAAGGAGCAGCGCTCGTCCAAGTCCTTGGCGGAACTGCTCGTCACCACGTCGGCCGCAGTGGTGGCACGGCTCACGCGCGGACCAGCGCTGCCTGCAACACGCCGCACGGATTAGGTTTCTTACACCGGCTTGTTGGTCCCAAGTCCTGACGATCAAGTCCGTGAGAATGGAGGACATGGCGGATGACAGTCACCTAGGATGGACATGCTCAATCCGCACAGGCGCGCTGGGGAGCGCTCAGTGCGTCAACCTGATGCTGGCCGCTATCGGGTATCAAAAAGATCGCTGGTCGCGCCCTACGAGCGGCTCAGCCAGCCTGGCAGCGCATGACGTCGCAGGTTCTAGATCAAGCAGCGCGCCGGTGACGATTTTCAGCGGGCCGGACGCGCGTTTCGCTTGAGGGCACTGCCAACAGCCGGCTACGTCACCATTGAGCGCCGAGTCGTTCCTTCGCGAGCCGGAGAAGCGTTCCGGAAAGAGGAGCTTCCGTCTACTTTATGTTAGTAGTTAGAAATACCTATTATCTATAATAATACTATAAGTAGTTACGCGGCTTTGGGAGCATAACGGAAAGAGGAGTCTCCGGCGTTCAGGAGTTCCTTCTACTTCTGTTTTCAGATACCGGTTCGCCTCCGAGATTTGGCAAGAGAGGGATTTTCATGTTTGTGTAGGCCTACACAAACATGAATTGCTGAAAACAATGCTTTTTTACGTGCTTCTTAGCTATGGCGCAAAGCCGCATGGATCTATCGATGACCATCCGGCTGCGCGAAGTCAACTTCGGTTGATCCGCCGAATCGAAGAAAAGCACGCGATCCCGGCGAAAAAGATCTGTTTTGACTATGCACGAAGAATAGCCAGTATTGATGATTTACCAAATCTCACGACTTTGCTTGATTTTGTGTTGCTTCACCCAGGGGTCAAAGTCCGAATCGACGACCTTTCGCGCCTCTTCCGCATCACAGACCTCGGCAAGCGGGAAGCGCTTCTATCGAGTTTGCGACACTACGAAGCCGCCATCTTCTCAATTCGCCACGGTTTGGCACTGAAAGATTTCTCATCTGAGCAGAGTCATAACCTCCTGCTGCACCCGGAAAAGTCGAAATCTCTAGCACTGCAAGGCCGCCCGGGGTGGACCGACGAGGCCCAACAATCGTCCGCTGCCATCCGGAGAAAAAGCGCACATGCGAACGCTTTAGCATTGGATCGCATTCGTGAAGAACTCCGGCGCGCGGGTGATCGAGATACCTTGAAGAACATTGCCGCAAGAGCAAATGGCGCCGGCCTCTTGACGCGCCGCGGCAAGAGATGGAGCGAGCAGAACGTCGCGCGCGCGCTCAAGATGCTGGACAAAGAACGGCCTTGAGGATGTGGAGTTCATAGCGCTGCGGCCTGGAACAGTTCTTGTGACACAGAGACCTATTCGTCCCAAGCGCGCAGCGGCATCGCGTTCAGCTCGGAGCGGACGCGACGCCATCGCGGAAAGTGGTGGTCAACGAGGTCCCGAAACACGTCGTCATGCTTGTGAGAAACGAGGTGAGCTAGCTCGTGCACAATGACGTAGTCCAGTGCCTCTTTCGGCTTCGCGGAGAGGTCTAAATTCAACCAAACTAGGCGTTTTTTGTGATTGCAGCTCCCCCACTTCGTCCGCATTTCGCGGATGCCCCAAAACGATGGCGCAACGCCTATGCGCTTAGACCAGAGATCCACGCGCGGCCCAGCGGCGCGCCGGAGTTCTGATCGCCGCCATGACGTCATCCACCGTTTTCGATCTGCCGCACTTGCGCCATTCGGAACCTCAAATACCATACGTTCAGAGGCTGTGGTGAAGAGCTTCGCGCCTTTCCTCTTCGTCTCGATGACCTCGAGGCGATAGGGCCGTCCGAATACGAAATGGGTTTCTCCAGAAACGTATCGCCGCACTGTCTGCCGTTCTTGCGCCAGGAAGGATCGGCGTTTTCGGTGTATCCAGTCTGTGCGCATCAGCACTGCCATCTTGACCGCGTCGATGCTCATTTCTTCGGGAGCTGACACGCGCACCTGCCCATCTGGCGGATACACTCCAACATGCAGATTCTTGATTCCCTTACGACGCACTTCGATCGCCGTCTCGCCGATATGGAAAACTTCAATATTCATCTTGGTTCTTCAAAATCTCAAGGATGAGCTCGACCAAGTCCTCATCCGCCAAGACTGCTTCCAAACTACGACGCACTCGGCGTTCCTTCATCAGGTTCCCACGCCAGCCAAATTGAGCGGATGTCTTTATCGCGTCATGGATTTTCTGAGCAAGATCTACATCGCGATCAACGTTATCAAAGATGGCTTTGAGGCCCGGCGTGTTGATTTCATCTGGATACGTGTCGCCATGCCCCGCCTTGGCGTCGCGCACCAGTGCCGCGATCTTCTCCAGATACTCGGCGTATTCGATGGCATCGCTTTTCCGCATAGCGACCAAGTCCGATAGAAGCTCCGACATTTTCTCATAGAATTTTGGGTTCACCGGAGTTTCATCAATGATGAGCTTGCGGACGTTATTTTCGATTGCTTCAGCTGCGTTCTCGCGCTTGCCAGCGACACGTCTTTCAATCTCCTCGGCTGATTGGGCGCCTTTGCTCGCCACGAGGTCGACAAGGCTAATTTCGTCGAGGTCCGATATCTTCTCGGACGCATCAGCTCTGATGTATGTGTCGATAAGATGCCGCATCGCCGGCTCGAACTGCTTCATGTCGACGGCGTCGCCACTATGCAGCCGAACAGCATCACGTATGGCGATTGCCCGTTCGACTTCTTTTCGGAAGTCGGCGATCTCCAGATCGTTGAAGCCGGATTCCGCTGGGTCAGCAGCGACGTTCCCGAATGCCCGCGCGTATTTGCCCACCAGGTTATAGAGCACCTGTCTGCGCTTCGATTTCTCATCTGCGTCAGGATCGGAGTCGATACCATGCGGGCTTGAAAAATAGCCATATATCTCATCGTCGCCGCGTGGTGGGTCGACAAGGTCGAGAAGAGCGAGCCAAGCTTCTCGAGCAGCATGAAGGTCTTCGTTCGCTTTTTCCGCCCGGTCAGCAATGAGCCCCTCGACGTCATGTTTCTCGAACGCGTCGAAAGCTTCGGATGTGTAGTCTTCGACCGCGCCTTCGATGTTCTTGAACAGGTCCTTGTAGTCGATGATGTAGCCGTAATCCTTGTCATCCCCATCCAATCGGTTCACGCGTGTGATGGCTTGGAAAAGGCCGTGGTCGCGCATCTGCTTGTCGAGATAGATGTAAGTCGCCGTCGGGGCATCGAAGCCTGTAAGGAGGCGGGAGACGACGATGATGAGCTTCATCTGCCCCGGCTCTTTTTTGAACTTCCTCAGGGCTTCTTCTTCGTAGTCGGCCTCTGACTGATTCCCCAGCAGGTCGTCATAGACGCGATGAACATACTGTTTGTCTGTCTCGCCCATGCCAGTCTCTTCGCCGGTGATCTCCGACGCCCCCCGCACATACGACGTGACGATCGCGCATTTGTCGGCGAGAACGGTGCCGGAGTTTTTGAAGACCTCGAAAAACTTGCAAGCTTCGGGGATGGATCCTGCCACTAACATCGCGTTGCCGGAACCTGACATGAGGCGCGGCTTGGTGCTCATGTCGAAAACGATGTCCGCGGCGATCTGTTTCAGGCGATCTTGACTCGACAGCACCTTCTGCAAAGTGCCCCACCTCTGCTTGAGTGTCGCTTTGGCCACCGGCGTCAAAGCGCGCGTGTTCGTCTCGAACCACTGGTCGATCTTCTCTGGCGAGGTGATGCGCTGATCGATGTCGCGCGCCTCGTAGCGCAGGTCGAGCACGACGCCATCCTCGACCGCCTCGTCGAAGCGGTAAGGAATGCCGATGTAAGGGCCGAACGTCTCGAGCGACGTCGCCTTGTCGTCCTTCAACAGCGGCGTCCCTGTGAAGCCGATGAACATCGCTTCGGGCAGCACCTGCCGCATCGCGCGTGCGAGCTTGCCCGACTGCGTGCGGTGCGCCTCGTCGATGAAGACGAAGAAGTCTCCGACCGGGGCGCCGATATTCGCGGACTTGATCTGCGAGATCAGCTCGCCCATCTCGTCATCCTCGCGCTTACCGAACTTGTGGATCAGCGAGCAGATAACGCGGTCCACCGGATCGGCCAAAGCTGCCATCAAGTCGTCACCGCTGCGCGCCTTCCGCACCTTGTCGCCAGTGTCGCCGAAGACCGTCTCGATCTGGTCATCGAGTTCCTTGCGGTCGGTCAGGAGCAGCACGCGCCCATCCGCATGGTTCTCACGGATCCAGCGCGCCAGCATTACCATGATCAGGCTCTTGCCGCTCCCTTGTGTCTGCCAGATGATCCCGCCTTCTCGGGCCTTCACACGCTCCTGAGCGGCCTTCACGGCGAAATACTGGTTCGGGCGGGCGACCTTTTTGATCCCCGCATCGAACAGGATGAAGTCGTAGATGAGTTCAAGGAACCGCCCCGGTTCCATCATCTGCGTCACGTCGCGATCGAGGCGCGAGGTGATGTCGCTCTCTTCCTTCCACTTAAGCCAATAGGGCTCCGGCGTCTGGATCGTGCCGTAGCGCAGCCCCTCGCTGTCGTTGCCTGCAAAGACCATCTGCACGGTGGTAAAGAAGTGGCGGATGAACTCGGCCTTTTGGTTGTCCAGCGTCTGGCGGATGCCCTCGGCAACGCCCACGGTCGAGCGTTTCAACTCGACGACACCAAGGGCGATCCCGTTGACAAAAAACACCAGATCGGGCCGCTTGTTGTAGGCCTTGGCGGTCTTGCCCTTGATCGCAACCTCTTCGGCGACGCCGAAGTCGTTGGCGGTGATATCGTCCCAATCAATGACCTTGACCGTGATCGGGGCTTTGTCGTCGCGTTTCACGTCTACGCCGTAGCGCAGGGCGTCGTAGAAGACCTTGTTGGCCTCGTAGAGCTTGACGCCTTCCATCCGCGCCTCGCGTTTGAGCTTGGTGATCGCCTGAGCGACCACCTCCTCCTCGTAGCCGCGGGAGAGGAGCCAAGGGCGCAAAAGTTCATCCTCGATATTGGCGTTGCCCTCACGGGTGTGCCAGTCCCCGAGATAACGCCAGCCGAGGCCGCCGGGACCGTCCGTCTGACGGTCGGTCAAAAGGCCGATCAACCTGTTCTGCGCCCGGCGCTCCGCCTCTCCGATCTGTGGCATCCCTCGTTACTCCCTCATGCTAAAAATACGTCTGTGAAATTATTGTCAGACCAGCCTGATCCGTCCGGTCAAAAGGTTCTGCATCATGCCCTCCTTCATCTGCCGCGCTTTTTCGAGGCGGTTTTGGAGAGCTGCGATTTCGGCGTCCATGTCTCCAAGGATTTGGGAGATGGCTTCCTGTTCCGCCAGCGACGGGAGCGATACCGCAAGCTTCCTCACGTCTCTATTGCTGATCGCCGGATAGTTCGATCCTGCGATGAGTTCGTCAATCTGACGGCCAATAATGCTGCTCATGATGAGTTCGAACAGGTATCGAGCAGAGCAAAGCTCCGGTCGCACCCGGAGAACTGCGAAACCGGTCGAGCCAATCCAGTCTTCACCCTGCTGCACGAACAGATGGTGTGACTGCAAATTTGGCCTGACTGTCCCCAGCAAGACATTATTTTCTCGCAAGATTCTCCTCGCTCGGGAAGGTGCATCTGCGAACTTCGTTTCGGACCACCCATTGAGCGCCCCACGATTCACATCTTCCAGCGAGATATACTTAATGATCCGGTCTTTCGGGGTGCCCGCACCGAGAGCTTCGGGGTCGACTGAGGCAATGTCTTGGATTGTTGTTTCCATCCACACCCCCGAGAACCCTGGAAGGCGGCGCTTGGCAGTCAGGAGGTCCTGCATCGCGCCCTGCTTGATGAGCCGCTTCTTGGCAATCAGCCGCTCCAGCCCCTCAATCAACGCATCCGCATCCGAAAGCGCCTCCGCGATGGCTTCCTGTTCTTTCAGTGAAGGAAGCGGCACTGCGTAGTTTCGCAGAATACTCAAATTCGTGTGCGGCACACCTGTCTGAATGGCGCTATCCAGAATTTGCTTTTGCCCAGCGAAGCTCGCAAAATAGTGTAGTAGATAAGGCTTATGGATAACCTCGGAGTTTGCACTTAGCTTCATTTGGCTCTGGGAAATCAGGTATTTCTCGAAAGGTGCCTCTGGAACAATGGCAACCTGTCCCAGCGTCCCCCGCTGTGTGAAAACCACATCACCTGGACAGGCCATGTTCGCAGCGAGGATTTTGCCTTTCGCCTCAGAAACGAAAACAAAATCACCTGACACGGTGGATGCCGACATGTTCGCACCACGAACCACGGGAATACCGGCGGGAACATAGTCGGTTGAGACGAGATCCGATCCGAAAGGCCCCCCAACGATCGCATTGGGTTTACGATCAACAATGTCGGAAACAGAAACAACTTTCCAATCGTCTGGAATTGTGCCGATGCAAGAGCGACGAATGAGGTTCGCACGGATAGCTGTCTGGCCCATCAGTTGAAGCCCATTGCAGCCAAGTGCCCGGTCACCTTCTTGGCAAGCTCGTCGACTTTCCCTCCCATCTCGGGCAGCGTGTGCCCATACCGCTCCGTCAGCACCCGAACCCGGGCCGTCATCTGCTCAGTCCGGGCCTCGATCTCTGCCTCGATCAGCTCGGCGATGTCGGTCAGCCATTTGTCATCCACGACCAGCGCGCGGATCTCTTCCTCGGTCAGTTCGGGGTATTTCTTCAGCGTGGCCGTGGTCAGCGCCTCCTCGGCTTCCTTGACCGCTTTCTTCGCCGCCGTCTCCGCCGTCATCAGCTTGGCCACCTGTTTCAGAAGCGTTGCTTCTTCCGGCTCGGCCTCGCCGGATTTCTGGCGCGCCTTGACCGATGCCGCGGTCAGCTTGCCCGCTTCGGTCAGCGCATCGGCCAGCAGGCCGCCCTCGATCCCGTGCTCTTCGACCAATTCCTCGATCTCGCGACCGAGTTCCTCGGCCTTGACCTGCGCGCCATCTACAGCCTGCTGTAATTCAGGGAAGAAGCGCGCGACGATCAGCCGGGGCGGGATGACATCGGCCACAAGTCGCACCTTGTTCACCGTCAGATCGGCCTCTTCCAGCCATTTGACCTTGGTTCCGTCGGTCTCCTTGCGCGCCTCGCGCAGATCTTTGGCGGCCTCCCAACCTGCATCCGCGATGATGAACACATCGTCCTGCATCGTCTCGGCCCAGTAGGACATGAGCCGCTGATAGGCCTCATACTGGTCGATGAGCGGCGCTTCGGCAAAGCGGGCCAGAATGTCCTCGCCGATCGTGTGGATCAGCGCCTTCGGTCGATCCCCGGGCTGGATACTCACGAGGGCAGGGCGGTTTGCCTGCGCCCAGCCATCGAGGATGCCGTGCACGTGTTCGCGGAAGGCTTCGAACTCAGGGTGGTTGCGGATGGTGCTACGCACATCCTCAGGCTCGACCAATGGGTCGGAATACCCCTCGCGCGGGTTCGGGCCGAACAGGGTGGTGCGCACGCCCGGCATCACATCCCAGAAATCCGACAGGAGGTCGAGGTCGCGATCCGGCACGCCGCCCTTGAGGTGCGCTTCGATGTCCTGGAGGTCCTCAGGCTCGGACCCGTCGATGTAGCGCGGGATGTTCAGGTTGAAGTCGTTGCGCGTGATCTCATCGTAAGGCACGAGCCGCGAGTATCCGGCAATCTCGGCCTCCCTCGTGTAGGCGTCGACGATCTTGTGGATGTCGCGCTCGCGCAGCCGGTTCTTGTTCCCGTCCTTCATGAAACCGCGGGATGCGTCGATCATGAACACGGGGCGATCGGTGGTCGAGCCGGACTTGTCGAGCACGATGATCGAGGCGGGGATGCCGGTCCCGTAGAACAGGTTCGCGGGCAGGCCGATGATCGCCTTGATGTATCCCCGTTTGAGGATCTTTTCGCGCAGCTCGGCCTCTTTGTTGCCGCGGAAGAGCACCCCGTGGGGTAGGATCATCGCGCCCGAGCCCGTGGCTTTCATCGACCCGAGCATGTGGAGAAGGAACGCGAAGTCTCCGTTTTTCTCCGGCGGCATGCCCAAGTCAAAGCGACCAAACTGTGTCGCTTTGGTCAGGCCAGAGTTCCACGCTTTTGATGAGAAGGGCGGGTTGGCGACAACGAAGTCAAAGGTCTGGATCGCGGTATCCGATACAAGGAACTGCGGCTCGCCAATCACGTCGCCCGGCGCAATCTCGGCATCCTCCCGCCCGTGCATGATCATGTTCATCTTCGCCAGACCGCGCGTCGTGATATCGAATTCCTGACCGTAGATGGTCAGCCGGACATCTGCGGCATCCGCGGCCTTGAGCAGCAGTGACCCGGAGCCACATGTGGGGTCGTAGACAGTCTGCTGTGGGCTGGTCGCTCGGTTCACTCCTGCGACGGCCGCGACGACACGAGAGACCTCGGCCGGCGTGTAGAACTGGCCTTTGCTCTTGCCGGACTCAGTCGCGAAGTTGCGCATGAGGTATTCATATGCGTCGCCCAAGATGTCGTCGCCGTCTGCGCGATTGCGTGTGAAGTTAAGTTCCTCACGGCTGAAGATGTCGATGAGCGCAGTCAGGGTCTTGACCTTCTTCCCACCACTGCCGAGCTTTTCACTGTCGTTGAAGTAGGCACGGTCGACGATGTTGGCGAGATCGTTCACTTCGGCGATCGCCTTGATCGCCTCGTCGATACCCTCGCCGATATTGGGCTTGTTCCGGAGGTTGCGAAGATCCGAGAACGAACAGCCTTCGGGCACTTCGATCAGCGCGTCTGGCTGGCCCGCGCGGTCAGAGACGTATTTCACGAACAGCAGCGTGAGGATGTAGTCCTTGTAGAGGGACGCATCCATCCCCCCACGCAGCTGATCGCAGCTGTCCCAAAGTGACCTGTAAATGTCGCTTTTCTTGATCGCCATACTTACCCCAAGCCTTCTGTTATGTGCGACACGCTTTTCGCGAGCTTATCCGACACAACTTCTTTTCGGTTTCAGTTTCAACAGGCTGAAGCCTAACGAGGCTTCATGGTTCACGTCCGCCTCTTGTTGGGCCCCATCCGCCTGGGCATGTGGCGATCACAGATCACGCATCTGTGAAGTTTGAATCAGCAGTTCCTCGTCGCCAGCGCTATAGCAAATGCAGTCATGACGAAAGGAGAGCAACAAGTGTCCCCGCCCTACACACCGAAGACCTTGGCTGAGCGATGGAGTTGCAGCGATGAGACTGTGCGCAAGTTGTGCAAGAGCCATGATCTGGGTCACTTCCTGGTCGGCAACCAGTTCCGCATCCCCGTTGAAGCCGTAGAAGAGTATGAGAAATGCAGGAATACAGTATCGGTCGTCTCAAGGACCGCTTCGTCGTCTATTGGTATGAGCCAGGTGGAAATCGACGCAGGTTTCGCCTTGAAGCGGACGATCGGGAAAGTGCAGAGGCCGAGGCCCGCGACCTCGTGCTCGCATACGCAGCAGAGAAAAGCGAGCTGACCGTCAGATCGATCTGGAACGCGTATAGTGATACAGTCGTCGGTCGCCCGGTGCACGACAGTATGGAATTCACGGGACGTTCAGTCTTGCCGTGGTTCGGTGCGTTTCGCCCTGACCAGATTACTGTGCAGGACTGTAAGGATTATGCAGCAGATCGAAGGCGTGCACGGATCAGCGACGGCACGATCTGGACGCAGCTCAACAAATTGAGAACCTGCCTCAACTGGGCAGCAAAGACTGGCTTGATTGAGAGGGCGCCCCATATCGAACGTCCCAGCAAGCCTGCACCCAAAGAGCGGTATCTGACACGTAACGAGGTTAAGCGGTTGCTGAGTGCTGAGTGCGCGCCGCACATCAAGCTGGCCATTAGGCTTATGCTGGCGACGGCCGCGAGGGTGACGGCCGTGCTAGAGCTGACTTGGGATCGCGTGGATTTCGAGAAGGGGCAGATCAATCTGCGTGCTGGCGATGAACGCCGGAAAGGGAGGGCGATCGTGCCGATGACGAATGGCGTTCGTGCTGCTCTTCTTGAAGCGCGCAAGGCCGCTCTGTCAAACCACGTCGTGGAATGGGGCGGTGGGCCGGTGAAGTCCATCAAAAAGGGTTTCAAGGCTGCTGCCGCGGCGGCCGAGTTGTCTGATGTGTCGCCGCACGTGCTGCGCCACACGGCGGCCGTGCATATGGCCGAAGCCGGCATTTCAATGGACGAGATCGCCCAGTTCCTCGGTCACTCTGACACGCGGATAACGGCCTCGACGTATGCGCGCTACAGCCCGGAGCACCTTCGCAAAGCGGCGAGCGCGTTGGAGTTCGACTAAGCCCAGGTTCAACGAACCGCAGAGCACTGTCTAAAAACAAAAAAGGCGCCCTAAGGCGCCTTGTTTATCTGGTCGGAGTGAGAGGATTCGAACCTCCGACCCCTGCCTCCCGAAGACAGTGCTCTACCAGGCTGAGCTACACTCCGACCGTGGCGGGCGGGATAGCCCACGTTGCCTTGCTTGGCAAGGGGTTATTCGGCCGGTTCGTGCGGCCGCGAACGGCGCAGGATCGGTGATATGCGGAAGCTTGCCGCCGTGGCCCCGCGCGACCGGGTTCTCAGCACCGGGGTCTGCGAGTCCGCGCCCAGCCGCGCTTCGCGGAAGACGATGTAAAGACCCGAAAAAATGATGATCCCGGCACCAATCATCGTGGCGGTTTCCAGGGATTCACCGAAGATGACGAAGCCGAACACACTGGCCCAGATAATCTGCGAATACTGCATCGGTGCGACGATGGCGGCCTCGCCGTTCTTGTAGGCCGCGATCAGCACCAGCCCCGCCACGAATCCTAGCGCCGAGATCACGCCGAGCCCGCCCAGATGTTCGATCGGCATCGGCTTGTAGACGAAGGCGAGCAATATGCCCATCAGCACGAAATTCGAGGCCATCGGATAGAGCATCAGCACCACGGGCCGCTCGTCCCGCCCGATCTTGCGCACGATGACGCTGGCCAGCGCGTTGCACACCGCCGACGTGATCCCGGCGAGGTGGCCGAGCGTCAGATCGGTCGCGCCGGGGCGCAGCACGACCAGCACCCCGATCAGCCCGACCACGACCGCACCCAGCCGGTGAATGCCGACACGCTCGCCCAGCATCGGGATCGACAAAAGCGTGATGAGAAGCGGCGAGGCGAACAGCAGCACATAGGTCTGCGCCAGCGGCAGAACCGAAAACGCGTAAAACGCCGTGAACCCGGTGATCGACGCAAGCACGGTGCGCAGCGCCGTCCACCACGGATGAACCGGGCGCAGATGTCCCGCCGTCGCATCCTTCATCAGCATGAACGTCACCAGCGGGAACGAAAACAGCGTCGAGAAAAAGATCAGCTGGAACGGGGAATAGGTCCCGCCCAGGAACTTGATGATGACGTCATGCGTCGCATAGAGCGCGAACGCCAGAAGGGCGTAGAGCGGGCCTGCAAGGTTCATGGGAATGCTCCGTGGTTGCGGTCATCCCAACCCCGTTTTCGCGCCGCATGCAAGTCGTCCGGTCAGGGTTTTCCGTGCGGAGCGGATGCCAGCCGAAGAAATGTGCGGTCTTCCCGCCGAATGAACTTTCTTTGCATGGCGAAGTCGTAGTTCTCGCGCCCCAGCGGGTCTGCCGCCAGTTTCGCGCGGTAGTCCTCGTATGCGGCGAGCGACGGCAGGGAATAAACCCCATAGGCCAGGGTGGACGAGCCTTCGTGCGGGGCGAAATAGCCGATCAGGTCGGCCCCGCAGCGCGGAATCGCCTGACCCCAGTTGCGGGCATAGGTCTCGAAATCCGCCTTTTGCGTCGGCTCGATCTCGTACCGGATGAAACAGGTAATCATGGTCGGGTCTCCTTTCGCGCCGTTCTGCCACGGCGGCGTGCACCGATGTTTCGGCCCGGACCGAAGCGTCGCGGCTTGTCCGACGCGGGGCGCGCGTCCACTGTCGCGGATATGAAGGAAGGCCCCGACATAACCCGCATTGGCGCGATGATCGGCGACCCGGCCCGCGCCAACATGCTGACCGCGCTGTTGGCGGGCCGGGCGCTGACCGCCGGTGAACTTGCGCGCGAGGCCGGGGTGGGCGCGGCGGCGGCCAGCGAACACCTGCGCAAGCTTGAGGCGGTCGGCCTCATCGCCCGGCTCAAGCAGGGGCGGCATCACTATTTCCGTCTGGCCGGTGACGAGGTCGCGCAAATGCTCGAAGCGGTCGCGGGCCTTGCCGCGCATCACGGCCACCTGCGGAACCGGCCTGGGCCGCGCGACCCCGAACTCCGGCAGGCGCGGGTGTGCTACGACCATCTCGCGGGCACGGCCGGGGTGCGGATCTACGACAGTCTTGCGGGACGGGGCGGGTTCGTCCTGACGGCGGACCGGATCGACCTGACCGATGCGGGGCGCGCGCGTATCGCCGCGCTGGGCATCGACCTCGCCCTGCTCGAGGCCAAGCGCCGCCCGCTCTGCCGCACCTGCCTCGACTGGTCCGAACGCCGCACGCATCTGGCGGGCAGCCTCGGCGCGGCGCTTCTCGACCGGATTATCACCCTGAAATGGGCGACCCGCGCACCCGAGGGGCGCGCGGTTCTGTTCTCAGCGGCGGGAGAGCAAGCCTTTCAGGATGCTTTCCCATTGATTTAGAAAAAGAAAACCCTCCGCGCGTTTTCCCCGCGGAAAAGGTCTTTCCTCAGAGGCTCGCCTCCAGCGCTTCGAGGATGGCGTCGCCCATTTCGGTCGTGGAGACCGGGGTGACGCCCTCTTCGCCCAGCAGGTCGGCGGTGCGTTTGCCTTGGGCCAGCACCGTCTCGATCGCCGCTTCCAGACGATCCGCTTCCGCGCCTTCGTCGAAGGAATAGCGCAGCGCCATGGCGAAGCTCAGGATACAGGCGATGGGGTTGGCCTTGCCCTGACCCGCGATGTCGGGGGCCGAGCCATGCACCGGCTCATAAAGCGCCTTGGGGCGGCCGTTCGCCATCGGCAGGCCGAGGCTCGCAGACGGCAGCATGCCCAGCGACCCGGTCAGCATCGCGGCCACGTCGGACAGAAGGTCGCCGAACAGGTTGTCGGTGACGATCACGTCGAACTGCTTGGGCCAGCGGGCAAGCTGCATCCCGCCCGCGTCGGCATACATATGCGACAGCTCGACCTCGGGGTAATCCTTGGCGACCTCAGTGACGACCTCACGCCACAGAATGCCGGATTCCATCACGTTGGCCTTTTCCATCGAGCAAAGCTTCTTGCCCCGCTTCATGGCCAGTTCAAAGGCCGAACGCGCGACCCGGTCGATCTCGCTCTCGGTATACCGCTGGGTGTTCACGCCCACGCGCTCGTTGTTTTCCGTGAAGATGCCACGCGGCTCACCGAAGTAGATGCCGCTGGTCAGCTCGCGCACGATCATGATGTCGAGCCCGGCGATCACGTCCTTTTTCAGCGACGAGAAATCGGCGAGCGCATCGAAGCACTGGGCCGGGCGCAGGTTCGCGAACAGGTCCATCTCCTTGCGCAGGCGCAGAAGCCCGCGCTCGGGCTTCACCGAGAAATCCAGATCGTCGTATTTCGGGCCGCCCACGGCGCCCAGCAGCACGGCATCGACCTCTTGCGCCTTGGCCATCGTCTCATCCGCCAGCGGCACGCCGTGCTTGTCATAGGCCGAGCCGCCCACAAGGTCTTCGGACACGTCGAAGGTCAGGCCGCGCTTCTCGCCGTACCAATCGATGATGCGGCGCACTTCGGCCATGACTTCCGGGCCGATCCCGTCGCCGGGGAGGATGAGGAGGGAGCCAACGCTCATATCACTGTGTCCTTGGGCTGAATACTGTTCGCGTGTGCCTAGCCCGCAGGCCGGGAAGGGTCAAGAAACCGCAGACTTCAACCCCTGGGCCAAGGCATCCCACACCCGCGCGATCCGGGGCGTCCGGCGCATCGCCTCGTGCGCGGTCAGCCAGACCGGCAGGGACGGAAGCGCCATATCGGGAAACAGCTGCTCGACCTCGGACGCATCCTGTGCCGTCGCGATCTGCGCGATCCCGATCCCGCAGCCCGCGCGGATGAGCTGCCAGTTCCCCGCCTGATCGTCGGTGCGGGTCGCGAAAAAGGTGCGGTCCACGGCCCAGCCCAGCCGCCGCATCCCGCGCAGCATCAGGTCCGAACGGTCATAGCCGACCCAATCGAGCTTGAACGCATCCTCGACCGCGTCCGGCCGTCCCACGCGGTCGAGATAGGATTTGGCGGCATAGATCCCCAGCGGCAGGTCGGTAACATGCAGCGTCACCATGTCCAGCTGGTCCGGGCGATACATGCGCAGCGCGATGTCGGCCTCGCGAAACAAAAGGTTGTCGCTGGAATCGGTTGCCACCAGTTCGATCTCGATACCGGGTTCGTCCCTGCGTAGTCGCGCAAGGATCTGCGGCAGCACGAAATGCGCCACGATGACGCTTGCCGTGATCCTGACCGTGCCCGTGGGTCTCATGTCCTGCCCGGCTGCGATCAGGGCGATCTCTCCGACCGAGTCGCGCATTCTCTTTGCCGCGGGTAACATCGCAGCACCCGTTTCGGTCAAGGACAGCCCCTTGGCGTGCCGCTGGAACAGCTCCACCCCAAGGGCCGTCTCGACCTCGCGCACCTGCCGCCCCACCGTGGGCTGGCTCGACCCCAGGGTCCGGGCCGCCGCTGAAAGCGAGCCGGTTTCGGCCACGGCAAGGAAGGCGCGGATCAGGGACCAGTCGAGGTTTTCCATTCAATCCTGAATACCAGACCTTCGATTTCTCGCAATTCCTGTTTGGCGGTGAATGGCTAGTTTGAGGTTATCAAGCATTGGAGAAAGCCATGACCAAGACCGTCCTTATCCTCGGCGCCTCCGGCAAGATCGGAACCCACGCCGCCCGCGCCTTTGCGACGAACGGCTGGACCGTCCGCCGGTTCAACCGCGCCACCGAAGACATGACACAGGCCGCGATGGGCTGCGACGTGATCGTCAACGGAATGAACCCGCCCAACTACCACAACTGGGCCGAGATCATTCCCCAGATCACCCGCGACGTGCTCGACGCCGCCCGTGCCTCGGGCGCGACCGTGATCGTGCCGGGAAACGTCTATGTCTACGGCGACACGCCCGGCGAATGGTCCGGCACGACGCCTCATCGCCCGAACTCCCGCAAAGGGGCCATCCGGGCCGAGATGGAGCGGGCTTATCGCGACAGCGGCGTCCAGACGATCATCCTGCGCGGCGGCAACTTCATCGACCCGGATGCGGGCGGGGACGTGATGTCGCTCATGGTTCTGAACGGGGTCGAGAAGGGGCGCTTCACCTATGCCGGTCCCGGTGACCTGTTGCAGCCGTGGTGCTACCTCCCCGATTGGGCGCGCGCCGCCGTCGCGCTCGCCGAACAGCGCGAAACGCTCGCGACGTTCGAGGACGTGCCGTTCCCCGGCCATGCCCTCACGCTCGATGCGCTGAAGGCCGAGGTCGAGAGGGTCACGGGCGGGCCCCTGCGCGCGACCCGGTTCCCGTGGTGGCTCATCACGGTCGCCAGCCCGGTGTGGGAGCTCGCTCGCGAGCTGAAAGAGATGCGGTATCTGTGGCAGGTGTCGCACAGCCTGTCGCCCGACCGGCTGACCCATCTGCTGCCGGAGTTCGAGCCGACGCCGCTGCGCGAGGTGATCCGCGCCGCCCTGCCGCAGGACACGACACGACCGGCGACGACGCAGGCCCTTGCCTAAGGCAGATCGACTTCGACCCAGACAAGCCGGTGGCGGCTGGCCGTTTCGACGGTCTCCGCCATCGGCTCGTCCGGTGCGGGCCAGACGACCCCGCTTGCCAGCACCCTGAGGCGCGCATCCGGCAGCACGTAATCCACCCTCAGATTGCCCGGCAGCGGATCGTCGAAATCCGCCGTATCCAGCGCCGGGTCGCCGGCATGTCCGGGGTTCGCGGCGGCAGACCCGCCCGCACTGGTCGGCATCGGATCCTGTATCAACGGGTCGCGCAGGATGCGGGCCATGGTCACATGGCGCCCGTCGCCGTCCACCGGGTCGATGTTGGAGATCCCCGTCAGAACGACCGGACCCTCGGGCGACGGGAAGGGCAGCGATCCGTTCAACAGTTTGATCCAGAACATCGCTTCGTCCGCCCCGCGCGCGCCGTTCAGATCCTCCGGCCCGTCGAACACCGGGGTCGACCCGTGCCATGCGAGCAGGTGGAGCGTCGTGCCTGCGACGTCGATGGGAACGTCCCAATGCGCGACCGAGGATAGCCTGCGAACCTTGCTCGCTTCCTCCGAGGGAAAGGGCAGTCCATCGACCCGTGGCGCAGGGTTGTCCGGTAACTCGGCCCACAGCATCTGCGAGAAGTCGCGCACCTCGCCGATGGGATAGCGTGACAGGATCGCCATGCCGCCTTGCCCGGTGAAACTGCCATACCCGAAGCTGTCGCGCGTCTCGCCCACGCGCCCGTTGCCGTCGAGGTCGACACCCGAAGGCACGCCGGTATTCGGCTGGCTTGCATAGAAGTAGGGATAGGCTGCGCCCTGATCGGCCAGCACCCGGGCAAAAGCCGTCAGCGCGTGGTTTTCCAGATCCCAGTCGAACCCGGTCAGATGAAGAATGTCGGCATCGGCATAGGCGATGACTTCGGCCACCGCTTCGACCTGCGGGTCGCCATCCAGAATGTCGTCGAGCAGAAGACCGGGACCGTCGCGGTAAAGCTCGGCGTCATACGTCGCGACAATCACGGGTTCGGCCGCGAGGAGGCTGCCGGACAGAAGGGATATTAAGGTTAATGCCCCCCCGAGCTTCACGCTGGCGCCAGCCTTTCGCCTTCGGCACGGGACGAATTGCGCGCACGCTGTTCGCTGATGAGCGTCGCGACCCGTTGCATCGCGATGCCGCGCATGAACAGCGAGGCGGGTAGGAACGCCCAAGCGGTGATCGTCCAGATCATCGTCTGATCGTTGGTGATCGCGACCGATCCGAACACGCCCGACGCGGCCTTGATGACAGCCGGGGTCAGGAACGGAAGCAGGAACCCGAGCGCCACGTTGAACCGCGCGTCACGCTCCAGCCGCTCGACCACGTCGCCACCGGCGGTCGGGTCGAACATCGGCAGGTTCACCCAGACGTTGAACCCGCCCTTGCGCTTGGGCCAGCCGGTGATCCGAAGCGTGATGATGAACACGGCCAGCGAGATGAGCGAGATGAGATAGGCCATGCCAGCCGCCATGCGCAGGCTGATGATCTCGGCCGCCGTCGCGTTGTCGGGCAGCATCAGGACGATGAGCCGAACGGGCGAATAGGGGATGTCGATCGCATTGCCGATCAGGTTGCCCACGGCACCGACGAAGGCGGTGAAGGTCGACGGATCGGTCGAGTGCCGCGCAACGGCGGACAGCAGGAAAACGGTGAAGAACAGCGACACGAACCTGATCCGGTTGAACGGCGGCGCTTCGCGGAATTCCACGAGGCCGGGGTATGTCGATGCGTATTCGAAGGTTGTGAGGGCGAACGCGAAGATCGCGGCAAGCGCGACGATCTGGACCGTTTCGGAATGAATGCCCGGAATCATGAGTGACGGGGTCAAAATCAGGATGACCGTCAAACATGCGCGTACGAGCGCGCCGATTACACGCGAAGTCACTGCTCTTTACCCTCGCTCTGGCCGGGCGCGATACGATGCCGCTTCCCTGTTTCCAAACCGAAGCCGCCAATTGTGGCGGCCTGCCTCTTATTTGTCACAATCTTGCCCACATTCGTGTCCCGCTGCAAGTAACGGTCTGAATTGACGAAAGATTCAGGGCGGTATTGTGGGGGGAGTGGTGCGATTTTGCACCTATGCTGTGGCCGGAATGGGGCGCGGTCGGTATGTCTACCGCGTGTGGTGCGGAGAACGAAATCGCCCACAAGATGTAGAACCTGCATCGTTCAGGCCAAGGAAAATAGCTGTTTCGATACCGGAAACCGTGGCGCGTGGCATCGCGGGCACCTGTCACCGCCTATCGGATAACTCCCCCGGTATCAGTGCGTTGGCGCGCAGAACGTCGACTTTCCTCTGCCCCGAATGCGGAATATTGCGGAAGGTATGTTGTCGTTTCTCACCGCCAATGCCCGTTGGCTGTCCACAGGCTTCCTGCTGACCTTCGCGTCGTCCTTCGGGCAGACGTGGTTCATTTCGCTCTTCGCGGGCGAGGTGCGGGCGGCGCACGGGCTGTCGAACGGGGGCTGGGGCGGGCTCTACACCATCGCGACGCTCGCCTCGGCCGCGCTCCTGTTCAGTCGCGGGGCGCTGGTGGACACGATGCGCCTGTCGCGGCTGGCGCTTCTGGTGAGCCTGCTTTTCGCGCTGGCGGCGGGGATCATGGCGTTTTCGGTGAATGTCTGGATGCTCGGGCTGGGCGTCTTTCTGCTCCGGTTCTGCGGGCAGGGGATGTTTCCCCATATGTCGATCACCTCGATGGGACGCTGGTTCCACGCCACGCGGGGCCGCGCCGTCGCCATCGCCTCGATGGGGCATCCGCTGGGCGAGGCGGTGCTGCCGTTGATCTTCGTCGCGCTCATCGGCGGGATCGGCTGGCGCATGGCATGGGGCGTGGCGGCGGGTGCGATTCTGATCGTCGTCATTCCCCTGCTCATGGTGCTTCTGGCGCAGGATCGCCAGCCGTCGGGCGAGGCGCAGTCGCCCGAAGCCAGCGCGGGGCTGAACGGTGCCCACTGGACCCGCGGGATGCTGGTGCGGCATTGGCTGTTCTGGGCGATCCTGCCCCTGATCCTGACGCCGCCCTTCATCGGAACGGTCCTGTTCTTTCAGCAGGTGAACATTGCCGAGGTGAAGGGCTGGACCCTGGCGCAAATGGCCCCCGGCTACGTGTTCTGGGCCAGCGTCTCGGTCGTGTCGGCGCTGGTCGCGGGCTGGGCCTGCGATCGGTTCGGACCCGAACGCCTGCTTCCGCTCGTCGTGGTGCCGATGGGCGCAGCCCTGCTGTTGCTCGGCCCCGCCGAAGGCTATCAGGTCTGGTTCGCGGTTCTGGCGATCGGCGGCGTGTCGATGGGCGCGGCGAATGCGTTTCTCGGGGCGTTCCTTCCACGGGTGTATGGCACGCGGCATCTGGGGGCCGTACGCTCGCTCCAGACCGTCATCATGGTCGTGTCGACCGCCATCGGGCCGGGCATCACCGGCGTGTTGATCGACGCGGGCGTGGCGTTCCCGGTGCAGGGGGTCGCGCTGGGCCTCTGGTGCCTCGGCCTGTCCGCCGTGATGGTTCCGGTGTCGATGCGTCTGACGCGCGAGCTGCGCCCATAGGAAAACGGCGGGACCGAAGCCCCGCCGTTTCTTGACTCATAAGGCCTGCGATCAGACCCAGGGACGTTCCTGCGCGGCCTTGGCTTCGAACGCGTCGATGGCAGGCTTCTTTTCCATCGTCAGGCCGATGTCGTCGAGACCGTTCAGCAGGCAATGCTTGCGGAACGGGTCGACCTCGAACGGGAAAACCTCGCCGTCCGACGTGGTCACGGTCTGCGCCTCGAGGTCGACGATCATGCGGGCGTTGGAGCCCTTCTCGGCGTCCTTCATCAG
Organism: Maritimibacter alexandrii; assembly: GCF_005871115.1. Taxonomy (NCBI): domain Bacteria; kingdom Pseudomonadati; phylum Pseudomonadota; class Alphaproteobacteria; order Rhodobacterales; family Roseobacteraceae; genus Maritimibacter; species Maritimibacter alexandrii. Next base: position 1,273,523 of record NZ_SWKQ01000009.1, read on the forward strand.
CACCTCGACCTGCTCTTCCGGCAGCACGATGGGCAGGATGCCGTTCTTGAAGCAGTTGTTGAAGAAGATGTCGGCGAAAGAGGTCGAGATGATCGACTTGATGCCGAAATCCGCAATCGCCCAAGGCGCGTGTTCGCGCGACGAGCCACACCCGAAGTTGTCGCCCGCGACGAGGATCTGGGCCTCGCGGTACTGCGGCTGGTTCAGCACGAAATCAGGGATCTCGTTGCCTTCGCGGTCATAGCGCATCTCGTCGAAGAGGTTCACGCCAAGCCCGGTGCGCTTGATCGTCTTCAGGAACCCCTTGGGGATGATCATGTCCGTGTCGATGTTGACCAGCGGCATGGGGGCTGCGATGCCCGTGAGTTTTTCGAATTTTTCCATTCTACTTTTCCTTATGCTCGCTCACCCGGCCCGCGCGGGCCGGACAAGCTGGCTGGTCAGTTGAGCGTGCGCACGTCGGTCAGGTGACCGGTGACGGCGGCGGCGGCGGCCATGCCGGGGGACATGAGGTGTGTGCGGCCCTTGTAGCCCTGACGCCCTTCGAAGTTCCGGTTCGAGGTCGACGCGCAACGCTCGCCCGGCGCCAGTTGGTCCGGGTTCATCGCAAGGCACATCGAACAACCGGCGAGGCGCCATTCGAAACCGGCGGCTTCGAAGATCTCGGCAAGACCCTCTTCCTCCGCCTGAGCGCGCACAAGGCCGGAGCCGGGGACGATCATGGCGCGGACACCTTCCGCGACCTTCTTGCCTTGCACGACCTTCGCGACTTCGCGCAGATCCTCGATCCGGCCGTTGGTGCAGGAGCCGATGAAGACCGCGTCGATCTTGATCTGGTCCAGCGGCGTTCCGGCTTCGAGACCCATGTATTCGAGCGACCGCTTGGCCGCTTCGACCTTGCCGCCCTTGAAGCTGTCGGGCGACGGGACGACGGCCGAGATCGGCAGCACGTCTTCGGGCGAGGTGCCCCAGGTGACGACCGGCTCGATCTCTTCCCCCTTGAGGGTGATGACCTTGTCCCAATGGGCGTCGTCGTCGGAGTAGAGCGTTTTCCACCAGTTCATGGCGGCTTCCCACTGGGCGCCCTTGGGCGCGTGGGCGCGACCCTTGACGTAGTCGAAGGTCTTTTCGTCCGGGGCGATCAGACCGGCCCGCGCGCCGCCTTCGATCGCCATGTTGCAGACGGTCATGCGGCCTTCCATCGACAGATCGCGGATCGCTTCGCCGCAGTATTCGATGACATAGCCGGTGCCGCCTGCGGTGCCGGTTTCACCGATCACGGCGAGGGTGATGTCCTTGGCGGTCACGCCCGGCTTCAGCTTGCCGGTGATCTCGACCTTCATGTTCTTGGACTTCTTCTGGATCAGCGTCTGGGTGGCCAGAACATGCTCGACCTCGGAGGTGCCGATGCCGTGGGCCAGCGCCCCGAAGGCGCCGTGGGTCGCGGTGTGGCTGTCGCCGCACACGACCGTCATGCCCGGCAGGGTCCAGCCCTGTTCGGGGCCGACGATGTGGACGATGCCCTGACGCACGTCGGAAACCGGGTAGTAGTGCAGGCCGAAGTCCTTGGCGTTCTTGTCGAGCGCCTCGACCTGAATCCGGCTTTCCTCGTTCTCGATCACGCCGTTCACGCGGTCGAGCGTGGTCGGCACGTTGTGGTCCGGCACGGCGATGGTCTTGTCCGGCGCATGCACGGTGCGGCCCGCCATGCGCAGCCCTTCAAAGGCTTGCGGGCTGGTCACTTCGTGGACGAGGTGACGGTCGATGTAGAGCAGGCAGGTGCCGTCGTCGGCTTCGTCAGCGACGTGGGCATCCCAGATTTTGTCGTAGAGTGTTTTCCCGGCCATGGGGTTTTCTCCTAGGGGAAATGTTCGAATTCTGGACGTGCGGAAAGGTGCGCCGCGATCAAAGTCGGGCGAGGATCGTCAGCGTCGCGCCATAGAACCGCCAAGGCAGGCGGGCGCGGTCGTCCATGTCGAAAATCCGTGTCATGCGGGAGCATCTATACGCTGGCCGTGAGTCTCGCAAGCGTCGGATGCCATGCTATGCTGGTCCGAGGGGCTTGGGAGACGTCGGATGAAACCAGAGGACGACCCCTTCTACGGGGACGATATGATGCGCGCCTTGCAGGCGGCCCGCGATGGCGAGGTCGCGGGGTTTCGCAATCGGCCCGGCGCGGTCGTGCATGGCCGGGTCACGAGTTCGGACGACCCGGACGCCTTCGGGTGGGACGATTTGCGCGCAGCGATGCGTCGCGAGGGGATCGTCCAGATCCGGGGCGCGACCCCCGAGGTGATCCTGAAGGCCGAGCACGAACTGGCCGGGTTCGCGCCCAAACAGCACTTCTGGGACGTGTTCCTTGCGGATGCCGACAGGGTGCGCGCGGCGTGCGGGCAGATCGTGGCAGGCGGTCTGCCGGACGGGATCACGCGGCACCCGGACGAGGAAATCGACGCCACGGTCCTGCACGAGATGCAGGGCTTCCTGACCGAGCACGGGATCGCGCCCTTCTCGAAGCCGGCGCTCTCGGGCGCTTTGATCCCGGCGCGGCCGGTCATTCTGCGTTCGGCGGACGGCGCCATCGCCGCGACCGGTTATGCCGCGCTGGTTCATAACGAACACTCGTGGCTCGCCGGCATGGCGTTCGTCGGATTGATCGCGGTCGATCCGGCGGCCCGCGGTCTGGGTCTGGGCAAGATGGCCGATGCCATCGCAAACCTGATCGCGGTGGATGAACTGGGCGCGGCGGGCGCGGTCGAGTTCGTGGCGGCGGACAACGCGGCATCCCGCGCGGTGCTCAGGGCCTGCGGGCTGGAACAGGTGCCGGATCGGATGGTGGTCAACTTTTCGGCCTCGGACATCCGCATCACGCGCTGACACGGTTGCGGGAGGGTGGGTTTAGAACTGGACGCTGGCCGGTTCATTTGCCAACCTCCTGAAAAAGGGAGTAAAATGGCCACGCGCAGCCCGAATACGATTTGGGACCGGACGATCGCACCCACCCAGGTGCAGGCGACGCCGAATGCGACCACGGAGTCCGGGACGGTCGGCGCCGCAACCCCGCAAGCCGCCCCCGTTCCGGCGCCCGAAGACGTGGCGCTCGACCTGTTCGACCAGCTTACGGTTTTCGTGCAGGGCCTGATGCGCCCCTGGAATGCCTATCAGGTCGCGATCGCCGTGGGGCTCGCACTGGCGGCGTGGCTGATCGCGAAATGGCTCGCCCCGAAATATCACGGCTGGCTGCGCGGGCGGGAAAACTGGCCCAAGTGGCGGATGCGGTTCGGCGTGATGCTGCATCGCCGGATGAAACTGATCGTCTTCGTGGCGCTGATCTGGCCGACGGTCTGGATCATGCGCGAGGCGACGTGGCCCTCACGCTCCTACCTGCTGTCGATCATCGCGGAACTGGCGCTGGCGTGGCTGGTCATCGCGATCCTCGCCCGGTTCATCGCCAACGCCTTCGTGCGTGGCGTTGTGCGGACGGCGGGCTGGGTTTGGGTCACGGTCAACATCCTGAATCTACAGGATGAAACCATTTCCATCCTCGATGGGTTCGCGATCAACACCGGCAACATGCGCCTGTCGATCTGGATGGTCATTCAGGCCATCGCGATCCTCGGTGCTCTGGTCTTCGCCGCGCGGTTCCTGACCCAAAGCTCTGCGGCCCGGATCAGGAAGAACGAAGACATCAGCCCTTCGATGCAGGTGCTGATCGTCAAGATCCTGCAACTGGTGCTGTTCGGCGCGGCGATCTTCATCGGGCTGCGTGCCGTGGGCGTGGACCTGACCGGCCTTGCCGTCCTGTCGGGGGCCATCGGTGTTGGTCTTGGCTTCGGCCTGCAAAAGGTGGTCTCGAACCTCGTGTCCGGGGTCATCATCCTTCTGGACAAGTCGATCAAGCCCGGCGACGTCATCAGCCTTGGCGATACCTTCGGCTGGATCGAACAGCTTGGTGCGCGCTACGTCAGCGTCGTGACCCGCGACGGCAAGGAGTATCTGATCCCGAACGAGGATCTCATCACCGGGCAGGTGGTGAACTGGTCGCACACCAACGCCTTTGTGCGGCTCGACATCTATTTCGGCACGGCTTACGGCGACGACCCGCATCTGGTGCGCAAGGTGGCGATCAAGGCGGCGGCGAGCGTCGACCGGGTGCTGAGTTTCCGGCCCCCGGTCTGCCATATCGTCGGCTTCGGCGACTCCTCCGTGGATTACATCCTGCGCTTCTGGATCGACGACCCGACCGGGGGCCTGACCAACATCCGCGGCAATGTCTATCTTGCGCTCTGGGACGCGTTTCAGGAGAACGGCATCTCGATCCCGTTCCCGCAACGGGAGGTGCGCCATCTCAACGATCCGCGAAAAGTGGCCGAGCCGGAGCAACGCTAGAATTGAAATACCGGACCAGCATGTTACTTTTAACCTGTCCCGGCGTCGGGGAAACGATCGGCGCGCAACGAAGGAGGACTATGTCCTGTCTCATCATCCAGACGCGGCCGCACTGTCGGCCGCAGGATCGGGCGGAATGAAAAAGCCGCCCATGAACCCGTCGAGCGACAATATCCTCGACACCGTTCTTTCCTCACTCGAAGACGACAAGGCCGAGGATATCGTGACCATCGACCTGCGGAAGAAATCCGCGATGGCCGATGCCATGGTGATCTGTTCGGGCCGGTCCTCGCGCCAGGTCGCGGCGATTTCCGAAAAGCTGTGCGATCGTCTGAAGGAAAGCATGGGGATCATCTGCAAGGTCGAGGGCAAGGATCAGGGCGACTGGGTTCTGATCGACACCGGCGACGTGATCGTTCACGTGTTCCGGCCCGAGGTGCGCGAGTTCTATCAACTCGAGAAAATGTGGATGACACCTGAGGCTCCGGCGTCGGCCAAGGCCTGATGCGGGTTCACATCGTCGCGGTGGGGCGGCTTCGTGCCGGCCCCGAGCGCGACCTAATCGACGACTACACCACCCGGTTCGACCGCACCGGGCGCAGCTTGGGTCTCGGTCCTCTCACGATCCACGAAGTCGAAGACAAGAAGGGTGGCGGCATGAGCGCCGAGGCCGCCCTGTTGGCGCGTGCCGTGCCGGAGGGCGCGGTGATCGTCGCGATGGACGAGCGAGGCAAGGTGCAGACCTCGCCCCAATTCGCCGAGCAACTTGCGGGCTGGCGCGATCAGGGGCGGGGTGACGTGGCCTTCGTCATCGGCGGCGCGGACGGGATCGACCCGGCCCTGCGCGGTCAGGCGGAAGCGTCGTTGTCGTTCGGCAAGATGGTCTGGCCGCACATGCTGGCCCGCGCCATGCTGACCGAGCAGCTTTACCGCGCAGCCTCGATCCTGACCGGAAGCCCCTATCACCGGGTCTAGCGGTCGCGCGGAGTCCAGTCGCGCGGCGCACGCCCCGCCGCGACCCGAGACAGCGCAAAGCCAAGCGCGACCCCGACCCCGATCGCGACCGTGAGATCGACGAGAACGGTCAGCGCCATGGTCAGGAAGATCAGAACCCGGTCCCGCACCGGCGCGGACAGGTATCCGCGCCACTTATCCGGTTCGGCCATGTTCCACGCGGTGATGACCAGCAGGGCCGCCATGGCGGGCAACGCCATTCGACCGGCCAGCGGTGCGGCGAACAGCATCAGCGCCAGAACCGTGACGGCGTGCCACAGCCCGGCGACCGGCGTGCGCCCCCCGGCCTTCACATTCGTCGCCGTCCGCGCGATGGCCCCTGTCACCGGCAGTCCGCCCATCAGGGCCGATCCGATGTTGGCGACACCCTGCGCGGCCAGCTCGGCCCGGGGGCGGTGATGCCCGCCGATCATCCGGTCGGCCACAACGGCGGACAAAAGCGATTCGACCCCCGCGAGGAACGCGATCACCAGCGCGGATGGAAACACCTCGCGCACCAGAGCCCAAGTGATGTCGGGCATCGCAGGCGTGGGCAGGTGGTCGGGCAACGCGCCGAACCGGGCCGCAATGGTCTCCACCTCGACCCCCGGCAGGGCGGCGAGGGCCGATCCGGCCGCGACGGCGAGGATCAGGCCCGGCACCTTCGGCGGGAGCCAGCGGCGCAACGCGACGATCAGCGCGCCGGTGACCACGCCGATCCCCAGCGCGTCGATCTGAAGCGTATCGCGCGCCGCCCAGAGCGCCGCGATCTTGCCGGTGAACTCCGCCGGCTTGTCCGCCACGGCAAGGCCGAACAGATCGGCGATCTGGCTGGTGGCGATGATGACGGCGATGCCGAGGGTGAAGCCGTTGATGACCGCTTCGGGCACATGGGCCACGAGGCTCCCGGCCCGCAGCACGCCGGCCACGACGAGGATCAACCCGGCCAGCAGCGTCGCCACGATCAGACCGTCGATCCCATGCGCGGCGATGACACCGTAGACGACGACGATGAACGCGCCCGTCGGTCCGCCGATCTGCACGCGGCTGCCACCCAGAAGCGATACCAGAGCGCCGCCGACGATGGCCGTGACCAGCCCCTGTTCCGGCGTCGCGCCCGACGCGATGGCGATGGCAAGGCTGAGGGGAACCGCCACCAGCCCGACCGTGACCCCGGCGATCAGATCGCCGAAGAACTGGTCGCGCGAATAGCTCGCGAGCGTCGTCAGGATTTTCGGCTTCACGAGGAAACACCGGCGTCAGGGCAATATCCTGTCGGTGTCTGCCCGGATCGCCGCCCTGTCAACGGGCGTTGCGTCGCACGGAGCAGCTTTACATGCGCCCGCATTTCGCCAAGCTGGACCGGCGCACAGGGGACTGCTCATGACCGATTTTCTGCTACTTGCCTTCGTTTTTCTGATCGCGGGGGTGGTGGCGGTGCCCATCGCCTCGCGCCTTGGGCTTGGATCGGTGCTCGGCTACCTGATCGCCGGGATCGTCATCAGCCCGGTTCTGGCGTGGCTTCATGTCGACGTGATCCAGATCCAGCACTTCGCCGAATTCGGCGTCGTGATGATGCTGTTCCTCGTCGGGCTGGAGTTGGAGCCGCGGCGGCTGTGGGAGATGCGCGCGCGCCTTCTGGGGCTTGGCGGCGGGCAGGTCGGGTTAACGGCGCTCCTGGTCATGGGCGTGGCGCTGGTTTTGGGTCAGCCGTGGTCGGTGAGCCTTGCGGTCGGACTGGTGTTGGCGCTGTCCTCGACCGCGATCGTGCTTCAGACGCTGGGCGAGAAGGGGCTGATGCGCTCGGACGGCGGGCAGTCGTCGTTCTCGGTCCTGCTATTTCAGGACATCGCGGTCATCCCCATGCTGGCGCTGATCCCGCTGCTCGCAATGCCGGAGCTGGTCGAAGGTCTGAGCCATGCGGCCGAGGACGGCGACCACGGCGGGGGTATGAGCCTTGTCGACGGTCTGCCGGGTTGGGGCGTGGCGCTGGTGACGGTGGGGGCCATCGCGGTGGTGGTCGGGGCGGGCATCTACCTCGTCGGTCCGATCTTCCGGTTCATCGCCGGGGCGAACCTGAGGGAGCTTTTCGTGGCGACGGCGCTGATGTTCGTCATCGGCATCGCGCTCCTCATGTCCCTCGTCGGGCTGTCGCCCGCGCTCGGCACATTCCTCGCAGGTGTCGTGCTGGCCAACAGCGAATACCGGCATGAGTTGGAAAGTGACATCGACCCGTTCCGGGGGCTTCTGCTGGGACTGTTCTTCATGACGGTGGGGGCGGGGATCAACTTCGCCCTGCTGTTCGACGATTTCGCGCTGATCCTCGCCCTGACGCTGGGGCTGATCGTGGCGAAGATGGCCGTGCTTTACGTGTTGTCTTACGTGTTCAAGGTGGGCGGGGCGGATCGCTGGCTGTTCTCACTGGGTCTCGCCCAAGCCGGGGAATTCGGCTTCGTCCTCCTGTCCTTCACGGTCACGAATGCGGTGATCCCCGGCGATCTGGCGGATCGGCTGCTGCTGGTCGTGGCGCTGTCGATGCTGCTGACCCCTGCGCTTTTCATCCTATACGACCGGGTGGTCGCGCCGCGGTTCTCCGAAGCCGAAGAGCGCGAGATGGATGCGATCGACGAGGCGAGCGACATCATCATCGCAGGCCACGGGCGCGTGGGCGGGATCGTCGCGCGGATGCTGCGCGGGGCCGGGCTCACGCCCACCGTCATCGACTTCAGCGCGCGGCAACTGGAGATGCTCAAGAAATTCGACGTGCAGGCGTATTACGGCGATGCGACGCGGCCCGATCTGTTGCATGCGGCGGGAATCGAGCACGCGAAGCTGTTGGTGATCGCCATCGACGACAAGCACCAGATCACCGAACTGGTGACCTATGTGAAGAAGCACTACCCCGATGTGCATGTGATCGCACGCGCGGTGGACCGGCCCCATGTCTACGATCTGTGGTGGGCCGGGTGCCGCGACATCATCCGCGAGACCTATGACAGTTCGTTGCGGATGAGCCGCTCGGCGGTGGAGGCGCTGGGCTATTCGCGCGATCAGGCGGACCGGGTGACCGAGATGTTCGCCGAGATGGACCGCAGCGCCATGCTGATCGCGGCGGAGCACTACGATCCGGCGATCTCGATCCTCGACAACGAGGCCTATATCGAAGGGCTGCGGGCGGCGCGTGGCGATATCGAAGCGGAATTCCTGCGGGATGCGCAGGCCATTCTGGCGGAAGGACGGAAAGCGCGGGCCTGAGGGGGGCGCTGCCCCCGTCGCGCTGAAGCGCGACTCCCCCGAGGTATTTTTGGACCAGAGAAGCAGGGGGGGGGGGGCGGGGTCCACCCCCTACGCTGGACGCAGGGGGCTTCTCCGGTCTCGGTCATCGGCTCCTCAGCCTGTACCGTGACTTCGGTATAGCGCGTTAACCTTAATGAAAGGTGAACGTGTCCCTTCTCTGGTCCACAAGTACCTCGGGAGGGTCTGGGTTGGTCATGTTCGCCTGCAAACATGACTTTGGCTGGCCCTCCCAGCCAGTCGGATGGGCGCAAGCCCATTCGAAACCCCTCCCGCATTGCCCTCGCGGCGGTGACCTCCTAGAACTACGTCAGGCAAGAGCGAGGCAGACATGACCACCCCGAAACCCGTCGTTTTGTGCATCCTCGATGGCTGGGGCCTCAGGGTCGAAAGCTCCGGCAACGCGGTGGCGCTGGCCGAGACGCCCGCGTTCGACGAGCTGATGATGATCTGCCCGAACGCGACGCTCATCACCCATGGCAACGACGTGGGCCTGCCGTCGGGCCAGATGGGGAATTCCGAGGTCGGGCATACGAACATCGGTGCGGGCCGGGTCGTGGCGATGGACCTTGGGCAGATCGACCTTGCCATCGAGGATCGGTCGTTCTTTCAGAACGCCGCGCTCATGCGGTTCATCGACGACATGAAGGCGTCGGGCGGGACCGCGCATCTCATGGGGCTGACCTCGCCCGGTGGGGTGCATTCGCATCAGGATCACATCGTGGCGGCGGCGCAGGCGCTGGTGCAGGCGGGGGTTCCGGTCTGCGTGCATGTCATCACCGACGGGCGCGACGTGGCGCCGCGCTCGGCCCGCGAGCAGGTGGCCAAGTTCGTCGCGGACCTGCCGGATGGCGTGACCATCGGCAGCGTCACCGGGCGCTATTACGCAATGGACCGCGACAACCGGTGGGAGCGGGTGAGCCGCGCCTATGACGCGATGGTCAAGGGCATGGGCGGCACGGCGGCAAGCGCGGATGCGGCGATTGCGGCGTCCTACGAGGCCGACGTTTCGGACGAGTTCATCGAACCTGTCGTGATCGACGGGCACACCGGCATCCATGACGGCGACGGCGTCTTCTTCGTCAACTTCCGGGCCGACCGGGCGCGCGAGATTCTGCGGGCCATCGGTGAGCCGGGGTTCGCGGAGTTCGATGTCGGGCAGCGGCCCAAGCTCGCCGCGCTTCTGGGGATGGTCGAGTATTCCAAGGGTCACAACGACTATATGACCACGGTGTTTCCGAGCGAGGACATCGTGAACACGCTGGGGGCCTGGGTCGCCAAGCAGGGCAAGCGGCAGTTCCGGCTGGCCGAGACCGAGAAATACCCCCATGTCACCTTCTTCCTCAATGGCGGCAAAGAAGACCCGGAGGAGGGCGAGGATCGCTATATGGCGCAGTCGCCCAAGGTGGCGACGTACGACATGCAGCCCGAGATGAGCGCGCCCGAGGTGGGGCGGGAACTCGTGCGTGCGATCCGCGAGAAATACGACCTGATCGTCGTGAACTTCGCCAACCCCGACATGGTCGGGCATACCGGCGATCTGGACGCGGCCATCGCCGCCGTGGAAGCCGTGGACAAACAGGTTCTAGAAGCCATGATCGCGCTCAAGGAAGAGGGCGGGACGATGATCGTGACCGCCGATCACGGCAATTGCGAGATGATGATCGACCCGGCCACGGGCGGGCCGCATACGGCGCATACCACGAACCCCGTGCCGGTCGCGCTGTTCAACGGGCCTGTGGGGGCAAAGATCAAGTCGGGGCGGCTTGCCGACCTCGCGCCCAGCCTGCTTGACCTCATGGGGCTCGAACAGCCCGCCGAGATGACCGGCGAAAGCCTGATCGTCCGGTGAGACGGGCGGCGATCCTTTTCGCCGCGTGTCTGGCGATGACGGCCCCGGCGACGGCGCAGACCGACCCCACGGAAAGCGCGCGTCAGGCCATGCTTCTGTTGCAGGAAGCCGCCAAGGCTTTGGACGGTGCCGACGGCGCGGGCGACCGTGTGGCGGCGCTGACGCAGACCGTGCAGGCCTATGAGGCAGGGCTCGCCGCGCTGCGCGAAGGGCTGAGACAGGCGCGGGTGCGTGAGGCGGCGATCGACGGCGTGTTCCGGGCCGAGAGCGAACGGCTCGCACAGCTTCTGGGCGTGCTTCAGGCCATCGAAGCGTCGCCCGAGCCGCATCTGCTCCTGCATCCCGAGGGGCCGGTGGGCACCGCGCGGACCGGGATGATCCTGTCCGACGTGACCCCGGCGCTGAATGCCGAAGCGGGGCGGCTGCGCGCCGCCTTGCAGGAGGTCGCGGTCTTGCGGGCCTTGCAGGAATCGGCGGTGGTGACGCTGGAACAGGGTCTGACCGGGGTGCAGCAGGCGCGCACGGAACTGAGTCAGGCGATGTCGAACCGCACCGACCTGCCCAAGCGGATCACGACCGACCCCGAGGCGATGGAGAACCTGATCGCCACCGCCGACACGCTGGAAAGTTTCGCGTCGGGCCTGATGTCGGCCACCGTCGAGGATACGAGCGTTTCCATCGCCAACCCGGATTTCACCGAAGCGCAGGGCACGCTGGAGTTGCCGGTGCTTGGCCGGATCATCCGCCGGATGGACGAGGCGGACGCGGCAGGCGTGCGCCGTCCGGGCTGGGTGATCGCGACCCGTCCTCTCACCCTCGTCACGCTTCCGTGGCCTGCCACGATCCGGTATCTCGGCCCGCTTCTGGACTATGGTCAGGTGGCCATCGTGGAGCCGGGAGAGGATTATCTGTTGGTGTTCGCAGGGCTCGGCCAGCTGTTCGGCGAGGTGGGCGAGGTGCTGCCGAAGGGGGCGCCCATAGGGCTCATGGGCGGGGCTGCGCCCACGGACCCTCAAGCGTTTTTGATTTCCAACGACACCGCAGGAGGCGCAGAAGCGAACCAGACATTGTATCTGGAGCTTCGCAAAGACGGCGAGCCTGTGGACCCGGCGGACTGGTTTGCGGTATCCGGGGAGTGAGCGGCGCGATTGCGCGACCGAAACGAGACGAAAGTGAGCAGACGAGACATGAAGAAATTTCTGATGGCCGCAGTCGGCGGCACGCTCGCAGGGGCAGTTCTGACCACGCAGGTGGCGGGTCCGCTTCTCGCGCAAGAGGGGAACCGGTCGACGACCGTGTACCAGCAGCTCGATCTGTTCGGTGACGTGTTCGAGCGTATCCGCGCCCAGTATGTCGAGGATGTCGAGGAAAGCGAACTGATCGAAGCCGCGATCAACGGGATGCTTCAGTCGCTCGACCCGCACAGCTCCTACCTGCCGCCCGACGATGCCGATGCCATGCGCGTGCAGACGCGCGGCTCGTTCGGCGGTCTGGGGATCGAGGTCACGCAGGAAGAGGGCTTCGTCAAGGTCGTCTCGCCGATGGACGACACGCCCGCCGATCAGGCCGGGGTGCTGGCCGGTGACTTCATCACCCATGTGGACGGCGAAAGCCTGCTTGGCCTGACGCTGGACGAAGCGGTCGATCTGATGCGCGGGCCGATCGGGTCCGAGATCATCATCACGGTCGTGCGTGAGGGCGAGGACGAGCCGTTCGATATCTCGATCATCCGCGACACCATCAAGCTGACGGCCGCCACCGTGCGCCAGCAGGGCGAGGCGGTCGTGATCCGCATCACCACGTTCAACGACCAGACCTATCCGAACGTCACCGAAGGGTTCGCCGAAGTCGTCGAGGAAATGGGCGGCATGGACAATGTCGAAGGCGTCGTGCTCGACCTGCGCAACAACCCCGGCGGTCTGCTCAAGCAGGCGATCGCGGTGTCGGATGCCTTCCTCGAAGGCGGTGAGATCGTGTCGACCCGTGGCCGTGACCCGGAAGAATCCGACCGTGTGAACGCCACGCCCGGCGACATCACCGAAGGCAAGCCTCTGGTCGTGCTTATCAACGGCGGCTCGGCCTCGGCGTCCGAGATCGTGGCCGGTGCGCTTCAGGATCATCACCGCGGCGTCGTCGTCGGCACCAAGTCGTTCGGCAAGGGGTCGGTCCAGACGGTCATGCCGCTCCGTGGCGATGGCGCGATGCGTCTGACCACGGCGCGCTATTACACCCCGTCGGGTCGCTCGATTCAGGCGCTGGGCGTGAGCCCGGACATCGTGGTCGAACAGCCAATCCCGAGCCCGAGCGCCGAAGAGGACGAGGAGGAGACCAACGGTCGTCCGCCCCGCACCGAGGCCGATCTGCGCGGGTCGCTGAACAACGACAGCCTGACCGAGGACGAAATCCGCCAGATCGAGGAAGAGCGGGCCGAGGCGGAAGCCGCCGCGGCGCTGCGCGACGAGGACTTCCAACTGTCCTACGCCGTGGACCTGCTGCACGGTCTGTCGACCTTCGGGCGCGAGTGATCCGTCCGTGACACCGGATGAGATCGCGGCGCTGCCGTATCGGCCCTGCGTGGGCGTGGTGCTGGCGAATGCCGAGGGCAAGGTGTTCGCCGGGCAGCGCATCGATGCCAAGGATCTGGGCACCGACGCGACCGCTTGGCAGATGCCGCAGGGCGGCGTGGACAAGGGCGAGACGCCGCGCGATGCGGCGCTTCGCGAGCTTTGGGAAGAGACCGGGGTGAGCGCCGACCTCGTCGACATCGAGGCCGAGCATCCCGACTGGCTGACCTATGATCTGCCACCGGAGCTTGTCGCGAGCGGCAAGGTCTGGAAGGGCAAGTTCAAGGGGCAGGAACAGCGGTGGTTCCTGATGCGTTTCAAGGGCACTGACGACCAGGTCGACATCGCGACCGAGCACCCGGAGTTCAGCACATGGACATGGATCGACCCCGACGAGATGATCGCGCGCATCGTGCCGTTCAAGCGCGACATCTACCGCGCGGTTCTGGACGAATTTCGCGCGCGGCTCTGAGCCTCGCGCTGGCCGCGATGGTCCTGCCGGGGCCGGCGGCGGCGCTGTCGTGCATGCGCTATGACCCGGTGACGGCGTTCCAAGAGGCGGACGAGTCCGCCAAACGCTACATGGTGGTGCGGGGCGCGCTGAGTTTCGATGCCGAGGGCCTGCCCGAAAGCTACGACGAGGACGCGCCGGAGGAATGGCTGACGAACGGGCGCGTGGTCGGCAAATCCTTGGGGGCAGACGGGTTTCTGAACGAGTTTGCCGAAGACATCGTGGTGGTCGTGGGCTGCATCGGCCCGTGGTGCGGGATACCGCAAGCCTCGGACGATGCGCTGATGTTTCTCAGGGTCGAAGCGGATGGGGCGGCGATCTACCTCGACGTCAATCCCTGTATGCCGCATCACTTTGCCGAGGCGAGTGAGGCGGATTTCGAGGCGATGGAGGCCTGTATGGCCGGGGATTGCCCGCCGGTGGCCCAGTAGTTTCGCCGCGGGCAAGCCCGCGACGACCGAGGCGGGGGCTCTGCCCCCGCACCCCCGAGGTATTTTCAGACCAGAGAAGAGGGACGCGGGCGCGCCTTAGATCGGACTCCAAATGAGAACAAAACGTGAATATACTTGCGACTCATGTTCGTGGAGCTTTGCATAACGTCGAATTTCACGTTTCTCACGGGCGGGAGCCATGCCGAGGAATACGTGGATCGGGCGGCGCTGACCGGGATGCGGGCGCTGGCGGTGGCCGATGTGAATTCGGTCGCCGGGATCGTGCGCGCGCATACGTTCAGCCGGGAGATCGCGAAGATGGCCGAGGCACGGGCGCGGCTGGAGGCCGAGCAGGGCATCATAGGTCCGCCGAAGCCCGCGCATCTGCCCGAGCCTTATCGCCTGCCCATCGACAATGCGCCCCGTCTGCTGCCCGCCGCGCGGATCGTGACCGAGGAAGGGCTGGCGATCACCGCCTTGCCACGGGACCGGGCGGCGTGGGGGCGGCTGTCGCGGTTGATTTCCACCGGGCGGCTCAGGGCCGAGAAGGGATCGTGTCTGCTCAGGCTCGGCGATCTGGGTGGGGCGCTCGACGGGATGGAACTGCTGTTGCATCCGCCGGGGGCCGGGCTGCGCAAGAGGGTCGGGCCTTTGCTCAAGCGATACCGGGACGACATGCATCTGGTGCTCGCGCCGCGCTATGACGGGCGGGATCCGGCGCGCTTCACGCATCTCGCGGCGCTGGCAGAGGAACTGGGGCTGCCGACCGTGGCCAGTGCCGAGCCGATCATGCACCACGGGCGGCGGCGCAAGCTGGTCGACGTGTTGAGCGCGGTACGCGAAGGCGTGCGGGTCGAGGCGCTGGGGCATCTGGCGCAACCCAATGCCGAGCGGCGTCTGCGCTCGGAAAGTGAGATGCTGCGGCTTTTCGCCGGGCACGAGGATGCGGTGCATCGGTCGGGTGAGATTGCGGATCGGCTGGGGTTTCAGCTGGACGAGTTGCGCTATGAGTATCCGTCCGAGATCGCGGATGGCGAGACGCCCTCGGCGCGGCTGTCGCGGCTCGCGCGGCGGGGGCTGCGCGAACGGTATCCGGCGGGGGCGCCGGAGCGGGTGTCGAAGATGCTGGAGCATGAACTCGCGCTGATCGCCAAGCTGAACTACGAGCCCTATTTCCTGACCGTGAACGACATCGTCGCTTTCGCCCGCTCGCGCGGCATCCTGTGTCAGGGGCGGGGGTCGGCGGCGAATTCGGTCGTGTGTTATGCACTGGGGGTCACCAGCGTCAGCCCCGAGATCGGGACGATGGTGTTCGAGCGTTTCGTGTCCGAGGCGCGGGACGAACCGCCGGACATCGACGTGGATTTCGAGCATGAGCGGCGCGAGGAGGTGATCCAGCACATCTATCAACGCTACGGGCGGCACCGGGCCGGGCTGTGCGCCACGGTCATCCACTATCGCGGCAAGCGGGCGATCCGTGAGGTGGGCCGGGCGATGGGGCTGACCGAGGACACCATCGCCTCCATGTCGTCTCAGGTCTGGGGCTGGGGCGGCACGGGGATGCGGTCGGCGCGGCTGCGGGAGATCGGGCTGGACCCGGAGGATCCCAAGCTCGATCAGGTGCTCGATCTGGTGGACGAGATACAGGGGTTTCCCCGGCATCTGAGCCAGCATGTCGGCGGGTTCATCATCACCGAAGGGCGGCTGGATGAACTGGTCCCGATCGAGAACGCGACGATGGAGGATCGCACGGTCATCTGCTGGGACAAGGACGACATCGACGCGCTGGGTATCCTCAAGGTCGACGTTCTGGCGCTGGGGATGCTGACCTGTATCCGCAAGGCGTTCGGGCTGATGGAGAGCCATCTGGGGGTCGACCATACGCTCGCCTCGCTGCCGCCCGAAGACCCGGTCGTCTATGACATGCTCTGCCGGGCCGACAGTCTGGGGGTGTTTCAGGTGGAAAGCCGTGCGCAGATGAATTTCCTGCCGCGCATGAAGCCGCGCACGTTCTACGACCTCGTCATTCAGGTGGCGATCATCCGGCCGGGGCCGATACAGGGCGACATGGTGCACCCCTTCATCCGGCGGCGAAACGGCGAGGAGGCGGTGGAGTTTCCGTCCGACGCGCTGGGGGCGGTTCTGGGCAAGACGTTGGGCGTGCCGCTGTTTCAGGAACAGGCGATGCAGATTGCCATCACCGGGGCCGGGTTCACGCCGGAGGAGGCGGATCAGCTGCGCCGCTCGCTCGCCACCTTCAAGAAGCATGGGAGCGTGAGTGATTTTCGCACCCGGTTCATTCGGGGGATGCGGGCGAACGGGTACGATCTGGACTTTGCCGAGCGGTGTTTCAGCCAGATCGAGGGGTTCGGCTCCTACGGTTTCCCCGAAAGCCACGCGGCGAGTTTCGCGCTGCTGGTCTATGCGAGCGCGTGGATCAAGTGTCACCATCCCGGCATCTTCTGCTGTGCGCTGCTCAACGCGCAGCCGATGGGGTTCTATGCGCCCGCGCAGATCGTGCGGGATGCGCGCGAACATGGGGTCGAGGTGCGGCCCGTCTGCATCAACGCAAGCTATTGGGACAATGTGATGGAGCCGGATGGCAAGGGCGGGCTCGCCGTGCGGCTGGGGTTCCGGCAGTTGCGCGGGATGGCCGAGGAGGAGGCCGCTTGGATCACGGCGGCGCGCGGCAACGGCTATGCGGTGGTCGAGGACGTGTGGCGCCGGTCCGGCGTGTCGCCCCGGCTGCTGGCCCGGCTGGCCGAGGCGGATGCTTTCGCCGACCTCGGGCTGTCCCGGCGCGAGGCGTTGTGGGAGGCGCGGGCGATCACGGGCGAAAAGCCCCTGCCGCTGTTCGCGGGCGATCTGGACGGCGAGGGGATCGTGGAGCCTGCCGCCTATTTCCCCGAGATGAGCGAGGGCGAACAGGTGGTCGAGGATTTCGTGTCGATGCGGCTGACCTTGCGCTCGCACCCCATCGCGCTGATCCGCCACATGCTGACGCCGGAGCGGGGGGCGCCGGTCTAGGGCGTCGTGGTCGTGGCCGGTGCAAAGCCGGGTTGCGCATCCGAGGACGGATTGAAACCGGACCGCGTGCACGCGATAAGCCAAGCAAGCGGCCCAAGGCCGATGCGTGAACAGGAGACGAGACGATGATCGACAGGCGCAGCCTCATGAAACTTGGCGCGGCGGCCCCTTTCGCGGCGATGCTGCCGAAGGCGGGGCTGGCCGCGTTCCAGCCGCAGCCGTCGGGCTGGCGCCTGTTCGAACTGACCACCCGGGTCGATCTGCCAGCGGGCGGCAAGCCCGCACAGGCCTGGGTGCCGGTGCCGTCGGTCCACGAAGACGGCTGGATGAAGCCGCAGGCGGTGGAGTGGACGACGAACGCGGACAGGGCCGAGATCGTGACGGATGGGCCGAGCGGGGCACAGTATCTGCACGCCGAATGGTCGGGGGTCGAGACGGCGACGCTGAACATCGTCGCACGGGTCGAAACGCAGGACCGGGCCAAGGATCTGAGCGCGCCGACAAGCGATGCCAGCCTGAGCGCGGAGGAGCGCGCGCTTTACACGGCGGCGACCGAGCTTTTGCCGACCGACGGGATCGTCAAGGAAACCGCCGACATGATTACCCGGTATGCCGACACCGATCTGCGCAAGGCGCGGGCAATCTACGAGTGGATCGTCGAGAACACCGCGCGCAACCCGGACACGCCGGGCTGCGGGCTGGGCGATATCGCCTCGATGCTGGAAGTGGGCGATCTGACGGGCAAATGCGCCGACCTGAATGCGCTTTACGTGGGGCTGGCGCGGGCCGCCGGGCTTCCGGCGCGCGATGTGTATGGCCTGCGCGTGGCGCCCTCTGCCTTCGGCTACAAGAGCCTTGGCGCCGGGTCCGAGGATGTCACCAAGGCGCAGCATTGCCGGGCCGAGGTGTTCGTCGATGGATACGGCTGGATTCCGGCCGATCCTGCCGACGTGCGCAAGGTGATGTTGCAGGAGGGCGAGGGGAACCTGCCGCTCGATCATCCGCTGGTGGAAGAAGCGCGGGCCGGGCTGTTCGGAAGCTGGGAAGGCAACTGGATCGGCTACAACTTCGCCCATGACGTCGTTCTGCCGGGGGCGGAGAACGCAACCGTGCCGTTCCTGATGTACCCGCAGGCCGAGATCGACGGAAAGCCGCGCGACGAACTGGACCCGGCCACCTTCGCCTATGCGATCACGGCGGTCGAACTTACCCGTTGATCCCTAATCCTGCGGCTCAAGCACCGGGGTCGGTGCGGCGCTCCACGGGATTTCGATGACGAAATGGAGGCCGTCGGGGCGCAGGTCACGCTCATACGAGCCTTCGAGCTGCCGTTCGATCATCAGGTTCAGAAGCCGTGAGCCGAACCCGCCTTCGACCTTGTCGGTGGTCTGGACCGGGGTGCGGCACCGTTCCGACCAGTCGATGCGCAGAGTGTTGCGGTCGGTCACGTCCCAACGCACGCGCAGACGACCGCCGGTGTCGTTGAGCGCACCGTATTTGGCCGCGTTGGTGACAAGCTCGTGCAGGACGAGGCCGAGCGCCTGACATTGGGTGGCCGACAGGACCACATCGGGGCCGGTGAGTTCGGCGGTTCCGTCCGTGCCGGACACATAAGGCGCGAGTTCCTGATCGAGCAGGGTTCTAAGCGCCACCGGCTCCCACTTCAAATCCGCCAGCAGGGAGTGGCTTTTCGACAGCGCGCCGATCCGGGACACCAGCTTGTCGCGCATCGTCTTGGGGTCTTCGGGCCGCGCGAGCCGGATGATGGCCTGCGCGACCGACAGAAGGTTCCGGGCGCGGTGGTTGATCTCGTTCGTCATAACGCGTTCACGTTCGGCCGCACGGGCGCGGGCGACGAGGTGCATGGTGCGTTCGAGAACGGCTTCGACCACCTCGACCTCGAGATCGGTCCAGTGGCGCGGGGTCATGGAGTGGACGAAGATGACCGCCGTCGTCTCGCCATCCTCGGCCCATGGCACGGCGAGGGCCGCAGCACATCCGATGGAATCGAGGATCTGCTTCTCGACGGCCAGCCGGTCGGCATCGGTTCCGTCCAGCCGGATCACGTGGCCGTCCAGAAGGCTCGCCCACATCTTGTGGTCGAGCGTCGCGGCGCCGGGGCGCGGTGTCACGGGATTGATTCCGGTCGCGCACCATTGTTCGGTGATGTCGAGTTGGGTCGCGGGCCCGGCGGCGGCGCGTTCCCGCAGGCCGACCCGGTCGGCGTCGAGGTGCTGGCCCAGCATGGCGAGCGCCTTGGGCCGGATCGCGGTCGGATCAGCGACATTGCGAAACACGTCGCTCAGTTCCAGCACGAAGGCGGTGTTCTTTTGTTGCAGAAGCTGCGTCGTCGTCTCGCTGCCCGAGTTGAAGATCCCGCCGATCGACCCGTCATCCATGCGGATCGGGGTGAAGCTGTAGGTCCAGTATGTCTCCTCTTCGACCCCGAAGCGGCGCATGGGCAGCATCTGGTTCTCGACGAACAGCCCTTCGCCGGTCGAGATCACCTCGGTGAACTGCGGCTCGATGACGTGCCAGATGTCGGACCAGACCTCGGCCGCGGGTTCGCCCAGGCAATCCGGGTGCCGCGGGCCGGGGATCGTCGACCAGCTGTCGTTGTAGAGCAGGCGCAGTTCCGACCCCCAGTAGATGCAGGTCGGAAAGGTGGAGTTCAGCGCGATACCCAACGCGGACCGCAGCGCGGTCGGCCAGTCTTCGGGCGGCCCGAGCGGATGGTTCGTCCAGTCGAAATCGCGCATCCGGCCCGCCATTTCGCCCGAACCGGACAGAAACGATGCCTTGTTGAAAACGGGGGGCTGGCGTCTGAGCAACCGGGGTTCCACTTCCACGTTGCAGGGCCGACTCGCCATCGGGCCCTGCGGAGGGTTCATGTCCCACGTTAGGTGGAACGCCCCGTATCACGCAAATTCTTTCGGTGGCTGCATGTTTTGCCGGGCCGAATAGCGCATGTTCGGAACAATGGAATTCAAGCATGGTTGGTCTGGTAAGTCCTGAATGACACGAAGGGGGCACCGAGACGTCATGGTCGACACAGTGCAACACTCCAATCGCTCGCTCGCGTTCTCCGGGGCGGAGTGGTTCGCGATCCTGAAACGCGTGTGGACGCGGTTCAACGAGAACCGTCTGACCCTGATCGCGGCGGGCGTCGCGTTCTTCGCGCTGTTGTCGCTGTTTCCCGCAATCACCGCCACGATTGCCGTTGCGGGCCTGTTCTTCGATCCCGCCGAAATCACGGACCCGTTGCAGGAATTCGCGGCGGTGCTGCCCGACGGGGCCGCAAGCATCATACTGGATCAGGCGACATCCGTGACCGGATCGGATGAAAGCGGGCTGGGGCTCGCCGCGATCCTTGGCCTGCTTCTTGCGCTCTATTCCGCGTCGAAGGGGGTCGAAAACCTGATGGTGGGGCTGAACGTGGCCTATGCCGAAAAGGACGAGCGCGGTCTGATCCGGGCGAAACTGACGGTGTTCGCCTTGACCGTTTTCCTCGTCATCGGCGTGATCTTTTCGCTTGGGGTCATGGTGGTGCTGCCCATCGTGCTGAATGTCCTGCCCCTCGGCGGCGTGGTCGAGACGGTGGTGAGGATCGTGCCGTGGTTGGTGCTGCTCATGTTCACCATCGGCGCGTTCTCGATCCTGTTCCGCTACGGGCCGGATCGTCGGTCGGCGCGCTGGGTCTATATCTTGCCGGGCGCGGTGCTGGCCTGTCTGTTGTGGGGCGCCGCTTCGGTCGGGTTCTCGATCTATGCCGACAATTTCGGGAGCTATCAGGAAAGCTTCGGAACGCTCGCCGGGGCGATCGTCCTGCTCATGTGGCTTTGGATTTCGGCGCTGGTCGTGCTTCTGGGTGCCAAGCTCAATGCCGAGATCGAGGCGCAGCACCTGATGGACACGACCGTTGGCCGGGACCGTCCAAGGGGTCAGCGCGGCGCGGTCAAGGCGGACGCGTTCGAGGGCGAGCAGGCCGGATAGGGACTATTGCGCCGCCGTCACCATGTCGTATTCCGACAGTTCTTCCTGCGACAGAAGGTAGATCTGATCGGGCGGCGTGCGCATGGCGTGTTCCATGATGCCCAGCCCGATTCCCATCCGCGTGAGATAGGCCATGACTTCGGCCTGACCGCGCTGAATGTCCTCGACCGCGATGAAGGCGGGGAGGATGGTGCTTTCCCCGAAATAATGCTGGTGCACCCCGACACGTCCCGTCGAGGCGACCGTCCGTTCGACCCCGCCCGCGAGGATATAGGGACAGGCCGACAGGCAGATCGCATTCGCGGCGATCTCGGTGTCGATGCCGCTGCCCCGGATGAGTTCGCCGATCTCGAGCGCATCCGAGACCGAGCCGCCGGGGCTGTCCAGCCGGATGGTGGCGACCGTCTGGCCGGCGCCCGCTTGGGTGCGGAGTTCGTCACCGATCCGCGCCCCGTCACCGGGGGCGATCTGCCCCGTCAGGGTCAGCGTCGGGCCGTCCGCCGACACTTCCAGCCGTTCGGGCATCGGCCCCGTATCGGGCCGTTCGCCGGGCAGGGTCGATGGCGCGCGGTCGGGCGAATAGGGCCGTGTTGAGGGGCCGGAGGGCGACTGCCGGGTGAGCGGGTCGATCCGGGGCAGGCTGCCCGCCAGATCGGTGATGAGGAGCGCGGCGGCAATCGCCACCTGCACGCCCACGATCCCCGCGATGGCGCGCCGGATGCCGGTCGGTGCCGGGTCGGCGGCGTCGGTCGTCTCGGTGCTCATCTCAGTCGACCGCCCGGACATGGCGCTTGTCGGAGTCGCGCTCCGGCGGGGTCGGGTCGGGGTCGTGCGGGATCATGTCGAGGCTTCGCGCCGCGTCGAGCGCCGCCCGCATCTCGGCCACGGTCATGGTGTCCTCGACCGTCTGGACTCCGTTCCCTTGCCGGATCGCCGCATGGGTGACCATAAGGACGAAGACGAGAACGGCGGGCAACAGGTCGATGGCGATGGCCCCGGCCCACGACGGCACGAAGTTGCCCGCGTAGCGGATCACCGCGTCGGCGGCGGACAGGGGCGTATACTCGATCTCTTCGGCATCGGGGAGCGCCTGAACCTCGGCCGCTGCCGTCTCCAGCGTCGAGGCGCGGTCGGCCAGAAGCGTCATGACGCTGGCGATGGTCGATTGCTGGCTTGCACGCCCCTCGGCGGAACCAGCGTCGAGGTCGGGCAGAACCACGCTGTCGCGCAGGTCGGCCGAGGCACGGGCGACCAGCGGGGCCACGTTCAACTGGCGCAATTCCGCGATGAGGCCGGACAGGCGCACGGCCTCTTCCGCGAACCGGACCGAGCGGGCTTCGACCGCGCCGGGTTCGACCGACAGCGCGCGCATCCGGCTGAGAACGGCGTTACCCTGTGCGAAAGCTTCAGCCACCTCCTGCTCCTGCGCGGCGATCTGGTCTTCGAGCCCTTGAAGTTCGGCGGATTTCTGGGTGAGCACCCGGAACACCGCGCCACGCCCGGCGAGACCGGAAAGGTTTCCGCTGTCCTCCTGCGCCGAGAGATCCTGAAACGTCTCGCGCGCCCGGGCGACATCCCGTTGCAGCGCCTGACCGGCAATGGTCTTGGAATGCGCCCGTTCGAGGGCGGTCTGATAGTCCTGCACCGTGTGGGCGAGATGCTGTTCGACGGCGGCGGCCCCCGCAAGCGCGGCGGCGTTCAGCCACGACGACATGGCGACGATGGCGACCGAGCCGAGGGCCATCGACAGCATCAGGCCAAGCCGGGACGCAGCGGTGCGCATCGCGGGCAAGAGCCGGAGCATGTAGGACCAGAACACGAAGATACCGACCGACACGGCGAGCGAGTAACTGAGCGCGGCAAAGGTCGTCCACGCGCCGGTGTCGTCCAGCAAGGACCGAACGCCGAGATAGGTGTAGATGCCCGAAGCGGCGGCCAGCACCCCAAGGGCCACGCCCGTGAAGCTGTCGAGCCACGTGATATGGCGGTTCAGTTCCCGCGCGTAGCGGACCCCTTCACGCTCGCCCGAGCGCGTGCTTGCGTCTTTCGAAGTCACCGGTTTCCCCGCCACACCCGTTGCAGTCCCTGAAAATGTAGGGGCTGGGCGGTGAACCGACAATGCACGCGGCTGTGTTCAGCGCCGGTTCGCTTACTTCTGGTCCGGCTGGAACCCGGTCTTTGCGGCGCGCCGGCCGCCGGTCGAAACCCCGTCCGTATCCTGACTGGCGAGGATCAGAAGACCGCCCGCGATGGCCCAGTTCTTGACCATGATCGTGACCTGCCACGGGTCCGCCCGAAGATCCCAATGAAAATAACTGGTGAAGATGCAATAGGCAGCGAGCATGAGCGCCCAGATCCTGATGCCGGGACCGGTGACGAGTGCGACGGCGGCGATCAGGTTGAACGCCGCCACGGGCCAGATCAGCCACTCGGGCAGGCCGATGCCGGTAATCATCCCGGTCACGGGGGCCGGATCGCCAACCTTCTGGATCGCGCCACCGAAAAAGATGAGCGCGATCAGGATGCGGCCGACAAGGTTCAGGAGGTTCGACATGGGCCGTATTTGGCAAAGCGGTTTCAGGTCCACAACCCCCTGTTCGGCGACTGGCTGAAGCTTGCGGAAGCAGGTATCGCTTGCGGGTTCATTTCGCGTGAGGCCGTGATAAAAGCGGTTATCAGTCAGCCACTTAATTCAGGCGGGGATCGGTATGGTCCGAACGGGCAGGCCACGAGCCATCGGAATCGCAGGGGCCGGGATCGGCGGGTTGGCGGTCGGCGCGTTTCTGGCCCGCGCCGGTCACAGGGTCGAGATCTTCGACCAGTTCGACGCGCCCGCCCCCGTGGGGTCGGGGCTGGTCGTGCAGCCCGTGGGCCGCGCGGTGCTGGCCGAGCTTGGCGTTCTCGACAAGGCCGAAGCGCAGGGGCAGGGGCTGACCCGCATTCAGGGCACGAGCCATCAGAAGGCGGGTATCGTGCTGGCTGCCGACTACGGCACCGACCCGGCGCATCAGGGGCTGGGCATTCACCGGGCAAGCCTGTTCTCGGTCTTGCATGAGGTCTGCATGGCCGAAGGCGTCGGGGTCACGCCGCGATCGCTGGTCGTGGGGCGTGACGGGCAACGCTTCGTACTGGAGGGTGGCAGGCGGACCGGGGCGTTCGACCTGTTGATCGATGCGAGCGGGTCGGGGTCGATGCTGTCGCCCATCCGGGCGCGGGCGCTTCCCTATGGCGCGCTCTGGAGCGTCGTGGACTGGGTGCCCGGCGTGATCGAGCCGGACCGGCTGACCCAACGCTACAGCCATGCCGACCGGATGATGGGAGTGCTACCGATCGGGACACCCGCGGGCGCGGATCGGCCCAAGGCGGCGCTGTTCTGGTCTCTGCCCTCGGGCGGATACGACGCATGGCGCGCGGCGGGTCTGGACGCCTGGAAGCGGGAGGCGCAGGCGCACTGGCCAGAGGCTTGGGATTTCGCGGATCAGATCGGTGCGACGGATGATTTCACGATGGCGCGCTATGGCCACGGCACGCTCTGGCGCACGGCGGGCGACGGGATGGTGCATATCGGTGACGCGGCGCACCGAACCTCGCCCCAACTCGGGCAGGGGGCGAACATGGCGCTTCTGGATGCGAGTGCTCTGGCCTGGGCGATGGAGCGGCATGGCAATCTGGACGATGCGCTGAGGGCCTATGTCCTCACCCGCCGCTGGCATGTCTGGGGCTATCAACTGCTCTCGGCCGTCTTCACACCGCAGTACCAGTCGGACAGCCGGGCCTTGGCGTTTCTTCGTGACCGCCTGCTTTATCCCCTGTCCACGGTGCCGCCCATCCCCGCGGCGCTTGCCCGGCTTGTGCGCGGCACGCTTCTGCCGCCTATCGCAGGGCGTCCGCGAGGAAATCCCACACGAACCTGAGCCGGCGGTTCTGGTGCAGATCGCGGTGGGCGACGAGCCAGATCGGGAAGC
The DNA here is from genome assembly GCF_005871115.1 of Maritimibacter alexandrii. Classification (NCBI taxonomy): domain Bacteria; kingdom Pseudomonadati; phylum Pseudomonadota; class Alphaproteobacteria; order Rhodobacterales; family Roseobacteraceae; genus Maritimibacter; species Maritimibacter alexandrii. The sequence continues at coordinate 1,298,542 of NZ_SWKQ01000009.1, forward strand.
CGAGGGTCGGTTCATCCTCCCACAGCCGGACGACGCCCGGATCGGCGTCGCCGATGACCGAGTCGATCATGCCGATCCCCATGCCGCGTTTCACCAGCGCCCACATGACGAGGAAGTTCTCGGTGTGAACGGGCACGTTCGCCTCGGAGATCGGGTAACCCATCTGCTGCAACATCCCCAGAAAATGCCCGGTGCGGTCGAGACCGACGAAGCGGGCCTTTGCGAAGTCGTCCTTGCTTTGGACCCGACCAAGGGAGGCGGCGTAATCCGGTGAGGCGAACATCCGCGCCTCGGCGTCGCGGATCTTGCGCGCGATGAGGTCGGGTTCTTCGGGCCGGAAGTTTCGGATCGCGATGTCGGCCTCGCGCCTGAGCAGGTCCGAGGCGGTGTTCGACACGACGACGTTCACGGTGATGCGCGGCTCGGCCTCGGTCATCTTTTCGATGATCGGGGGGAGGAGGAGACCGGCGTAGGCATCCGAGGCGCTGATCGTCACCGGCCCCTCCATCGTGTCGTTCTGACCGAAGGCGACGTTTGAAAGCCGCCCCGCCGCCTCGCCCATCGCGCGGGCATGTTCGATCATCGCGTGACCGGCGGGGGTGAGCTGCATCCCCCGGCCCGCGCGCTCGAAGAGGGTAACGCCGAGCTCCTCTTGCAAGGCCTCGACCTGCCGCCCCAGCGTGGGCTGGGCAAGGCCAAGCGCGCGGGCGGCGGCGGAGAGAGAGCCTTCTTCCGCCGTCACCAGAAAGGCACGGGCGCGGTTCCAGTCGAAACTGACGTTTTTCCAATCCATACGGATATGCATACCAATTCCACGATATTGGTCAATTTTGTTGAGGACGCCCCCGCGCTAAAACATCCTCACCGGCCGATGAGAGGCCGACCAACATTCAAAACGAAATCGGGACTGACCGCCGGAGCACCGCTTGCACCGGACCGATGCCCCTTTGCCCGAAAGGTCCAAGTCATGAAAGTCTTCAACGATCCCACCGCCCGCAACTACGGCCGCCTCGCCGGTGGTCTTTATTTCTCGATCGCCGTCTTCGGCGCCTTCGCCATCGGTTACGTGCCGAGCCAGATCGTTACCGGCGATCCGGCGGGCACGATGGCGAACCTCGTCGCCAAGCGCGGCCTCTACAACGCCGGGATCGGGGCCGACACGCTGGTGATGCTGATTGAGGTCATGACCATGACCATGCTGTTCCAGATCTTCCGCCGCACGAACGAAACGCTGGCCTTCGCCGCCATGCTCGCCCGCTTCGCCATGGTGGCCGTGATGGGTGCGATGCTTCTGTTCCAGGCCGGTCTGACCAGCCTCGCCACAGGAGACATCGTGGCGAACGACGAGATCAGGAACGCGCTCGCGGCGCTGATGATCGACACGCACCATGCCGGTATCTGGGTCTGGCAGGCGTTCTTCTGGATGCACCTGATGCTGCTCGGCACGCTCGTCCTGAAGTCCGGTCTTGTCCCGCGCCTGTTCGGCTACGGCCTGATCGTCGGCAGCTTCGGCTACATCTTCGACAGCGTCTATGCCTTCGCCTTCCCGGATGCCGACTGGTTCGGAACCCTGCGCATCGGCTTCCTCGCCATCGTCACCCTGTCGGAAGTCGGCTTTGCCCTTTGGCTCGCAATTCGCGGGCCGAAGGAACCCACCCCCCTGAACCCGGCTCTGGCCGCTGCCTGAACCATGAACCCGAAAGGAACTCAAACCATGAAACGCATCTGCATCATCGGCATCTCCGGCAAACTGGGTCAGTACATGACCGAACACGCCCTCAAGATGGGCTACGAAGTCCAGGGGGTCTGCCGCCCCGAGAGCGTCGGCAAGCTGGCCCGCTTCGGCGACCGCATCAAAGTCTTTCCCGGCCGGACCAACGACCGTGAGGTGATCCGCAAGGCGGTCGAGGGCTGCGACGGCGTTCTCACCGTGCTGGTCCCCTGGGGGGTCGACGATTACGCCTCGGGCACCGCGAAAGCCGTTCTCGACTTTGCCGATCCCGGCGCGCGGCTCGTCTTTTCCTGCGGACTTCACATCTCGATGGACGGGCAGGATCGGTTCAGCTGGAAGGTCAAGGCGGCCCTCGTCGTCGCCCGGATCGCCCGCATCACCCGGCTGGTGGATATCGAAGACCAATACCGCGCGACCGATGCGATCTTCGCGTCGAACCGGCTCTGGACCGTGGTGCGTGGACCGGACCTCGAAGAAGGCGAAAGCCAGGGGCTGCCGGTCTGGTCGCATCACGCGCAGGACGACGTGCTCGCCTCGAAGCTGGTGCGGCGCACCGACTTCGCCCTTTTCATGGTCAGCGCCCTGACGGACGACACGTTGGTGCATCAGGCCCCCGCCATCGTCAGCCGCGTGTCGCAGTCCGCCGTGGCCCATGCCGCATAGCGACCCCGCTGCCTAGAAATTAGGCAAATGGTCGGAAAAGAGGCCCTTCCCTTGTGGGAGGGCCTTTACTTATCCGCCGGGGCGGGCTTGGCCTAGGGGCATGAAAGACAAGCTTTCCGTCGTCATCGTCGAAAAGAACCGGGAACGCGGCATCCTGATCGAGGAAAGCCTGCGCGTCGCCGGGGATTTCGAGGTGACGGTCGTCGCGGAAACCAACGACCTTGCGGGCAAGATCAAGGATCTGAAACCGGACGTGGTTCTGGTCGATATCGAGAACCCGTCGCGCGACACGCTGGAAGAACTGGCGCTGGCCTCCGGTCCGCTCGAACGGCCCGTGGCGATGTTCGTGGACACGTCGGACGAGGGGCTGACGCGGGCCGCGATCGAGGCCGGGGTGTCGGCCTATGTGGTCGACGGGCTGAAATCGGACCGGCTCAAGCCGATCCTCGATGCCGCCGTCACGCGGTTCAATATGTTTCAAAGGATGCGGGTGGAGCTTGAGACGACCAAGCGGGCGCTGGAAGAGCGCAAGCTGATCGACCGCGCCAAGGGGATCATCATGAAGGCGCGGAAGGTGGACGAGGACGAGGCTTATGCGATCCTGCGCAAGGCCGCGATGGACCAGAACAAGCGCGTGGCCGACGTGGCGCAGGCGCTTGTGACGACGGCGGGGCTGTTGTCATGAAGGGTGCTGTGCTGTCCGTCGGGTTCATCCCGCTGGTCGATGCCGCGCCGCTGATCGTGGCGCAGGAGATGGGGTTCGCGGCCGAAGAAGGTCTGACGCTCGACCTCGTGCGCGCGCCGAGTTGGTCGTCGCTGCGTGACATGCTCGTGTTCGGCCGTGTCGATGCGGCGCATATGCTGTCGCCTGTGCCCGTCGCGACCGCGATGGGGCTGGGCGGGGCCGGGGCCGATCTGTCGGCGCTGGCCGTTCTGTCGGTGAACGGCACGGTCATCGGGGTGTCGCGTGCGCTTGAGGACCGGCTGCGCGACAACGGGCACGGCTTCGACTTTCGCGACGCCAGATCGGCGGGCGAGGCGTTGATCGCCGCCAAGGTGGACCGGTTGCGCATCGGCGTTCCCTTCCCGCTGTCGATGCATGCCGAACTGCTTTATTACTGGCTGTCCTCGTTGGGTCTGCCCGCGCCGCAGGGGGTGGACATCAAGACGATGCCGCCGCCGCTTATGGCCGATGCCATAGAGGCGGGCGAGATCGACGCGTTCTGCGTGGGGGAACCGTGGGGGTCCATCGCCGTCGAGAACGGCGTCGGCGCACTGCTGCTGCCCGGCAAGTCGATCTGGAGTTTCTCGCCCGAAAAGGTGCTGGCCGTCCGCTCGGACTGGGCCTCCGCCGAAACCGGGCTGTCCGCGCGCCTGATCCGCGCGGTCTATCGGTCGGGGCGCTGGATCGCGGACCCGGAATCGCGGCTTCTGACCGCCGAGCTTCTGTCGCGGCCCGAATACCTCGACCTGCCGCCCGAGGTGATCGAACGGGCCCTGTCCGGCAATCTCATCATTTCCAGCCGGGGCGAGCAGCGCACCGTCGACGGGTTCGTCGGCTTTCACAAAGGCGCGGCGAACTTTCCGTGGCGCAGTCAGGCCCAGTGGATCGCGAACCAGCTTGCCGCGCGTATGGGGCTTGATCGGGAAGAGTCGCTGCGACAGGCGGCGCAGGTCTTCCGCCCCGATCTTTACCGCGCCGCGCTGGAGGGAATCGCCCTCGATCTGCCCGGCGCTTCCTCGAAGATCGAGGGCTCGATCGAGGTCGAAACCCCGGTGGCGAGCGAGTATGGGCGCCTGACCCTGCCGCCCGATCTGTTCTTCGACCGGCGCACTTTTGACCCGGACGCGACGATCCGGTCGAAAATCACGCACAAGAATTAAGCACTTTCTGCACCGCAGCGTTTTTTCGTTGTCTGCGGCAAAGGTTTTGTTGAGCGCATCGCGAAACGGGCGCACTCATGATGACAGGCGGGCAACGATGTCCGCCTACGAATTCCTCCCAGTGACTGGGATCATACTGAGCAAAGCCGCTCGAACCGTGTCGCGACCTCCTCCCCGCGATGACGATTCGAGCGGCTTTTTCGTTTTGGCTTCGGCCTTCGGGACACACAAAGGGAACCTGAAACCATGAAGAAACTGATCGTTGCTCTTGCCGCTTCGACCGCGCTCACCGCGCCGGCCTCGGCCGAGATGCTGGACCTCGAAAAAGACGTGCTGACCTTCGGCTTCATCAAGCTGACCGACATGGCGCCGCTCGCCGTCGCCTATGAGCAAGGGTTCTTCGATGACGAGGGCCTGTTCGTGACACTGGAAGCGCAGGCCAACTGGAAGGTGCTGCTGGACGGCGTGATCTCGGGCACGCTGGACGGGGCGCACATGCTCGCCGGTCAGCCGCTGGCCGCGACAATCGGTTACGGCACCGAGGCGCATATCATCACCCCCTTCTCGATGGACCTGAACGGCAACGGCATCACCGTGTCCAACGAAGTCTGGGAGATGATGAAGCCGAACCTGCCGACGAACGACGACGGCCTCGTGTCGCACCCGATTTCGGCCAGCTACCTCAAGCCCGTGATCGAAGAGTTCAACGCGAACGGCAAGCCCTTCAACATGGGCATGGTGTTCCCGGTCTCGACCCATAACTACGAGCTGCGCTACTGGCTGGCCGCCGGCGGGATCGAGCCCGGTTATTACTCGCCCGAGGACGTGACCGGCCAGATCGGCGCCGAAGCCTTCCTGTCCGTGACGCCGCCGCCGCAGATGCCCGCCACGCTCGAAGCTGGCACCATCTCGGGCTACTGCGTGGGTGAGCCGTGGAACCAGCAGGCCGTGTTCAAAGGGATCGGGGTTCCGGTCATCACCGATTACGAGCTGTGGAAGAACAACCCGGAAAAGGTGTTCGGCATCACCGCCGAGTTCGCCGAGCAGTATCCGAACACCACGCTCGCCGTGACCAAGGCGCTGATCCGTGCCGCCATGTGGCTGGACGAAAACGACAACGCCAACCGGCCGGAAGCCGTGGAAATCCTGTCGCGTCCCGAATATGTCGGCGCGGATTACGAAGTCATCGCCAACTCGATGACCGGCACGTTCGAGTATGAGAAGGGCGACAAGCGTGAAGTCCCCGACTTCAACGTGTTCTTCCGTTACAACGCGACCTATCCCTACTATTCCGACGCGGTCTGGTATCTGACCCAGATGCGCCGCTGGGGCCAGATCGCGGAAGCCAAGCCCGATAGCTGGTACGACGAGGTCGCCCGCTCGGTCTACAAGCCGGACATCTACATGGAAGCCGCCGCGCTCCTCATCGAAGAGGGCTACGCGACCGAGGATATGTTCCCGCCTGCCGATGAGGATGGCTACAAAGACCCGACCCCGGCCGAAGACGTAATCGACGGCATCGGTTTCGACGGCTCGCAGCCCAACGCCTATCTCGAAAGCCTGCCGATCGGCCTGAAGGGCGAACAGAAAGTCGTGGGTAACGAAATCCAAGGCTAAGCCAATTGCTCCTCCGCTCTGACGAGCGACGTCGCTCGACGAGCGGAGGAGCGACCCTCCTGACCACACTCGAACTTTAGGACGAGAACCCATGACAACCGTCGATCCCAATTTCGCTGAGGCGGACGCGCGCGAGGCCCGCAAGGCCCGGCTCTTCACCCGCATCAACAAGGCCGACACCTACTTCAAGGTTCTCGGCCTCGCCTGGATCACCCCGATCCTGAAAGCCGTCGCCGGCGACAACCCGAAAGCCCAGATGAAAGATGTCTGGCGCTTGCTGGGTGTGCCGCTGGTCGCGATCCTCGCCTTCCTCGTGCTCTGGGGCACGCTCGCGCCCAAGGTTCAGACCTCGCTCGGGGCGATCCCCGGCCCCGCGCAGGTCTGGACCGAAGTGGTCAGCCTGCATGGCGACGCCGTGGAAAAGGCCGCCAAGGAAGCCCAGCACAACGAGCGCGTCGAGGCGCGCAACCAGCGTTACATCGAAGCGGGCGAGATGGACAAAGTGAAGGACATCCCCTTTACCGGCGCGCCGAGCTACTACGACCAGATCTGGACCTCGATCAAGACCGTGTTCTTCGGCTTCCTGATCGGTTCGGCCATCGCCATTCCGCTCGGCATCGTCGCGGGCCTGTCGCCCATCGCGAACGCCGCGATCAACCCCATCGTTCAGATCTTCAAGCCGGTCTCGCCGCTCGCCTGGCTGCCCATCGTGACAATGATCGTCTCGGCGCTGGCGGCCGAGGGCACGGACGGGCTCTTGCCGAAAAGCTTCATCATCTCGGCCATCACCGTGACGCTCTGTTCGCTCTGGCCCACGCTCATCAACACCTCGCTGGGTGTTTCCTCCATCGACAAAGACCTCGTCTCGGTCTCGAAGGTGCTCAAGATGAACACCTGGACCAAGATCACCAAGCTGGTGCTCCCGTCCGCCCTGCCGCTCATCTTCACCGGGCTGCGCCTGTCGCTGGGTGTGGGCTGGATGGTTCTGATCGCCGCCGAAATGCTCGCCCAGAACCCCGGCCTCGGCAAGTTCGTGTGGGACGAGTTCCAGAACGGTTCCAGCCAATCGCTCGCCCGGATCATGGTCGCGGTGTTCACCATCGGCATCATCGGCTTCCTGCTCGACCGCGTGATGTATGCGCTTCAGTCGGCCTTCACCTTCTCGAACAATCGGTGAGCGTCATGTCCGTCATCCAGTTCAAGAACGTCTCGAAGTCCTTCGGTGAAGGCACAGAAGCGACCCATGTCTTGAAAGACATCGACCTTGAGGTGCAGGAGGGTGAGTTTCTTGTCCTTCTCGGGTTCTCCGGCTCCGGCAAGACCACCCTCATCAACCTGATGGCCGGTCTGGAGTTTCCGACCAAGGGCAGCGTCACCTTCCGCGGCAAACCCATCGACGGCCCCGGCCCCGAGCGCGGCGTGATCTTTCAGAGCTATTCGCTCATGCCGTGGCTCACGGTGCACGGGAACGTCATGCTGGCGCTGGAATCCGTCTTCCCCAAGATGCCGAAGGCCGAGAAGGAAGCGACCGTTGCCAAGTACGTGCAGATGGTTGGCCTGTCCCACGCCGTCACGCGCCGCCCGGCGGAGCTGTCGGGCGGGATGCGTCAACGGGTGAATGTCGCGCGTGCGCTGGCCATGAATCCCGAGGTTCTGCTGCTGGACGAGCCGCTTTCCGCGCTCGACGCGCTGACCCGCGCCAATCTGGGCGACGAGATCGAGGCGATCTGGAACGCCGACAAGAAGACCTGCGTGCTCATCACCAACGATGTGGACGAGGCCATTCTGCTGGCCGACCGGATCATCGCGCTGAACCCGGACGGCAGCTTGGGCGAAGAGTTCAGGGTGGGGCTCGAGCGTCCGCGTGATCGCTCGGCCATGAACCATGACGAGACGTTCAAGGCGCTCAGGGCGCGGGTGACGACTTACCTGATGGACGTGGGGATCGAAGCCAAGGCGGAGGGCATCCGCCAGCTGCCCAATGTGACAGCCATTCACAACATGGACCCCGAGGCCCCGAATGCGGTGGTCGAGGCGGCGAAGTCGAAGCTGGACGAGAAATACCTCGAATTCTCGCACATCCATAAGATCTACCCGACCCCCAAGGGGCCGCTCACGGTGGTCGAGGATTTCGACCTGAACCTGAAGAAAGGCGAGTTCATTTCGCTGATCGGGCATTCGGGCTGCGGCAAGTCGACGGTCCTGACCATGACCGCCGGGCTGAACGCGATCTCGAAGGGCGGGATCATTTTGGACGGCAAGGAAGTGGTCGAGGCCGACCCGGAGCGCGCCGTGGTGTTCCAGTCGCCCAACCTGTTCCCGTGGCTCACCGCGAAAGAGAATGTCGCGATCGGGGTGGACAAGGTTTATCCGAAAGCCTCGCGGGCCGAGCGTCAGGACGTGGTGGAATACTACCTCGAACGCGTCGGTCTGGGCGATGCGATGGACAAGTCGGCGGTGGATATGTCGAACGGGATGCGCCAGCGCGTCGGCATCGCGCGCGCCTTTGCCTTGTCACCGAAACTCCTGCTCCTCGACGAACCCTTCGGGATGCTCGACAGCCTGACCCGGTGGGAGCTTCAGGAAGTGCTGATGGAGGTCTGGGACCGCACCAAGGTCACCGCGATCTGCGTCACGCATGATGTAGACGAGGCGATCCTGCTGGCCGACCGGGTGGTGATGATGACCAACGGGCCGCAGGCGACCATCGGCAAGATCACCGAGGTCGATCTGCCGCGCCCGCGCACGCGCAAGGCGCTGCTGGAACACCCGGATTACTACCACTACCGCGAAGAGGTTCTGAACTTCCTCGACGAATATGAGCACGGCGCGAAACCGAAACCCAAAGCTGCGGATGTGGACGCGCCCAAAGCCGTGGCCGCGGAGTGACGGGCATGGACGACAAGACGATCACGCTGGTTCAGGAAAGCTTCGCCAAGGTCGAACCGATCAAGGCGACGGCGGCCGAACTCTTCTACTCGGACCTGTTCGCGACCGCACCGGACGTGCGCCCCCTGTTCAAAGGCAACATGAACGAGCAGGGCATGAAGCTGATGGGCACGCTCGCCGTCGTTGTGAACGGGTTGCACAAGCTCGACCAGATCGTTCCCGCCGCGCAGGCGCTCGCCATCCGGCACGTCGATTACGGCGTCCAGCCTGAGCATTACGACAAGGTCGGTGCATCGCTCATCCGCACGTTGGAGCAGGGGCTTGGCCCGGATTTCACGTCCGACGTGCGGACCGCATGGATCGAAGCCTACGGCACCCTGTCATCCGTGATGAAACAAGCCGCTTACCCGAAGGAGGCGCTGCAATGACCGAGAAACTCGTTGTCATCGGGGCCGGCATGGCCTCGGGCCGGATGCTGGAGCATCTGTTCGACGCCAACCCCGACGCTTACGACGTGACGCTGTTCAACGCCGAGCCGCGCGGGAACTACAACCGTCTGATGTTGTCGCCGGTCCTGTCGGGCGACAAGACCTATGACGAGATCGTCACGCATGACGACGACTGGTATGCCGCGAACGGCGTCACTTGCCGGTTCGGCGAGCCCGTGCTGCGCATCGACCGGGAGCGTAAGGTGGTCGTCGGTGAGAAGGGCGAAGTCACTTACGACAAACTGGTTTTCGGCACCGGGTCGAACCCGTTCATCATTCCGCTGCCGGGTCACGATCTGGACGGTGTGATCCCCTACCGCGACCTCGAGGACACCGAGGCCATGATGCAGCTCGGCGACAAGCCCGGTGCGAAAGCTGTGGTGATCGGCGGGGGGCTTCTGGGTCTCGAAGCCGCCGCCGGGATGGCCGCGCGTGGTGTCGACGTCACCGTCGTTCACATCATGGGTCACCTCATGGAGCGTCAGCTCGACGAGGCGGCCGGATACCTTCTGCGCAAATCACTCACGGACAAGGGCATCACCGTTCTCTGTCAGGCGAACTCGAAAGAGATCATCGGCGAGAACGGCCGGGTGAAGGCCCTGATGCTCGATGATGGGACGGAACTGCCCTGTGACCTCCTGGTCATGGCGGTCGGCATCCGGCCCAACATCGCGCTCGCGCAGGACACCGGGCTTGCCACCGGCAAAGGCATTCATGTGGATGACCAGATGGTGACCTCGGACCCCAGCATTTTCGCGCTGGGCGAATGTGTGGAGCACAACGGGGCGATTTTCGGCCTTGTCGCGCCGCTTTACGATCAGGCCAAGGTGCTCGCCAAGACCCTGCTTTGCGAAGAGGCGACCTTCGTGAACAAGGAGGTGTCGACCAAGCTCAAGGTGACGGGCTGCGACCTGTTCAGCGCGGGGGATTTCGCCGAAGCCGCCAACCGCGAGGATATCGTGTTCCGCGACCCGGCGCGCGGCGTCTACAAGCGGCTGGTGCTGGAAGGCAACCGGATCGTGGGCGCGGTGATGTATGGCGACACCGGCGATGGCGCATGGTTCTACAACCACATCAAGGACGGCACGGATGTCGCCGAGATGCGCGATACCCTGATCTTCGGACCAGCGTTCAAAGGGGGGGCCACGGCGGACCCTTTGGCGGCCGTTGCAGCCTTGCCGGATGATGCGGAAATCTGCGGCTGCAACGGCGTTTGCAAAGGCACAATCGTTCAGGCGATCGAAGGCGGGGCAGGCGATCTGGCCGCCGTTCGCGCAACGACCAAGGCGTCGAGTTCCTGCGGCACCTGCACGGGGCTGGTGGAACAGGTGCTTGCCGCCACGCTGGGCGACGATTTCCAGATGCCGACGGCCCAGCCGATCTGCGGTTGCACCGACCATACGCATGAGGATGTTCGACGGCTCATCAAGTCGCAGGAACTGAAATCCCAACCCGCCGTCTGGCAGGAACTGGGGTGGAAGACGGTGAACGGCTGCCACGTCTGCCGCCCCGCCGTGAACTTCTATCTACTCGCGGACTGGCCGCTCGACTACATGGACGACCCGCAGTCGCGGTTCGTGAACGAGCGCAACCATGCCAACATCCAGAAGGACGGGACATATTCCGTCATGCCCCGGATGTGGGGCGGGATGACCGACGCGAACGAACTGCGCGCCATCGCCGATGCCGCCGACAAATACGGTGCGGTGGTCAAGGTGACGGGCGGTCAGCGCATCGACCTTCTGGGCGTCAAGAAAGAGGATCTGCCCGCGATCTGGCGCGACCTGAACGCCGCCGGGATGGTGTCGGGCCATGCCTATTCCAAGGGTCTGCGCACGGTGAAAACCTGCGTGGGATCGGAATGGTGCCGCTTCGGCACACAGGATTCGACGGGTCTGGGCATCAAGCTGGAAAAGCTGCTCTGGGGGTCGTGGACGCCGCACAAGGTCAAGCTGGGCGTCTCTGGCTGCCCGCGCAACTGTGCCGAGGCGACCTGCAAGGACGTGGGCGTCGTCTGCGTCGACAGCGGCTACCAGATCTCGGTCGCGGGCGCTGCGGGCATGGAGGTGAAGGAGACCGAGGCGCTCGTCGCGGTGAAGACCGAGGACGAAGTGCTCGAATGGGTGACGGCGTTCATCCAGCTTTACCGCGAGCGCGCCAAGTATCTCGACCGGCCCTACAAATGGGTCGCCAAGGTCGGGCTCGACTGGGTCAAGGATACGCTGGCGGATGCTGGCACGCGCGCGGACCTCGTGGAGCGGTTCGAGATTTCCCAATCGGTCTATCGCACCGACCCGTGGGCGGCGGAAGTCGCCAAGTCCGAGCGCTATGCGCCGCTCGCCAATCTCATGCTGGAGGCTGCGGAATGAACTGGATCGACATCGGCCATATCGACGACATCCCGGAACGGGGCGCGCGTCTTGTGAAAACCCATTCGGGCTGCGTCGCGGTGTTCCGCACGGCGAGCGACGAGGTCTTCGCGGCCTCGGATCGTTGCCCCCACAAGGGCGGTCCGCTGTCCGAGGGGATCGTGCACGGCAACAAGGTGACCTGCCCGCTCCATAACTGGGTCTTCAGCCTTGAAACCGGGGAGGCGCAGGGGGCGGACGAGGGCGTGATCGCGACCTATCCGATCCGTGTCGAAGGGGGCCGGCTGTTCCTCGACATCACCGAACTCGCTGCGAGGAGCGCCGCCTGATGGACGGGACGGGCCTGCCCGAGATCCGCTCGACCTGCCCTTATTGCGGGGTGGGTTGCGGCGTGCTGCTTCGCCCCGACGGGCAGGGCGGGATGGAGGTCAAGGGTGACCCGGCGCATCCGGCGAATCGGGGCAAGCTGTGCTCCAAAGGTTCGCAACTTGGCCAGACCCTTGGGCTGGACGACCGGCTGATGAGCCCGCGCATCGGCGCGCGCTCGGCGGGTTGGGACGAGGCGCTCGACATGGTTGCGGAGCGGTTTGGCGACACCATCGCCAAGCACGGCCCCGATAGCGTGGCGCTCTATGTCTCGGGCCAGTTGCTGACCGAGGATTATTACGTCGCGAACAAGCTGGCCAAAGGGTTCTTCGGCACAGCGAACATCGACACCAACTCGCGCCTGTGCATGGCGTCGACCGTGGCCGCGCACAAGCGGGCCTTCGGGACCGATACGGTGCCCGGCACCTATGAAGATCTGGAAGAGGCCGACCTGATCGTGCTGACGGGATCGAACCTCGCATGGTGTCATCCGGTTCTCTACCAACGCATCCTTGCGGCGCGCAAAAAACGCGGCACGAAGCTGGTGGTGATCGACCCGCGCCGCACCGCGTCTTGCGACGGGGCCGACCTGCACCTTGCCGTCGCGCCGGGTGGCGACGTGGCGCTGTTCAACGGTCTGCTCAATGAAATCTCCCTGCGTGGAAAGATCGACCACGCCTTTGCCGAAAACGTCACCGGGCTTGAGGAGGCTCTCGTTTCCGCCGCCGGAGACGATCTGTCGGCCACGGGGCTTGGCGAGGCCGAGCTCCGGGCCTTTTTCGATCTGTGGTGCGGGACCGAGAAGGTCGTCACGGTCTTTTCCCAGGGTGTGAACCAGTCGACCTCGGGCACGGACAAGGTGAACGCGATCCTGAATTGTCATCTCGCGACAGGCCGGATCGGGCGGGTCGGGATGGGGCCGTTCTCGGTCACGGGTCAGCCCAACGCGATGGGCGGGCGTGAGGTGGGCGGGCTGGCGAACATGCTGACCTGTCATCTCGATCTGGAAAACGCCGAACACCGGGCCACGGTGCAGGATTTCTGGACCTCGCCCGAGATGCCCGAGGCTGCCGGGCTGAAGGCCGTCGATATGTTCCGCGCCGTGGGCGAGGGGCAGATCAAGGCGGTCTGGATCATCCATACGAACCCGGCGGTTTCGATGCCGGATGCCGACCGGGTGCGCGATGCCATCGCGGGCTGCGATTTCGTGGTCGTGAGCGACGTGACCGACCGAACCGATACCGCGCGAATGGCCGACGTGCTGCTACCTGCGGCGGCATGGGGCGAAAAGTCGGGAACGGTGACCAACTCCGACCGGACGATCAGTCGCCAGCGCGCGGCGCTGACCCCACCGGGCGAGGCCCGCCCGGATTGGGAGATCATCGCCGAGGTCGGGCGGCGAATGGGCTGGGGCGCTGCCTTCGATTTCCAGTCGCCCGCCGAGATCTTTCGCGAATATGCCGCGCTGTCGGGTCTGGCCGCGCGTTTCGGGCGCGACTTCGACATCTCGGCGTTGGCCGAACTGAGCGACGCGGACTACGACGCGCTCGCCCCGGTGCGCTGGCCGGTGTCGGCCACGCGCAGCGGCGGGCGGTTCTTCGGCGACGGGCGGTTTTTCACCCCCGATGGCAAGGCGCGGATGGTTCCGGTGTCGCACCGTGCGCCGGTGTCGGGCCTGTCCGATGCACGGCCCTTCCGGTTCAACACGGGCCGGGTGCGCGACCAGTGGCACACCATGACGCGCACCGCCAAATCGCCGCGTCTATCCGCGCATCTGCCGGAGCCGTTTCTTGAAATTCACCCGCAAGACGCCCGCGCGTTGGGGCTGAAACCCGCGGCGCTGGTCAGGGTGACGAACGATCACGGCGCGGCCATTCTGCGCGCGCTGGTCACCGATGCGGTGCGCCCCGGTCAGGTGTTCGCGCCGATGCACTGGACGGGTGAGACCGCGCCTTCGGCCCGCGTCGATGCGCTGGTGCCGGGGCACGTGGACCCGGTGTCGGGGCAGCCGGAAAGTAAGGCCGCAACCGTCAGCGTCGAGCCTTTCGAAGCTGCGTGGTACGGGTTTGCCGTGTCGTCGCGCGACCTATCGCCAAAGGCCGAATACTGGACGCGCACCCGCACCGATGCTGGGTATCGCGCCGAACTCGCCGGGCTGACGACGCCTGCGAATTGGGAGGGCTTTGCCCGCGATCTGTTCGATACGGGTGCCGAAGTTCAGGCGGTCGAAGACCCCACGCGGGGCATGCACCGCTTTGCCTTCACCGTGAATGGTCGGTTGGAGGCCGCCCTGTTCATCTCGCGCGAACCGGCGGCGATCACGCGGGATTATCTGGCCGGGCTGGTCGGCACCGACGCGCCCGCCGCGCTGTCGGGCCGGGCGCCCGCAGACATGCCCGATCCGGGGCCGACGATCTGTTCGTGCTTCGGCGTCGGGCTGAACACCATCGTCGCGGCCATCGAAGAGCACCGACTGATGAGCGTCGATGCCATCGGCGCGCAGCTTCAGGCGGGAACGAACTGCGGCTCCTGCCGCGCCGAGCTTGGCACGCTGCTGGAGGCGCACCTGCGCCCGCAGGCCGCCGAGTGATCGGCAGCATTGCCTGAGGTCAAATTTTAGGCAAACGTTGACACGAAGTGTGCAATCCTAAGGCACGCCTTCCGAACGCCTGAAAAGGGCACGGATATTCTGGACCGCCCGTTTCAACTGAAACAATGGTTCCGAGGCTTTGAAAACAAGGGAGACTCAATCGTGTTTCATCGCGCTGTTCTAACCGCCGCCGCTCTGACGCTGATCGGTGGTGCCGCGTCGGCCCAGACCGACGTTCCTTTCGCGCTGGACTGGAAATTCGAGGGCCCGGCCGCCCCGTATTTCGTCGCTATCGACAAAGGATATTTCGAAGAAAAGGGGCTGTCGGTCGAGATTTCGGAAGGCGCCGGGTCGCTCGACGCGATCCCGAAAATCGCCACCGGGGCGTTCCCGATCGGCTTCGCCGACATCAACTCGGTCATCAAGTTCCTCGACCAGAACCCCGGCGCACCCGTGACCGGCGTGATGATGATCTACGACAAGCCGCCGTTTGCCGTGATCGGCCGGGCCTCGCTGGGCATCACCGACGATCCGAAGTCGCTTGAAGGCAAAGTGCTGGGCGCGCCGCCGCCCGATGGCGCCTGGGCGCAGTTCCCGATCTTCGCCGCCGAAAACGACCTCGACATGGATGCGATCACGGTGGAACCCGTGGGTTTCCCGACCCGCGAACCGATGCTGGCCGAGGGCAACGTCGCCTCGATCACCGGGTTTTCGTTCACCTCCTACCTGAACGCCGCGCGTCTGGGTGTGGAGGAAGATGACCTCGTCACGCTGCTCATGGCCGACTACGGCGTCGACCTTTACGGGAACGCGATCATCGTGAACACTGACTTCGCCGCCGAAAACCCGGACGTGGTCAAAGGCTTCCTCGAAGCCGTCGCGATGGGTTGGAAAGACGCGATTGCCGATCCGGCGACGGCCGTGACCAGCCTGATGGAGCGGAACCCGGCGGCGGATGCCGATCTGGAAACCCGCCGTCTGCAACTGTCCATCGACGCGAACGTCGCCACCGAAGCCGCGATGACCGCCTTCGGCACCATCGACGAGGCGCGGATGGACAGCGCCATCGAGCAGATCAAGCTGACCTACGAGTTCCAGAACGAACCCGATGCGTCGCTCTACTTCACCGAGGAATACCTGCCCGAAGGCGGCTTCTCGCTGGAGTGATCCTTTTGCCGGGCGCGGGGGGTACCTCGCGCCCGGAATCCGTTCCGGGGAAAGGGGTGGGACCATGTACCCAATGATAAAAATCGAGGGCGTGCGCCACGCCTACAAGACCGCCAAGGGGCCGCTTCCGGTTCTGAACGGGCTGGAAGTGTCGGTGAACGAGGGGGGCTTCGTCGCCGTCGTCGGCCCGTCGGGCTGCGGCAAGTCCACGCTGACCCGTCTGATCGCCGGGCTGATGAAGCCGGACGAGGGGCGCGTGATGGTGCATGGCGAGGTGGTGACCGGCCCCCGCTCGACCGTCGGGATGGCGTTCCAGAACCCGGTGATGCTGGAATGGCGGACCATTCTGGAAAACATCATGCTACCGCTCGAAATCGTCTCGACCAAGATGACCAAGGCCGAGCAGAAAGAGCGCGCGAATTACCTCTTGGACCTCGTCGGCCTGACGGGGTTTGGCGACAAGCGCCCCTCGGAATTGTCGGGCGGGATGCGCCAGCGGGCGTCGCTCTGCCGTGCGCTGGTCCACAAGCCTGAAGTTCTGATCCTCGATGAACCTTTCGGCGCGCTCGACGCTTTCACCCGCGAAGACCTGTGGCAGACCATGCACAAGGTGAAAGAGGAAGAGCCGTTCACAGGTGTCCTCATCACCCATGACCTGCGCGAGTCGATCTTTCTGGCCGATCAGGTCGTCGTCCTCAGCCAGCGTCCGGCCATGACCCAATACGTGCTGGACGTGCCCAACACCGGCCCCCGCGACCTCGACCACCTTTACACGCCGGAAGCGGCGGAGATGCTGAACATTCTGCGCCACCAGATCGAAGTGGCCCAAGGAAGGGCCGCTGCATAATGGCTTACGTACCCGATCTGAAACCCTCAACGCCCGGCGGCTCGTTCGTCAAGGCCCTGACCAGCCGCGCGGTTTTGGCCCCGATCGCCGCGATGGTGGTGTTCCTCGTCTTTTGGGAATTGCTCGTCTGGGTGAACGGCTGGCCGAACTACGTCATGGCTTCACCCTCGGACCTACCTCCGGCCTACGCGAAATACTGGGGCCTGTTCATCACGATGGGTTGGCAGACCCTGTGGCGGACGGTCGTGGGGCTGGTGCTGGCCGTGATCGTCGGCCTGTTCCTTGGCATGATAATGGGGTTTTCGCGCCTGATGCGCGATGCGCTTTACCCGCTGCTCGTCGGATTCAACGCCATCCCCAAGGCGACCGTGGTGCCCATCGTCGCGCTGATGTTCGTGGGCGAGCACAACTTCAACACGATCCTCATGGCCTTCATGATCTCGTTCTTCCCCATCGCCGTCTCGGTCAGCATCGGCCTGTCGACGCTGGAGCCGGAGTATCGCGACATCCTGCGCGCGCTGGGCGCGAAACAGGCGACGATCTTCTGGAAAATCGCGCTGCCCAAGACCCTGCCGGAGTTCTTCGGCGCGCTGAAGGTCGCCGTGACGCTGGCCTTCATCGGCACGAACCTTATGGAGATCGTGTCGCCCCACGGGCGCGGGCTGGGCGCGCTCTTCGACAGCGGCAAGACCAACTCGGACTATCCGCTCATGTTCGCGGTGCTGATCGCCTTGGCGCTGCTGGGGATCGTTCTCTACTACATCGTCGTGGCGCTGGAGAAGATTTTCGCGGGTTGGGCAGAGCGGGCCCCGGGGTGATTTCGGGCCGGTGAACCGGCCCGACCCGGGCGGGGGCGCTGCCCCCGCACCCCCGGGATACTTCCGGACCGGAAAGCCGGGCCAGGTATCAAGGAGAAAGGCCGGGGTGGTGCCCCGGCCTTTGTCGTCAGTTGGTGATGATCTCCGGTCCCATCATCAATGTCGGCAGCCATGTCGATATGATCGGGATGTAGGTCACCATGATGAGGAAGACGAAGAGGATCGCGAGGAAGGGGAGCGCCGCGCGCACCACCTTCATCATCGGCATCCCGGCCACGCCCGAGGTCACGAAGAGGTTCAGGCCGACGGGCGGCGTGATCATCCCGATTTCCATGTTCACGACCATGATGATGCCGAGGTGGATCGGGTCCACGCCCAGTTCGATGGCGATCGGGAACACCAGCGGGGCCACGATCACGATAAGGCCCGAGGGCTCCATGAACTGACCGCCGATCAGCAGGATCAGGTTCACGATGATCAGGAACATGATCTTGCCGAAGCCCGCCGACAGCATCGCATTGGCGATCTGTTGCGGGATCTGTTCGTCGGTCAGCACGTGCTTCAGGATCAGCGCGTTGGCGATGATGAACATCAGGGTGATGGTCAGCTTGCCCGCCTCGAACAGCGTGTCGCGGGTGTCGCGGTGCCACAGCGACGTGATGATCGCCTGCGGCTTGGACAGGAGCGACTTCTTGACGCCATCGTTGTTCTTCTCGGCCAATGGCCCCATGTCGCGATAGATGAAGGTCGCCACGATGAAAGCGTAGATCGATGCGACGGCGGCGGCTTCGGTCGGCGTGAAGATAGCGCCGGTGATGCCGGGGATGCCGTAGATGCCGACCATGATGATGACGATCAGGAGCAGACCCCAGATCGCGTCACGGAAGGACATGTAGATCTCGCGCCAACCCGCGAAGCTGCCCGCCGGCATGTTGCGGATGCGCGCGATGACGTAGATCGCGATCATCAGCATCAGGCCCGCGAGGATGCCGGGGATGACGCCTGCCAGGAACATCCGGCCCACCGAGACTTCGACGGACGAGGCATAGACGACCATGACGATGGACGGCGGGATCAGGATGCCCAGCGTGCCCGCGTTGGCGATGACGCCTGCCGCGAAGTCCTTGGTGTAGCCCTGTTGGCGCATCGCCGCGATGACGATGGAGCCGATGGCGACCACGGTGGCGGGCGACGAGCCCGACAGGGCGGCGAAGAGCATACAGGCGAAGACGCCCGCGATGGCCAGACCGCCGCGGAAATGGCCCACGACCGCGATGGCAAAGCGGATGATCCGTTGCGCCACCCCGCCCGTCGACATGAAACTGGACGCGAGGATGAAGAACGGGATCGCGAGCAGCGTGTAGTGTCCCGCCATCGCCTGATAGAAACTTTGCGCCACCGAGGCGAGCGAGGTTTCCGAGAAGACCAGCAGGAACAGCACCGACGAGAAGCCAAGCGCAATGGCGATCGGCACGCCGATCAGCAGAAGCCCGATGATCAGGACAAAAAGAAGTGCGACGTCCATGGATCAGTCCTCCACACGGGCGGCTTCGACATCGTCTTCCATCTCGTGGGAAACGATGAGGCTGTCGGAATGGCCACGCACGATGCCGATGGTGGCCTGAATGAAGCGAAAGAGAAGAAGCGCCATGCCCACGGGCAGGATCGCATAAGGAATGACGCGCGGAAGCTTGTCGTATTCCTCGCCCATGTTGATCCAGTCCTCGAGAAACTTGAGGAAACCGGGCATCGGCACCTGATCGGTCATGTAAAAGGCGCGGTCACGGGTGCCGGTATCGAAGCCCAGCGGGAACCAGCGCCCCTCGGTCTGCCACATGCCCGCATAAGGGGCCCAGTAATCCCAAGCGCCCTTGAGCAGGAGGAAGGCGTAGACGAGGCAGATGGCCGCCGAGATCAGCGCCAGCGTGCGGCGCGGCCCGGTCGACAGAAGCCCGGTGATCGCATCGACGCCCAGGTGCATCGTCACGCGCACCCCGTAGCTGACCCCGAAGATGACGAGCCAGGCGAACAGGATCAGCGTGATTTCGAGCCCCCAGATCAGCGATTCATTGAAAACGTAGCGAAGGACCACGTTGACGAATGTCACGGTGGTCATGAGGCCCAGAAGAATGGCGATGGCCGTTTCTTCGAAGCCCCGGCGATGTCCCGGCGCGCTCATGGCGTCTCCCCCGAAAATCCCATGCGATGGATGGAAAGAGGGCGGCCCGGGCCAATTGCCCGCACCGCCCCGTGCCCGCTTACATGCTGGCGTTGATTTCCTGTGCGGCGGCGATGTTGTCGGCGCCCACGTCGCCTTCGAACTGCTCCCACACCGGCTTCATGGCGTCGACCCACTGCTGGCGCTGTTCCGGCGTCAGTTCGCGGATGGTCGCGCCCGCGTCGAGCACGGCCTGACGGTTCTCGGCATCGACTTCGGCGATGGCGGCGTTCCGTTCGTCGCTGACCTCTTTGAGGATGGTCATGAACTGATCGCGCACACCTTCGTCGAGGCTGTCGAGCCAGTCGACCGAGGCCACGACGAGGTAGTCGAGCACACCGTGGTTCGTCTCGGTGATACCGTCCTGCACTTCGAAGAACTTCTGGCCGTAGATGTTCGACCAGGTGTTTTCCTGACCGTCGACGACGCCGGTCTGAAGCGCGCCGTAGACTTCGGAGAAGGCCATCGGTTGCGGCGAGGCGTCGAGAGCCTCCATCTGTGCGACGAGCACGTCGGAGGGCTGCACGCGGAACTTGAGGCCAGCGGCGTCAGCGGGCACTTCGAGCGGCTTGTTGGCCGAAAACTGCTTCAGGCCGTTGTGCCAGAAGGCCAGACCTTGCAGGCCGCGGCGCTGCATCGAGTCCATCATCGCCTGACCGGTCTCCGAGTTCTGGAACGCATCGACAGCGTCCATGTTCACGAACATGAAGGGCAGGTCGAAAATGCGGAAGACCTTGGTGAAAGTCTCGAACTTGGACAGCGACGGCGCGGCGAGCTGCACGTCCCCCTGAAGCATGGCTTCGAGCACCTGGTCATCGTTGTAGAGGGTCGAGTTCGGGTACACTTCCATGCAGGCAGTCCCGTTCATCTCTTCGTTCACCCGCTCCATGAGCAGGTTGGCGGCGATGCCTTTGGGGTGCTTGTCGGTGTTGGTGACGTGGCTGAACTTGATCACCATTTCGCCATCGTCGCAGGCGGCGAGGGCGGCGGTGCCGGCAACGGTGCCAGCGGTGAGGGTGGCCGCGGTAAGTGCGGTCGTCAGGAATTTCATGATTGCTCCTCCATGTATCTCCCGGCCCCGAAGGGTCCGCGGCTATGTGGCGGCGGGCCGGCGCACCGGGCAAGCGTTGTTTTGACGCGGGGGCATTGATCGGGAAAATGCATAAAAGTCAGGTGGTTAGACGAAATCGCCAGACCCCTTGGCCTTTGGGAAAGATTGTGGTGTGCGGGAAATCGCACGGGGCATTCGGGCATCTGTGCGGAAATCCACACACGACTCGTCGCGCTGAGGTCGCCCGGTCGGGGCCGTCGGACCCGCAACGCCTCGGCCCCGACCGTCAGTCGCCGCCACCCCGCGCCACGGAACCCTGCCCCCGACGATGCGTTGCGGATGCAGGAGGTACCATCCATGTCGTTCCGGAAAGATTTCATCACCAAGCCGATCCATAAATGGGCCAAGGGCGTATTGCCGACCCTGTCCGAGACCGAGGCCGAGGCCGTGAGTTCGGGCGATGTCCATTTCGAGGCGGAGTTGTTTTCCGGCAATCCCGACTGGAACAAGCTGCGTTCCGTGAAGGCGCCGACGCTGACCGATGCCGAACGTGCCTTCATCGACGGGCCCTGCCGCGCGTTCTGCGACATGGTCGACGGGTGGGAAATCGACAAGAAGACCGGCGACCTGCCGACCGAGGCGTGGGATTTCCTGCGCCAAAAGGGGTTCTTCGGGATGATTATCCCGAAGGAATTCGGCGGGCTGGGCTTCTCGGCCTTCGCTCATTCCGAAGTGGTCCGCTACATCGCGAGCCACAATGTCGTCGCGGCGGTGACGGTAATGGTGCCCAATTCGCTCGGTCCGGGCGAGTTGATCCATCAGTTCGGCACCGACGAGCAGAAACAGACGTGGTTGCCGCGTCTCGCCGACGGGAGCGAGCTTCCTGCCTTCGGGCTGACCAGTGAAGACGCCGGGTCGGATGCCGGGGCCATGACGGACGAGGGCATCGTCTGCAAAGGCGAGTGGAACGGGGAAGAGGTGCTCGGCATTCGGATGAACTGGGCCAAGCGCTACATCACGCTCGCCCCGGTCGCGACCGTCCTTGGCCTTGCATTCCAGCTTCGCGACCCGGACGGGTTGCTCGGTGACGTGAAGGACATCGGGATCACCTGCGCGCTCGTGCCGACCGACCTGCCGGGGGTCGAAACCGGACGGCGCCATCTGCCATCGGGCACCATGTTCATGAACGGCCCGACCACCGGGAAAGACGTTTTCATCCCGCTCGAAAACATCATCGGCGGGCCGGACTATGCCGGGAAGGGCTGGATGATGCTGATGAGCGCGCTGGCCGCCGGGCGGGGCATTTCGCTGCCGTCCCTGTCGGCTGCCGCCACGGCGATGGCCGCTCATACGACCGGCGCCTATTCCCGCATCCGCAAACAGTTCAACTTGCCCATCGGCCTGTTCGGTGGGGTGCAGGAGCCGATGGCGCGCATCGCTTCGTCCGCTTACACCATCGACGCGGGGCGGCGACTGACGACGGCGGTGCTGGACGAGGGCTACAAGCTCGCCGTCATCTCGGCGATCATGAAATACCACGCCACCGACCGGATGCGCGACGCGATCAACGATGCGATGGACGTGCATTCGGGCAAGGCCGTGATCGACGGGCCGCTCAACTACCTTCAGCCGATTTACCGCACCATTCCCGTCGGCATCACGGTCGAAGGCGCGAACATCGTCACGCGAAACCTCATCATCTTCGGCCAAGGCGCGATCCGGGCGCATCCGCATATGCTGGACGAAATCGAGGCGTTGCAGGAGCCGGACGAAGAAAAGTCGCTCGACGCGTTCGACAAGCATTTCTGGGCTCATGTGAGCCATGCGATCAAGACGACCTTCCGCGCCACTTGGTCGGCTTGGACCGGGCAGGGCAACGCGCCTGCGGATGTGGGCAAGGTCGCCCCGATCTATCGCCGCCTGTCGCGCTGGTCGGCTGCCTATGCGGTCGTCGCCGACATGGCGTTCCTGACGCTGGGTGGTGCGCTCAAGCGGAAAGAAATGATCTCGGCCCGGATGGGTGATGCGCTGTCCGAGATGTTCCTGATCTCCGCAGTGCTCAAGCGGTGGGAGGATGACGGGCGCAACGAGGACGACCTGCCGCTCGTCCATCATGCAGCCGAGACATCCTTCGCCCGGATCGGTGAGGCGCTGGACGAAACCATCGCCAACATGCCCGCCAAATGGGTCGGCTGGCTGCTGCGCCCGCTGGTCCGACCGGGACACCACGCGCGCGGCCCGTCGGACGAGGTGACCGAGGCCGTGGCAAAGATCGTCTATGAACCCTGCGAGGCGCGGACACGGCTGACGAGCGGACTTTATCGTGCAGCCGAAGACAGTGGGCTTGGCCTGCTCAACCACGCCTATGCGTTGGTGCTCGAGGCCGAGCCGCTCGAAAAACGTCTGCGCGATGCCAAGAAGACCCCGCGTGAGGGGCTGGAGGCGGGCATCCTGTCGGATGCCGAGTTCCAGCAACTCGAAGAGGTGGCGGTGGCCGTGCAGAAAGTCATCGCGGTGGACGATTACACCCCCGACGAACTGGCCGAACTGTTCCCCGACATGCAGCGGCCAACGACTTGGAAGGAGGCGGCGGAATGAGCCGACCCGTCTACCTCGTCGATGGGGCGCGGACCCCGTTCCTCAAGGCTCGCGGCGAGCCGGGGCCGTTCACGCCCGTGGATCTTGCCGTGCAGGCTGGCCGCCCGTTGCTTATGCGCCAGCCGTTCGCGGCGAGCGCCTTCGACCTCGTGATCCTCGGCTGCGTCAATGTCATTCAGGACGAAATGAACCCGGCCCGCGTCGCCGCCCTTCGCCTTGGTATGGGCGAGCAGCAGGTGGCCTTTACCGTGCAGATCAACTGCGGATCGGGGATGCAGAGCATCGACACGGCGATGCGCTATATCCGTGACGGCAGTCACGAGATGATCCTAGCCGGCGGGACCGAGGCGCTCAGTCACGCGCCGCTCGTCTACAGCCGGGACGCGACCGAATGGTATGGCGATCTGGCCAAGGCCAAGAGCCCGTTGGACAAGGCCAAGGCGTTCGCCGATGTGCGCCCCGATTTCTTTTCGCCCGTCATCGGGCTGGAACGTGGGCTGACCGATCCGATCACCAAGCTCAACATGGGTCAGACCGCCGAGGTTCTGGCGCATCGCTTCGGGATCGACCGGATCACCGCCGACACCTATGCCGACGAAAGCCACCACCGCCTTGCCGCGGCGCAGGAGGAAGGGCGGCTCAAGGGCGAGGTCGTTCCGGTTTTCGACAGGGACGGTCGCGTGCATAAGCATGACGATGGCGTGCGACCGAACAGTTCGGTCGAGAAGCTGGGCAAGCTGAACCCGGCGTTCGAAAAGCCCTATGGCAAGGTGACTCCCGGCAATTCGAGCCAGATCACCGATGGTGCGTCCTGGGTCATTCTCGCTTCCGAAACGGCGGTCGACGCGCATGGGCTGGAGCCGATCGCAAGGATCGTCGACAGCCAGTGGGCGGGTCTCGACCCGTCGATCATGGGGCTGGGGCCGGTGCTGTCGTCCACGCCGCTCGCGCAGCGCCACGGGCTGTCCTGCGATGACATCGACCTGTGGGAGATCAACGAAGCCTTCGCCGCGCAGGTGTTGTCGTGCCTTGCCGCGTGGCAGGACGACGACTTCTGCCGCGACATTCTGGGCTATGACGAAGCCTTCGGCCGGATCGACCGCGACAAACTGAACGTGGACGGTGGGGCGATCAGCCTTGGCCATCCGGTAGGCACCAGTGGGAACCGGATCGTCCTGCACCTCGCCAACGCCATGAAGGCGCGCGGGGCCAAGCGGGGCATCGCAACGGAATGCATCGGCGGCGGTCTGGGCGGCGCGATGCTGTTGGAGGCCGCATGAGCGACGTATTGGATCAGATCACCCCCGACGAGTCGACGGACGCTCCGAAGCCCGCCGAGACGGCGCATTGGCGGCGTGAGGATCAGGGCGGGCGGATCACGTTGTGGCTCGACTGCGAAGGCGCCGGGACCAACGTGATTTCCGAGGCGGTGCTGCGGGAATTGGACACGCTTCTGGACGAGGCGAAACAGGCGCAGCCCGATGTGCTGGTGATCCGCTCGGCCAAGCCCGGCGGGTTCGCTGCCGGGGCCGACATCGACGGGTTCGCGGACCTGCGGGGCGAGGGCGCCGTGGATATGCTGAAACAGGGTCACGCGGTGCTCGACAAGCTGGCCGCGCTCCCGTTCCCCACCGTGGCGGTCGTGCATGGTGCGACGCTTGGCGGCGGCTTCGAACTGGCGCTGGCCTGCGATCATCGGATCGGCGTCGAGGGCGTGAAGCTGGGCTTCCCCGAAATCCAGCTTGGCCTGCATCCGGGCCTTGGCGGGACCTTCCGTCTGACGCGATTGATCGACCCGGTCGCGGCGATGCAGATGATGCTGACGGGCAAGAGCGCCCATGACCGCAAGGCCAAGAAGCTGGGCATTCTGGATGCGCTGGTGCCCGAACGGCATGTGGATGCCGCCATCGACGCGGCGGCCAAGGGCAAGCTCACCCGTGACAATGGCGGGTTCAAGGCGACCGCCCTGCGCACCCGTGCGGCGCGCAGCCTCGCCGCGAACCGGATGCGGAGCGAAAGCGAAAAGCAGGCCCCGCGCGCGCATTTCCCGGCGCCCTTCGCGCTGATCGACCTGTGGGAAGATCACGGGGGCGACCCGGAACGGATGCAGTCCGCCGAAATCGCATCCTTCGCCGAACTGCTCGACAGCACCACCGCGCAGAACCTGATCCGGGTGTTCTTTCTGCGGCGTCGGTTGAAGTCGGGCGCGGGCGAGGACGACGGGATCGCGCATGTCCACGTGATCGGCGCGGGCGCGATGGGGGCGGAGATCGCCGCGTGGTCCGCGATGCAGGGCAAGCGCGTGACCATCGAGGACGTGAAGCTTGCACCCTTGGGCGACACGATCCGCCGGGCCGCGAAGATCTATGAGAAGAAACACCTGAGCGGGATCGACGCGCGCGATGCGCTCGACCGGCTGATGCCCGACCCGGACGGGCTGGGACGTGCGCGGGCCGATCTGGTGATCGAGGCCGCGCCGGAGAAGGCGGAGTTGAAGGAAAGCATCTACGCGGAACTCACCAATGTGATGAAGCCCGGCGCGATCCTCGCCACCAATACGTCGAGCCTCCGGTTGGCTGATCTGGTCGACGCCGCGCCCGACCCGGCGCTGTTCGCGGGGCTGCATTTCTTCAACCCGGTCAGTTCCATGCCGCTGGTCGAGGTGGTGTCGCATGATCTGGCGTCGGATGCGACGCTCGACCGTCGCGCCGCGTTCACGGCGGGGATCGACCGCCTGCCTGCGCGGGTGACGGATTATCCCGGTTTCCTCGTGAACCGCGTGCTCGCGCCCTACATGATGGAGGCGATGGTGATGCTGGACGAGGGCCACGACAAGGTCGCCATCGACCGCGCCGCGCTGGCCTTCGGGATGCCGATGGGGCCGGTCACGCTCGCCGATCAGGTGGGGCTGGATATTTGTCTCGAAGTCGCGAGATCGCTGAACGCCGGATTGGACGTGCCGGTGGCCGAGACGCCCGATTGGCTCGTCAAAAAGGTCGAGGCGGGCGAAACGGGCAAGAAGGCGGGCAAGGGGCTTTATGACTACGGGTCCGAAAAGCCGCCGAAAGAGCCAGCCGACAAGCCGGACCCGGCGATCATCGATCGGCTGACCCTGCCGATGTGCAATGCCGCGGTCGAATGTCTGCGTAAGGGCGTGGTCGCGGATGCCGAAACGGCGGATGCGGCGGTGATCTTCGGCACTGGCTTCGCACCGTTCCGGGGCGGGCCGCTGCACTACGCCAGGGTGCGCGGCGACGTGCCGGAGGTTCTGGCGCGGCTGGAAAAACAGCATGGCCCCCGTTTCGCACCCGATCCGGGGTGGGACGACTTTGGCTGAGACCGAGGCGGAGTTCACGGCCCGCGCGGATGCCATCGCCGCCGAGATCATCGAGAAGACCGGGGGCGACATGCGCCTCGCCCTCCCGCTTGGGCTGGGCAAGCCGGTCACCTTGGTCAACGCGCTGACGCGTGCGGTGGCGGCACGGCCCGAGGTGAAGTTGTCGATTCTGACCGCCCTGACGCTCGAGCCCCCCGATATGTCATCGGGCATGGCGCGGAGGTTTCTGGAACCGGCCAAGGATCGGCTGTTTGGGGCCTATCCCACGCTCGACTATGCCGAGATGCAGCGCGCGGGAACGCTCCCCGACAATATCGAGGTGTCGGAATTCTTCATGCTCGCCGGGCGCTGGATCGGCGTTCCGTCGGCCCAGCGGCATTACATCCCCGCCAACTATACCCATGCGTATGACGTGCTCGCGGCGTGGAAACCCAACCTGATGTTTCAGCTTCTCGCACCGCTGGACGAAGGCTTCAGCCTGTCGTGCAACACCGACATTTCGTCGGACCTGTTGCGGGACCGTCGCGCGGGGCGGATGGATTTCCTGCTGGTGGGCGAAGTGAACGGGAAACTGCCTGCGATGGACGGGGCGGAGGCGCGCGTCGCGCGGGACGAGGTGGACCTGCTCTTGGACCCCGCGCCGGATTTCGACCTGTTCTCGGTCGTCAAACAGCCGGTCAGCGATGCGGCCCATGCCATCGGGCTGCACGTGGCGCGCGCCGTGCGCGATGGCGGGACGCTTCAGATCGGGATCGGGACCATCGGCGATGCGGTCGCGAACGCCCTGATCCTGCGCCAGTCCGGCGGGCTGGCCGAGGTCACGCGCACTTGCCCGTTCGACACCGACGGGTTCGATGAGGACGGGCGGTTCGAGACCGGGCTTTACGGCGTGACCGAGATGCTTGTGGACGGGCTCCTGCACCTGTTCGAGCGCGGCATCGTCAAGCGCGAGGTGGATGGGGCGGCGATCCATGCCGGGTTCTTCGTCGATTGCCGCGACTTCTACGAACGCCTCCGGGCGCTCTCCGACGCCGAGCGCGCCAAGATCCGCATGATGCCCGTGTCCTTCACCAACCAGCTTTACGGCGACGAGCCTGCCAAACGCGCCGCGCGGGTCGATGCGCGGTTCGTCAATTCCGCGATGAAGGTCACGCTTCTGGGCGGGCTGGTCAGCGACGTCACAAGCGACGGGCAGGAAGTGAGCGGGATCGGCGGGCAGTTCAACTTCATCGAACAGGCCTTCGCGCTCGACGGGGCGCGCGCGATCCTGACGTTGCCCGCGACCCGGACCAGCAAAGGCGAGACGACGTCGAACATCGTGTGGGAGCATCCGCATGAAAGCGTGCCGCGCGCCTATCGCGACGTGATCGTGACGGAATACGGGATCGCCGATCTGCGCGGCAAGCGTGATGAGGATGCGGTCGCGGCGATGCTCAGGATCACCGACAGCCGGTTTCAGGACGCGCTTTTGGACAAGGCCAAATCGGCGGGCAAGCTGGCCAAGGATTTCACGATCGACCCGGCGTGGCGGCAAAACACACCGGAGCGGGTGAAGGCGTGGCTTGCGCCCCATGACCTGCCGGACTTCCCGTTCGGCACCGATTTCGACGAGACGGAAAAGGGTCTGCTGCCCGTTCTGGCGCATCTGTCCAACGCGCAGGGGAGCAGGCTGGCGGTGGCCAAGCTGATCCTGAGCGGCATGTTCGCGCCCAAGCCCGAGGACAAGATGCGACGCATGAACCTCGCCTCGCCCGTGGGGTTCGGGGAACGGCTGGAAGCCTTCGCTCTGGCCGGAGCCATTCGGGCCGTGTCGCGCCGATAGACATGCCCGCCCGGGTCGGTAGTCTGGTCGAACACGGGCAAGGGAGGGTTCGCGCGTGTTCAGTCGTCTGCGGATGCGCCATATCCGCTGTTTCCTTGCCGTGGCCAAGGCCGGGTCCGTCACCCATGCGGCGCGGCAGTTGAACTCGTCCCAGCCGGCCGTGTCGCGTACGCTTGCCGAGATCGAAGAGATCATCGGAAGTCCGTTGTTCGACCGGACGGGCCGGGGCGTCTCGCTGACCGATGCCGGGGCCAAGCTCATGCGCCATTTCGACATCGCCCTGACGCAGATCGAGGCCGGGGCGGTGGCGGCGCAGGGCGATTCCGCCAAGGCGCGCGTGGCGTTCGGGGTTCTGCCGAACGTGGCCCGCACGGTGGCGGTGGATGCGGTGGCCGAATTCAAGCGCACCGCACCCGATATCGACGTCGAGATTCACTGGGCGGCGGTGGACGAACTGATCGCGCGGCTGGCGCGGGGCGAATTGGATTTCATCCTTGGGCGGCTGTTGTCGCTGGAACACCTCAAGGGCGTCACGTTCGAGCATCTTTATGCCGAAGACATCATATTCGTCGCCCGCCCGGATCACCCGTTCGTCGCGCTCGACGGTCCGCTCACCGTGCAGGACTTCGAGACGCAGCAGATGCTGGTGCCGCTCGCAGGCACGATCATCCGGCGCGAGATGGACAAGTTCATCGTGGCGCGCGGGGTGAGCGAGTTTCCCAACCAGATCGAAACGGTGTCGTTCGAGTTCACCCGATCCTACCTCGCCCGGCATCAATGCGTGGCGGTGCTGCCGCGCGGGGCCGTGCGGCAGGAATTAGCGGCGGGAACGCTTGTCGATCTTGCGTTGCGGGGCGATGAATTGGTGTCCTCCGTCGGTCTGACGTTCTTTCGCGACAGGGCGCTGTCCGCCGAGGCCGAACGGTTCGCGGACCACGTTCGCGCCGCGGCGCGGCAATTCGGCTGACATATCGAGACTGATATATCGAAGTGCTACCTTCTATTATCCTGAAGGGAAATTTTGCGATAAAACCAGAATCCAACGCCATGCTTACGGGATTTGGGAGGATACTGGCAGGATGGGGCAACCTCGGAATATCCTTTTCATCATGTTCGACCAGCTTCGCTGGGATTATCTAAGCTGCTACGGCCACCCGCATCTGCACACCCCGAACCTCGACCGGCTCGCCGCGAAGGGTGTGCGGTTCGACCGCGCGATCATCCAATCGCCGCTGTGTGGTCCGTCGCGCATGTCGACCTACACCGGGCGCTACGTCCACAGCCACGGGGCAAGCTGGAACAACACGCCGCTCAAGGTGGGCGAGCTGACGATGGGCGACCATCTGCGCGACCTCGGCATGGGCTGCTACCTGATCGGCAAGACGCATATGGCGGCGGATGCCGAAGGGATGCGGCGGCTTGGGCTGGAGCCTGACAGCGTCATCGGTGCGCGGGTGTCGGAGTGCGGCTTCGACGTCTTCGAGCGTGACGACGGGATGCGCCCCGAAGGGCCGGACGGGTTCTATGACGAGGGCGGTGCGCTCAAATACAACGACTATCTGCGGTCCAAGGGGTATGAGAGCGACAATCCTTGGCACGACTATGCCAACTCGGCCCGTGACGACGAGGGCAACGTGCTGTCGGGCTGGTTCTTGGAGAACTCCGACCTCCCCGCGAATATCGCCGAAGACGACAGCGAAACGCCCTATCTGACCCGGCGCGGGATCGAATTCATCGAAGCGCAGGGGGATCAGCCGTGGTGCTGCCACCTGTCATATATCAAGCCGCACTGGCCCTATATCGTGCCGGAACCCTACGCGAGCATGTATGGCCCTGAGCATTTCATCGACCCGGTGCGCAGCGAGGCGGAGCGTGAGACCGATCATCCGGTGTTCAAGGGCTTCCAGAATTCGCCGGTCGGCAAGGCGTTCTCGCGCGATGACGTGCGCGCCAAGGTGCTGCGCGCCTACATGGGCCTCATCAAGCAGTGCGACGACCAGATGGGCGTGCTGTTCGACTTCCTCGAAAAGTCCGGGCGGATGGAGGATACGATGATCGTCGTGACCTCGGACCACGGCGATTTCATGGGCGATCACTGGATGGGGGAGAAGACCTTTTTCCACGATGCGTCGGTGAAGGTGCCGCTCATCATCTACGACCCCTCGCGCGAGGCGGATGCGACGCGCGGCACGTCGACCGATGCGCTGGTCGAATGCATCGACTTTCTGCCGACCTTCGTGGAGGTGGCGGGGGGTGATGCGTCGAAGCTCGACCATATCCTCGAGGGTCAGTCGCTGCTTCCGATGCTGCGCGGGGGGAACGCGCCCGACCGGGATTACGTGATCTGCGAATACGATTTCTCGACCAGCCCGCTGGCAGGGCGGCTCGACATCGACCCCAAGGACGCGCGGATGTTCATGGTTGCCGACAAGACGTGGAAGATGATCCACTTCGAAAGCGGCCATCGCCCGATGCTGTTCAACCTCAGGGACGACCCGGGCGAGATCAACGATCTGGGTGGAACCAACGCCCATGCGGACGTCATCGACATGATGTACGACCGCCTGTTCGACTGGACCGCGCGGCCCGCAGCGCGGACCACCATTTCGAACGACACCATTCGTGCGGCCCGGACGTCCGGCCCCGCACGGACCGGCGTGCTGATCGGCGTGGTCACGGAGGATGACCTGCCCGAGGAGCTGACCGCCAAATACCGGAACCGCAAGGTGCCGGACATGCGGGACAAGGAAACGCGCCGGGCGTGACCCGGCACCATCGGTCAAAAAGGGAGGAGACCTATGACTTCGATGATCCGTAAAACGGCACTGGCCGCCCTGTCGGCAGGCAGTGTTCTGCTGGCCGCCGGCGCGGCGTTCGCGCAGGCCAACCTGACGGGTGAGACATCCTCGCCCGGCAACTCGCCGCACCTGATGATGATCCACCTCGCCGATGTGGCGGCCCGCGATGGCGTCGCCAACATTCAGGTGCAGGAGGGGCAGACCGCGACGAACTCGATCGTCAACGTGGCCGAGGGCAAATCCGACATGGTGACCGCGCCGACCGTGCTGCACTTCCTGCTCGAAGCGGGGCGCGGCCCGTTCTCGGCCATCGGTGAGGACGGGGCGGCGCTGGCCGCCAACGTGCGCGCCATCGCGCCCTATAACGCCGGGGCCTATGGCCTTATCACGCCGGTCGCGTCGGGCATCACGAGCTATGAGCAGTTGGCAGGGAAGACGGTCTGGAACGGCCCGCCCCGCGGCGCGGCTCTGACCGTGGGTCGCCAGACGATCCTGTTCGGCTCGGGCGGTTACAAGGACGGTGAGGATTACAAGGGCTACCAGACCAACTGGGGCGAGCTTCCCTCGGTTCTGGTCGATGGTTCGGCCGATGCGGTCATGGTCCCGATCACCTCGCCCTCGGACCGGGTGGTCACGATGCTGTCGACCGGCGACGTGAACATCATCTCGATCCCCAAGGATATTTGGGAAGGCGAGGCGATGCAGAAATTCCTGTCGGCCCCCGGCAACGCCCCCGTCGAAGTGGCCGAGGCCGACCTTGGCTATGGCGCGGATCAGGGCGTGCACCTGATTTCCGAGGATGGCGTGTTCCGTTCGCCGGGCGTGCCTTTCGCGACGATGGTCCGGGCCGATCTCGACTTCGAGACGGTCAAGGCGCTCACCGCCACCTACATCGCGTCGCTCGACGAGCTGAAAGCGCGGGCACCCTACGGCAAGACCGTGAACTTCGACGTGCTCGACCAGAAGTCCACCGGGTTCTGCGGCGGCCTGTCGCTGAAGTACCATCCCGGTGCCGTCGCGGCCTGGGAAGAGGCGGGCTACGACGTGCCCGACTGCGCCGAAGCCGAATGAATCAACCGTCCGGGCGGCACCTTCGCCCGGACACCACCACTCCGCGAGCCGGGACGGGGCGCACAGCCCCGTTCCACCCGGATACGGTAGACCAGCGTAAACACCCCGGAGCATGACATGAGCGCGACCCAGACGCCGGCCCCACCGCCCGTGAATCGACTTATGCCCCTCGCCAAGGGGCTGGGACTGGTGCTCGTCTTCATCGGCTTGATGAACACGATCCCGTCGATCCCGGGTCTGGACCAGCTTGTCGCCAACATCACCGGTGACCCGGATATCGTGATCCGGAAATACCCCTACGAATACCTCTACCCGATCGCCTTCGTGCTGATGATGCTGATCGTCGTCGCCAAGCATTCCTTCTACATGAAGGACCGCGACAAGGCGCCGATGCGCCGCGCCTTCGCGATCGTCATGGATGTCGCGCTGGTGACGATGGCGATCATGGTGTCGCTGACCTACGTGATCGAAATCGACTCGATCTGCCTGATCGACCAGTTCACGGGCGAACGCGCCGATCTGATCGCGCGCGCCTTGCAGGAGGAAAAGGAGTTCGCGGAACTCTATGGCCTGCCGGAACCCACCAGTGTCGACGACCCGGCCTGTATCAACACCACAGGGTCGTGGATCTTCGCCATCGTCGGCGCGGCGATCACCGTATTCCTCGCCTACAACGTGCGCGTCTGGGGCTTCCCCCTCGTGGCCGTCGCGATCCTGATCGCCGCCTATACGCTCATCACCGTGGCGATCTGGTATGTCTTCGGGTCCGAGGACATGAACAAATACGCCATTACCAAGCTGGGCGGAGAACCCCGAACGCTGATGGACGGGCGGCCGAATGTCGAGGACGTGCTGACCAACACCTCGCAGGGCCTTCTGGGCCGGTTTATGGGCATCCTGCTGTCGTCGGTCTTTCCCTATATCGTGCTCGGCTCGCTTTTCGGGATTTCCGCAGGGGGTCAATCGCTCATCAAGGTCGCGTTCCTGTGGACCCGGCGTCTGCGCGGTGGCCCCGCCCATGCCGCTATCGTGTCGTCGGCGCTGTTCGGCACCATTTCGGGCGGGCCGGTGACCAACGTGCTGTCCACAGGCGTTCTGACCATCCCGATGATGCTGAAGCGCGGCTTTTCCCGCACCTTCGCAGGCGGGGTCGAGGCGGCGGCATCCTCCGGCGGGCAGATCATGCCGCCCGTCATGGGGGTCGCGGCCTTCGTGCTCGCCGCGATGACCGTCACGCCCTACCGCGAGGTCATCATCGCCGCCGCGCTGCCCGCCGCGGCCTATTTCGGCGTTCTGTTCCTGACGGTGGTCTTTCAGGCCCGCAAGCAGGGGATCGAGGCGGTGGGGGAAAAGACCCCGGACATGCTCCTGAGCCGGCAGGACTACCTGAACCTCGTCATGATCTTCGCGCCGATCCTGATGATCCTGTTCCTCCTCGTGACACCGAAAGAGGCGATCGGCTGCGGTCCCATCGCCGCGCTCTTCGGGGTCGAAAGGGTCGTGAACGGGGATAGCTGTCTGGCGACCGATCTGCCGTTCCTGTTCAAGCTCATTCAGAACAGCGCGGGCGATGCGGGGTCGGCCGGCTGGTGGGCCGTGATGCTTCTGGTGGTCCTGTTCTTCCTCGACCCGAAATTCCGCGAGAGGCCGACGCAGATCTTCGGCGCGCTGTCCGAGGCGGGCATCCTGATCTCGACCCTCTACCTCATGTTCCTGTCGGTGTCGGTCATCGACTTCTGCCTGAACTTCACCGGCCTGTCCGGCTTCATCGCCCGCGACGTGACCGGGCTTCTGCGCCTCTTCGGGCCGGAGTTGCAGGACGGCGGCGTGTTCCTGTTCGCGGCCCTTTTCGTGACCATGTTGCTTGCTATTCTGCTGGGCATGGGGATGCCGACGGTCCCGGCTTACGTGAACGTCGCGCTTCTGATGGGGCCGCTCGTGATCGGGCTGGGGATCGCGCCCTTCACCGCGCATATGTTCATTTTCTTCTTCGCCGTCGCCTCGGCCATCACGCCACCCGTGGCGGTCGCGGCCTTTGCCGCCGCGTCGATTACCCATGCCGACCCGATGAAGACGGGGTTCGCGGCGGTGGGGGCGGGGATCGTCATGTTCATCCTGCCGTTCATCTTCGCCTTCTACCCCGAACTTCTGCTCATCGACGCGGCCAAGCTCGATCCCTTCGCGACGCCGGGGGCGGTCGCGTTCCTAGAAGGTTACGGGCCGGGGATCGACTGGCCGGGGCTCGCCTTGTTGCTGGTGCGGCTGGTTCTGGCGCTCTACCTCATCGCAAGCGCGCTGGTGCGGTTCGACGCCCGGCGACTGGGCCGTGTCGAGCTGCTGGTCCGGTTGGCGCTGGCCATCGGCATCCTGATGCGGATGCCCGAGGTGCACTGGCCCGCCGTCGCGCTCGCGCTGGTGACCATCGGGGCGCATTACGGGGTGGCCAGACGGCGGGTCGCCGAAGCCTAGCTGCGGTAATCCTCGGGTTTCAGCCCATGCCGTGCGAGCTTGTCGTAAAACGTCTTGCGTGGGAGTTTCAGGCTACGCGCGGCCTCGGTCGCGCGGCCTTCGTGATCGCGCAAGGCCTCGATCAGAAAGGCGCGCTCCACATCCGCCATGCGCTCGGCAAGTCCCTGCCCGCCTGCGGCGTCGGGTTCCGCCAGCCCCATCGCGAAGCGCATCGCGGCGTTCATCAGCGCGCGGGCATTCCCCGGCCAGTCCTGCCCCATCAGACGATGCGTGACATCGGTCGGGATGTCGGGCTTGGGCAGCGCGGCCTGTTCGCAGGCGATTTCGACGTAATGCCGAAAGAGCGTCGGGATATCCTCGCGCCGTTCGCGAAGCGGCGGGATGTGGATGCGCGCGGCCTCGAGCCGGTAATAAAGGTCCGGGTTGAACGCGCCGGTTTCCGTCAGCTTGGCAAGGTCCTGATAGGTCCCGGCCAGCACCCGTGGCGCGGAAGGCTGTTCGAGCCGTTCGAGCAGCGCGAATTGCGCGGGCTGGCTCATCCCCGCGACCTCGTCGATGAAGATCGTGCCGCCCTCGGCTTCGTCGAACACGGCGGCCAGCGTGTCGGGCGTCGTCCCCGCGCCGGGGATTTTCAGGAACGGGCCGCGCGATACGGCGGAAAGCAGGTGGACGACTTCCGCCATCTTCGACGTGCCCACCCCCGGCTCACCTGTGATGAGCGCATCGGCCATCGTGCGGGCCACGGCGCGGGCATCGTCGCGCATCTTTTCGGACAGCGCCGAGGTGCCCCGAAGCAGGCGCGCGGCGGCATCTCCCGCCTCGACCTGCGCCTTGAGCGACCGGTTTTCCAGCACCAGAGCGCGGGTCTTCAGGGCTTTTTCCACGACGGTCAGCAGGTCGGCGGGCGCACAGGGTTTTTCGAGAAAGTCGAAGGCCCCAGCCGCCATGCCCCGCACGGCCGTCGGAATGTCGCCCTCTCCGGTCAACAGGATCACGGGCAGTTCCGGGTCGACCTCATGGGTGAAACCGAGGAGCGCGAAGCCGTCCTTGCCCGGCATCCGGATATCGCTGACCACGACCCCCTCGAAGTCGGGGGTGATGTGGTCCTTGGCTTCGATGTAGCTGCCGGCGAGGACCGGGACCAGATCGGCAAGCTCAAGCGTCTGCCCAAGCGCCTCGCGCACCGACGCATCGTCGTCGACCAGCAGAACCCGGCGGGTCACGCGGCCACCTCCAGCCCGGCGGGCACCAGTTCGACCGTAAAGGCCGCGCCGCCCTCGGGGTGGTTCAGGCCCTTGATCGCGCCGCCGAAACTCTGGACGAGACCGTATGAGATCGACAGGCCCAGCCCCATGCCCTCGGCCGCGCCGACCTCTTTCGTGGAATAGAACGGATCGAACACGCGGTCCGGGTCCGCGATGCCGGGGCCGGAATCGCGCACCGTCAGGCGCACGGCGGGGCCGTCGGTGTCGAGGGTCAGCGAAAGCCGGCGTTCGGGCGCATCGCTCATCGCGTCGACGGCATTCGAGACGAGGTTCACGACGACCTGTTGAAGCCGCACTTCGCCCCCGCGCACCATGATCGGAAGGTGGGGGCGGTCATAGACAAGCTCGACCTCGTGGCGATGGATCTTGTCGGCGGTCATTTCAAGCGAGGCGTCGATGACGTCGACCAGATCGACATCCGTGACCGGACCGCTTTCCTGCCGGGCGAAGGCCCTGAGATTCTGGATGATCCGGCCCATCCGGCGTGCCAGTTCCGAGATCTTGCCGAGATTGTCGCGTGCGCGTTCCGGCTTGCCCCGGTCAAAGAACTGCTCGCCGTTTTCCGCGAAGGACCGGATCGCCATGAGCGGTTGGTTCAGTTCGTGACTGATCCCGGCCGACATCTTGCCGAGCGCCGACAGCTTGCCCGCCTGCACAAGCTCGTCCTGCGCGCGTTTCAGCGCCGCCTCGGCCTCTTTCCGTTCCGACACTTCGCGGCGCAGGTCCGCGTTCACCTCGGTCAGTTCCTGCGTGCGTTCGACGACGCGCGCTTCGAGACGGGCGTTCGCCGCGGCTTCGACCGTCAACCGGTCGGCCAGCGCCGCGCGTTTCTGCTGCACGAAGAACAGGATCGCGCCGAAGGTCAAAAGCGCACCCGCCGCGATCAGGCCCCACAGAACGGCCGAGTAGAATGCACCGGAACTGTCGATGAGGATTTCGGCGGTCATGCCGATGGTCGGCAGATCGCGTTGCAGGTGGATCGCACGATTGGGCAGGTAGCGATCCCCGAAGATGCGCCAGACCTCGCGCCCCGCCGTGATGGCGCTTTCATAGTCGGGCATTCCGTCGCTGCGGTCCGCGAGGACGAGGCCGGATCGGTTGGTCACGAAAATGCGGTTCTGGCGGTCGGTGAAGAACACCGGCGGCGCGTCGCCGGGCCAGTTGTCTTCGATCTGCGCCACCGACACGCGGGTCATGACGGCGCCGACGACCACGCCGGACTCGCTCTGCACAGGTGCGGCGAAGGCAAAGTACCGGCGCGGGCCAAGGGGGCCGGCGAC
Organism: Maritimibacter alexandrii; assembly: GCF_005871115.1. Lineage (NCBI taxonomy): Bacteria > Pseudomonadati > Pseudomonadota > Alphaproteobacteria > Rhodobacterales > Roseobacteraceae > Maritimibacter > Maritimibacter alexandrii. The sequence goes on from NZ_SWKQ01000009.1 coordinate 1,335,881, forward strand.
GATTTCGTTCGACGTGCCCAAGGCCCCGTCCAGTGCGCGTTCGAGCGGCGGTTCCTTCGGGTCGCGGGCGACCGAGCTGCCGCTGCTGCCCGCGACGATGCGGCCATGGAGGTCGACCGCCGCCACGTCCGACGCGCCCGTCATGTCGGCCATGCCCTGCACGACTTCCACCGAAGCGCCGGGCGACCCGCCCCAGATCAGAAGCCGTTTCAGATCGGGATGGCGGGCGAGGATCACGGCAAGCTCGCGGTAGCGCAGAAGCTGGCCGGTCACCCGGTCGGCGGCGAGCGACAGGTCGGCCTCGCCCCGTTCCGTCAGGCGGTCGAGCGCGTCACGATACGCCGACCACCCCACGCTTCCGGCAAGAAGCGCGGCGGCGAGCAGAAAGGCGATCAGTCGAGGCATCGACAAGGCTCCCGGAAGCGGCGGCCATCATAGGCGGCGCTTGGGCGCCTGTCACTTCTCCAGCACGAAATCCGGCAGCGAATCCAGCGCCTGTTTCAGCGCCTCGCCCCACCCGGACGAGATTTGCTGGAAATACGGGCTGTCACCCTGAACCCGCGAGCGATAGCCAAGGCGCAGCGAATCCGTCTCGTAAAGCTGGAAATCGAAGGGCAGACCGACCGACAGGTTGGCCTTGAGCGTCGAGTCGAAGCTGACCAGAAGCAGCTTCAAGGCCTTCTCGAAACTCATCTGCGGATCGAAGGCCCGGACAAGGATCGGGCGGCCGTACTTTGTCTCGCCGATCTGGAAGAACGGGTTGTCCGCGCTCGCCTCGATGAAGTTGCCTTCGGGGTAGATCATGAAGAGACGCGGTGGCCCGCCCGCGACCTGTCCGCCGAGGAGCAGGGTCGCGCCGAACTGCGCCGCCGCACGGGGGCCCGCATCCTCGTGCATGCCGATCACGTCGCGCAGCGTGTCGGCGACGAGGCGCGCGACCTGAAACATCGACGGGGCTTCGAGGATCGACGGGTTGCGTTGGTCGTGCGCCTTGGTGCGCTCGTCCAGCATCGACACGACGGCCTGCGTCGTGGCGAGGTTGCCGGCGGACATGAGGATCAGCGCGCGGTCGCCCTCGACCTCCCACGTGTGCATCTTGTTGAACGTGGCGATATTGTCGACACCCGCGTTCGTGCGGGTGTCGGACATCATCACGAGCCCGCGGTCGAGCATCATTCCGACGCAATAGGTCATGTCAGCCCTTTATTGCTGTGCCACCTGTATCTGGACATCCAGCGTTTCGGCTGACCCACCGACTCGCGACCCGATAACCGGCGCAGCTTCGGTGTAATCAAGGCCCGTTGCAACACGAACGTAGCGTGCGTCGGGGCATTGGTTGTTCGACACGTCGAACCCGACCCAGCCAAGGTTGTCGACATGGGCTTCGGCCCATGCGTGGGTCGCATCCTGTTCGACGCGGTCGTCCATCATCAGGTAGCCCGAGACGTAGCGGGCCGGGAACCCCATCTCGCGCGCGCAGGCGAGAAAGATGTGGGCGTGGTCCTGACAGACGCCCTTGCCATGCGCGATGGCTTCTTCCGCCGTCCAGTCCGACTGGGATTCGCCCGTGGCATATGTCACCTGCTCGCCGATCTGGCGCATCAGGGCATGAAGCCTGTCCAAGTCGCCCGTCGCGTCGATCTTGCGCACGATGGCGCGCCCGCCGCTGCCGCATTTGGTGATCTTCGTCTCACGCTCATAAAGCCAGAGCGGCGAGGGTCCGGGGTGGCGACCGACGACGCCGCCACTGTCTTCGACCGTCACTTCGCCCTCCGAGACGACCGTCACCTCGGTCGCATCACGGTCGATGGAGATGAGTTCCACCACGTTGTGATGATGATCCTCGAACGACACTTCCTTGCGCCCGTTCTCGACCGTCGTCGTCCAGTCCAGCACCTCCTGCTGATGCCCGGACTTCGGCGTCTTGCGAAGCTGTTGCAGACCATAGGCCACCGGTTCGGCAAACCTGTATCGTGTCGTATGCTTTATTCTAAGCCGCATGCACGCCCACCCTATACGTAAAAGCGGTAATCCTGCTCGATCTGAGCGCCCAGCTCCCCGATCGAGGCGAGGATCGTCTGGATGTATTCGTGCAGACCGTATTCGAAGATCTCGTCGATGTCATGCAACGACAACCTCTGCGCCAGCTTGTCCGCGATCTCATGCGACGGAAGCGTGGTGTCGTAGTCCGAGGCGAGATACCCCAGATTGTCGCGCAACTTGGACACGCAGAAGTTCAGGCTGCGTGGCATCCGTTTGTCGAGGATCAGGAATTTCGCGATGTCGCGAGCGTTGACCTGATTGCCGTATGCCATGCGGTAGCCTCCCGAGGCCGAGACCGAGCGCAGGATGGTTTCCCACTGCACGTTGTCGATGGTCGAGCCGACGGCGAAGACCGAGGGCAAAAGCACATAGTATTTCACGTCGAGAATACGCGCCGTGTTGTCGGCGCGTTCGAGGAAGGTTCCGATGCGCGCGAAGTCGTAGATGTCGTTGCGCAGCATCGTCCCGTGCGTGGCCCCGCGCACCAGCGCCGTGCGCTGGCGGATGAGCTTGAGCGTGTTCGGAAGGTCGCGCTCCGGCACCTTGCGGGCCAGCAGTTCCTTCGACCGCATGTAGGCTGCGTTCGTCGCCTCCCATACATCCGTGGTAAGCGCCGTTCGCACCATGCGGGCGTTCTGACGCGCCGAGGCGATGGAGGACAGGACCGAAGACGGGTTGTCGGTGTCGCGCAGCATCCAGTCGATCGCCTGATCCTGCGCGATTTCGCCCCGATGCGCGGCATAGCCCTCGGCCACGCCGGCGGTCTGCATGACCGAGCCCCATTCCATGTTGCCCGAACGGGTCAGGCCGATGCGCTGTCCGGTTTCGATCAGGCGCGAGGTGTTCTCGGCCCGCTCCAGCGAGCGGAACATCCAGTAGAGGCCGTTTGCGGTTTTTCCCAGCATATCAGTCCTCCAGCACCCAGGTGTCCTTGGTCCCGCCGCCCTGCGACGAGTTCACGACGAGCGAGCCTTTCTTCAAGGCGACGCGGGTGAGGCCGCCGGGGGTGATGTTGATCCCTTCCGGCGAGACGAGGACGAAGGGCCGCAGGTCGACATGGCGCGGCGATAGCCCCTTGTTGGTGAAAATCGGGACGGTGGACAGCGACAGCGTCGGCTGTGCGATGTAATTGCCCGGCCGCGCTTCGAGCTTCTTTCGGAACTCGGCGATTTCCTTTTTCGACGCGGTCGGGCCGATCAGCATCCCGTAGCCGCCCGATCCGTGGACCTCTTTCACGACGAGGTCGGAAAGGTTGTCGAGCACGTATTGCAGGCTTTCCTTGTCCGAACAGCGCCACGTCGGCACGTTCTGCAAGAGCGGCCGCTCGCCCGTGTAGAATTCGACGATCTCGGGCATGTAGCTGTAAATCGCCTTGTCGTCGGCGATGCCGGACCCGGGCGCGTTGGCAATGGTGATGCCGCCCGCGCGGTAGACATCCATGATCCCCGGCACGCCCAACTGGCTGTCCGGGTTGAAGTTCAGCGGGTCGAGGAAGTCGTCATCGACACGGCGGTAGAGCACGTCGATGGGCTGGTAACCACGGGTCGTGCGCATCGCGACGCGCCCGTCGACCACGCGCAGGTCGTGGCCTTCGACCAGTTCCGCGCCCATCTGGTCGGCAAGGAAGCTGTGTTCGAAATAGGCCGAGTTGTAGATGCCCGGCGTCAGCACCGCGACCGTGGGCGGCCCGTCGCAGGCGGGCGGCGCACAGGCGGAGAGCGACCGGCGCAGGTCCGCCGGATAGGTCGACACCGGCAACACGTTGTTCTTGGCGAAAAGCTCGGGGAACATATGCAGCATCGTCTCGCGGTTTTCGAGCATGTAGCTGACACCGGAGGGCGTGCGCGCATTGTCCTCGAGCACATAAAACTCGTTGTCGTCGGTCCGCACGAGGTCGATGCCGACGATATGGGTATAGACCCCGCCGGGTGGATGCACGCCGATCATCTGGGGCAGAAAGGCCGCGTTCTTGGCGATCATCTCTTGCGGGAGACGCCCGGCCTTGATGATTTCCTGCCGCCCGTAGATGTCGTTCAGGAACGCGTTGATCGCGCGCACCCGCTGTTCGATCCCACGACTGAGTTTCTGCCATTCGCGCTGGGCGATGACGCGCGGCACGATGTCGAAGGGGATGAGCCGCTCCTCGGCCTCCTGCCGTCCGTAGACGTTGAAGGTGATGCCCGTCAGCCGGAACAGATCGTCGGCCTCGCGTTGTTTCGCACGCAATCGGGCCGGGTCTTCGCCGTCGAACCAGGATTGGAAATTTGCATAGGGGTCGCGAAGCTGTTCGTCCCGCCCCCACATTTCGTCGAAGATTTTTTCGTCGCTCATACCGTCATTGTATCCGCGCAAACGAGACACACAAACGGTTTGGCGCATTCGAACGTCACAGGGCGTGAGACACCCCGACAATCGGCTGATCCTGCCTTTTTGTTAGGCAGTTCTCGCCAGCGGGCCGCGTGGCATTTCGGTCGCAGGGATAAGTTTTCGGATGAGAACGAACCGAATGGTTCAATAATGGTGGAAATCCTGACCCGGAAAAGTTATTGGGAAATCAGAGCATAAAGTACGCGTCACCAAATTCTTAAAAAAACGACGCGACATTGAGGTAGGCGGAAGAGACCATGAGCGCGATTCAATTCGTGGCCCGTGATGCTGTTGGCAATTACCAGCAGGGAACGGTCTTCGATTCTTCATTTGACGGACATTTGGCACTTTCGGCGGGCGGCGCCGTATCCCTGAACATGCGACGGCTGGACGTGTCCGGCTACATCCGGAAGGGCGACGACCTTGTCCTTCTGATGGCCGACGGGCGTCAGATTCTGCTTGAGGACTATTTCGGTCCCGACGGGAATCCGCAGGCCGACCTGTATCTCAACGAAGGCGGCCACCTGATCGGAACCGTGGTTTCGGCCACCAGCGAGGTCAGCCACCACGACACCGAAATCTGGGGCAAGTACGGCGAACTCGCCGTGCTCACCTTCCCCGACGACCCGGTGGTTCTGGCCGAAGGCGTTTATAACGACGACGCGGACGAGGCGGTCGCCGCCGCCCTCGCCGACCAGAACGGCTATGTCGGGTCATCGCGCAGCGACGATGCGCCCACCATGCTCGCAGGTTTCGGGCTTGCACCGCTGGCCGGGCTCGGCACCGCCGGAACCGGGATCGTGCTCGGCACCGGGGTTCTGGGGGCTGCCGCGCTGGTCGGGTCGGCCACCTCGGTCAAGAACACCGGAGGCACCAGCACCGGCGGTGGAACCACGGGCGGATCGGGCACCTCGATCACCGCGAAAATCTTCGACGCGAACGCGGATTACAGCTTCAACAGGTCCAGCACCAAGACGGTCACGATCAACGGGCAGGCCGAGCCGAATTCCGAAGTGCTCGTCACCATCGGCGGCCAGTCCATCACGGTCTATTCCAACTTCGAAGGCCGCTGGAGCGCCAAGTTCACGGGCGGCAATTTCCCGGGCGACGGCGATTACCGCGTGACCGTGGTCGTGACCGAACCGGGCGGAACGACCGTGAACCTGTCCGGCCAGCATGTCGTCATCGACACCACACCGCCGAACGTGGAATTCGACCATTACGTCGGTGTTCAGGGCTTCGTCGTCAACGCGGTTGAAAACCAGTCCGGCTTCACGCTCGTCGGCAATGGCGAAGCGGGGGCCAAGGTCACAATTCAGGTCAACGGGTTCACCCGTTCGACCACCGTCAACGTGAACGGGGAATGGAGCATCGATTTCAGCCACGGCGACCTGCCGACCGGCGAATACGATATCGACGTGTTCATCACCTCGGTCGACGCCTACGGCAATGCGACCACGATCACCCACACCATGACCGTCGACACGATCGCGCCCGCGGCGGCGATCGACCTGACGCTGTCGACCGACAACGTGGTGAACGCATCCGAACGCCATGCCGGGGTCGAGATCACGGGCACCGCCGAACCCGGCGCGCGGCTTGAAATCACGATGAACGGCGTGACGCACACGACGGTCGCATCCGTCACCGGAAGCTGGTCGGTCACCTACACCTCATCCGAGATTCCGTCCGGCACCTATACCTCGACGATCACGGTCAAGGCGACCGATGCCGCAGGCAACGTCACCAACACCAGTTCGACCATCGACATCGACACCGACGGCGCGGTCACCCTGTCCTCGGGCACGGGATCGGGCGGCGAAGTGGTCGTGAACGGCGTCGCACAGGCGGGCACCGTCCTCCTGTCCGGCACGGCGGAGGCCGGATCGTCCATCGTCGTCAGTGTCGGTGGCATGACCTATTCCGCCACCGCCGGGTCCGGCGGGACGTGGACCGCGGTCGTGCCGGGGATGAACATCGCCGGCGGTGAATACACGACGCAGATCAACGTCACCGCGACCGATCTGGCCGGCAACGTCTCGACCGCGTCGGGGACCATGCTGGTCGACACCGAGAACCTGCTGGCGCTCGCCATGAACTTCGGCGGGGCGGACAACATCATCAACAAGGCCGAAGCGGCCTCCGGCGTCACGTTCACGGGGATCGGCGAGCCGGGTGCCTCGATATCCGTCTCGTTCCAGGGCCGCACCCACACGGGAACGGTCGCCGCGAACGGGTCGTGGAGCGTGCCTTTCGCGGGAGGCGAGGTTCCGACGGGCGCCTATCAGGCGACCGTGTTCGTGAAATCGACCGACATCGTGGGCAACGTCACCACGATGACCGAGATCGTTCAGGTCGACACCATGACCTCGGTCACCGCCACGCTTTCGGGCACAGGCGGCGACGGCATCGCGAACTATGCCGAAACGGTCGCGGGTCTGACCCTCACCGGGATCGCCGAACCGGGGGCGAGCGTGAATGTCAGCATCGGCGGCGTCGTCCGCCCGGCGACGGTCGCCGCGAACGGAAGCTGGAGCGTCACTTATCCTCAAGGCAGCATCGCGTCCGGCGAATACACCGCCAACGTGTCGGTCACGTCCACGGATGCGGCGGGCAACACGGCGACGGCGACCACCACCGTCAGGATCGACACGCTCGTCACCGACTTCGCTTTCACCGGCTCGCCCACGGGCGGTGACGGTGTGCTGGCCGGGTCCGAGCTTTCGAGTGGTCTGAACCTTACCGGCACCGTGGAAATCGGCGCGCAGGTCACCGTCAGCATCGGTGCCACAACGCGCGTGGCAACGGTCAATCCGGACGGGTCTTGGTCGGTGAGCTTCGCGCCGGGGTCGATCCCCAACGGCGAATACGACACGCTTCTGTCCGTGACCGCGACGGACGTGGCGGGGAACACCTCGATCCTGACCGAAACCGTGCGCATCGACACGGTGGCGGGCGATCTCGCGCTGTCTCCGGCCGCAATCGAAATCGACGATGTGGTGAACCTGACCGAACGCGCCGATGGCGTGGTGATCCACGGCACGGCGACCCCCGGTCTGGTGGTCACCGTCGGGCTGGGCGCCGCGCAGACGACGACCGTGGCCGCGATGAACGGCACGTGGTCCGCCACCTTCCCGGCCAACCAGATCCCGGCGGGCACCTATGTTTCGCAGATCACCGCGTCGATCAACGACGGCTACGGCAACGCCAAGACGGTGACCGACAGCGTCGCCATCGACACGGTCGTCACGAATTTCTCGTCCGACGGCGTGGTGGACAATGACGGCGTGGTGAACGCGGTCGAACGGGCTGACGGCATCACCCTGACCGGCACGGTCGAGCCGGGCTCGGTCGTCTCGGTCAAGATGGGTCTCGTGACCCAGACCGCCACGGTCGACGGTTCGGGCAACTGGACCGTGGATTTCGCCAAATCCAGCGTGCCCACGGGCGAGCAGGGGGTGAACGTGGTCGTGACCGCGACCGATGCCGCCGGCAACTCGGCCTTGCTGACCGACACGGTCGTGGTGGATACCGAGGTGAACCGCCTCGCCATCGCAACGCCCATCGCGGGCGACGGCTACATCAACGCGACCGAAGCGGCGCTGGGCCTCACGCTTACGGGCGTCGTCGAAGCCGGATCGACGGTCGTCGTCGACATCGACGGGACGAGCCACACGGCGACGGTCGACGGGGCCGGGAACTGGACCGCCAGCTTCGCGGCGGCCGAGCTTGGCACGGGCGAAGACACGCTCGACGTCACCGTGTCGGCCACCGATGCGGCGGGCAACACGCGCACGATCACCGATACCGTCGAACTGGACACCGAAGCACCCGACGCGGCCTTCGTCACCGCGTTCAATCGGTCGGGCGACCTTCTGCGCGGCTTCTCGGTCGATGCGGGCGATGCGACGGCGGCACTGTCGACCGTCGGGCTGCACGGGTCGCAGGGCACCATCGGCAACATGCAGTTCGCGAACCCGATCGCGACCGGCGAGGTGGATTTCTACTTCACCCAGACGCTTCCGAACGGCTCGCACCTCGTCATCACCAAGACCGATGACGCGGGCAACGAAAGCGCCACGCTCTTCGCGCTCGACAAGGGCCTGCCGAATGCGGTCGATCTGTCGAATCCGGGTCTCTCCGGGCACGAGATCGAGGCGGTCGACCTGCGGTTCGCGGAAGACAGCACGTTGGTCATAACCTCGGACCTGCTCGAAGGGCTTTCGAGCAACTCGAACACGCTGACGATCCACGGATCGGGCGACGATGCGGTGAATGTGGACCGGACCAACGGCGCGGCCATGTCCGACACCAACACGAACGTGACCATCGGCGGCGAGACCTATTCCATCTACACGCTGGGAGACGAAGGCGGCACGCTCATCATCGACGACGACATCCGACTGACGACCTGATCCGGGCCCACCACGGCGCGCCGCGAGAATGAGCGTGCCGGGCGGTTCGAATCCAAGACTACGGGGCAGACATTTGAGGCGGACGATACGGCAGGGAGTACTGGCAGCCACGGCTTGCGTGGCCCTGTCGGGATGCATGAGCGACGGATTCGCGACAAGCGACGATCCGGACGTCACCCGCAATGCGGGCGCCTTCGCCGAAGCGCAGGGCGAGCGTGGCGAAGACCACCAGTCACAGATCATCGAAGCCCTGATCGCGCGCCGGTCCGTCCTGCCGGAGGGGTCGTCCTATGCCCGCGTGGCCGATGCCACCCTCGCCGCCTCGTCCCGCACGGCCGAGGCGGAGCTGCGGCAGGCCCGCCTACGCTCCCGCGCCGCCGACAAGAACTGGCTTCCGTCGCTCGGCCCGAGCGTGAGCCTTCTGTCGCTGTCGTCCATCGTCGCCTCGCTCGTCGTGGATCAGGTCCTGTTCGACTTCGGCAAGAAGAAGGCCGAGCGCGAGTTCGCCCGCGCGGATGTCGAGGCGGCTGCGGTCGCCCTTTCGCAGGATGAAAACGACCGTGTCCATACGGCGCTGTCGCTCTACCTCAAATCCGAGGAAGCGCGCGAACTTGCGGCGGCGAGCGGCGGGGCCGTCACCCGGATGCGCGAAATGGAAACGATCATGGCAAAGCGGGTCGAAGGCGGCATCTCGGACATGTCCGAACTTGCCGTGATCCGCTCGAAGGTCGCGGAACTCGCCGCGACGCAGGCGGATGCCGTTCAGGCGGGTCGCACGGCCCGCGCCGAACTGGCCGCGATGACCGCAGGGTCGCTCGACACCGTTCATGGCATCGCCAAGCTGACCATACCCGGCGATGCCGTCGATCCCCTGTCGCTTCACCTAGCCCATGCCGAACGTGACCGCGACATCGCCGAGGCCGCAATCGCCCGCGCCGGGCTGTTGCCGGGTCTGTCCGCCGGGGCCGCGATCTCCAGCCGTGACGGTGTGACAGGGCCCGATCTGGTCCTGTCCTCGGACAACGGCATCGGGTTTTCGACGCCCGACAACCTCAAGGCCGTCGATGCATCGAAAGAGGCCGCCGAGCGCCGGGTCGCGCAGGCGCGCGAAGACGCCGCCCGCCGCCTTGCCGCCCTGTCGCAGGAACGGGCGGGCCTTGCCGCCCGCGCCGGTCGCGCCGTCGATCTGGCGGCTCAGGGGCAGGCCAATGCCAACCTCTTCCGCCGCCAGTTCGATGCGGGCACCCGCACGGTGTCCGAAGTGGTGACGGTGATCGAGTCCATGGCGCGGCTGGAAGCCGAAGCGATTGCCGCGAAATACGCGGGCGCACGGGCCGATATCGAAATCGCGCGCGAACTCGGTCTGCTCGCCGACGGGGGCGAGATATGACGAACACGGTCGCCTTCCCCTCGATCACAGGCGCCGCTGTCCGCGCCCGGCCCGACAGCGCCAATACCGCCGAAGCGCCGCGCATCCGCGTGAAGTCGAGCGAAACCAAGGTCGAAAAGCGCGAAGGCCCGGACCCCAACCGGCTTTTGCGTCGGGCGCAACTGCTCGCCGTATACGCCCGGCAACTCGGCGCGAAACCGGCGGTGCAGGACATTCTGGAGGCGATGCTCGCGCGCAATCCGGGCGAAACCATCGACGCGGAAACGCTTGCGGTCGGCCTCAGGGCCACGGGCCTTCAGGTTCAGACCAAGTCCGACCCGGACCCCGACGGGCTTCCGGTCATCACCATGATGAAGAACGGGCAGGCGGTGCTTGTCCTCGATCAGCATGGCGACACGCTCACCCTCTACGAAGAAGGTGCCCCCGATGGCAGGGCCGAAGTGCCTGTATCGGATTTCGCGCCGGTTTACGCCGGTGTCACCGTCCGGGCCTTCGCCCCCGCGGCCAGGCTGGACGAGCGGCACGCCTTGGCCAAACGCCCGCCGCACTGGTTCTGGGGCGAACTTGCGAAGCACAAGAAGCATTTCGGCGATGTGGCGCTGGGCAGTTTCGTGGCCAACCTGCTGGCGGTGTCCGTCGCGCTGTTTTCGCTTCAGGTCTATGACCGCGTGATACCGCACCAGTCGGTGCCGACCCTCTGGATGCTGGCGCTTGGCGCCGGACTGGCGCTCGCACTTGAAGGCGGCATCAAGATCGCGCGGGCGCGGTTGATGGACGGGGCCGGGCGGCATATCGAGCTCACCGTCCAATCGCTTCTCCTGTCCCGCATTCTCGGGATGCGATCCGACAAACGACCCACCACCCCATCGGGCCTGTTCGCGGCGATGCGGGAGTTTTCGTCGGTCCGCGAATTCTTCACGGCGTCCTCCATCGGATCGCTGACGGATATTCCGTTCATCATCCTGTTTCTGGCGCTCGTATCGTCGATTGCCGGACCCATCGTTCTGGTGCTGATCGCAGGCGGGGTGCTCATGATCCTGCCGGGCCTGTTCCTGCAACGGCGGATGGTCGAACTCAGCCGCCAGACGCAGGGCGCCTCGGCCAAGACCTCGCGCCTCTTGCACGAGGCGATCTACGACCTCGACACGATCAAATCGGCGCGGGGCGAGGCGCGGTTCATGCGGCTCTGGCACGAGTTGACGACGCTGTCGGCGCTGAAATCGACCGAGCAGCGGCGGCTGTCCGCGCTTCTCACCTTCTGGGCGCAGGGGGTGCAGCAGGCGACCTATGTCGCTGCCGTCATCGCGGGCACCTATCTGGTGTTCGCGGGCGAATTCACCGTTGGCACGATCATCGCCGTCGGCATCCTGTCGGGCCGCACGCTCGCCCCGCTCACGCAACTCGCCGGAACGCTCGCCCGCTGGTCGAACGTCAAGAACGCGCTGTCCGGGCTGGATGCCGTCGCGACCGCCGAACAGGACGCCGCCGAAGGGCGCACGCTTCTGCGCCGTGACGTGATCCACGGCGCCTTCGAACTGCGTGAGGCGGGTTTCGCCTACGACGACGAAGCCCCCGTGCTCGACGTGCCGGGGCTGGCCATCGAAGCGGGCCAGCACATCGCCGTGCTCGGCGCGAACGGATCGGGCAAGTCGACGCTGCTGAAGATGCTCGCGGGCCTTTACGGACCGACCAAAGGCCGTGTCATGATCGACGGTGTGGACATGGGCCAGATCGAACCGCGCGATCTGCGCCGCAACGTGGGTTATCTGGGGCAGGACGTGCGCCTGTTCGCCGGAACCCTACGCGACAACCTAGACCTCGCGCTTCTGGAACGCGACGACGACCGCCTGCTTGCCGCGCTCGATTTCGCGGGCCTCGGCCCCTATGTGCGTGGCCATGCCAAGGGCCTCGACCTTGAAATCCGCGACAATGGCGAAGGGTTGTCGGCTGGACAGCGCCAGTCGATCGGCTGGGCGCGCATCTGGCTTCAGGACCCGCGCGTCGTGCTTCTTGACGAACCCACCGCCGCGCTCGACACCACATTGGAAACGACGCTGGTGTCGCGCCTTCAGACGTGGCTGGAGGGGCGCACGGCGGTCATCGCGACCCACCGCGTGCCGATCCTCGCCTTGACCGAACGCACCGTGATCCTGCAAAACGGCCGCCTCGCGGTCGATGGTCCGCGCGACGAGGTGCTGGCCCATCTGCGCGACGCGCAAGCACGACGGGAGGCCGGCTGATGGCGGTGATCGACGCAGAATTCGAAGCGGGGCTGAAACGGCCCAGCATGGTCATCTGGGTCTCCGCCGCCGCCGTTGCGGTGTTCGTGTTCTGGGCCGCCATCGCCTGGGTGGACGAGATCGTGCGCGCGCCCGGTGACGTCATCTCATCCGCCCGTCCCCAGATCATCCAGAACCTCGAAGGCGGCATTCTCGCCGAGCTTCTGGTGTCCGAAGGCGACCGGGTCGAACCGGGCGACGTCATCGCGCGCCTGCACGGGACCGAGTTCCGCTCGACCGTCACCGATTACCTCGAACAGATCGCCGCGCTTGAAATCAAACGTCTGCGGCTGGAAGCGGAACTTGCGGGCCATGACACCTTCGACGTGCCCGCCGACCTCGCCGCCCGCACGCCCAACATGGTCGCGTCCGAGGCCGCTTTGCTCGCCGCGCGTCAGGCCGATTTCATCTCGCGCCGGGATGGGGCCAAGCAGGTGCTGGACGAAGCCGCGACCGAATTGCAGCTTCTCGAAAACATGCTCGATCAGAAGATCGTCGCGCTGATCGAAGTGACCAAGGCGCGCAAGGCCCATGCCGACGCGCTGACCCGCCACAACGAGATCGTCACCCAGACCGAACTCAAGCGGGCCGAGGAATATGCCGAGGTGCTGCGCGATCAGGCGACGCTCCGCCAGAACCTCAAGATCGCGCAGGATCAGCTCGACCGGACCGTCCTGACCTCGCCCATGCGCGGGATCGTCAACAACCTCGCCGTGACGACCATCGGCGGCGTCGTCAGGCCGGGCGAGGAACTGGCCGAGATCATCCCGCTCGGCGATCAGATCCTCGTCGAAGCCCGCGTGAAGCCCGAGGACATCGCCAACGTCCAGCCGGGCCAGCAGGCAACGGTCAAGCTGTCGGCCTACGATTACACCATCTACGGCTCGCTCAAGGGCACCGTGGACCTGATCTCGGCGGATACGTTCAAGGACGACCGGGTGCGCGATGGCGACCCGCACTACCGCGTGATCCTCAGCCTCGACCTGTCCGGCCTGACCGACCGCCAGCGCAGCCTGGAAATCCGCCCCGGCATGGTCGCGGACGTGGAACTCCACACCGGATCGAAGACGATCCTGCACTACCTGATGAAGCCGCTCTACAAGAGCCGCGAAGCCTTCCGCGAACCCTGAGCGCTTCCTACTTCTCTGTTTCAAAAATACTTCGGGGAGCGCGAGGGGCAGCGCCCCTCGCATGGATCGTGGCAGCTTGCTGCCGCGAAACTCAGTCCCGCGGTGCCGCTGCTCGCCTGAGCCGGTCGTTGATCGCCCGTCCCAACCCTGTGTCTGGCACGGGGGCCACCGCAATCGGTCCGTCGCCAGCCGCGTCCAATGCATGCAACATACGAAAAAGGTTCGCCGCCGCCTCGACCAGATCGCCGGAGGGCGACAGGTTCATCTCGCCGTCCGCATCTCCGAACCCCAGCATCCGCTCACCGGGCCGCGCGGCTTCGGCATCGAGCCGAACCCGCGCGTCGGGCGCGTAGTGCGAGGCCAACTGACCCGGCGCGTTGATCCCCGCGCCCTCTGCGCGTCTGGCGAGCGGTGCGCCCAGCGCGTCTTCGATGGCTTCGGCGGGTAGCCCGCCGGGGCGCAGCAGGACGGGTTCGGGATTGAACCCGACGATGGTGCTTTCGACGCCGACCGAACAGGGTCCGCCGTCCAGCACCGCCTCGATCCGTCCGCCAAGACCCGCGAGCACGTGCGCCGCCTCGGTCGGGCTGATCCGGCCCGAGGGGTTCGCGGAGGGGGCGACGACGGGCCTCCCGACGGCGCGGAGGAGCTTTTGCGCCAGCGGATGATCGGGAATGCGCACGGCAACGGTCGTCAGACCGGCACTGACCAACGGCGACAGGCCGGCATCCGCCCGCATCGGCAGCACCAGCGTCAGGGGGCCGGGCCAGAACGCCTGCGCAAGATCGTGCGCGCGTCCTGACAGTTCCGCGATCTTCGACACCGCCTCCAGATCAGGCACATGCGCGATCAGAGGATTGAAATGGGGCCGGCCCTTCGCCTCGAAAATCCGGGCGACGGCGATGTCGTCGGTCGCGACGCCGCCAAGGCCATAGACGGTTTCGGTCGGGAAGCTGACAAGCCCGCCCGCAAGCAGGACCTCGGCGGCCCGCGCGATCCCGGTGTCATCCGGCACCAGTCGTTCGGTGGCGTGCAGATCGGCCATGACGCCGCGTTTCCCTTGTGTCGAAAGCGATTAGTCTTAGGTTCCGGCCAACTGCCTAGCGTGGCAGTCGCGCTTTCACAAGCCAACGGGAGGTTCCCATGCCCTATCGCGCCCCGGTCGCCGATTTCCAATTCCTGCTCGATCACGTCGTCGGCTTCGAGGCCGTCCCCGCGACCGAAAAATTCGCCGAGGCGACGGCCGATACCGTGACCGCGATCCTGACCGAGGCGGGAAAGCTGGCGGATGAGGTGATCGCACCGCTTCAGCGCAACGGCGACCTTCAGGGCGCGGTGCTCGAAAACGGCGTGGTCCGTTCGAGCCCGGGCTTCAAGGAAGGCTATGAAGCGATGGCGGAAGGCGGCTGGATCGGCATTTCCGGCGATCCGGAATACGGCGGCATGGGCCTGCCCTTCACGCTGACGGCCAGCGTCAACGACATGATCGCGGGCGCCTGCCTTGCCATCGGTCTGAACCCGCTTCTGACGCAGGGCCAGATCGAGGCGCTCGAAGCCCATGCGTCGGACGAACTCAAGGACCTATACCTGCCCAAGCTGACCAGCGGCGAATGGACTGGGACGATGAACCTGACCGAACCGCAGGCGGGCTCGGACGTGGGCGCGCTGACGACCAAGGCCGTGCCGAACGGCGACGGAACTTTCGCGATCACCGGGCAGAAGATCTATATCTCTTGGGGCGATCACGACATGGCCGAAAACATCTGCCACCTCGTCCTCGCCCGTCTGCCCGACGGGGCGCCGGGCACCAAGGGCATCAGCCTGTTCATGGTGCCGAAGTATATCCCCGACGAGAACGGCAATCCCGGCAAGGCCAACGACCTGCGCGTCGTGTCGCTTGAGCACAAGATGGGCCTGCACGGCTCGCCCACCTGCGTCATGAGTTACGAGGGCGCGATCGGCTGGATCGTGGGCGAGGAACACGCCGGCATGGCCGCGATGTTCACCATGATGAACAACGCCCGCCTGAACGTGGGCGTTCAGGGTGTCGGCGTGGCCGAGGGTGCCTATCAGCACGCGCTCGCCTATGCGCTGGACCGCAAGCAGGGCAAGACGCCCGTCGAGAACGGCACCGGCACAATCGCGGATTTCGCCGACGTGCGCCGGATGCTCGTCCAGATGCGTGCCGAAACCTATGCCGCGCGTGCCATATCGCTGGCCTGTTCCACGGCAATCGACATGGCCGGGGCAACCGGCGACAAGGGCTGGAAGGCCCGCGCCGCGTTCCTGACGCCCATCGCGAAGTCCTATGGGACGGACACGGGCATCAAGGTCGCGGAACTCGGCGTGCAGGTGCATGGCGGCATGGGATATGTCGAGGAAACCGGCGCCGCGCAGTATTACCGCGACGTGCGCGTGACCTCTATCTACGAAGGCACCAACGGTATTCAGGCGATGGACCTCGTCGCCCGTAAGATGATGGACGGGGGCGACATGGCCTTCCGCCTGCTGGACGAGATCGAGGGAACGGCGGAAGGGGCGCGCGAAACGCTCGGGGAACTGGCCAAGCCCGTCTGGGAAGCGGCCGAAACCCTGCGTGAGGCGACCGAATGGCTCGTCGAGCAGGACCTGCAAACGCGCTTTGCGGGGGCCGTGCCCTATCAATCGGCTTTCGCTCGTGTTCTGGGGGCTTATTATCACCTCAAGTCGGCGATCGCGGAGGAGGGCCGGGGGCCCCGCACCGCCTTGGCCGCGTTCTATGTCGAGCGGCTTCTGCCCGACCACGCGTCGTTGCTGGAGCAGGCGCGGGCCGGAGCGGAAGGGCTCTATGCCCTTTCGGTCGAGGATCTGGCGGTTTGAACGTGCATTTGAGTTTTCCATGGGAGACGGCGCCCGACATCGGTGAAGCCGTCGAGGTCGCGGACGGGGTGCTCTGGTTCCGCCTGCCGCTGCCCATGAAACTCGACCATGTGAATGTCTTCGCCTTCGACGAGGGCGATGGATGGACGCTGATCGACACGGGGTTCGATTCGAAAAAGACCCGCGCGATCTGGGAGGGCCTGTTGGCCGGACCCCTCGGCGGCAAGCCGATCAAGCGCCTGATCGTCACGCATCACCACCCCGACCACATCGGGCTGGCCGGCTGGTTTCAGCGCGAACATGGCGCCGAACTCGTCACCACCCGCACCGCGTGGCTCATGGCCCGGATGCTCAGGCTCGACGAGCACGAAAAGCCGGTGGACGAGACTCTGGCGTTCTGGCGGTCCGCCGGGATGGACCGCGCGATCTACGAACAACGGGCACGCGAACGGCCCTTTAACTTTGCCGACGTGGTAGCCGAACTCCCGCTGGGGTTCACGCGCGTCAAGGAAGGCGACACGATCACCTTCGGAGGCCGGACGTGGGACGTGCGGATCGGCAACGGACATGCGCCGGAGCACGCGACCTTCTGGTCGCAGGACGACAACCTCGTTCATGGCGGCGATCAGCTTCTCGCCACCATCAGCCCCAATCTCGGCGTCTACGCGACCGAGCCCGAGGCCGACCCGGTGGGCGAGTGGCTGGAAAGCTGCCGCAAGCTCATCCATTTCGCCCGTGACGAACAGCTGGTCCTGCCGGGCCACAAGCTGCCCTACAAGGGTCTGCCGACCCGGATGCGCCAGTTGATCCAGAACCACCACTCGGCGCTGGAGCGGCTCGAAGCCTACCTCGACACGCCGAAAACCGCGGTCGAGTGCTTCCCGGCGATCTTCAAGCGCACCATTGGCGAAGGGGAATACGGCCTCGCGCTGGTCGAGGCGCTGGCCCACCTCAATCACCTGTTCCAGACCGGCAAGGTCACGCGCACCCGGCGCGACGACGATGCGTGGCTGTGGCAGGCGAAAGGGGGCCGCGCGTGAGCGTGAGCGCGATCGGAGAGAAGAAACATCCGCGCCGCGCCGTCGCCCGGTGTTCGGACCACGACGCACCGACCGCCGAAGAGACACCGCTGCCGCCATCGGTCGCCGACACGCCGCCAGAGGACAAGAGCCCGGCGGAATGGGCCTATCAGCGCATCATCCTTTATATCCAGAACTTCGAAGAGCAGCTCGACAACGAGCATGAGGTCGCGATGGGCTTTACCGGCTCGGATGCGGGCGTGCTCAGGATTGAGGGGATCGGGTATTTCGCCCCCGACATCGTGACCTTCTACGGCACGGATTTGACGGGCACCAAGACCCAGCTCGTCCAGCACGTCAGCCAGCTCAACGTGATTCTCAGGGCGATGCCCCGGGAAAAGGGCGAAGACGAACCCTATCGCATCGGCTTTCGTCTTGCCGCCGACCTTGAACGCGACGCGGGCGCTACACCGGGCGAAGAATAAGGCATTTGCGCCCATCGCGGCGTGACAGGCCCGCCGAAATCGTCTAATCGACAGCGCGAAACACGGCTGACGAGGGATCAAATGGCTGAACACAAGCACGGCTCGATGGACATTCGGGTGCAGGAAAAGACCTTTGAAGGGTTCATGAAATTCACCGTCCGTTCGGTGATCGCGATCATCGTGGTTCTGATCCTTCTCGCCATCGTCGGCGCCTGAGGAACCGCCGGGCCCTTTGGCCCGGCCTTTTCATTTTCAGACAGGGTGGTTCTGACCATGCGCCGCATCCTTCTTTCGATCATTCTCCTGTTCGGGCTCGCCGCCTGTGCGGCTGAAAGCAAATGGGCTTCGACCGAAGAGGTGACGCGGGCCACGTACGTGCACAACGGTCCGCCGATGATCTCGTTGTTCACGGTGGTCGGTCGCAACAACGGTCAGGGTGGCCATGCGGCGCTGATGATCAACGGGTCGCAGCGCATCCTGTTCGATCCGGCGGGCACCTGGTATCACCCCCAGATCCCCGAGCGGAACGACGTGCATTTCGGCATCTCCGAACCGGCGGTCGAGTTCTACATCGACTACCACGCCCGCATCACGTGGGACGTCTATCGCCACGACATCATCGTAAGCCCCGCCGTCGCCGAAAAGGCGATCCGGCTCGTGCAGGAATACGGCGCCGTGCCCAAGGCGATGTGCACGCAGGCGGTGACCGCCGTGCTGCGCCAGCTTCCGGGCTTCGAGAGCATCGGCTCGACGCTGTTCCCGGTCGCCGCGATGAAGGACTTCAAGGCGCTTCCCGGCGTGACTGAGCGATTCTATCAGGACGACGATCCGAACGACAACGACTACATCCTCGCGCCGCACGTCTGAGGCGGGCGAGGAACGGGACGAGGCCGGGCGATCTGTCCGGCCTTTTCGTTTTGCGGGTTTTGCCCGGACATCCCAGCGGTTAACAGGGCGCCATGAGAACCTATGCTATCGGCGATATCCACGGGCAGCTTTCCGAGCTCGAGCGCGTGCACGATCTGATCGAACGCGACCGCGTGGCCTGCGGCGACCGGGACGCGCCGGCCGTTCACATCGGTGACCTGTGCGACCGGGGGACCGCCACGGCAGGGGTGATCGACTATCTGATGCAGGGCTTGGCCTCCGGTGCGCCGTGGGTCGTTCTGACCGGCAACCATGACCGCATGATGACCGCGTTCCTCGAACCCACGCCGCGCACGCCCGACCGGCTGCTCGCGGGCCTTCACTGGCTCGACGAACGTCTGGGGGGCCGGGAAACGCTGGCCTCCTATGGCGTCGATACGGACCAGCCGATCGAAACCCTTCACGCCGATGCCGTCGCGCGTGTGCCCGTGCGGCATGTCGATTTTCTAAACGACCTTCCCGTCACCTATGAACGCGGCGAGTGTTTTTTCTGTCATGCGGGCGTGCGCCCCGGTGTTCCGCTGGCCGATCAGGTCGAGGACGATCTCGTCTGGATACGAGAGCCGTTCCTGTCGTCCACCGACGACCACGGCAAGCTCATCGTCCATGGTCACACGCCCGCCGATGTCGCGACGCATTACGGCAACCGGCTGAACATCGACAGCGGCGCGGGCTATTTCCGCCCCATGAGCGCCGTCGTGATCGAGGGGCGCGAGGCCTGGTTGCTGACCGAGGGCGGGCGAGCCGTGCTGCCCCGTGGCTAGGACGCCCCGCCATCTGCTGTTGCCGCCCTTCGAGCACCCGCTGCTTGACTGGTGGGCTGAGGACTATGACCACGTCTTCATTGCGTTCAATCCGTTCTTCCGTGTGCCCGGCTACACGCCGCAAACCGCGGCCTATGGCCCGATCCATGCGAACCGCGGTGAATTCGACGACATAGGCGAGTTGATCGACAATCCGCCAGTGCGCGAGAACGAGGCCCCCGAAGGGTTCGAGATCAGGATCAAGGAGCGCGGACAGCCCGTCAGGTGGGATGAGGTTCAGCGCGACATCGGCGCGTCCGACTTCAACACCTTCGCACGCACCGCATGGCTCTGGACGCTGGAGGCGAAGCGGCCGGACATCGACCGCGTGATGGCCGCATCGCTCGACGGTTTGGCCCATTATGGCCTCTATCCGCCCGAAGAGGACACGTTGCCCGTGGTGATGGAGCCGATGATCCACCGCTACCTGACCGCGCTGGGGGTCGACGACGTGACGATCTGGTCCGAGTTCCGGGATGCGTCGGAAGAGATCGACGTTGCCGAGTTCAGCCGCACCAACCCGCCGGTCCGGCTTGAGGAGCATTTCGTCTCGGCCATTTCCTGCGACGATCCGAAGATCCTGATCGCATGGGCCCATGACGGTGTCGAAGCCTTCGTCGCGATGCCGGACGCGGTGCGCCGCGCGGCGCCGCCCGAGCGGTTCTTCGAAGGCCGCTATGCCGGGATCGACACCCATGTCGACTGGCTGAACCCGCACGACTTTTTCGCCCGGAAAACCTCGCGCACGAGCTGACGCGACAAAAAAAGGCCCCGGCGTTTCCACCGGGGCCTCGGTCCTCGAAAGAGGTCCGCCTTACTCAGCGTCTTCTTTCTTTTTCTTTTCTTCCGGCGGCAGTTCCGCGCCGGTTTCCTGGTCGACCATCTTCATGGCGAGGCGGACCTTGCCACGGTCGTCGAAGCCCAGAAGCTTGACGTAGACTTCCTGACCTTCCTTCAACACATCCGATGGATGGTTCAGGCGGCGGTTTTCGATCTGGGACACGTGGACCAGACCGTCACGCTTGCCGAAGAAGTTCACGAAGGCGCCGAAGTCGACGATCTTCACGACCTTGCCCTTGTAGACCTGACCCTCTTCCGGCTCGGCCACGATCGCGTGGATCATGTCATAGGCCTTCTGGATCGAGTCGTTGTTGGGCGAGGCGATCTTGATGACGCCGTCGTCGTTGATGTCGACCTTGGCACCGGACACTTCCACGATCTCGCGGATGACCTTGCCGCCCGAACCGATCACTTCACGGATCTTGTCGGTGGGCACCGTCATCGTCTCGATGCGCGGGGCGTGGGCCGAGAACTCGGTGCGGCCAGCCGACAGCGCCTTGTTCATCTCGCCAAGGATGTGCATCCGGCCGTCCTTCGCCTGCGCGAGGGCCTTTTCCATGATTTCCGGCGTGATACCCGCGACCTTGATGTCCATCTGAAGGGACGTGATGCCGTTTTCGGTGCCAGCCACCTTGAAGTCCATGTCGCCCAAGTGATCCTCGTCGCCAAGGATGTCGGTCAGCACGGCGTAGGACCCGTCGTCTTCCAGCACCAGACCCATCGCCACACCGGCGACCGGAGCCTTCAGCGGCACGGCGGCGTCCATCATGGACAGCGAGCCACCGCAGACCGACGCCATCGAGGACGAGCCGTTCGATTCGGTGATCTCGGACACGACGCGGATGGTGTAGGGGAAATCGGTCGCAGCCGGCAGAACCGCCTGAAGCGCACGCCAGGCCAGCTTGCCGTGGCCGATTTCACGGCGACCCGGCGAACCCACGCGGCCAACCTCACCGACCGAATACGGCGGGAAGTTGTAGTGCAGCAGGAAGTTCGACTTGTAGGTGCCGGTGAGCGCGTCGATCATCTGCTCGTCGTCGCCGGTACCCAGCGTGGTCACGACCAGACCTTGCGTTTCCCCACGGGTGAACAGCGCCGAGCCATGGGTCCGGGGCAGGAGGCCGACTTCGGCGAGGATCGGGCGAACCTGATCCAGCGCACGACCGTCGATCCGCTTGCCTTCCTTCACGACCGAGCCGCGCAGAACGCTGGACTCGAGCTTTTTCAGCGCGGTGCCGAGCGAGGGATCGGCCAGCTGCTCTTCCGACAGCGAGGCTTTGATCTCTTCCTTCGCGGCGGCGACGGCGGCCACACGCTCCTGCTTGTCGGTGATGGCATAGGCGGCGCGCACCTTGTCTTCGCCAGCGGCTTTGACGGCCTCGAAGATCGCGGAATAGTCCGGCGCGGCGAAGTCGAACGGCTCTTTCGCGCTGTCTTCCGCCAGATCGATGATGAGGTCGATGACCGGCTGGATCTGCTCGTGCGCAAAGGTCACGGCGCCCAGCATTTCGGCTTCCGTCAGCTCGTAAGCTTCGGATTCCACCATCATCACGGCGTCTTTGGTGCCGGCGACGACGAGGTCCAGACGCTGATCCGGGTTGTTGCGCAGATCGTGCATGTCGTCGCAGGTCGGGTTCAGGATGTATTCGCCATCCTCATAACCCACGCGGGCACCGGCGATCGGGCCCATGAACGGCGCGCCGGAGATGGTGAGCGCGGCCGACGCGGCGATCATCGCGACGATGTCGGGATCGTTGACGAGGTCGTGGGACAGAACCGTGCACATCACGAGCACTTCGTTCTTGAAGCCCTCGACGAACAGCGGGCGGATCGGACGGTCGATCAGGCGCGCGGTCAGCGTTTCCTTCTCGGTCGGGCGGGCTTCGCGCTTGAAGAAGCCGCCCGGCACTTTACCGGCCGCGTAGTATTTCTCTTGGTAATGAACCGTCAGCGGGAAGAAGTCCTGGCCTTCTTTCTGCTGCTTGGCGAACGTCACGTTCGCCATGACCGACGTTTCGCCCAGCGTGGCGATCACGGTTCCGTCGGCCTGACGGGCAACCTTGCCCGTTTCCAGTGTCAGCGTCTCTTCGCCCCACTGGATGGATTTTTTCACTTCGTTGAACATGTAGCGTATCCTTATGGGAGCACTCCCGGCCCTCCGGGTCTCCCGTTGTCATGGCGGCCCCATTGCCGCCGACCCCTCTACCTTTTCATGCGCCGGGGTCAGAGCGTCACGTCTCAGATGGACGCGCCATACAGGAAAACGCCCACATTTGAAAGGTCAGAAACGCGAGGGGTCTTGTGGCGCGGCAAATGAACCTGTTGCGCGGTCCTGCCGTAATGTCTGACAGTCAAGGTCGGGACGCGCAGGTTGGGAGGATGCGATGCACTATGTCTGGGCAGGCGCGCTTGCGCTGATCTTTTCCGTGTCCGCCGCGTTGGCCGAGCCGGTGAAATACGTGCTGGACGCCGCGAATTCGGTCGTCAGCTACGAGGTCGGCTTCGGGCAGGACAAGATCACGGGGCGTATGCCGATCAAGTCCGCCGACGTGACGCTCGATTTCCAGCGGAACGCCAACAGCAACGTGGCCGTCGTGCTGAACGCAGCCGGGGCGAGCTCCAGCTTTCCCTTCGCAGAGCAGGCTTTGAAAGGCCCCAAGGTGCTGGCGACCGGGCAGTTCCCCGACCTCGTCTTCAGATCGTCGGCATTTCGGATCGGCACCACGACCGCCGAAGTCGATGGGCAGGTGACGATCCGGGGTGTCACACGGCCCATCCGGCTGTCGGCGCAGGTGTTTCGCCAGCAGGGCACCGATCCGGGCGATCTGTCGAAGATGTCGGTGCACATATCCGGCGCGGTCAACCGCTCGGATTTCGGCGCGAACGGGTGGAGCGACATGGTTTCGGACCGCGTGGTGATTCAGATCGTCGCCCGGCTGAACCGGGCAGGCTGAGGTGATCGGGAACGATCCGGACCGGTTCGGTCTGCTGACCCGCCTGATCCACTGGATCACGGCGCTCCTCGTGATCGGGATGCTCGGTTTCGGCACCTATATCGCGCGGATGCAGGTCGATATGTCGAACTTCCACCTGTTCGGCTGGCACAAGACCGTCGGTATAGTCCTGCTGGCTCTGATCGTCCTGCGCATCCTCTGGCATCGCCTGTCGCCGCCCCCGCAGCCGATGGCAACGGTGCCGGGCTGGCAACGTCGGCTCGCGAAAGGCGCGCATATCGCGCTTTACGGTCTCCTGCTGGCGGTGCCGCTGACTGGCTGGATCGCGAGCGCGGCGACCGGGATCGACGTGGTGATATTCGGAACCGTGACGCTTCCACGCATCGCGCCCGTCTCGCAGGCAAGGGAAACCGGGTTCTTCGCCGCGCACGGCGCGCTCACGAAACTGCTCGCCGCCGTTGTTCTGCTTCACATCGCAGGCGCGCTTCATCGGTCGGATGGCACGCTTCGCCGGATGGTGTCGGGCAAGACCGGACCGAACGAAAAACGCCCGCTCAATTGAGCGGGCGCTTCGGGTTCGCGAGGAACCGAAAACCTTAGCGGCGGATGCCGAGGCGTTTGATGAGGTCCTGGTAACGGCCCTCGTCCTTGCCTTTGAGGTAGTCGAGAAGCTTACGACGCTGGGCGACCATCATCAGAAGACCACGGCGGGAGTGGTTGTCCTTTTTGTGGGTCTTGAAGTGCTCGGTCAGCGTGGAAATGCGCTTGGTCAGGATCGCGACCTGAACTTCGGGCGAACCGGTGTCGCCGTCTTTCGTCGCGAATTCCTTGATAAGGCTGTTCTTCTCTTCAGCGGTGATCGACATCGGGGTCTCCTTCAGAGTTAAGGGTTATGGCGCAAGCCGGGATGTCGTCCAGCAGGGCCCGTGGAGTGCGGACAGGTCCGCAGATGCGGGCGTATAGGGGGAATCGCCCAGCAAGGAAAGGCTTTTGTTACTCGGCGGCCGGCGCGGTGATGCCGAAGTCGCCCCGGTCGATCCCATCGTCACCTGCGGGCTGTCCGCCGGGCGAGGGGTTCTCTTCCGCCGCCGCCTCGTCATCCGTCTCGTCCGCGCTGGCCGGTTCTTCGCCTGTTTCCTCTGCGATCCCGTAGCTTTCCGCGTTGTCCGCGTCGATCTCGCGGGCGATGTCGGCGGCCCAATCCCCGATGATCGGGATAAAGTCGATCTGGGCGAGCAGATAGGCGGCGACCGAAACCAGAAAGGTCGCGCCCAGGACGGATCCCAGCCCGAAGGCCAGACCCCGAAACAACTGGAATAGCCCGAGTTTCCACAGATTGTCGTGCAGCCGGATATAGCGATGCCCGTTCAGCTTTGCGACCTCGGCGCGCAATCCGTCGATTTCGTCCGCGATATCGCTGTATCGGTCGTTCTCGGCCATGTGCTCCCCTTCCCGATCACGGTAGGCCGGGCATCCGCGGCTCACAACCGGGTGTTAATGTTGAATTCTTCCTATTTTGGCCCGCCGCGTATCGGTGTTCGTGCTATGTTCGGCCGTCTGCCGGAGTTACCCGGCGCTTGGGGGCCTTGCCGCGGTGCTGCTGACGTTTCCGCCCGGGGTCATTGGTCGGTATCGTCATGGGTGTCGTGCTCGTCCTTCTCGGCCTGTTGCCGCTGCTGTTCCTCGGAGATGTCTTTCCGGGGGCGGGCGACGATGCGTCAGGAGATGACGAAGCCGAAGCCGACGAAGCCCCGCCGAAAAGCCTCGCCTCGCTTCTCGACGATGAAACGGCCAATGGCGACACCTCACCGCTGAAACCGATCACCGACGATCCCGCACCCTACGTCGGTGCCGAGGTCGACCCCGACACGATCCTCACCCCGAACGATGACGACGAGGCGCCGGTGATCGGTGAATGGGTGGACCCCGCGACCGTGCTCGACCCTGTCGATGTCCCCGGTGAGGGCGGCGTCGGCGGGGATGGAAGCACGTTGCAGAACCTTATCGAACGCGAATCCGATTTCAGCATCGGTCTCGGCTGGCTTGGCGATCAGGTCTCGGACACGCAGGATTACCTGTTGGACGACGAAGCATCGCTTGTCGTGCTGCCGCAGGATGGCGCGGGCGAGGGTTCGCTCGACTCGTTCGACGGGACTCCGATCATCGACACCGAGGGGGCTTTGACGGTCGTCGATGGCGCCGGCGGTGACGACACGATCGTGCTCGGGAATGCGGCGACCTATGCCTTCGGCGGTGACGGGGACGACCAGCTTGCAGCCACGACAGGCACCGCCGCCCTGTTCGGCGGGGCGGGCGAAGATGTTCTGTCAGGCGGCCCGATGCCAGCCTTCATGGACGGTGGCACGGGCGACGACACGCTGCTCGGCGGCACGGAAGACGACATGTTGTTCGGCGGGTCGCATGATGGCGCGGGTGCCGACACCGCCGACGACGACTGGATCGACGGCGGTGCGGGCAACGACCGGATCGCGGGCGGCTATGGTGCCGATACCCTGTTCGGCGGCAGCGGCGACGACATCATCGACCATCATGGCCGGGTGGAGGAGGAGGTTGCTTGGGAACGCCACGACTTTGGCTGGCATACCGACGGCGCGCCCGACTCGCTCGACGGTGCCGCAGGCGACGACCTGCTCATCATGGATCGCCACGACACAGCGGCGGGCGGCGAAGGGCTCGATACGTTCTGGGTCTACCATGACGCGGGCGAAGGCATCGGGGCCGCCGAGGTCATGGATTTCGAACCCGGGCTCGATTTTCTGCGCGTGTCCCTGAACCCGGAGCTTGACCATGGCGACCTGACCGTCACTGTCGCGCCCTCGCCGGACGGTCTCGACGCGCAGGTGTCGGTCGACGGTCAGATCGTCGCGATCCTGCGGGGCGCGGTCGATGCGACGGCCTCCGACGTGCTGGTCGATGTGACGCCCGACATCTTCGCCTGACCCTTCGTCGCCATCAAAGTCAGGAACCGCAGGCGGCGCGCGGCGGTTTGTCTTTCGCAATCGAAACTCCGGACACTGGCCGGGAGAAAGGACGAAATGGCGGACCTGACATGCGACGTTGCGGTGATCGGGGCGGGAACCGCAGGAATCGCCGCGGAACGCAGCGCACGCGCACAAGGGGCCAAGACGCTTCTGATCGACCCGGATTTCGCCGGAACGGTGTGCGCCACCGTGGGCTGCATGCCGTCCAAACTGCTGATCGCTGCGGCGCACCGCGCCCATGACGCGCGGACGGCTGGGCTTTTCGGTGTGTCAACGTCGGTGTCCGTGGATGGCGCCGCCGTCATGGCGCGGGTCCGGGCTGAACGCGATGCCTTCGCCGCCGCGACCCGTGCGGGTTTCGACGATCTGCCGGACTGCACCTGCATCCGGGCAAGGGCGCGCTTCACCGGACCGGGCGAGCTTTCGCTCGACGATGGACGAAAGGTCGCGGCGAATGCCATCGTCATCGCCACCGGATCGCACCCCATGGTCCCGCCGCCCTTTCGCGACATCGGCGGGGATCGCGTGCTGACCAACCGGACGGTGTTCGAACAAGCCGACCTTCCCCAAAGCCTCGCCGTGATCGGGGCGGGCGCCATCGGCATCGAACTGGCTCAGGCCTTCGCGCGCCTCGGCGTGCGCGTGGCCGTGTTCGACCAGGGCGACACGATCGCCGGGGCCCGGTGTGACGCGATCCACGACGCGCTGAAGGCGGAACTCACCAAGGACATGGACCTTTTCCTTGGCGTGGACGTGAAGCCCGAGGCCGTGGCGGGCGGCATTCGCCATGTCTGGGAGGCGGGCGACGACACGTTCGACCGTGTGCTGGTGGCGACAGGGCGCCCGCCATCGCTCGACGGGCTCGACCTGTCCGCGTCGGGGCTTCACCTCGACGACAACGGGCTGCCGGACGTCGACCCGGAAACGCTCCGGTGTGGCGACAGCGCGATATTCATGGCGGGGGATGCGAACGCGAACCGACCCGTCCTGCACGAGGCATCGACAGAGGGCGCCGTCGCCGGGCGCAACGCGGCGGCCTTTCCGGACCTCACCCACGCCACCCGGTCCCCCCGGTTCACCATCACCTTCACCGATCCGCCGCTCGTCTCGATCGGGCAGGGGCCGGACGACAGCGCGCAGATCGGCACCGCCGACTACACCGATCAGGGGCGCGCCAAGGTCGAAGCGCGCAATGTCGGGCTCGCCCGGCTCTACGCCGCCGCCCCGGACGGACGACTGATCGGGGCCGATCTGTTCTGCCCCGGCGCGGACCATCTTGGCCATCTCATCGCCTGGGCGGTGGATGCGGGCATGACGGCGAGCGACCTGCTGTCGAAACCGTTCTACCACCCCACGGTCGAAGAAGGGCTGCGCGGTGCGTTGCGCGAAATCTGCCGTGCCGTTCCGCTCGACCTGCCGGGTGATCGCGACACCGGCAACCCACCCGGGATCTGACCCGGACCGCGCAACCGGTTTCTGCGGCGCGGAATTCAGGCTTGAACCGGCGTCACGTTGCGGTGCAGACATGATCCCGACATGCTTGGGCGCTATTTTACACATTTGATTGAGCCGACGTACAATCGCGCCGTCGAAGATACTTTCCGGGCGCGCCCGGTGCGCAAGGACGGGTGGGGCGAATGAAGGTTGAAGATACGAAAATACCCGGTGTCTTCGTCTTCACGCCGGAGCGATACGGCGACGCCCGCGGCTTCTTCGCGGAAACGTGGAACCGCCGCCAACTGGCCGCGGCCGGCGTCGATATCGACTTCGTTCAGGACAATCATTCGGTGTCGGCCACAGCGGGCACGCTTCGCGGCCTCCACATGCAGACCCCGCCTTTCGCACAGGACAAGCTGGTGCGGTGTGGGCGCGGGCGGCTGTTCGATGTGGCCGTGGACATCCGGACCGACAGCCCGACGTTTCGCCAATGGGTCGGGGTCGAACTGAGCGCCGAGAACGGAAAACAGCTGCTGGTCCCGCGCGGCTTCCTCCACGGCTTCGTCACGCGCGAGCCGGACACCGAAGTCGTCTATAAATGCTCGAACTACTACGCGCCCGAATGCGACCGCGCCGTGCGGTTCGACGACCCCGACATCGGAATCGACTGGGGCCTGACGGACGCGCCGGTCCTGTCCGACAAAGACGCCAAGGCCCCGTTCCTCAGGGATCTCGACAACCCGTTCACCATCGGGAGCGCGGCATGAAGATCCTCGTCACGGGCGGCGCTGGTTTCATCGGGTCCGCCGTGGTGCGCCTTGCGATTTCACGCGGGCATGAGGTCGTGAACCTCGATGCGCTGACCTATGCCGCCTGTCTCGACAACGTGGCCTCGGTGGCCGATGCGCCGGGATACGCCTTCGAACAGGTCGATATCCGCGACAGGCCCGCGCTCGACCGCGTTCTGTCCGACCACCGCCCGGACGCGATCATGCATCTGGCCGCCGAAAGCCATGTCGACAGGTCCATCGACGGCCCCGCGACCTTCATCGAAACCAATGTCATGGGCACCTTCAACCTGCTCGAAGCGGCCAGATCGTATTGGGACGGGCAGGGGCGCGACCCTGCGTTCCGGTTTCACCACATCTCGACGGACGAGGTGTTCGGGTCGCTTGGCCCCGAGGGGCAGTTTACGGAAGAAACGCCATATGACCCCCGGTCGCCTTATTCGGCGTCCAAGGCCTCGTCCGATCACCTCGTCCGCGCGTGGCACGAAACCTATGGTCTGCCGGTCGTTCTGACGAATTGCTCGAACAATTACGGCCCCTATCATTTCCCTGAAAAGCTGATCCCCATCGTCATCTTGAAAGCATTGGCGGGCGAGCCGATCCCGATCTACGGCGATGGGTCGAACGTGCGCGACTGGCTTTATGTCGAGGATCATGCCGACGCCTTGCTTCTGGTTCTCGAAAAGGGTGCGATTGGCCGCAGCTATAATATCGGCGGCGAAAACGAACGCTCGAACCTCGACCTCGTGCGCACGCTTTGCACGATCCTCGACCGGATGGCGCCGAAAGAGGTTAGCTACGGCGACCAGATCACCTTCGTCGCGGACCGTCCGGGCCACGATGCCCGCTATGCCATCGACCCGACCCGCATTCGGGACGAGCTGGGCTGGCGCCCCTCGGTCACGGTCGAGGAGGGCCTGGAAAAGACGGTGCGCTGGTATCTCGACAACCGCGACTGGTGGCAGGCGCTTCTGGATCGCGACGGGGTCGGCCGGCGTCTGGGTCGGGCATCATGAAGGCGTTGGTGTTCGGCACGACCGGGCAGGTCGCCCGCGAACTCGCCTCGACCACGCCCAAAGGTGTGAGGTTGGAGGCGCTGGGCCGTGACCGGGCCGATCTGTCGCGCCCCGAGACCTGTGCTGAGGCGATCCGCCACGCCGCGCCGGATGTCGTCATCAATGCTGCGGCCTTCACCGCCGTCGACCGGGCCGAGGAGGACGAGGCGCTCGCGACGGTCGTGAACGGCGAGGCCCCCGGCGAAATGGCGCGGGCCTGCGCCGCGTTGGGCATCCCGTTTCTGCATGTTTCTACGGACTACGTGTTTTCCGGGGACGGCGATGCGCCTTGGGCGGTCGACGCGCCGACGCGACCGCTCAACGCCTATGGGCGCTCGAAACTGGCCGGGGAAACCGCGATCCGGGCAGCGTGCGGACCCCACGCGATCCTTCGCACGTCTTGGGTCGTGTCCGAACACGGCGGCAACTTCGTCAAGACGATGCTCCGGCTGTCCGAAACGCGGGACCGGCTGACGATCGTCGCCGACCAGATCGGCGGGCCGACCCCGGCATCCGACATCGCCGCAGCACTCTGGTCGATGGCCGTGGCGCTGGTTGCGGACCCGTCGAAAGGCGGCACTTTCCACTTCTCGGGCGCGCCGGACGTCAGCTGGGCCGATTTCGCGCGTGAGATATTCCGACAATCCGGCCGCGCCACCGTGGTCGAGGACATTTCCACCAAGGACTACCCGACCCCGGCCAGACGGCCGGCCAATTCACGCCTCGATTGCAGCGCCACCGAAGCCGCGTTCGGTGTCGTGCGCCCGGACTGGCGCGTTGGTCTGACCGATATTCTGAACTCTCTCACGGACAAGGCATCATGAGCACCCGGAAGGGCATCATCCTCGCAGGCGGCTCCGGCACGCGTCTGTATCCGATCACGATGGGCGTCTCGAAGCAGCTGCTTCCGGTCTATGACAAACCGATGATCTACTATCCGCTGACCGTCCTGATGCTGACGGGCATTCGCGAGATCTGCGTCATCACCACGCCGGAAGATCAAGCGCAGTTCCAACGCACACTGGGCGACGGGTCGCAATGGGGCCTGAGACTGCATTATGAAATCCAGCCGTCGCCGGATGGTCTGGCGCAGGCCTATCTGATCGCCGAGGACTTCCTTGATGGCTGCCCCTCGGCGATGGTGCTGGGGGATAACATCTTCTTCGGGCACGGCCTGCCCGACCAACTTCGCGCCGCCGATGCGCAGGTCGCGGGTGGCACGGTCTTCGGCTACCGCGTGGCCGACCCCGAACGGTATGGCGTGGTCGATTTCGCGCCCGATGGTACCGTGCGCCAGATCATCGAAAAGCCCGAGGTCGCGCCATCGCCCTTTGCCGTGACGGGTCTTTACTTCCTCGACGCGACAGCGCCCGCGCGGGCACGCGATGTGACGCCTTCGGCGCGGGGGGAGCTTGAGATCACCGCGCTTCTCGAATCCTACCTCGAAGACGGGGCGCTTTCGGTGCAGCAGATGGGGCGGGGCTATGCCTGGCTCGACACCGGTACTCATGCCTCGCTTCTCGACGCCGGGAACTTCGTGCGCACATTGTCAGAGCGGCAGGGTCAGCAGGTGGGTTGCCCCGAAGAAATCGCGTATGAGGCGGGCTGGATCGACCGCGCCGGATTGCTGGCGCGGGCCGAGATTTTCCGAAAGACCGAATACGGTCGCTACCTGCAACGACTGGCGAAGTGATCGCCCTCAGTTGTCGTAGTAGCCCTGCCCGTATTTGCGGGAGCCGTACCGGGAATAACCGCCGTAGCCATAGCCGTAGCGCGACATCTTGCGCCCGTCGATCTGGTTCAGGACAACGCCGGAAATCGTCACGCCGAGCGACCGAAGCTCGCTGATCCCTTCGCGGACCTGCTCCCGGTGGGTCTTGTTCCAACCGACGATGTAGAGCACCGCATCGGCGAAGCGGGCGATCACGCGGGCGTCCGGCACGGCCAGAACCGGCGGCGTGTCGATGATGACGTGATCGTAATGCTCGCGCAGCGTCTTCATGAAATTCGAGAACGGCTCGGAGGCAAAGATGTCGGCGGCGTTCTGAACGCTCTTCTCGCTCATCAGAACGTCGATGCCGGTGTCGGGAAGCGTCAGAACGGCCTCTTGCAGACTGACGTCTCCGTCGAGCAGGGACACGATCCCGGGCTTGTTCTCCGTATCCACGCCCTTGAAATAGTCCGACAGCGTATTGCGGCGGATGTCGCCGTCGATCAGCAGAACCTTCTTGCCGAGGCTCGCGAGGTTGAGTGCGAGGCTCGCGGCCACTGTCGTCTTACCCTCGCCCGGCACGGACGAGGTAATCATGATGACGTTCGGCGGGTTCTTCGGGTTCGTCAGCGTGACCGAGGTGCGCAGGTTGCGCACCGCCTCGGACATGGCGGAGGTCGGTTTGTTGCGCAGGTATTCGAGCAGTTTCTTGCGGTCTTTCACCGGCGAGAGCGGGATCTGCCCCATCACGTTCTGACCCGACAGGGATTCAAGCTCACCGGCACTGCGGATACCGCGCTGCGTGAATTGCACGACAAGGATGATGCCGACGCCGACGAGAAAGGCGAACACGATGGCGAGCGATACGGTCCGGCGAACCTGCGGCGCGACCCGACGGCCAAAGGGCGGCGCTTCCGACAAGACGCGGCTGTCGGCCTGCTGCAACCCGATCTGAAGCGAGGTTTCCTTGAGGCGCGACAGGAACGTCTCGTAGAGCGTCTGAACCGCCTGAAGATCGCGGTTCAGCTCCTCCACCCGCTTCAAGGCTGTGGTCTGCTGCAAGATTTCCTCGTTCAAGCGGTTGAGCGAATCGCGAAACACGTCGCGCTGGGACGTCAGACGCTGAATCGAGCTCATTTCCTGATCGACGAGGGTGCCGATGCGCGCGTTGAAACGCTCGTATTCCATAAGGGCGCCGTCGTCGACCGTGCCCGCGATTTCGTTCAGGATTCGGTCGTCGAAAAGGGCGACAAGCCCGTCGCCATCGCCCGCCTCGATCAGAACGCGTGCCCGTTCGAGCAACTCGTTTTTTTCCGTGATGGTGTTCGTCAGGTTCGACTGGCGGCTGCGCAGCTCGACACTGCGCACGGTCATCGCCTCGAGCGTTTCGATCCCGACGAGCGCCGCTTCCGACCGGACGTTGTCCAATTCGTTTTGGCGCGTGCGCAATTCGCCTTCGAGTTCGGTCACACGCTCGGTCAGCCAGTTGATCGCATATTCGACCGCGTCGAACTTGGTCTCAACTTGGGACTGGACATAGATCTCGGCAAGCCGGTTCGCCATCTGCGTGGACTTGCGCGGGTCTTCGGTCGTCACCGTTATGTCGATGAGCAGCGTTTTCTGCACCGATACGGCCCGGATCGCGCGTGTCGTGCGGGGAATCGTGGACAGGACGGCCTGTTCGATGGACTGTTTTGGCCCCGCCGCGTCTTCCTGTCCGAAAAGCGCGAGAATCCGTTTCCGGATGCCCGCGATCGAATAGGGGTTCGGCTCGTAGAGCGCGCCGTTGAACTCGGGATCCTTATAAAGCTCGAGGTCACGGATGAGTTTCTCGATCATGCCGCGCGAGGTGATGATCGACAGCTCTGTATTGATCGACGTTTCGCTCGTGGAAATGCCGCTGACGACCGCTTCGATGTCGACGACGTTGCGATCCTCGGCTTCGATCACGAGACGCACGGTCGATGCATACTTCGGGACTGCGATGTTGCGCACGTAAAGCATGGAAAGTAATATGGCCACGGCTACGCAGGCGATGATGATCCAGCGCCCGCGCCAAACAAGGCCGAGCAGCCGCATGAGGTCCAGTTCGTCTTCCAGAATGCCTGACTGGCTGGGTGACGTGTCCGTCATGTTTTGGAATAGCCTTTGTGCCGATCGGGCTTGAATTCCCGTGAAAACGGGGCGCGCAATGCGTATGTAGCCCAGCAAATCCGTGAAAGGCCATAAGGAATGACCTGTTTTTGCAAAGAAAACATTTTTCGTGATCTGACCTTTGCCTGTGCCCGGTATGGCCTTACCTCCTGCACTGCAGCATGCTAGATGGACGTTGGCCCAGTGCAGGGCCTGAACGACTTGGGTTGAGGCGCGAGAATGCCGACGCAGAATTATCCTAAAGGCTCGGTTGCGGGTCGAGCGGACGCACAGAACCTCGCGACCATATCGGGGCAGTCACCAGCATGACGACGACACCGGACGAGGAACGGTCGTCCGCCGAGGCGAACGTGAGGCTGGGAACCGTTGCCATCGGTCTGTGGTGCATCTTCTCGCGCCGGGAACGTTTGCGCCTCGTTGGCCTATTCGGAGCGATGTTGCTGCTCGCAGTAGTCGAGCTTGCGACTCTCTACGGCATTCAGGTCTACATGAGCCTCATTTCTTCGCGGGCGCCCGATCTGCCCGGCACGATTGGGCCCTGGGTGACAACGATGGATTTGCGGACCCGGCTCGTGGTGTTTTCTGCCGCGCTCATGCTGCTGTTCGCGTTGAAGCTGGCTATCGGGATCGGAACCTATGCCCTGCTCGCTCGCGCGGTGAGCCTTCAAACGGTAGCGTTTTCGAACCGCCTGTTTCAAGCCTACCAATATGCGCCCTACCTTTGGCACCTCGGGCGCCATACGTCGGAATTACAGCGCAACCTCACTGCGGACACGTCCCAGATTTCCAACGGCGTTGTCCTGCAGCTTCTGCAACTGGCGCTGAACCTCGTGATGGCGCTGTCTGTTCTGGGGTTCATCGTCCTCGCCCTTCCGCCGATTTTGGTCGGTATGATCTGCGCCCTTGCCGCCGCTCTTTTCGTCGCCGGGAAAGGCGCGAACCGACAGTTGCAGAGCGCCGGACGCGAGGCACGGAATGCGACGGGTGACATGATAAAGGCCGTGCAGGAAGGGCTTGGCGCCCTTACCGAAGCGCGCCTCATGGGCACGCGACATGGGTTCATTCGGGCCTTCGCGCAAAAGTCCCGCGATTTCGGCGCGGCGAACCGCAAGACCATTTTCGCCATGCAGATCGCGCCGGTGCTCCTGGAAACACTTATGCTCGTCGCGCTGGTTCTCATCATCGGCTTCATTGTTCTGACAGCGGACAGCATCGAGGCGGCGTTCGGGCAGGCGACCGTGCTGGCGGTTGCGATCTTTCGGTTGAGGCAGACGCTGACAAAGGTTGCGAACTCGACGAACCGGATCAGTTCGTTCAGCGCGGCCTTCCCGCCATTGGCTGCTGACTTGAAAGAACTGGAAGACCACCGCGCCCAGGAGGATGCGGGCGTTTCGTTGATCGAGGCTCCGACCGACGGGTTCGCCGAGCTTTCCTTCGAAAATGCGGGCTTTACCTTTCCCGGCACCGACGCCGCCGCCCTGTCGGACATCAATGTCTCGCTCAAGCGGGGCGAGCATGTCGCGATCATGGGGCCGACCGGTGCGGGCAAGTCCACCTTCCTCGTGATGCTGCTGGGTCTTATCCAACCTACCAGCGGGCAGGTGAAACTCGACGGGGCCGATCTCGCCTCGGTTCTGGCGATCTGGAACGGGCAGATCGGCTACGTGCCCCAGACCGTCTTCCTGACCGACGATACGATTGCCGCGAACGTCGCCCTGGGCCTGCCCGAAGTCAAGCACGATCCCGAGCGTCTGCGCATGGCGCTCGACAGCGCGCAGTTGACCGATTTCATCGCCACGCTGCCCGACGGTATCAACACAAGGGTGGGGGAGCGTGGCGGCAACCTGTCCGGCGGGCAGCGGCAGCGCGTCGGCATCGCGCGTGCGCTCTATCACGAACCCTCGGTCGTGGTGCTGGACGAGGCGACTTCGGCCCTTGATCGCGCCACGCAATCCAAGGTGATGAATGCGATCGCCACCCTGCCACAGAACCCGACAGTCATTTCCGTGACACATCACCTCGACACACTCACCCATGCCGAACGGGTGATCCTGTTCGCCGGTGGCCGGGTTTCGGTCGATGCTTCGGTCGATGACGCGATGCGGAACGAAGAGTTTCGTAGGGTGACGCAGGCCAAGGATTTCGAAGGCGCAGCATGACGAATGGAAAGATGCGGATCCTGTTCAATCTGGCAGGGGACCGAAACAAGGCGAGTTCGCGGGTGCGCGGCTATTGGATCGGTGAGGCACTGGAAGAGCTGGGGCATAGGGTGTCCTACGCCCATGTGAACTCCAAGGCCGATTACCTGCGGCTGACCGCCCGGATTGCGCGCCACGACGTCGTGATCTTTCAGAAATCCTACAGCCGCTATCACCCCGCGATCCTCAGACTTGCGCGCGCGGCGGGAAAGCGGGTCTTCTTCGACATAGACGATGCGCCCTCGCGGGTCGGAAACCCGCGCGTCGAACGCACGGCGCGATGGATGATGCGCAACTGTCACGGCGTGCTGGCCGGTTCATCCGCCCTCGTCCGGGTCGCGCGGGAAGAGCATGACCGCGTGCACTTCGTGCCCTCCGGCATCCGGCTTGAGAACTACGTCGTGCAACCTGTCGACACGCATGACCCGGCGCGCGTCTGTCTGGGCTGGATCGGGAACGGCGCGCATTATGCCGATGACATTCTGGGTATCCTGACCGAACCGCTGCGCAAGGTGGCGGCGGACCGTCCCTTGACGCTCAGGATCGTCGGCGCGAATGGCGAGCAACGCCTGCATACGGCCTTCGATGGCATCCCCGGCCTGACAGCCGAGGTGATCGACGGGGTGGACTGGTCCTCACCTGCCGCGATCTCCGACGCCGTCGCCCCCTTCGACATCGGGCTCTACCCGCTCTTCGCGGGTCCGTTCAACGACTACAAATGCGGCTTCAAAGCGCTGGAATACATGGCCACCGGCATTCCGGTTCTGGCAAGCGACGCGGCCAACCATGCCGAGATCGTGGAGGAGGGCGTGTCGGGTCATCTCTTGCGCTCGCCCGAAGACTGGGTGCGCGCGCTATCCGAACTGGCCGGAAACACCGCGAAGCGTCGCGCCATGGGTGCGGCTGGCCGCAAGATCGTCGAAGATCGCTTCGATACCCGTCGCATCGCCGCCGATCTTGAAGGCATCCTGTCCGATGGTCGATGAAACGACTGGCCCCGGTGGCGGCCATCGCGGACCCCTGCACATCACCGGGTCATTCCAATTGGCTATTCCGGGGTCGCGTTGCTATGTAGGCAGCGTTGATCGCAGGGGTCGCTCGGCGTGGCTGCCTGCCCAAGGATTTGACCCGACCGAGCGACGGGCGGAAGGCAAGGCATGAAGATCGTTCCGAACCTCTATTTCATCGGTGGTATGCGCTGTGGCTCGACCACGCTGAACCTGCTTCTGTCGCAGCACCCCGAGATCTTCATGTCCCCTGTGAAGGAGCCGATGTACTGGCGGGCGGAGATGCTTCGTGCCACCGGCGAGACGGACACGTCCGGTGCAGCACGGCCCTATGCCGAACCCGAGGCCTACGAGGGCCTTTTCGACGGCGTCACCACCGAACGGTGGATCGGGGAATCGTCGCACTACATCTACGCGCAAGGAACGGCGGACCTGATCCGTGCCGCGTCACCGGACGCCCGGATCATCGTGTCGCTGCGAAATCCGGCAGAGCGGCTATTCTCGGAATTCATGCGCGGCGTGCGGGCTGGTCATTTCGAAGGGGAATTCGAGAGCTTTCTGCGCCAGAACGCCACCTTTTCGGATGATGGCCGCGTCGTCGATTTCACGCCGGAATCGAGGATCGGCAAGGGCCGGCAGGCCCGGCTGGTGAAGCCCTGGGTCGAGGCATTCGGCGTGGACCATGTGCATTTCGTCCTCTTCGAAGATCTCGAGGATCACGCGGCAAGGACTGCCGTCGAAATCTACAGGTGGCTCGGCGTCGACGACAGTTTCGTGCCCGTCGCCGTTCACACGCAACGCAGCGGCGTTCCATGTTCTCGTTGGCTGATGAAGTCGCTCACCACGCGCAAGGGCCCGCTCAAGGCGGTGCGACGCTTTCTGCCGCCTATCCTGCGGGTACAGGTCCGCTCGTTCGTCTGTTCCAAAACGCTCGAATGCAAGGAACTGCCCCTTCATCTCGATCTCGCGTTGCGGCGCTTCTACGAACCGGACATCATTGAGTTGGAGCGTCTGACCGGGCGAAACGTCGAGAGTTCGAAGTTTCGGGCGCTCGAGGCGGTGGCCTGACGGATGCGGGTCGTTCAGGTCATTAACAGCTTCGGGCTGGACCGCGGCGGTGCCGAACGACTTGCACGTGGGTTGCACTCCGACCTGCTCGATCTGGGCGCAGACGCGCATATCATCGCAATCGAACCCTGCGCGACCGACGAGTTGAAGAACGCCCAGTCTCTCGGCGCCTCCAACCCGCGTGATCCACGTGCCGCGATCCGACTTGCGCGGGCGCTTGGCTCCTTGGTTACGCCGGACAGCGTCGTTCACGGCCACCTGTTTCCAACGATCCTCCATCTCTCGATGCTACGCCGCGCCGGTCGTATCGCGGCACCCTGCGCGATGACGGAACACAGTACATGGAACAAACGGCGCGACGGCGGGCTGTGGCGCAGGCTGGATCGTGCGATCTACAGCCAGTTCGACCGGATCGCAGCCATCAGCACCCAGACCCGTGACGCGCTGACCACGGCGCATCCGCAGGTCGCCGCCAAAA
This sequence comes from Maritimibacter alexandrii, assembly GCF_005871115.1. Lineage (NCBI taxonomy): Bacteria > Pseudomonadati > Pseudomonadota > Alphaproteobacteria > Rhodobacterales > Roseobacteraceae > Maritimibacter > Maritimibacter alexandrii. Next base: position 1,374,290 of record NZ_SWKQ01000009.1, read on the forward strand.
CGGTCACCGTGCGCAACGGCGCCGCGCTTCGGTTCGCGACGCCGCCGGAAAGGCCGGACACCTCGACCCCGCCCACGATCCTGACCGTCGCCAGACTGGCGCGCGCGAAGAACATCGAAACGGCGCTGGCCGCGCTCCACCTGATCGCGGATCGCCCGTGGAACTATGTCGTCGCCGGTGATGGTGCGCTGCGCCCGGTGCTGGAAGCGCGGGCGAACGAACTTGGGATCGCCGATCGCGTGACGTTTCTGGGCAATGTGACGGACGTGACGGAGCTTTTGCGGTCAGCCGACATCTTCCTGCTGCCCTCGCTTTGGGAAGGGTTCGGGCTGGCCGCCGTCGAGGCGATGAACGCGGCCCTGCCGGTCGTCGCATCGGACGTGCCGGGGTTGAGCGATATCGTCGCGCCCGTCGGAAACCCGGTCATCGCACCCGACGATGTGCAGGGTTTCGCGCAGGCGCTGGGCCGTCTGATCGACGCGCCCGCGCAACGGTCACAACTGGGTCTGGCCGGGTTCGAGGCGGCCAAGGGCTATGACAAGGTGGGCATGGCCCGCGACTATCTCGCCATGTGGCGGGACTTGCCCGAAAGGGTCGCGGCATGACGGTCGAGCGCACACGGGGCATCGCCGTCATGGCGGTCTTCACCTTCATCCTCTTCGCCATGCCGCGCCTGAACGTGAAGCTCGGCCCGATCCCGATCTACATCATCGACGGGGTGGCGGCGTATATCATCCTGCGCGGCTACATCATGGCGCGCCACTACTCCGTCGCCCGCTATCCGTTCCGGGGCCTGATCGCGATCATCACCGCGCTGATCGTGCTGAGCGAAGTCTCGGTCGTCGTCTACGGCGGGTCGGCGCTTTTCGGCATCTACACCGCGATCGAGTTCTTCCTCGCCTTCGGGATGGTCTTCGCCATTCCGCAGTTCGTGCGCACGGCGAAGGACGTTGAACTTGTGCTCAAGGCGCTGTCGCTCGGCCTGCTTGTCACCGCCTCGATGATTATCATGAGTTCCCTGCCGCAGACCCGGCCCATCGCCATCGCGATCTTTTCGATCCCGCAGCTCGACCCCGCCAACTCGGCGAACCGTTATTCGATCCGTTACGGCGATTATGGCGTGCGCGGAAAGAGCCTTGTCGGCGTGTCCATTCTGAGCGCGACCTTCGTCGCGGTCGCCTGGCCGATGGTCAGCTATCTCAAGACGAAACGCTTCCACCTTACGGCATTCTGGACCTTCGTGACCACCGCCGGCATCTTCCTGTCTCCGATGGGGATCGTCATGGCCTATTCCCGGCAGGCCCTGTCCGAACTCGTTCTGATCCTCGGCGCACTGTTGATTTTCCCGTTCTGGCAGCTTCGTTCGATCATGCTCAGGCCCGTCCTGATCTCGGTCGGGGTGGTGATCTTCGTTGGGGTCGGGTCGTCGCTGTTCTTCTTCGACCGATACGTGAACCGGTTCACGGCGACGTTCAACGACCCCTTCACCGATGAACGCGAATCCCGTCGGTTCCTGTCGTTCGTGACGCCCTTCGAACACGTGCTGGACTATCCGCAGTTCTTCATCGTCGGGGCCGGATCGACGTCGGACCGGCAGGACGACTTCGAGATGGGGCGGTTCGAGAACAACCACTCGCTGATCGGGCAGGGGTATTTCGCCCACGGGATGCTGAGCACGTTCCTGTTCGTCTTCCTGCTCATTTCCGCGTTCAACTATGCGAACGTGCATCGACGAAACGCCGCCCGGTTGGCCCCGCTCGCGCGGGACTGGCCACGGGCGCTGTATCTCGCATATCTTCCGATGTTCCCGGTGGCAGCCTTTTCCCCGGCCTTTGGCTCGAATGTGCGCGGCGTCTATATGTTCATTTTCGTGCTCGGGCTGCTTTCGGCCCTGCGCAACCCCGATCTGATGGCTTCGCTGTCGAAACCGGCGAATGTCGCCCTGCGCGACGAGGCCCCTTCGGTGCGCGACGACACGCTCCTGCCCGAGGAAAGCCATGCCTGAGCGGCCCACGTCTGCGTCTCGCCCGACCGTGGTGATCCTGTTGTCGGACAAACGGTCCGGCTCCACGATCTTTCAGAGCGAACTGATCGCCCATCCCGATGTGCGGGGGCTCGACTACACGTCGCACACCTATCTCGAAAGCCACCACTGGCTGAAGGCCGCCGTGATGACGGGTCAACCCGCGCGGCTGTTCTCGGGCGGCGTTCCCTATCCCGGCTATGGCGGCGCACGGAACGCGCGCACCTACATGATCGACACGGTGCGCGGCAACATCCCGGACTTCGTGCCGCCTGCCGACGACCGTGCCCTGATCCGCGACGGGTGGGAGGCGCTTTGCACGCGGTTCGCAGCGCCCGTTTTCTTTGAGAAATCACCGCAGGTGCTGGCGAACTGGGCGGCGGTGTCGATGCTTCTGAACTGGATGGAAGAAACGACATTCGACGTGCGCCTCGTCGGCCTCGTGCGCAACCCGCTCGCCGTCCAGCATTCATCGCAGAAACTGTTCGGCACCGCGCCCTATGATCGCCAGTTCGGTTGGGCCGAAATCCATCGCAACCTGCTGGCGCTCCGCCAGATGTTGCCGCCCGAACGGCTGATGCTGATCCGGCACGAAGACATCATCGCCGATCCGCAGGCGTCTTTTGCCAGCGTCTGCGGCCACGTCGGAATCGCGCCGACCCCGGACATGGGGTCTTCGATCACCGACCGCACGCAGGACCGCTGGCGGACCGATCCCGACTATCGCCTGACGCTCGACCCGGTGGTGATCCAAGTGGCCCGCGCCTTCGGCTATTCGGACGACGATCTGACGAACCCGCATGGCGCGCCGCTCGACCTCGGACCTCCGCCCAGCCGTCCGATCCCCGATTTCACGACCCTCAAGAACCGTTTCCGCGACCGCATCTACCGGCCCATCCGCATGCGCCGGCAATCGCCGTATCGCTAGACCCGCAAGGACCACACATGCCCGACCAGACCCGCCCCACGCTTGGCGTCGTGACGATCAGCTATAACGAAGAACGCGATCTGCCCGGCTTCCTTGCGAATCTGATCGACTGGGTGGATGAAATCATCATCGTCGACGACGGCTCGTCCGACACGACCGAGGACCTGGCGAAGGCCGCCGGCCCCAAGGTACGGTTCCTGCGGTCGCCCCGCGTGGAGGGCGAGTATTTCTCGCACCAGCGCAACAAGGGGATCGACGCAGCGACGAGCGACTGGTTGCTCCATATGGACGTGGACGAACGCGTGACGCCCGAGCTTGCCCGACAGGTGCAGGAGGCGATCTGCGACGACGGCAAGGACGGCTACCGCTATCGCCGCCTCAACTACTTCATGCACCGTCCGATGAAGGGCGGCGGCTGGCGGGACTGGAACCTCGTCCACCTCGCGCGACGCGACAAGTTCCGCTTCGGCGGCATGTTCCATGAGGACTGCCTGCTCGACGCACCCGAAAGCCGCGTCGGTCAGCTTTCGGCCCTCATGGTGCATTTCAACGAGGACAACCTCGAGAAACGGTTCCGCAAGAGCGGGCAGTATATGGAAGAGGTCGTGAAGGGGGTCGAGGGGCGCGGGCGCCCGGTCCGCTTCATCGATATCGCGGGGCGCCCCATTTATGAGTTCTTCCGTAAATACGTGGCCAAGAAGGGGTTTCAGGACGGGGTTCCGGGCTTCATTTCGGCCGTCCATTCCGCGACCGCCATTTTCCGGGCCAATGCAATCGTCTGGGACCGTCAGAACGCGATCACGCGGTCGCAGATCGACGCGGATTTTCAGGATCAGTGGACCCGCGGCGGGGGCGCTGGCTGACCCATCATGGCGCGCGTTCTGTTTCATCGGCCGACGGTCTGGGCCTCGGATATCCAGTGCTCGACCAAGGTGTTGTCGCGGCTCACGGCAGCGCGCGGGCATGAGGTGACCTATTTGCAGGCACCGCTCGACCCCGTGCACCTCTTGCGGGGGCCGGGCGGCTACCTGCAAGTCTGGCGCGCCACGCCCCGGTCCGAGGCTGGGGTGCATATCGTGACGCAGGCGACGCCGGTTCCCGTGCGCGACATCTGGCCGCTCTCGACACGGACCGCCTCGCATCTGCGCTATGGTCTGGCGCGGCCCGGCCTCGCGCAGGTGATGCCGGACCCCGACCTCGTCTGGACCACCGTGCCGGGATCGGGCCGCGCGCTGAAACGTGCCTTTCCCAAGGCGCGCGTGGCCTTTCACGTGGTCGATTATTACCCGGCGTTCCGGGGTGACGCCGTGAAGCCGATCGAGGCCGAGGATTATGCTTCGGTCGACGTTGTTCATACGATTTCGACGACGCTCAAGGCGTATGCCGTGGATGAGCTTGGCGTGCCGGAGGGCAAGGTTCACGTGCTGGGGCAGGGTGTCGAGCGCGAGATTTATGCGGGCGATCCGGCCGAACCCGCGGCGCTCGCCCCGTTGCCCCATCCGCGTGCGGTGTGGACCGGCGTTCTGAGCAAGGGCGATCCGGCGTTGTTCGAAGCCGTCGCGGCCGAGATGAAGGCGCGGGGCGGAAGCCTTGCGCTGATCGGACCGGGTGCGGGTTGGGCCGACGACCTCGCCGCCCGCTATCCGGGGACCGTGTTTCTTATGGGGTCCGTCGCCCCGCGCGAGCTGCCCGCGTGGCTCGTCCACTGTGACCTCGGCGTGATGCTCTACGACCGGACAAAACAGGCGGTCTACAAAGGGCAGAACCCGCTCAAGCTTTACGAATACGCGGCGGCAGGCCTCCCGATCCTGTCCACGCCGCATGACGAATATGCCCACCTCGCGCCGCCTGCCGAGGTGCTGTCGGACGAAGGTGCCGTCGCCCCCGCCATCGCCCGCGCGCTGTCGGACGACCCGGACCGTGATCGGGCGATCGACACCTTTGCCACGACCCATTCGTGGCAATCCAAGGTCGACCGTATTCTGGCCGAGATTGGATTGCCGCCCGAGGGGCCGACGCCATGAAACCGACGGTCGCCTTTTTCGCCAACCAGTTCGCCGACCTGCACGGGCACGGGCTGGCCCGTTATGCGCGCGAGTTGCGCGACGCTCTGGCGGCGCAGGGCGACGTCGACGTTCGCCCTGCCTCTGCATGGTCGTCGCTGCCGCCCGACCGGCTCGCGGCGCTTCGGTCTGATACCGGCCTCACGCTTCTGAAATCCGGGCGGCGTGGCACGTCTTATGGCTGGACCTTCGTAGGGCTGCCGCGCATCGAATGGATGATGGACGGGCCGGTGGACGTGACCCATTCGGTCTGCATGGGGTACCCCATCGCGACGGCGAAGCCTCTGGTCGTCACGGTCCACGACATCGGCCCGCTGACCCATCCCGAATACTTCAGTCACAACCGACCATGGCTGATGAAACGCGCGCTGGATCAGGCCGTGCACCGCGCCGATGCGCTGGTCTGCATCTCGCAGGCGACGGCGGAGGAGGTGATGAGCCTTTATCCGGGCCAGTCGTGGGATCGGCTGCACGTGGTCGCGTCCGGCGTTTCCGACCGTTTCTTCGCTGAACCGGACGACGCTGCGCTCGACGGCATCCCGCTCCCGCCGGACGACGTTCCGTTCATCCTGACCGCAGGCAAGATCAGCCCGCGCAAGAATGTGCAGGGCGTGATCGCCGCGCTCAGGATCGCGATGCAGGACATTCCCCACCACCTCGTCGTCACCGGCGGCAGCGGTTGGGACATGGAGCAGATCGAGGCCATTCTGGACGACCCGGTCCTGTCGAAACGCCTGCATGTCGCGGGCTACGTGTCGGATGCCGCGCTCCATGCGCTCTATCGTCGTGCCGCGGTCTATGTTCACCCGTCGCTTTACGAAGGGTTCGGGCTGACGGTGCTCGAAGCGATGGCGAGCGGGACGCCGGTCGTCACCTCGAACCTGTCGTCGTTGCCCGAAGTGGCGGGGGACGCGGCGCTGCTGGTCGATCCGATGAAGCCCGACGAAATCGCCGAGGCAATCGTGAAGGTCGGGTCCGACGCCACGCTGGCCGCCGATCTGCGCGCGCGGGGGCTGGCACGGGCGCGGGAGTTCCCGTGGTCCGCGACGGCCGCCCGCATGTCCGAAATCTACGGGGCCGTGGCGCGATGAACGGTGGCAAGCATATCGTCGTGACCGTGAACGCGGCGTGGAACCTCCTCAATTACCGCACCGGGATCATCCGCATGTTGCAGGACGAGGGGCACCGGGTGACCCTGCTTGCCCCGCGCGACGACAGTGCCCCGGCGCTCGAGGCCCTGGGCTGCGACTTCGAACACATCGCCATGACCCGGCGCGGCAAGTCACCCGTGACCGAGGCGGGCGTGGTCGCCAATGCCTATCGCACCCTGCGCCGCCTGCGCCCGGACGCGGTCATCAGCTTCACGATCAAGAACAACATCTATACCGGCATCGCCTGTCGCCTGCTCGGCATTCCGTTCCTGCCGAATGTCAGCGGCCGGGGGGCGGTGTTCCAAGAGCCGGGCCTGACCGTCAGGGCGGTGCTCGCGGCCTATCGCCTTGCCTTCAATCGCGCGGCCTGCGTCTTTTACCAGAACCCCGAGGACCGGGCGTTCTTTCTGGACCACGGGATCGGATCGCTCGACCGCAGCACGCTTTTGCCCGGCTCCGGCGTGGATCTCGACAAGTTTCGGGCCGCCCCCATGCCCGCGCACGACGCGCCCACGTTCCTGATGATCGCGCGGGTGCTGCGTGACAAGGGGGTCGCGGAATATGCGGCGGCGGCCCGCGCGGTGCAGGCGCGACATCCCAAGGCGCGGTTCGTCCTGATCGGCGGTCATGGCTCCGGCCCGGAATACATGCCCGAAACCGACCTCGCGGCGTGGCAGGCCGCGGGCGTCATCGACTACCTCGGTGAAGTCGGCGACGTCCGCCCACTCATCGCCGAGGCCGACGCGGTCGTCCTGCCCTCCTACTATCTCGAAGGCACGCCCCGCGCGTTGATCGAAGCCGCCGCGATGGGCCGCCCCATCGTCACGACGGACACCGCCGGGTGCCGCGACACCGTTGCGCCCGGCACGACCGGGTTCCTGTGCCAGCCGCGCGACGCGGGCGATCTGGCCGAGAAACTCAACGCCTTCGCCGACCTCACGCCCGTGGCGCGGGAGGCGATGGGGGCCGCTTCGCGTAAACGGGCGGAAACGCTTTTCGATGAACGGATCGTCATAGATGCCTACAGAACCGCCCTGCGCGCGGCACTGGCCCCCCAAACCGGGGGCGGCGGGTAAATAGCCGATTGACTGGCCCCGCCGCGCTTGCAACAGGTTCCCTGATTTCGACGCAAAGGAAAACGACAGTGGCACGCCTTTACGACAGCCGGAAACGCATCCTCGTCACCGGCGGTGCCGGGTTCATCGGGTCGCACCTGATCGACCGCCTGCTGGATCAGGGGCACGAGGTGATCTGCCTCGACAACCTGTTCACCGGCACGAAGCGCAACATCGACCACCTGCACGGCAACCCACGGTTCGAGTTCATGCGTCACGACGTGACCTTTCCGCTCTATGTCGAGGTCGACGAAATCTACAACCTCGCCTGCCCGGCCTCGCCCGTGCATTACCAGCACGATCCGGTGCAGACGACCAAGACCAGCGTGCATGGCGCGATCAACATGCTCGGTCTGGCCAAGCGCCTGCGCTGCAAGATTTTTCAAGCCTCGACGTCCGAGGTCTATGGCGATCCGTCGGTTCACCCTCAGCCGGAAAGCTATTGGGGCAACGTGAACCCGATCGGCACGCGGTCCTGCTATGACGAAGGCAAACGCTGCGCCGAGACGCTGTTTTTCGACTACCACCGCCAGCACGGGCTTGAGATCAAGGTCGCGCGGATCTTCAACACCTATGGGCCGCGCATGCATCACGCCGACGGGCGCGTCGTGTCGAACTTCATCGTTCAGGCGCTGTCGGGGCGCGACATCACCATCTACGGCGACGGCAGCCAGACCCGGTCGTTCTGCTACGTCGACGATCTGGTCGAAGGGTTCCTGCGCCTCATGGCGACGGACGAGGATGTGACCGGCCCCGTGAACCTCGGCAATCCGCGCGAATTCACAATCGCCGAGCTTGCGGAACAGGTGGTCGCGATGACCGGATCGGGGTCCAAGATCGTCTACGAACCGCTCCCGCAGGACGACCCGAAGCAACGCCGCCCCGACATCGGACTGGCCAAATCGACCCTTGGGTGGGAGCCTTCGGTTCAACTCGAAGACGGGCTGGTGCGCACGGTCGACTACTTCACGGACGTGCTGAAGACGCTTCAGGAGGCTTAGGCCGTTGGCGGAACGGGGTGCGCCACCGCCCGAGCGCGGACTGACCTACATCCTTGCGTTGCCCTACTCCGGGTCCAGCCTGTTCGCGCTCGCATTGGGAAATGCCGACGGGTTCGTGAACCTGGGCGAGATGAATTACCTCGAGAACGACCTGAATGAACGGCGGACCTGTAGCTGCGGCGCGCTGGTGACGGAATGTGCGTTCTGGGGGCCACTGATCGCGCGGGCGAAGGCGGAACGGGCTGCGGGCCGCCCCATGCTCTCGTTCGACACCTCGACCCGTCTGCGCGCGGTCGACCGGCGCAACCCGTCGCTCGCGACCCGTCTGGCGCTGATTTTCGGACGATCCTTACAGGGGATTTACGGCGCCGAGGACTTGCGCGCCTACCGTCAGGATCACATCGGGTTCATGGAGCTGGCCCTTGAGGAGACCGGCAGTCACGAGGTCATCGACGCGGCCAAGAACGCTCGGCGCTTGCAGGTCTTTGCCGAAGCATCCGACCTGCCGCTCAGGGTCATCGCGATGTCACGTCGCCCCGTCGATGCCTTCGCGGCCCGTATCAAGCGCGCGCGGCGGCGCAATCGATACTACCGGCAAGCCCTCGCCCCGGCCTATGTCTTTTGGCTTCTGCACCACTACCGGCAGATGCGAAGCGCGCTTAGGGGCATTCCGCCCCGCAGCGTCTATTACCTGAACTACGAAGACTTTGTGTCCGACCCCAAGGGAACCGAAAAGGCCCTGTCCCGATGGTATGGGCGCACCGTGTCGTTCGGGCGCACCGGCCCGGCCGATATCCGGCTCGACCAAGCGCATGTCTACACGGGAAACATCTGGATTACGCGCGGTACGAAGGGGGCCGAAACGGTCACGCTTCGCCCCCCGCCAAAGGCACCGGACCTGACCCGCTTCGAGCTGGCGCAATTCCGGTTCTTCGCCTTGCTGTTTCCCGTCCTGCGTCACGGGCTTACACCGCGCAGGGTCCGTTCCTAGACCTGATCGGTGAAGCTGACTTCGTGCCAGTTCCCATCGCCCCGCATCTCAAGAACCAGCGTGTCACCGAGGTTGGCGAGCGTCCGGTCCGAAACCAGCCTGAGATTGCCGGTGCCCGTTTTGGCGACCACCGCCCGGCCGGCGTCGGCGCAACAGATCATCAGTTGATCCCCCAGCGCGCCGCCGGACACGGTGACCAAATCGTCGCTCGCCGCGTCGCCTTCGGTATCCACCCGATGCGCCGTGCGCTGCGCCTTGACCGTGCCCAATGCGATGGTCAGTTCCCGGCCCTGACCTTTCGACAGCTGGCCGAGGTTATGGACCGCAGGCGGGTTGTTGAAGAGCGGCACGCCATCGGGGTTGTCGAGACGCCCCTGCCAGACGCCATTCGCCGTCCCCGTGATCGTCAGCACGCGTGCGGAGAGGGCTTCGACGGTCAGGGATGATCGCTGCCCAAGGTAAAGGTCCGTCAGCACGCCCGCGTTCGCGACCTCGACGAGTTCGGCCGAACCGGTGACGGTCCCGTCGATCCAGACGCGAGTCGCCTTTCCCGTGACGCGGACGAGGGCACCCCCATGCGATGCGCCCCGCTTGTGGCTGTAGGTCGTATCGATCCGGACGTTCCGGCATCCGTTCAGGACGATGATATCGCAGACCCCGGAATCCAGCGGCGGAAGGGCCTCGGACCGCATGTTCCCGGTGAGGGTGATATCCTCGCCCGACACGCTGATCGTCCCCAGCCCGTCGCTTTGATAATCCGCGAAATCGACCGAGACATTCCGGCAGGACATGATCTGAAGCGCACTCGCCCCCCGGCCGTCGAAGACGAGGCTGCGGAACACCATGTTCTCGTTCAGACCGGAATCCGGGGTCCGGACCTCCCACTGGCCTTCGTAGGTCGAGGTCGAAGGCGTGGCGGTGGTGGCGACGATGATGTCGCCCGCCCGGAACTTCACCCCGCCCACCGTTCCGTCGGATGTCGAAGTGTAGAAGTCGCCCAGAACCGCACCGCTCGGAAAACTCCCCGATGCCGCGTTCCATGTCCCCTTGTTGACCGTATGCGTCCCGACCCCGTCGATGCCGCATTTGAACGGCGTGGGTGCCGCGATCCGGGGGTAGGTCTTGCCGGTGTTGTACCAATTGCCCGCATAGGTCGTGGTCGAGGCTCCGGTCTTGAGGGCGTAAACGATATCGTTGACCGCGAAGCTCTGACCATCGACGACCCCTGCGACCGTGACGGTGTAATAGCTGTTCTTGACCGCATTCGCGGGAAACGTGCCGGTCGAGGCGTCGAAGGTCCCTGCGTTCGCGCCCGTGAAGGTCGACATGGTGTCGCCCAGCGACAGGAACGTCCCACGATAGGACTTGAAGAAATGCGCGCTGGAGCCCTTGCCGGGGCGCGGGATGAAGTGGTTCCCCAGGCTCACGATATGGCGCAGCATCAGGTCCGGGTTGTTCGCAACCCCCGTCACCGCTTCTTTCCAGGTGCAGGTATAGACCAGCCCGCAACCGTCGAAGATGTTGTTGCGGATCGTGATGTTCGAATACTGGTTCTCACGCGTGGCGAAATCGGTGGCGAGGTTATAGGCGATCTTGATGTCGATGGCCGCGACGGCGACGCGGAAATAGTTTTCGGCGAACGTCCAGCCGTGAAAGCCGCCCGTGCCGTCAGGTCCATCCCGGTTCTCGTTGATGAACTCGTTGTATTCACACTTGCAGTAGCGCGGTCCGACATTGTCGGTCGGGGTCGTCTTGATGTAGTCGCCGAAGATCGTCGAGGGCTGCCCGTTCGCCTTGAGGCCGACAAAACCCATTTCACCGCGATTGTGCGAATACGTTCCGAAGTGTGCGCCGCCCACGAGGTTCAGAAGGTATTTCTGCTTGCCTGCATGGTTCGCGGTAAAGGCCCAGTGCTTTGAATTCACGATCTGAACGGCCGTCCCGCCTTCGAAGTCGAAGCGGCACTTGTCCACCGTCAGGCCAATGGCGTTGTCGGTGCAGTTGAAGACTTCGGAGGCATTGCCCCCCGCGACCAGTTGAGTTTCGTCCACCGCGACGCTGTGGTCGAACCGCAGGCCACCGACCTTGAACCCCGAGGGCGTGAAGAACCGGATTTTCAGATCACGGGTCAGGCCATGACTGTCCGCGGACTGGTCGCAGGCATCCATCAGCAACAGCGACCGCGATGCGACCTCGCCGTGGGACAAGAGTTCGTAGTCATCCGAAAGCCACGCACGCAAAGCAGTGGGAAGCGTGTATTCCGAACCCCGGATCATGTAGTCCGCCGTCTGGCGCAGCGTCCGCGCGCCCTCCGGCCAGCGGGCGAAAAGACGGACCATGTCGTCGGTCACGTCGGTTCCGGCCGCCCAATTCAACTGCGACGTGAAGATCTGCCCCAGACCGTCCGGCAGGGCGTAGAGTTTCAGCCCACCCGCCGTCATCGTGTGGTAGTCCGTCGCGTCCGGTGCCGCCACCTCGTACAGATAGGCGGGCGCTTCGACCCGAACCGAATCCCCGGCGCTGACCTGCACCCGGTCCGCCTCCTCGATGTAAGCGAGCACCTCGTCCGCGATCAGCGCCGTCACGCTGGGCAAAAGCGTGCTGGCGCCCGTCTGCGTGATGGTGGACCCGCCTCCGCCCGTAGCCTCGGTCACCTCAATGCCGTCGACATCCACCAGAACCTTGCCGAACCGATCCTCGATACGAACCCGATACGCCCCTTCCAGCAGGTAGCAGGGCGCGAAATCGCCATTGCTGTCGGACATCATCGGATTGCCGATCGTATAGGTCAGGTGACGGTCCCGGAAGATCGGGCAAAGATTGTCGGACCCGGCCTTGAAGACGAACCGGCAGGCCCCGGCGACCGGTGTCTGATCCGGCTTGACGGCACGCATCACGTCGGGGTGGTTGAGAAGACCCATGAAGCAGCTCCTTGAACGGCGGTGCGGGCGGCATTCGGATGAAGCCGCACATTCGATGGGTCTAATTTGAGGGAAGAGGAGTTAGGGCGGCGGAAATCGACCGCCCCGAGACGGTTAACGCCGTTCAGAAATCGATGGCGAGGCCCTTCTTCTCCCAGTCGCCAAAGCGCACCGGCTCCGGCCCGTCGCGCCCGCCCAGCTCTTCGGGAAGCTTCAGGGCGGCGGCCTTCTTGCGCCGTTCCTCGGCCTCGGCCAGCGCGCGGATGGCGGCGGGGGGCAGGTCGCGTTTGGTTTCGTCACTCATGGCAGGCTTCCTTGTCTCGCGCCTTTGATATAGGCCGTCGCCACCGATTTGGCAAAGGAGGCCGCATGGCCGGTGATCCCAATCTGCCGCGCCGCGTCGCGCTGGACCTCATGGGCGACGTGATGGAGCATGGACGGCTTTTGCCCGAGGTGCTGCCGCGCCGTCTGGAAAAGCTCGCGCCCGAGGATCGCGCGCGCACGCAGCGGCTCGTCGCGACGGCGTTCCGGGTGATGGACCGCGCCGACCGCGTGCTCGGCCCGCACCTGCGCAAACGCCCGACCCTGCGCATCCACAATATCCTGCGGCTGTCGGTCGCGGAAATCTGCGAACTCGGCGCCGCCCCGCACGGCGTGGTGAACACGGCGGTCGAACTTGCGCGCGCCGACAAGAAGACGGCGGGCATGGCGGGGCTGGTCAACGCGATCCTGCGCAAGGTCGACGCCGAAGGGTGGGCCGCGCTGCCCACGCCGCGCCTGCCCAAATGGCTGCGAAAGCCCCTGACCGACGATTACGGCAAAGACGTCGTGGCGGCGATGGAGACGGCGTTCTACGCCGGTGCGCCGCTCGACCTGACACCCAAGGGCAATGCCGAGACGCTCGCGCAGGCGTTGGGCGGCACGGTGTTGCCCACCGGATCGGTGCGTGTGACGGGGGCCGGGCAGGTCTCGACCCTGCCGGGGTTCGCTGAGGGTGACTGGTGGGTGCAGGACGCCGCCGCCGCCCTTCCGGCCCGCGTGCTGAACGCCCAGCCGGGCGAGACTGTGCTGGACCTGTGCGCCGCACCCGGCGGCAAGACGATGCAGCTTGCCGCCGCCGGGGCCGAGGTCACTGCCGTCGATATCTCGGAACACCGCATGGCGCGGGTGGGCGAGAACCTCGCGCGCTGTGGCCTGTCCGCCGACCTCGTCACGATGGACGCGCTGGAATACGAGGGCGGGCCGTTCGACGCGATCCTGCTCGACGCGCCGTGCACGGCGACCGGAACGATCCGGCGTCACCCGGATCTTCCATACGCCAAGGACGGGAGCGATTTTCCCGGCCTCTTCGAGCTTCAGGAACACCTGATCGACCGGGCGCTGGGTATGCTCAAATCCGGCGGGCGGCTGATCTATTGCACCTGTAGCCTGTTGATCGACGAGGGTGAGGAACAGGTGCGCGACGCGCTCGGGCGGCATGAGGGGCTTTCGGTGGACACCGCCGCGCTCGACCGGCCCGGCATCGACCCCGACTGGCGCACGGATGAGGGCGGGTTGCGCCTGCGCCCGGATTACTGGGCCGACAAGGGCGGAATGGACGGGTTCTACATCGCCTGCCTCGTTAAGGCATGACTCGCGCCCCCCCGACCTGTAGAGTGCGGCCAGAACCCGGTAAGGGTCGGCATCTGAGGTAAGGCAAGGCGACGTTGGCCAAGGATTTTCCCATGACCAGCCGCAGAACGCGGTGGCTCAACCGTTGGCACGCCCGGCGGGCGGCCCGCGCGAAGCCGGCGACGGGTTTCACGTCCAAGCCCGAACCGCGCACCATCGGCAGCTTCGCCAAGGGCAAACAGATGGTCGCGGGGAACTTCCTGTTCGCAGGGCACCTCGTCCAGTCTCCCGCCGACAGCATCTGGGCCATCACGCCCCCCTCCGACGATTTCGAAGCCGCGCTTCAGGGTTTCGGCTGGATGGACGATCTGGCGGCATTGGGCGACCGCGACGCCAAGGCGCGCGCGCAATTCTGGACGATGGACTGGATCGACCGTTTCGGGCGGGGCACCGGCCCCGGCTGGGTGCCCGATGTCGCGGGCCGCAGGCTTATCCGCTGGATTAACCATGCCTTCCTGATCCTCAACGGGCAGGACAGCGACGCCTCGCTCCGGTTTCACCGCAGTCTCGGTCAGCAAGCGATTTTTCTGTCGAAGCGGTGGCAGGGCACCTCGCCCGGTCTGCCCCGGTTCGAGGCGCTCACCGGCCTGATCTATGCGGGGCTTTCGCTCTCCGGCATGGAGCATCTGACCGAACCCGCCACACAGGCGCTGGCCCGCGAATGCGACCGGCAGATCGACGCGGCGGGCGGCATTCCGACCCGCAACCCCGAAGAATTGCTCGAAGTCTTCACGCTCCTCAACTGGGCCGCCCTCGCGCTGCGCGAATCCGAGATCACGCCGAAGCCCGCCCACCAGTCGGCCATCGAACGCATCGCACCCACGCTGCGCGCGTTGCGCCATGCCGACGGCGGTCTGGCCCGGTTTCACGGCGGCGGGCGCGGGGCCGAAGGGCGGCTGGATCAGGCGCTTGCCACATCCGGTGTGCGCGGTGGGCCGACGGATGGCCCGGCGATGGGTTTCGCCCGCCTGTCGGCAGGCCGCACCTCGATCATCGTCGATGCCGACAAGCCGCCGCTGGGGCCGGCGTCGTGGAACGCACACGCCTCAACCCTCGCGCTCGAGGTCACTTCGGGTCGTCGCCCGCTGATCGTGAACTGCGGGTCCGGGCGGCAATTCGGCGAGGATTGGGGCAAAGCGGGCCGCGCCACCCCGTCGCATTCGGTGCTCGGCCTGACCGGCGTGTCGTCCTCGCGCCTCGGCGAAATGGAGGCCACGCCCTACGGGCCGCGTGCCCGCATGGTCGAAGTCCCGAACGAGGTCGAGGCGCGGCGGATCGGCGATGCCGACATGATCGGCCTCGTCAGCGGCCACGATGGCTATCAGCCGCGGTTCGGTCTGGCCTATATCCGGCGGCTGGAACTGGCCGTGGATGGGCGGACCATCGCGGGCGAGGAAACGCTGGCGGCCGTGTCAGAATCCGAACAGGCCACGTTCGGGCGCGCGCTTGAACGCGAGGGCGAAAAGGGCGTGCCCTTCAACATCCGCTTCCACCTGCACCCGGACGTGGACGCGACCATCGACCTTGGCGGCACCGCAGTGTCGATGGCGCTCAAATCCGGGGAAATCTGGGTGTTCCGCTACGATGGTGCGGCGAAACTGTCGCTCGAACCCTCGGTTTACCTCGAAAAGAACCGATTGAAGCCCCGTGCGTCGAAACAAGTGGTTCTATCCGGCGCGGCAATAGACTATGCGACGCGCATCCGCTGGTCCCTCGCCAAGGCGCAGGACACGCCCATCGGCGTGCGCGATCTGGTGCGGGATGAGGTGGACGAGCTGCCAGACTGACCCAAGGGACACCACATGACCGACCTTTCCCCCGTGCGCCGCGCGCTGATTTCCGTATCCGACAAGACCGGGCTGGTCGATCTGGGCAAGGCTCTGGAGGGGATGGGGATCGAGATCCTGTCCACCGGCGGATCGGCCAAGGCGCTGCGGGATGCGGGCGTTGCGGTCAAGGACGTGTCCGAGGTGACGAACTTTCCCGAAATGATGGATGGCCGCGTCAAGACGCTGCACCCGATGGTGCACGGCGGCCTTCTGGCGCTGCGTGACAACGACGACCACGTCGCCGCGATGACCGAGCATGGGATCGGCGCGATCGACCTGCTGGTGGTGAACCTCTACCCGTTCGAGGCCGCTCTGGCCCGTGGCGCGGATTACGACGAGATGATCGAGAACATCGACGTCGGCGGCCCGGCCATGATCCGTGCGGCGGCCAAGAACCACGGCTTCGTCACGACAATCGTCGATGTCGAGGATTACGGCGCGCTGCTGGATGAGCTAAAAACGAACGATGGCGCGACGACCTATGCCTTCCGCCAGCGTCAGGCCCAGATCGCCTATGCCCGCACCGGGGCCTACGACGCCGCCGTGTCCGGCTGGATGGCGGGCGCGATTGGCGAGGCCGCGCCGCGTCGCCGCGTGGTCGCGGGCGAGTTGAAGCAGGTCATGCGCTACGGTGAGAACCCGCATCAGGATGCAGGGTTCTATGTCGATGGCTCGGCCCGCGAAGGCGTGGCGACCGCCGTGCAGCATCAGGGCAAGGAGCTGTCCTACAACAACATCAACGACACCGATGCGGCGTTCGAACTGGTCGCGGAATTCGACCCCGCCGATGGTCCCGCCGTCGCCGTCATCAAGCACGCCAACCCCTCGGGCGTGGCGCGGGGCGCGACGTTGCTCGACGCCTACAAGAAGGCGTTCGATTGCGACCGCACCTCGGCTTTCGGGGGCATCGTGGCGCTGAACCAGCCGCTCGACGCCGACACGGCGCGCGAGATCACCCAGATCTTCACCGAGGTCGTCATCGCCCCCGGTGCCTCGGACGAGGCGAAAGAGATTTTCGCGGCCAAGAAGAACCTGCGTCTCTTGACCACCGCCGGTCTGCCCGATCCGCTGATCGGCAGCCAGACGATCCGTCAGGTCGCGGGTGGCTATCTGTTCCAGAACAAGGACAACGGGCATATCGGGCTCGATGACCTGAAGGTCGTGACCAAGAAGGCCCCGACCGACGAACAGCTCAAAGACCTGCTTTTCGCTTGGAAAGTGGCCAAGCACGTCAAATCCAACGCCATCGTCTATGTCAAAGACGGCGCGACCGTGGGCGTGGGCGCGGGCCAGATGAGCCGTCTGGACAGCTCCACCATCGCCGCCACGAAAGCGGGTCGCATGGCGGCTGAACTGGGCCTTGCCGAAAGCCCCGCCATCGGCTCCGCCGTCGCCTCCGACGCGTTCTTTCCGTTCCCCGACGGCCTCCTGGAAGCCGCCGCAGCGGGCGCGACCTGCGTGATCCAGCCGGGCGGGTCGATGCGCGACGACGAGGTCATCAAGGCGGCTGACGAGGCCGGCCTCGCCATGGTGTTCACCGGCATGCGGCACTTCCGTCACTGATGCGCGCGCTGTCGATCACCGCGCTCATCGTCTTCGTCCTCGATCAGGTGACGAAATACTGGGTCGTGCAGGTGATGAACCTGAAGGAGGTCGGGGCGATCGACGTTTGGCCGCCCTTCCTCAACTACCGCATGGCGTGGAACGAAGGCGTGAACTTCGGACTGTTCTCGTCGTCTGAGGACACGATGCGCTGGATTTTGATCGGTGTGGCGCTCGCGATCTGTCTGGGCGTGCTATGGTGGGTGCGGCGCAAATCCATGACGCTGGCCGCACGCATTGCCGCAGGCGTGCTCGTCGGTGGTGCGCTGGGCAACGTGATCGACCGCGTGGTCTATGGTGCCGTCGCGGACTTTCTCAATATGTCCTGTTGCGGATTTACCAATCCCTATTCCTTCAATGTCGCTGATATTGCAGTGTTTGCCGGGGCCATCGGTCTGATCCTGCTGGCCGACAAAGCCGATGGGAAAAAGGCCCCGTGACGGGGCCCGCGAGTTGCGGTAAAGAGGTCGAAACGGGTGTTGGAGGCATAGATGCGGGTTCCTGCCATGAAATTCGGACTAGCCCTTGTGGGTCTCGGGCTGCTTGCGGCCTGTTCCAACGACGGCAATCCCGACCTCATGAACATCCGGTCCTCGACCCCGGACGAGTTTTCGATCCTGCCCAACAAGCCGCTTGAACAGCCCGAGGATTACAGCGCGCTTCCGACGCCGACCCCCGGTCAGACGAACCGCGCCGATGCCACGCCGACCGCAGATGCGGTGGCGGCCTTGGGCGGCAATCCCGATGCGCTCACCTCGGATCGCGCGAATGCCGGTGAAGGCACGCTTCTCGCCCATGCCGGTCGCTATGGCACCAACGGCAACATCCGCACGGTGCTGGCCGAGGAAGACCTGGAATACCGCCGCAAGAACAACGGCAAGCTGCTTGAGCGCCTGTTCAACGTGAACGTCTATTACGACAGCTACAGCCAGCAGTCGCTCGACCAGCAGCTCGAACTCGACCGGGTCCGCAATCGCGGGGTCTGGACCCCGGCGGCACCCCCCGATCCCGAGCGGTTCGAGTGAGGCGAAAGATGCGACGGGCCCGGCTGGGCCCGTTTCTTTTTCCCGCGCCACACAGGCGTGTTAACAACCTGTAATCCAATTCACACCACCGTCATGCGGGGTTGCTCCTCTGGCCGCTCCGGCTAACTGTGTCAGTGGAACGGAGGATTTCAGATGAAGCGACTTCTCTCGGCCTGTTTCGCCATCATGGCCGTCACGCTCCCTGCCACGGCGCAGGAGGTCACTGACTACACCCTCGACAACGGTATGGACGTAGTGGTGATCGAAGATCATCGTGCGCCGGTCGTGGTCCACATGGTCTGGTATCGCGCCGGGGCCGCCGACGAAGATCCGGGGGTC
This sequence comes from Maritimibacter alexandrii, assembly GCF_005871115.1. Lineage (NCBI taxonomy): Bacteria > Pseudomonadati > Pseudomonadota > Alphaproteobacteria > Rhodobacterales > Roseobacteraceae > Maritimibacter > Maritimibacter alexandrii. The sequence continues at coordinate 1,392,949 of NZ_SWKQ01000009.1, forward strand.
TCCGGCATCGCCCACTTCCTCGAACATCTGCTGTTCAAGGCGACCGACGACATGGAATCCGGCGAACTCAGCCGCGTGGTGGCTGAAAACGGCGGGTCTGACAACGCCTTCACCAGTCAGGACTATACCGCCTACTTCCAGCGCGTCGCCGCCGACCGGCTCGACCTGATGATGACGATGGAGGCCGACCGGATGCGCGACCTTCAGCTGTCCGAAGACGACATCGCGACCGAACGTGACGTGATCCTCGAAGAACGCGCGATGCGGACCGACAATTCGCCGGGCGCACTGCTGAACGAACAGATGCAGGCCGCGCTTTACCAGAACCACCCCTACGGCATCCCCGTCATCGGCTGGCGGCACGAGATGGAGCAGTTGGGGCTGGACGAAGCGATGGCCTATTACCGCAAATACTATGCTCCCAACAACGCAATCCTCGTGGTGGCGGGTGACGTGGAACCGGAAGAGGTGCTCGCGATGGCCGAGGAGCACTATGGCCCGCTCGAACCGACCGAAGGGTTGGAGCCGCGCGCGCGACCGCTGGAACCCGTGCCGCTTGCGGAACGCCGCATCACATACGAAGACCCGCGTGTCAGCCAACCCTATGTCGTGCGCAGTTACCTCGCCCCCGAACGCAATCCGGGTGAACAGGAAGAGGCCGCCGCGCTCGTCTATCTCGCGGAGATCCTTGGTGGGAACTCGGCAACGTCGGTCTTCGGTCAGGCGCTCGAGTTTGACCAGAACATCGCCGTCTCGACCTTTGCGGGCTACAGCGCGCTGAACCTCGACATATCGTCGATCCGCATCGGCGTGGTTCCGGCGCAGGGCGTGTCGCTGGCCGAAGCCGAAGCCGCGATGGATGCCACCTTGGCCGAGTTCATGGAGAACGGGATCGACCCGGCGCAGTTCGAACGGATCAAGACCCGTATTCGTGCGGGCGATATCTACGCGCAGGATTCCATGCGTGGCCTTGCCAACCGCTATGGCGCGGCGCTGACGAGCGGTCTGACCATCGAAGACGTCAAAGCCTGGCCCGAGGTTCTGCAATCGGTGACGCCGGACGACGTGATGGCGGTTGCCGAGAAGGTTCTGCAACGCTCGCACGCCGTCACCGGCTGGCTGACCGGCCCCACCACGACCCCTGATACCGACGCGGAGGCCATCCAATGATCCGTCTCGCCATTGCGCTTTTCCTGATCGCCGCCGTTCCGGCCCGTGCTCAGGTTCCGATTCAGGAGGTCACGTCGCCCGGCGGCATCTCGGCCTGGTTGGTCGAAGAACATTCGATCCCCTTCGTCGCTCTCGAGCTTCGGTTCCGGGGCGGCACGTCGCTCGACCTGCCGGGCAAGCGCGGTGCGACGAACCTCATGGCCGGGTTGCTCGAAGAGGGGGCGGCCGACATGGACAGCCGCGCCTTCGCCGAGGCGAAAGAAGACCTCGCCACGTCGATCGACTTCGACGTGTATGGCGATGTCCTGACCGTGTCGGCCCAGTTCCTGACCGAGAACATGCAGCCCTCCATCGACCTGATCCGCGCCTCGCTGGTCGAGCCGACGTTCGATGATGTCGCGGTGGAGCGTGTGCGCGGGCAGGTTCTGTCCTACATCAACTCGCGCCAGACGGACCCCGACGAAATTGCGGGCGACGCGATGAATGCCGCGGCCTATGGCGACCATCCCTATGGAAGCTTCGACGGGGGCACCGTCGACAGCGTAACCGCCCTGACCCGCGACGACATCGTGACCGCATGGGAAAACGCCATCGCGCGCGACCGGGTTTATGTCTCGGCGGTCGGTGACATCACGCCCGAGCAACTGGGCACGGTGCTGGACACCATCTTGGGCGATTTGCGCGAAGAAGGCGGGGCTTACCCCGACCCGGTGCCTTTCGGCGCCACCCCCGGCATCTCGGTCGTGCCCTTCGACACGCCGCAATCGGTGGCGCGCTTCGGTCAGCCGGGCATGAAGATCGACAACCCGGATTTCTTCGCGGCCTATATCGTGAACACGATCATGGGCGGCGCGAATTTCGAGAACCGGCTGTTCGACGAGGTGCGCGAGAAGCGCGGCCTGACCTATGGCATCGGCACCTACCTGTCGGACAGCGACTATTCCGAAGTGCTGGGCGGCAGCTTTTCGTCGCAGAACGGCGTCATGGCCGAAGCCGTTTCGGTCGTGCAGGAGGAATGGGCCAAGATGGCCGAGGACGGCATCACCGAGCAGGAGCTTGCAGATGCCAAGAAATACCTGACCGGCGCCTATCCGCTGCGGTTCGACGGCAACAGCAACATCGCCAACATCCTGACCTCGATGCAGATGGACGGCTACCCGATCGACTACCCGGAAACCCGGAACGAAAAGGTCATGGCGGTGACGCTGGAAGAGGCGAACCGCGTCGCGGCGGAGCTTTTCCAGCCCGAGAACCTGCGCTTCGTGGTGGTCGGCCAGCCCGAAGGTCTGGAGCCGACGGTGAACTGAGGGCCGCGCCCTCGGGGCGCTGAAGACGCCCCGACACCCCTGTGAAAGACGGCCCTCGCGCCGTCTTTCGCGCTTTCAGAATCGCGCGTGCACATGCTAGGTCTAGTGGCATGCCCGACGACGCCCCCAATATAAGCCGGCCAGCCATACGCCAGCTTGATGACGCTGCAATCAACCGGATTGCGGCGGGCGAAGTCGTGGAGCGGCCGGCGTCCGCCGTGAAAGAGCTTGTCGAGAACGCCATCGACGCCGGGTCGACCCGCATCGACGTGGCCTATGCCGATGGCGGCAAGACCCTGATCCGGGTCACCGACGACGGGTGCGGCATCCCGGCCGAGGACCTGCCGCTCGCCATGTCGCGCCACGCGACCTCCAAGATCGACGGGTCCGACCTGCTCGACATTCACACCTTCGGTTTCCGGGGCGAGGCGCTGCCGTCGCTCGGCGCGGTCGGTCGGCTGACGATCACCTCGCGCTGCGATGGGGCGGCCGCCAGCATCCGCGTGGCCGGCGGCAAGGCCGAGCCGGTGAGGCCCGCCGCCCTGTCGCGCGGCACGGTCGTGGAATTGCGCGACCTGTTCTTCGCCACGCCCGCCCGGCTCAAGTTCCTGCGCACCGACCGGGCCGAGGCGCAGGCGATCACCGATGTGGTCAAACGCCTCGCCATGGCCGAGCCGCATATCGGCTTCACCCTGCGCGACGTGTCCGGCGGGGGCGAAGGGCGCGTGACCTTCCGGGCCGCGCCCGAAAACGGCGATCTGTTCGACGCGCTTTATGCCCGTCTGGGCGGTGTCCTCGGGCGCGACTTCGCCGAGAACGCCGTGCCGCTCGACGCGCTGCGCGAAGGCTTCCGGCTGACGGGATACGCGGCTCTGCCGACCTATTCCCGTGGCGCGGCGGTGGCGCAGTTCCTGTTCGTCAACGGCCGCCCTGTGCGCGACAAGCTTCTGATCGGTGCGCTGCGCGGGGCCTATGCCGATTTCCTGTCCCGCGACCGCCACCCGGCGGCGGCGCTGTTCGTGACCTGCGACCCGAAACTGGTCGATGTGAACGTCCACCCGGCGAAATCCGAAGTGCGTTTCCGCGAACCCGGTCTCGTGCGCGGGCTGATCGTCACGACGATCCGCCATGCGCTTGCCGAGGCCGGGCACCGTGCGTCCTCCACCGTCGCCCAATCCACGCTCGGCGCCATGCGGCCCGAGCCAACGCACGCCCGTGTGTACCAGATGGACAGACCGTCCCAAGTCGTCCTGCACACGGCACGCGAAGCCCAGTCCCCAATGGGCTTCGCGGAAACTCCCTCGGCCCGGTTCGACCCCGTGATCGAACCGGAGCCGACACCCGAAACGCCACCCACCGAACGCCTTCCGCTCGGCGCGGCCCGCGCGCAGGTGCATGAAAACTACATCGTCGCCCAGACCGAGGACGGCATGGTGATCGTCGATCAGCACGCCGCGCACGAACGGCTGGTCTATGAAAAGCTCAAGCGCCAGATGGCCGAAAACGGCGTGGCGTCGCAGGCGCTGCTCATCCCCGAGATCGTGGACCTGTCCGAGGGCGACGCATCCCTGCTTCTGGGCCTCGCCGACGACCTCGCCCGCTTGGGCCTCGTCATCGAGCCATTCGGCGGCGGCGCCATCGCCGTGCGCGAGACGCCCGCGATCCTGGGCCAGGTGAATGCCGAAGCCATGATCCGCGACATCCTCGACGAACTCGCGGACCTCGGCCAAAGCCAGACCCTTCAGGCCCGGATCGAAGCGGTGCTGTCGCGCGTCGCCTGCCACGGCTCGATCCGCTCCGGGCGCTGGATGCGCCCCGAAGAGATGAACGCGCTACTGCGCGAGATGGAGGCGACGCCCCATTCCGGTCAGTGCAACCATGGCCGTCCGACCTATGTCGAGTTAAAGCTGGCGGATATCGAACGGCTTTTCGGGCGCACATGATCCAGATCGGCGACACGACCCTCGACCTTTCCGACCCTCTGACCCTTGCCGCGTTCGTGGCCGGGGCGGTGCTGCTTCTGCTTGTCCTCCTGTTGATCGTTTTGCTCGTGCGGTCGGGCCGCGCCAGCGCCACCAATGCAGAGCTTGCGCGTCAGCTTGGTGGCATCGGTCATGCGGTGCAGGTGCTGGGGCAGGGGCAGGACCAGCTGTCGGGCGGCCTGCGCACCGTGTCGGACGCGCAGGCCAACGCGCAGAGCCGGATGATACAGACCATGGAAACGCGCCTCGCCGACGTGCAGCGGCAGATGCAGGACCGGCTGCACGAGAACGCGATGAAATCCGCGCGGGCCCTGTCCGACTTACAGGAGCGGATGAACGAAACGCTCACAGGTTCGACGGTCAAGACCACCAAGTCGCTGACCGAATTGCAGGAACGGCTCGCCACCATCGACAAGGCGCAGGCGAATATCGAAAAGCTGTCGGGCGACGTTCTTAGCTTACAGGACATTCTGTCCAACAAGCAGACGCGCGGGGCCTTCGGTGAAATCCAGTTGAACGACATCGTGTCCAAGGCTCTGCCGACCGACAGCTATGCGTTCCAGCATACGCTGTCGAACGGAAAGCGGGCGGACTGCCTGATCCACCTGCCGAACCCGCCCGGTCCCATCGTCATCGACTCGAAATTCCCGCTGGAGCCTTACGAGGCGTTGCGCCGCGCCGAGACGCAGGCCCAGGCCGCCGAGGCTGGGCGCCTGATGAAGACCGCCGTGCGCGCCCATATCAAGGCGATCAGTGAGAAATACATCATCGAGGGCGAGACGGCGGATGGCGCGCTCATGTTCCTGCCGTCCGAAGCCGTCTATGCCGAACTTCACGCCAATTTCGCCGATGTGGTGCGCGAAGGGTTCAATGCCCGCGTCTGGATCGTCTCGCCCACCACCTGCATGGCGACGCTGAACACGATGCGCGCGATCCTGAAAGACGCCCGGATGCGCGAACAGGCGGGCGCGATCCGCAAGGAACTGCACCTGCTGTCGGCGGACGTCGGCCGGTTGGGCGACCGTGTCGCAAACCTCGACCGGCATTTCCATCAGGCCTCCAAGGACATCGCGGACATCAAGATTTCCGCCGAAAAGGCCGGAAACCGGGCCAAACGGCTCGACAATTTCGACTTCGAGGAACTGGCGCAGGACGACGCGGCAGCGGTGGTTCAGCTTCCCAAGACCTGATCCCTTGTCGCGCCCCCGCTTTCGCCCCTAAATGGGGGGCAAGCAATGAACAGGTCAGACATGCTCGAAATCAGCCCGTCCCGCGTCGCCCGCATCGCCATTCAGGCCCGCGAACTGCCCGACACCGAGAACGTGATCCGCAACTACATTTCGGATCTCAATACCGACGAACAGGCGAGCCTCGCGGCCGTCATGTGGATCGGGCGCGAGACGTTCGAAGCCGAGGAACTGGACGAGGCCATCGCGACCGCCAAGGCCGAGGCGACCGCGCCCACCGAGGATTACCTGCTGGGCGAGACGATGCTGGCCGACTATCTCGAAGCCGGGTTGGAAGCGTTGGGCTATGATGTCGAAGACCTTGAGGACGATCACCTGAAGTGATCCGCCGCCACCCTCAGATAAAGGTCTGGGCGTACTGACGATCCGGGTCGGCGAGATGTGGGACCGCGTTGAACTGGGTCAGGGTCAACCCGGCGCCGACCGGGTGCATCTGGTGCACAGAACTGTTCATGATGGTCAACGCCAGCCGCGCCATCGAATTCAGTTGCAGCCCCATGGCCACCTTGATCGACATGGCGATCCAGCCCCCTGAGGTCGAGACGAGCGCACGGCCCTTGCCCGCCGCGATTTCATGCAGCACGTCGTCCACGCGCCCTTCGAATTCGGCATAGGTCTCGATCGCGTCCTCGATCTGGCCCTCGCGCCATGCCGTGAAGACGAGCGGCAGGTGATTTACGAACTCGTCGCGGTTCTCGGGTGGCTTGATGCCCATCTGTTCGTGCATCTTCGCGGACAGATCGAAATAGGCGACTTCGTTCAGGCGCGGGTCTTGAACGGGTTCGGGAAACCCCATCGACTTCGCCGTCTCGACATGGCGGGTCAGAGTGCCGGAATAGATTCGGTCGAACCGTTCACCGACGCTGTCGAAATAGTTGCCCAGCCATCCGGTCTGCTGCCAGCCGAGGTCCGACAGCTTGTCGTATCCGTGTTCGTCGTTCGACCCGGAATTGGCCTGCCCATGCCGGACCAGCGTGACCTGTGACATCGTGTTCCCCCAACTGGCTCACCGGGTGCTAACCCGAAGACGTGACAGGGAAAAGACCTAGCGCCACGTGACGTCGCCCAGAAAGATGTATCCGGCGCCGTAGATCGTCTTGATGAGCTTGGGGTTCTTCGGGTCTTCGCCCAGCTTCGTGCGCAGGCGCGAGATGCGGACGTCCATCGCCCGGTCGAAGCTCTCGCCGGCGGCACCCCCAAGGCTTTCCTGCATATGCGCGCGGGAAATCAGGCGTTTGGGCGCTTCGAGAAACAGGCGAAGCACTTCGCCCTCGGCATGGGAAAACCCGGTCTCGGCCCCGGTCGCGTCTTCCAGCACGTAACGGTCGAAATGCGCGGTCCATCCCGCGAAGCTCGCCGTGTTCGACTGGCCCGGCTTGGCCGCCTTGCCGACGCGCACGCGGGCGCGGACACGGGCCACGACCTCGGCCAGTTCGAAGGGCTTGATGATGTAATCGTCCGCGCCAAGCTCCAGCCCGGTCACCCGGTCCTGAACCTGCGCGCGGCCCGAGATGATGATGATGGCCGCGCCGCTTTCCAACGCGAGCCGGTGAACGAGCGTCAGGCCATCGCGATCCGGCAGGCCGAGATCGACGAGGCAGACGTCGGGCGCGGTCTTGCGCAACGCGGCCTCGAACTCGGTCGCGCGGCCGAACCCCGCGGTGCGGAACCCGGCGTCCTGCAAGGCGTCCGACAGCATTTGCCGAATCTCGGGCTCGTCATCCAGAATGGCAACCATCGGCGCGCTCATTCCGCGGCCTCCCGTGCAAGGGCATCGGCAAGGAACGCGGCAAGCTGGCCGCGCGTGAACGGCTTGGTCAGCACGGCATGGCCCGCCCGCCGCGCATCGCCCTGCGGCAGCGACGACATGAGCATCACGGGCGCTTCGATCCTGCCGACCAGCCGGTCCCCGGTCACCGTGCCGCCCAGCATGATGTCCGACAGAACCAGATCGATTCCTTCGATCCCGGCGAGGTCCAGCGCCTCTTCGCCCGAGGCCGCCTCGATCACCTGATGGCCGAGCGAGATGAGCATCTCGCGCACGTCCGCGCGAATGTCGTCCTGATCCTCGACCAGCAGCACGAGTTGCGGCGCGCCGGTCGCCATGGCGGGCTTCAGCGGCACCCGGATCGTGACCCGTGCGCCCCGGTCCGTATTGGCAAGCCGCACGTGGCCGCCCGACATCTTGGCGTGGTCATAGACCATGGCGAGCCCAAGGCCCGAGCCTTCGCCACCCTTCGTGGTGAAGAACGCGTCGAGCGCATGGTCGAGCGCGTCGGGGCTGAACCCCGGCCCCGTGTCGGTGACTTCGAATTCGATCCATGTGCCCGCCACTTCGCGCGCGACAACAGCGATCCGGCCTGAGCCCGCCCCGATGGCGTCCTTTGCGTTCAGCACGAGGTTCAGGAGCGCATCCTGCGTCGCGCCCACGTCCAGCAACACCGGATGCGCCAGACCTTCGACCTCGGTGGTCAGCGACAGGCCATCCGGCAGTGTCGGTTTCGCCAGCGTTTCGATCTCGGCCAGAAGGCGCGCGGCTTCGACTGGCTCCGGCCGCACCTCGCGCGCGCCGGATAGGGACGAGATCCGGTCGAGCAGCGCCCCGCCACGCCGGGCCGCGCCCGTCGTCGCCTGCACCAGCGCCTGCGCATCCTCGCCCAGAGGCATCGAGCCCAAACGCGCCTGAAGGCCGAGGATGATCGTCAACAGGTTCGAAAAGTCGTGCGCCATTCCCGACGTTAGCTGGGCGGCCAGTTCGCGTTTGCGGGTCTGGGTCAGCGCCGCCCGCGCCTGCGCCTCTTCGGTGACGTCCATCGACAGGATATAGACCCCGGTGACTTCGCCGTGCTCGTCGGCATCGGGGGTGAAGGCCACGCGGATACGCCGGGCCACGCCTTCGTGCGCGAATTCCAAGACGCTGGCATCCCCGGCAAAGGCCCGCTCGAGGCTTGGCGTGATCTTCTCGAACGCCTCGTCGCCCAACGCGTCGCGGGCGTGCAATCCGACGATGTTGCGCGGCGTGAACGGCAGGATCGTGGCAAGCTGACGGTTGGAATAGGAATAGCGCCAATCCCGGTCGAGCCGCGCGATATGCGCGGGCATCATCTCGGCCGTGACGCGGGCGCGGCTTTCCATCTCGGTCAGTTGCCGCTTGGTTTCCTCGAGCGCCGCATTGGTCGCGGCCAGCGCCCGGTTGGTGTGCGACAACTCCTCGGCATGTTCCAGAAGCTGATCCGACAGCTCTTCGGACCGCGATCTGAGCAGCGTTTCCTGCCGCTTGATCGCGGTGATGTCGGTATAGACCGTGACCCAGCCGCCTTGGGCCAGCGGCGACCCCTCGACCGAGATCATGCGCCCGTCGGCCCGCTGCCGTTCCACGTAATGCGGTTCGAACGCCAGCGCCTGATCGACCTTGTCCTGCACGAAGGCTTCGTGGTCGTCGACCTCGCCGTATTCGCCGCGTTCGACCAGAAACCGGATCGTATCGTCGAACCGCGCGCCGCGTGTCACCAGACTGTCGGGCAGGCCGAACATCGTCTGGAAGGTCCGGTTGCCGACCACGAAGCGCAGGTCGCTGTCATAGATCGACAGCGCCTGTTGGATCAGGTTCAGACCGGCCTGCGTCAAGGCGGCGATATCGGTGTACTTGGTGTTCAGAGAACGTCCTCCCCCTTTCTCGCTAGCACCGTGGCGACCGCTCTGGAAGCCCCCGGTTTTGCGTCCGCAGCACCCGCAACAATTCGTTACATTCTGGAAAAACTGCGGAAATGTTTGACGTGGAACTCTGCTTGGCAAGAATATTGCGTGTCGCCTTCGGGTGACGCGGAACGCCGGTCGGGGAGGGCCGGTGTGGGAGGAGACAATTTGGCACAGGTTCAAACCGCGACCAGCGGTCTGTCCTCGGTTCCGGCGCTTCTGGCCCGGAATGCGAAGGAATTCGGCGGTCGTCCCGCTTATCGTGAAAAAGAGTTCGGCATCTGGCAGACATGGAGCTGGGCCGAGACCGCCGAGGAAATCGACGCGCTGGCGATGGGCCTGATCGCGCTGGGAATCGAACCCGGCGATCATGTCGCCATCATCGGCCGCAACCGCCCGGCACATTACTGGTCGATGGTCGCCGCGCAGAAATGCGGCGCCGTTCCCGTGCCGCTTTATCAGGACGCCGGCCCGGAAGAGATGGACTATGTCCTCGACCATTGCGGCGCGCGCTTCGTGATCTGCGGCGATCAGGAACAGGTCGACAAGGTCATCGAAGTGAAGGACCGCGTGCCGAAGATCGAGCATGTGATCTACGTCGACAAGCGCGGGATGCGCAAATACGACCATACGCATCTGAACTGGTTCGACGACGTGCAGGCCGAAGGACGCGGCGGGCATTCGCGGCTCGAACCGATCATGCGCGAGCGCACCGAGAAGCTGGACTACGATTCCACCTGCGTGATGCTCTACACCTCCGGCACCACTGGAAAACCCAAGGGCGTGGTGCTGTCGAACCGCAACGTCATCGAAAGCGCCAAAAACTCATCCGAATTCGATCACCTGACCGCGGGCGACGACATTCTCGCCTATCTGCCGATGGCCTGGGTGGGCGACTTCATCTTTTCGCTCGGTCAGGCCTATTGGACCGGGTTCTGCGTGAACTGCCCCGAGTCCGAAGAGACGATGATGACGGACCTGCGCGAGATCGGGCCGACCTATTTCTTCGCTCCGCCGCGCGTGTTCGAGAACCTTCTGACGACGGTCATGATCCGCATGGAGGACGCCACGCGGCTCAAGAAACGGTTGTTCGACCACTACATGAAGGTCGCGCGCCGGGTCGGCCCCGCGATTCTCGACGGCAAGCCGGTGTCGGGTGGCGACCGCTTTTCCTACTGGCTCGGCAATCTGCTGATCTTCGGGCCGCTCAAGAACACGCTTGGGTTCAGCCGCGTGCGCGTGGGCTACACGGCGGGCGAGGCGATCGGGCCTGAGATCTTCGATTTCTACCGCTCGCTCGGCATCAACCTGAAACAACTCTACGGCCAGACCGAGGCGACGGTGTTCATCACCGTGCAGCCCGATGGCGAGGTGCGGCCCGATACGGTCGGCGTGCCCGCCCCCGGCGTGGAACTGCGCATCGACGACAACGGCGAGGTCTATTACCGCAGCCCCGGCACCTTCGTCGAATATTACAACAACCCCGAAAGCACGGCGTCGACCAAGGATGCCGAAGGCTGGGTCGCGACGGGCGACGCCGGTTTCATCGAACCGGACACCGGGCACCTTCGGATCATCGACCGCGCCAAAGACGTGGGCAAGATGGCCGACGGGTCGATGTTCGCGCCGAAATACGTCGAGAACAAACTCAAGTTCTATCCGAACATCCTTGAAGCCGTGGTCTTTGGATCGGGGCGTGAGATGTGCACGGCCTTCATCAACATCGACCTGAACGCGGTGGGTAACTGGGCCGAGCGCAACAACATCTCCTATGCCTCCTATCAGGAACTGGCGAACCATCCGCAGGTGCTCGACACGATCCAGAGCCATGTCGAAGAGGTGAACGCGAGTGTGGCCGAGGATGAAATGTTGTCGGGTTGCCAGATTCACCGCTTCCTCGTCCTGCACAAGGAACTGGATGCGGACGATGGCGAGATGACGCGGACCCGCAAGGTGCGGCGCGGTGTGATCTCGGAAAAATTCGGTGATCTGGTCGAGGCGCTCTATTCCGGCAAGACCGAACAATACACCGAAACCGAAGTCACCTACGAAGACGGCCGCAAGGGCAAGATCAGGGCGACGCTGGAAATCCGCGACGCCAAGGTGGTGCCGACCGCCCCGAAGCAGGGGATCGCGGCGGAATGACCTTCACACAATACGAAACCGGAGGGGCCCAATGAACGACATGAGCCCGGACAGCTACGTGACCGCGGACGGCCGGACCATCGGCGGCGTGGTGATGGAGATGAAGAACATCACCCTGCGTTTCGGCGGCGTGGTCGCGATCAAGGATATTTCCTTCGACATTCGCGAAGGGGAAATACGCGCGATCATCGGCCCGAACGGCGCTGGCAAGTCGTCGATGCTGAACGTCATCTCGGGCTTCTACGTGCCCCAAGAGGGCGAGGTGTGGTTCCGTGGCAAGCGCCGCCCGCAGATGAAGCCCTATCAGGTGGCTTCACAGGGCATCGCGCGCACGTTCCAGAACATCGCGCTGTTCGACGGCATGAGCGTGCTGGACAACATCATGACGGGTCGCCTGACCATGATGAAGACAGGCTTGCTCAGTCAGGCGATGTGGTTCGGCCGGGCGGAAAAGGAAGAAAACCATCACCGCGAACAGGTCGAAAAGATCATCGACTTCCTCGAAATCCAGAACATCCGCAAGACGCCCGTGGGCCGTCTGCCCTATGGCCTGAAAAAGCGGGTCGAGCTGGCACGCGCGCTGGCCGCCGAGCCGAAGCTTCTGCTTCTGGACGAGCCGATGGCGGGTATGAACGTCGAAGAGAAAGAGGACATGAGCCGCTTCATCCTCGACGTGAACGACGAATTCGGCACCACCATCGCCCTGATCGAGCACGACATGGGCGTGGTCATGGACCTGTCCGACCGCGTCGTCGTGATGGATTACGGCAAGAAGATCGGCGACGGCACACCGGACGAGGTGCGCGGCAATCAGGCGGTCATCGACGCTTATCTGGGGGTGGCGCATGACTGACGCGACCTTCCTCGCCTCCGTCGGAGGTTCTTCGCAATACTTGGGCATGGACGGCGCCGCGCGCTGGACACGCCGCTTCGGGACGGGAGGAACCCATGCCTGATCAGCTTCTCTACGCGATGGAAGTCACGCTGAACGGTCTGATGGCCGGGGTGCTTTACGCGCTCGTCGCGCTGGGCTTCGTCCTCATCTTCAAGGCTTCCGGCATCTTCAACTACGCTCAGGGCGTCATGGCGCTGTTCGCCGCGCTGACGCTCGTGGGTATTCAGGACGGGCAGGTGCCGTTCGCCCACCTCATCAACGCGATCTTCGGGACCGACGTGCACCACTTCGGCTGGCATGTGCCCGCCATCCTCGCGATCCTTCTGACCGTGGTGGTGATGGTCGCCTTCGCATGGATCGTCGAGCGATACATCCTGCGACATCTGGTGAACCAGCCGGGCATCATCCTGTTCATGGCCACCATCGGACTGGCCTATTTCATGGAAGGCTTCGGCGACATGATGTGGGGGTCCGACATCAAGAAGCTGGACGTGGGGCTGCCGCAGGGCATCAACATCGCCATCGACGACACCACCTTCAACTGGTTCGGCTACGGCTTCTTCATCGACAATCTCGACATCTCGGCGACCATCGTGGCGGTGATCCTCGTCGTCGCGCTGACCGTGTTCTCGCAATACTCGAAACAGGGCCGCGCGCTGCGGGCTGTGGCCGACGACCACCAAGCGGCGCTGTCGGTCGGCATTTCGCTCCGGTTCATCTGGGTGCTGGTCTGGTCGATCGCGGGCTTCGTCGCACTGGTCGCGGGCATCATGTGGGGGTCCAAGTCGGGCGTTCAGTTCTCGCTCTCGCTCATCGCGCTCAAGGCGCTGCCGGTTCTGATGCTGGGTGGCTTCACCTCGATCCCCGGCGCCATCGTCGGCGGGCTCATCATCGGGGTGGGTGAGAAGCTGTTCGAATTCGCCATCGGCCCGCTGGTCGGCGGCGCGACCGAGAACTGGTTCGCCTATGTCCTCGCCCTTCTGTTCCTCGTCTTCCGCCCCCAAGGGCTGTTCGGCGAAAAGATCATCGAGAGGGTGTGACGATGCAGAAACTCATCGCCATCGCCAACACCGTTGCATGGTCCGGCTTCTGGGCCTTCGGCTACCTCGCCCTCTCGGCCCCGACCGATACCGGCAATCAGGCGCTCGTCGCGTCGCTGCTGGCGGCCGTCGGTGCCGCCATCGGCCTCGCCTGCTGGTTCCAGCTTGTCCGCCATTCGGAAGCCACGGGTTACGCCAAACGCGCGAACCGCGTGCCTTCACACCTCAAAACTGACGGGGAGATCGCCTGATGCTCTATCGCGAGGCCGGAGATTTCAAAACCTCCTACCGGGACGACAGCCAGACGTTCCCGATCAAGTTCGACCGGATCGCCTATTACGTGCTGATCGCGGTTGCGCTCATCGTGGTGCCCTTCGTCATCAACGACTACTGGGCCAACGCGGTGCTTCTGCCGTTCCTGATCTACGCCATCGCGGCGCTGGGGCTGAACGTGCTGACGGGCTATGCGGGTCAGGTGTCGCTGGGCACGGGCGGTTTCATGGCTGTTGGCGCCTATGCGAGCTACAAGCTCATGACGTCCTTCCCGGACGTGAACATCTTTTTCCACATCATCCTGTCGGGCGGGATCACCGCGCTGGTGGGGATGCTGTTCGGTCTGCCCTCGTTGCGGATCAAAGGCTTCTACCTTGCCGTGGCCACGCTTGCCGCGCAGTTCTTTCTCGTCTGGCTCTTCAACCGGGTGCCGTGGTTCTACAACTACTCCGCCTCGGGCCAGATCAGCGTGCCGGAGCGTGCGGTGTTCGGGATCAAGGTGACCGGACCGCAGACCGAGGCTTGGGCGACCTATCTCTTCTGTCTCGTGTTCGTGTTCCTGTCGGCCTGGATCGTGCGTAACCTGACGCGCGGGTCGACGGGGCGCAAATGGATGGCGATCCGCGACATGGACATCGCCGCCGAAATCATCGGGGTGAACCCGCTGACCGCGAAACTCAGCGCCTTCGCCGTTTCGTCGTTCTTCGTGGGCGTCGCGGGCGCGCTGTTCTTCTCGGTCTACCTCGGCGCGGTCGAAGTGGGCGAGGCGTTCGGCATCCAGAAGTCGTTCCTTGTCCTGTTCATGATCATCATCGGCGGGCTGGGCTCGATCTTCGGCAGCTTCGCGGGTGCGGCCTTCATGGTCCTCATGCCCGTGCTTCTGAAAAACACGCTCGTGGGCGGACTGGGCTGGGCCACGGACCTTGCCGCGCATCTTGAGTTCATGATCGTCGGCGGGCTGATCCTGTTCTTCCTGATCGTGGAGCCGCATGGACTCGCCGCGCTGTGGAAGGTGATGAAAGAAAAACTCAGACTCTGGCCTTTCCCGCACTAGGGCGGGGCCGGGCAATAAGCGGGGCGGGAACCCCGACTGGAAACATCGGACCAACCAAGGGAGGAGACACCCGATGAAAATGAAACTTGCAACTGTCGCACTGGGCGCCGCGGTCGCGGCCAGCCCGGCTTTGGCCGACCTGACGTTCACCGCGCTCAGCTACCGGACCGGCCCCTATGCCGCGAACGGTATCCCGTTTGCGGATGGCTATGCCGACTACTTCACGCTTCTGAACGAGCGTGACGGCGGCATCGGCGGCGAGATGATCGAACTGATCGAATGCGAAACCGGCTACAACACCGAGAAGGGTGTCGAATGCTACGAGTCGACCAAGGGCTCCGGCGCGCTGGTCTATCAGCCGCTCTCGACCGGCATCACCTACCAGCTCATCCCCAAAGCGACGGCGGATGAGATCCCGGTGCACTCGATGGGCTATGGCCGGACCTCGGCCAAGAACGGCGAAGTGTTCAACTACATCTTCAACTATCCCGCGAACTACTGGGATGGGGCCTCGGTGGCGATCAAGTATCTGCTGAACGAAAACGGCGGGTCGCTGGAAGGCAAGAAGATCGCGCTGGTCTATCACAACTCCGCCTACGGGAAGGAGCCGATCCGCACGCTGGAAGAGCTGTCGGCCAAGCATGGCTATGAGCTCATCACGCTGCCGGTCGACCACCCCGGTCAGGAGCAGAAGTCGCAGTGGCTTCAGATCCGTCGTGACAAGCCCGACTACACCCTGATGTGGGGCTGGGGCGTTATGAACCAGGTCGCCATTCAGGAAGCGGTGAACATCCGCTACCCGATGGAAAACTTCATCGGCATCTGGTGGTCCGGCTCTGAAAACGACGTGCTCCCGGCGGGCGAAGGTGCGAACGGCTACAAGGCGCTGACCTTCCACAACGTCGGCTCCGACTACCCGGTCTTCGACGACATCCAGCAGTACGTGGTGGATGCGGGCAAGGCTGCGGGCGCCGGCGACCAGATCGGCACCGCGCTTTACAACCGGGGCCTCTACGCCGCCATGCTCGCTGCCGAAGCGGCCAAGACGGCGCAGGAGATGCACGGCACCTCGACCCTCACCCCGCAGCAGATGCGCGACGGGATGGAGAACCTCGAGATTACCGAAGCCAAGATGACCGATCTGGGTCTGCCGGGCTTCGGGCCGGAGTTCTCGGTGTCCTGCCAGAACCACGGCGGCGACGGCTATGCAGCCGTGGCGCAGTGGGATGCGGCAGCGGGCGAGTGGAGCCTGATCACCGACTACATGCAGGCCGATCTCGACGTTCTGTCGCCGCTGATCGAGGAAGACTCGGCAGCCTTCGCGGCGGAAGCCGGCATCGAACCGGGCTGCGCGATGTAAGCCCTCCCCCCCCGGCCCGCATGTCCCGCGGGCCGGGGACCACGACCACGACGAACAGACGGATTTCGCCATGCTCGACGCCCAGCCGACCCAGACCGAGACAGTGCTCGAGGTCAACAATATCGAGGTGATCTACAACCACGTGATCCTCGTCCTGAAAGGTGTGAGCCTCACGGTGCCCAAGGGCGGCATCACCGCGCTTCTCGGGGGCAACGGGGCGGGCAAGACCACGACGCTCAAGGCGATTTCCAACCTCCTGCGCTCCGAGCGCGGCGAGGTGACCAAGGGGTCGATCCAGTATCGCGGCGAAAAGGTGCAGGATCTGTCGCCCGCCGACCTCGTGACCAAGGGGGTCATTCAGGTGATGGAGGGGCGGCATTGCTTCGAACACCTGACGGTGGAAGAGAACCTTCTGACCGGCGCCTATACCCGCAAGGCCGGGCGCGGCGACATCGATGCCGACCTGAACATGGTCTACGACTATTTTCCGCGCCTGAAAGAGCGCCGCAAATCGCAGGCCGGCTATACCTCGGGCGGTGAGCAGCAGATGGTCGCCATTGGCCGTGCGCTTATGTCCCGTCCCGAAACGATCCTTCTGGACGAGCCGTCGATGGGCCTTGCCCCGCAGCTCGTCGAGCAGATTTTCGAGATCGTGAAGAACCTGAACGAGAACGAAGGCTACACCTTCCTTCTGGCCGAACAAAACACCAACGTGGCGCTGCGCTATGCGCACTACGGCTATATTCTGGAATCCGGCCGGATCGTGATGGACGGCCCCGCCGCCGCCCTGCGCGAGAACCCGGACGTCAAGGAATTCTACCTCGGCATGTCGGACGAAGGGCGCAAGTCCTTCCGCGACGTGCGCTCCTACCGCCGGCGGAAACGCTGGCTCTCGTAATGGCCGATCACAGCGCGAACATAACCGTCAGGTGGGCAGACCTAATGCTCCGCCATCTCCGACTTCATCTCGTCGATGCGCGCCAGCGCCTCTTCGCGGGTGTTGCGGATGTTCGGGCGGAATTGCTGGCTTTCCGCGCGCATCCGGATGGTTTCCTCGGTTTCCGAGCCGGGGGCGTAGCGCACCGAGCCCATCGACCAGCGCTCGTTCAGCCGCTTGCCGCGCCGGGCATAGGCGACCCAGGCTTCTTCGAAAATCCGGCAACCCTCGTAATTGATGAGGAAGAACCAGCGCACCGCGGTCTCCTCCAGCCGCGCCTCGATATGATCGTAGAACGCGTTCACGTCGGCGGAATGGTGAAACACGAAGCTCGAGAAATCGACGTTCATGATCTCGGCGGCCCCGTCGAACGAAATGCGCTTGGCGAACTCCGCGTCCGAATAACCCATGTCGTGAACGACCTTCGCGCGACGTTTCGACGGAAGCTCGGCGACCCGCGCCAGCGCGCCGTCCCGATCCGCGAACAGGTTGGGATCGAAGCTTTCGGTCTCCGCCGTCCGTTCGATCTGGCGCTGCGTTTCCTCGCTCATGTCGAAGCGGACCGTGCCCATGCTGTGACCGAGGTTCAGCGCCTTGCCGCGCCGGTGGTGGGTATACCAGGCGTCGCTGTCGATCCGGAAGTCCGAGTAGTTGATGACGAAAAACCACAGCTCTTCACCGGATTCCGCCAAGGCCGCTTCGATCGCATCGTAAAGCGCGTTCACCTCGCCCGACGTGTCCAGCCGGAGGCCGGACAAATCGATCTCGGCCACCTGAAGATCGTCGTTCAGCGTTACGCGATGCAAATACCTATGCGGCATATAAGTTTCTCCCGAATCACAAATCAGCTTACTCAACGTCAATTTAACCAGATCGTCCACGCGATACTTCCGCGCAGGCCGTTTGGGCGGATTGTCGCAGAAACCGTGCAACACCCGGGAAAGGGGCCCTGTCATGTCTGAGTTCTTCGACGACCTCGAAACCCGTTCGGCCGACGAGCGCGCCGACGATATCGCCCGCGCCCTGCCGCGCCAGATCGCCCGCGCCAAGGCGTTGCCGGGGTATGCCGACAGTCTGCGCGACGTGGACCCGGCGGCGATCACGAGTGTCGAGGCCCTGTCGGCGCTTCCCGTCCTGCGAAAGTCGGAACTCGGCAAGTCGCAGGCCGCCCATGCTCCGCTGGGTGGCTTCGCGGCGAAAAAGACGCATGAGTATGGTCACATCTTCCAAAGCCCCGGTCCGATCTATGAGCCGGGCGGGATCGGTGATGACTGGTGGCGGATCGGTCGCTTCCTGCACGCCGCGGGCGTGGGCAAGGGCGATATCGTCCAGAACTGCTTTTCCTACCATCTGACCCCCGCCGGCATGATCTTTGAAAACGGTGCGCGCGCTGTCGGGGCCGCCGTCGTGCCCGCGGGCATCGGACAGACCGAGTTGCAGGTGCGCGCCGCTGCCGACATCGGAACGACCGCCTATGCGGGCACGCCCGACTACCTCAAGATCATTCTCGACAAGGCCGACGAGATGGGCATGCGCCTTGGCATCACCAAGGCCACCGTCGGCGGCGGGGCGCTGTTCCCGTCGCTGCGGCAGGAATACGCGGATCGGGGCATCCGCTGCCTACAGAACTACGCCACCGCCGATCTGGGCAACATCGCCTACGAATCCCCCGCGATGGAGGGGATGATCGTGGACGAGGGCGTGATCGTCGAAATCGTGCGCCCCGGCACCGGCGACCCCGTGGCGCCGGGCGAGGTGGGCGAAGTGGTCGTCACCAGCTTCAACGCCGACTACCCGCTGATCCGTTTCGCGACCGGCGACCTGTCGGCGGTGATGGAGGGGGCAAGCCCCTGCGGGCGCACCAACCTGCGCATCAAGGGCTGGATGGGCCGGGCCGACCAGACCACCAAGATCAAGGGTATGTTCGTGCGCCCCGAACAGGTCGCGGATTTCGTCGCCAAACACCCGGAAATCGCCAAGGCGCGCGTCGTGGCCAGCCGCGAGGGCGAGGCGGACGTGATGACGGTCCAGGTCGAATCCAACGGGGGCGACGCCGATGCCTATGGCCGGACCATCGCGGACGTGCTCAAGCTCAAGGGCAAGGTCGAGATCGTGGCGCCCGGCGCATTGCCCAACGATGGCAAGGTGATCGACGACGTGCGCAGCTACGACTAGGGGCCGTGAGCGGCGGATCACCGCCGGAACATATCCCATAGCAACCCGTTGATATTGGATATCGGGGCGGGACGGCACAGGTTTGCAGCAATCGCGACCCTGACCAATGGGAGGTTCCATGCGACACAAACCCTTCGCCACGCTGGCGACCAGCTTCGCCGTTCTGGCCACAGTTCCGCAGATCGCCGCCGCCGACGCGGCGCTCATCATCGTGCAATCAGAATATGAAAGCCTGCCCGACGTCTCGGGCGCGGCGCAGGCCGTGACACTGGCCCAGAAACTCGAGGACAGCGGGTTCACCGTCACCTCGTCCCTCGATCAGGAGGCGGACGATGTGCGCGATGCCGTGCAGGAGTTCCGCGAGGACGCGGAAGGGGGCGACCGCGTGTTCGTCTACCTTGCCGGACATATGGTCGGCGGTCCGCGCGACAGCTACCTCCTGACGCACGAGGCGGACCGGCCCAATGCCGTGTCGGTGGCGGGCGAGGCGCTGGCGATCGGCCCCATCCTCGACGTTCTGGCCGAGTTCCAAGGGCAATCCATCCTCATGGCCGCCCCTGCCGGCGAGGAGGTGGCGGGAACGGGCCTGTCCGACACGTTCGAGCTTGAGGCGCCGCAGGGGGTTACCATCCTGACCGGACCCGTCGACCGCATCATCCGCGTCGCGAACGAAGTGGTTCTGGTGCCCGGCCTGCCCTTGGGCGAGGGTCTGGATGGCGGGCCGGGTGGCGTCACCGCGACCGGGTTCGTGTCCAACGTAGTTCCGTTCCTGCCCGCAGGCGACGAAGGCCGGGTGGTGATCGAGCGCACCGAGCAATCGCCCGACGATGCTTTCTGGGTCGTCGCGCGCACGATGGACGACGAAGAGGGGTATTCGCTCTACCTCGAATACTTCCCCAGAGGGGCCCACAATCAGGAAGCGCGCGCGGCCCTGCGCCAGATCGAAGACAACCGCGCCAATCGCGATGAGACCGCCGAGGCGGCGCTGAACCTAAATCAGGCCGCACGCCGTCAGGTGCAGCGCAACCTCGCGCTTCTGGGGCACGACCCCAAGGGTATCGACGGGATCTTCGGCCCCGCGACCCGTGCCGCGATCCGGTCCTACCAGTCCGCCAACAATTTCACGGTGACGGGATACCTGAGCCGCGACATGCTGGCCCGGATGACCGCACAGGCGGACGCCCGCGCCGAGCAGTTGGAACGCGAAGCCGCCGAGCGGCAGGCGCGTCAGGAACGCGAGGATCGGCGGTATTGGGAACAGATCGGTCAGGGCCGGGACGAGGCCGGGCTGCGCGCCTATCTCGACCGTTACCCGGACGGGCTCTTTTCCGAGGTCGCACAGGATCGTCTGGACGACATCGAGGCCGCGAAACGGTCGGAAGCGCAGGCGCAGGAGCGGGACTTCTGGGATCGCGTCCGTAACGAGGACAAGCCGGGCAGTTACCGCGCCTACCTCGACCGTTATCCGAACGGGCTGTTCGCGCAGGAGGCGCGGGCGCGGCTGGATCAGCTTTCGCAGAACCAGCAGAACGAGGCCCAGATGGCGGCGGCGGAACGAGAAGAGCAGACCGTGGCCGGAAATCAGGTGACGCGGCTGTTGGTCGAAAACAGGCTGGTCAGCCTTGGCTTCGACATTCCCGAGGTCGATGGCGTGTTCGGCCCCACAGCCCGCCGCGCGATCCGCCGCTTCCAAAGCTCGCGCGGGCTGCCGGTCACGGGGTTCGTCACGCAGGAGACGATGGTGCGGCTGCTGGCCGCGTTCTGACCGGGGCGGGTGCCCACCAAGGCCGGGGCGTGCGACCCCGGCCCGCCACCGACAAAAGAAAAAGGGCCGCCGGATCGTTCCGGCGGCCCTTTTGCAAAACTGAGCTTGCCGATCAGCCCTGACGGGCTTTGAAACGGCGCTGGGTCTTGTTGATCACGTAGACGCGGCCCTTACGGCGCACGACACGGCAATCCCGATGCCGGTTCTTCAGCGAGCGGAGCGAGTTGCGGACTTTCATGGCCCTTCTCCTCATTCGCGGCGCTGGTCGCGCCTTTGTGTTCATGCCTCACGTGTGAGGCGGTTCATGGTGGGCGATACTGGGATCGAACCAGTGACCCCTTCGATGTCAACGAAGTGCTCTACCGCTGAGCTAATCGCCCTGAATTTCCTGCCCGGGCGCAAACCCAAACAAACAGACGCGGGAAACCCCGCGCCGGTCCGCGTGTCTATAAAAGGAGTCGAACCACCTTGCAAGGGGCTTTTGGCAGGGTCTGTTATCGGTCTATGTTGTGGGATCAGGAGAGAAAATGAGTCCCTCGCATCGCGTCGAATATCCGAGCCTCAGATCGACCTCGGCCATATTTTCCTCGCCCCATTCCGGGCGGGATTACGGGTGGGGGTTCCTGCGGCGCACGGTGCTCGATTCGCGCACCATCCGCTCGTCGGAAGATGCCTTCGTGGACGAATTGTTCGCCACCGCTCCGTCACATGGTGCGCCGCTGCTGTCGCTGAACGTGCCGCGCGCCTTCGTCGACGTGAATCGTGGGGCGGAAGAGCTTGATCCGGCGCTGATCCGGGGGGTCGAGAAGGGCACGCACAACCCGCGCGTGGCTTCGGGCCTTGGGGTCATCCCCCGCGTCGTCGCCGGGGGGCGGCAGATCTATCGCGGGAAGATCCCGCTGGCCGAGGCCGAAGCGCGCCTGCGCTCGCACTGGCATCCGTATCATGCGCGGCTCAAGACGCTGGTGAACGAGTCGCATCGCCTGTTCGGGCAGGCGATCCTCATCGACTGTCATTCCATGCCCCACGAAGCCATCGACAGCCTGTGCCGGGGTCGGCGCGAGAAACCCGAAATCGTGCTGGGCGACAGGTTCGGCGCCAGCGCCGGGGGCGAGATCGTGGACGAGATCGAACTGGCGTTCCGGGACGAGGGGTTCAAGGTCGGGCGCAACACGCCGTTCGCGGGCGCGTTCACGACGCAGCACTATGGCCGCCCCTCACGCGGCCAGCACGCGATCCAGATCGAGATCGACCGGGCGCTGTACATGAACGAGGCGAAACTGGTCCCGAACGGCAATTTCACCGCGATGCGGGAATCGCTGGACCGCGTCATCGCGCGGATTGCCGAGGTCGGGCGACCGCAAGACCTGCCGCTCGCCGCCGAATAGTCAGCGGATCGCGCGGCCTTTCAGGATCGCCCCATCACCGAACTTCGCCCGGATCGCATCCGTCGCCTTTTCTGCCGCCCGCCGTTGCGCCGCCTGCGGGTCCAGAAGATCGCCCGCCGTGTCCGCGCCGTCGGCCCCCGTGATCTCGGAAATTCCAACGCCGATCAGCCGGAACGGCCCTTTGTTCGCCACGGTGTCGAACAGGCTGCGCGCCGTGCGATAGATGCGGTCGGCGCTTTGCGTGGTGTCGTGAAGGCTCGTGCGTTTGGTGATGAGCTTGAAGTCGGCCCGTTTGAGCTTCAGCGTCACCACCCGGCCTGCGCGCCCTTTGGCCTTGGCCCGGTCCGCGACCTTTTCCGACAGGCGCCAGAGATGGCCGTCGAGCAGGTCGGGGTCCGACGTGTCCTCGAAGAACGTGGTTTCGTTCGAAATCGACTTCACGGGCGCATTGGCCGAGATGCGCCGGAAATCCTCGCCCCGCGCAAGATGCCAGAGCCGTTCGCCCATACCCCCGAACCGTTCGATGAGCGCCTGTTTGTCCCAGCGCAGGAGGTCCGTGAAGGTGCGGATGCCCGCCCGTTCGAGCGAGCTTTGCGCGGCGGCACCCACGCCCCAGATCATGCGGACGGGTTTCCCGGCCAGAAAGTCCATCGTCTCGCCATTGCCGATCACCGAGAACCCGCGCGGCTTGTCCAGATCGCTCGCCACCTTGGCCAGAAACTTGTTGTGGCTGAGGCCGATGGAGCCGGTCAGGCCCAATTCGTCCTCCATCCGTTTGACCAGCCGCGCCAGCATTACGGCGGGTGGATGGTGGTGCAGCCGTTCCGTGCCCGTCATGTCCAGAAACGCCTCGTCCAGCGAGAGCGGTTCGACGGCGGGGGTCAGCTCGTCCATCATCGCGCGAATCTGTTTCGAGACAGCGGCGTAATGCGAGCCGCGCGGTTTGATGACCACGGCGTCGGGGCAAAGCTCCAGCGCCTTGAACATCGGCATGGCCGAGCGCACGCCCCGGATGCGCGCGACGTAGCAGGCGGTCGACACCACGCCACGCTTACCGCCGCCGATGATGACGGGCTTGCCGGCAAGGCTGGGGTCGTCGCGTTTCTCCACGCTCGCATAGAACGCATCGCAATCCATATGCGCGATGGACAGGCTGAACAGCTCTGGATGCGACAGGACACGCGGCGACCGGCACGCGGGGCAGCGTGTCCCCTCGTCGAATGTGGTCAGGCAGGATCGGCACAGCGCGGGCATGGCGCGATCATATCACCGGCGAAACGCCCTCGCGATGGCAATGATGCCCAGCCCGCCAAGGTAGAACGCCACCGACAGCCCCACGATGTTGATCGCGGTCTGCTTGAGGGTCAGGTCATTCAGGTCGAGGAACGGATAGGGGTATTCGCCAGAGCCCAGACCGCGCAGCATCGCGTAGACGCAGTAAAGGATCGGCCACCAAAGCCAGACCAGCGCGGCCCGCCACGGCAGGGGCGCTTTCGGCGCGAAAGCGAGCCAGTACAGCGCCGTCGCCAGCGGGATCGCGGTGTGAAAGCCCAGATCCGTCCACCATCGCAGGCCGGTTTCGTTGAAGAGGTGGGCGAGCAGGGTGTGATAGACGATGGCGACGATCAGGATCCACAAGGTCAGGCCACCAAGCCAATGGGCCGACAGGCTTTGCCCCCGGATCGACATGAGGCCGAAGGACGCGCAGACCATCGCATTCGTGAGCAGGGTGAAGAACCAGCCGAGCCGCCAGAGCGTCGCGCCAAGGCTGCCGTAATCCTGATAGGTGAGCGGCACCTGAACGGCGATGGTGGCGAGGGCCAGAAGAAAGACGAGGCTGGCGGAAATGCGGGCAGGGCGTGTCATGGGGCAAGACTGCCAGACGGCACCGTATCCGCAAAGCAGGGCGTCGCGTCAGGCGGCGACGTTTTGTCCGCGCAGGGCCCGTGCAAGGCCGACGAACACCAGACCGCCGAGGAAGAACGCGACGGTCAGACCGACCGAGTTCACCGCGACCTGTCCGGCGGTCAGCACGTTCAAGTCGATGAACGGATAAGGGTATTTCTGCGTGAAGATCCCCCGGACGAGGGCGTAGATCACGTATATCAGCGGCCAGCCCAGCCAGCGCACCGCGTCCATCACACCCAAGCCCCCCTTGGGCGCGAAGGCGAGCCAGAAGGCGAGGGTGAGGAGCGGCGTCACCGTGTGAAGCCCCTGATCGGCCCAGAGCGCAAGCCCCTGCGGCTCCCATATATTCGCAAGCAGGGTGTGGTAGACGACCCCGACGATGGCGATCCAGAGCGTCAGACCCGCCAGCCAACTGGCCGACAGCATCCGGCCCGTCGCGGCCATGCGCGCGAAACTCGCGAAGACGAGGATGTTGGTCAGGACCGTGAAATACCCGAGGATCACCCAGAGCATCGCGCCGAACCCGCCGGCCAGCCCGTAGGACACCACGCATTGCATCACCAGCGCGGCGAGGGCGGCGAGCGCGATCAGGGTGGCGGCAAGGCGGGCGATCGGTGTCATGGCCCCATCAGGTCCGACTCCGTCCGGTAAATCAAGCCCTTGCGTGCGTCCCACCCCCGCGCACAATGGCGCGCATGGAGTGGCGGGATCAGGGCACGCTTTTGAGCGTGCGCAAGCATGGCGAAACCTCGGTCATCATCGAGGTTTTCACGGCCAAACATGGCCGCCACGCGGGCGTGGTCCGGGGCGGCGTGTCGCGCAAGATCGCCCCGATCCTGCAACCCGGATCGCAACTCGACCTTGTGTGGCGGGCGCGGCTGGAAGAACACATCGGCGCGTTCACCGTCGAACCCGTGAAAAGCCGTGCTGCGGCGATCATGGGCGACCGCAACGCGCTGGCGGGCCTGAACGCGATCACCGCGCTTCTGTCCTTCGCCCTGCCGGAGCGTGAAGCGCACCCCCGCCTCTACACCCGCAGCATCGCCATGCTCGATCTTCTGGCCGAAACGCCCGCCTGGCCGGTCGGATACCTGCAATGGGAACTCGCGCTGCTGGAGGAGCTTGGATACGGCCTCGACCTGACTGCCTGCGCGGTGACGGGCGGGGCCGAGGATCTGGCCTATGTCTCGCCCAAGTCCGGGCGGGCGGTCAGTGCTGAAGGGGCGGGCGAATGGGTCGATCGGCTGTTGCCCTTGCCCGAGGAGCTTCTGGGCGTCGTGACACAGGATCTGGCTGGCATCCCCGACGGCCTGCGCACGACGGGATACTTCCTGACATACGGGCTGGCTCATGCGTTGGGCGACCGACCCCTGCCCGAGGCGCGGGCGCGGCTGGTGGATCGCCTGTCGCGGCGTCAGGCGTCCTGAAGCGCGAGCATTGCGGCGGTCAGGGTCGACAGCGCATCGGTGTTGTCCTGCCCGTCGGTGGCGGAGAGCGTGCCCATCCCGATATAGGCGCCATACAGGATGCGCGCGAATTCGGGATTGGTCAGACCGAGCTGCTTCAACGTCGCGGCGAGGTAGGCCATGCGCTTGGCATCGATCTCTTCGATGGCATCCGCCACTTCGACATCCGACTGCGCCCAAGCGCGAATCGCCGGCTCCAATGCTGCACCGCCGAAAGACCCGGAGTCGGTCGAGGCGATTTCATTGATCCGGTAAAGCCGCTGGCTGGCGGTGCCGCCCGCATCCACGGCCGCGGTAAGCGCGACGATCACGCTCGACTGCCAGTGATGGAGCATCTTGGTCTTGAAATCGGGCACATCTTTGAAATGCCAATAAAAACTACCCTTCGTGGTCTCGAGGTCGCGCGCCAGAGGCTCGGCCTTGAGCGCGTCGGGGCCTTTGGTGACGAGGGCGCGGAAACCGGCGGCGATCCAGTCCTGAGCGGTGAGACGCGTTTTCTTCGAAGACATGGTGAAAGACCCATACTGCAATGTATTCAGTCTACTTTGCAGGTGCAGCATTTTCAATGTTTTTGGCGGAGGCGCCCCGGTTCAGGTCAGGATTGGACGCGCCGATCCCACATTCCGCACCTTGCGCGGTCCGTTGTCGGATACCATGCCCGAAGTCGCCGCGCCCTGCCGTGAAAACAGGCAGCGGGCGGTCGGGTCAAAGGCCCAGCACGTCCATCATGTCATAGGCGCCGGGCTTGCGACCGATCCCCCAGAGCGCCGCCTTGACAGCCCCGCGCGCGAAGATCGCGCGGTCGGTGGCGACGTGGCGCAGGATGATGCGCTCGCCCGGCCCTGCGAAGATGACGTCATGTTCCCCCACGATGTCGCCGCCGCGAATGGCCGAAAACCCGATGTGCCCCTCTTTGCGCGCCCCGGTGATCCCGTCGCGGCCCCGGTCCGCCATATCCGTCAGGCGCACGCCGCGCCCCTCGGCCGCGGCCTCGCCCAGCATGAGGGCGGTGCCGGACGGCGCGTCGACCTTATGCTTGTGGTGGGCTTCCACGATCTCGATGTCGAACTCCACGTCCAGCGCGCGGGCGACCGTCTCAGTCAGCTTGGTCAACAGGTTGACCCCGAAGCTCATGTTGCCCGCCCGGATCATCACGGCGTGGCGCGCGGCGGCCTCGAGTTTCGCGATGTCGTCCTCGTCCAGCCCGGTTGTCCCGATCACATGCACGGCCCGCGCCTGCGCCGCGATTTCTGCCAGTGGCACGGTGGCGGCAGGGGCGGTGAAGTCGATGACGGCCTGCGCGCGCGACATGGCGTCCAGCGCGTCGTCGGTCACGGTGACGCCAAGTTCGGCCCCGCCCATCGCGGTTCCGATGTCCCGCCCGATCCAGTCATGCCCGGCGCGTTCCAATGCGCCGACGAGCCGGCAGGCCGGGTTTTCGGACACCAGTCTGACGAGCATCTGGCCCATCCGCCCCGAAGCCCCGTTCACCACGATACCCGGCAATTCGCTCATCTGACCCTCCGTCGTTCGGCCTTTGTCCTAGTGCCTGTTGCGCGAACACGCAATCGGCACTACATCGCGCCACATGTCGAAGAACCGATTCAACGAAGGCACGGGCCCGTCCCAGCGCCAGTTGCGCGTGGGCGAACTCATCCGCCGCACCCTGTCCGACGTGTTGATGCGCGGCGAGATCCACGACCCGGACCTCAACCGCATGTCGATCACGGTGGGCGAGGTGCGCACGTCCCCCGACCTGAAGATCGCGACCGCATACGTGCTGCCGCTCGGCGGAAAGAACCCCGACGAAGCGATCAAGGCGCTCGCCCGCAACAAGCACGAACTGCGCCGCTTCATCGGGAAGGTGACGAACCTCAAGTTCACGCCGGACCTCAGGTTCATGATCGACGAGACCTTCGACCAGATGGACGCGACCCGCCGCCTGTTCTCGGACGAGACGGTGCAGCGCGACATCCACGCAGGCGACGAGGAAGAATAATGGGACGCCGCAAGAAGGGGCGCGACGTCCACGGCTGGCTGGTCGTGGACAAGCCGGCGGGCATCACGTCGAATGCCGTTGTGAACAAGGTGCGCTGGGCGTTCGATGCGAAGAAGGCCGGGCACGCGGGCACCCTTGACCCCGAGGCGACCGGGGTTCTGGCCGTGGCGCTGGGCGAAGCGACAAAGACGGTGCCCTATATCACCGACGCGCTGAAGGCCTACCGCTTCACCGTGCGGCTTGGGCAGGCGACGAATACCGACGACGCCGAGGGCGAGGTGATTGCACAAAGTGACACACGCCCGTCGGACGACGAGATTTCCGGTGCGCTGGGTCAATTCACCGGAGACATCATGCAGGTGCCGCCCAAGTTCTCGGCGGTGAAGATCGACGGCCAGCGCGCCTATAAGCTTGCCCGCGACGGGGAAGATGTCGAGATCGAGGCCCGCCCGCTTTTCGTCGAGGACTTGAAGCTTGTGGATCGTCCCGACGCCGATCACGTCACGCTGGAAATGACCTGCGGCAAAGGCGGCTACGTGCGCGCCATCGCCCGCGATCTGGGCGAGGCACTCGGCTGCTACGGTCATGTCCGCGAATTGCGCCGCATCTGGTCCGGACCCTTCGTGGCCGAAGAGGGCGTGAACATGGCGCGGATCGAAGAACTCGCGAAATCGGATGAGATCGACGCGCTGCTTCTGCCGCTGTCCGAGGGCCTGACCAGCCTGCCGGAACTGAATTGCACGCACGAGGGCGCGACGCGTCTGCGCCACGGCAACCCCGGCATGGTCATCGCGTCCGACGTGGATTACGGCGACGAAGCCTGGGCGTCCTATGATGGTGAGCCGGTGGCGGTCGGCATCTACAAGGCGGGCGAACTTCACCCCAGCCGGGTCTTCAACCTCTGACCGGGCAGGGGGGCGCTGCCCCCCTCGCCTCATTCGCGGGGCGAATGAACCTCACCCCCCGAAGTATTTGCGAAACGAAGAAGCAGGGGGCGGTCCACCCCCGACCAAAGGCCGGGGGCTTCTCCGTTTACGTTCATCGGCTCTTCAGCCTGTAACGCACCATCACGTTAGCGCGTTAACCTTAATGGTCGGTAAACGCGCCCCTTCTCTGTTTCAAAAATACTTCGGGGGGCGGGCTTGCCCGCTTGCGGGAAAGCCCATGGGGGGCTGGCCCCCCATCCGGGTCGACCCGCCCAGCGCGGCGAAACGCCTAGGTGATGATCTCGAGCACCGGGTCGGTCTGCTCCGGGGCCTCCCCGATCCGGTAGGCCGCCCGGATCTGC
The DNA here is from genome assembly GCF_005871115.1 of Maritimibacter alexandrii. Classification (NCBI taxonomy): domain Bacteria; kingdom Pseudomonadati; phylum Pseudomonadota; class Alphaproteobacteria; order Rhodobacterales; family Roseobacteraceae; genus Maritimibacter; species Maritimibacter alexandrii. The sequence continues at coordinate 1,422,044 of NZ_SWKQ01000009.1, forward strand.
TGTTCCGCGGCGTCGAGTTCGTCCTCGGACCGCGCATGGATCGTGCACATCACCGTGCCTTCCCGAACCGTCTGGCCAAGGTCGATCATCCCCGTGATGCCCACGGCCGGATCGATCTCGTCCGCCGACCGCCGTCGCCCGCCGCCGAGTTCGACCACGGCCAGCCCGATGCCCCGCGTGTCGATCGAGGCGACATGCCCTTCGACAGGTGCTGCGATGTCCCGTGTCAGCGGCGCTTTCGGCAAATGGTCTTCGTAGCGTTCCACAAAATCGGCCGGGCCCCCTAGACCTGCGACCATTTTGGCGAAAACCTCTGCCGCCCGTCCGTCTTCGAGCGCCGCGCGCGCGACCGAGAACCCGGTTTCGCGGTCCTGCGTCAGCCCCGCGAGCGTCAGCATCTCACCCGCCAGCGCCAGCGTCACCCATTCAAGCCGGACGTCGCGGTGCACGTCGGTCAGGAACTCGACCGCGTTTCTGACCTCGACGGCGTTGCCCGCGTCCCGCGCAAGCGGCTGGTCCATCGCGGTGAGGAGTGCATGGCACGGCACGCCCGCCGCCGTCGAGACCCGCGCGATGCTCCGGGCAAGATCCCGCGACGCCTCGAAGGTCGGCATGAAGGCCCCGTTGCCCGTTTTCACGTCCATCACCAGCGCATCCAGCCCCGCGGCCAGTTTCTTGGACAGGATCGACGCGGTGATGAGCGGGATCGATTCCACGGTCGCCGTCACGTCGCGGATGCCGTAAAACCGCTTGTCGGCGGGCGCGATGGTTCCGGTCTGGCCGATGATGGCGCAGCCGACTTCGCGGACGACACGGCGAAAGGTGTCGTTGTCCGGCGTGGCGGAATAGCCTGGGATCGCTTCCATCTTGTCGAGCGTCCCGCCGGTGTGCCCCAGCCCCCGGCCCGAGATCATCGGAACGAACCCGCCGCAGGCCGCCACGATGGGCGCCAGCATCAGGCTGACGTTGTCGCCCACGCCCCCGGTCGAATGTTTGTCCACCACCGGGCCGGGCAGATCCCAGCGCATCACATCGCCCGAATCGCGCATGGCAAGCGTCAGGGCCGCGGCCTCCTCCGCCTCCATGCCCTGAAAATAGACAGCCATGCCGAAGGCGCCCACCTGCTCGTCCGAAGCGGACCCATCGGTGATGCCAGCCACCAGCGCGGCGATCTCGGCCTCGTCCAGCGTCGCTCCGTCGCGTTTCTTGCGGATGATTTCGGATATCAACATGGGTCCAACCTTGACCTATTGGTCAAATTCCGCAAGCGCGACTTGAGTTCCTGCGCACGCCGGGCAAAAACCGCCGCATGATTACGCGAGAACATACCAAAGGCGATGCCCCGTCGGTCGCCGTCTATTCCGACTGCGAACGGTATCGCTACACCCTCACCCGCGTCTGGGACCCGGCGGGCCGGCGCGCGCTGTTCATCATGCTGAACCCGTCGACGGCGACCGAAGTGCAGAACGATCCGACCGTCGAACGCTGCGAACGGCGCGCCCGTGCGCTGGGTTTCGGCGCGTTCCGGGTGCTCAACATCTTCGCCTGGCGCGACACCGACCCGCGCGCGATGCGCCGGGCGGGCGACCCCGTGGGGCCTGAAAACGACGCGGCTATCGTCGAAAGCACGGGTTGGGCCGATCAGATCATCTGCGCTTGGGGCACGCACGGCGAACACCTCGCCCGCGGTGCGCAGGTCGAGGCGCTTCTGCGCCAGACCGGCAAGCCGCTCTATCACCTCGGGCTGTCCAAAGCAGGCCACCCGAAACACCCGCTCTACATCGCCTACACCCAGCAGCCCGAACTCTGGACGTAAAAAAGGCCACCGAAACGGCGGCCTCTTCTTCGTTTCAAAAAACCTCGGAGGGGGTCTGGGGGAGGCAGCGCCTCCCCCAGCCGGTCGGACCGGCGTCAGCCGGTTCGAAACCTCAGATCGCGAATTGCAGTGCGCTCACGTTCTGGAACATGCCCGTGTCGCTCAGCGCCTTGCGCACGTTCGCCGGCACTTCCGCATCGACGTAGAGGAGCGCGATGGCATCCCCGCCCTGCTGGTTGCGGCCAAGGGTGAAGTTGGCGATGTTCACGCCCATTTCGCCAAGCGTGCGGCCCAGCGTCCCGATAATGCCCGGCACGTCCTTGTTGGTCGTGTAGAGCATGTGCTCGCCGATCTCGGCGTCGATGGTGATGCCCTTGATCTGGATGAAGCGCGGCTTGCCGTCCGAGAACACGGTGCCCGCGATGGACCGCTCACGCTTGTCGGTCTTCACGACGATCTTGATGTAGCCGTCGAAAACGCCGGTTTTGTCCTGCGTCGTGGTGGACGATTTGATGCCACGGTCCTTCGCCACGATGGGCGCCGACACCATGTTGATCTCGGCGTTCTGCGGCTTCATCAGACCCGCCAGAACAGCGCAATCCAAAGCTTTCACGTTCATCTTCGACGCGACACCGTCGAGCGTCACGTTAATCTCCTTGATCGGCTCTTCGGTCATCTGGCCGACGAAAGCTCCCAGATGCTCGGCCAGCTTGATCCACGGACCCATGACCTTGGCTTCTTCGGCGGTCACCGACGGCATGTTCAGCGCGTTGGTGACGGCGCCCGTGAGCAGGTAGTCCGAGATCTGCTCGGCCACCTGAAGCGCCACGTTTTCCTGCGCCTCGGTGGTCGACGCGCCGAGGTGCGGGGTGCAGACCACGTTCGGCAGACCGAAAAGCGGGCTGTCCTTGGCGGGCTCGACCTCGAACACGTCGAAGGCGGCACCGGCGACGTGGCCGGACTTGATCGCCTCGGCCAGTGCGGCCTCGTCCACCAGACCGCCACGGGCGCAGTTGATGATCCGCACGCCTTTCTTGGTCTTGGCAAGGTTTTCGGCGTTCAGGATGCCACGGGTCTTGTCGGTCAGCGGCACGTGCAGGGTGATGAAGTCGGCGCGGGCGAGCAACTCGTCCAGCTCGACCTTCTCGACGCCCAGCTTGTCGGCGCGTTCCTGGCTCAGGAACGGGTCGAACGCGATGACCTTCATGCGCAGGCCCTTGGCGCGGTCGGCGGCGATCGAACCGATGTTGCCGCAGCCGATCACGCCCAGCGTCTTGGCGGTCAGCTCGACCCCCATGAACTTGGATTTCTCCCACTTGCCGGCCTGGGTCGAGGCATCGGCTTCGGGGATCTGGCGCGCGACCGCGAACATCATCGCGATGGCGTGTTCGGCGGTGGTGATCGAGTTGCCGAAGGGCGTGTTCATCACGATCACGCCTTTCTGCGAGGCGGCGGGAATGTCGACGTTATCGACACCGATCCCGGCGCGGGCGACGACCTTCAGCTCGGTCGCGGCGTCCAGCACCTCTTGCGTGACCTTGGTGGCCGAACGGATGGCAAGGCCTTCGTAGCCGCCGTCGCGCAGTTTGGCGATCAGGGCGTCTTTGTCTTTGCCGAGTTTGGGTTCGAAATCGACCTCCACACCGCGATCACGGAAGATCTGGACGGCGGATTCGGAGAGGGCGTCGGATACGAGAACTTTGGGAGCCATTGGTCTTGGTCCTTTGGTTGGGAATGGGGGTGGCTCGTCGAGGGCCATGCCCTCTCCTCGCGAGGAGGGCCAACGGCCCCCGACGAGCGGAATATTACTGCGCTTCGATCTCGGCGTTGAACGCCCAATCGAGCCACGGCATCAAAGCTTCGATGTCCGAGGTTTCGACCGTGCCGCCGCACCAGATGCGCAGGCCAGCGGGCGCGTCGCGATAGGCACCGATGTCGAGCGCCACGCCTTCGGCTTCCAGCCGCTTGGCCACAGCTTTGGCGAACACCGCACCGTCCTTGATCCGGTCGTCCGTGAACTTCAGGCACACGCTGGTGTTCGACCGCGTGGCCGGATCGTCGGCAAGGTTCGCGATCCAGTCATGCGTATCGCAGAAGTCATGAATGACCTTGGCGTTGGCGTCGGCGCGGGCGATCAGGCCGGCAAGCCCGCCCTCGGATTTCGCCCAATCGAGCGCGACGAGGTAATCCTCGACCGCGAGCATCGACGGGGTGTTGATCGTCTCACCCACGAAGATGCCGTCGATCAGCTTGCCGCCTTTGGTCATGCGGAAGATTTTCGGCAGCGGCCAGGCGGGCGTGTAGCTTTCCAGACGCTCGACGGCGCGGGGCGACAGCACGATCATGCCGTGGGCCGCTTCGCCGCCCAGAACCTTCTGCCACGAGAAGGTCGTCACATCGAGCTTGTCCCACGGCAGGTCCATCGCGAAGGCGGCGGAGGTCGCGTCGCAGATGGTGATGCCTTCGCGGTCGTCCGCGATCCAGTCGCTGTTCGGTACCCGCACGCCCGAGGTCGTGCCGTTCCAGGTGAACACCACGTCGGTCGCGAAATCGACCGAGGCGAGGTCGGGAAGCTGGCCGTAATCGGCGGTCATCACGGTCGCGTCGAGTTTGAGCTGCTTGGCCACGTCCGTGACCCAGCCGGAGCCGAAGCTTTCCCATGCCAGCATGGTCACGCCGCGCGCGCCCAGCATGGACCACATGGCCATCTCGACCGCGCCGGTGTCGGACGCGGGCACGATGCCGATCTTGTAATCGGCGGGAATGCCAAGGATCTCGCGCGTCGTTTCGATCGCGGCCTTGAGCTTCTGCTTGCCGATCGCGGCACGGTGCGAACGCCCGAGGGCGGCATCGTTCAGCTTGTCGAGGGAGAAAGTCGGAATCTTGGCGCAGGGGCCAGACGAAAAGCGCGGATTGGCCGGCCGCGTTGCCGGTTGAACCAAGTCGGTCATGGTATCCTTCCAGATATATGCTCCGCGTTGGGGCGGAGTGTCCCGCCGACGCATCTACGGCTGGTCCGCGGCCCGCACAAGATGGAAAATCGCGCATATGCGACCATTTGGTGGGGCACTGCGACGCAGTTTGGAGCGGATCGGAAACTTGCCGCCCGTTCAACGCTGGGCGCGCAGGCGGGCCTCGGCCATGTCCAGATCTTCGGGCGTGTTCACGTTGAAGAAGTCCTCGGCGGCGAAAAACGCGCTGACCGCATCCTTTTCCTCGGTGAAATCCGTCACCTTGCGCGTGCCGGTCTGGATGGACCCACGCAGCCCGTTCGCAAGTTTCGTATACCAAAGCCCCGCCACCGGCTCGACCCCCGCTGGGGTTTCGGCCAGCACGATCGGCGCACGCGACGCGTTCTGGGCGCGGATCAGACGGTCGACCAGATTGGCCGGGATGAACGGTGTGTCGGTCGCGACCGTCACCACCCAGTCCGACTTCAAAGTCAGCGCCCAGTCCATCGCGGCAAGGATTCCGGCGAGCGGTCCAAGGTGATCCTCGATGCTGTCCGACAGGATCGGGTGGGACGAGGTGAAGGCCGAGGGGTCGCCGTTCGAGTTTATCGCGATCCGGGACACCTGCGGTTCCAGCCGGGCGATCACATGCGCGATCATCGGGCGACCGTCGAGCGTCACGAACGCCTTGTCCCGCCCGCCCATACGCCGCGCCTGACCACCGGCTAGGATGACGCCGGGCGGGATTTGTGTGTCGCCACTCATCGCAGAAAGGTGGCCTTCCACACCCGGTTGCGCAAGGTCCGGGTTGCATGACCCGGCCCGCCGGGATAGCGGTTGTGCGTGAGGTGAGTATGCAAGGCGATGCCATGAAGTATACAATGGGTCGGCAGTATTTCGACGGGCTGCGCTACGGCGCGCCGTTCATGTTCATGGTGGTGCCGTTTTCGATCCTGTTCGGTGTCGTCGCGACCGAGGCTGGCCTCGACCTCCTGCAAACGATGGTGATGACCATGCTGGTCGTCGCGGGCGCCTCGCAGTTCGCCGCGATTCAACAGATGGTCGACAACGCGCCGGTCGTGATGGTGCTTGCGACGGCCTTTGCGGTGAACATGCGCATGGCGATGTATTCCGCGTCGCTCGTTCCCTATCTGGGCAAGGCAAAGCTCTGGCAACGGGCGCTCGTCGCCTATCTGCTCGTCGATCAGTCCGCCGCCGTGGCGAACGACAAGTTCGAGAAAGAGCCGGACATGCCGATCCCGCTCAAGATCATCTACCTGATGGGCGTGCTGACCCCGATCGTCCCGGTCTGGTTCCTGTTCACCCTGATAGGTGCGCTTGTCGGCTCCAGCATTCCGGACGGCTTCGGCATTGACTTCGCTGTGCCGCTCACCTTCATCGCGCTCTTCTCCCCGATGCTCAAGACGCTGGCCCATGTGGCGGCGGCGGCGACGTCGGTGGTGTTCACGCTCCTGCTGTCGTTCATTCCCTACGGCCTCGGCCTGATCGTCGCGGCGGTGATCGCGATGGCGGTCGGCTCGCTTGTCGAGGTCTGGATGGCGCGGAGGCAGGTGCCATGATTACGATGCCCGATTCGACCGTCTGGCTTGTCATCGTCCTGCTCGGGGTCGGCACATTCCTGATCCGGTTCTCGTTCCTCGGTCTGATCGGTGACCGCGATCTGCCGCCGTGGATTCTGCGCGCCCTGCGCTATACGCCCGTTGCCGTGCTGCCGGGGCTGGTCGCGCCGCTCGTCCTGTGGCCCGCCGCCACGAACGGCGAGCCGGACGCGACCCGGCTTGTCACCGCCGCTGTCACGCTGGCGGTGGGCATGATTACCAAGAACCTCGTGGCCGGTATCCTGTCGGGGGCCGGGGCGTTTTACCTCATGACCTGGCTGGTGGGCTAACGGATCGGCTCGATCAGCGCCTTCTGCATGGTGCAGTCGCGCCGGGTGTCGGGGGCGCAGGGGCGCGGATCAAGGTCGGTGGTCAGGCAAATCCGCGCTTCCTGAATATGGCCGTCGCGGCAAGTGATCGTCACCATGTCCGGCTCCCACTCCGGGTTGGCTTGCAGGAAAGCCTCTTCGATCAGGCTCGCAGGCACGGCGAAGGTGCGGTCGATCTTGCGCAGAACCTCGGGCTTGTTCACCGACACAAAGGCCTCGCGGGCAAGGTCGTAGTAATCGCCCGCTTCCAGCCCCGAGCACACCCCGTGCTTTTTCCACTGATACCACGCTGCCCCGCCCGCGCCGAAAATGTCGGCCTGCGCCGCCGTCATCTGCCGCGAGGGGGCGCGCGCCGTGGTCGGGCAATAGGCGGGCCAGCCGTCTTCGTACTGCGGCCAGAGCCCGTGGACGACCCAGCCGAGGTCGCGGTCGCATTGTTCGGAGTCGCGCGCATCGCCCTCGAGCTTGCACCAGTTGGGCGACCACGACAGCGACAACACGTAGTAGTCGAAGTCACCGGCGCGTTCCCCGTCCGCACGGGCGGGGAGGGCGAAATGGCCGAGCAGCAGGATCAGGATCAGGACACGCATTCACTCTTTCCTCAGACGTTTGCCCGCACTATAAGGCAGCCAAGTTTCCCCACAACGGTGACCCAGCCTGCAACAGGCGCCCCTTTCCGGGGACTGGCACCGGCGTATCTGAAGGAGTGTCGCTATGGACAAACCGATCATGGCCAAAGCCACCGCCGTCTGGCTGGTGGACAACACGACGATCAGCTTCAAGCAGATCGCCGATTTCTGCGGTCTGCACGAGCTTGAGGTGCAGGGCATCGCCGATGGCGAAGTCGCGCAGGGCGTGAAGGGCTTCGACCCGATCTCGAACAACCAGCTCACGCAGGAAGAGATCGACAAGGCCGAAGAAAACCCGCTCCACAAGCTGAAGCTCAAGTTCAATGCCGCTGCCGTGGGCGAAGAAAAGCGCCGTGGCCCGCGCTACACCCCGCTGTCCAAGCGTCAGGATCGCCCGAACTCGATCCTGTGGCTGGTGAAGTTCCACCCGGAGCTGACGGATGCGCAGATCGCCAAGCTGGTCGGCACCACCAAGCCCACGATCCAGTCGATCCGCGAGCGCACGCACTGGAACATTCAGCAGATGGAACCCATCGACCCGGTCGCGCTGGGCCTGTGCAAGCAGTCCGAGCTGGACGCCGCCGTGCAAAAGGCCGCCAAGAAGAAGGCCGCCGAGGGCGACGCGATGTCGGACGACGACCGTCGCAAGCTGCTGTCGACCGAGCAGAGCCTTGGCATGGAAGCCGAGCCGAAGATGCCGACCGCGATCGAGGGGCTCGAGACCTTCACCCTATCGGGCAACGACGATGACGACGAGGATGAGAAGCGGAACGCGCCGGTGGATGCGGACAGCTTCTTCAACCTGCCCGATTCGGATGACGAGGACGACGACGACGACAACTGATCGTCGCACCATCAGCGTTCCAAAGGCCCCCCACCCACGGTGCGGGGGCTTTTCTTTTGCTGCGCTGCGGCTAGCATCCGATCACCATTTTCAGGAGTGACTTTAATGCTGCGATTCGCCGCCCCTCTATTTGCCGTTCTCACACCCCTTCCTGCCGTCGCGGACGCCTGTGACGAGATGTGGTTCATCCGGAACCTGCATTTCGACCGGGCCGGATACTGCTTCGGGTCCACGCTGGGGCAGAACATCTTCGACAATGCCGGATGCACCGGCAAAGACATCCGGCTCGACGCCGAAGCGCAGGCGGGCGTGGATCATATCAAGGAGATGGAAGGGTATCACGGCTGCAAGGTCGACACCGCCGCCGAGCGGATCGACATGCCCAACGACTACATGTTCCGCAAGCTCGAGGATTTGCCTGCCCCGTCCGAAACGGGCTCGGCCTGTATCGGCTGGCGCGGGCCCGAGATCGCGGTGCTGGCCGGGCACAGGATGGATGCGCCCGTCGTGGGCACGGTGCGCCCCAGCATGGACATCATGTGGGATTACGAAAGCTTCGGCCCGGCAGGGTGGGAGATCGTTTCCGTCTACGAAGGCTCGGACTGGGTCGGGCTCGGCTGGGTCGAGGGGCCCATCGATCCGGGCCATTGCACCCAACTCGCGGGTTAACGCAGTTCCACCTGCGCGCGGGCCGAGCGTCCGTCGGCGTCGATCACCGACAGCGTGACATGGCCGGGGCCGGGCAGGTCCAGCATGTCCTCGCGCGCATGGCTGGCCACGCGCACCGGCGCGCCGTTCGCGAGCACGGTAAAGGGCGGACGACCGTCCCTGATCTTGACCGCAAGCGGCATCCCCCCGGTCTCGACCGTCGCGCCATCGGGGGGAAAGGCCAGTTCCGGCTGCCCCTTGGGCGCGGCGAATACGGCGCCGCGCGGCTTGAATTCGCGAAGGGGTAGGGGAAGGGCGGCGTGGCTCAACATCAGCGTCCCTGGCGGGGGCGGGCCGAGCGGTTCGATCTGTGGGGTCACGCGGCTGAACGCCTCGAACAGGATCGGCGCGGCCATGTCGGCCCCGAACGCCCCCGGCACGGGCGTCCCGTCAGGCCGCCCCATCCAGATTGTCACCACGTAGCGCCCGTCGAACCCTACGGCCCATGTGTCGCGGTGGCCATAAGACGTCCCGGTTTTATAGGCGAGGCGCAGGCGCGGCGCGTTTGGCGGCGGCGGAACCGACGACAGGATATGCCCGACCTGCCACGCGGCCTCAGGCGTGACCAAACGCGCGGGCACGGCACGCGGCGTGTCCGGGCGATGGCGCAGGGTCGTCACCTGTCCGCCGTTCGCAAGCGCGGCGTAAAGCGCGGTCAGCCCCTCCGGCGTCACCCCCAGACCGCCAAGAGCAATGGCCAGACCGGGCGCTCCACCGGGAAGCCGCGGATCGGTGCCCGCCGCCTCCAGCGCCGCATAGACCCGCGCCGGGCCGATTTCGGACGCGAGCGCGACGACGGGGATGTTCAGGGACAGGCGCAGCGCCTCGGCCACCGTCACCGGGCCGCGATAGGCGCCATCGAAATTCTCGGGCGCATAAGCCCCAAATGCGATGGGCGCGTCGTCGATCAGAGTTTCGGGATGGGCGAGACCGTCGTCAAAGGCCATCGCGTAGATCAGCGGTTTCAGCGTCGACCCCGGCGATCGGTGGGCGATCGTCATGTCGACGAACCCCTGCCGATCCGTCGGCGCATAGCCCGCCGACCCAACGCTCGCCAGCACTTCGCCGGTCGTGTGATCGGCCACCACCATCGCGATGGACAACCGCCCCGCGCCATGATCGGCCACCGCGCGCGCGGCGAGGGTTTCGAGCCGCGCCTGAAGGTCGGCGTCCAGCGTCGTGGCGATGCGCCCGCCCGGTCCCGGCCCCTCGCGCCGCGCGCGGTCGGCCAGATGCGGGGCAAGCGCAGGCATGTCGCGGCGCACGCGCGGCACCGGATCGCGCCGCGCCGTATCGGCCAGATCGGGAGTGAGGACGCCCTGCCGCTCCATCCGGTCGATCACCCGGTCGCGGGCGGCCAGCGCGGCCTCGCGGTGGCGATCCGGGCGGCGGGTTTCGGGCGACTGGGGCAGAGCTACGAGCAGCGCGGCCTCGGCGGGGGTCAGCCGTCGCGGCTCCTTCCCGAACCACGTGCGGGTCGCGGCGCGGATGCCCTCGGTGTTGCCGCCATAGGGCGCGCGGTCGAGGTAGAGCGCGAGGATCTCGTCCTTCGTGAGCCGCCGTTCCAGCGCGAGCGCCAGTCTGATCTGTCGCAGTTTGCCGGAAACGGTCCCGGTCGGCCCATCCTCCAGCAGACGCGCGGTCTGCATGGTCAGCGTCGACGCGCCCGAGACGACACCGCCATTGACCAGCGCCTGCCCCACGGCCCGCGTCATGGCGACCCCGTCCACACCTTTGTGCCGATAGAACCGCTTGTCCTCATAGGCGACGAGCATCTTGAGGAACATCGGATCGACCGGCGCGCCCTCGAGCCCCATCCGCCAGCGCCCATCCGCGACCGTATAGGCGCGCAGGAGCTGCCCGTCCCGGTCCAGCACCTCGTCCGACACCTCTACGGTGAGCAACGGCACCTCGGTCCGGTCCACCCAGTCGTCCAAAGCATCGCGCCCCGCCGCCGCACCCCAGAGCGCGACGGCGAAGGCCAGCCCACCGATCAGGGTGGTGCGGCGTGTCACTCGATCACCACCGTCCCGGTCTCACCCGTCGCGCGGTAGTCGGGGCGATACATATCCTCGACCGACACGGCGGGATGATGGAACGTCCCCGGCGTCACCGCCCGCACGATATAGGCAAGGCGGAAGGCCCGGTCGGACTGCCAATCGACAGCGGCGAGGAAGCGGTCCTGCCGGAACTCGCTGTTTTCCAGATCGCTGGTCAGTTGCAGCCAATCGAGCGCCTTGATGTCGCCGCCCCGGATCAGGTTCGGGTTGTCGATCTCGAACCCGGCCGGCAGCGGATCCGACACCATGAGGCGCCCGTCCGAATAGCCCTGTGGCGTGACGGTCACGACCGTGACCAGCCGTTCGCCCTGCGCCACCCGCGACACGTCCACCGGCTCGCCTTCCATCGAATAATACTGACGCCCGATGGTGTAGCCGTTCGAGGTCGGCGGCTCCGGCTGGGTCGGCACGCCAAAGGCGGTGAGCGTGATGTCCACCGGCGCGTCGCCCGTGTTCTCGACCGTCCAGGGCAGAGACAGCGAAACGGGGTTCATCACCTCGACCATCGGCCCCGTCATCGGCTCGCCGTTCAGAACCAGCCCGGCGTTCGGGGCGTCTTCGAGCAGGGCATTGGCGGCGAGCAACGACCATGTCGCCTCCTGCGTCGACCAGTACCGGTCGCCCTGTGCGATCCGGTTCACCAGCGCGGTCCGGTCTACGGCTTGCGATCCGGCCTCCACCGCCAGCGTCAGGACGGCGGCAGCATCGCGCAGATCGGTGCCGTAATCCGCACGCCAGATCTGCCCCTCCGACTCCGGCTGGGCCATCAGGTCGGCGGCCTGCGCGAACATCCGGTCGGCGCGGGTCGGGTCGCCATAGGCAGCGAGTGCGGCACCCAATTGCGCCGCCGCCAGCGGCCCGTCGAATTCGGCGGCCTTCACGTCTGCGTAATAGCGCAGATCGCCCATCGCCGCCGCGCCCTCACGCGCGAGCACGTACAGCGCATAGGCAAGGTCTTGGCCCCCGTCCTCGAAATCCGGGTAGTAGTTCACCCGGTTCCTCAGGTTGTCCATCGCCGCACGGAACGCGGTGTCCGGCACGGCGTAGCCCTGCGCGCGGGCCCGCGAGAGGAAGTCGGACACGAAGCTGTCGAGCCACATGTCGCCACTATCGGGGCGCCACAGCCCGAAGCTGCCTGATGAGGACTGGTTCGACAGGATCGCCTCGATCGCCTCGTTCACGCGCTGGGGCAGGTCGTCACGATCCTCAAGCCCCATCGCCTCGGCCACACCGCCCATATAGAGCAGCGGGAGCGCGCGGCTGGTCTGCTGTTCGGTGCAGCCATAGGGGTAGCGGTCCAGCCGGTCGAGCAGACCGGGCGCGTCGATCTTGGCGAGCGGCCCGGCGGCGATGGTGGCGCGGGCCGAGGCCAGCGTCAGGCCATCGAACACGTCCTGCGTGAAGGTGAAGGTATCCCCGGCGGCGAGCGTGAAACGGTTCTGGCGCACCACCTCCGGGTCGAGCGTTTCGACCGGAATGGTCAGCGTCTTGGTCAGTTCCTCACCCGACGGGGTTTTCAGCGCCAGAGCGATCTGGTGGATACCTTCGGACACGGCGGCGATTGGCACGGAGACCCGCGCCGTTTCGCCCTCGCCCAGCGTGATGTCGTCGGCCAGAACGCCGCCGCCGATCTGTAGCCCCGCCGAGGTCGCGGTGACGGTCACATCGCCGGTCGGCCCGCTGGCATGGGTGAGTTCCAGAAGCATCCGCGCCTCGTCCCCCGGCGCCATGAAGCGCGGGACCGAGGCCGTCATCACCACGGGGTCACGCACTAGCACATCGCCGCCCGCCTGACCCACGCCGGTGTCGGACCACGCGACCGCCATCAGGCGGACCGAGCCGTTGAACTCCGGCAGGTCGATGGTGGCGGTGGCGCGGCCATCGACCACTTCGAGCGGGCCGAAGAACTGCGCCATCAACTCTTCCGTCGGCGGCGGGGCCTGCATCCGCATCGACGCGGCGGCATCGCCCCCCGACCGGATTTCCCCCATCTGGCCGGTCATGCCGTCGATGAGATTGCCGTACAGGTCGCGAATACCCATGCCGAGGCGGCGTTGGCCGAAATAGTGATCTTCGGGGTCCGGGTCCTCGAATGACGTGAGGTTCAGGATACCCTGATCGACGGCGGCGAGGATGACATAGGCGGTTTCGCCATCGCGGGTGCCGTCCACCGTTACTGCGACCTCCATCGGCCCGCGCGGCTTGGCGGTCTCAGGTGCGTCCAGACCGACGCTCAGGCGATGGTCGCCCGGATCGACGCTGGCATGGGCCAGCCCCAAAGCGCGGGTCGGGTTGCGCCCTTCGGCCTCGTCCAAAGGCTGGATCAGCGAGGCAGTGACATAAGCGCCTGCGCCCCATTCTTCGGTCACGGGCAGCGAGACTGTGGTCTCCCCGTCCACCTCGATGGCCTCCATATGAATCAGCCGGTTCGAGACGACCGTGACCAGCGCCGTGCCGGGGGTGCGCGGCAGGATGCGCAGGGTCGCGGTGTCACCGGGGGCATAGCCCTCGGCGTCCAAAGACATCTCCAACATGTCCGGCGTTTCCGACACGTCGGCGGGCACATACCAGCCGGCGTAAAAGTCCATCGACGAAGCGAGGTAGGCGCCGCTCGTGCGGCTCACCACGATCTCGTAGCGGCCCCATTCGACCTGTGCGGACACCTCGACCGGATCGGCGCCCAGCGTGGCGGTCCCGGTCGCGACCTGTTCGCGGGTCGTCACAGGTTCCCAATTCCAATAGCCGTCCGAGGAATACCACTGATAGCGCGTGCGCACCCGGTTCACGGCCCATGTCACCTCCATCGCCTTACCCGCTAGATCGGGGCCGAGGCCGATGAGGTCGAAGGTCGCGGTGGAATTCTCGGACACGTCCCCGTCAAACCCCGGCTTGATGCCGATCAGGTCGGTCGCGGGCGTCACGGCAAGGCTCGCCTGCCGTTCAACGGGCCGCCCCGAGCCCTCTTTCACCCGCACAGTCACGGTGGCGTTCAGTGGCCGCCCCGGTGCGTCGATGTCGGGGAAGCTGAGCGTGGTCTGCGCCTGTCCGGCCTCGTCCGTCGTGCCGGAGGGGACCGAGCCGTATTGCGGATAAAGCTCATCCTCCCACATCCCGAAGCGGTAGCCGGGGAAGGCGTCGAGGCTGTCGGCGGCGGTCAAGCGAATGTCGCCCTCATAGTCGAGATCCGCACCCGGCGCGCCGAACAGATAGCGCGCGTCGATGCCCAGCGTGGGCGCGCTGTCGGCGCTGACCGGCCCGGTGGGCAGGCTCAGGTCGAAATCGATGCGTTCCGGCAGGAAATCCTCGACAAGAAGCGTGGTGGAGGCGAGCGCCGGTTCCTCGGTGTCGGTATAGACGTCCAACCGCCACGTCCCACGCGGGGCCGCGCCCGAGACGGGCAGGGCATAGACATGCCCGCCCGCGCCCGCACCGTCCGACACCTGACGGGAATATTCCACCCCATCGGGCCGCGTCAGGATCGCGGTCAGCGGCAGACCGGGGATCGCCTCGGCCACACCGTCACGGGCCAGCGCCGTGGCGTTGATCGTCTCACCCGCGCGGTAGGCCCCCCGGTCAGTCGTCAGGAACACGTCGATGGGCGGGGCGGCGGGATTGCCTTCGACCCCGCGATCCGAAAGATCGAACTCCGGCCCGCGCAGGGACAGATAGACAAGGTCATTCTCGCCCTCGGCCACGACCAGCGCAGGCGCGGCAGAGCCCTGACCCATCGTCACCGCGGCGGGGAAGCTGGCATAGCCCATCGCGTCGGTGGTCGCGGTTCCGATCACCTCGTTCGCGTTCGAGACGAGCTCGACCGAGATCCCCTCCATCGCGTCCGCCGTGGTGAGCGAGCGGGCGAAGACATGCAGCCCATCCGCGCCCCACATCGACGTAAGGCCGATGTCCGAGATCACGAACCACTGGGTCGCGGGCGGCGTGTCGTACGGGTCTTCGCCTTCGATGCTGGCTTGCAGGGCATAGACCCCCGGCTCCATATCCGCGATCGCCTCGCCGATCGGCAGGCGGGTGGTCACGTCGGTGTTCAGTTCGCTGGCAACACTGGCCGCGCCCTCCCACACCACGGTCGCCATTTCGTCTTCGAGGTAATTCGACATCCACGGGTCGATGGAATTGCCCAGGATGTTTTCCTGCATGGTCCGCACGAGGTTGCGGTCAGACACTTTCATCAGCTTCAGCGCCAATTCGTCAGCATTGACCGCGATCACCGGAAGCCCGGCATCCTCGGTGCGTGGCAGCACGTATGCCTTGCCGGGGAAGACGACCGAGGGCGAACGGTCGCGCACGTAATGCGTGACCTGCACCGGCGCGCGCAGCGCTTCGCCATTGGCGGCAGGCAGGCCAGAGCGCAGCGTGATCGTATAGCGCCCCCCATGCTCGACCCCGGCAACGCACAGCTGGCTGCCCGATGCGGTGACGGCGAGCCCGGACGTCTCGGACTGCACGAAATCGGAATAATCCTGCCCGGTCTCGATCAGCGGTTCCGAGAAACTGGCGCAGATGCGCGGTTGGGCGGCGTCGGACTGCACTTCGGTATCGGTCACGCGGAAACCATACAGCCCCACGGCCCGGTCGAGCGCGGCGGAGGTGTCGTCGCGTGGGCTCAACTCCTGTGCCAGCCGCAGCGCGGGGATCATATCGCGGCCCCGGTCGAGCTGTTCCAGCGTCTCGGCCATGATGATAAGCGCATTGGCCCGTGCCGCCGGGTTCGACAGGCGGGCATAGGCGGCGATGGAGGCTTCGAACGCCTGCTGCATCAGCCGCCGACGCTCGCTGTTCTCGGTCGTGACATTGGCTGCGGCATAGGTCAGGCGGGCGTATTCCAGCCAGTCGCCCCCCGCGCCGCTCACCACCGTGGCGGCCCCCATGTTGCGATAGGCGTTGACGAAGTTCCCTTCGCGCTCGGCATCCAGCGCGATGCGGGACAGGTCTTCGGCGGTCCAGCCGCCCGCGACGTAATCGTTCGAAATCCAGCGGGCCTCTTGTGCGGCGGCGGAAATGTCGTAGGGGCGCAGGAACGCCATCAATTCCGCTTCCCGGTCGGCTGCGGCGGCGAGGACGGCCTGCGGTTCGTTCACGATCTCGCCCGAAAAGGCACCGGAATACTCCGCCTCGTCGGAAATCGACGATTTCAGGAAGCACGAGGAATTGCGCGTGTTGAAGGTGAAGGCACGGCACTGGGTATCGCCAAGGCAGGCGGATTCGCAGTTTTCGAGGGACGTATCGAAGATCGATTGCAGGTCTGAGCCGAAGAAATCGACATCGCGGTGGAGGACGAACCTTCGGTCGGGGACGAGATCCTGCGCCATGGTTTGTGCTGAAAAACTAAAGAAAATTGCAATGAAAATGAAAAGCTTCCGCATGACAGTGTCCTCCTGTGCGCCGTCATGTTGCCACGAGGCCCCTTGAGCTGACAACGATTCCTCCCTTTGGCCCTTTGCCCGTTAAGCCGGCGTTCACCTTGTTGGGCGATGGTCGCGGCACTGGCGACGATGGGAGAGCGCGATGACGAATGATGATCTGTTGACCGGCGAACGGCGCGCGCGGATGGCGGCGGAACGGCTGCTCGCTCAGAAAGAGGCCGAACTGAACGAGGCGAACAGGATGCTGTCGCGCCATGCGCGCACATTGTCCGAAGATCTGGTGGAAACACGCGAAGAGGTGGTCGAGGTGCGCGAGGATCTGGAACGCAAGACGGTCGAAGTCGACATCGCCAAACGGCGGCTCTGGTCCTCCATCGAAACGGTCGAGGACGGGTTCGCGGTGTTCGACGCCGAAAGCCGTCTGGTGATTGCGAACCCCGCCTATTACGCGCCTTTCGACGGGCTGGAATGCATCCGCCCCGGCGCGCATTACGAGGAAATCGTCGAGGCCGCGCTGTCCGAAGGCATCGTCGACATCGGTGAGCGGACGGTGCCCGAATGGCGCGACTGGATGCTGGAACGCTGGGCGACGGATGCGCCGGAGCCGCGCCAGATCAGGCTGTGGAACGGCGCCTACCTGCGGCTGGTCGACCGGCGCGCACCGGGCGGCGACACGGTTTCGATGGCGATGGACGTGACGCAAGCGATCCGGCGGCAGGACGCGCTTCGCGCCGCCCGCGCACGGGCCGAAGCCGCGAGTCGCGCCAAGTCCGCTTTCCTCGCCAACATGAGCCATGAAATCCGCACGCCGATGAACGGGGTCGTGGGAATGGCCGACCTGATGGCAGAACACGATCTGGACGAGGAGATGGCGAGCTACGTCGATACGATCCGCTCGTCTGGCCGGGCGCTGCTGACCATCATCAACGACGTGCTGGATTATTCGAAGATCGAGGCGGCGAAGCTGGAGCTGCATCTCGAGCCTTTCGATCTGGAGCAGACAATCCTCGACGTGATCGCGCTGGTCATGCCCTCGATCCGCGAAAAGGGGCTGAAAATCATGCTGGACGTCGATATGTTCCTGCCGACCCGATACGAGGGCGATCCGGTGCGGGTGCGCCAGATCCTTACCAACCTGATCGGCAACGCCGTCAAGTTCACGGCCAAGGGGCATATCCTTGTCCGTGTGATCGGGATGCCGGACGGTGGCGACGCTCGCCAGCGCGTGCACGTCACGGTCGAGGACACCGGCATCGGTATTCCGCAGGAAATGCAGGATCATGTGTTCGGTGAGTTCAATCAGGTCGAGGACGAACGAAACCGCAGTTTCGAGGGCACGGGGCTGGGTCTCGCCATCACGCGGCAACTCGTCTCGCTTATGCATGGCGAGGTCTGGGTGGAAAGCGAAGAAGGCATCGGGTCGTGTTTCGGTTTCGCCCTGTCCCTGCCCGTCGTGGCCGAGGCGAGCCTGCCCGATGCGCCCGACTGGCTGGACCGCGCCCTGCTTGTCATGCCCGACGACCTGAACCGCTCGATCTTGGCCAAGCGGCTGATCGCCCTCGGGATGGAGGTCGCCGAGGCCGACAATGTCGAGGCGGGGCAGGGGCTGTCACCCGGAATGGACGTGATCTTCGTGGATCAGAAACTGATCCGGGCCGATATGGCCGAAATGTGCGCGAACGCCCCGGCCCCGATCATCACCGTGGCCGATCCGCTCGCCGGCGATCACGCCTGCAACGAGGAGCGGATCTTGCACAAACCCCATTCCCGGCCCGCGCTCATGGCGCAACTCGCGGCCCTGCCGGAGCCGAAATTGCCGGGCTTCCGGTCGATCCGGTCGGTGGTCGAGGAAAACCTGTTCACGGGCGACACCGCCGAGGACGAAGCGGATTTTCCCGAGGGCAACCTGTTCGGCCTGTCGGACCCAAAGGCCCATCTGCCTTTGACGCCCGATGTTCCGTCCGCGCCCCGCAAGATGCGGGTGTTGGTCGCCGAAGACAACAAAACCAACCGTTTCGTCTTTTCCAAACTGGTCAAGGCCTGCGACATCGACTTGATCTTCGCCGCGAACGGGTTCGAAGCGGTGGACGAGTTCGAAAACGGCCAGCCCGACCTGATCTTCATGGACATTTCCATGCCCGGCCTCGATGGCAAGGAGGCGACGCGGAAAATCCGCGAGATCGAAACCGAGCGCGGCCTGACCCGGACCCGGATCGTCGCGCTCACGGCCCATGCGATGACCGGGGATGGCGACGATATCATGGGGCACGGGCTGGACGCACACCTGACCAAGCCCTTTCCGAAAGACGCCATTCTGGCCGAAATCGCCGCGAATTGCCCGGCGGATGCGCTGCCTGCGCTGCCCGACAAGGATCAGACTCAGGCGGCGTCCTGATCGACCTCGCCGCGCACGAAGACCGGGCGGTCCGGTGCGCTCATGTCCGGGCGATGCTCATAGCCGCCGAGGTTGAAGTCCGCCAACGCCGCCGGATCGGTGATCCGGTTCTCGCAGATGAACCGCGCCATCGCGCCGCGCGCCTGTTTGGCGAAGAAGCTGACGATGCGCGGCTCGCCATTCTTGGTCTCATAGAACGTGGGTGTCACCACGCGCAGTTTCAGGGCGGGCCTGTCGGCAGCGGTGAAATATTCGACCGAGGCACAGTTGACGAGCGTGTCGGTGCCAATGTGCTTGGCCTCTGCCACCAGCCGCTTGGCGATCCGGTCGCCCCAGAAATCGTAGAGCGACTTGCCCCGCCGGGACTTGAGCCGCGTGCCCATCTCCAGCCGGTGCGGCGCGATCACGTCGCGCGGTCGCAACAGGCCGTAAAGCCCGGACAGGATGCGCAGATGATCCTGCGCATAGTCCATCGCGTCGACGTCGAGCGAGGCCGCATCGAACCCGGTATAGGTGTCGCCCGCGAACATCTCGATCGCCTGTTTTTCGCCCTCACTCGACCCGAACCGCTTGAACCGCTCGGCGTTCAGCTTGCCCAATGCCTGCGAGATATCCATCAGCGCCTCGAGCTTTCGGGGCTGTTTCAGCACGGCCGTTTTCGCAAGCGTCGCGGTTTCGTCCGCGAAAAACGGCGTGGTGCCTCCGGTGGCGACGGCCTCGGTCTCATCAAGGCGTTTGGCGGGGGACACGGTGATAAGCATCAGAACCTCTCGTGAATGAGCGACAGGAAAGCCGACCCGAACCGGTCGATCCGGGCGGTGTCCATACCCTTGATACGGGCGAGATCGTCTTCGGATGAAGGACGGCGCTCGGCGATCTGCTTGATCTGGCCGGGGGTCAGCGACAGGGGTTTCGCATAGCCGTCGATCCCGCGATAAAGGTCACGTGCGGCTTCGGCCAGACGGTCGTAAAGCACACCGCTTTCCGACCCTGCAAGCTTGCGGCGCGAGGGATGCATCGCTTCCGCCTCGCCCGCGATGACCGACAGGAAATCGTCGCCATACCGCTCCAGCTTCTTCGCGCCGACGCCGGAAATTTTGGCCATCTCGTCGATTGTCTGGGGCCGGGTCTCGGCCATTTCGATGAGCGTCCGGTCGGTGAAGACGACATAGGCCGGCACCCGCTGCGCCTCGGCCAATGCGCGGCGCTTGGCCTTGAGCGCAGAGAGCAGCGGCGCATCCTCGTCCGACACCAGCGCCTTGACGGCGGGCCGGGCCTTGGACTTCGACACCGTATCGCGGCGCAAGGTCACCGAAGCCTCACCCTTCAGCACGGGATGCGCCGCCTCGGTCACGCGCAGCGCGCCGTGGCGTTCGGGATCGGGGCGCACGAAATCCAGCCCCATCATCTGCCGGAAAAGCGCCTGCCACTGGCCGCGGTTCATGTCGCGACCCACCGCGAAGGTCGGCAGGTCCTGATGGCCCCGCTGTTTGACCTTGTCCGTCTCGTTGCCCGTCAGAATGTCGATCAGGTGCCCCGCGCCGAAGCTTTCGCCGGTGCGCAGGGCCGCCGACAGCGCCTTCATCACCGGCACCGTGGCGTCGAACGTCTCGGGCGGCTTGTCGCAGTTATCGCAATGGCCGCACCCCTCGGCCTCTTCCCCGAAATAGCCAAGCAGCCGTTGACGGCGGCAGCCATGCGCCTCGGCCAGACCAAGGAGCGCGTTCAGCCGCGCGTGATCGGCGGCGCGCCGTTCGGGCGGTGCGAGTCCCTCGTCGATCTGGGTTCGGCGCAGGCGGATGTCGTCGGGACCGTAGAGCGTGAGCGTCTCGGCGGCCGCCCCGTCACGGCCCGCGCGACCGATCTCCTGATAATAGGACTCGATGGATTTCGGCAGATCGGCGTGCGCCACCCAGCGAATGTCCGGCTTGTCGATCCCCATGCCGAAGGCGACCGTTGCGACCACGATCAGCCCGTCCTCGGTCTGGAACCGCCGCTCGACGTCGCGCCGCCGCTCGGGGTCGAGCCCGGCATGATAGGCGACAGCCTCGTGCCCCGCGCCCCGAAGCGCCTCGGCCAGCGTTTCGGTCTTGGCGCGGGTGGCGGTGTAGACGATGCCCGACAGCCCCTTGCGCGGCGCGGCGAAGTCGAGGATCTGACCGCGCGGACCATCCTTGACCGCGAAGGCCAGATGGATGTTCGGGCGGTCGAAACCGCGCAAAAAGCTGCGCGGCGCCTTGCCCGCGAACAGCTTGGTGACGATCTCGGCCCGCGTTTCTTCGTCCGCCGTGGCGGTGAAGGCGGCAAGCGGCACGCCAAGCGCGGATTTGAGATCACCGATCCGAAGATAGTCGGGGCGGAAGTCGTGGCCCCATTGGCTGACGCAATGCGCCTCGTCCACGGCGATCAGCGTCACGCCCGCACGTTTGAGCAGGTTGACGGTCCCGCCGGAGGCAAGCCGTTCGGGCGCCATGTAAAGAAGCTTCAACCGGCCCTCGGATATCGCACGGAACACCTCGTCCGTCTCTTCCTCGGTGTTGCCGGAGGTCAGCGCGCCCGCTTCGACCCCTACGGCCCGCAGGGCGCGGACCTGATCGCGCATCAAGGCGATAAGGGGGGAAATGACGACCGTTACGCCGTCGCGCAACAAAGCGGGAAGCTGGTAGCAGAGGGATTTGCCGCCGCCCGTCGGCATGATGGCCAGCGTATCTTCGCCCGCCGTCACCGCCGACACGATCTCATCCTGACCCGGTCGGAAGGCGTCGAAGCCGAAGACGGATTTCAGAAGGTCGAGGTCGCGGGGCATGGGCCGGGTTTAGCCACAACCCGTGCCCCTCGCAACCTAGTAGAAGTGGTACATGTTGTTCTGAATGACCGTGCGGATCGCGAAGAGCGCGAGCAGCACGATGACCGGCGACAGATCGAGCCCGCCCATGTCCGGCATGAAGCGGCGAATGCGCGAATAGACCGGATCGACGAGCCGGTTCAGCCCATACCAGACCTGCGCCACGAACCGCTGCCCGAGGTTGAGAACCTGAAAGTTGATCAGCCACGACATGATGATGTGAACGATCACGATGAACCAGATCACGTTCAGGATGGCCAGGAGGATTTGCATTATCGAAAGCATGGGCGGTCCGTTCTTTGTCCGTGCACTGACCTAGGGGCACGGGGGCGCGAGCGCAAGTGTGACGCGCGGGAACGGTTGACGCGCGCTTTTCGCAGGCGCAGCACGCGGGGACAAAGGAGCGCCCCATGTATCCCTTCGTCCGTCTCGCCAAGGAAATCGTCAAATCGTTCGGCCAGTCGCGGCTACCCATCGACGGGGTTCACGTCAGCCACCACATCTGTTGGCCGTGGGATCTGGATATGTTCATGGAGTTGAACAACGGGCGCACGCTGACCCTGTTCGATCTGGGCCGCGTTCCGTTCGGTATCCGCACGGGCATCGCGCAGACCACCGCGAAGCAGAAATGGGGCGGCGCGGTCGCGGGGGCGAGCGTCATGTACCGCCGCCGGGTCAAGATGTTCGACCGGATCGAACTGCGGACCCGGCTGATCGGCTGGGACGACAAGTTTTCCTATATCGAGCAGTCGATGTGGAAGGGCGAGACCTGCGCCAACCATATCCTCGTGCGGACCGCCACGACCGACCGAAACGGGATCGTGACGACGGACCGTGTGCTCGCGGCCATGGGCTATCCCGATCTCAAGTCGCCGCCCTTGCCAGACTGGGTTTCGGGCTGGATCGAGGCTGATACCCACCGGCCATGGCCGCCGGAATTCTAATCCTTCCCCAACGTAAGGTGCTTGCTTCTAAGGTATAACTCCGGCCATACAGTTAACCATAATGAGGTGGGAGGGGCAGATGGCCACCGGGGACAGGAAGCGCATATGGGGCTGGTACTGGTTCGACTGGGCGAGCCAGCCGTATCACACCGTTCTGCTCACATTCATCTACGGGCCCTTCTTCGCCACGGTCGCGACGGCGTTCTTTCTGTCGTCCGGGATGGCCGAACAGGCCGCGGATGCGCGGGCCCAGACCGTTTGGTCGATGTGCCTGACGATCACGGGTCTCATCATCGGGTTCGGCGGGCCGATCCTTGGGGCGCTTGCGGACACGTCGGGCCGCCGCCGCCCGTGGATTTACCTGTTCACGCTGCTCTACGTCGTCGGTGCCTGGTCGCTTTGGTATACCGATCCTGCGGGCGGGAATATGTGGCTGATGCTGTTCGCGTTCGGCATCGGTTTCATCGGCGCTGAATTCGCGTTGATCTTCGTCAACGGCCAGTTGCCCGGATTGGTCGAGGATAGCGAGGTCGGCAAAACCTCGGGTTCCGGCTTCGCTTTCGGCTATGTCGGCGGGATCGTCGCGCTCATCATCATGCTCGCGATCTTCGCCGAGGGTGACAACGGCAAGACCCTGATCGGTCTGGAGCCCGCGTTCGGCCTCCTCGACGGTTCGACGCGTGAGGGCACGCGGTTCGTCGGGCCGTTCGTCGCGATCTGGTTCATCGTCTTCATGGTGCCTTACTTCCTGTGGGTGCGCGAAGACGACCTGCCGCGCCGCAAGCATTCCATATCCAAAGCCCTCGGCGGGCTGGGCCGTTCGCTGCGCGCGCTCAAGGATCGCCGGTCGCTCTTGAACTTCCTGCTTTCGTCGATGTTCTATCGCGACGCGCTGAACGGGCTTTACGGTTTCGGCGGCGTTTACGCGACGCTCGTCCTCGACTGGCAGGTCACGTCCATCGGGATCTTCGGCATCATCTCGGCGATCTCCGCCGCCCTGTTCTCGTGGCTCGGCGGCAAGGTCGACAGCTCCATCGGACCCAAGCCGGTGATCGTCGGCGCGATCCTCGGCCTGAGCCTCGTCATCGTGACCATCGTGTTCATGGACCGGCAGTCGGTTTTCGGCATCGCGCTCGCCGAAAGCTCCAAGCTGCCGGACATCATCATGTTCGGCGCGGGCATCGTGATCGGCGGCATGGGCGGCACGCTTCAGGCCGCGTCCCGCTCGCTCATGGTGCGCCATGCCGACCCGGCTTCGCCCACCGAATACTTCGGCCTCTACGGTCTGTCGGGCCGCGCGACCGCCTTCATCGCGCCCGCCCTGATCGGGCTCGCCACGACCATCACCGGGTCGGCGAGACTTGGCGTATCCCCTCTCATCCTGCTCTTTCTTCTGGGACTCGTTCTGTTAGTCTGGGTGCGACCGGATGGAGAGGAGTTCACCACCCCATGATCCGCCGCATTCCCCGTGCGCTTGTCGCGACCGTCGCGCTGACGGGCGCGCTTCTGGCCTGTTCGTCGGACAACCGTCCGGTAAGCGGCAAGGCCCCGCCCGCAAGCGAATACGACCTGACCGCCGCGCGCGAAATCATCTCGACCGCGAACGAACCGGCGAAGCAACTGTTCGGCCATAAATCCGGGCCGTCGGCGCAGACACCGGCGGCGTGGGGGTTCTACTCCAAAGGGTGCCTTGCCGGTGGGGCGCAACTGCCCGAAACCGGGCCGACGTGGCAGGCGATGCGCCTTAGCCGCAACCGGAACTGGGGTCATCCGCAGCTGATCGACTACGTCAAGGATCTGTCCGCCAAGGCCGCGCGTCAGCCGGGCTGGGCCGGGCTTTATGTGGGGGATATGAGCCAGCCCCGTGGCGGGCCGATGTTGACGGGACACGCCAGCCACCAGATCGGGCTGGACGCCGACATCTGGATGCTGCCGCCCACGCGGCTCGACCTGACCCCGACCGAGCGCGAGAACCTGTCGTCGATCTCGACCCGTCGCGCCAACGGTGCCTATGTGAACGAGAACTGGACGCCGCAGCATCATCAGGTGCTGAAGGCCGCCGCCTCCGACCCGCGCGTCGCGCGCATCTTCGTGTTTCCCGGCGCCAAGGTTCAGATGTGCAACGACGAGACCGGCGACCGGTCCTACCTGCGCAAGATCCGGCCCTGGTACGGTCACCACTATCATTTCCACGTGCGCCTGAACTGCCCTGCCGGCATGTCCGGCTGCACGAACCAAGATCCGCCGCCACCGGGTGACGGGTGTGACGACGCGCGTCAGTGGGTCGCCAACATCCTCAACCCGCCGCCACCGGACCCGAATGCGCCGGCCCCGCAGCCGCGCCGTGAAATCCGCCTCGCGGATCTGCCTCAGCAATGCGCCGCCGTCTTGCAGTCGCAATAACCGCCTTCGCGCTGGCGCCCTCCGCCATCGCCCAATCGCCGCAGCCCGCCCAATTCGCCTCCAGCACGCTCTGGTCGATTGCGGACGAGTCCTTCGGCGGCTGGTCGGGGTTCGAGGTCGATCCCGACGGGGTCGGCTTCGTCACCGTATCGGATCGCGGCCTGATCGTTTCGGGGCGGCTGTTGCGCAACGCGAACGGCTGGTTGATCGGGACCGAGACGGGGCCGATCCTGACGCTGACCCACACCGACGGCGACCCGCTTCCGCGCTATTGGGACGACAGCGAAGGTCTGGCGGTCGCCCCCGATGGCCGCGTGTTCGTGTCGTTCGAGGCCGAGCACAGGATCAACGAATACAACGACGCCGCCGTCGACCGCGCGGTCCACCTGCCGCGCGCCGAAGGCTTCAAGGATCTCCAGAACAATTCCTCGCTCGAGGCATTGGCGATCGATGCCGACGGCGCGCTTTATACCCTGCCCGAACGCTCGGGCGAACTGCCCCGGCCCTTCGACGTGTTCCGGTATCGTGACGGCGAATGGACGATCCCCTTCACCATCCCGCGCCGGGGCGATTTCCTGCCCGTCGGTGCCGACATCGGCCCGGACGGGCGCTTCTACCTGCTCGAACGCCGCCTGTCGTCGTCACAGCTTGGCTTCGCCTCCCGCGTGCGCCGCTTCGATCTGGGCGAGGATACGCTCGACGGTGAGATCACCCTGCTCGAAACCCAGCCGCGCACGCACGACAACCTCGAAGGCATCGCGGTCTGGCAGGACGCGCTGGGCGACATGCGCATCACCATGATCTCCGACGACAACCACCGCTTTTTTCAGAAGAACGAGATCGTCGAGTACATCGTGCCGGGCGACCTGCCGCCGCCCGAGGACAACCAATCCGACGAAACGCTTGATCCGGACGACGAGAACCTGTAGGCCCCGCCCGTCCTGCATGAGCAGGGCCATGTCTCCGACCACCATGTCAAAACGGATCAAACACATGACCCGCATTCTTCCCGGCATTCTTGCCATGGCCGCCGTCGTGGTGGCCTCGAACATCCTCGTCCAATTCCTGCTCGGCAACTGGCTGACCTGGGGCGCGTTCACCTATCCCATCGCGTTCCTCGTGACCGATGTGATGAACCGCGTCTACGGCGTGCAGGCCGCGCGCCGCGTCGTCTTTACGGGCTTCCTTGTCGGCGTCGTCTGCTCGCTGATCGGCAGCCAGATCATGTTGCAGGGCGACGGCTATGAATTCGCCGCCGTATCTTTGCGCGTGGCCGTCGGCTCCGGCATCGCGTTCCTGACCGCGCAGCTTCTGGACGTCGCCATCTTCGACCGCCTGCGCGGCGGCCGCTGGTGGCGCGCGCCCTTGGCCTCAACCCTCATCGGGTCGGCGGTCGATACGGTGCTGTTCTTCTCCATCGCCTTTTCCGCCTCCATCGGCGTTTTCTTCAGTGAAAACGCGACCTTGGAGACGTCTTGGGCGACCGAAGCCGTCCCATTTCTGGGCGTCGGCGGCGTGGTCCCGCTCTGGGTCAGCCTCGCCTTTGCCGACTGGCTTGTCAAACTTTCGCTCGCTTTGGTGGCACTTGTGCCGTTTCGTGTGCTTGTCGCGAAACTTTCACCAAATCCTGCGTAAAAAATGTTGACCCATACCAGATATGTGGCACCCTTTTCTTATCGTTATTCAACTCGAGGAAAGGAGGTGTCCATGTCTAGAGAATTCACGGAGAGAGGTGCCGGGACAAAGTAGAAGCGCCCAACCGGGGCAGCCCTCGGTTGGTAGCGGGCTAGGCTGACAGTGTCTAACCGGCCCCACCTCCAGACTTCTCGAAGGGCCACCCCAGCGGTGGCCCTTTTCGCGTTCGGGGGTCAAAAAACGCCCGGATATTTCCATATGAAACCCATATGAATTCAGTATGAGTCAGTGATGATCCGCGTAAACGACCAGATCACCATTCAGGACTGGGAACTCACCGAGTCCTTCGTGCGCGCCTCGGGCCCCGGCGGGCAGAACGTGAACAAGGTGTCAACGGCGGTCGAACTGCGGTTCGAGGCCGAACGCTCGCCGCACCTGCCGGACCCGGTGAAACGGCGGCTCAAGCGGCTGGCCGGGCGGCGCTGGACGACCGACGGCGCGCTGATCGTCTTCGTGCAGGACACCCGGTCACAGGCGCGGAACAGAGAGCTGGCCGAGGAGCGGCTGGCGGACCTGGTGCGAAAGGCGCTGGTGGCGCCAAAGGCACGCGTGCCGACGAAGGTGTCCGCCAACCAGAAGCGCAAACGCGTGGACGCGAAGAAGAAGCGGGGGGAGGTGAAAGCGCTCCGGGGGAAGGTGGAGGAGTGAGGGGGCCGTAATCGCCTTAGAAATAGGTTGCCTGTCCAACGCTTTTTGTTTCACAAACAAACTCATAGGCTTCTGTGATCTAACGGCTGCACCACCCAGATACTAACTGTTTCTAGATTTCGCATTGACCGTTGAAGCGAAGCAGTTTGATTGAAGTAGAAGGAACGTCCACGTGGCAGATTATCCCTATATTCCAGTTAAACAGGGCGATGATGAATTCATATTGACCGCAATTCCAGCTGAACATCTGGTCAAAATCGCATATGCTGCCGTCCGTCGGCAAGATGAAGAAGAAGGTGCGGTGCAGAGGATCCTGAACAACTCCCGAATTTCAGGTATTAGAGACTTCGCACTTAAAGGCGGTGATTTCCCAGCAAGTATTGTCTTAAACTGGGTTAAGGGCCCTTTGAGAAAACAGAACGGGAAGGTGTCCGTCGGTGAAGGCGATCGATCAGCCCAAATTATTGACGGCCAGCATCGAGTCGCTGGGTTGCAGGCTGCAATTGAGGAAGACAACAAAGTAGGCCGCATCGTTGTCCCCGTTGCCATCTACGAAAATTTAGACACACCGAAGAGCGCACGAATCTTTATCTCAATTAACACCGAGCAAAGACCCGCACCAAAAAGCCTTGTTTTCGACCTGTACGGTGTCGCGGGAACAGATCTCGTTGACCCGGGTGCCCTTAGGGCAGGTGACATCGTGTCTTTCATAAGCGGGCCGGACCAGCCATACGAAGGTTGGATTAAGCTTCCGAACGCAAAACGTCAACGAGGAGGCGTAGCGCTTTCCACGGCTGTTTCAGCGATTAAGCCGCTGGTTGAGGAAAAGGCCATATTGGACCAAATTGGTGCTATAGAGCTTGAGTTGCAAAAACAGATTTTTTCAAACTACTTTTCGGCATTGGCCGATAAGTATGGGAAGTACTGGAGCGACAGGAATAACGCATTTCTGTATGCATCTGGTTTCATTGGAGCGGTCGAGTTTTTTCGGACAAAGATGATAGACTACTGCCGAGTTACCGACTCATTTGAAAAGGAAACAATGTCGGAGGCATTGGAGCTGTCGTCCAGCAACTTGATATTTCAGTCTGAGGTCAAAGGGCGGGGTGGCTCAGATGCTGTCACCTACATACGGGAACGACTTCAGGAGGCATTTGTCGGAAAGACCGGCAAGCAACGGTTTAAGGTTTAATGTTTGATGTCAAATCTGGCGCGAATATCGGTAGCCTTGCTCGACCAAAAGCCGTCTGGAGTTCAGCTGAGACACTTTCAACTCAACTACGCAAGCTATCTAAGCTCCGAGATATCCCAGTATGTCAGATCGGATATAAAGAGTCTTTCGAAGGCGGCATTCATTTCGTATTCCGAAGCACTGAACGGTGTTCGGAAAGGATGCGCCAGTTGGGCCATAATCAAGCTCTACTACTGCGCTTTCTATGCGGTCAAGGCACTACTGCTTGATGTTAATGTTGTAACTTTTTCAAACAAGGGCGAGTTCTGCGCGAACGTAGACACTGGAGACGTTAGAAAAGGCGGTCGGTCTAGCCACATATATAATTGGAATGCACTCCGAGACCTTTCAGCATCTTCTCCTTGGTTCCTCTCTGAGGATACTGAGGCAGTGTACACCGAGCTCCGTTCACTGCGAGAAAGGGCCGCTTATAACAGGTACTTCTCAGACCCAAACTTCCCCGGCGAAATATCCGGCTTCAAAGCGGAGAAAGAGGCTAGAATGATCTAAGAGTATAGAGACGACGACAGTTTTTTTTATACCTTTTTGGACGGACACTTTCCAGTTGCGTTGCCTACAAAGCTTCTCTCTGAAATGGCGGGACGCTTTTCAGAGGTTTTTTCAGAACTTTCAGAGGATGAGGTCTCACATATGAAGAATCTATGGAATCTTAAGAATAGCCCGCCGCTTCACGTTTAAACCACAACCTCCCGCTCAACCTGATCCCCAACCCCGAACACCCGCTTATACCGGGCCACTTCGTCAATAGGCCCCATCGCCTTCGCCGGGTTATCCGAGAGCTTCACTGTGGGCCGCCCCTCGGCGGCGACGGCCTTACACACAAGAGAAAACGGCGCCAGCGCGTCGTCCGGGGCCAGTCCGCGAAAATCGTTGGTCAGAAGCGTGCCCCAGCCGAAGCTGACGCGCACGCGGTCTGCGAACAGGCCGTGCAGCCGCTCGATCTCCTCCACGTCCAGCCCGTCGGAAAAGATCACCATCTTCTCGGCAGGGTCCTCGCCCCGCTCCTGCCACCAGCGGATCGCCGTCTCGGCCCCCTCCACCGGGTCGCCGGAATCCACGCGGATGCCCGTCCACCCGGCCAGCCAGTCGGGCGCGTTGTCCAAGAACCCCTTGGTCCCGTAGGTGTCGGGCAGGATGATGCGCAGGTTCCCCGAATGCTCCTCATGCCAGTCCGCCAGTACGTCATAGGGCGCGTGGGCCAGCGCGGCGTCATCCTCCGCCAGCGCCGCCGTCACCATCGGCAGTTCATGCGCATTGGTCCCGATCGCCTCAAGATCGCGGTTCTTGGCGATCAGGCAGTTGGACGTGCCGACGAACGCCGGGCCAAGCCGCTCCACCATCGCCTGCACCGCCCAGTCCTGCCACAGAAAGCTGTGCCGCCGCCGGGTGCCGAAATCGGCGAGCTTCAGGCCGGGCAGGCCGCGCAGAAGCTCGGCCTTTTCCCACAGCCGCGTCATGGCGCGGGCATAGAGCACCTCCAGCTCGAACCGCGCCATGTCGCGCAGCACGGCGCGGGAACGCAGTTCCATGAGAACGGCGAGGGCGGGGATTTCCCACAACATGACCTCGGGCCACGCGCCTTCGAACGTCAGCTCATACTGATCGCCCACGCGCGTCAGGTGGTAGGGCGGCAAGCGCAGCCCCTCGAACCACTCCATGAACTCCGGGCGGAACATCTGGCGCTGGCCGTAGAACGTGTTCCCGCGCATCCATGTGCTCTCGCCACGGGTCAGTGACAGCGTGCGGATATGATCCAACTGCTCCCGCAACTCCTCCTCGTCGATCAGGGTTGCGAGCGGCACCTCGGTCGCCCGGTTGATGAGCTGGAACGTGACCTGCGTGTCGGGGTGGTTGCGATGAACCGACTGACACATCAGGAGTTTGTAGAAATCGGTGTCGATCAGCGACCGGACGATCGGATCGATCTTCCAAGTGTGATTGTAGACGCGTGAGGCTATGTCGACCATGATCCGCATGTGAGCCGGGGCGGCAGGGGATTTCAAGCATGAAGGCGGTTGTGATGCGCGGCTACGGGGCGGATGCGTTCCGGGTGGAGGACATCGCGGAGCCAACCGTGCGGCGCGGAGAGGTCCGCGTCCGGGTCATGGCCTGCGGAGCGAACGCGTCCGATTGGGAATTCGCGACCGGGCGGCCATTTTACGGGCGGCTGGCCCGAATGGTCATGCGGGTGCGGGTGGCAGGCTCCGACGTCGCGGGCGTGGTCGACGCGGTGGGCGAAGGCGTCACGGGGTTTTCCGTGGGCGAGCGCGTGGTGGCCGACACGTTCGAAAGCTTCGGGGGCTTCGCCGGCTTTTGCGTGGCCAAGACCGACCGCTGGGTGCGCCTCCCCGACGACATGGATTTCACGACCGCCGCCGCCCTTCCCCAATCCGGTGCCATCACCATCGAGGCATTCGAGGGCAAGCTCGCTCCCGGCCAACGGGTGCTGATCAACGGCGGCGGGGGCGGCGCAGGGCCGCTCGCGATCCAGATGGCGAAACGCGCGGGGGCCGAGGTCTGGGCCGTGGACAATGCCGCGAAACAGGTGGTGATGCACGCGGCGGGTGCGGATCACCTGATCGACTACCGCAAGACGGACTTCGCCACGCTGTCCACCACATTCGACAACATCCTCGACCTTGTCGCGACCCGGCCGATGCGGACCGTCGCCGGATGCCTGACACCAACGGGCCAATACCGCCTCGTCGGAGGTGCCACCAGATTCATCATCGCGGGCGCGCTGCCGCCAAAGCGCACCGGCCTCCTCATGGTTCCGCAGGGCCCCGACATGACCCGGCGCATGGTCGCCCTCGTCGCAAGCGGCGACATCACGCCCCATATCGGCGAAACCGCCCCGCTCGCGGACGCGCCCGCCGCACTGAACCGCATGGGGGCCGGCGAGATCGCCGGAAAACTGGTGATCACCCCCTGATCTTCTCTGTTTCCCGAAACCTCGGAGGGGAGCCGGTGCTTTGCCCCGCAAAGGACCGGCTGGGGAGGCTGGCCTCCCCACCGCGTCGACCTGCCGCAAGGCAGGGTGGCGCAAAAGCTGCGCGCGCAAGCGCACGATTTGCGACCCCACGGTCTCGTGACGCGCGGGGGCTTCGCAATTCGTTCGCGAGTGCCCTATATCCGGAGTATGCTGCAATGCAGCAAGGAAAGGCCGGGTGATGGACGGAACGACGATCAATGCCGTGAAACTGGATGTGGCGCTTCAGGGCGGCGGGGCACATGGCGCCTTCACCTGGGGTGTGCTCGACCGACTCCTCGCTGACGAGAGCATCGACATCACCGCGATTTCCGGCGCCTCGGCGGGCGCGATGAACGCGGTCGTCGCGGCCTCCGGTCTCGCCGTCGGGGGCCGGGACGGTGCGCGGCGGTCGCTCGCGTCGTTCTGGGAGGCCGTGAACCGGGGCGCACGGCAACTCGCGCCGTTCATCGCGGTCTTCGACGCTTTCCCGAAGTGGACGTCGGCCACGGCGTCCTGGCTGAACCTGATCTCCGGCGCACAACTGTCGCTGACCCCGCATCCGCAGAACGGGCGGCCCGCACAGATGCTGTTGGAAGAGATCGTGCGCGATCACGTCGATTTCGCGGCGCTCCGGCGCCCGGACGCGCCGCGCATCTTCATTTCGGCCACCAATGCCCGCTCCGGTGCCGCGCGCATTTTTCGAAACGACGACGTGACGCTGGAGGCGGTCATCGCCTCGGCCTGCCTGCCGCTGGCCTTTCCGGCGGTCGAGATCGAGGGCGAGGACTATTGGGACGGGGGTTATTCCGCCAATCCGCCGCTGGTGCAGCTTGTGCAGGAAAGCGGGAACCACGACCTCGTGCTGGTCACGGTCAACCCGATCAACCGCAGGCGCACCCCGTCCTCGCCGGACCGTATACCGGACCGGATTTCGGAACTGACCTTCAACCAGACGCTGACCAAGGACATTCGCGCCATCGCCTTGCTGAAGGCGGAACTGGACGGGCGGCCGCCGGTCTGCGGCGTGCCGTTCATCCAGTCGATCGCGAACCTGCGCCTGCATGAAATCCAGAACGAGATCGCGATGCGGGAGTTCGACCCGAAATCCAAGATGTTCCCTTCATGGTCCTTGCTCACGGACCTGCACGGACTTGGGTCCGACACGGCCGCGGAGTGGCTGGCGGTCCACAGGGCATCTCTCGGCGTGACGGGCACGGCAAAGCTCGAAGAACGCTATCTCTAACCGATCAGCGTAACGCCGGCGTCGCTCATGCCGGCCAGTGCCGTGTCGAGCGACCCGTCCGCGTCGATGGCCCGGCACAGGTCCAGCCGCACCGTCACCGCGAAGCCAAGCCGCGTGGCGTCCATCGCCGACCAGCCGACACAGAAATCGGTCGCCAGCCCGACGAAGGTCAGCCGTGTCGCGCCCCGACTGCGCAGGTATCCCTCCAGCCCGGTGGACGTGCGGTGATCGTTCTCGAAAAAGGCCGAATAGCTGTCGATCTCGGGCCGAAACCCCTTGCGAAGGATCAGGTCGGCAGGGTCCGTCATCAGGTCTTCGTGGAACGCCGCGCCATCGGTGCCCTGCACGCAATGGTCGGGCCAGAGCACCTGCGGCCCATAGTCCATGTCGACCATTTCCAACGGCGCCTTGCCGGGATGGGACGAGGCAAAGGAACTGTGGCCGGCCGGATGCCAGTCCTGCGTGAACACGCGGATGGGAAAGTCGCGGATCAGCCGGTTGATGCCCGGCACGATCTCGTCCCCGCCGTCCACCGCAAGCGCACCACCGGGGCAGAAGTCGTTCTGAACATCGATGACGATGAGCGCGTCGGTCATGCCGTCACCCGTTGAACCGGGCCGTGATGCGCCGCCCGCCGCGCGAAAAGTCGACCCGCCACCACCGTGACCCGCTTTCGACTACGGCCTGAAGCTCATCGGCCGATGTGACGCTGATCTGGTTGACCGCGTGGATCACGTCGCCGCGCTGGAACCCGGTGCGCTGGGCGGGCCCTTCGGCATTGACCACCACCACGCCGATCGCGTCCATCGGTTGCCCGAGGTTGCGCGCGATGTCCGGGGACAGCGGCGACAGGGTCAGACCCTGAAATGGGCCGGGCACGGAAATGGTGGCCAGCGCCGCGAGCGTCCCGCGCGGGGCGGCCACGAGCGTCACGCGGGCGGTGTGATAGCCATCGGCATTCAGATAGCGAACCGACACCTTTTCCCCCATCGGGTAGGTGGCGAGGCGGAAGTCGAGTTCGGCGGCGGCATTCACCGGCAAATCCTCGATCGCCACGATCACGTCGCCCGTCTTCAGCCCGGCCGCCGCAAAGGGGCTGTCCTTGGAAATCGAGCGGATCAGGACGCCCATAGGCAGGTCGAGCCCCAGAGCGCCGGCGAGCGAGGCATCGACGACCTGCACCTCGACCCCGGACCATGGCCGCTCGAACCGGTCTTTGCCCTCGGCGGCCTGAGCGACCACCTGTTTCACGAGGTTCGCGGGGATCGCGAAGCCGATGCCGTTCGACCCGCCAGATCGGGTGACGATCTGCGTGTTGATCCCCACGAGGTCACCGTTCATATCGACCAGCGCGCCGCCGGAATTGCCGGGGTTGATCGGCGCATCGGTCTGGATGAAATAACGCCCGCCCTGAAGCAGTGCCCCGCCGCCCTGCCCGGTCCGCGCAAGGCCGGAGATGATGCCCGACGACACGGTCTGACCCACGCCGAAGGGGTTGCCGATGGCAAGCACGAGGTCGCCGACGGCAAGCGCATCGGAATCGGCAAAGTCGAGCGCGGGCAGATCGGGCGCATCTTCGAGCCGGATCACGGCCAGATCGGCGGCCTCGTCGGCCAGAACCAGTGTGCCCGCGTATTCGCGGCGGTCGGCCAGAACGATCTGGATGTCGGTCGCGTTGCCGACGACGTGGTAGTTGGACACGACCAGACCGTCCCCCACGATCACGCCGGAGCCGAGCGAGTTCTGCTGTTGGGGCGGAATCTCGAAGTCCCTGAAAAACTGCGAGAAAAACGGATCGTCCGCAAAGGGGTTGCGCCGTTCGATCACGCGCGAGGCATAGATGTTCACGACAGCCGGGGCGGCCTGTTCGACGACCGGCGCGAAGGACAGTTGCATCTGCGCGGTCGAGGTCGGCACCTGAGCCGGGGCCGCCGCGGCCAGAGGCAGAAGGGCAATGCACAAGGCGAGGGTGCGGATCATGGGCTCCTCCGTGTTGCGTTTCGATTTGGCGCAGCGCCCCGGCAAATTCAAGACAATGCACCGATCCGGCCCAAATGCCGCCTCAATCCGGGGCGAGATTCATCCCATCGAATGTGCTGCCACTCCCGGATTTCGACGAATGACCCACGAAACCTACGAATATACGCTGACGACCGCCAAGGGCTTTCTGCTGATGGTGATCTGCGGGCTGATTACGGTCTGGGCCGCCTATATGGCGATGACCCACAACGGGAGCCTCGATCTGGGCGCGGTGACCTTCGGCCCGCAAGGGGCGACCTTCGCCTATGGCGTGCTCGGGCTGGTGACCGGCTGGGTCACCTTTGACGAAGTGCGCAACTGGATGCGCCCGTCGGAACAGAAGGCGCCGATCGTGCTGGACAACGAGGCGATCTCGGCCCCGGCCCAGCCTGACAATCCCGCCGTTCTGCGCCTGACCTACAAGGGCATTTCCGACATCAAGACGCGTTCGGTCTCCGGCACCCGTGTGATCGAGATCCGGCATATGGACGGCAACCTGACCATTTCGGGCTCGGCCCTCGGCAGCCGCGAGGCGTTCGACAGCCTGCTCCAGTCGCTTCAGGCCCGCGTGGCGCTGACCCGTGGCTATCGCTACTGAGCGTCGCACGCCCACCAGAGAGACTTGATCGGAACCGGCGCCGGGCGTAAGCCCCGCGCCATGTTCACCGTCTGCGCCCTGTATCACTTCACGCCGTTCGACGACCCCGCCGCGATCAAGGGGCCGTTGGCGAAGTTCTGTTGCGAGCGCGGGATCACCGGATCGCTGCTGCTCGCGCGCGAGGGGATCAACGGGACCGTGGCCGGGACAGACGCGGCGATCCGCGAGCTTGTCGCCTATATCAACGCGCTGCCGGGCTGTGCCGGGTTCGACTATAAACTCTCGCAGGCATCCGAGCAGCCGTTCGGACGGATGAAAGTGCGGCTCAAGCGAGAGATCGTGACGATGGGCCAGCCCGACGTCGACCCGCGCGCCTCGGTCGGCCACTACGTTGACCCCGCCGACTGGAACGCCCTGATTTCGGCGCCCGATGTGGCCGCGATCGACACCCGGAATGACTACGAGGTCGCCATCGGCACGTTCGACGGTGCGGTCGACCCCGAAACCGCGAGCTTTCGCGATTTCCCGGCGTGGTGGGAGGCGAACAAGGATCGCTTCCACAACAAACGGATCGCGATGTTCTGCACCGGGGGCATCCGATGCGAAAAATCGACGAACTACCTGATCGGGCAGGGGGTCGAGGACGTCTTTCACCTCAAGGGCGGCATCCTCAAGTATCTCGAAGAGGTGCCCGAGGACGAAAGCCTCTGGCACGGCGAATGCTTCGTCTTCGACGGACGCGTGAGCGTGGGGCATGGGCTGGTCGAAGGCCCGCATGAGATGTGCCATGCCTGCCGCCGCCCGATCCTGCCCGAAGACAAGGCCCGGCCCGAGTACGAAGAGGGCGTGTCCTGCCACCAATGCATCGACGACTATGACGACGCCCGGCGCGAGCGGTTTCGCGAACGCCAGCGCCAGATCGCGCTGTCCAAGGCGCGCGGCGAAAAGCACCTCGGCCCGCGATAGTGGTTTCGTCGCAGGCTGACGCCTGCGCCGACCCGTTGGGGGGAGGCCAGCCTCCCCCAAACCCCCCTCCGAAGTATTTTTGAAACAGAGAAGGTTGGACGGGGGCTCGTTTGGGGTTCGGATGTGTGGCGGGTGATGCTAGCCTGACAGGATAGGGCAGGAGGGGCGTTTTGCGGAAGTTAGGGGCGATTGTCGGTTTTGCGGTGATGTGCGCGAGCGGTGTGGTGGCGCAGGACTGGGAGACGATGGAGACCATCGGTGGCGCTTGGGACACCGAATGGGGCGAGGTCTGGGTCTTTCAGAACGGGTCGCGCTACGACGGCAATTATTCCGAGGACAACGGGCGCTTCTGGCTCGAATTCACCGATCACGTGTTTGAAGGCTACTGGGCCGAGGACCTGTCGGACGTGCGCTGCGACGTGGAATACATGGGGTCGTGGTATTGGGGGCGGCTGGAGCTTTCCAACAGCGACCATTTTCCGGGGTTCCTGATGCGCTGGAGCTATTGCCGCGCCCCGGTGGACCGGA
Organism: Maritimibacter alexandrii; assembly: GCF_005871115.1. NCBI lineage: Bacteria > Pseudomonadati > Pseudomonadota > Alphaproteobacteria > Rhodobacterales > Roseobacteraceae > Maritimibacter > Maritimibacter alexandrii. The sequence continues at coordinate 1,458,888 of NZ_SWKQ01000009.1, forward strand.
TGTGGGCCTTCTACGAACGCCTGCCGGACGGGCTGTGACGGGAAAGCGGCACGGGTTCCGGCGGGCGCCGGGCGCGCCGGTTTGACGGGGCCCGGCGGTTCTGGGAGGGTCTGTGATGCCCGATTTCATTCTTGCGCTTCTTTATGGCGCCGCCGTCGGATTGATGATCCCGCTTGGCGGGGCGCTGGCACGGATCGAACGGCTTCAGCCCCGCTGGCTCGAGCAGGAGTTCCGCCACAGCATGATCGCGCTGGCGGGGGGCATCCTCGTCTCGGCTGTCGCATTCGTTCTTGTCCCGGATGGGCTGGAGCTTCTCCCGCTCGGGCCGGGGCTGGCTGCGTTCTTTGCCGGCGGGGCGCTGTTCGCGCTGATCGAACGGCGTCGCAAGGCCCGTGGGCGCGCGGCTAACGCGCAACTGAGCGCGATGCTGACCGATTTCGTGCCCGAGGCATTGGCGCTGGGGGCGCTGATGGCGACGGGGTCGGGAAACGGCGCGCTTCTGGCCTTTTTCATCGGGGCGCAGAACCTGCCGGAAGCGTTCAATGCCTTCCGCGAGATGATGGCGCATGGCAAACGCAGCGCGGCGCGGGTGACGGGCGCCTTTTTCGCGCTGGCCGCAGTCGGACCGATCGCGGCGGCGGTCGGGTTCCTGTTTCTGAGCGAATTGCCTGCGGTCACCGGGAGCATCATGCTCGCCGCCGCGGGGGGCATCCTGTTCCTGACATTCGAAGACATCGCGGTGAAAGCGCACCTGAAATACAGCGAAGCCCCGTCGCTGGCGGCGCTGGCGGGGTTCGGGCTGGGGATCGTCGCCATGTCCGTCGTCGGCGCCGGGGCGCCCTGATCGCCCAACGCCACGTTTCCGTGGGTTCGTGAAACCTTTGGTTGAGGTGAACCCGTTCCTTTCTTACCTGTTGGGAAACGAAAAGGAGTTCCCATGCGCTATGTGCACACGATGGTCCGTGTGACCGATCTGGAAGAAAGCCTCGATTTCTGGGTGAACAAGGTCGGCATGGTCGAGATCCGGCGCAAGGATGTGCCCGAGGGCAAGTTCACGCTCGTCTTTCTCGCCGCGCCCAAGGACAAGGAGAGCGCCGAGGCGACGACCGCGCCCGAGCTCGAGCTGACCTACAACTGGGATTCGGATGAGACCTACAAGACCGGGCGCAGCTGGGGGCATCTGGCCTACAAGGTCGATGACATCTACGGCTTCTGTCAGAAGCTGATGGACGCGGGCGTGACGATCAATCGCCCGCCGCGCGATGGTCGCATGGCGTTCTTTAAATCCCCTGATAATATTTCCGTGGAATTGATTCAGGACGGCCCCGCGCTTGAGAAACAAGAGCCGTGGGCTTCGATGGAGAACGCGGGAGACTGGTAGGAGGTATCATGTCCCACAGACTGCAAGATCTGGTTCGACTGAACGCCCGCGACCGTCGCGGGATCGCCCCTGTGGGTGAGGGCGATGGTGCATCGCCCGCATCCTTTGCCGCACACCAGCCCGCCGATCTGAGGGCCGAGACCGAGGTGGCGCTGGGTGCGCTGCCCAACGGGCTGGCCGATCGGATACTGGCGCGCTTTGACCCGGGCCGGGTGATCCCCGGATCGTTCGGCACCGACCGCGACATCCTGTTTTTCGTCCATGTGCCGATGACGGCGGGCAATGCCGTGATGGGCACGCTCAAGGGCGTGTTCGACCGAACGCGGACCATCGGGGCCAATGCGTTGGGCGGGGACCTCAAGGCCGAGTGGCAGGCGGCGCTCGACGCGCGGGAGGCGGCCAAGGGGCGTTTGCGTCAGGCTCTTGCCGGGCCGCTCAAGTTCAAGCGGTTGTCCGAGGTTGTAAAAGGGGCCAGCGAAGTGCAATTCGCGAGCTTCATTCGCAATCCGGCGGACCGGCTGTTTTCCGACTACGTCGCGCAATCGTCGCCGGACAACCCGGACCACGCGGCGTTTCTGGAGGAGTTTCCGACGTTCGAGGCCTATGTCGACGGCGCCCCCGCGAACCCGCAGCTTGCGCAACTCGTGGGCAAGGCGGGCAATGTGTCGGAGATGCTGGAGCGGCTGGTGTCGACCTATTCCTTCCTCGGGGTGAGCGAGCATGTTTCGGCCTCGCTCGAACATTTCCGGCGCTCGCACAACCTGCCGACGCTGAGCGACATCTCCGAAGCGGCGGCGGGGCAGGCGGCGAAGCTCACACCTGCACTCAGATCGCGGATCTGCAAACGCCACATGGCCGACTGGCTGGTCTTCTCGCTTGTGGAACCGGCGATGGCCGGGTTCGAACAGCGGCTGGCGGCGGTGGCCTATCCGGATCGCTCGCGCCCCTGAAGGCGCCGTTCGGCGATGCCGACGAGCCAGACGATCGTGATAGCGGGCAGGGTGACCATCAGCGCCAGCGCCCAGAGGCCCAGCCCGCAGGCCAGACCGACCGAGGCCGCCAGCCAGAGTGAGGCGCCGGTCGTCAGGCCCTGAACCTTGCCGCCGCTGAAGACGATCATCCCGGCGGCAAGAAAGGCGACACCGGCGGTCACCGCCTCGATCACGCGGATCGGGTCATAGCGTGCCCCGTCGCCCCAGGCCTCGCCCCGGTTCATGAGTTCCAGCATCAGGATGCAGTAGACGGCGGCGGCCATGCCGACGAGCATATGTGTGCGCAGTCCCGCCGGGCGGTCGCGCGCCTCGCGTTCGAACCCGATGAGGCCGCACAACAGCAAGGCGCCCGCCAGACGGAGGGCGAGGATGCCCAGCGGCAGGAACGTGGTGGTCGAGAATTCTTGGGCGAGTGTGTCTAGCATGGCGGTATGGGTAACCACCCGACAGGCCCTGCGGTTCCCGGTGACTCTCCGCTTATTTGCGGAACCTACGGAAACTTCGGAACAAATCTGTCGCAAGGTTTGTTAGTGTTGCATCGAATCTTGCAAAAAACAGGGAACGTAGGAGACAATCATGAAAGCCCCAATTTTCGCGGTCGCTGCCGCTTCGGCCCTTTTCCTCGCCGGGTGTGAAACCCAGAACCAGACAACCGGAACGGCGGTCGGTGCGGCCACGGGTGCTGCGATCGGCGGTCTGACCTCGGGCTCGCTCGCGGGTGCAGCCGTGGGTGCGGCGACCGGTGCGGCCGCAGGCAACCTGATCGGTCGCGCGGCGGACGAGCGCAATATGTGCATCTATCAGGACAGCGCCGGCAACCGTTACAAGGCGGCCTGCCCGGCCTGATCCGGCCACGATGGACAAAAGAAAAGCCCCGCTCAGGCGGGGCTTTTCGCGTTTCAGGGGGCGGGATTAGGCGGCGTTGAGCCAGTCGTCGACTTCCCGCTGGACCTCTTCCTTGGACTTGCCGTAGCGCTCCTGAAGGATGCCTTCCAGCTTGGTCCGGTCGCCGTTGATCACGTCGAGGTCGTCATTGGTGAGCTCGCCCCAATGGGTCTGCGCGTCACCTTTGATCTGCTTCCACTTGCCTTGCACTTGGTCCCAGTTCATCGGGAGCCTCCTTTCGTTGCAGCATGCAAGCGAAACGTTCGATCTCGTCTAACGGTTCCCGACCGGGATCGGCGGATGCGTGTGGTCCGAGGGAATGATCTCGGCGTCGAAACCGTGGATCGGGAAGTCGATGACGACAGAGTAATGGGTGTCGGTCTGGTCGCGGGTGACCTTGGCCTCCATCGTGCCCACGAAAGCGCGCACGAGTTGCTCGCCCAGCCCGGTGGATACGTCGTCCTCAGGCTCTTCCCGGTCGAGCGCCAGCGTGTTTCGCACGGTCACCACGCCCCGGTCCGTTCCCGGTGCACAGTCCAGCCGGACCTCGATGACCGGCGTTTCTCCCGTGCTCGTCGGCCCCATGTGTTTGAGCGCATTGGTGACCAGTTCCGAAACGGCGAGCGATAGGGGCACCGCCTGATCCGGGTAAACCTCGCAGTCGTCGTAATGCGCTTCGAGCCGCACGTCGGTGGAGTCCCCGGTCTGGGCGGATTTCACCATCTGGGCGACGATGGTCTGGAGCAGTTCGCCCGCCCGCACCCGTTCGGCCGTCGATGTCTCGTAAAGGTTCTGGTGGACGCGGGCGATGGACATGACCCGTTGCTGAATATCGCCGAGTGCGGATTTGATCGCCGGCGTGCGCGCCTTGCGGATCTTCATGCCGAGGATCGACACGATGAGCTGAAGGTTGTTCTTCACCCGGTGATGCACCTCTTTCAACAGAACGGTGCGCTGGTGGATCGTGTCGTAAAGCTCGGCCTCGTCATGCAGGATGTTCTCGGCCAGCCGCATCCAGGTTTCTTCCATGTCCCGGATTTCCGTCGGCAGACGGCGGTCGGCCCGCGGTTCGACGAGTTTGCGCGAGCGCATGAATTGAAGCATCCGGGCGCGCAGGTTGCGTGTCGGTTTGATGACCATGCGCTGCACGGCGTAGAACGCGACCAGAAGGCTGACGAGCCACATGAGCAGGGGAAACAGCATCGAGGTGCCGAAACTCATGCCGTTGGCCACGGTGTTGCGGCGGTACTGCCAGCTTCCCAGTGCATAGACCTGTCCCTGCACAATGGGGACGAGCGCGAACACGCGGCGCTGGCCGCGCGCGTTTTCGGCGATGAAGGCCACTTCGCTGCCACCGGCGGCAAGCGCCCGGAGGGATCGGTTCGCAGGCAGGTTCGCCGACAGGTTGGTCGCGTCCGAAGACGAGGTGAGAACCTCGCCATCGCCATTGAAGGTGATGAGTTCGAGGGGGCGACTCGCCGCCTCTTCATCCGTGATGGTCGGTGTCGTGAGACTGCGGTGCGGCAGCGAGGCGACGACATAGCCGTCGTAATCGCCGCCATTGATGACCGGAAGCGACACGACGATGACCGAGGTCTGGCTGATCGAACCGCGCAGCGAGAATTTGACGCGCGGGCCGGGGTTGTCGACGAATTCCTTGTGCAGGGGCCGCTCTGCCAGGCTCGACCCCATCGCGTCGGAGGCACACAGAATATCGCCGTTGCGCCCGACATACCCGATGAAGGACAGCTCGGGCGTGTCCCTGAGCAGCGCGGACATCGGTTGCTCGCACGGATACCCCGCTTCGCGCAGGACCGGGATCATGGTCACGACGGTCTTGGCCACGCCCGTCGCGGTTCTGATCGCCGCCTCCTGTTCGGCGGCGGCGTCAGACGTGAGCGCCAGAAGCGTGTCCGCCAGATCGCGGTCGGCGCGATCCAGCAGTTGATAGGTGGTGGCAACGGAAATGAGGCCAACGGGCAAGAGCGCGATGGCAAGGAGACCGGCGATCCGAAAGGTAAGCGACCGGCTCCGTTCCCGGAACGTATTGATCAATGACCGGTCTTCCTCACTTGCATTCCGGAATTCAGGACGGCCATGGTCGCGCTGTCGGTAAGTTCCAGTCCATCGTCATCGTTCAGTTCGAGAAGCTCGGCCAGCCGGGCACGGCCCCGGTTGATCCGGCTCTTGATCGTGCCGATGGCGACGCCACAGGTCTCGGCGGCTTCCTCATAGGACATGCCCGAGGCGCCGACGAGGATCAGCGCTTCGCGCTGCTCGACCGGCAGTTCGGCGAAGACCTTTTCGAAATCCGCCATCGCGAGCCGTCCGTCATGGTGGGGCTTTTCGCTGAGCGTGCTGGCCATGGCACCGTCCACATCTTCGACCTCACGCTTTTTCTTGCGCAGGTCCGAGTAGAAGGTGTTGCGCAGGATGGTGAACAACCACGCGCGCAGGTTGGTGCCCGGTTTGAATTTGTCGAAGTTTTTCCATGCCTTGACGATCGTGTCCTGCACGAGGTCGTCGGCGGCGGCGGAGTTTCGCGTCAGGCTCGCGGCAAAGGCACGCATCGCCGGCAGATGCTCGACAACGGCTTCGCGCGGGTCCACAGGTCGCACATCATTTGCCATGAGCGGACCCCTGATCGTCCTGCTCGCGCAGTTGCGCCAACAGTTCCATGAACTTGTCCGGTACATCTTCGTCTAGCTTGCTTTGAAAGACTTTCCGGAGGTTCTGGTCGATCTTTTCGTCCCAGCGATCCTTATCGTTGTCCTTGGTCATAGTCGTCCGTGTCCCATCGTTTCTTATCTGCCTCGATTGCGCACACTTTTTTTGCCGTCTTCGGGAACCAAACCCGGTCCGGCGTGTTTTGTTCCCGACGAACGTGAAAAAAATGGGGAAATAAACAGGGATGGATGGGATGCCCGACTCCGATACAGAATTTCTCTCAGTCAAGATCGCCGCGCTGCTTCCGTATCTGCGGCGCTACTCGCGTGCACTGACCGGGAGCCAGAAGACCGGCGACACCTATGCGGCGGCCACGCTTGAGGCGTTGCTCGAAGATCGCTCGGTCTTTGAACTCGGCTATGACCACAAGGTCGCGCTGTTCCGCGCGTTCCACCAGATCTGGTCAAGCTCCGGCTCGCCGGTCGAAGTTGGGGAAGAGGGCATTCATGCCCGCGCCCAGCGTCATCTGGCCAAGCTGACGACCAACACCCGCGAGGCGTTGCTGCTTTACACGGTCGAGGAGTTTCCGACCTCGGACATCGCCAAGGTCATGGACCTCGACGAGGACGAGGTGAACCACCTCATCACCGTCGCACGGCGCGAGATGGAAGACAGCGTGAAGGGTCGCATCCTCGTCATCGAGGACGAGGCGATTATCGCGATGGACCTTCAGGATATCGTGGCCGACATGGGCCACGCGATCACCGGCGTCGCCCGGACCGAACGCGGTGCCGTCGATCTGGCGGGCAAAGAGACGCCGGACCTGATCCTGTCGGACATTCAGCTTGCCGACGGCTCCTCGGGTATCGACGCGGTGAACGCGATCCTCAAGAGCGCGGGGGACATTCCGGTGATCTTCATCACCGCCTTCCCCGAACGGCTCCTGACCGGCGAGCGGCCCGAACCGGCCTTCGTCATCACCAAACCCTATTCCGAGGATCAGGTGCGCTCGGCCGTCAGCCAGGCGATGTTCTTCTCCTCGACCGAGACGCTGGAGACCTGAGCCAGCCACACTAAAGGTGCGAAACGGCGTTCCCCACCCTCGGGAGCGCCGCTTTTTTTGTCGCGCCGACGCCTTCACCTGCCGGGCAGGGGCGTTAAGATCGGCCCCGTCGTATTTTGCGGGGTCGCGTCATGGCATTCGGGATGAGGTTGGTTTTTTCGGGGATCGTCGCGGCATTGGTCGCAAGCGGGGCGACCGCCGCGCCGGATTATCGGATCGACTGGGAAATCACCAATCGGTTCGGCCCGTTCGAGGCGCTGAACCTGCCTTCCGCCGTGTTTCAGGAGTATCGGCTGCGCGAAGAGGACGGGGGTTTCGACGGCTGGCACGCCCGGCTCGACCGCAGGCCCGGCGGCATGAAATCGCCCTATGCCGATGCCATCCGGTCGGGTGCGCCGCTTCATTGGGATCCGATACGCCAGCTTCATTCGCCGCGGGTCACGCGGTTCGTGAAGCACGAGAAAGACCCGCAGACGACCGTTTCCGCCCGGTTCCGGCTGACGGTCGAGGGCGAAGACCCGCTTGCCGAGGGCGCGATGTGCATGTGGGAAGGGGGGGCGCCGCAGCCCTGCGATGCGCCTTTCGATACACGTGTGCCGCTCAGGGGCAGTTTCGTTTCCGTTGAGGTCGGGGGGGAAACCGTGCTGGCCTGGATCAAGCCCGAGCACATGGTGATCGTCGGGGTGGGCGATTCCTATTCGTCGGGCGAGGGGAACCCGGATCTGCCGGCCGAATGGAAACCGCTGCGGTTTCCCAATTCCAACGACATCGGCTGGCTTGCGGAACGGCGCAGCCAATTCCTTGAACCCGGACCGGATCGGCGCTGGATCGACAACACCTGCCATCGCAGCTTTTTCTCTTACCAGGGCCTGACCGCGCTGCGCCTTGCCTCCGAAGACCCGCATCGGTTCGTGTCGTTTCTGCATTATTCGTGCAGCGGGGCCGAGATTTTCGACGGGCTCATCTTCCCGCAACGTCGCGTGATCGAAGAGGGGTCCGACGGGCCGGTCTGGCTGAGATATGCTCAGGTCAACGCGGTGGTGCAGGATCTGTGCGCCGGGGGGCTTTCGCAGAACCCGCGCCACCGCGCCCATCCCGATTATTTCCCGGTGACGGACGAGGAACTGGGCGGACTTTCGATCCGCGACTTCGAAAGGACTTATAGGGGAACCGAGCTTGCACCGGGGGGGCGCTCGGAACCCTGGATGCGCCCGGCGCGCGAGGCGGGGGGGATCAGCCGATCCTATCCGCACGACGGGTTGATGGACTGTGACGAACTCAGGGTGCCGGACCATGTGTTTCTGTCCATCGGCGGCAATGACGTCGCCTTCGGCGAGATGGTGCGCTACTACATTCTGCCGGTCGATTACGAGGATAGCTGGCTGAAATCCATCGCGGCCCCAGCGGTCTGCCCGCCGCCGGTCTATCAGGCGGACAAAAGATTGCACCCGGCGGCCTATGCGCGCTGCGCCCGTCTGCGTGGTGCCAATGGCTATGACGCGATGGACCTTTTGACCGGGACCGAGCGGAACGGGCAGCTTGTCGGCGGCATTGACCAGCGTTTTTCGCTGGCGGTCTCGATCCTCAAGCACCGGCTCGGGGTTCCGGCCGAGGCGATTTCCATGGCGCAATATCCAGACCCCTTGCGCACCGTCCCGCCGGTTACGCCGCCCTGCGCGCGGCTGCGCTATACGGATCAGGTCGTCTATGGCGCACAAAGCGATACCTATGACGATCTCAGTGCCTGGAACGGGATCGACGAGGCGACGCGCGTGATCTCGTGGACGAAACAATGGGAATACGTGGTGACCGAGGAAGAAGCGTGGAAGGCGCTGGATTTCTTCGACACCTTCCGGGTCAGGCTGGCGGATACGGCGCAGGAGCTCGGGATCAGTTTCGTGTGCGAAACGCGCGATGCCTTCGTGGGTCACGGCTGGTGGACCGGCGAACATCTGGCGCTGCCGCATCTCGTGCCCCAAGGGCGGCCCGGTCACTGGAACATCGAAGACCTCGACCCCTACGGGTACCGCGTCGCCGGGCGCGCGATCCGAACGGCGAACGACAGCGTGTTGATCCAGCCGAGCCTCGTGCGGGTCGCGACGCGCAACACCTCGGTCTCGGGGACGTTCCATCCGAATTTCTTCGGACATCGACTTGTGGCTGAAGGGTTTTATCAGTCGCTGTTCGGGGGCGAGGCCCCGAAGGACTGAAGCGCAAAAAAAATGGGGCGCCCGAGGTACGGGAGCGCCCCACCTTTTCAGGGTCTTGTCCGGCCTACACGCGCCGACCACGCACCGCACGGGCGATGAGGGCGACGACGAACAGGACGAGGAACACGAAGAACAGAATCTGCGCGATCCCGGCCGAGGCCGAAGCGATGCCACCGAAGCCGAACACGGCGGCGATGATGGCGATGACGAGGAATGTGAGAGCCCAACCGAGCATGACGAAACCTCCTTCTTTCAAGTTGTTACAGGGTGCGCCATGCGGCGCGGATCATTGGATTTGAAACTGAGCCGGGGTCAGGAAAGTTCCGAAAAAGAATCTGCTGGTGGTGGAACAGCGCCCGCGCGCATGCGTTGGACCCCTGAATGGACAGACCACCCCGGAAGGAGTTTTCCCAATGGCCACTGCCGCACAAAGTTCGAATGGAAAAGCAATGGACAGCCACGTCAAAGACCTCGAAGCACAGGTCGCTTCGCTGAAAACCGACGTGTCGTCGCTGACCGCCACGCTCAAGGACCTGACCACCACTGCCGGTGCCGAAGCCAAGTACCGCGCATCCGCGACCGCCAAGAAAGCGCGGGCGCAGGGTGAAAAGGCCTATGCCGACGCGCAGGACGCGACCGTCGCGGCCTATCGCAACGCCGAAAACCAGGTTCGTGAAAACCCGGCGGCCGCCGTGGGGATCGCCGCCGGTGTCGGCTTCATCGTCGGGCTGTTTCTGGCGCGCAAATGATCGCCGCGCTTGAATACCGCATCAGACTTGCCGTTCGTCGCACCATGTTCGGTGTGGCGAGCGGCATCATGCTGTTCGTGGGCTTCGCCTTTCTCGCCGTCGCGGGCTGGATCGCGCTTTCCGCGTTCTTCGAGCCGATGCAACTGGCGCTGATTTTCGGCGGGATTTTCGTGGGTCTCGGCCTGATCTGCCTTGCCATGACCCGCACCAGCCGCGCGAAGATTTCGATGGCGCCCAGCGTGAACGCACCTGTTTCGACGGTCGCGCCTGCCGCCGGTGTCGCCGCGGTCGGAACGCTCGGCACGGCCTTTATTCAGGGCATTTCAGCCGGCATGGCCGCGCGCAAGACGACCAAGCCGTCCGCGCCGCCGCCGGGATACGATCCGGCGTATGAGCCGCATCCCCACGATCTGCATCAGCACTGAGAAGGGCGGCAAGAGCCGCCCTTTTCGTGTCAGACTTCCCGCACCACGTAGACCGACGCCTTGGTGTGGCGCACCACCCGAGCCGCGTTGGGGCCGAGAAGATAGTCGGACAGATCGGGGTCATGGGCCCCGAGGACGATCAGATCGGCCTCGTCCTTTTCCGCCACCTTGAGGATTTCCTGATAAGCCTTGCCGACCGCGACCACGTGGCGGCAGGCCGCGTTGGCCTCTTCGCCCAGCACCTTGCCCACCGCGTCGCAAAGCAGCGCATGGGCGTGTTCCACGGCCTTTTGCGTGTGCTTCTCGTCGAAGTAGCCGCCGACCACCGACATGCCGTAATCGGGCACGACCGTGATGACGTCGAGTTGAGCTCCCTCGGCCTCGGCGATCTTGTGCGCGCGTCTCAGCACGATCGCTTCGGCTTCGGGCCGGTTGATGTCGATGGCACAGAGCACGGTCTTGATGGTCATGCCGGCACTCCTTTGCGGGCAGGGGCCGCCGTTTCGGCGCGGCGGGACTGGAGGAAGGCGATCAGCGCCATGAGCGCCAGCGCCGGGATGAACATCAACTCCTTCGGCAATTGCTCGGCAGGTGCGCGCACCGCCGAGATCGTGACGGGTTCGTCACCGTAGAAGTCGAACGAGGCAAGCTGATCCGACAGCGGCGTGCCGAACATCGGCTCTTCGAGAATGACCTGATCGCCTTCGGGCAGGAGCAGGAGACCCCATTCATCCAGCCGAGCCTGCGCGCCCTCGACTTCGGGCACGGTAAGGACGACGGTCAGATCCTTCATCTCGAGCGTGTCGAAGTCGGGGCCCGAAATCACGACGCGCAGGTCGCGCCCCGCCGGGGCCTGTTCCAGACGTTGCTCCAGCGCCGTCGGCTCCACCTCGTCATAAGGTGGCTGGATCATGTCCATGAAGAAGCCGGGGCGGAACAGGGTGAAGGCGATCAGAAGCATCGCCACCGTTTCCCAGATCCGGTTTTTCGTCAGGAACCATCCCATCGTCGCGGCGGTGAAGATCAGGATGCCGATGGTCGCGACGATGAACACGAGTATCCCCTGCACCAGCGTCACGTCGATCAACAGAAGGTCGGTATTGAAGATGAACACGAAGGGCAGGGCCACGGTGCGCAGGCTGTAGAAGAACGCGGTGAAGCCCGTCTTGATCGCGTCGCCCCCCGACACGGCGGCGGCCGCGAAACTCGCAAGCCCCACGGGGGGTGTCACGTCCGCCATGATCCCGAAGTAGAAGACGAAAAGGTGAACGGCGATCAGCGGCACGACAAGGCCGGATTGCGCGCCAAGCTCCACAACGACGGCGACCATCAGCGACGATACGACGATGTAGTTCGCGGTCGTCGGCAGGCCCATCCCGAGGATCAGCGACAGGATCGCCACGAAGATCAGCATCAGGATCAGGTTGCCGCCCGACAGGAACTCGACAAAGTCCGCCATGACCTGACCGATCCCGGTGAGCGACACGGTGCCCACGATGATCCCGGCGGTCGCGGTGGCAAGGCCGATGCCGATCATGTTGCGCGCGCCGTCGATCAGGCCGGCGACGAGGTCGAAAAGCCCGTCCTTGAGCTTGCCGACCGCAGCCGATTCACCCCGGAACATCGCCTTGAGCATCCGCTGGGTCAGCAGGATGCCGAAAAGCAGGAAGGTGGCCCAGAACGCCGACAGGCCCGGCGACTTGCGCTCGATCATCAGGAAATAGACCAGCACGATGATCGGGAGCAGGTAGTAAAGCCCCGACTTGTAGATGCTGGGGATGTGCGGCAGCTCGACGTTTTCCGAATTCGGATCGTCGGGCTCCAGATCCGGCACGGTCGAGGCGAGGTAGATCAGGCCAAGGTAGACCAGCCCCAGAAGCGCGGCGAGAATCCAGCCCGACCCGGTCGGCACCATCGACGTGACGAGGCGGACGGGGAATTGCGTCGCGTAGCACAGGATCGCAAAGCCCGCGAAGAACAGGAACATGCCCAAGACGGTGCGCCACAACTTGACGACCTTGTCGCCAAGCGTCGGCATCCGGTTCTTCACCGCTTCGAGATGCACGATATAGACCAGCGCGATGTAGGAGATGATCGCGGGCAGGAAGGCGTGGGTGATGACCTCGACGTAAGAGATGCCGACATATTCGACCATCAGGAACGCCGCCGCGCCCATGACGGGGGGCATGATCTGACCGTTGACCGAGGATGCGACCTCGACCGACCCGGCCTTTTCCGACGAAAAGCCCACCCGCTTCATCAGCGGGATGGTGAAGGTGCCGGTGGTCACGACGTTGGCGATGGACGAACCAGAGATCAGGCCGGTGGCCGCCGAGCCGACGACCGCCGCCTTGGCAGGGCCGCCGCGCAGGTGGCCGAGCGCGCCGAAAGCCATCTTGATGAAGTAGTTGCCCGCGCCCGCCTTGTCCAAAAGCGCCCCGAAGAGGACGAAGAGAAAGACGAACCGGGTCGAAACGCCCAGCGCGATGCCGAACACGCCCTCGGACGTGATCCACATATGCGACATGGCCTTGCGCAGGCTCGCGCCGGCCCATCGGATCTGCTCCGGCACCACGTCGGACGATCCGAAGAACACGTAGGCAAGAAAGATCATGGCGAGGATCACCATCACCGGGCCAAGGGTCCGGTAAGCGGCGATGAACAGCAGGGCCAGTCCGGCGAGCGATGCGATGGCATCGGTCTGGTCGGCCAGCCCGCCGTTCGAAACGATCTTGTCGTAGAAGAAATAGCCGTACAGCGCGAGGAGGGCACCGCCGATGGCGAGCACCCAGTCATACCACGGCACTTTGTGCTTGGGCGCGCGCTTGAACAGCGGATAGGCCATCGCGGACAGGAAGATCGCGAAGGCGAGGTGGATCTGGCGCGAGTTGTTGATCGCGTCGGAGGGCAGGATATAGGGCGCCCAGGGCGAGGCGAGCAGAACCTGGAAAATCGACCAGATCAACGCGACGGCCGCGATGAAGATGCCCAGATAGCCCGGAACGGAACGCGCTCCGCTGTCTGAGGCCGCGACGAGCTCCTGAAGCTCCTGTTCGTTCAGTGCTCGGTTTTCCTTGTCGGACATGGTCCCTCCGTCCCGGCCAGATCGGCGCTCAGAAATCGTTGATTTACTTTGGGAGGGGAGGGCGGCGGACCGCCCTCCTGATCGGCACGGGTTGGATTATTCCATCCAGCCTTTTTCTTTGTAGTACTTCTCGGCGCCCGGATGCAGCGGCGCGGACAGACCGGCCGAGATCATCTCTTCGGGCACGAGGTTCGCGAAGGCCGGGTGCAGGCCCTTGAAGTCCTCGAAGTTCTCGAAGACCGACGAGACGACCGCATAGACGGCATCTTCCGACACCGCGTCCGAGGTGACGAAGGTCGCGCCGACACCGAAGGTCATCGTGTCTTCGTCATTGCCGCGATACATGCCGCCGGGGATGGTGGCGGTCCGGTAGAACGGGAATTCGTCGACCAGCGCCGTCACGGCGTCGCCCGACACCTCGACGAGGACCGAGTCGCAGGCGGTGGTGGCTTCCTGAATGGACCCCGACGGGTGGCCGACGGTGTAGACCATCGCGTCGATCTGGTTGTCGCACAGGGCGGCGGACTGTTCGGCGGCCTTCAGCTCGGACGCGAGCGCGAAGTCATCGGCGGTCCAGCCCATCTTCTCCATCAGCACTTCCATCGTGGCGCGCTGGCCCGACCCGGGGTTGCCGATGTTGACACGCTTGCCCTTGAGGTCGTCGAAGGTCGTGATGCCGGCATCGGCACGCGCAACGACCGTGAACGGCTCCGGGTGGACTGAGAACACGGCGCGCAGGCCTTCGAAGGCCCCGTCTTCGAACTGCACCACACCGTTATAAGCGTTGTACTGGATGTCGGACTGGGCGACGCCGAACTCGAGCTCGCCTTCCTTGATCGTGTTCACGTTGTAGACCGAGCCACCCGTCGATTCGACCGAACAGCGGATGCCGTGATCTTTGCGCCCCTTGTTCACCAGACGGCAGATCGCGCCGCCCGTCGGGTAGTAGACACCCGTGACGCCGCCGGTGCCGATGGTGATGAACTCTTCCTGCGCCATCGCCGGGGCCGTGAAGGCCACGGTGGCGAGGGCGGCGAGCCCGTATCTGAGATGCTTTGTCATATCTTTCTCCCGTTAGTTTGGTTGGTCTTGTGGTTCAGAGGCCGATCACCTCGCCCAAGGCGCGGTTCGCGGTCTCGACATCCGCGATCCGTTCGGTCGCGGTGGGTCCTGCGCGTTGCGCGATCATGGCCATCAGTGTTTCCACGAAGAACATGGTCGCCACGTAGGACGAAAAGAAATTGGGGCTTTCGGTCGGCACGACGACCCGCGCCGACGCATGTCGCAGGGCGGGGCAGGTGTGCGTATCGGTGACGACGAGCACGTAGACGCCCCGCGCCCGCGCGAATTCCGCGGCCCGGATCGACGTGTTCGCGAAGGGGGGCTTGGTGAAGACGATCAGCGCGTCGCGCCGATCGAGGTCTGAGAGCGCCGCCCCGACCGAGGCCCCCATGCGCCCTGCGGGCATCCAGTTGTCCCCCAGGAAGTTGCCCATGTAGGCGGCGTATTCCGCAATGGCCGTGGAGCCGAGACCGCCAAGCAGCACGACCCGTCGCGCGGCATGAAGGTGATCGGCGATGGTGTCGAATTTCGCGGTGTCGATCTCGTCCGTCAGGCGGTCGATATTGGTCAGCGATGCTTCGCGGGTCCGGCGGATCAGGTCGGCGCTTCCCCCGTCGCTCGCCCCCTGAAGCGCGTCGGCACGGGCTGCGAAACTGGCTTGGCGCCGTTCAAGCCGCCGCCGCATCCCTTCGCGCAATTCCTCGAAATTCTCGTAACCCAGCGCCTTGGACAGGCGGGTGAAAGTCGCCGGGGCAAGGCCGGAGTGGTCAGCCACGGCCCGAAGCGACCGGGTGGCGGTGTCGAGAGGGTTGGCGGCGATGTAATCGCCCGCTTCGCGCAGCCGCGCCGACAGCGCGTCGTAATTCGAGGCCAATCGTTCCTCAAAACTGTGCAGCACGAAAAGTTACCCCGGCGAAACTGAAACACCCGACTCGGACCGTTTCATCTGTTTCATATCTTGTCAACGTGTGAACCATCTGTTTCATGCTGAAACCGTGCAATCGACCGAGTCGGTCCCGGAGTCCAAGGCCATGAGCCACGTTTTTCATCGTTCCGCCAAACAAACACCCCCCGTCGCGACGCGCGGTGAGGGGGTCTATATCTTTGATAAGGCTGGAAAACCCTATCTCGACGGCTCGGGCGGCGCGGCCGTGTCCTGTCTGGGGCACTCCGACCCCGACGTGATCGCGGCGATCAAGGCGCAGGCCGATGCGATTCCCTTCGCCCACACCGGTTTCTTCACCTCCGAACCGGCGGAACGGCTTGCGGACCGCCTGATCGCCCATGCACCCGAAGGCTTGGACAAGGTCTATTTCGTCTCCGGCGGGTCCGAGGCGGTGGAAGCGGCGCTGAAAATGGCGCGGCAGTATTTCGTCGAGATCGGCGAGGAAAGCCGGGGGCGTTTCATCGCGCGGCGGCAAAGCTATCACGGCAACACGCTGGGTGCGCTGGGCACGGGCGGCAATGCGTGGCGGCGCGCGCAGTTCCAGCCGCTGATGGTCGAAACCAGCCACATCGCCCCCTGCTACGCCTATCGCGGGCAGGAGGAGGGCGAGGATCTGGTGGCCTACGGCCAGCGCGTCTCGGACGAGTTGGAGGCCGAGCTTCTGCGCGTCGGCCCTGACACCGTCATCGGCTTTATCGCGGAGCCCGTGGTCGGCGCGACGATGGGCGCGGTGCCTGCGGTGCCGGGCTATTTCAAGCGCATCCGCGAAATCTGCGACCGCTACGGCATCCTCATGATTCTTGACGAGGTCATGTGCGGTATGGGCCGGACCGGCACGCTTTTCGCCTGCGAGCAGGACGGGGTGTCGCCCGACATCGTGACCATCGCCAAGGGGCTGGGCGCTGGCTACCAGCCGATTGGCGCGACGCTTTGCACCGCGCGCATTTTCGACGCCTTCCAGAATGGCTCGGGCTTTTTCCAGCACGGCCACACCTACATCGGCCACCCGATGGCGACGGCGGCGGCGGACGTGGTCGTGACCAAACTGACTGACGGTGGCATGGCCGCGCGGGCGGCGGATATGGGCGAGAAACTGGGGGCTGCGCTGGTCGAGGCCTTCGGTCAGCATCCCCATATCGGCGATATCAGGGGGCGCGGCATGTTCCGGGGTCTCGAAATCGTCGCGGATCGCGAGACCAAGGCACCGTTCGACCCGGCGCTGGGCATCAACAAAAAGGTCAAGGCGGCGGCCTTCGAGGCCGGGCTCATCTGCTATCCGATGGGCGGCACCATCGACGGGGTGCAGGGCGACCACGTGTTGCTCGCGCCGCCCTTCATCCTGACCGACGACCAGTTGGGCGAATTGGTGGACAAGCTGGGTCAGGCGTTCGGGGCGGTGCTGTGAGCCTGCCGTCGCTGATGGTTGCACCCAACGGGGCGACCAAGACCAAGACCGATCATCCCGCGCTCCCGATCACCTTGCATGAGGTGACCGAAACCGCCCGCGCCTGTATGGCCGCCGGGGCGGACGGGCTGCACCTGCACCTGCGCGACATCGAGGGCGGGCATCTGTTGGACAGTGGCGCCTATCGTGAGGCGCTGGAGCATCTGGCGCGCGAACTCCCCGCGCTTCCCGTTCAGATCACGACCGAGGCGGGCGGGCGCTATGACCCCGGCCACCAGAAATACGTGGCGCTTCATTCCGGGGCGCGGCTGGTGTCGGCGGCCTGGCGCGAAATCACGCGGGAAGAGGGCGCGCCTTCGTTCTACGCCTATGCCGCCGAACGCGGGATCGCGGTGCAGCACATCCTCTATGACGTGGCCGATGCCGAAGGCCTCGCCGCAACTCTGCCCGAGGGCCTGCTGCGCGACCCCGCGCTGCAACTGATCTTTGTGCTCGGGCGCTATGTCGATGGGCAGGTGTCGAAACCCTCGATGCTCAAGCCCTTCACCGATTGGATGAAACGCGAGCGGCTGGAGCCGGACTGGATGCTCTGCGCCTTCGGTCGGGGCGAAACCGACTGTCTGCGCGCCGCGCATAAGGCGGGCGGCAAGTGCCGGGTGGGTTTCGAGAATTCGCTGGTGAACAAGGACGGGAGCGTGGCGCGGGATAATGCGGAACGGGTGGCCGAGGTGGTTTCGAAGTTGGGTCTCTGATCCGTCCGGAATCAAGGCCGTCAGGCCGCCGGACGAACGCCTGCCCGTTCCCGCGGGCTGGCGCTGTGTAGACGTTCGCGCGAGGATTGAGGTCGTCCGGTCTTGGCTTGGATAAAGCGCTAACCATGAAGGTTCGGAGCGCCACCCCACGGGCAGGCGCTCGCCCGGCTAGTCACAGGCGGCAAACGAAAAGGGGCGCGCCGCAGCACGCCCCTTCGTCAGTCCATCCTACCGACCCTTAGTCGATGATGCCGTTCAGCGTCGCCGAGGGGCGCATGACGGCAAAGGTCTTGGGTTCGTCGGGGTGGTAGTAGCCGCCCAGATCGACCGCTTCGCCCTGACCGGCCATCAGTTCTTCGAGGATCGTCGCCTCGTTCTCGACCATAGCCGCCGCAACGGGCTGGAAATGCGCGGCGAGGTCGGCGTCGGTGTCTTGCGCCGCCAGCGCCTCGGCCCAGTAACGGGCGAACCAGTAGTGCGAGGTGCGGTTGTCGGGCTGGCCGACCTTGCGCTCCGGCGAGTTGCCGTTTTCCAGCACCTTCTGCGTGGCCACGTCCACCGCGTCGCCCAGCACCTGCGCCTTGGCATTGCCACGCGCATCGGCAAGGAATTTGAGGCTTTCACCCAGCGCACAGAACTCACCCAGCGAGTCCCAGCGCAGGTGGTTCTCTTCCACCAGCTGCTGCACGTGCTTGGGGGCCGAACCGCCCGCGCCGGTTTCGAACAGGCCGCCGCCGTTCATCAGCTTCACGATCGACAGCATCTTGGCCGAGGTGCCAAGCTCGAGGATCGGGAACAGGTCGGTGAGGTAGTCACGCAGCACATTGCCGGTGATCGTCACGCAATCCTCGCCCTTAACCATCGTCTCGAGCGTGAAACGGGTGGCTTCGCGCGGGGCCATGATCGGAATGTCGATCCCGGCCTCTTTCAGCGCGGGCTCGACGTATTTGATGAGCTCCGCGTCATGCGCCCGGTTCGCGTCCAGCCAGAAGGCGGCCTTGCCCGTCGCCTTGGTGCGGTCGATGCCCAGCTGGATCCAGTCGAGGATCGGCGCTTTCTTGGCGGTGGCCGAACGCCAGATGTCGCCCTCGTTCACCGAGTGCTCGTGCAGGATGTCACCGTTGTCCAGAACGATGCGGACCTTGCCCGAGGCCGGGATTTCGAAGGTGGTCGGGTGCGAGCCGTATTCTTCGGCCTTCTGCGCCATCAGGCCCACGTTCGACACGGCACCACAGGTGGTGACGTCGAGTTTGCCGTTTTCTTTGAAGTATTCGATCGTCTCGTCATAGACCGGCGCATAGCAGTTGTCGGGGATGCAGCACTTGGTCGGCGCGGCCTTCCCGTCCGGGCCCCAGCCGATGCCGCCCGCGCGGATCACGGCGGGCATGGAGGCGTCGATGATGACGTCCGACGACACGTGCAGGTTGGTGATGCCGCGATCCGAGTCGACCATGTACATCGGGGGCCGCTTGTCCATCACGGCCTTGAGGTCGGCTTTCAGGTCTTCGTCGCCTTCGATCTTGCTTTCCAGCGCACCGATGCCCGAATTCGGGTTCCAGCCCAGTTCCTTCAGCTTTTCGCCGTGCTTCGAGATGAACTCTTCCAGATAGATCGCGACGAAATGGCCGAAGATGATCGGGTCCGAGACCTTCATCATCGTGGCCTTGAGGTGGACCGAGAACAGAACCCCCGGCTCCATGCTGTCGATCTCGGCGCGGATGAAGTCGCGCAGGGTCGCGGCGGACATGAAGGTCGCGTCGACCACGGTGCCTTCTTCGTACTTGAGACCGTCCTTCAGCGTGCGGCTGTTGCCGTCATCGGACAGGAACACGATCTTGGCGCCACCGGCCTGCTCGGCCGTGATGGTGGCCGACTTTTCGTTCGCGAAGAAGTCGTTGCCCGGCATCGAGGCGACGGTGGTCTTGGAATCCTTGGCCCAGTCGCCCATCGAATGCGGGTTGGCCTTGGCGTAGTTCTTCACCGCCTTGGCGGCGCGGCGGTCCGAGTTGCCTTCGCGCAGCACCGGGTTCACGGCGGAGCCTTTGACGGCGTCGTATCGCGCTTTGATATCCTTCTCGGCGTCGGTCGACGGCTCATAGGGATAGTCGGGCAGCTTGTAGCCCTGTTCCTGAAGCTCCTTGATCGCGGCGTCGAGCTGCGGCTGGCTGGCCGAGATGTTGGGCAGCTTGATGACGTTGGCGCCCGGCTGCTTCACGATCTCACCGAGAACGGCGAGGTCGTCTTCGACCTTCTGCTCGTCGGTCAGCATGTCGGGGAACTGGGACAGAACCCGGCCCGCGAGCGAGATGTTGCGGATCGCGACGTCGATATCCGCCGCCTGCGCGAAGGACCGGATGATCGGGAGGAGCGAGTGGCTCGCCAGTTCCGGGGCTTCGTCCACCTGGGTGTAGATGATGTCGGGGGTATCGCCGTTGGCCATGTGTCGCTCTCCGCTGGATCGGGGTGACGCGAGGGGAGAATCCACCCCGCGTGAGGTTGCTGACCGCCTAATTCACGACCGCTCACAAGTCAATGTGTGCAACGGTATACCGAACGGATTCGCGCCGTTTTTCTATCTGAGACAGGGTGGACGCGGCGTTCTCGCTAATATTTGAGCAAATTCCCGCAGGCTTTCGTCGCGTAAGGCTTGCATCACCTTGCCGGAAGACTAGTCCCGGTTAGAGTTGACCGATCGGAAAAAAGATCGGGGCCGCCCAAGGGCGACAACCGCACCTCATCAAAACAGGGAGAACGCGAAATGAAACATATGAGCAAATTGGCATTGGCGGCGCTTATGTCGACCACCATGCTGACCGGCGCGGCGCTGGCGGAAAGCCACGTGCCCGAGGGTGTGACCCTTGCCGACGACCAGACCTTCACATACCGCCAGCTTGACGAATTCTCGTCGCTCGACCCGCAGATCGTCGAAGACGTCGATGGCTCGGACGTGGTGCGCGACCTGTTCGAGGGCCTGATGAACCAGGATGCCGACGGCAATCTGGTGCCGGGCGTTGCCACCGGCTACGAGGCGTCCGAGGACAAGAAGACCTACACCTTCACCCTGCGTGAGAACGCCAAGTGGTCGAACGGCGACCCGGTGACGGCGAACGATTTCGTCTATGCCTGGCGTCGTGCGGCGGACCCCGAAACCGCGTCCCCCTATCAGTGGTTCATGGAGCTGATGTCGCTTGAGAACGCGTCGGAGATCGTCGCGGGCGAAGCCGATCCCGAAACACTCGGCGTGACCGCGATCGACGACTACACGCTCGAGGTCAAACTGACCGCGCCGCTGCCCTACTTCCCGCAGATGACCACCCATTCCACCACCTTCCCGTCGCCGCAGTCGGTGATCGAAGAGCATGGCAGCGAATGGACCAAGCCGGAGAACATCGTCTCGAACGGCGCCTACGTGCTGGAAGAGCACCTGCCGGGCGAGCGTTCGGTGCGCGTGCGCAACGAGATGTATTGGGACAACGAGAACACGATCATCGACCGTGTCGTGGCTCTCGTCATCAACGACGAGAATGTGGCGCTGACCCGTTACCTCGCCGGCGAACTCGACCGCACCGACATTCCGGCCGGTCAGTATCCGTCCCTCTCCGAAGAATACCCGGACGAGGCGGTGAGTTTCCCGCGTCTGTGTAACTACTACTACACCTTCAACGTGTCCGATTCCGGCCCCGAAGCGTTCAAGGACGTGAACGTGCGCAAGGCGCTCGCCATGGCCGTGGACCGCAACATCATCGTCGAGAAGGTGATGCAGGGCGGGCAGCCCCCGGCCTATACCTTCACCCCGGCCGCCGTCGCGGGCTTCGAGCCGCCGACCCTGCCGTGGACCGAGATGAGCCAGGCGGAACGCGACCAGATGGCCAAAGACCTTCTGGCCGAAGCGGGCTACGGCCCCGACAATCCGCTGGAATTCGAGATGGTCTACAACACCTCGGAAGCGCATGAGAAAGTCGCGGTGGCCCTGAGCCAGCTTTGGAAGCAGAAGCTGGGCGTTCAGGCGACGCTCGCCAACATGGAATGGAAAGTGTTCCTTGAAGAGCGCGGCAACCAGAACTTCGAAATGGCTCGCGGCGCATGGTGCGGCGACTACAACGAAGCCTCGACCTTCCTCGACCTGCTCGACAGCCAGTCGGGTTACAACGACGGCAAGTATTCAAACGAGCGCGTCGACGAACTGCTGGAACAGGCCAAGACGTCCGACGACACCTCGCCGCTCTACACCGAGGTCGAGGAAATCCTTTACGAAGAGATGCCGGTGATCCCGATCTATCACTACGCCGGTGTCTACATGCTCGACAGCGATCTGGGCGGCTGGCCCGTCGATAACGTCGAACAGAACTGGTACTCGAAAGATCTCTACAAGATCGCCGAGTAATCAGAGCCTTTCACATCGTTGAAACGCGCGCGCCCCGGACCGTCCGGGGCGCGCACCCCATTTTCCAAAAGGGTGGCCCGTGGTTTCCTACATCATCCGGCGACTTCTGATCGCGATCCCGACGATCCTGATCCTCATCATCGCCTCGTTCTTCCTGATCCAGTATGCGCCCGGCGGCCCGTTCACCTCGGAACGCCCCCTGCCGCCCGCCGTGCTCGCCAACCTCGAAGCGCGCTACGGGCTGGATCAGCCGCTTTGGAAGCAACTCTGGGACTACCTGACCAACATCGTCCTGCATTTCGATTTCGGCCCGTCGTTCAAGTTCAAGGACCGCGACGTGAACGACATCATCGCGCAGGGTTTCCCGATTTCGCTGACTTACGGATCGCTGTCCTTCATCGCGGCGACGGTGGTGGGCGTCGGCCTTGGCGTCGCCGCCGCGATCCGGCACAATTCGTGGATCGACTACGCCGCCGTCAGCATGGGCATCGGCGCACAGGCGCTGCCCAACTTCATCATGGGCCCGATCCTGATCCTCGTCTTCACGCTTTGGCTGGGTTGGCTGCCGGGCGGCGGCTGGAACGGCGGGCAGTGGCAATACCTCATCATGCCGGTGATCGCGCTTTCGACCTCATACATGGGCAACATCGCGCGCCTCACGCGTTCCTCGATGCTCGAAGTGCTGAACTCCAACTTCATCCGCACGGCGCGGGCCAAGGGCCTGCCGACCCGCACGGTGATCTGGCGCCACGCGATGAAACCCACGCTTCTGCCGGTGGTCAGCTATCTTGGTCCGGTCTTCGTCTACGTGCTCACCGGCTCGGTCTTCGTCGACCTCTACTTCTCGACCGGCGGTCTTGGCGCGGCCTATGTCGGATCGGCGCTCACCCGCGACTACGCCGTGCTTCTGGGCGTCACGATCCTTTACGGCACGCTCACCGTGTTCGTGAACCTCATCACCGACCTCGCCTATGCGTGGTTCGATCCCAAGATCCGTTACTGAGGGGGAAACGACATGGTTTTCGGAAGCTCCCAACGTGCCGCCGCCGTGGCGGACGATTTCACCGACCAGATCCCGGTCAAGGGCCGCTCGCTCCTGAAAGACGCGCAGATCCGGTTCGTTCAAAACAAGGCCGCGATGGCGAGCGTCTTCGTGCTCGCCCTGATCGTGATCTTCGTGATCGTCGGCCCGCTCTTCGCCCAGTGGTCGAACGAAGAGATCGACTGGGACCGGATGGGCAACATCGCGTCCGAGGGCGCGCCGTCCATCGCCAACGGCCACTTCTTCGGTCTGGATGAGCTTGGCCGCGACCTGTATTCGCGGGTCATTCAGGCGACGCGCACCTCGCTGCTCGTGGGTCTCGTGGGGGCGCTCACCGCGCTCATTATCGGCACGACCTATGGGCTTGTCGCGGGCTACGTGGGGGGCCGGGTCGACAGCGCCATGATGCGGTTCGTCGACATTCTGCTGGCGATTCCGCTGACCCTCGTCATCATTCTGCTGCTGGTCATCGCCGGACGCTCGTTCTTCATGCTCTTCGTGTCGCTGGGTGCGGTCGGCTGGCTGACGATGAGCCGGATCGTGCGCGCCCAGACCCTGTCGCTGAAGACCCGAGAATTCATCGAAGCCGCGCGCGCTTCCGGCGTGTCCGAGGTGCAGATCATGATCCGTCACATCCTGCCCAACCTGATCGGCGTCGTGATCGTCTATGCCTCGCTCCTCGTGCCCGAGATGATCCTGACCGAGTCGTTCATCTCGTTCCTCGGGCTGGGGATTTCCGAACCCTACACGTCGCTCGGCAAGCTGATCTCGGAAGGGGCCGGGACGATGGCCTATGGCACCACATGGCAGCTTTTGTTCCCCCTGTTTTTCTACGTCGCGATCATCATCACCATGTTCTTCATCGGTGACGGTCTGCGCGATGCACTCGACCCGAAGGACCGCTGATATGACCGTGTTGTCCGCCCGCGACCTGCGCGTTTCTTTCTCGACCCCGGACGGCGAGGTTCAGGCCGTCAAAGGCGTGTCCTTCGACATCCAGGCCGGCGAATGCCTTGGCATCGTCGGTGAATCCGGCTCCGGCAAGTCGCAAAGCTTCATGGCCGCGATGGGCCTTTTGCCGCCCAATGGCCGCGCCACCGGATCGGTGACGTTTCAAGGGAACGAAATCCTGAACCTGCCCGTCGGCAAGCTGAACCGCCTGCGCGGATCGGACGTCGGCATGATCTTTCAGGACCCGCTCACTGCGTTGACGCCCCACCTTAAGGTCGGCGACCAGATGGCCGAGGTGCTGAAGGTGCATAAGGGACTGTCGGGATCGGCGGCGCGGCGGGCCTGCCTCGACTGGCTCAATCGCGTGCAGATCCCCGAGGCCGAGCGGCGCATGACGCAGTATCCGCACGAACTGTCGGGCGGGATGCGCCAGCGTGTGATGATCGCGCAGGCCATGCTGTGCGAGCCGAAGCTGCTGATCGCGGACGAGCCGACCACGGCGCTCGACGTGACGGTGCAGGCCGAAATTCTCGACCTCATGCACGAATTGCAGACCCAGAGCGGGACGGCCATCGCGCTCATCACGCATGACATGGGCGTGGTGGCACGCATGTGCGACCGGATCGAGGTGATGAAGCTGGGCGAATATGTCGAGTCCGGCGACGTGATGCAGGTCTTCAACGCGCCGAAACACGACTATACGAAAAAGTTGCTCGACGCGATGCCGCGCATCGACGACGAGGGCGCGCCGGAGGGGACGGCAGAGACCGCCGAACCGCTTCTGTCCGCCGACGACATTCAGGTGCATTTCCCGATCCGCGTGAAGGGCGGGTTGTTCGGGCGGACCATCCCGCTCAAGGCCGTGAACGGCGTGACCTTCGACCTTGCCAAGGGCGAGACGCTGGGGGTCGTGGGCGAGAGCGGCTGCGGCAAGTCCACGCTGGCGCGCGCCGTGCTGCGCCTGATCGAACCCACGGGCGGCGCGGTGTCGTGGCTCGGGTCGTCCTTCACGGACCTCGACAAACGCGCGCTGACCAAGTCGCGCAAGGACATGCAGTTGGTGTTTCAAGACCCGCTCGCCTCGCTCGACCCGCGCATGACGATTTCCGACAGCATCGCCGAGCCGCTCAAGACCTTCCGCCCGGAGTTGTCGAAGTCCCAGCGCAAGGACGAAGTGCTGGCGATGATGGACCGCGTGGGTCTGGAACGCGGCATGTTCAACCGTTACCCGCATGAGCTGTCGGGCGGTCAGAACCAGCGCGTCGGCATCGCCCGCGCCATGATCAACAAGCCCAAGCTCATCATCTGTGACGAGGCTGTTTCGGCCCTCGACGTCTCGATTCAGGCCCAGATCGTGCGGCTGCTGAAAGACCTTCAGGCCGAGTTCGGCATGTCGATGATCTTCATCAGCCACGACCTGTCCGTCGTGCGCGCGATTTCGAACCGGATCATGGTGCTCTATCTCGGTCGCATCGTGGAACTGGCGGACGCCGGGACCGTGGTCGAAGATCCGGTGCACCCCTACACCAAGGCGCTGATTTCCGCGGTTCCGATTCCGGACCCGGAACTGGAACGCACGCGGGAACGTATCCGCATCCCCGGTGAACTGCCCTCGCCACTGGACCCGAAAGCCGCGCTCAGGTTCCTCCCGTCCAAGCTGCGGGCCGGGAACGAGGACTATACGCCGCGACTGAACCAGATCGCGCCGGGGCATTGGGTGGCGGAGCACGATCCGCTCGACGTGATCCTCGCCGCCGAACCGATGGTCAGCGACGAGGTGGTGGAACCCGTCCGCTAGGCACAGATTGGGACAGGCCGTTTGCGATCTGCTAGCGTCGGCCCACGGGGGACCGGGGAGGACGGAATGGCAGGGCAGATCCTGATCTACGGGGCCTATGGCTACACAGGCGAACTGATCGCGCGCGAAGCGGTGAAGATGGGTCTGACCCCGCGCCTCGGCGGGCGCGACGCGACGAGGCTGGGGCCGCTTGCCGAGGATCTCGGGCTGGAATGGGTGGCCTTCGGCGTCGATGACCGTGCGGCGACCCGCGCGGCCCTCGACGGAATCGACACGCTGCTGAACTGCGCCGGGCCGTTTCGCGAAACCTACGCGGCGCTGACGGAGGCCTGCCTTGCGACGCACACCCATTATCTCGACATCACCGGTGAAATCGACGTGCTCGCGGGCTGCGCCGCGCTGGATGAACGGGCCAAGGCTGCGGGGATCACGATCATGCCGGGGACCGGCTTCGACGTGGTGCCGACCGACTGCATGGCGGCGATGCTCAAGGAACGCCTGCCGGATGCGAACAAGCTGACGCTCGCCTTCAAAGGCATGGCGCAGGCGTCGCGCGGGACCGCGATGTCCTCGATCCCGCATCTGGGCAACCCGCCCTACGTGCGCCGCGACGGCGACCTTGTGCCGCGTCCCGGCGGTGTCTTTTCCACGCTGGACATGGGCGAGGGGCCGGAGCGGGTGGCCGCGATCAGTTGGGGCGACATCGTGACGGCCTGGCATACGACCGGCATTCCGAACATCGAGGTCTTTCTCGTCCCGCCCAAGGATATGGTGACGCTTTTGAAGCTGCCGCTTTTCCTGCGCCGTTTTCTGGCCGGTGCCGGACGCCCGATCGTAAACCGGGTGCTTGCGCGAATGCCGGAAGGCCCCGACGCCACAGCACGGTCCACCGGGCGGTGCATCGTCTATGGCCGCGCCGAGAACGCCAAGGGCGATAGCGTGCAGCACGTCATGACGACCGCCGAGGGTTACCACCTGACCAGCCTCACCGCGACACGGATCGCCGAGGCGGTGTCCGAGGGGCAGACGGCCCCCGGTTTCCTCACCCCCGCGCGTGCGTTCGGGTCTGACTACATCCTCGGGTTCGAGGGGAGCGTGCTGCGAAACTGAGGGATCGAGGGCGCGGCGCCGGACCACACCGCAATCCCCCATTGATCGCCGCGCGAAGGCCGGATAGTGGGGCGGCGAAACACCCTGACTGAAACCGACATCGGAACCGCTCCCCACCCGTGAGGGTTGGCGAAGCGCGCCCGTTTCTTGTCACCAAACCTTGTGGAGCCGCCAATGCGCCTGAACATCGACGTCACCATGCACTACGGCTTCACGCAGGCGAATACCGTCTTTCTGGCGCTGGAGGCGGCGCATACCGACGGGCAGGAAATCGCGGAAGAATGGATCACCTTCGGGGATGCGACCATCGACCGGATCACGGGCGATTCCGGTGTCGGCCAGCGGGTCTGGGCGCGGGTGCCGGGCAACGAGATGTATCTGACCTATCAGGCCAAGGTGGACGTGACGCGCAAGAACGTGCCGCTGGACAGCCTGTCCGCCGTGCCGATCCACCAACTGCCCTCCGAAGTCGCGCCCTACCTGCGCCCGTCGCGCTACGTGCAGTCGGACAAGTTCGTGGCCTTCGTCGGCAAGCGTTTCGGTGATCTGACGGGCGGGGCCAAGGTCGCCGCGATCCGCGACTGGATCGAACACAACCTGTCCTACGTGCCCGGCAGCTCGGATGCGGACACCAACGTCCTCGAAACCTTCGCGGGCCGTCAGGGCGTCTGCCGCGACTACGCCCACCTGATCTGCGCCATGGTCCGCGCCGCGCAAATCCCGGCCCGCATGGTCGCCGCCTACGGCCCAGACGTCTGGCCCGCCGATTTCCACGCGGTGGCCGAGGTTTGGCTCGACGGGGCATGGCACCTCGTTGACCCGACCGGCATGGGCACACCCGACACGCTGGCCAAGATCGCAGTGGGCCGCGACGCCTACGACATCGCCTTCATGGAGTCGCAGGCGCCCGCGAACCTGATCTATCAGGCGGTGTCGGTGGTGCGGGGATGAGGAGAGTTTCGGCTTCTTTTTGACGTATTAGCAAAAAGTTGTCACATTTTTATCATTGCGTGTTCTGGAAGAGTAGTACAGTAACTAAATCTAGTTACGCGGATGAGGGGCTGATGACCGCGCGCGAAAAGCTAGTGGAAAGACTGAAGTCTCAGCCGAAGGATTTCGAGTGGAAAGAGCTGAAGCAATTGCTGAACCACCTCGGCTACGAAGAGCGCCAAGGGAGTGGGTCACGCGTAAAGTTCCGAGGTGATGGACTTCCAACCATCAACCTTCACCGCCCTCACCCTGAGCCTACGATGAAACGGTATGCAGTGAAGCAGGTGCACGATATCTTGACGGAAGCGAGTCTGATATGATGTTGAAATATAAGGGTTATGTCGGTTCAGTAGAGGTCGATGTAAATGACGACCTTCTATTTGGCAAACTTCTGCACATTCGGGATTTGGTCAACTACGAAGCGGAAACGCCATCAGGGCTCAAGATAGCTTTCGAATCCGCTGTGGATGACTATTTGCAGGACTGTTTAGAACTGGGCGTCGATCCGGATGTTCCTTTCAAAGGGGCGTTCAACGTCCGCGTCACCCCGGAGCTACATCGTGATCTTGCAATCTGTGCCAAGTCGCAGGGTAAGACCATGAATGAATACGTCGGCCATGTGTTGCGAAGGCACCATGATTTGGGAACGGCTCAAGCTTTCAATAGTTGGGCGCATCAGAGCGTGATGCTCCATTTTGCGAGGAATGTCTCTGGCATTGATCATCCTGTGAAGCGGGTTCGCACGGAGAAAGCCTCACTGGCTGCTACGCATGTGTATGTCAAAGGGGGCGATTTCGTTGTCAATTGACGTCTTCAACGCCGTTCTTTGTGACGAGGTAAGACAGGAAGCGTCCGGGCGCTCAATAGTGTTGGGCGCCGCGCCCATAGGTCCAGAGTTGGATGCGAACGCAGAGACTACGGTGGCTAGATTGGCATTCTATCTGGAAGCTGGGATCACCGACACAACCTCAATTGTGTTTAGGCTAGTTGCTGAAGGCGGAGACGATGTGCCGCTCCAGGTTGACATGGACCTAACAGGCGAAAACTCGGACGAAGACGTTCTTTCCGAGCATGAAATGACCGTGGTGGGCACAATTGTTTTCGGTAAAAAGGATGTGACGTTTAGTGCGCCAGGGTTCTACATTTTGCAGTACTCTGAAGATGCTTCAAATTGGACAGACGTTCGGACCTTTTACTTTCCACCTAGACAAAGTTGATCCACACAAAAAAGACCCCCCGGCTCGTCACCGGGGGGCCTCAGTCTATGCCTGACGTTCTTTTTGGAACTTTGGAGTGTCAGGCAATGCCTTACGCTGCTTCACGCAGCTGGTCTTTTTTTTCCTGTTCGACCAGCGCACGGTGGAGAACCTTGATGGCCTCGTCCGCTTCGTCGCGCGGCATCAGGAACTGGACGTCCACGTTGCGCGGCGTCGCGTGGGCGGCGATCACGTCCAGCCCGGCTTCGTCCAGCGCGGCAAGGCCACGACCCAGCACCGACTGCTTGCGCAGGTCACGACCGATGGCCGACACGATGCACTGGCTGCGGATCTTGATCTCGGCCTGCGGGAAGCGTTCCTGAACGTCGGCCTCCACGCGCTTCACGGCCTTGAGCGAGCCTTTGACGTAATGCGTGATGGTGTTCGCGTTCGACGTCTTGGACACGATCCAGACCTTGTGACGCTTGAGCGCCTCCAGAATGGTCGTGTCGTAGCCCTTCACGCCCACCATGTCCTGTTCGAACACTTCGATGCTGATAACATCCAGCCCGGTCACGATCTCGACCCCCGGCGTATCGCCGCGGCTGTCGTCGATCAGGGTGCCCGGATCTTCCGGCTCGAACGCGTTGGTCACGCGCAGCGGCACGTCGGCCTGACGCAGCATCTTGGCTGCCGAGGGGTGGATCGCCTCCATCCCGAGGTTCGACAACTGGTCGGCCACATCGTAGTTCGTGTGGCCCAGCTTGCGCACGTTGTCTTCGCCGACGAGGTTCGGGTCGGCGGACGAAAGGTGGAACTCCTTGTGGATGATCGCCTCTTTCGCATGGGTCTGCGCCGCGATGCGGGCGAAGGTCACTTCCGAGTAGCCCCGGTCGTATTCCTTCATCAGCCCTTCCTTGCACTGGGCATAGCCGGTGACGATGGGCATCTCGGTAGCCAGATCGACGTCAGCCAGACCCTTTTCGATGCGCTCGTTCAGGTCGCAGTCGCCCTCGTCGCGCCAACCGGACAGGTCGACGAAACGGGCCGACACGCCGGCACGCTTCAGCATCAGGGTCGTGACATAGGCGGAATGCGCCTCGCCCAGACCCGACAGAAGCTCGCGCACCATCGACATATGCTCGGTCAGCCGGAAGTGGCCGTAGGAGCACAGGCGGCCGAGGTCGATCAGGAACGACCGTGCGCCCGCCATCCGTTCGGCCACGAAGTCGTTCGCGTCCGCGATGTCGGCCGGATGGTCGAGCACCGCGCGATGCGCCTCTTCCATCGCCGCGCCGGTTTTCTTCAGCGCGGCCATCCAGGCGTGGTCGTCGGTTTCGCTGTCGGCGAACGCGGCATAAACGCCTTGCTCACCCGTTTTCTTGTGTTCCAGCAGCAGGTTGGTGATCCCGCCGAAAGCAGAGACGACGAACACGCGGTTATAAAGATCGCCTTCGCGAATGAGCAGCGTATCGCGCAGCTCATTCACGCGGCTCATCGACGTGCCGCCGATCTTTTCGACAGTATGATTTCGGTCAGACATTGGTCTTTCCCCGTTTTCAGGCAGCGTCTTCGTCGGGCGCGGCGTAGGAGCCATCTTCGCGATGCACTTCCTTGCCGGTCACCGGCGGGTTGAAACAGCAGGCCAGCACCAGCGTTTCATCGGCCACCAGCGTGTGCTTGTCGTGCTCGTTGAGCGCGTACATGACACCCGGTTTGATCTCATGCGTCTCGTTCTTGGCGAGGTCGGTGATCCGACCCTTGCCCGAGATGCAGTAGACGCTCTCGAAGTGGTTCTTGTAGTGGAACGTGTGCTCCGAACCGCCCTCGATCGTGGTGATGTGGAACGAGAAGCCCATACCGTCATCGGCGAGAAGCATCCGCACGGAGTTCCAGCGCGCGTCCGAGACGGACTTGTCGGTGTTCTTCAGTTCGTTGAAGTCGCGAATAAGCATGTGTCGTTACTCCGCAGCGTATTTGTGATTTTCGTTCAGCACTTCGCGGGCGGCGTCGACAACGATGTCGAGACCCTTCTGAAGCTCGTCGTTCGGGATGTTCAGCGCGGCGAGCACCTTGACCACCTCGTCGTCGGCACCCGACGTCTCGATGATGAGGCCTTTTTCGAAGGCGCGGGCGCAGATGTCTCCGGCCAGCTCACCGCTGCCCATGTCGACACCGCGCATGAAGCCACGGCCCTTGAGGTAGGCGCCCGGCACGAGGTCGGCGAGTTTCCCGAGACCTTTTTCGAGGATCTCGGCCTTCTCGGCGGTCGAAGCTTCCATCGCGTCCTTGTCGGCCCAGTATTTCTCCAGCGCGACACGGCCCGTGACGAAAGCATGGGTGTTGCCGCGGAAGGTGCCGTTGTGCTCGGCGGGCTTCCACACGTCATACTCGCGCTTGATGAGCAGGCAGGCGAACGGCAGACCGAACCCCGACAGCGATTTCGCCTGGGTGATGAGGTCCGGCTCGATGTCCATGCCTTCGAAGCCGAAGTACTTGCCGGTGCGGCCGATGCCCGCCTGAATGTCGTCGACGATCAGCAGCGCGCCATGTTTCTTGGCAAGCTTGGCGATGCCTTCCATCCATTCCTTCGACGCAGCGTTCAAACCGCCTTCGCCCTGCACGGGTTCGAAGATGAACGCGGCCGGAGCGTCGACGCCGGACGAGCCGTTGTCCAGCATCGTTTCGATGAAAGCGAGCGTATCCACGCCTTCGCCCATCGCGCCCTCGTAGGGCATATGGGTCACGCCACCCAGCGGCGTGCCCGCGCCGCCACGCTTGCCGGCATTGCCGGTCAGCGACAGCGAACCCATGGTCATGCCGTGGAAGCCGTTGGTGAATGAGATGATGTTGCGACGGCCCGTGATCTTGCGGGCGAGCTTCATCGCGGCCTCGACGGCGTTGGTGCCGGTCGGACCCGTCATCATCACCTTGTAGTCGTCCATGCCGCGCGGCTTGAGCACGATGTTCTCGTAGGCTTCGAGCCACTTCGCCTTTTCCTCGGTGTACATGTCAAGGCCATGGGCGATGCCGTCGTTCGTGATGTGCTCGACCAGCGCCGCCTTCATGTCGGCGTCGTTGTGGCCGTAGTTCAGGGACGAACACCCGGCGAGAAAGTCGATGTACTCGGTGCCGTCCGTCGCGGTCATGATCGAGCCTTGCGCCTTGGCGAAGGTGGTCGGGAAACCGCGGCAGTACGAGCGGGCTTCCGACTCGCGGCGTTCAAAAACGGGATTGTTCGCAGACTGTTTGTCTGTCGTCATAACGTGTTCCTTCGATGTCTGATTGTGAAAAGGACGGGGGGCCGCGTCGATTACGCGGCCTTCGCCATGTCATCCTCGTCCGGCAGCGTGATCGTCACCATGTGTTCGGTGTCGTGACGGCCTTCGAAGTGATCGTCCTTTTTGAAATGAGCTTCGTCCTCGAGCTCGCCGCCGTGGCGTTTCGCGAACTTCTTGAACAGCGCCCACGAGGCGTCGTTGTCTTTCGTGATGGTGGTCTTGAGGACGTTGGCATCGTCGCATTCTTCGCGACCGAAGATTTCGTCCAGCATCAGGCCACCCAAACCCATACCCCGGGCCTTGGAGCTTACAGCCACCTGCCACACGAAGAGCGCCTCTTCGTTCGGCACGAGATAGCCGGAAATCCAGCCGACAATGTCGCCGTCCAGTTCCGCCACCACGCAAGTGTCACGGAAATGGTCGCATTGCAGCAGGTTGCAGTAGACGGAGTTCTCGTCGAGCGGCTTGCACTCGCGGATCAAGTCCCAGATTTGCGCTCCGTCCTCGGAATTCGGCTTCCGAAGGCGGAGCTTTCCGGATCGGGGAAGGTCTTTCGCAGTATGCATGTTTCGGTCCTCTCCAAAGTTCCTTTGTAGACTAAAGTAGTTTGGGCGGCGTTTTGTTTCAACCTTCAAAGGAAAAAATGCCGGAATTTGGCTGAAATCGCCAGTTTTATGGGGAAATCGCGTGAATTTACTTAGTAAATGAGCGACTCAAAACCTTTAATTCATGAAAGATTAGTCTATCTAAGTAACATGATTGCTTCAGACCTCCTCGCTATGCCATCAAAGCTCTTGGAAGGAGATGGGATGGACCGGACCGATATCAGCCTGATCGCCCTGCGGCGCATCCTGCGCGCGACCGAGCTTTACGGCAAAGAGCTGGCCAATGCGGCCAAGCTGACCGCCGCGCAGTTCCGTGCGCTTCAGATCGTGGGCGAGATCGGGCACGCGACCCCGTCGGACATCGCGACCCGCATGGGCGTGAGCCAAGCGACCATCACCGCCCTGGTGGACAAGCTGGTGGCGCGTGGCCTCGTGACCCGCGAGCGGTCGGAGCGCGACCGGCGCCAGACCAACGTGACGATCACGGCCGAAGGTCAGGCGACCGTCGACGAAGCCCCCGATGCGCTGCAACAGCGTTACGTGCGCAAGTTCGAGGCGCTGGAGGACTGGGAGCAGGCGCAGATCATCGCGTCGCTGGAGCGCGTGGCGGCGATGCTGGACGCCGAAGATATCGACGCCTCGCCGGTGCTGACGACGGGCGACATTCATCACGGCGGCAAGCGGCACTGAGCGGTTTCGAATGGGCTGAAGCCCATCCGACCGAAGCGGGGGCGCTGCCCCCGCACCCCCGAGGTATTTGAGGACCAGAGAAGACGATGCGTGCCGGGAGTGATCCTGAGTGCGTCAGACTTCCAGCACGATCTTTCCAATATGGGTGGAGCTTTCCATATGGGCGTGCGCCTTTGCGGCCTCGTCCAGCGGATAGGTGCTGTCCATGATCGGCTTCACGCGGCCCGCGTCCAGAAGCGGCCAGACGTGTTCGCGCAATTCGGCGGCGATGGCGGCCTTCGCGGCGTCCGACTGCGGGCGCAGGGTCGAGCCGGTGATCGTCAGGCGCCGCGCCATGATCTGCGCGAAGTTGATCTCGGCCTTGGGGCCGGTCAGGAATGCGATGTGGACCATCCGGCCCTCGTCTGCGAGCGCCTTGATGTTGCGGGCGATATAGCTGCCGCCGACCATGTCGAGGATCAGGTTCGCGCCGCCCGCTTCTGCCATGACCTCGACGAAATCCGCGTCTTTGTAATTGATTGCCACCTCGGCCCCAAGGTCGGTGCAGACCTTGCATTTGTCGTCCGAGCCTGCGGTGGTGAAGACGCGCGCGCCGAGTGTGCTCGCAAGCTGGATCGCGGTCGTGCCGATGCCGGAGGAGCCGCCATGCACCAGAAACCGCTCGCCCGCCTTCAGCCCGCCGCGCATGAACACGTTCGACCAGACCGTGTAATAGGTCTCGGGCAAGCAAGCGGCCTCTTTCAGCGCCATGCCTTTGGGAATGGGCAGCGCGTGGGCCGCCGGGGTCGTCACGTATTCGGCATAGCCGCCACCGGGGAGGAGCGCGCAGACCTCGTCCCCCACCGCCCAGTCGGTGACACCGGGGCCGATGGCGGCGACGGTGCCGGAGCCTTCGAGCCCCGGCAGATCGCTCGCCGTCGGGGGCGGGGCATACATGCCTGCCCGTTGCAGCGCGTCGGGGCGGTTGACGCCCGCATAGGCCAGTTTGATGAGGATCTCGCCATGACCCGGCGCGGGCACGGGCCGCATGGTCGGTTGCAGCACCTCGGGGGCGCCGGCCTTGGTGATCTCGACGGCGCGCATGGTCTTGGGCAGGGTCATCAGCGGTGGGTGCTCCAACGTCCGGGGTATCCGGTGCGGTGTTCGCCGGGCGCGCGGATGTTGTCCAGCACGCGACCTGGTCCTTTCATGAAGACGTCGACCAGCGCGTTCGAGCGCAGCTTGCCCTTCACCTTCTCGAACTGCATGACGTTCTCGATCCGCCGATCAAGAAACGCCCAGGTGGCCTCGTGCCCCTCGCTGTCGTCGCCGAGCCAGTAAAGCACGGTCGAGGAATAGACGGCCGAAAGCGTCGCGCGTTTCGTGTACCAGTTCACATCGCGCGAGGTATCGCCCAGCGTGTCCCAGATCAGGCCCGAGGTCTCCCAAAGCGCGCGTGACCCGTCGGCGGCGTGCTGGGGCAGGGCGAAAAGCGCCATGCCGCGCCGCACAAGCTCCTTATCCGCGACTTCGAGCCGTTTGCGCACGGCCGCCGTCACCTTTTCGCGGAACTTGAGCGTGGACAGGTCCATCGCCTCAAGCGCCTCGACCATCTGCCGGTCGCCGCGTTTGTGATAGGCAAATGCCATGTCCACGGCCCCGCGCGGGAACATCGCATGGGCGGTGTCGAGCGGTGTGTCGGTGTCCTCGCAGGCAGCCCTGAGCGCGGCGTCGGACCAGCCGTCGAAGGGAACGTGCATTTGAATGGCGTCGAGAAGCGTGTCTTGATCGGTCATGAGGAAATAAGTGGCATGTGGGCGAGGCGCCTTCAAGGCGGGGGCGTGGATTTGCGCGGGTCCGGCGAACTGGACAAGCGCGCGGATCGCCGCTATAAGGCCGCTTCCTGCAATTTCTCTTGCAACTCAAACCTAGAAAGGTGGTGACAACCACATGCAGGTATCGGTTCGCGATAACAACGTCGACCAGGCGCTTCGGGCTCTGAAGAAGAAGCTTCAGCGTGAGGGTGTGTTTCGTGAAATGAAGCTCCGGCAGCATTTCGAGAAGCCCTCCGAGAAGAAGGCGCGCGAGAAGGCGGAAGCCATTCGCCGTCAGCGCAAGCTCGCTCGCAAAAAGGCGCAGCGCGAGGGGATGCTCTAAGCTTCTCTGACGCAATGCAGGTCGGCTTGCTGACCGGACGACCCCCGTGGCATCCGCCCGGGGGTTTGTCGTTTCTGGGGTTGCGGTCTTTGACACCGTGGGTCTGAATCGGTGCGTATTTGACGGAGTCTTTCTCATGCCCGACGATCCCATCCTTCCCATCGATCATCCGCTCCTGTCGCGTCCCAGTGCGACGGTCGACGCATTCGGACCGAACCTTGCCGCGCTGGTGGCGGAGATGTTTCGCATCCTCGACCGCGAGCAGGGGGCTGGGCTGGCTGCTGTGCAGATCGGTGTGGCGAAACGCGTTGTCGTGCTCGACATGCCGGATGCGTCCGGCGAGCGGCATCGTCTCGCCATGGTGAACCCGAGGATCACCGCTCTGTCGGATCGGGTGGTGACCGGGTCCGAGGGCTGTTTGTCCATGCCGGATTACTGGATGGACATTCCGCGCCGGGATCTCGCCCAAGTTGCTTATCAGGACTGCGATGGAGAAGAGCAGTCGCTCGTCGCGACGGGGCCGCTTGCGGTCGGTGTTCAGCACGAAGTCGATCATACGCAGGGTGTGCTGTTCTACGATCACGCGTCGCGGCTCAAACGAGACCGGGCCAAGTCTTATTTCCGCAAGGTGCGCCGGGCCCATGAGCGTGCCACGAAGGGGCTCTAAGAATGACCCGGCAGATTACCGTCACCGCGCACTATTCCCGCGACGCCGACACCGTCTTTGCCGAAGCGATCCATTTCTCCGAAATGGTCGACGCGATGAAGGGGATCGCGCGGTACGAGGGCCTGCCCGACGACGTGGTGCGCGAGGGCGAAACCTATGTGGTCGATATCACGCTATTCGGCGTCATGAAGAACCCCGGCCATACGATGTTCGTCGAACTCCTCGACCGGGACGCGCGGGTGATCCAAAGCCGTGAGCACAACGCGCAGGTCAAGCGTTGGGATCATACGTTGTCGATCCAGCCCAGCGGCACGGGCTGCATCTGGACCGACAAGATCGTCATCGAAGCGGACCGGATGGAATGGTTCACGGCGCGTTTTGCGGCCTATGTCTACACCCGCCGGCACAGGCATCGGGAGGCCGCGAGCCTCGACACCGTGGTGCGCAGGCTCTGAGGTTCAGACTTCGCGGAAGAACGTGGTGATCGCCGTGATGATCTCGTTCGGGGCGGCGTGGGGCAAGGCGTGACCGACCCCCTCGACGACGTGGTGGCGGGCGGTGCGGTTCCACTGGGTCATCTTGCCCATCGCGGTCAGCGGGATCACCTGATCGTCGCCCGCCCAGATCGCCAGAACGGGGATGCCGGTCTTGCCGAGGTCGCGGTGGAGGTTCTCAAGATCGATGGCCAGCGTTTCACGATGTGCGGACAGGACCGAACGCAGGTATCCCCGCCGCGCGGTCTCGTCCCCCATGCGTTGTTCGAGGTCGGGGATTACGGTCGGCTGTGACGCATCGCGCGCGGCGGCGCGACGCAGCGATCCGGGGCCGGTGATCCGCCAGAGCCAGTTGCCGATCACGCCGAGGTTGCCGCACCGGCGAAGCGGCTGGCCGGGGGTGTAGTCGATCCCGCCGGTGGCGAGGAAGATGACGCGATCCACGCGGGCGGGATTGGCGGTGGCGAAGGCGGCCGCGATGATCCCGCCCATCGAATAGCCCATGAGCGAGACGGGGCCATCCAGCCCCTGTTCGGTCAGCAGTTCGTCGAGCTGGTTCACGAAGAACTGCGGCGTCTGGGCGTTTGTGGGACGATCCGACAGCCCTCGCCCGTAAAGGTCATAGGCAAGCACTTGGTAGCCCAGAAGGTTCAGGCCGCGCACGAGGCCGGAGAACACCCAATGCGGTGTCGTCAGCCCATGGATCACCACGATGACATGCGAGGTCGGCGCGCCGAACCAGCGGTAATAGGTCTTGCCGTCCGACAACTGTGCATAACCCCCGTCGTCATCGCCCCGCGCGGCGCTGACGGGCGTGCGAAACCACTCGCGCACGAAGGGTGCGATGGCGATAAGGCCGACAATTCCGACGATGAACCAAGCCATGGATACTGCTCGCTTTTGGCGGTGAGTGTGCCGTTTGCGGGGGCGGCACGCAACGGCTTTGCGTGAGGCTTGCCTTTTATCAATGTTTGTTTATATAAATGGATATGGAATCAGTAGGCGCAATCCCCGACATGGACACGGCCTTTGCCGCGCTGTCCGACCCGACACGCCGTGCGATCCTTGCCGGGTTGGCGAAGGGCGAAATGACGGTCAGCGAAATCGCGGCACCCTTCGACATCAGCCAGCCCGCGATTTCGCACCACCTGAAAGTGCTGGAGCAGGCCGGGCTCATCACCCGGCGAATCGACGGTCAGCGCCGCCCCTGCCGGCTGGCCGGGGGAACGCTGGAGGAATTGGAGGCATGGCTCGACCGGCTGCGCCAGACCATGACAGCGAATTACGACCGGCTGGACGCGGTTCTGGCCGAAGAAATGGCGAAACAGGATTTGAAAAAGGATTGAAGCGATGCCCAAACCCCTAAGTTTCGAACTGATCGGTGACACGCAACTCGTCGTCACCCGTGACTTCGACGCGCCACCCGCGCTCGTCTGGCGCGCGCATATGGAGCCGGACCTGCTCATGAAATGGCAGTCCGGGAACGACGCGTTCAACGTGGTCGAGTGTGAGATCGACGCGACCGAAGGCGGCACATATCGGATCGTCCATTCCTCGGCCGACTATACCTTTACGATCACGGGGACTTTTCTCGAACTCGAGGAACCGAACCGCATCTTGCAGGAGGAGGTGATGTATCTGCCTGACCCGACCCCGCCCAATCTGGTTGAGACGCTTTTCAAAGCCAAGGGTCAGGCAACGCATATGGTCGTGACCATGACCCTGCCGGATGCGCAGACCCGCCAGGAGATGATGGAGACCGGAATGCTCGACGGGATGGAGATTTCCTACAAGAACCTCGACGCGCTGGAACTGGCCTAGGCCGCTTCACCCGGCGTCAGCAGGCCGGCCGCCACAAGACGGTCGGCCCACCCTTGCGGCCCCTCGAACAGATGGACCTGCCACCCGCGCCGGGCCGCCGTGGCGATGTTGTCGGGCCTGTCGTCGGTAAATAGCAGGCGCTCGGGCTCGATCCCGCAATCGTCTTCGACCATCTCGTAGATGCGCGGGTCCGGCTTGGTCACGCCCATGTGGCCCGAGATATAACGCCGGTCGAACTCCGTCAGAAACGTATCGCGCGCCTCGGACAGGGCGAAGCTGTCGATCCCGAAATTCGTGAGCGCGAAGACCGGCACGCCCTTGGCCCGCAGCGCCCGCAGGAGCCGGACGGAATGGTCGATCGGCGGGCGGGCAAGGTCGAGCCAGCGGTCATGCCACATCAGGATCTCGTCGCGGAATTCGGGATAGGTTTCGGCGGTTTCCTGCACCACGTCGCGAAACACCTCTCCCCGGTCGAAGCGTTCGTTCATGGCGTGCAGGTCCACAGTCGCGAACATCGCCTCGCGCCGCGCGCGCCCGATCATCTCGTCGTACCGATCCTCCGGCTGCCAAGTGATGAGCACGTTACCGATGTCGAAAATCACGGCCTCGGGGCGGGGGAGTGTCGGGTCTGTCATGCGGTGAGCCTAGGGCAGGCGGCGAGGAAGGGAATTGCGAATGGGGCGTCTCGGACAGGATACTAGAATACTAGTATTCTGGAATGCTGAGATCGTCACAAACCATTGAAAAACGAAAGATTATCCAAGTTAATAGAGGTTAACGCGCCGCCTCAGCGCCGGCGCCTACTGAACCTGATCCAGCGCACGCGCCACAGGAAAAAGACCAGAATACCGACCAACAGCGACAGCCAGCCCACCAGCCAGTAGAATGCATCGCCATCGTTCACACCGGGCATTCCGCCCACGTTCACGCCGAACAGGCCGGTAAGGAAGCCGAGCGGCAGGAAGATGACCGAGACGACCGACATGACGAACATGTTGCGGTTCAGCCGGTCCGAAAGCTGCCCCGACAGTTCTTCGCGCAGGATCATCGCCTGATCGCGCAGCTCGTCGAGGTCTTCGACGATCCGCGTCATCTTCAGCGCCTCTTCCTCGATCTCGCGGTGCGTCTCGGCGTCGATCACCGGGTTGTCGCTTTCCGCAATCGCGCGGATCACGTCCCGCTGCGGGCCGAGAAAGCGCCGTGCCGCGATGACCTGAAGTCGCAGGTTCACGACCTCGCCGCGCAGGTGGTCGCCGCTCTCTGCGATGATCTGCTCTTCCAGCGCCTCGGCCTTGGCGTCGAGATCGGTCTGGAAATCGCCGATCTTGCCGGTGAGGTCTTCGATCAGCGTGACGAGGAACGCGCCCGTCGTCTCCGGCCCTTCGCCCTGCGAAAGCCGCGCATCCAGCCGCTCGATCGCGCGCACCCGGCGCAGGGACACGGTGACGATCCGGTGCGCATCGGCCCAGATCCGCAACGAGATCATGTCCTCGGGGTCTTCGCCCTCGTTGAAGTTGATCGCGCGCAGAATGATCATCAGCCCATCGCCCAGCCGTGTCAGCCGGGGGCGCGAGGCCCGGTCGACCAGCGCCTCCACCGCCTGCGGGTCGAGGTAGTCGAGGTGTTCGCCGATCCACGCCTCGGCATCCGGGTGGTTGCCGTCGATATGCACCCAGCCCAGCGTGTCGTCCTTCAGCACATGCCGCATCTCCTCTTCGGTGATGGCACGTCCCTTGTCGGGACCATTCAGGACGTGGGCATAGGTGATGTGGGTTCCGGTCATGGCCGCAGAATGTGGGGCCGGGGCGGAAAAGGGAAGGGGAGACGCCTATTCGACTTCGCGCGTTTGGGCCAACAGGCACCATGGCACGTCATCCTGATCATCTTCCCATTCAACAGCCAATTGCTGGTCGACCAATTCGTTCGACAAATACAACCAGCGATCGGACCGCCATCGACGAATGTCGGCTATCGCGCGGCCAAAGCTGTCAATGCTGATGTCTTCTAACCGGATCGGCGTTCCCGGCCCGTAAGACTTTTCGACTAGGTCCTTGGCATCCTCGCCCCACTGCCTCTCTTCCTCACATCCGACGCGTCGGAGTTCCGGCGCATCAATTCCTTTTGCCCGCACGGCGATTTCTTGAGTCAAGCCAGGCCAAAGGTCGACTTCGGCGATGATGGTGTCGCCGTCGATGACACGAATGACTTTCCCGAAATAGAGCGCATATGGGTTCTCAATGCTGCGCTCATCCTGCGCGAGGAGCACGAACGGGAATGTGCAAAATAATGGAATGAGAAGAAACTTCATGGGTTTGTGCCTCCAAAGAAAACGTTCTTGCACAATAGTTAGAAGCAGAAGTCGACTGGTGCAAAAATCGGTGTTCAAACGAAAAAGGGCCGCCCGAAGGCGACCCTTTCGATCTCAAACGGCAGTGCCCATCACTCGAGGATTTTCGAGACGACGCCGGAACCCACGGTGCGGCCGCCTTCGCGGATGGCGAAGCGGAGGCCGTCTTCCATGGCGATCGGGGCGATCAGCTCGACGGTGAACTTCAGGTTGTCGCCCGGCATCACCATCTCGGTGCCCGAGGGAAGCTCGACCGTGCCGGTCACGTCCGTCGTGCGGAAGTAGAACTGCGGGCGGTAGTTGGCGAAGAACGGGGTGTGACGGCCGCCTTCATCCTTCGTCAGGATGTAGACCTCGCACTCGAACTTGGTGTGCGGCTTGACCGAACCCGGCTTACACAGAACCTGACCACGCTCGACCGCGTCACGGTCGATACCGCGCAGAAGGGCGCCGATGTTGTCGCCGGCTTCACCACGATCCAGCAGCTTGCGGAACATTTCCACGCCCGTGCAGGTCGTCTTCTTGGTGTCCTTGATGCCGACGATTTCCAGTTCGTCGCCCACGTTGATCA
>NZ_SWKQ01000001.1:0-42855 GCF_005871115.1 Maritimibacter alexandrii
CAACCCGAAACCCCGCAGGCCCGCCGCCGCTGCGCTATGTGAGGGCTACGCAGCGCCGGGCCTGCTCACCACCAAGGGGGTCAATATTGGATGCCGATAGGGGGTCAAACTTCAATGCCGATTGACACGCGTCGCATAGATTACACGGGAAAGGGCGTGTTGTGACGTCCCACCGATTAAGCAACAAGGCACAAACGAAGGTGTGAATGAGCGAAGATTGCCTTAGGGCGGCCCTTTTGTTGTTTTCAAGCCGTTGGTTAGAGGCATCGAATAGCCGGATTGAGCCCAGACCGGAAAAACTCTATCCCTCACGCTTGCAGCTGCAGCAACGCATTGGGTGTCATTTTCAGCGGCATCGCAGCAAGAAAAGCGGGCGTTGCCAAGGCATCAATCATGCTTTGACTTCTTTCGCGAATACCGCGATCGACTCTGAAGATGACACCGAGGCGGTTCCTGAACTTGGCGGGTGCTTTGCGTCCGTCTCCCGAAGTGTTTTTTCAAGCTATTGAAAAAGAAGAAATATTTCTATGTTGACCGGTGCATCTTTTTGCATTACTTACTGGTCAGTAAAAGGTGAAATAATGAAACATGTAAATGTCATTTTGGAAACGCGGGGATCGGCGGCCTGCTTGCGTTTGAATAGACCTACCGAGTTGAACGCTCTTTCGCGGGACATGATTTTGGAGCTTGGGGCGACGCTTGAGCGCATTCGTCGTGACGAAAAGCTGCGCGTTGTGGTGCTGACCGGCAGCGGCCGGGCGTTCTGTGCGGGAGCCGATCTCAAGGCGGTGCAGGCGGGTCTGTCACAGGAGCGGTCCAAAGAAGGTGATTTCCTTGATGCCGTAGCCGAGGTTTTTCAGACGCTCCGCGATTTTCCCAAACCCGTCATTGCCGGTCTAAACGGGGTTACCGTCGCGGGCGGGCTGGAACTGGCGATGTGCTGCGACGTTCTGATCGCTGCCGAAAGCGCGAAGATTGGCGATGCGCATGCCAATTTCGGTGTTTTTCCGGGGGCCGGAGGCGCTGCCGTGCTTCCTTCTCTGATTGGTCTGCCAAACGCCAAATACCTGCTGTTTTCCGGCCGTAGTCTGCCGGCGTGCGATTGGCTGCGCATGGGGTTGGTGCAAGAGGTGGTTGCCGATGACGAGCTTGAAGCCCGCCTCGACGCCTTTGCTCAAAGCTTGGCCGAAAAGAGCCCGCTTGTTCTGTCGCGGATGAAAGCGGTCGCCAATGCCTCCGTCGAGATGCCGCAAACCGAGGCTCTGGCCTGGGAATTGTCGGTCCTGCGCGACCACCTGACATCGAATGACGCAGCAGAAGGGCTGGCGGCGTTCTCCGAGAAACGAAAACCGGTTTTTGCCGGAACCTGATGAGGGCCAGATGGATAAGGTTTACATAACCGGTGTGGCGATGACGCGCATGGGGCGCCTGGAGGGAGCGACTGTGAAGTCGTTGACCCGCGAGGCCGTCACCGGAGCCGTGGAAGATGCCGGGATTGCTGCCGATGCAATCGAGGCCGCCTATTTTTCGAACGCCACCCAGCGGCATTTGGAAGGGCAGTTGATGATCCCGGGCCAGATCGCCCTTCGCGATATTGGGATCGAGGGAATTTCAGTTGTGAACGTCGAAAACGCCTGTGCCAGCGGATCGACCGCCCTGAACCTAGCTGCGCAGTTTCTGAAGGCGGGCGAAGGCGATGTTGCGCTGGCCGTTGGAGCCGAGAAGATGTGGACTGGTGATAAGGCCAAGATGTTCAGCTTTTTCGACTCTGGCTGGGAATTGGCGACCGCCGAGGAGAATGAAAAGCGGTTGCTTGCGCTGGGGCATGGGATCGATTTGCCGGAAGGCAGCGAGTCCGGAAAACCCTATTCCGTTTTCATGGCCGTCTACGCCGCCTTTGCTCGCGCACATATGCGCTTGTTCGGGACGAAACAGGAGCAATTCGCGGCCATCGCTGCCAAGAACCACATGCACTCGGTGGAAAACGACAAAGCGCAGTTCCGCAATCCTTACACTGTTGGCGACGTGCTCGGCGCGCCGCCGATCACCTATCCGCTCACCCTGCCGATGTGCGCCCCGATGAGCGATGGCGGTGCAGCGGCCGTGCTGATGACCGAAGCGGGCATGCAGCGCCACGGCATTTCCCGAGATCGCGCCATCGAGTTGCGTGCCAGCGTGATACAGACCGGGTCGGACCGGGATGGCGACGACTTTGAAAACCATCTGACTGCCAAGGCGGCCCGGCGCGCCTATGAGAAGGCCGGACTTGGACCCGAGGACGTCTCGGTCGCCGAGGTGCATGATGCCACCGCCGTGGGCGAACTGATCCAGATTGAGAATCTTGGCCTCTTTCCTTTTGGCGAGGGCGCGGCTGCCTCCGAACGTGGCGAGACCACGATTGGCGGGCGTGTGCCGGTCAACCCGTCGGGCGGGCTGGAGTGCAAAGGCCACCCGATCGGCGCCACCGGTCTGGGGCA
This sequence comes from Maritimibacter alexandrii, assembly GCF_005871115.1. Classification (NCBI taxonomy): domain Bacteria; kingdom Pseudomonadati; phylum Pseudomonadota; class Alphaproteobacteria; order Rhodobacterales; family Roseobacteraceae; genus Maritimibacter; species Maritimibacter alexandrii. The sequence continues at coordinate 2,478 of NZ_SWKQ01000001.1, forward strand.
GGTGTATGAGCTTGTCAGCCAGCTGCGCGGCGAATGCGGCGCGCGCCAGGTTGAAGGGGCAAAGGTGGCTATTGCCGAAAACGGCGGTGGGCTGATCGGGATCGAAGAGGCAGTGGCCTCGGTTCTGATCCTCGCACGATAGGAGAGCAAGATGTTCAAGACTGAAGAACAGGCAATGGCCTGCGATATTCTGCGCCGCTTCCTTGATGACCAGATCGAACCGGAATACCAGAAGGTCAAGGACGCTCCGTTTGAAAAAGAGGTGATCCAGGGGTTCCTCACGCAGCTATCCGAGTTCGGTCTGACCTCGGCACCCCATCCAGAAGAGGTGGGTGGCATGGGGCTCGATTGGTCCACGCACCTGATGCTGTTCGAAGAGGTCGGCGTCACGGCGATGGACATTGCGTTGCCGATCCTGATCAACGTGGTGGGCGCCGACCTTTTGCTTCGCCTTGGCACCGATGAACAACGCGCGCGCTATATCCCACAGCTTCTGGCAGGTGAAACATCCGTGGCTATCGGCATATCGGAACCGGGCGTCGGCTCGGACGTGGCAGCGGTCAAGACCCGTGCCCGCAAGGATGGCGGCGACTGGGTGATTTCGGGCGAGAAGACTTGGATATCGAACGGGCGCTTTGCCGATTTCCTGATCTGTACCTGTAGTACCGGCGAGGGGCTGACACATATACTTGTCGACCGCAAGGAACACGGTTTCGAAACCCTCGATATTCCCAAGATCGGCCTGAATGCACAGTCGACCTCGCAGATCTTCCTCGATGAGGTGCGAGTACCGGTCGAGAACACCATCGGTGCAGAAGGGTGGGGGTTGCAGCAGACCCTGGTCGTGTTCGAACGCGCGCGGGTGCATATGGCGATGTGGGGCATCGCGCTGGCGCGCCGGGCGCTGGAGGAATCCATCCGTTACGCGCAAGAGCGCAATCAGCATGGTAAGCAGATCGCCGGGCATCAGATGATTGCCGACAAGATCGCCACGATGGCGACCGAGATCGACGCCGCGCGCTTGCTGACCCATCGCGCCGCCGGCATGATCGACCGCCATGAGCGCTGTGACACAGAATGTGCCATGGCCAAGTGGTATGGCACTGAGATTGCGGTGAGCGCCACGCGGCAGGCGGTGCAGATCCATGGCGGCAACGGCGTGACCCGCGAGTTCATCGTCGAACGTCTGGCCCGCGAAGCGATCATTGGACCGATCCCGGACGGGACCACCGAGATTCAGAAACTGCTGATCGCCCGGTCCCTGACCGGTGTGGCCGCGTTCAAATAAGGGCTCAAGTCATGAAGATCGAAGGCAAGACCGTTATCGTGACAGGCGGGGCCTCCGGGCTTGGTGCTGCGACGGCAGAATATCTGCACGGGCTGGGCGCACAGGTGGCCATGTTCGACCGTGACATGGAGCAGGGTACGGCGTTGGCCGCACGGTTGGGCGCGGAGCGGGCCATGTTCCGGCAGGTGGACGTGACCAGCGACGAGCAGGTGTCGGAGGCCATCGCGGCCGTGATCAACCGCTTTGGCGCGCTGCATGTCGCCATTAACTGCGCCGGTGTGGTCAGCCCGATGAAGGTGGTCGACCGCGAGGGCCAGGCTGCCTCGCTCGATGCCTTTCGTCGCACGGTCGAGATCAACCTTGTAGGCACGTTCAACGTAATGAGCAAATGCGCCGCGCGGATGCTGGAGAACCCGCCCGAAGACGGGGAGGAGCGCGGTGTGGTTGTCAATATCTCGTCCGGAGCGGCCTATGAGGGCCAGATTGGGCAGACTGCCTATGCCTCGTCCAAGGCCGGTGTGATTGGGCTCAACCTGCCTGCCGCGCGTGAGATGGGGCCGAAAGGCATCCGCATCAACGCCATCGCACCGGGACTTTTTGGCACACCGATGGTGATGAGCCTCGGTGATGAGGTCGTCGCCTCGCTCGAAGAAAGCGTCGAGGCGCCCAAGCGGGTGGGCCGGATGGAAGAATTCGCCCACGCCTGTGCCTTTCTGATCGAAAACAGCTACATGAACGGTGCCACCCTGCGTTTGGATGCGGCCACGCGGCTGCAGGCGAGGTGACGCGATGCTGAATCGTAATGGCCCTCTCAAAGGTGTTCGATTCATCGAAATGGCCGGGATTGCGCCCGCGGCGCAGTCGGCCTTGCGCGAGGCCCTGACCGACCTGTTCCTGAGCCGGACACAGGCTGAATGGTATGACGTGCTAGTAGGCAGAGATGCCTGCTTTGCACCGGTGGTGCCTCTGGCTGACGCAGCGGTGCATCTGCACAGCCGGGCACACGAGAGCGTTCTCACTGTAGATGGCATCGAAATGCCCGCCCCGGCCCCTCGCTTTTCACATACCCGGCCATACATTCCGACATCCGGTGACGCCGGCTTCGTCGAAACGAACGAAATCCTGCAGCATTGGAGGGCCGCCATATGACCGGTCTGAGTTTCGCTGACGCCGTACAGCTTTTGCTGGTCGGACTGTCACAGGGCTGTCTCTATAGCCTGATCGCCATCGGCCTGGTGCTGGTCTACAAGGCCACCGAGCAGGTGAATTTCGCCCAAGGCGAGTTCATGATGCTGGGGGCCTTTGTTGGCTATCAGTTCATCGTGCTTTGGGGGCTGCCTTATTGGCTGGGAGCCTTGCTGACGCTCGTGTTCATGGGCGGGTTCGGTTACGGGGTCGACGTGCTTGTTGTGCGGCGGCTCACCGGACAGCCGGTGTTCACCGTTTTTATCCTGACGCTGGCGCTGGGAATTGCACTGCGGGCTGTTGCCGGGATTGTATGGGGCTTTGGTAACTATTCCCTGCCAGATCCGATCGAGGGGAATCTGGCTCTTGGACCGGTCATTATTGGCTGGTCCAGCGTTCTGGCGATCCTGGTGACCGCCATCGTGGCTAGCGGGCTTTACGCGTTCTTCCGCTATTCCCGCCAGGGTGTGGCCATGCAGGCCTTGTCCCTGAACCAGCTGGCGGCCTTTTATATGGGCATCCCTGTCAAGCGCCTGACCTCGTCGATCTGGGCAATGTCCGCGATCTTTGGCGCCATCGCAGGCCTACTTCTGGGCCCGGTCACGTTGGTCTCGACGCAGATGGGATTTGTCGGGTTCAAAGCCTTTGCAGGCGCCATTGTAGGCGGGTTTGGATCGATCCCCGGCGCGGTTCTGGGCTGTTTGTTGATCGGCGTGACCGAGCCGTTCTTCGACATCATGTTCCCAACCTTCAAGGGGATCGGCGCCTATCTGATCATGTTCATGGTGCTGCTGATCCGGCCGGAGGGTCTGCTGGCACAAATCTACGCAAAGAAGGTATAGGCCCATGCGCGTACTCTTTCGCAAATCCTACAAGCAGGACATCCGCCTGTTTCGCGACCGTACACAGGCCTTCTGGTATCTGCTGTTCCTGTGTATCGCGCTTGCCGCGCCGTTGTTTCTTGATGGCTACTTCCTGGACGAATTGTCGTTTGTCTATATTTATGCCATCGCCGGGCTGGGTCTGATGATCCTGACCGGGTTCTCGGGACAGGTGAGCTTCGGGCAGGCCGCCTTTGTCGCCATCGGGGCCTATGCCCACACGATCCTACTGTCTCGCTATGGTGTGCCGTGGATCCTGTCGCTGCCCTTTGCGGCGCTGATCACTGGTCTGTTCGGGTTGGCCATTGGGCGCATCTGCGGGCGAATGCATGGCTTGTATCTCGCCATCGCTACACTTTCGATCGCCATCGTGACTGAACGGCTGATCGGCGGTGGCGGTGACTTGACCGGCGGACATCGCGGCCTGCCAGTGCCGGGCATAGACATCTTCGGCATCGCCATCGACCAGAGCTGGAACACCTACCTGTTGAACCTCGGGCTCTTTGTTGGCGCCATCCTGACGACGCGCAATCTGTTGCGCACACGGTCTGGTCGTGCCCTTATTGCGATCCGCGACAGCGAGGTTTCGGCCCGGTCGCTGGGCACGAATGTGGCCTTCTACAAAGCATATGCATTCTTCCTGTCGGCGGTGTTCGCCGGTCTGGCCGGGGGGCTGCTGGCGCATGCATTCTACTATATCACGCCGGAAACCTTCGGCATGAGCGAGAGCATTCGTCTACTTTTGATGATCGTTGTCGGCGGGATCGGCACCATCCACGGGGCCATCTTCGGCGCGTTCTTTATCGTGCTGCTGCCCACCGCCCTGAGCTGGGTCAAGGTGATCATACCCGGTGCCATCGCCACATCCGGCGGGTTCGATAGCCTGGCCTTCGGCCTGATCCTTTTGGGCTTCATCCTGTTCGAACCCGACGGGCTGTTTGGCCGCTGGGTCAAAATCCATCACTATTTCAACGTCTTCCCGATGTACAAGCGGCGCAGCTTCCAACGGCAGAAGACCTTCCTCAAGACGGAGCGTCTAAAATGAGCTGGCTTGAAGTCGAAAACGTATCCCTTGCATTCGGTGGGCTAAAGGCCGTCGACAATTTGAGCTTCTCGGTGGAACCGGGCAAGGTGTTCACCATCATCGGCCCCAATGGTGCCGGCAAGAGCACGGTCTTCAACTTGATCTGCCGCATCTATGATCCGATCAATGGTGATATCCGATTTGGTGGCGAAAGCCTGCTGGGGGCCAAGCCCCACGAAGTGATCAACCACGGCATCGCCCGCACGTTCCAGAACATCGAATTGTTCGAGCATGCTTCGCTTCTGGATAATCTGCTGATCGGCCGGTTCCGGCATGGGCGGTTCTCGCCGCTGAGCGAGCTGTTATTCCTGCCCGGCCAATTGCGCCAGGAATTGGAACACCGCCGCAAGGCGGAAGAGGTTATCGAATTCCTCGACCTCGAAGGCTACCGTCACGCCCGCGTCGCCGACCTGCCATACGGCGTGCGCAAGAAGACCGAAATGGCGCGCGCGCTGATCGCCAGCCCCGAGATCCTGTTGCTGGATGAACCCTCTAGCGGGCTGACCACCGAGGAAACCGAAGACACCGCCTTTGTGATCGAAGACATCCGAGAGGATCTTGGCATCACCGTGGTGATGATCGAGCACGACATGAAGCTGGTGAACAAGGTCTCAGACAAGGTTCTGGCAATCAACGAAGGCCGTTTCCTGGCCACCGGCAGCGCCTCTGAGGTGCAGGACAATCCCGATGTGCAGGCAGCCTATCTAGGGGGTGAAGCGGCATGAGCGAAGTTCTGAAAGTCCGCAATGTCGAAACAATGTATGGCCGCGTCATGGCCATCCGTGGTGTCAGCCTGTCGGTGCGCGAAGGCACTGTGGTTACGGTCATGGGATCGAACGGCGCCGGCAAGACCACCATCCTGAAAACCATCTCGGGTGCGCTGGATCCGTTCAAGGGGGAAATCACCTTTAAGGGCAAGGCCATTACTGGTCTGGACCCGGATGCGATCGCCCGCACCGGTGTGGCCCACAGCCCCGAAGGACGTGAGGTCTTTGCCCTTCTGTCGGTGAAAGACAACCTGATGATGGGCGCCTATTGCCGCAAAGACCGCGACGAGGTGGCGCGCGATTTCGAAAAGGTACTGGGCTGGTTCCCGGTCCTGCGTGGGTTTATCGACAAGCAGGCGATCTATCTATCGGGTGGGCAACAGCAGATGGTGGCCCTGGGCCGCGCCTTCATGGCACGGCCCAGCCTGATGCTGCTGGATGAGCCATCGCTGGGTCTCTCACCCCGGTTAATTTCCGAGATTTTCACGATCATCAAGCGGATCAATGTCGAGGAAGGCATGACCATGCTGTTGGTGGAACAGAATGCTAGCGTCGCGCTGCCGGCCGCCGATTTCGGCTACGTGCTGGAAACCGGGCGAATCGTCATAGAAGGCGAGCGCGACATGCTGATGAACAGCGCTGACATCCGCGAATTTTACCTTGGCATCAAAGCCGACAGCGCGCGGGGTGACCGTCGCTGGAAAGCAAGGAAGACCTGGCGATGAACGACATCTTTCCACAAGACTGGACCCCGCCCATCTTGGAAATCGACGGTTGCGACACGCTACCCAAGCTGTTTCGGCAGAACTGCAGGGAATTCGGATCTGCAATCGCTATCCGCGAAAGGGATTTCGGCATCTGGGAAGAGTACACTTGGACCGACTACTATGATCGGGCCCGTCAGGCAGGTTGTGCGCTGATGGCGCTGGGGATCAAGCCCGGCGATGTTGTGGCGATCATCAGCGAAGACAACAAGGAATGGGTGTTTTCCGACCTTGGCATTCAGTGCATCGGTGCGGTGGTTCATGGGCTATATCCGACTTTGCAGGAAAACCAGGTTGCCTATCAGCTGAACGACAGCGGTGCCAAGGTTCTGTTTGTCGAGGACGAGGAACAGCTCGACAAATACCTAGTGATGCAGGACGAGGTTCCCGGCATCGAAAAGGTCATTGTCTATGACATGGAAGGTCTGCGCCGATTTTCTCACGACAAAGTCATGGGATGGGAAGCGTTCCTCGAGCTTGCCGCCGATGGCGGCCCTGCCATGCATGCCGCCTTCGAAGCCCGTATTGATGCCGGCAACGGCGAGGATATCGCCACGCTGATCTATACCTCGGGCACCACCGGCGCGCCCAAAGGCGCGATGATCTCGCACCGGTTCTTTCTGGCGCAAGCCGACAACCACCCGGAAATGGCGCTGGGCCCGGGTGATGAGATCCTGACTTTTCTGCCGCTGTGCCACGCCGCCGAGCGCATCATCTCGGTCGCGACCCCGATCCGGCATGGCATCACCATCAACATTGCCGAGAGCGGCGAGACCTTTAACGCCGATATTCAGGAGGTGGCCCCGACTTTCATCTTCGCGGTGCCGCGGGTGTGGGAAAAGTTCTATTCCCGCATCAGTTTCATCATGAATGAAGCCACAGCCTTTGGCCGCTTCGCCTATGAAGTGGCGCTGAAAGTGGCCGAACGGCGTGCGGTGGTATTGGCAGAGGGCAAACAGGTGCCGCTGAGCCTTGGCCTTGCGCACAGAGTGCTCGATTTCCTTGTACTGCGAAACATCCGCGTCGAACTGGGTCTGGCGCGGGCGCATACGATCGTCTCAGGCGCGGCACCGATCTCGGCGCGGCTGCTCAGTTGGTTCAACGCGCTTGGCGTTTCGGTGCAAGAAGCCTATGGCCAGACCGAAGTTGGTATCGTCACCGCCACCGTGCCCGGCCAGTCTCCAATCGGCTCGATCGGGCGGGCCATGCGTGGCGTAGAGGTTAAACTGGCCGAGGATGGCGAAATCCTGATACGCGCGCGGTCAAACTTCTCTGGCTACCTGAGCCAGCCGGAAAAGACCGCCGAGACCATGGTGAATGGATGGGTTCATACTGGCGATGTCGGCAAGATGGACGACAATGGCGATCTGACCATTCTCGACCGCAAGAAGGACATCATCATCACCGCCGGCGGCAAGAACATCACGCCGTCGCAGCTGGAGAACGAACTGAAATTCTCGCCCTACATCTCGGATGCCGTGATCATCGGCGACAAGCGTAAGTACCTGACCGTGCTGATCATGATCGACCAGGAACCAGTCGAGAAATACGCCCAGGACAAGCGCATACCGTTCTCGAACTACAAATCGCTCTGCGAAAGTGAGCCGATCATCGAGTTGATCGGCGAAGAAGTGGACCGTGCGAATGCCGGATTCTCGCCGGTGGAACAAGTGAAGAAGTTCCGACTGATCGATGTGCTTCTGACGGCTGAGGACGAGGAGCTCACGCCGACGATGAAGCTAAAACGCAACGAGGTCGAGCGTAAATACAAAGACCTCATTGAAACTATGTACTGAAACTTGAAAGGGAGGAAATCATGAAGAATTTTGCAACTGCACTGGCGCTCTCCGCGTTGGTCACCGGTGCGGCCATTGCTGGTCCGCAGGGCGTGACCGACGATAAGATCACGCTTGGCAGCTATACCGATCTCAGCGGCCCGCTGGCTGTCTGGGGCGTACCTGAAGCCAACGGACTGCGCATGCGCGTGGACGAGATCAACGCCGCGGGCGGCATTCACGGTCGCCAGCTTGAGATCGTGATCGAGGACACGCAGTATCAGGTGCCGCGCGCCATTCAGGCTGCCAACAAACTGCTGCGCCGCGACAGGGTCTTTGCTATGGTCGGCGCGCTGGGAACACCGATGAACCTCGCGGTCATGCCGCAGCAATTGGACGCCGGCGTTCCCAACCTGTTTCCCATGACCGCGGCGCCCGAGATGGCAGAGCCGCTGCACCCGATGAAATACGCCTTTTTTCGCAACTATACCGAGCAGTTCCGTGCGGCGGTAGCCTATTTCCATGACAATGGCGGGTTTGTGACTCCCTGCGTGTCGCAGATCGCCAACGAGGCGGGCGAGTCGATGACGCTTGGCGTCGAACAGCAGCTACATGAATACGGCATGGAGATCGTTGCAAAAACCGAGCATGCGGCCACAGAGACCGACATGGTGTCTTCGGTCACGACCTTGAAGAATGCAGGCTGCGACATCGTCTTCAACGCCGGCAGCGTCAAGGACACGATCTTGACCGTTGCCACCTCGAAGAAGCTCGGTTTCGAACCGATCTTCGTCACGGGCATGGTCCCCTACATGGATGCTGTGGCCAAGGCGGCAGACGGTGCAATGGAAGGGCTCTATCTGGTTTCGCCCTTCGTCTTCGCCGATGTCGCGACCTCGGAAGGCGAGGCCAAACGCATCCTGGAAAGCTATGCAGAGACCTATGGGACAAAAATGGAGCCGCAGGCGCAGTTGGGCTATATTTTCATCGATTTGCTGGCCGAGGCGCTTGAAGCGGCAGGCCCCGAACTGACCACCGAAGGCTTCTTGGCTGCGATCGAGGCGATCAATGGCTATGTCGATCCGATCGGCGGCCAAACAATCAGCTTTGGCCCCGAAGATCACCAGGGGGTGGAAACGCTGATTCTGGCCAGGGTTGAAAACGGCTCATGGACAGTTGCAGCCCGGGGCCTCGACTACTAATCTTGCCAAAATGTCGGGCGGGAAGTTCTCTCGCCCGGCGCACACTTAATAGTGAGGGAAATGTGCCTGCGATCCAATGGCATAAAAAGACAAAAGACGTCGAGGAACAGCAGGAACTTAAACGCCGCGCAGTTTTGGACGTCGCGGCGAGTCTGTTCTCGTCGGTCGGCTACAAGAAAACCTCGCTCGATGATATCGCCGCTGAACTGGATCTGACCAAGCCTGCACTGTATTATTACGCCCGCAACAAGGAAAACATCCTAATGCAGTGCGCACTGGTTTCCCTGGAAAGGGTCGGTCTGTGCTTTGACGCGGCACAAGGGTCAACTGGCGATGGCCTTGACAGGGTTCATGTGTTTTTTCGTTCCTACGCTGCATTGGTTGTGAGCGATTTCGGTTCCTCATTGATGCGCGAGGCGCGCCGCAACCTCACGGGCAAGAATCAGGAAAAACTGCGCCAAACCTTGCGCGACGGTCAGGATTTCCTTGAAGAGGTCATCGAGGCAGGTATCAAGGATAAGTCAATCCGCGAATGCTCGCCTAAAAGGCTCGCCCAGATTCTGTTCTCAGCCTTTAACCAGATGCCGGAGTGGTACGATCCCGACGGTCCGGAACCTCCCGAGGTCATCGGTGACCAGATTCTGAACCTAATGACCAACGGCATTAAAGCATAGCCGAAGGTTGGGTTGGCCGGACAGGCACAAGTGCCAATTTGTTCAGGTGCCAAATTCAATCCGCTGATTTCGCCATACGCGGTCTTAAAAATCAAACTCACTATGCAACAAGCTGACGGGCATTCTATTGTCTCCCTTAGTTTCCAACTTACAGAAAATCGGTGACCTGCTCGCCTCTGGGAGCGGAAAATGTGTTCCGGTCTCGGTCTTGGAATGCATGAGCCGTAATATGATAGTGTTGCGACGTCCCACTAATCCATGCAACAAGGCGCTGTTGCGCAAATCCCGCGTGGGATTCATCTCATGAGTCCAGCGTGGTAGCTGGGATGCAGGAGCAGACCTACACCTCCGACCTACAAGACCAGGAACTGTCCAGCCTACAATGAAGCGCACAAGCGCCGGGGTTCGCTGACGATCTGGTTCGACCCCGATATGAGCGGGGAGGCCGCGCCGACAGGCAGACGTGGCCGGCAGCAGACCTAAAGCGATTCTGCCATCCAGACCTGCCTTTCCATGAAGCTGTTGTTGGGCATGGCGCTCCGGCAGACAACCGGGTTCGTCGAGAGCCTGCTGCGGCTGGTTGGCCTCGACTGGACGGTGCCCGACTTCAGCACCCTGTCCCGGTGCCGCAGGACTCCGGTCGTGAACTTCCCTTATCGCGGCTCCAAGGGGCCGCTGCACCTGCTGATCGACAGCACGTGTATCAAAGTCGTGGGCGCCCGCAAGCATGGTCGACCCAAACGGCGCGTCTGGCGCAAGTTCCATCTCGGGATCAACGAGGAAACACTGGAGGTTCGCGCAGTCGAGGTCACCAGGAGCCACATCGGCGATGCACCGGTTTTACCCGGCCTGCTCAACCAGAACCAGGTGGACCAACAGATCGGCGGTGTTACGGCTGACGGCTCCTACGATACACGAAAGTACCACGACGGCATTGCTGACCGTGGCGTCCACGCCGTCATCCCGCCACGCAAGAACGCAAAGCCATGGATGACCATAACCGCCGGAGCTGTGGCGCGAAACGAGGCCCTGCGCGCGACGAGATACCTGGGCCGCGCGCTCTGGCGACGATGGAGCGGATACCACCACCGAAGCCGCGTTGAGACGAAGATGCACTGTGTGAAGTTGCTGGGGCAGCGCCTTATGGCGCGGGACTTTGACCGTCAGGTCGCTGAACTCCAGGTCCGCATCGCCGTCCTGAGCGGCTACACCGCGCTCGGCATACCCGTCACGGTAGCTGTGGGATAAGTCCGTCCGAGGAAAGGGGAACCTCGGCCATCGCCCGATTTGCGCAACAGGATCGCTTTGGCTGCTCAATGTTCTCTAGTTTTCCCAACCCGAGTCCCTGGATGAGTGCCATAAGGAGAGTTCGGGTTCGAAGTTATTGGTTATGCTCTGAACTTAGACACTCATCCAGCTGAAACCAGAGCCGGCAGAACAGTGCACTGTTGCAATGTGAAGAGCCAGAGAAAGGGAAGCCCGGGTGCCGGGCTTGAAAGGATAGAGAGTGTCTCGTCCGGGTCCGGCGTGACGAGGAGCCTGACTATGGCCAAGACCACGACCCGCCTGAAACCCACCAGCGCGAAAAAGACCGAAGCCGCCGGAACGGCCGCGCCTGACGGCGCTGCCGACATCCGGATGATCCCGCTCGACCAGCTGGAGCCGAGCCCGCTCAACGTCCGCAAAGTTGCCGCTAGCACGAGCGACGACGCCGAACTCCTCGCCAGTATTCGCGAGACGGGCGTCAAACAGAACCTGGTGGTTCATGCGCTGTCTGAGACACGTTTTGCAGTCGATGCCGGCGGTCGTCGCCTCAGGGCGCTGAAGCGGCTTGCCGAGGACGGTGTCATTCCCGCAGATCATCCGGTGCCCTACCTGATGCATTCGTTCCCGACACAGCTCTTCGAGCCCTATACGGACGAGAATGGCGACCTACGTTCGCGCCCGGCCCTCGATGGCGATGGCAACCCGATCATCTGCCGCGAGGCGGAGCGGCGGCGGGACGATCTTGTCGAGCATCTTGGGGCCCTCGCCCCGGTGCAGGGCGCGCTCGACCAGATCCTCTGGCATTTCGACGGGGATGCGGTGGCTGAGGTCACCGGGCGCAAGCGGCGCATCGTGAAAACGCGTGAAGGGCGGCTCAAGGTCGAAAACCGCCCCGCCTCCTCCAACCTCGGTGAGACGCAGGCCTTCATGGATGATGCCAAGCGCATCCTGATCTTCTCGGATGCCGGCGGCACCGGGCGCAGCTACCACGCCGATCTCGGGGCAAAGAACCAGCGCCTCCGTGTGCACTACTTGCTGGAGCCCGGTTGGAAGGCCGACAATGCGATCCAGGGGCAATCGCACGAACCAGGCGCAGCCACCGCTCTTTCGACCCGTCGCGACCAATGTGAAAGGCGAGAAACGCTTTCTCTCCACCATCGCGCGCCGTCTCGATACGCTTGGCGCCATCACCAAGGGCCAGCGCGAGACGGGCGGGCAGAACATGTTCCGCGCCGAGGACAACCTCGAGAGCCCCTATGCGCGGGCGGCGCTGCGGCAGTTCTTCTACAAGCTGCGTGCAGGCAAGATCGAGGCCTGCTCCTACGCCAGGTTCCAGGAGATGACCGGCCTGACGCTCGATGAGGCGGATGGCACGATGAAAGAAAACCTGCCACCGATCCAGCAGTTCCTGAACCGCTGTCTCGCGCTCCGGATCGACATGCAGGATGCGATCTTCGAGGCCTTCGGCGGGTTTCTTTCGGCCATCATCGAAGATGCGCGCCAGGCGGGCACGCTGGATGTCGGCCTCGAGACTCTGCGCGCCGAGAAATTCGAGATTGTCGACCGCAAGGTCATCTTCGAGCATGAGGCGACGGGGGCGACGGCGACCGCGCTGACCGTGGAGCGCACCGATCGCAACGATCCGCTCACCCTGCCCCGCGTCAAAGCCATCTGCGCTGATACGAAGGGCGCGACGCTCTGTTGGAACAAGACCTCCAAACGCGCGGCGCTGATGGTGAAGGCGCCGGCCTTCATGGATGAGGACGGTGTGCCGATCCTTTGGGTGAAACTGCTACGACCCATCGCGACCGAGCTACTCGCACTTTCCGAGTTCTCGAAGTCGCACTGGGAAGAGGTCGGTGATAGGATGTTCGAGCAGCTCTGGCAGGCCGAGGTCGAAGCGGTGCCGGAGTTCACCACCTCCAAGATCACGCTGATCTGCGGGCTTCTTCTGCCAATCTGGGATCGCCTGCCCGCTGACAACATGCGCATCTATCGTCTTCAGACCGAGGACGGGGAGCGCGCCATCGGCCGTCTGGTCAGCCAGGAGCAGCTCTTTAACGTCTACGCGCGGCTCGGGCTCGACTGCCAGATCCAGATGACGCCGCAGGAGGTGTTCGGCGCGGTGATAGAGGCGCGAACGACCCTGAGCCTCCTTGGCGGCTACCAGCTGCGCCGGTCGCTGGTCATGGGTCAGCCGAGGCTTGAACTCATCGGCGCGTCGGGCACGGCCCTGCCCGCACTGAAGGCGATGGGCTGTTTCACCGAGGTGATCCAGTGGAAGACGCGAGTGTTCATCCCGGTGGATGGCACCGAGGTGCTGGCGCGGATTCTCGCAGAGTATCCTGTTGGCGCCAGTGCAGCGGATGCCGCAGCATGAGCGCGGGGCGCAGTATCGCGGACCTCTCGGTCGATCTGGCAGACCGGGCCGAGAGTTTCTGCCGCCAGTACTTCCCCGAGGGGCGCAAGCAGGGCATTTATTGGCAGATTGGTGACACCTCTGGCGCTAAGGGCCAGAGCCTCGCGATCCGGCTCCACGCGCAGGGTGGGCGCAAGGCCGGGTCCTGGCAAGATTTCGCGACGGGGCAATATGGCGACCTGATCGACCTGCTGCAGGAACGGCTTGGGTCGGTCACGCTGAAGGAAACGCTGAGGGAGGCCCGGTCCTTTCTCGGCGAGGCCCCCTACCCTGCCGTGCCGCGAGTCACCAAAACCCGTGAGCAACCAGATGCCGCCTCGAGCAAACGCATCGCGCGGGCGCGCAAACTCTTTGCCGCTGGCAAGCCGGTGCTTGGCACCTTAGCCGCCATCTATCTACAAGGGCGTGGCATCACACGGCTGGGCCCGGCCCTGCGCTATCACCCACGGGTCTTCCTGCGGCACGGCACGGACGACGCCGATCCGCCGCAAAGGGCCCCTGCCCTGCTCGCGAAGGTCACCGATAATCGGGGCCAGATCACCGGATGCGCAAGGGTCTATCTCGACCCGTCCACCGGCGGTCTGGCCCCGATCGAGAGTCCGAAACGGATCCTCGGGCAGCTTCACGGCCATGCCATCCGCTTCTGGTCCGGCCCACCTCGCAGCGATCTCATCGTCGGCGAAGGGCTCGAGAACACCCTCTCGGTTGGCACCGTTCTCCCGGAATTCGATCTCGCCTCCTGTCTCACCGCCAGCCATCTCGGCCTCTTCATTCCGCCGCCGGGCATTCAGCGTATCTGGATCGCGCGGGACAATGACAAAGCTGGACGTAACGCATCAATGAGACTGCGTAACCAACTAAAATCGCTTGGAATTGCCTGTGGTGAACTCGTGTCGCATTTGGGCGATTTCAACGACGATCTGCGAGCATTTGGCGGAGATGCGCTGCGCCGGTCCTTGTTAGAGGCCATGAAGGCACAAGGTCTGGAGATCGAGGACGGATGACCGCCAACCTCCTCGCGGATGCCTGACTGGGCAAAGGTTCCGCCGGTTCGATCTGATCCCGTTTGGAAAAGGGGAGCGATGGACCGGCGGGTCGGGGCTGAGTGCCCCTCGCCCGGGCAGCAATGCGCCCCGCGCCAGAAAATTCCCCTGAGCCTTCGGCTCATTCCTCGCGGGACCAATTTTCCGGCCCGCGGCGCGTTCTCCGCTTTGCTCCGATCCTGACGGATGCGGCCCGGTCGCCGCCGGTCCTGTTATCGCCCCATCCAAATCGGGTCAGATCAAACAGAGGAACCAGACAATGCCCCATCAGACAGACATCCAAGAGGACACCGGCGTGACCTCCGCCATCCTCGACCACCTCGCACTTCACGGCGCAACACCGGGACCCGGCGAGACAGATCATCGCCCCCTGCCCCAGCCTGACGAGGTCGAGCTCGCCATGGCGACGCTCTTTGACACCACCATCGGCCTCCTCACCGGCAGCCAGTTGGAAGACAATCTCGAAGAGATGCTCTGGTCCCTCACCTCGATTTTCCATCGCCGGCTGACCCATATCCAGAAGATTCTTGACGACAACGAATTCGAGGTCCGGGAAAGTCTGGCCATCCAGGACGGCTCTGAGGTCGCCTCGGTCGAGCTCGAGCGCCTCCAAATCATCGGGCTCAAGCTCTGGGACCATCGCGACGCCTTCGAGCAGATGCGCGATCTGGCCGTGGACCATTTCTCGGCTGCCACCGGTTCACCCTGGCTGCCCCGCACCGGATCCAAGGTCTCGCATCGCGGCTTGACCTCTGCCGTGGTGGACAGCCGGGCCTATCTCTCGGCCAAGCGCCGCAAAGAGACCGAGGTGCACTGCCCCGAAGGCACGCGGATCGTCTTCTCGGGCGGGGACTATCAGGCCTACGATCTGATTTGGTCCGTCCTCGACGCCACGCACGCCAAATACCCCGACATGGTGCTGCTGCACGGCGGCACGCCCAAGGGCGCTGAGATGATCGCGGCCCGCTGGGCAGATACCCGTGGCGTCACCCAGGTGGTCTTCAAACCTGACTGGAAGAGCCACGGCAAGGCCGCCCCCTTCAAACGCAACGACAAGATGCTCGATACCATGCCGCAGGGCCTGATTGCCACCCCGGGTTCGGGCATCACCGAGAACCTTGTCGACAAGGCCCGCAAGCTCGGGATCCGCATCAAGAGGATCGGGGCTTAGGCCCCGGTTCGTTCTCGGCTTGGTTCAAGGAAGCAGCCTTTTGCCTTGTTTTCGCAAAAGGGCAGCAATGCGGGACCTTCCTGCCGTTCGCTGCGCGTGCAGCCCGCAATGCGCCGACCGGCAACAATGCGCAGTCAACTGTCTTGAGTGGTTGCGATAAAACTTGGCTGTACATGTATGTGACTATGAGGATGATCGTTTTCCTGATCGTGGACATGTGGCGATTTGCTGGGGGCCACCGGGATCAGCGACAGCGCGCCATGGGCGACGCCACGTTCGAGGAACAGTGCTTCGGATGCGATGCTGACGTCACTTAGCCTGCCGCGGAGTACTTCGATCTCGAGCGCGGTGGTGTGATCGAGCGGCACGGACAGCGCGGCAACGTGACGATCATGTGCATCGAGCCGTCTCTGTGCCAGCCTTGCTCCGAGGTTCCGGGTGGTCTGGTCGACGGTGTAGGAAACCACTCCGAGGCAAGGAGCATCTGCCGGTCCGTTTTGGCGCTGCAACATGGCGCGCCGCACGAGGTCGCGGATCGCCTCCGAGCGGTTCTGCGCCCCGCTTTCGGTCATGTAGGCGTCGAACGCCTCTGCGATGTCGTCCGACAGGGTGATTGTGATACGTTTCATGGTAAGCGCCCTTTCCGAGCGTGGAAAGAAAGTTTCCAGCAAGTATATGAGTTACAATGAAGATTTTCTAGTCGTGGGTTGCAGGGTATCGCGCAGTATGATTTTCTTATTGAAGAATCATACTCGAAAAGGAACTGCAATCGATGATTACATTGCCCCGCCTTCTTCTTTCCTGTGCGCTGGCTACTGGGCTTGCCGCACCGGCGCTCGCGCATTTTCAAGAGATCATTCCCTCTGCGGATGTGCTTCCTGACGGCGGGGCAGTGACGCTCGATCTGGTATTTACCCATCCGTTTGAGGGCGGTCCGGTCATGTCGATGGCGCGGCCAGTCGCTGTCGGTGTGCTGAAAGGTGGTACCAAGACCGATCTTTCGGGCGATTTGGCCGAAGCGCCTCAGGGCGAGGCTATGGCCTATAGCCTGACGCATGAACTCGACGAACCGGGAGCGGCGATTTTCTACATCGAACCGGCACCCTACTGGGAACCCGCCGAGGGCAAGTACATCGTGCATTATTCCAAGGTCGTCGTGGACAGTTTCGCCTCGGGCGAGGGCTGGGACGACAGTGTAGGTTTCCCGGTGGAGATCATGCCACTGACGCAGCCGACCGGTCTCTGGACAGGCAACATCTTCACCGGGGTCGTCACCAAGGGCGGCGCGCCGGTGCCTTACGCCGAGATCGAGGTGGAGTTCATCAACGATCACGGCATCACCGCGCCGAACGATGCCTACATCACGCAGGTCATCAAGGCCGATGCCAACGGCACGTTTTCCTATGCCATGCCGGTATCGGGCTGGTGGGGCTTTGCCGCCCTGATCGAAGGCGACGAGCCGATGACCGCGCCGGACGGCACGCAGGTTCCGGTCGAGGAAGGTGCGCTGATCTGGGTCAATACGAAACCGGCGCAATAGGATGGCACATATCCCCGATGGTCTGCTGTCGCTGCCGGTGCTGATAGGCGGCGGCGCGCTGGCGGCGGTCGGCGTAGCGGCGGGGCTGCGCACCATGGATGACCGCGCCATTCCGCGCGTGGCGATCCTCTCGGCGGCGTTCTTCGTGGCCTCGCTTGTCTCCGTGCCGGTGGGACCGTCGAGCGTGCATGTGCTGCTCTCGACCCTTATGGCGCTGATGCTGGGGCCGGGTATATTCCCGGCGGTGCTGGTGGCTTTGATCCTTCAATCCGTCATGTTCGGATTTGGCGGCCTGACGACGCTCGGCGTCAACGCGCTAAACATTGCTTTGCCGGGCTACATCATGGCGTTGATGATCGGCGGGTTGGTTCGAAGCGCGCAAAGTCCGGTGCGGGCCGGGGTTGTCGGCGGCATCGGTGCGGCATTCGCGGTCTTCGGCACCGGCGGCATGGTGGCGCTGGCGCTTTGGCTGTCCTCCTCTGCTTATGTTCCCGCGGCAAAGATCGTGCTGATTACCTATCTACCGCTGGCACTGGGCGAGGCGTTGATCTGTGGCATGGTGCTGGCTTTCCTCGCCCGGACCGCACCCGAGGCGCTCCGGCCACGGGTTGCCGCGGAGGAGGTCTCCGCATGACGCGCCTCATTTCGGGTATGCTGGTCTTGATGTTGCTTGCCAGTCCGGTGGCGGCTCACAGCCTGAGGGTATTTGCCACCGTCGAAGGCGAGACGGTCACGGGCTACGGGTTCTTCGTCGGCGGAGGGCGACCTCAGGATGTGGATTGGTCGGCGACGATGGCCGGGCAGGAGCTGGCGCGGGGAAGGACAGATAGCCAGGGCGGGTTCCTCTTTGCGGTGCCGCCCCAGATCAATGGTCCGGTGACGGTCACGATCAACTCGGGTGAAGGCCACATCGCGTCCCGGGACCTCGGACCGGAACGCTTTGGAGTTGTCACGGCGCCGTCGGCGACAGTTGCGTCACTGGGTGAACCGCCCACTTCACCGGACGGAGCTGTGACCGAAGCCGCGATCCAGACTGTCGTCGCTCGCGAAATCGCCCCGTTGCTCGAACGCATTGAGCAGATGGATGCGCGGATGCGCTTTACCGATATCATTTCCGGCCTCTGTCTGATCTTCGGTATTGCGGGAATCGCGCTCTGGGCGCGTGGTCGGCGCGGATGATCCTGCCGCTTGATCTGCGCCTGCGGCTCGTCACCGTGGTCGGCGCGCTCTTCATCCTGTCACCGCTGGCGCATCTCGGCCCCGGGTTTGCATGGCTTGGGCTGACCCTTGCCGTGACGCTGACGCACCCCGGGCCATTCCCGTGGCGCAGGCTCGTACATCTCGAAGCCTTTCTGGTGCTATTGCTTATTACGCTGCCGCTGACCATCCCCGGCGAAGCCTTGTTTCAAGTCGGGAGTTTCGGTGCCAGCCGCGAAGGTATGTTGCGAGCGCTGCTGGTCGCAGCCAAGGTCACAGCCGCAATGCTCTTGCTGACCACGGCGTTTTCGCGTGTCGAACCGGTCCGGCTCGGGCTGGCACTCAGGGGACTGGGCTGTCCCGAAGCCCTCGTGCGCCTGCTTCTCGGCGTGATCCGCTATCTGAGCCTGATCCGGGCCGAGGCTGCGCGATTACAGGACGCCATGCGGATGCGTGCCTTTGTTCCGCGCACCGGGCTACACACCTGGCGCAGCTACGGCAACCTGATCGGGATGACACTCTTGCGCGCCATGGCCCGCGCGGACCGCGTCGAGGAAGCCATGCGGATGCGTGGCTCGCGCGGTCTTGTCCCGGTGTCTCCCTTGCCGCCCGCAGCGCGCCGAGACTGGCTGGCGGGCGGGCTATTCCTTGCGGCCGTTTGCGGCCTACTGATTTGGGATCTGTTATGGGTAACCTGATTGACGCCAATCTCATCGCGGTCCAGCGGGACGGGCGACCCGTTCTATCCGGCGCAAGTCTGACGCTTTGCAGAGGCGAGAAGCTTGCCATTGTCGGCCCCAATGGTGCGGGCAAGACAACGCTTCTGCGGGCCCTGGTCGGCCTCGAGCCTGTTGCGTCGGGAACGCTGTCCCTTTTCGGCATACCCTGTCGGCGAGAGGCCGATTTCCGTGTCGCACGTCGCCGCATCGGCTTTCTGTTTCAGGACAGCGACGACCAGCTGTTCTGTCCGACTGTTCTCGAGGACGTCAGTTTCGGCCCGCTGAATCTTGGCCAAACGCCGTCCGGTGCAGAAGCAACCGCGCGTCAGGCGCTGGATGATCTCGGTCTGGGCCATCTTGCAGATCGCCTCACGCACAAGCTCTCCGGCGGCGAAAAGCGCCTCATCTGCCTTGCGGGCCTCTTCGCGATGAAGCCGGATGTCATCTTGCTCGACGAGCCGACCAACGGGGTCGACGCTGTGAACCAAGCCCGCTTTGAAGCCGCTCTGCAGTCCTTCGACGGTGCCATGATTTTGGTTTCGCACGACGAAGCCTTCGTCACCCGTATAGCGACCCGAGGAATGCTGCTCGAACATGGGCAGCTCTGCCCTGCGGAGATCCATTTGCATCGCCACAGCCATGTTCATCCACATTTGCATCGCTCGGGCTTGCCCTCTTGATGGGGTATTACTGGGCTGAGCGCGGCCAAATGCACCCGCAGCGAAGCCGTGGCGAGCTCTTGGTCAATATGGGCTCGGAGCCGCCATTAGCTGCGCGGTCGCTTTATGGTCGCGTCGGAGCCGAGGATCTTCAACAGGCATTTTCGTCTGACCGGTCCCCCTGCCCTATGGCTTCTGCCAGATTGCTACGAGCCTCACATTTTCGGTCATTTAGCCAAGGGCGCTGCGCTGAGGTTGGTTTTCTTGTTTCCGAGAGTGTGACCTGTCGCAGCTCTGGGCTAGTAAGTGGGCTTTTCGCTAGATCGCCAACCGGCGGAATCTCTTTCGGCTGTTCCCCTACCTTCCTTCGCGGCCACCGCACTTCTCCCTTTGTCTGAGTTGCATGACATGCTGGTCGCAGCTGTCGTCCCGTCCACAAAGGTTGTCGCCGCTTTTTTTCCCTGCCCCTGCGGGCCATTCCTCGCGGATCAAAAAGACCGGGGCCTGCCCCTCTCCGCTGCGCTTCGCCTTCGGTGTGGCCGGGCCTTGGCCAGCTGCAAGGTGACCATCATTGCAACGCAAACAAGGAGAAGAGCAATGACCACGAACTGTATCAAATTCACCAGCGCCGACATCGAAACCGCCAAGGGCGTCGGCTCCATCTCGACCCTGACCTTCGACCTCGACATCACGGTCGAACCCGTCGCAAGCGCGAACCCGATGGCCCCCACGCACCGCGTCCTCGGCCGTTCACCGCGCGGCAAGCTGGTCGAGTGCGGCGGCATCTGGAAGAAGCAGAACAAGGAGACCGGCGCCGACTACTACACGCTGACCATCCGCGACCACGGCTTCAACGCCAACCTCGGCAAGGCCGCAAACCAGGACGATCTGTCCCTGCAGGCCGTGATCCCCTGGGGTCCCAAAGACGCCGCGTGATCTGAAGAATTGGGCCCGACATCGTTCGGGCCCAGCACCCGCAAGTCGATCTTGAACGCGTTCAAGATTAGATCGTTTTGCGCCTCACTGCCTCCAATCATACTCCTGAATTCAGGTAGGCGCGTGGTATCTTCCAATTGCGCCCATAATAGTGCTACTATGAGTGGCGAAACGAGTCGAACTCGGAATCAACCGAAGTCGGGGCAGCGATATGAGCGGAAGTCTAGAGCAGTTTTTGACCGACCTGTCACGAGGTCTGGAGCGCACAATGGTCGCCGTCAACAAAGAGTTGACGCTGCGCCATCGTATCAAGCGCACATGGTCGATGCGACAGTGCGCTCGCTTCTTGAACGTCAGCATCCAATACTTGACCAAGTTCGCGAATGGCAACGACGACTTTCCAAAGGGTGAGTACGTTGGACGCGAGCGTGTCTTCAACCTTCATGAACTGATGCATATGCGCGCTTTGATGGCGGCGTCTGCAAAGCGTCCTTTTGACTATCTTGCGTGGCGCAAGCCCGGCGATCCGCTTCCAGTCATTTCATTTGCCAGCCAAAAGGGCGGAACGGCCAAGAGCCTTAGCGCTGCACATTTCGCGCAGTACCTGAGCCTACACTACGGAATGCGCGTTGGAGTGATGGATGCGGACCCGCAGAGCACGATCACACTTTACTTTGTAGGCGGTGAGGGGTTGTCTCAAATGCCTACTGAAGAAACGCCATCGATGGTGGACTTCGCGGGCCTCTTCCAGTCTGAGGAGGCACCGTATACGGATCACTCTGCGGAGACGTTGGATGGCTTCTTCTTGAAGACTTCTTGGCCTGGGCTTCGATTGGTGCCGGCGCACGGCGAGACCTCTGAAGGCGAAATTCAGATCGCTCGCTTGGTTCGCGAAGCTCCTGCAGGGAAGAGTTTCTACCGCTACCTTCGGGATGCGATTGATCGCTGGAAAGAGGCTTATCCGCCGACAACGTCTCCCAACGAACTTGTTGCGGATGGAAAGGTCGATCCTGTCCGTCTCCAACAGGCTCTGAACGAAACGTTGGATTGCATCATCATTGACTATCAACCGGCGCTGACGCTTTTCCAGCTCAACAATGTGATAGCTTCTTCATCCCTCGTCATTCCGCAGACCATGAAGGGGTTCGACATCGCAACGCTGTCGACGTTTGTCACCGGCCTGCTAGGCATGCTCCAGCACATCCTAGCACATGAGCGTATCGATATTGGCTCGGGTGCCAACATGCTTTTGCCAACCATTGTGCAGCGTTCCAACGGTCAGGATCTCAACCACATCGGCAATCTTCTCGAGCACTGCCCCACGGAGATCTTGCCAGTATTCTATCTTCGGTCGGACGCGATTTCGAACGCTTCAGACGTTTATCAGTCGGTCTACGAATACGAGCCTGACACGCCTGGCAAACGAAAAGGTATCAACAGATTTATCGAGAACGCTGACGCGGTGAACGATGCAATCGTCAGCCGTCTGTGGCCAGGCCTCGAACGTGGTTATGCGAATGCTTGGATGGACACGTTCTATGATGACGATGACGGGGAGACCGCAGCATGAAGCGAACTATCCCGAGGTCGCTGGTTTCGAAAGCGTTGAACCAATCAGCTGAGCCGAGTGGCAATGACGACGAGGCAAAGGTCGACACTGCACCGTCTTCTACTACTGCAGCTTTCAAGGGGGCGGGTAGTGCATGGAAGGCCGGCGCGCTTGCCCAATCGCAGGCAGCGGTAGAGCAGGGTCGTGCGCAGCTCGTCGAAGACATTCTGAACGGCCGTCACGAGCTTCAGATTTCACCGGAACAAGTGGAGGATCCGTTAGGTTCAGATCGTCGTGATGACTGGCTGGCACAAGAGGCCTTTCAAACGCTACTTAAGAGCATCGAAATCAACGGCCAAGACACGCCCATCCTTGTTTGGCCAGAGGATCCGAATTGGAAGCCTGACCCGTTGAACCCGACTGACGTCGCGGATGCTCGCTTTATCATGCTGACCGGCAGACGTCGTCATGCTGCAGCGAAGACCTTGGGGCTTAAGCTAAGAGCCATCTTGGCGTCCCCAGATAAGCGAGGCGCGGAGAACGCGCAATTCGAGATGCTGTTCCTTCGTTTCCGGGAAAATGAGGAAAGGGAAAACCTTGGCGCTTTCGAGCGCCTACTGGCTATCGGAGAGATGTACGAGACGCTTCGTGAATCTGGTGAGAAGACGACTGCGGTGGCGTTTGCTGCACGTATTGGTGTCCACGAGAGTATCGTGTCGCGCGCTCGCGCAGTTTTCGGGGCTCGAGATCAAATCTTGAACGCGTTCAAGAACGCTTACGACATGAGCTTCCAGGATCTGCAAAAAGCGCTGGCCAGCCTTGAGGGCAAGCCGAAGAAGCAAGTCAGAAAGTCCGCTCAGAAGATCACCGCCAAGCGCAAGGTAGGGGGTCGTAATCTCTCGCTCACGTCAGCGAACGGCAATCTCTCGATCAAAGCCGCGAGCGTACCGCTGAGCCAAGAGAAGCTTGAGGAGTTGAGCGATCTGATCGCGGACTTCTTGACAAAGAACAAGGAGGTTCCACCGACGGGCTAAAGCCTGAATACCGGTGCATCTCCATACATTGAGGCAACGAGCAAGAAGGAAGAATGTGATCTAAAGGCAAAAGAAAAGCCCCCAAGCTGAGGGCCTGAGAGCTGATCTTATTGGTTTGGTCGCCTTGAAGATAAGTCTCTCTCGAATCACTGTCAACGACGAACGCTTCTGAGCGAACGGCTTTCTTTTGCCTCCACATAACTGGAGGTGAGAAACAGGCATGAAACATACAGGTTGGCGCAAGCCGACACCGGGTCTTGGCATTGCAGAGCAGCTTGCCCAAGCCGGTGAACAGGTAGGAGTACCCAAAACGCGTGCCTTCGTGGCTCTGAAGCGCGTGGGCGCCTACATTGGCCTCAAGGCCGGAGACATGTTGCTCCTCGACACGCTCGGGGCCTTTACCCAGGCCCAGGACTGGGAGGAGGGACAGCGCCCGATCGTCTGGGCGTCCAACGCCTATCTGATGGAGCAGACGGGGTTCTCGCTTTCGGCGCTTAAGCGCCATGCGCGGCGCCTGGCTGAGATCGGGGTGATCTCCTTTCAAGACAGCCCTAACGGCAAGCGGTGGGGCCGCAGGGACGTCGAGGGGCGCATTATCGAGGCCTATGGCTTTGATTTGTCGCCGCTGTCGGCGCGTGTAGAGGAGTTCGAGGAGCTCCATGCCGATTTGCAGGCCGAGCGCGAGCTCTGTCAACGCCTGAAGCGCCAGATCACAGTTGCACGACGTATGATCCGCGCTCGGATCGAGGCGGCCGTCAGCAGCGCGCTGCGCGGTCCCTGGACGCAATTCACAGGTCTTTTCGAGGAGCTTCTGGACCGGCTTCCTCGTCGCCATGAAGCTTCCGAGCAGCTTGCTCGGCTGCTGACGTGGTTCAAGGAACTTCAGGAACGCGTCGAAGCTGCCTATCTCAAGGCAACTCAGGTGGTCGAGTCTGTGGAAAACACGCTCACAACCAAGGAACAAGCCTCTGAGAAGACTCAAAAAATGAACCCCAGGGAGGTCATTTCTGACCCTCATATACTAATTACAAACCAACTTAATCCTGTAACTCGTAATTCCTCAGAAAATGAGGAAGTCGCGGCCGTGGTGCCCAATGCTCAGCCCGAAGATCAGGTTGATAGGGAGCTGGAAGAGTGGGTGGCAGAGGTGCGCAAGAAGCGCGCAGCGCTGGATCTCCCAACCGTCATGCAAGCCTGCCCGGAATTCGCATCCTGGGCGCGCAATATGGGCGGGTTCCTGAAAGATTGGGGCGATCTTCACCGGGTTGCAGGTCAACTCAGGCCGATGATCGGGGTGTCCGAGCATGCCTGGAACGTGGCGCAGGAGCGGTTGGGCAAACAGGTGGCGACAGCGGCGCTGGCGCTTGTCTTCGAGAAGCATTGCGCAGGGGAAGTTTCCTCGCCGGGCGGCTATCTGCGCGGCATGGTCGAGAAGGCCGGGGCAGGGGAGCTGCATCTCGAGCGCAGCTTCTATGGCAGGCTCAGCGGGCAGGCGGCGTGATGGGGCAGGGGGTTAGAGGCCGGCGGCACTGGTCAGGTTCACGCGGAACCGGTCGCGGCGGCGCTGGTAACGGCGGGTCATCTCGGCCGAGGCATGGCCGAGATGCTTCTGCACATGGCGCTCGTCCACCTCGGCCGAACTGGCAAGACCGGCGCGCAGGGAGTGACCGGAGAACAGCGCCAGGCGCTCCTTCTCGGGCAGGTCGGCGCGGATGCCGGCGTCGAGCATCGTGCGCTTGACCAGCCGCGCGACATGCTTGTCGTTCAACCGTGTCTCCAGCGCACGCTTGCCGTCGCGCGAGGTGCCGACGAAGATGGGGCCGAAGTCGATCTTCGCGAAGTGCAGCCATTGTTCCAACGCATGAACCGGGCAGCTCTGCTCGGACGAGCCGCGGCCGATCTCAACCTCGCGCCAACCGGTTTTGGCGTTGAGGGTCAGGAGGGCGCCTTTCTCGAAGATCTCGATCCAGCCGCCGGAGTCCGGCGTATCGTCTTTGTGTACGTCGAGGCTGACGATTTCCGAGCGGCGGAGGCCTCCTGCGTAGCCGAGCAACAGGATTGCACGATCTCGTAGCCCGCGAAGATCGTAGGACAGGGTGGCGACCATCGCGAGGATGTCTTCCGCCAGGATGGCTTCCTTCTGAACCGGTGGTCGCGCGTGCTTGCGCTTGATGCCCGCCAGCACTGTCGCGATGTGTCGGTTCTTGCGATCGAGGGAAAAGCCGCGCTGCGCGTAGTTCCAGGTGAGGCCCGACAGGCGGCGGTCGATCGTGCTGACGGAGAGGGCAGGGGAGGGGCCTGACCCGGAGGCCACATCCGCGAGATAGAGCCCGATCATCTCCGGCGATGGTGGCAGAGGCTCAGCGCCCTTCATCCGGCACCACCGAGCGAAATGCGCCCAGTCTTTTGCATAGGCCTTCAGCGTGTTGTCCGAGGCCGCGGCACGGGCATAGTCTCGGGCCGTGTCCACCAGCCGATCAAGACTGCCGGAACCGGCGACAAAGGACGGCAGGCTCAAGGCCCCGCCGTCAGGGCGATCTCTCTCGTTGTCCTCGTTGGACGAAGGCCCGATTGGCGCTTCGGAGCTCGATTTCTCGGTGTTTTCTGACATGCCGCTGAGCATATCTTTTTGTGTCCGATAAGGCAAACTTATTGGACATGATCTAGAACGGTAAGGCGGGGCGGTTAGATCGCTATTTTCTGGAATAAAGCGCCGCGTAGATGTAGGCTCTGGGCATGACAATTGCCCGGCCGGATCACACCAGCGACCTCGACACGTTACCGCGGATGCCCGCCTGGGTCACCTCTGCACGCGCTGAAACCTTTGAAGATGTTGCGTTTTTGTCGGGCGCGGCGCTCAACCACCTGCATCTTGTGTTGGGACGCGAGGAAGTGCCCCAAGCCTTGTTGCGGGACCGGCTCGCGCTGCGTGCGGCCGAGACTTGCGTCGCGTTCTCAGGACGGTCGGAGCGGGCAGGGGAGTTGCGTGATGCGGTGCACCTGCTGCGTCCCGGCGATCTACCGGGACCGGCCGGTGAAACCTACCTTATCTGGCGTCGTGCGGTGGAGCGGCCGGTGTCGATCAAGACTCTCGGTCGCGCCTTGTCGGCTTTCGAACCGGACCGGATCGCGAGGTGGCTGGATGCGGGGAAGGGCGGGCCGGTTACCCGTGCCGCACTGGTGCTGGAGGCAGTTTTGACGGAAGCGCCGCGGGCCGAAATGCCTGCGCTGATCCTCGCGGATGCTGCTCTTGCGCAGGCGTTTGGCTGGGATCATCTCGTGCCGCTGCTGGCCGTAGGCCTGAAACGCGCCGACCTGCGTAAGCAGGGCGTTGACCTTCGCTTGGCCTGTCATCGGGCACTCATCTCTTCGGTGGTCGAGGCGGTGCGTCAGGCCTCTGACCTTGCGCGTCGGGTGACGCACCTGAAGGTGGTCGCTCCGAAGCTGCGGGCAAAGGGGGCGGGGGATGCCGTCGAGATGTTCCTGACCCGTGACGCCGTGACGCCGTCGGCTCTGCCTTTGCCGGATCGCGCCGCGCGGCGGCTGTGTGATCGGCTGGTCGACCTCGGCGCAGTGCGCGAACTGACCGGGCGCGATACCTTTCGGCTTTACGGGGTGTAGCGATGGCAAAGGATCGCCCTGAAGCCGAGCTTGACCGCGAGTTGACTGACCTGCCGCCTGAGCTGCGCTGGCGGGAATGGATGCGCCGGATCGAGGCAGTTCTCTTCGCCTCTGCCTCCCCTGTGCCGCGAAACGACCTGGCGCGGGTGGTGGGACAGGGGGAGTCGATTGATCTGCTCGTCGAAGACCTCGCCGCCGATCTGGAGGGGCGGGCCTTCGAGATCGCCCAGGTCGCCGGCGGCTGGATGTTCCGGACGCGGGCTATCTACGCCCCTGCGATCCGCGCAGCGGCGGATATCGGGGATCAGCTACTCGATCTGAGCGAATTCGATGTCGCGGTGCTCGCGGCCATCGCCTATCACCAGCCGATCACGCGCGACGGACTCAAGGACATCTTCGGCAAGGAGATCAGTCGCGACCTGATCGGTAGGTTGCATGCGCGCGGCCTTATCGGGACGGGGCCACGATCGCCGCGCCGCGGTGCGCCCTACACCTTTGTGACGACCGAGCAGTTCCTTGTCGCATTTGATCTGGAGACTCTCGCAGATCTGCCAGAGCGGGAGCAGTTGGAGGACGCAGGTCTGGATGGCGGGTCATAGGAATGGTTGCGGGCTGGCGATCCCCGTATTGGCCAAACGGTGAGGCATGTCGTGACGCTCTCAGTCGTGGCTTGTTGAGAGAATTCAGGCTTCGATCCTGAGCCCTCTGAACAGAGTTTCCCAAGGGGCCCCATCCTCGGTCATCGCGCCCGGTTCCAGGTTTGCTATGTTCTCGTCGATGACTGCGTTGTGGTAGTTCTTGAGCCAGCTGTATTTGCGCCGCACCGTCGCGTTGGTACTGTCGGCGAGACCGCTCTCCACCAACGTTTTGTGCCTACCCAGAAACTCGATCCAGCCGGCCTATTCGCCGTCGAGTTCGCTGAGACTGGCGCGAAGATAGTCGATGTAGTGGAGGCCTGACTCGTCCTGGCGCAGGAGGTTGTTCAAGTGACGCTCTTCATCCTCATAGGAATGACCTTCCCGCCAAAGCGTTTGGTCCTGCCGGTGGCGTTCGATGACATCTTCGTGGATCGCAATGCGCGGGAAGATGACCTCGCTTTCTTCCATGAAATAAGCCTGAACGAGGGCAGGCCCAAACACCGGACCACTGAAGTCGATGCCGAGATGCATGAGGCCGATTGTCATCGCGCCGCGCACCAATATGCCATTTGCCACGCATTCGATCTGGATGTGCAGCAGATCGATGAGCTCCCAGACCAAGGGGCCGGCCTGGTACTGAGTTTCAATGGTTCTGGTTCTGACGATCGCGTCAGACACGATCTCTGCATGGACTTCGCTGATCATCCGCATCTCGTCGGAGCGGGTGGGCGGCGTGGCATCTCCTTCGGACACCCTGCGAAACATCGAAAGCAAGTGCCTGATCTCTGCACCGCTTCGCGTGTGCAGGAGGTTCCTGAAACCGAGGACATCAAAAAAGCTCACAAGGCATTCTTCGTAGTCGGGGTCGTTCTCGAAATCAGTCATCTCTGGTCCATCTTCAGCCGAGGAGCTTCTCCAGCTCTTCCCCTTGGGCGGCATGCTTCTTGGGGTTTTCTGCTTTCAGCTTGTTCACGTTGATGAGCTTCCATCGGACCGCTGGAAGCTCGGCCGCTTGAGGGCGGTCGATCGCGTCGAAGTCTGGGTCGCCGTCATGCAGGGTTCTCAGAAACCTCTTCGCGCCCTCATCCATGCGGGATTGGATATCCCCGATCAGGCGGTCGCGCGTTGAGATCAATTCCGCAAGGTCGACTGCTTCCTTCGTCATACCCTCGAATTCCCGGGCATAGGGCTGATCCAGATCGATCAGGTTTGGGTTCAGAAGTTCGTGTGGCGGGCGTGGTGAACTCGCGACGTAGATCAGAAAGGTGCGGAACAACGCGTCGGTAAATCCTTCATTCTCGTAGAGCAGTTTGATGTCGTAGAGGTCTCGCGGGTGCTGGCGATCGAGGGCCGCATGTAGCTTACCTCCGAACAAATCCTCGAAGGAAACGATGTTCATCGTCGCATATCCGAACGCCTCCTCGACGGCTTCGGAGACTTCGCGTTGTTCGGGATCATGCACGACGCCGCGGGTGACGGGGGAGGTTTCGATCTTGATTTCGGCTGCGCCGAGGCGTGCGAGCGCACGCGTGGCGCCGCCGCCACCGCCGGCAATGCGCTGCGCTTTGGCGCCGGTGATGCCGCCTTCGATGGCAGCGGCAATCCGGTCCATCGCGTCGTTGATCTCAGCGAGGCTTTCGGCGCGGTCTTTGACAGGCAAATAGGTCAAATCGATATCGACCGAGAGGCGCGGAAGGTCGCGATAGAAGAGGTTGATGGCCGTCCCGCCCTTGAGCGCAAATATCTCCTCCTTCGCGACATACGGAAGTACCCGCACGAGCAGGGCCACTTGGGCGGCATAGTCCTCACGCGCCATGATCACGTTCCTTTCGTACAAACTCTTCGGGCACCATGATCCTGTAGCGCGGATGTATCTTGCCGCCTTTGACCAATGCGCGGTCGCCGCTACCGAGGTCGAACTCTTCCGGATCTAGTCGCTTGCGCCAGGCATGGTCGTGGCGGTCGGCGAACACGAAGAACAGGCGTTTGACCTTGATCTTCTTGCAACTTCTGAGCAGTGCCGAGAGGGTTCTCGGGCGCAACGTCGTCAGGCTTTCGAACGCCACGTCGAGGTTGTGAAAGCTCTCTTGATCCGGCAACTCGTCCAGCGCCTCAAAGACCGCGCGTTCTGGGGATGACATCACCAGTTTCCAGTCCCATGGCAGGGACGATGCTGTCTCTCCCTGATTATCTCGCGCGTCATCGACACCCAACTGCGGGTCGGAGAACAGCGATACGCTGCGTGTGCGGAGTTCGGCGTTGAGCGGCAGTTTTTCGAGCCAGTTGGGGATATTTGAGCCGTATAGCCAGACTGTGCTCTTGTCGCCGAGTGAGAGATAGTGCGCATAGCCTTGCAGGTCCAATGCCGTCGCCCCCCCGACATGGACAGGGTAGTGCATGATGTGCTGGAGCGAGAGCAGGCAGGTCTTCCAATCGAGCGTATTCGTGGTGGCGCTGCCTGGTGCCGGGCGGCGGAAGACGCCGCGTCCAAGGCGTTCTAGCCAGCCACGTTGGACATAGGCGTAGGACGAACGCCGGCCTATCCCGTGATGCTCAAGCCAGGCGGAGTCCACGAGGAACCCCGTGGGGACAGCCTCAAGAAGACTCTTTAGCTTTTCGTGTTCTTGTCCGCTCATAGGCGACACAATGATATATTTTCAAAGAGACCGCCACCTGTTTCAGTGGAAACCCACAAAATAGTCCATCAAGGATGGACAAATTTTCTCATTTTCAAAGAGACCGGTGGTTGTCGGCTCTGAAACTCACCAGCAAAGGAGGGGGGATGCCCTCGAACAGCTGAGAAAACACCCGGCCATGTGGGCTTCACAGATGAGCGACTACCAGTCGTTCCTGCGACGAGAAAACCGGTGTTTGTCTATCGGCGAATGTGGCCGATTTTAAGTTCCTCCGGACGTGCTAAGCGGTCCGTGGTAAAATGCAGCCGAAGCCCGAGGAGCATCAAAGAATGTCTCAAGACGTTCGGCGTTCTCCTCGACAAGACGTTTCGCCTGCTGCGGAAGTTCGGCACTCGCTCGCGTGAAGTCATCAAGTGCAATGGGTTCCAGCGTCGGAGCGGATGTCAGACGAAGCATGCGGTCTCGCCCGATCAAAAGTCCGGCCTGCCCGAGGGCGTTCTGGCTTTGCAGGTGCATCGCGCTCTCGATGATTGTTCTCCAGTGGAACATGCCGCCGCGCTTGATTTGACCATCAGTCATGCGGAGGTCTTGTTCACCACAGCCAAGGCTCAGGATTTCGATTTCGTGCCTGTCGACGTTGAAACAGCTCATGGCATCGACCAGCGCCACCATGATGGGGTTGTTCGCCCAAACACCGCCATCGGCAAAGTGCCGGGTGCCGTTTCGGTAGGTCGAGAAGAATGTTGGCGCGGCTGATGTCGCTAATGCCACCGTGACCAGTTCTTCCTGCCAGTCGAGGCGGAAGTCAGGGTGGTGCGGGGTCTTGAGGACATTGACCTCGTTGAATCCATCGAAGGCGGGAATGTTCAAACGCACATTGACGGAGCCCAGTGTCCTGTTGCCGAAGCGATCTCGAAGCGCTCGTTCCAAGGGATCGCGATTGTACCGATAAACGGCAAGATCGCGGGCAAACTGGTAAGCGGATCGCATCGCGCGACCAAATCGAGTTGGCGGAGTCCAAGGCCGGGGAAATATTTCCGACCCGTAGCGCATATAGATTTCCAGAACCTCCTCTGCGCGCATTCCTGCTGCCATGCCGAGCGCGATTATTCCTCCGGTCGAAGTGCCGGCGATCATATCGAAGTAGCTGGCTGCCGAACCGCCCTTCAAGAAACGGCGCTCGCATTCCGCCAGCACCGCCGCAGGCAGAATGCCTTTTATGCCGCCGCCATCAATGGACAGTATTCGAAGATCATCTGCGGGCCATTCGAGTTGATCTCGACGGTGAAAGATGGTGCCCTGCGAGCGGCGGGATTGAGGTTGTGCCATGAAATCTCTCCATAAGTGCCGCCAACCTGGATCGACCGCCTGACTGACTTCTGATGTGTTTGCCGGTCCCAAACCATTTTCCCGAAGCGAGCCAGCTTTCGTAGCAGCTCAGCCAGTTGGACGCCCAGGGAATGGTCGTATTGCTGATCAGGTCATCTGGCGACCACTGATCCGCTTCGTCGTCGAAGAGGCAGAGGAATGGCCCCGTACGCTCTGTTCGCGGATGTGAAACGTAAACATGCGGCAGGGACCCTTCTTCGTTGTCGAAACGCCTTTGCAATGTCGGCTCAAGAACCTCAACCAGTGGTTGCAGGTACAGGTTTGATCTGCCTTCAAGCAGTAAGGGTTCCGTGTATTCTACCCGCAGCCGGTACATCGTTCTGTGTGGCTGCAGATGCCCTTCCCAAACGCAAGTTCGCTGGCTCAGCCGGTCGCATGACCATTCAGGATAGACATCGGCCATGTCCGCAATCTGATCACCAACAGTTATCATCAGCTACAGTGCCCCCCATGTTCGTATTCGCGCGTGCAGGCTTCACGAGGCCTGGTGCGGATGCGATCCCAGCACCCAGAGCTGGAGCAGCCAAGGACGAAACAGGTGCCGCAGGTTTCAAATGCCCGCTCGGTGTCATGCCGAGCGCACCATGTTCGAGTTGGACAGTCTGTGCGCGATGATAGGCCTGCAGAGCGGTCTCGCCCGCCTTTTCGCCGAACAGATCGTCGAACGTCGATTGGATAACCGCAGGATCGAAGCCAACCCGCTTCAGGTTTTCGAGGCGTTCGATGAGGGTGAGCAAGTCCGCCGCCCAAAGTTGCTGGTCGCTCCTTTGAGCCGGCCACCGATCGGTAAAGAGGTCGGGGTAATGTGCCGGATTGCGAACTTCCAGCAACCGCAGGTTCTGTTCAGCATTGCGGATCTGCCAGCGCATCCGCTTGGCAATCGCTATCACCTCATCGACCAGGCTATCGTTTGCAGGGCCGGCATCGATTGCAATCGCTGCGATAATGACGGCCGGTGGTTTGCGTTTGCCACGGTGATCGTCGTGCTTGCGATAGCGTTTGTCGCGGAACCTCTTGATCAGCTGCAGGGCAACCACGCGAGGCGATTTCTGGTCGAGCGGGACATGCACCGGCATCGGTTGGGTATCTGCCTTTTGCAACGCCAGACCAGACGTCTCATTTGAAAGCCGCGTGGCCAGTTCGGTGTAGGTTTCGCCATCGACGAGGTAACGACGCGCATCGAAGCGCTTTTGAAACGCCTCGCTGATCTCGACGCGAGCATTGAAGTGATCGGCAAACCCCATCGGATTGATCTCCTTGTGGTACCGCTCGTCCGTCTCAGGCTTGTAGTGAAACAGGGTCGCCACGCGTTCTGGTGCCCCATCGATGCGAACGACCGGCATCAGATCGACTGTGACACCGTCCGGGTAGGTAACCGTGACACAGCGACTGTTTTTCTCAATCAGGTAGCCGTAGTACTTGCTGCCTTCTTCGCCCTTGATCGCTTTGTACAATTGTTCAAGCACCCATGCCGGGTCGGTGCCAGGAGCGATCGCGATCTCGAGCACGGCATCAACGTCGTGCTGGTCGGTCTTCAGGCGTGACCGAGTCGCGGCGTGGATTGCAAAGCTGCCAGAAGGGTAGATCTCAAGGACCAAATCTTCGAGAGGGCTGCCAGGGCGGTCGACATGCTGAGCGAGCCCGCGAAAATGGCGGTCAGCTTCGTCGTGCATCGTGCGGGTGATCTGGATGGCACGTGCAACGTCCATCAGCGCAGCTTCTACAGGGTCGATCTCCAGGCTGCGGGCGAAATCTTCGAGGTTCGTCCTGATATTCATCTTCTTCTGCCCCCTCAGGCTTGACGGATTCGCTGATCCGTCCTACAGTTTTTGACGGTTTCGTAGGATGGAAAGCGAAAAAAGAAGCCGCGAGCAAGCGGCGGACATCCTACGATATCGTCGTAATAACACGTGCGGGAGCGTCATGTCAAATTCTACGGATTCCAATGGTGGGTTCGGTGACAGGTTACGTCAGGCCAGAGAAGCGCGAGGGATCAACCAAACGGAACTTGCGGCGAAGACTGGGTTACAGCCATCAGCAATCGGCCATTTCGAGAAGGAGCGGCGCAAGCCTTCGTTTGCAAACATTCGGGCTCTCGCGAAGGCATTGAGCGTTACGTCAGACTACTTGCTCGGCAGGACAAGTGACATGGCCGGGGCAACAACGGCTTTTCGTGGTGAAGAAAATTTATCGGATGACGACAGAGAACACATCCAGATGATGATCGATCTCATGAATCAGAGAAAGTCAGGCCGTTGAGCAAGTTCAGAGTCCAGATGGCTCGGCGCCAGGGCGAGCTTAAAGCAAAGGAGAAGGGCTACGATGCCTTACCCGTGGATCCGTTTGCGATCGCGGAGAGCGAAGACATCTTGGTCGAGCCAAAGGATCCGGGCCGGGTTGGCGTGAGCGGCGGGATCATCTTCCATTATGAGAGCGTTGGCATGTTCTATGCGACCGATATCAAGAGCGAAGGGTTTCGCAGGTTCACCGTGGCTCACGAACTTGGCCACTATTTTCTTGAGGGGCATCCCGAGGAAATCCTGAAGACCGCTCCGATCCACATGTCCAGGGCCGGGTTTTCACAAGGGATGAGTTCGATAGAGCTTGAGGCGGATCATTTTGCGTCTGGTCTGCTCATGCCGTCGAAACTCGTGGGCGAGGTCATCGGGGGAAGCCGTGTCGGTCTGGATGGGATCATTGCGTTAAGCCAGCTGGCAGAGTGCTCGCTCACGGCTTCTGCCATCAGAGCTGCCGAATGTTGCGACTATCCGATGGCGGTTGTCGTCAGTTCCGGCGACAAAGTCGCATATGCGTTCTTGTCTGAAAGCTTCAAAAAGCTCGATAAGCTCACGTTCCTCAAGAAGGGTACTCCGCTGCCCCGAACCCATACCCTGCGGTTCAACGCTGATACGCAAAACATCCGGTCCGCGCGCTCGATATGTGGACAAACCAGTCTTGCTGAATGGTTCTCTTGTGGGCGACGGCTTGCGTTGGATGAAGAAGTCATCGGTCTCGGCGCTTACGGCTTCACCCTTACCGTCCTTTCCAGCGAAGAACTTGCCGACGACCCTGATGACGAGGCCTACGAAGACGAAGCCTCATTGATTGAAAGCTGGACCCCCAAGTTCGCGCGAGGTCGCTAAAGCGGCTAGTCGATGAAGATTGGTACGCGCGTTGGCGAAGAGGAAGACCATTGGGCGTCGGTCGAAACTAGTGGCCACACGTCTCCATTTTTTGATGCGGCCGAACACGATCGCGACACGGTGCCTGCCACGGCATGCGCGGCGGCTCGCCATCTGCTGATGCGCCGCGCGTGTATGTCATCAGGTTTGATCGTCTAGCCTGGCATCGGGCGCGTTGGCTTTCACAGAGGCGATGCCGTTTTCGCATGCCGCTTCGCTGCTATAGGCCTCGCTGGTCCCAATGACTTGGCCGTTGCTGGCCCTGAGATTGAACATGGGTTTTCCAGCCGCGTTGGTCTTACGCTCGTAGCGTGCGTCCAGTGGAGCATTGGTGCGCACAGAGGCGATGCCATTCTCGGCACTGGCCTTCTTCTTGTAACCCTCGCTGGCCAAGATGATCTCACCATTTCCGGCCTTCAAACGAAACCTGTACTCCCCCGCCCTGTCCTCGTAGAGCTCGAATTTACCTGCCATTCAATCAATTCCTTCCAAAGTCTGATTTTCGCACGCAGTTGACAGGTGCGACACGGGCTTGGCAAGTCCCGGATTTCTCTATGCGCGCGGAAATCGTTCTAACGCAATTGCTCCGATATCGGCAGGGTCGGATTGCGTAAGCCAGTGGGGAATTTTGTTTTGGGCGAACCGATCATCAGGGCCGGCAGAAGGATGGTGTCATTGCGTCAACCGCCACGGGTAGTTATTCCGATGTCCATTTCTTGGGCGTCACGGGCTTGAATTTTTGTCAGATTTCGCGCCCAATGAAGGCTATACGACTTTGGACGCCAGTTTTATTACTAGACTCCGAGATTGCCAACATGTCCGCGAGCCCCGTTTTTAATATATTGATCGACCCGGAATTTCATCCCTGCATCCCCGCGGCCCTTTTGCGCTTGGGATATCTCTATCCGGAGCTCGACTTTTCCGTGTCGGAGCAGGGCGTCGCGGTGCTCGGCGCATCCGCGGCCGATCCCGCGCAGCTCGAGCGCGAGGTGAGCTACCAGGTCTATCGCGAGAAGATCTTCCGGCAGACCTTGCCCATGCGGCAAAGCCTCTACGCGATGTTGGCAGGGTGATGCAGGTCTGGCCGCTCCGTTTTCGCGATCTCGACGATCGCCGAACGATCCTCGCGGATGACTCCGGCGCTTATTTCCTGGCCGATAGCGGATTCGTCAAGCGCTACGCGCGCGATCTGTTGACGCCTTCGGACAAAGAATTCCTGCGCGACAAGGGACATGCTTTCGAGGGGGAAGGCGATCTCGCGCATACGGGGTTCCTGACGCGGTGGTCGCGTCGCCACCATGTAGGGGACGGGACGGCCTACGTCATTCTAATCCCGACTCTACGTTGCGATCTCAAATGTTCCTATTGCCAGGTCTCGCGCGCTCCGCTCGCTGCGCAGGGCTTCGACTGGGATGAAGAGACGCTTCAGAAGGTGCTGGGCTTTCTTGACGGCCTACCAGTCGAGGAGATCCAGATCGAGTTCCAGGGCGGCGAGCCGTTCCTGAGGCTAGATCTCCTGCAGGCCGTCGCAGCCTTCGCGCGGCGGCGCTTTCGGAGTGTCCGTTTCGTGGTCTGCAGCAACCTTCAATCCCTCAATGAGGATATCCTTGCGTTCCTAGAGAGCGGGGACGTGCTGATCAGCACCTCGCTCGACGGTCCGCACCAGGTTCATACCCGAAACCGGACCGCAGATAGCGCGCTGACAGAGGCCTTCCTCGGCAACCTCGAGCGGGTGATCGGCCTGATCGGTCCGGGACGGATCTCCGCCCTGCCGACTATCGACATGAAAGACCCGCCTGAGCCGGAGGAGCTCATCGCTGCCTACGAGGGTTTTGGTTTCGCCTCACTCTACCTGCGCCCGGTCAACTACCAGGGCTTTGCCCGTAAAAGCCATCCCACTGCTCGGACCTCGGCCACCTGGAACGCCTACTACCGAGACTTCATCGAGGCGCTGATCGCGCGGAACGCGCGCACAGGCCGCGTCATGGAGGAGTTTTATCTCGCCCATTGCCTGCGGCGTATCCTCGCCCCTGGGATGGAAAGTCACACCGACTTGCGCAATCCCAACATCCCGACCGGCAAGAATGCTGTTATCGATTTCGACGGGCAGATCTATCCCAGCGACGAGGCACGCATGCTCGCACGTGTTCGCCAGGTTGATCTCGCCATCGGCAACGTGGTCGATGGACTGGACCAGGAAAAGCTGGCCTTGCTCGCACCAGGCCACATCAACAACTTCGACCCTGATTGCATCCACTGCCCCTATCAGCCCTTCTGCGGCACCGATCCGATCGATGATCTCTCGCGTAGCGGCCGGATCGATGTACCGAGCCGCGAAAGCTGGTTCTGTCAGCGCCATCTCGCCATCTTCGATCTTGCGATGGAACTCCTTTACAGCGCTGACCCGGAGGTTGAATTCACCCTGTCGCGCTGGCTTGGCCTCGAGAGTCTTCCCCAATCCTTGCGGCCAGTCGCGCCATGATTCAGCTTCGTCTCAAATCGGAGTGCGACCGCGATCTCGCGCCCTTTGTGACCCGGATCGCGGAAGGGGAACCGCAAAGCGCGGAAGATGCCACCCTCTGGTCATTGGAGGCGGGGGCCCTGGGCTACCGGACCGGACAGACCGCGTTCCGGCTTAGGGGTGTCGCGCCCGCGGACATCGCGGGCGACGTGCTGCTCATCGATCCGCGACGCCAGATCGCCCA
Organism: Maritimibacter alexandrii; assembly: GCF_005871115.1. Classification (NCBI taxonomy): domain Bacteria; kingdom Pseudomonadati; phylum Pseudomonadota; class Alphaproteobacteria; order Rhodobacterales; family Roseobacteraceae; genus Maritimibacter; species Maritimibacter alexandrii. Next base: position 39,802 of record NZ_SWKQ01000001.1, read on the forward strand.
TCGTCTCATCCGGGCGGCCTCGCCGCACAACACGTTTCTCGTCACCGAGCAGTGCGACCAGCTCTGTCTGATGTGCTCCCAGCCGCCAAAGCAAAACCATGAGGACATGTTCGGGCACTTCCTTACGGCCGCGCGGCTGGCGCCGCCGGGCGCGCAGATCGGCCTCTCCGGCGGTGAGCCGCTCCTGCACAAGGACGACCTCTTCGCCTTCATAGACGCGGTCTTCTCCAGCCGCGACGATCTCAGCTTCCACATCCTGACCAATGGCCAGCATTTCGAGCGTGGAGATTTGGCATGGCTGCGGAAGCACCGGGCGCGCCTCCTTTGGGGCGTGCCGATCTATTCCGACGACCCCGCGACCCATGACGAGATCGTCGGCAAGCCCGGTGCCTTTGCACAGCTAGCTCCGAACCTCTCGCTCCTGGGCCTCGCCGGCGCCGCGCTCGAACTGAGGACTGTGGTCCTGGCGCAGAATGCCCCAGGGTTGCCGCGCCTCGCCGATTTCATCACGCTGCATCTGCCCTTCGCTGCGACCTGGGCGATCATGCAGATGGAGCGCATCGGCTTCGGCCGGATGAACTGGACCCGATGCTTCTTCGACAGCAGCACAGACTTCGCCAGTCTCGGCGCGGCCATCGACCTGATGCGGGCGCGCGGCCAGAGCGCCTCGCTCTACAATTTCCCGCTTTGCACGGTGCCGCCGGCCTATCGAGGTCTCGCGATGCGATCGATTTCAGACTGGAAACAGAAATACCTCCCGGCCTGCGGCGCCTGCAGCTTGCGCGACAACTGCGCCGGGTTCTTCGAGTGGTACCGCGAGGAGGACGGATTCATGGAGATACGACCGCAATGAAGAAGATCGGGAAGTTTGCCATCACGCTCGCGGCCGCGGGTTACCTGCCGCAGGGGGCGCAGGCCGCCATTGCCCCGGCGCGGTCGGATCGTCACGACGACCCATCGGCTTCGCTCTTTCAGCTTCTCCGGGGCGAGCACACCTACACGCTGGCCGGACACCGTTCGCATTCGAGCCATGGTTCGCACAGCTCACACGGCAGCCATCGCTCCTCCTCGGGCGGCGGGATTTCTCGACCTTCTAAGCCCTCGAGCAACAGCACGCCGCCCACTGCCGTAATGCCGCGCGCGCCTGAGGCTCCAAAGATACTGCCGGGCAACAGCGCTGCTTTCACCGAGATCGTGAAGCGCGTCCAGACCGCACTCTATACCTATGGCTATTACACTGGGGCCATCGACGGGATCGTCGGCACCGGCACCAAGACCGCGCTCAGCAAGTTCCAGAGGGACTGGAGCCTAAAGATCACCGGCACCATTACCCCCGAGGTCCTAGATGCGCTCAATATCGTTGCGAAGTAGCTGGCTCCGGTATGCCCTGGTCCTGGCCGGTGGCGTGCTGATGGGCCAGATCATCCCGCCACTCTGGACCTGGGGTGTGATCCTCGTCGCCGAGCCAGCCTACCAGGAGGCGACCTATCGCTGCGACCGCTCGATGCGCGCGCATCTGCTCGCCAAGCAGAAGCTGGAGGCCGACCCCTCTGCTGAGACCGTGCGAGACCTCGAGGCGAGCGAGATCGCGCTGATCGATTGCCAAGATTACGATCTGCTGCGTAAGCGGCTGATGCTTGTCGGGCTTGACGAGACGGCGCTTGGCTACATGGCGCTCCGGGCCATCGAGGCCAAGGCGACAGACCTGCAGGATGTGATCGAGATCCATGAAATCCGTTACTAGGGTCTTCCTCGCGATCGCGCTGATCTGCGCCGCCCCCGCCATGGCCGAAACCATGCGCGAGGCCGTCCTGCGCAAGGCCGCGCTGGAGAATGGATTGCGTCCGGCCGAAGAGTCCTGGCCCGATTTCGAACCGGAAAAGGCGGCGGTCGGCAAACTCCTCTTCGAGAGCGAACTTCTCTCGCTTACCCGGAACGTTTCCTGTCGTAATTGCCACCTCGACGAGTTCGGCTCCGCAGATGGTCTGCCGCTTGGACATGGGGCAGGTGGTGTCGGCAAAGGCGTCGAGCGGATGAAGAGCCCGGCAGGGGTGCTCTCACGCAACGCCCTCGCCCTCTGGGGCCGCGGCGGGATCGGCTTCGACGTCTTCTTTTGGGACGGACGGGTAGATGCCAGTTCGGGTGCGGTCCGAAGCCAGTTCGGCACCATGGCGCCCTCCGACGACCCGCTGGTCGTGTCCGTACATCTGCCGCCAGTGGAATTCCGCGAGATGATCGGGGAGAGCGATGCAACCGAATGGCTCCGCCAGGGCGATGTCGGCGCCGCGGCCCGGGTGCATCAGGAAATCGCCCGCCGCATCCGGGAGACGCCGGCGATCGCCGCACCCCTGGCGGTAGCTTCCGGGCTTGAGGTCGAGGAGCTCACCTACCTGCAGATCGCCGAGGCCATCGCCGCCTTCATCCGTTCTGAGTTCCGCCTGCGCGAAACGAGGCTCCATCGCTTCGTCTTCGAAGCTGAGCATCTGACCGATCGGGAACTGGCCGGTGGTCTCCTTTTCTACGGGCGCGGGCAATGCGCTGCCTGTCATATGGGAGCCTATTTCTCGGACCTCCAGTTCCATGCGATTCCGTTTGCGCAGTTCGGTTTCGGGTTCAACGGATTCGGCATCGACTACGGCCGATACAATTTCACTCAAGACCCACAGGACCGCTACGCCTTCCGCACACCGCCGCTCTACAATGTCACGAAGACCGCGCCCTTTTCCCATTCCGGGGGCGAGCCAGACCTCGCCAGCGCCATCCGGGCCCATGTCGATCCCTTGGCGGAGATCGATACCAGCAGACTTTCCGCGCTAGATCGGGCGGAGGTCTACCAAAAGATTGCGCGCTGGTCACAAGAGCCGAGCTACGCGGTCGAGCTCAGCGACGCGGAGATCGCCGAGCTCGTCGCCTTCCTGTCGACGCTGGTGTCGTTGTGCCCTAATTAAAGAGAATAGAGGCTAATTTTTCCCTGACTTTTCAATGGCTGCTTGTACCTCTATTTGTGGCATTGTACCTTTAATTAGGATACTGTACCCTAATTTAGGATACAAG
>NZ_SWKQ01000002.1:0-40356 GCF_005871115.1 Maritimibacter alexandrii
CCCAACCACGGTCTCGGCCGGGGGCCGAGCTGCGTGGCCGGGTGATCCCCCTCCCCCCCTTCCTTGTCATGGAGCTTGCGCGGGCCCCCCTCCTGCCCTCGCCGGGAGGCAGGCTTTCAGGAGAGGGCCGCTTGCAGCGGACCTCGCCAGAAACCCCGCCCCAATTTTCGGCACCAGACCGATAGGGCATCACCACAAGGAGGCCAGATATGGCTAAAGAGCGTTTTGACATCAAGCAGCACGTCACCGACACGATCATTGCGCAGATCGAGGCGGGCACCCCGCCGTGGCGCAAGCCGTGGACGGGCGACATGAGCGGCGCGAGCTTTCCCTTGCGGCACAATGGCGATTCCTATCAAGGCATCAACATTCTGATGCTTTGGGCGACGGCGCATGTTCGCGGCTACAATTCCGCGCGCTGGATGACCTTCAAACAGGCCCTTGAGCTTGGCGGTTGCGTGAAGAAGGGCGAGAAGGCGACGAAATCTGTTTTCTATGGCTCGATTGAACGCGAGGACGAGAACGCGGCAGTGGGCGAGGACGGCAAGCGCCGCATCCGGTTTGCCAAGACCAACAATGTTTTCAATGCCGACCAGATCGAGGGCTTGCCGGAAGCCTATTACATCCGCCCGGAACCGCCCCGCGATCTTGGCACCGAGGCCGACGCCGAACTTGACGCTTTCTTTGCCCGCAGCGGGGCGGAAATCATCACCACGGAGGAACCGCGCGCCTATTTCCATCCGACGAAAGACCACATCCATATGCCTCCGATTGCGACGTTTTACAGCGCCGCCGGATACTATGGGACACTTGCCCACGAACTGACCCATTGGGCTTGCGGTGAAAAGCGCCTTGCCACTCAGAAGGCCCGTGCGAACCGGAAGGAATACGCCTTTGACGAGCTGGTCGCGGAGATCGGCGCATGTTTCCTTGCCGTTCAGCTTGGCGTCGAGCCGCAGTTTGACCAGAGCGCGGCCTATGTCGAAGGATGGCTTGAGGCCCTGAAATCCGACAAGGAAATGATTTTCAAGGCTGCTGCCGAGGCACAGAAGGCCGTGGACTACATCAACGAAAAGGCCCGCGTATCCGAGGGTGAAAAGCAGGTGGCCGCATGAGCGGCCCCCACACCCTGCCCCGCCTGTCCTGCCGCAAATGCGGCAGGATAAACCCGCCGGTCTATTTCGCGCCGGTGGCGATCGAGGGCGAGGGCTCTTGCATCTGCTACGCTTGCGCCGAGGCGCGGCAATGGCTGGACCAAGACGGCAATCTGCGCCCCGGCGTCGAGCTTTGAACCTGTCAGCCCCTGCCCCCGGCGGGGGTTTCCTTTGCCCTGGTGCTATGTTTGACGGGGCCGGGGCCACGCTTGCGCGCGGCCCCGGCCCCGCCCGGCGCTTCGCGCCGAGCCTGCTTTCGCAGGCGCAAGGTCAGAGGCAGGTGAAGGGCATGGGATCGCCAAGCTCAACCTCGGTCGAGCTGTCGCCAATCATAACCGTGACTGTCTGATGCGCGCGGAATCCGGCGATCAGAGTTTCCCATTCCACGGGGTTGGCCGTCGCTTTTCCGTAGCGCCCATGCACCATTGCCGCGCCGATCCTGTTGCCATCGGGAAAGCTGAAGCCCACCTCGGCCGACAGGTCGGGGTTGTTGCCGGCTTCGATCAGGACGGCGCTTTCCGAGGTCCCGTAAACCGTGTTCGGATCACAAACCAGCGAGACCACCATGCCCGCATTCTCCGTGCGGTAGAGATCGACCCCGCGTTCATGCTCATGTTCCCAGGCACTTGCCACAGCGGGCGATGCCGTCAGAATAATTGTGCTGCAAATCAATGCTTTATGAAACTGCATAGGCTGCCTCCTTTTGGGAGCCAGCCTAGCATTTTGAGAACAAAAAGGGAAGATTATTCAAAGGTTTCGGCGGTTTCCGACCATTTGTCTTGCCACACGTCGAAAGAGGCAACCACGCGCCCCTCGGGGTTCTTCAAGGTAATTTCCCCGCGCGTCTTCGGATCGCGCATGTAAGCCGCGCCAAACTCGCGCAGGGTCTTCGAGCTGGTCGAGTAGACCGTGCCAAGGCTTCGCCCGTCTTCCTCGGCCGACAGCGAAAACATTGGTGTCTTACTCATAGATGACATTTTCCCTACGCCCGTCCTTCCAGCGCGGAAGTATCTCGCCGGTGTTCCACTCGTAGAGCCATCCGACGATTTCGCGCGTCCTGGCATCGAGGATGCGCTTGATTGCTTTCGCTTCCAGTCTTTTTTGCCTCGGCATGGTTTTCACTCCGTTTTTTTGATCCACGGAGCGCCCCGTTCCCGCGCCTTCTTCATCATTGAAGGGAGGGTAAGCGCTCGCTTACCCCTGCCGAGCGGCGAGCGTGAGAGGATGGGGGTGAAGCAAAATCGACAGGGGTGGTGCGGCCCGCAGGCGCAGCCGAGGACACGGCCCTGTCTATTTTGCTTCAGGGGGAAGGAAGCCGAAACTCCTTCCCCCTTCTACGCAATAACGTGACGCGGCTTGCCGCGTCTTCTAATCTTTCTTCTGTCGAAGCTCTTCGATGACTTCATCAAGGCAGGTCCAGAACACTGGTTCGAACTGGCCCCGCACCATCGCGCTATCGGATTGGAGACGAAGCGGATCATGCTTTTCGCGCAGATCGTCCAGGATGTTCGCGGGGAGCCGCTTCGTTGTGTGGTAGCCTTCACGCATCGGGAGGCGATCTGCCTCGGGCTTTTCGATGTATTTGGCCTTCAGCTCGAACCTGGCCGTTGCTCGGCGTCCGGCAAGCACGATCACATCGCGGGCCGCGATCCCCTGCCCTTCCAGAGCATCGAGTTTCTTGCCCTGATCGACCTTCACAGCAGCGTCGAGGCGCGTTTCCCGTTTTTCTGCGGCGGGCTTTGGTGCCTTTGGGGCCTGCGGTTGTCGCTCTTTCTCCACGCGCGGGCGAGCGGGCTTGTCAGCTTTAGGCTTGCTGGCAGAGGGCGTGTCGGTTTCAGGATCGGGCTTCGGAGGAGTTGGCGTTTGTTTAGCCGCCGGTTCCGCCGGAGCGGAGGGTTTCGGGATTTCCGCTGCGAAGGTTCCGGTGCTTTCGCGAGTGGTTCCGAAATTGGTGGTGTATTCAGGGTTGAAGCCCTTGATGTTCGGGCGTTGCTTTCGGGCCATTATGCGATCCCTCCAATGTCCTGAAGGATCGCCAGTGCTTCGTCCAGAGCCTCTTCATAGTGCTTTGCGTGGGTGCGGAGCAGAGGGTTCGGATCGTTGCGCCGTGCCTCAGCGAGATAGTGGAGAAATCCGAGGCTGGCGGCGTCTTTATGCTGTTTGCGCTCCATGAAGTAGTTCTGGACGACGGGGAAGGATTGAACCGCTTCCAGCTCAAGTTGCTGTTCGGTTTTACTCATCCGTGCGGGAACGCTGGAAAGAACGACATGGAAGGTCGGCAGGTTTTCGGGATCTTCGGTCCTTCCCCGGAGGTCAACATACCATTTGTGGGTGTCTTGCGTGATTTCCATATCGTCGTTGGACAGCATCATGGGCACCACAAGAATGTCGCTGAAGGCCGCGAGATCGTCGGCCCAAGCACCAGCGGCCCCGAGCGTGTCAACGAAGATGAAATCCGTTGACCCTTCTTCCCAGGCAGCATCCACCCGCGCCTCGAATGCTTCGGGTGACTTCAGCTCTTCGATGGTGAAATTCGGATCTTCGATCTTCAGCTTCTCAGCCCATCGAAACAAGGCTTGTTGCGGGTCAGCATCTAGGACAAGGCATTTCTTGCCTGTGTTCATAGCTGCACTCGCCAGGGCACGGGTCAGCATCGTCTTTCCGGCGCCGCCTTTGCGTGTCATGACCGTGATGACTTTCATGTTTTCGTTCGGCATTGCTCGGCCTCATGTTCAGTGTTGCTTGTCCGGTGTTCCGGGCTGATTGTCGCTTGTCGCTTGTCGCGTTTCAACTGTCGCCTGTTACTTGTCCCTTGTTGCGTGTTGCGGGTCAAGTGTTAATTATCCAGTGTCCAGTGGCCAGTGTCCAGTGTCCAGTGCCGCTTGTTGCCTGTGGTATGTTCCGTGTTGCGTGTTGTTTGTCGCGTGGCAACTGTTCATTGTTACGTGTTACGTGTTACGTGTTGCGTGTTGCGTGCGGGGCGGAGCGTTAAGGAGGCGAAAGGGCCGGCGTGCTGCCTCTCTTCTTCATCGCAATCAGACCTTTCGCTGGGACTGTCTGCTTCGGTCGGGGACGGCATGGCGCACAGGAGCGCCGCAGCGGCTCGCTGAGGGTGCTTCCGAGGCTTCTGAGGGGGAGGGGTGCGGAGAGGCGCTTCTAGCGCCTCACGGGGCATTTTTAGAGGGGTGGGCCGGAGCGGCCCAGATCGAACCAGGGTTCGATCACGGCACGGGCTAGCCGTGCCTAATGCGGAATACAGCCGAACTTAACGGCTTCGACACTCGACACAATCCCCGGATTGCGTCGAAGCCTATTCGTCTGTATGAAGGTGGCAGGAAATAAGGAGTGTATGTTCAGTATGTCGTCGCGCCGCCGTCTAACCCGTGAAGAACGGCTCGTCATCGTCCGCGAGAGCGGAAAAGGCGTTTCCGCAAAGGCACTTGCGGCGCGCTTCAAGGTGACGGAACGGGCGATCTACTACACGGTTCGGACTGAAAAAGAGCGCCGCCGCGAAAGCAGCATCAGGACGCGCCAGGTCAGCGTAACCGTTACCGAAGAAGAGCTTCGCGCGTTCGATGCCGTCTTGAGCAAGAACGGGATCAACAGCAGATCGGATGGTTTGCGCCGCCTGATCCAGTGTGCGAATGGCGTTTTCATCCCCGATGAACACCTGTCTTCTGAGCTGAGCAGCTTCCGTGCAGCCCTGAATCGTGTGGGTAACAACGTCTCCCAGATCGCCAAGCGCATGAACGAGGCGAACAAGAAGGGCCTTCGACCGCCCTTCGGGCCGGGCAGTCTATCGCAGATGCGGAGCCTCGCCGGGTTCGTTCTGGACTTTGCCGATCAGGTTCATTCGCTAGCAGAGCGCCGCCGCAGTCACCTGACATTGACGGTCAATGCCGCCTTGAAGGAGCTGGCAGATGGCGAAGAATAATGCGGTTGCCGCCGTCACTGGTGAGCTTTTCCAAGATGGGTGGAGCAAGGTTCGAGGCTCTATGCAGGGCCTGGGTCAGAAGCGGCAGCAGATGGCCCGTGCCGGGGCGGGGCATCGAGCGGCCGTTTTCAAGGCAATCCGGTCAGGCGGAACACACACGCGGGGTCAGCTCGTCAATCAGCTTGAGTATCTGACCACCAAGAGTTCGCATATCGTGGACAGCCGTGGCGTTCTCGATGGGAAGCGCCAGTTGAGCGCCGACGAGATCAAGAGCGTGGCAGATCGTTTCACCGAGCGTTGGGACAAGGGTTTCAACCCGAAGATGGGGCACACGACCCATCTGCTTATGTCGTTCCCCGTTGGCACGCGCGGGGCTGATGTTCGAGACATTGCCAGCGACGTTTGCGAGCGGTTCTTCGCCACGGAAGATCGCAATTTCGACTACCTGATCGCGGTGCATGAGGATCGGGCTCATCCTCATGCCCATGTCGTCCTGAACCGGCGGTCCCAGGAGGGCGAGTTCTTCTATCTGGGGCGGGATCACCATTTCAACTACGACGACTTCCGCACGGCGATGGTCGAAGAGGCTGAAAAATATGGTGTTTGTCTCGAAGCAACGCGCCGTTTGGATCGGGGTGTGGTAACATATCAGCCGCGCACCAAGGAGGTTTACGCGGCCAAGGAAGAGGGCAGGGAGCCGGTTGGACGTGTCCGCGTCGGGCGCGATCTGGACCGCGCGCTGGCGGAGATCGCCAGCAATACGAAGGTTTACCGTTCACTGGCCGCCGAGGCGTCGGCCGAGAACCGTGAGGATATTGCAAACGCCTTGTTTCGTGCCGGTGAGATGATGGCACGGGGCGGGCATCTTGAACAGAATGGAGAAGTTTACATGGCCGAGGAACAGTCCTTTGATGATCTGAGAAGCAGCTTTGCCGCACGGATGGAGCGCGTTGAGGCGATGGTTGCCAGCACGCCCGAGGTGCAGCGACCCCAAGCGCAGGCGCGTCTCAATGAAATCTATCGGGGGGTTGCCCACATGCAGCCTCTTGGCACCCGTTCGCAAACGCTACTTGATGCGCCTTCGGCCGATGGGGTCTATTCCGAGACCAATGTGAACCGCGATGCCGTCGAGCGGCTGCGCGAGCCTGAGACGAGGGCGCAGATCGAAACGGCCTTGCGTGGCACAGGCATTTCGTCCGAGACGATCATCGCACGGATCGAAACCACAGCGAATAACGCTGCGCTGGAACGCCAATGGCTTTCCGATGATTTGAGCCGCATCGCGGAGACTGATGGGCTCAATCTCGAACGGCGCGAAGATCTTCAACAAGCGGTGGACAAGCTGGACCAGGTGCATGTCCAGCTAGGGACCGCGCTCGAACGGGCCGAGGTTCTGCGCGACGATGGGGTGTTCGAGGACGATCCGGATTATCAAGACTTCCTGCGCGATCAGGCGAACGATGAAGTCTATCGGGAACGTGTCAGCGATGAGCTGCGGACCGAGGACGCCTTAATTCGAGCTGAGAATGATGGCATTTCCGCACGAGAGGCTGAGGCCGTGGCCGAGGTCGAGAAGGGGGTTCGTGACAATTTCGATGGGCCAAACAATGACTATGCCACATTCGAGCCTTTGGTGATCGAGCGGGATCGTGCGGCGCAGGGGCGCACGAATGTCAGCACCAACGCGGAGCTGGGCATGGCGTTCACGGCTCTGGCGAAAGAGCGCGCGGCAGGAGGTATGTCGGTTGAAGATCAGCGCCGGGCCGATGCTTTGTTGCGCGACACCGCTGACAGATATGGTGAGCAGATGCGCGACGGGTTGGTGCGCGAGGATACCCGCGAGTTCCGTTCGCATGAGCATGAGGATTTTGCGGGCTACAGTGCTGAAGTAGAGCGGTTCGAGCAGGATCGCTTGCGCGAGTTCGATGATGCGATGCGCCCCTACGAAGTCGAGACCGACAACGAGGGCGGGGTTTCCCATCAGGCCCATATCGAGCAGGCCAGCCTTGATCGCATGAGCAGCCGCATCCGCGACGAGCTTATGTCAGCCGATCAATCGGAGGACTTCGATACGCGCTATGATCGTGTGCAGGCTATGTCCGAGGACGGCCGGATCGAGGCAATGGCGCGGGAGCGGATTGCAAGCGAGCAGGCCGATTATCTCCGAGACAAGCCGGAAATCGTAGCGTCCCCGGACCTGATCTATCGTGACCAGCCCTATCAGGAAACGATTGTCGATCACGACCTATACGACCGGATCGAGACGGAGGCCCGCGCCGCCGGAGCTGACGAATCCACCGATGTGAAGGCGACTGTCGCAGATGACTTCAAGGCCCGGTATCCGGACATGCCCGATCACCTTGCACGGGGTCTGGGTCAGACCTACGCCACGGCAATGAGCATTCGGGACAGTGAGCGGGTTTCCGAGGTGGCGGCGCAACGTGAACTGACCAGCGCCGGCCGCAGTCCTGAGATCGAGCGTGTCATTGCTCACGAACGTGACGACAAGATCAACCCGACCTTCGCAGACGAGGCCAGTGGCCGCGCCTATCGCGAGGAAATCGAACGCGAGCTGGATGACGAGCGGATCGAGGCATTGCGCGAAGGCGATGCAGATGCCTTGGAGAACGTCATTGATGACCGTCTGGAACGGCTCTACGCCGCGAAAGCCTATCTGCAATCGGATGAAGCGACGGCCAACAGCGAGGCCACCCGCGAGGTCATTTCCGAGATTGCCGATGAAGAATACGATGCGCAGCGCCTGAAGCATGTTCAGAGCCACAGCGAAAAGGGGCAGACGCATGGATAAGGGCAAGATCGCAGTTGGCGTAATCCTCCTGACGCTGGTTTCGGCCGCTGTCGGCTATGTGATTGCGACTGCCTACCTCACGTTTCGCGATTATGGGCTGTCGGCTGAGATTGACTTCTTCTGGCTGGCGCAGAACTACCTGGATATGCGGATCGTCCGCCCCAACGACTTCGAGAAGGTCAATCTCATCATCGGCGGCTTTGCCCTAGCCGGGATGCTTCTGAGCGCGGTTCTGTCCGGGTCTGCACTCACCCGCTTCGGGCGCACCCATTGGCAGAAGGCCGCTGAAATGGCCCGCAACGGGTTTTTCGGTAAACCCGGCACAGGGTTTATCCTGGGCAAGATGGGCAAGCCGAAGTCGCGCGGAAAGCTCGTCACGTCGAAGGTTTTTCCCCACGCATTGATCGTCGCACCGACCGGGCGGGGGAAAACCACCGGCTTCGTTATCCCGAACCTTCTTACCTTCAAAGGGTCCGCCGTGGTCCTGGACGTGAAGGGGGAGAATTTTGAGCATACGGCCCGGCATCGAGCGTCGGAGGGCGACAAGGTGTTCCGCTTTGCACCGACCGATTGGCACGACCGGCGCAGCCATCGCTACAACCCGCTGCTGAGGATCTTCGAGCTGGACGATCCTGACCGAAAGCAGATGGAGCTTCAGCTTCTCGCCTCGCTCTTCCTGCAAGCTGACAGTGATCGTGTCCAAGGGCTTCTGAAAGGCGGTATCGACCTCTTCGTTGCAGCCGGTCTTCTGGCCTTCGAGCGGAAGCGGCCCACCTTGGGCGAAATCTACCGGATCAGCGCGTCCGGCGGCAATAAGCAGAAAGAGTTCATGAAGCGTCGGGACGAGGTTCGGAACCACGCTGCGAAGCTGATTTTCGAGCGGCTTGCATCCACCAACAACGATACGCTGACCTCCTATGTGTCCCTGTTGATGACCTCGGGCCTCGATCAATGGAGCAACCCGGCGATCGACGCCGCCACCATCGAATCGGACTTCGATTTCCGGACGATCCGCAAGAAGCCGTTCACCGTCTACCTGGTCGTCGCTCCGAACATGGTGAAGCCGATGGCCCCGCTGATCCGCCTGTTCTTCTCCGACCTGATTTCATCGCTTCAGGACAAGGAGCCGGGCAAGGATGAACCCTGGCCGGTGATGATTATGCTGGACGAGTTCAACCGCCTCGGGAAGATGCCCATCGTGGTCGAGAGCATCGAGACGCTGCGCTCCTACAAGGGGCACTTGGCTATCGTCACGCAAACGATCCCTGCGCTGGACGAGATATATGGCGAGAACACCCGCAGGGCGTTGCAGGGCAACGCTGGTGTGAAGCTCTACCTCACGCCCTCCGATGAAAAGACCGTCGAAGAACTGAGCAAGGCCGTGGGCAAGACGACCAAGCGCGTGGTCACGCGATCCCGGTCGATTGGTCGGAACCCCTTCGAGGGTCGCAGCATGTCCGAACGCACCGAGGAAACGTCTCTGTTGCCCGAAGATGAGGCGCGGCGGATGCCGCTCGATGACATTGTGATGGTCGTGGATGCCCAAATGCCGATCCGGGCAAAGCGTATCCAGTATTACGACGATCCGTTTTTCAAGGCGATCCACGGCGCACAGAAGGGCGAGCTACCTTTCCCTGAGCGGACCTTGAAAGCCGTCGAGCCGGTGATTGCGGAAGAACCGGAGGACGAGGCGCAGCCGACGCCGGCGGCTGCGCCGCAGGAGGCGGCCGAGAACCTTTCCGTGAAAGAGGCCAGCGATCAGCCTCATCGAGCAAAGCTGAAAACGTCGAAGCGCAAACGGTCCAAAGCTGTCGCCCAGGCTACGCAGGCGACTCGGGACATGGACGAGCGCCAGCGCGAGTTAGACCTGTCTGTTCAGCAGAGGCTCGATCTGCCCGAGCCGGGCGACGTTTCCGATGCCGACGTGCAGGCGTTGCGTGATGCCGATGCAAAGCTGGCAGAGTTCGAGGCAAGTTTTACGGAAGGGCAGGGAGGCGAACGCGCAACCGCGGCCGAGTAGCGATGTCCTTGCCGACCAACACAAAGAAAAAGGCCCGCTTGTGCGGGCCTTTTTCAATCTCCGAGGCGGTCAGCTCGATCTTTCATGCGCTGCATCTTGGCACCCGTTCCGGTCGATGGTGGGGTGCCTCCGCCCGTCGAAGACGGCGATCCCCGCATCGAGGCCATAGCTCGCCTCCCATATTCATTGGCCCGAAGGCCAACCACTTCCGCCGTAGAAGCCGCTCCCACTTGGTAGCGGTTTCGGGCTTGTTGGCTTCCCATAGCAGCTCGGGCGAACTGATAGCTGCCGCCCATCCCTGCATTCATGGCAGGCATGACGATGTTGCCAGATAGGGAGCGCGCGATAAACGGGGTCGCCAGAATGAAACCTTTTCCCATCAGGATCATCATGAAGAAGGGCAGCAAGGCACCGATGTTTGCTGCGCTTGAGGGGTCTCCGAGACGGTCGATCAGCGCGCTCGCAACGCCGATGATGGTCGAGAATACGCCTGCGATGATGATCGGATACATGGAAAAGGAGATCAGGGTGGACAGCCACCGAGCAAAGTAATCCTTCGTAACGTCGAAAAGCGTCAGGAAGATCATGATCGGAGCAAGGCCAATCAGGATCGAGATCAGCATCCTTGACATCATCACAAGCCACGCTGCGATCGCGCCTAGAACCGAGAGAAGGAACATTCCAAGCGTGTCGATCAATGCCCCGGCCATCCAGTTCAGGTTCTCACCGATCGCGTTGAGGTATTCGCCCATGCGGTTGATGAGCTGGTCAAATTCTTCCGCATAAGTTCCAGACGGCCCCGGCGCACCGCCACCTACCGAGGCCACTAGAGACCCGGCGATGCTGTCGATCCCGTTGAGAATCCCGTCTGCAAGATAGTTGAATTGGGCCCAGTTCGTTGCAAACAGCGCTACCAATCCGATCTTCACGGCAAGCCAGAATGACGTGCGCCCGTCCACACTTCGAACCTGAAAGGCCATGTTTATGAAGATCAGGATTACGATCAGTGTAGCGGACAGGGCAATCACAGTTCCAACGGTCGCAGCTATAGCTCCGAACTGTGATTCGGCTGCTTCTTCCAGGAAGCTATCAGCCGTCTCTACGAAGAAGGTTACTACGCTCATGTGACCCTCACCAGTTACCTTGCTCTTCGCAAATTGATCTTGCTGCGGGCCTCAGCTCGTTCGCCGTTCGACTGTATTCCGAGGTGCGTTCAAGGATCTCGTGTCTGTCGAGGCCGGCGTAGTTTTCAAAGTAATATTCCGAAGCCGCATCCCAGGAGGGAAAGCGAGTTTCACAGGAACAATCGCCAGTTTCGACAACTGCATTCAAACTTTGAGCTCGATACATCTGTTGAACGAGGATGTTCTTATGCGCGTCCCGCACATGTGCATTCTCCATCCAGTCAGGGCGGGGCGGTTGTTCCGGACACACACGGGGTTCATTGTCCAGCGTGGGCACGAATTGCGCAATGGCGGGGACGGGGGCCAGAACGAGGACCGCGATGCTGATAGCTTTAATCACGCCGCATCCTCCTTTTCCCCTGAAGCATTTTCACGCGTCAAGAATACATGAATGTTCGATCCAGCACGCCCTTCCGCACTGGCGTGGACCACGGAGACTACCTTGAAGCCTGCTTGTCCCCATTCCCTGAGTTTTTCGGGCATGGACTTCATGCTCTTTGCCGACAGAGGGTCGAAAGTCAGCACTTCGTTTTCAAAGGTTTTCATTGCTCTGGTCCTCACTTTCGTTGCCCGGCAGGTAGAACTCCGTTATACCCCGGTCGCCGTTGTGCCGCCCGGCCTGGATAATCACGTCTATCGAACTTTCGATATACTGTATCATGTCGGCATAGGTCATCGGCACATCCGTCTTCAGGGCGGCGATGGCGAGGCGCTGAACCGCCAATTGCGGCGTTTCCGCGTGGAGCGTCGTCATCGAGCCGCCGTGCCCGGTGTTGATGGCCTCTAGGAAGGTCATCGCCTCGCGCCCCCGAACCTCACCCAAGACAATGCGATCAGGCCGCATCCGCAGCGTGGAGGTAAGAAGAGTGTCAGCGGATTGCGTCTCCACATCGCGGTTCGCGATCAGCGTTACGACATTCGGCTGGTTCGGCAGTAGCTCGGCCGCTTCCTCGATAGTCACGATGCGCTCATCTTCCCCGACATAGGAGAGGATCTTCCTGGCCGCGACGGTTTTCCCAGTGGACGTTCCGCCGGAAACCACCATGTTCATTTTGTTCTCGACGCAGAACTTGATCGCGGCGTAAATGTCGCCGCTCTTCACGACCTGGCGCAGCTCGCGGTTCCGTTCCTGGCGGACGCCTTCAAGGCTGCGTTCTGCACCATAGAGATACTTCAGCTCGATCTTTTCCAGCGGCAGGGTAGAGAAGAAGCGCAACGAGATCGAATGCCCTGTCTGGACGGCAGGCGGTTGGATCACCTGCGCCCGGATCGGTCGGCCGCGATACTCGATGCTTACGGAGACGATGGGCTTCTCTTTCCCGATCCTAGTATTTGCCCCGGACGCGATCTGGTTGCCCAGGTCGCGGATTTCCGTCTGGCTCATGGACGCATCGAGAAGGCGCATGAAGTGATCGCCCTGAAATTCGCCCCAGACCCGGCCATCCGGGTTGATGCAAATCTCGATCACATCATCCCGCATGGCGTCAGGCAGCTTGTCGAGCGATGCTTGGAGGTAGCTGGAAGTCATTCAGAAGATCTCCACGTCCCGATCCACCATGACGGTGATCCGCGCACCTTGATCGACGTAGATCACCGGGCCGAGTGACAGGTAATCGCTCATCACATCGTCGGTCGCGTCTTGCAGATCATCGCCAACGTCCTCAGCAATGTCAGAGGATACTTCGTCATCAATCTGGTTTGCTGCTACCGCAGGCACCGCGCCGAGGATCGAGATCAGGGCGGCAGAACCGAAGCGTTCACCGAAGCGCGTATCCACAAAGCCCGTTACGCCCGACCGGCCCAACTCATCGCCACCGAACGAGCTGATGGTGACAGTCTGGTTCGTCGGCAGAATGATCCTGTCCCATGCGACGGTCACACGTTGCTGGCCCACATTGAGGCCCGAGCGATAGCGCCCGATCAGACGAGAGCCGCGAGGGATCAGGACGCGCGACCCGTCATAGGAATGCACGTCCTCCGAGATAATCGCCCGAATTTGTCCCGGCAGAGAGCTGTCCAGCGCCGTTTCGGTGACGGCTTGGATCATCGTGCCTTGAACCACCGTGTTCGACGGGTTGGCGATGACCTCAGCCTGCGTTACCTGCGAAGGCGATGCGCCATTGAGAACGAAATCTGTCACTTCTCCGAGCGTTCTTTCCGACAGGGCGCTTTCATCGCTCCCTGCACCGGAGTTGCCAAAGGCGATCATGGGCGAGTTGATCCGGGCTTCTTGAAACGCGGCCGCCTCCGCTCGCCGGCGTTCCAGTTCCGCAAGTCGCGCGTCCTCTTCATTGCTTGGCGGTGCCATTGGATTTTCTTGATCGAGCCGCGCGATTTCGAGCTCAGATTGAAGGCGACGAAGCTCGCGATCCCGAGCCGCCAACTCTTCCTGAAATTCCGATCTTGCGGCATCCGATGCTTCCTGAAGCGCGGCTACCTGTGCCGTTAGGGCCTCCAATGCCGCAGCCGCTTCACCATCATCGTCCGGCGCATCGCGCAGCTCTGCAATTTCAGCCTGAAGAGCTTCGAGCTGAGCCCGAAGCGCAGACTCAATCTCGCTCTCTACCTCGACGACCTCCGGTTCAGGCGGGGCAGGGGGCACGAAGGGCTCGATCGCACCGAAGCCATCGCCCTCTTCCTGAAACTCGGCAGGCCGCGCGGTTGGCAGCGGGTTTTCCGGTTCATCAGACGGCAGGGCCAGGTATGCGATCAGGCCAATGGCCGCGATGGCGCCGACACCGGCCAACGCCACCTTGGGCGACGGTCGTTCCTTCTTGGGCCCGCTTTCGCCTCCGGCTTCGAGCGCGGACAGGCGCTCTTCAAGATCCTTTTCGTCGCTCATGATCCGGTTCCTCCGGCGCTATTTTCCTGTATGCAGATGACGGTATCGCCCAGGCGCAAAACCCACTGGCGGTTCACCCCTGACACGCGAAGAACGCCGTCCTCGATCTGCTGACTGTTCACCGTTCGCTCGCGGCCTGCCGAATACTGGAAGATCGCAGGGACCGGGGCGTTCGGAGCAAAGCGGAAATAGGTGAATGTCCCATCGTCCCACACGGCTGTCGGAGTGATTTCCGAGCGCCCCGACGCCGCATAGTTGTAATTCGGTGCCCTTTGCGCGACGGCGTTCGTCGGGCGCGTTCGATCCTGCGGATACCGGAATTGGACAACGTAGTAGGTCGGGGAGGACGATTCCGTGACGTTGAAATAGTAGCTGCGGCGGTTCGTATAGACCGTGATGTTCGTGTGGACACCCCGAGCCAAGGGCTTCACGGCGAAGGCACGGCCACCCGGAACGCCGTCGAGCTGAAAGCCTTCCGTGTCACCAGCAATAATCGAGCGGATGGTTTCCCCTTCACCGAACTCCACACTGGTAACATGGGTCAGGCTGACGCGAAGGCGGTAGACCTGTCCATCGGTGTAGGTTGCGATCCGAACGCGGCTGTCGTGGCTTCCGGCTCTCGGGTTGCTTTCCGCGAAGGCCGGAGCAACTGCCAGGGCAAGAGCGACGGACAGAAGGCCGGTTTTAAGCATCTTCATATCAGTTCTCCATTCTGTCCGAGCGAATTGCGTATTCGGTGACGGTAAAGCCGAACGGGTTCGTCCAGACCTCATCAATCTGCCGCCGCTCTTCGGGCCGGAAGTCGAACATCAACGTGACCGTGAACAGGCCAGCTTGGACGCCCTGCTGCGACGTGAGCCGCTTGCGAAGGCGCACAGTGGCCCGGTTGTCCCCGATCCGGTTGATGCTCAGAATTTCAACGTCGAGCCGGGCATCCGGGCCGTAGACGTTGGGCGGATAGTTCTCGCTTGCGCTGTTCCAGAGCTGGCGCAGCGAGGCAGCGGCGTTGCCGTCCGACATTGCCAGCACCCCGCGAACGCGCAGGTCATTGTCGAGCTGGTTGTAAGTCTCCCGCTGCGTGACATAGCGGAAGACCGCAGCTTCAATGACCGCCTGATTCTCGGTGACGCGCACGGCCCCGACAGAGGCATTCGGCAGGGCCATGCCGGAATTGGGGTCGTAGGGAACGACAACCGGCGCAGGATCAACATCGAGGACCGCGACCGCCATTCCTCCAAGGCATCCCAACACGCCGAAACCCAAACCGACGAAGGCCAGCTTCTGCCAGAGCTTTTCACGGCGACGGGCACCGTAAATCAGCTCTTCCTCAATGATTTCTTGATCCTTAACCACTTGCCCGCCTCTCTTAGTCTGCCGAAAGATCGGGCATGGTGAAGTCCATGTAGCGATCTTCTTCCGCCCGATCCGCTGCTTCGATGACGCCGGCCTGGCCCTCGCCCACGGTGCCAACCGCGAGAAGCTGCATGATCGAGACAAGAATGATGCCGTTCTCAGCCACGACGCGCGTGTTGAGGTCGATGCTTTCCTTCAGGGTTTCCATGTCACCCGTCAGGTCCACGAGGCGGTCGATCCGCTCAAGCGACTGCCCGGCTTCGGTGTAGCTGTTCTGTGCGGCGGCAGAGACCATCGCGCCAGTCGTGGCTCGGGTGGCAACCCGTTCCGCGCCGCCATTGCCGCTGTTCGCCATTTCCGAAAGCGTGTCTTCATCGAAACCGTGTTCGGCCAGAACTTGCTCCATCTGTGTTCGGATTTGACTGGAACCGGAGCCAGTAAGGCCGCTCCAATCGCCTTGCTGGATCGCGGCGATGGTGCCGGTAATGTCGCCAAATTCTTGATCGAGCAGCCCGTTCAGCCAGTCTTCCATTTCCGTCGAAATGATCTCGGGAAGCTCGGCGAGGCCTGTCAGGGCGGCATAAGTGTCCTGAAGTTGCGCGTATTGCTCTTGCAGCGTTGTCAGTTGTTCCTGAAGCTGAAGCAGTTGATCGTTCTGAAGGATTTCATCTTCGATCATCTGCTGAAGCTGGCGGATTTCCTGCGCGATATTCTGCGTGTCCACGGTGGGAACGCCTTGCGCATAGGCAGCCGGTGCCGTGGTCCCGAGCAGCGAAACGGGCGCAACAGCGAGGCCGAGGCCGAGGAAACCGGCGGTTGCGATTTTGCGGATCACCGCGTTGATGTTCATCGACGGTTTCATCAGTCGAAATCCTCCATATTGAAGTCCATGAATTGCTGTTCTTGCTGGCGGTCGGCCGCGAGCGCGATCGACTCGGCGCTTGCCGGGCGTGCCCTGGCCGCAAGGAGCCGGGCCATGATGGCGCTGAGCCGCCCAAACTCGGCACGGGCATAGGTGTTCAGCGCCATAGCCTCCTGCACATCCTCGGTTTCGCTGATCCGCTGGATGATGCTTTGAAGTCGTCGCGCGGCAGCTTCGACCGTTGCCATGCTGTTGTTCGCGTAGAAACTGGCCCCGGCGCCGGTGAAGGAGAGGTTCGAGTTCGCGAGCAGCGCCGGGTCGATGGTGCCAACGGCATCGCCGCCGCCGCCACGCGCCAGATATTCGTTGTATTTCGCCGGGATCACCTGAACGTAGTGCTGCGTTTCCTGGAACGGCGGCACTCCCCCATAGTTCTGCACGTTGCCGGGACCGGCGTTGTAGGCAGCGAGGGCGTGGATGATGTTGCCGTCGAACATGGCAAGCATCTGCGCCAGATAGCGAGCGCCGCCTTCAACCTGCAAATACGGGCTGTCGTAATACTCGGGATAGATGCCGAGATCGCCGGCGGTGCCGGGCATGATCTGCGTCAGGCCAAAGGCCCCGACCGGCGACCGTGCGCCGATGGAGAACCGGCTTTCCTGCCAAATCAGAGCTTGCAACATGTAGCGCCATTCCCTGACCGAGAACCCCGCTTGATTGACACCCGAGCGGCCATGCGTTTCCTGCGCGACCTGGATAATCAGCTCTTCAACGTTCTTTGCCGCGTCCCCGAACATCTGCGCAGCGCTGGGGTTGCTGTCATCCGGGTCATAGACCACATCGGCCGACGCCTCGGGGTCTGCCCCATCTTCCAACGCGGAGACCATGCCCGGAATGCCCTGGCCGCCGAGGCTGGTTTGGGCGTCGAGGATCTGTTGCAGAATGGAGAGCTGTTCTTGCTCGATTGCCGCAATCTCTTCCTGCACCGCGAGCGTTTCGCGCTGCGTGGCGAGATCGCTTTCCCGATGAGCGTTCGACGCCTCGTTTCTGATAATCAGGCTACCGTCCACTGTGGGGACACCCTGCGCGATCGCGCTGGTTCCCCACAGGAAGGCGATGGCCGTCAGTGCAGCCGTCTTACCCATCACCAAGGCCCTCCGGGCCGCCGATCGCGGTAAAGGTGCAGGGTGCTGATTTGGTCGAAATCCGGGCCTGCGGTTGCGGTTCACTCGTAGGAAGGAAGGCCATGCTGTGACTGCTGCGCGTCACCGTGTCGAAACAATTCGCTTCGGACGGCCGATACTCGGCACAGCCAGCGACACCGAGAGCGGTCAGCATAATCAGGATTGCAGTAGGTTTCATTCGACCCTCCAAAAATCTTCACGCTGGCGGTAATCGGCACCCACCAACTGTTCACCTTTTTCCATCCCGCCGAGGACGGTTAGGAGCGGCCCGAGGGCGCTCAAATCTGCATTGATGACGACCGATCCCTGGTCATCTCGAACCAGCCCCATGCGGGACGCCGGGCTGGACGTGAGCAGCACGTCCAGTTCCTTGTCATGAAGGTTCAGCATCGCGTAGTCCGATGCCTTGGCCCGGATGTTCGGCAGAAGGATTTGCGTTGGCACCGCTTCAACGATGGTTTTGCCGGTGCGCGTCTGTTCGAGCTGACTGGCATACTGCGTCATCATCACGACGACCGCATTTTGCTTCCGGGCCGTCACGAGCCAGTTCGAGAGGCGTTCAGCGAAATAGCCGTTGTCGAGAGCTTTCCACGCCTCATCAATGACAATGATGGTTGGCTTGCGGTCCTCGATAACCCGCTCAACGCGGCGGAAGAGGTAGGACAGCACAGCCATCCGCTCTTTCTCGCTTTCGCTGTCGAGAATGCCGGTTAGATCGAAGCCAACAACTTCCCCGTCGAGTGAGAACGTATCTTCACGGTTCTGGCCGAAAATCCAGCCATATCGACCCTCGGCAGTCCATTCTTGCAGGCGCTCATGAAGATCACCGCCATCATCGGCCGAGATAAAAAGCGAGGCCAGATCGTGCCAGTTGCGCAGGTTCGCATCGCTGGCCGTCGCGTTCTGCCGAACCACTTGCTGAATAAGGTTCGTCTGCGCGGGGGTCAGCGGCTTGTCCGAACGATGGATCAGCGAGGCCAGCCAGTCGGAGAGCCATGCCTGCCCGCGTTCGTCAATCTCGGTCCACAGCGGGTTGAGCCCCGTCGCGTCACCGGCTTTGATCGAGGAATAGCGGCCACCGTTTGCGCGCACCGCCATTTCCATGCCCAAGCGATAGTCGAACACGAAAAGACGTGCCCCGGCCCGCCGGGCCTGCGTCATCAGGAATGCCGAGAGAACCGACTTCCCCGAGCCAGGACGCCCAAGGATCAGCGTGTGACCGCCGGTCGGCTCTTTGTCCGGGGAGCCTTGTTCATGGTAGTTGAAGGAGAATGCCGAGCGTTCCGGTGTGGGAAACATGGTGATAACCTTGCCCCACGGCACCTGGTCCGCTGTCTTGCCGAGCGGTGTCCGATGGAACGCGGCGAAGTCCGCGAAATTCCGGTTCGTCACCGCCCCCTTTCGGCTCCGCGCGTGCCCGTTGCCGGGGTGTTGGGCAAAGAAATGGGTGGCGCTGGCGAAGCCTTCTGCAATCAGGTTCACACCTTCGGTCGAGGCCGTGTTCTTGATCTCGCCGCCGATATTTGCCAGCTTTTCTTCGCTGTCCGCGAACACGGCCACCGACATATGGTGATCGCCAAAGCTCAGACGCTTCGATTCAAGATCATCGAGCGCGGTCGGCAGCTCTTCGAGCAGCGACACGGCGCCATCGTTAGCCGAGGCCCGAAGCCGCATCTGCCGCTTGATCCGCCCTGCCATCCAGTTGCTGTTGATGGGGGTGAAGCTGTGCGTCACGATCATATCGACCGGCAGGCTCAGCTCATCGAACATCGTGCAATGCGTCTTCTCGGGATAGTCCTTCACCGCGAAGATCGAGCCGATGCGCGGGCCGGTTGCCCCATCGGACAGAAAGAACTTGTCGCCTTTGAAGGTGACGCGCGTGTTCGCCACATTTTCGGCAACGATTGTCGTGCGGGCACCGCGATACAGCGGCAGCTCTTGGCCAGTGTTCAACGCGCCCAGGAAGCCAAGAAGCTCGCCCGAAGGCTCATTGAGCAGCCGGGGGTTCATGTCTGCGAAGGACGACATAAGGAAGCGAACAACCTCCTGAAGCCTGCCCATCCGCTTTTCCGTTTGCGCCCGCAGCAGCTCGGCCGACTTGGCCGCGCGCAGCGGCAGCTTAGAGCCGACAGCCGGGCGGTTCATGACGGTAAGCGTCAGCGTCTTGTCCCGCAAATGGCGCTGACCGAGAGCCTGCCGCCAGCGACGATCCACAGCCGCGGCGAAGCTATCGCCTTCGACCGGAACAAGATCGGGCGTGATCGCTTTTGAAACTTTGTGGACATAGAACGAGCATTCCGGCCCGATCCGCGCGACCACGGACGCAAAGAGCGCCCGTGTGCGGTCCAGATATTCGTCGTCGGTGGTGTTGCTGTTCACCCCGTCCAGACGGATGCACTGAAATAGTTCATTGCCCCGCGTCCGCACGGTCTTGTCGTCAACGAGGCTGATATAGGGCAGCATCGAGGCGAGCTTCACTTCACGCCCGAACCAGCCAGGCAGCAGGGACCGGGGGTCATAATTCGTATCACGGGGCATAGCTGTCTCCGCCGTGGATTTTGCGATTGAGGGTCGGGCGCGTGACCTGCAAGGCCGTCACCACCACGTCGAGGAAATTTTCGTCCCAATCCGCCGCCTTCCACAGCAGGGGATAGGCAGCCGCCGCGATAGCCGCGACTGCCCAATGCTGAAGCCAGACGAAGATCAGAACAGACCCGAAAAGCCAGACCATCGCATACATGATCGGCAGCCCGAGAAGTTTGGGAGGCCGGACAAGGCCAAGGAAAAGACGAGACTGTTCCGCCATCGTGCCAGCTCCTTACGAAGACCAGATTGCGGAAACGATGGTCGGTGCGGCAGCGATACCCGCGATTGCCACCACAACCCACATGGCCTGACGGAAATCGAGAATGCCGAAGAGCCACGACAGGAAAACACCGATCAGCGCCAGCGTGCCGATCACGATCCCAAGGGGGCCGGTGATCGCGTCCACGATGCCCTGAAGCACATCCTGGACTGGCGATAGGTCGATGCTTTGCGCCAGAGCGGGTTCTGCCAGCATCAGCAGAACCCCGCAGAGCGCGACGAAGACGTTAAGATTAGGCTTCATGAATGTTCTCCTTCGAGCCTGTTGAAAACTGCCAGCACGCGGCTGACGTGGTTTTGCGTCTCCCGATAGGGTGGGATGCCGCCATGCCGCTCCACCGCCTCGGGGCCCGCGTTGTAGGCGGCCAAAGCAAGTCGAGCGTCCCCAAAGCGGGCCAGCATCATCAGGAGATACCGAGCAGACCCGTCGAGGTTCTGTTGCCAGTCGTGGGGATCGACGCCGAGATTGGCCGCCGTCGCTGGCATGAGCTGCCCCAACCCGATCGCGCCAACATGGCTTCGGGCGCTCGGGTTGTAGGCACTCTCAATTTCAATGTTCGCTTGATAGAGCAGCCGCCATTCGGTCACGCTGATGTTCGCGCGGCGCAAAGCCGGATGGCTCGCGTAGCGAAGGGCGGTCTGGTCGATGGCATTCAGGATCGCGGGTCGGGGTGCCACGGCGCGAGGCGCCACAGCAGCCACCCGGAACGAACCGTCCCCTTCCTCGGCTGCATCCCGGTCACGGCCGAACAGCGTCAGCTCGTCGGAAGCCGATCCTTGGCCGACACCATCATTGTAATTTCGGGCGAAGTTGGTTTGCGGGGTGGAGGGTCGAAGCGATCCATCGCCCTCCATCACCAGCACCATGCCCTGAGCCAGAGCAACGGTGCAGGACAGCGCCAGAGCGGCGCTAGTCGTCGTCAGATAGCGTGTTGCCGTTCGGCAGAACGTGGAGGGCGCGGCCCCCTTTTCGCAGGGGGATGTGGATCGGATCGAAGCCAAACCCTTCGAGGAAGGAGATGAGGCCGTTCGCGGTCTTGAAGAGCCGCAATTGGATTTCCTCTTCCTGCTTGTTCCAGCGACGCCCCGGCACAAGCAGCTTCTCAACCGATCTGTCTTCGGTGACAGCCCGGATGAACCACTCCCCATACCAGACTGCATTTTTTCGGAACGCTGGGGTTTTACATACAACCTCAGCTTGATACCCCTGCTGCAAGAGGACCCTGAATTGCGTCTCTGTAACCACATTAGGCGCTTCTTTGTTTAGGTCTGTCCTCACGATCGGCGCTTTCCCTTCTGGTTAACGGACCGTGAACCCTTCTCGGGCTCTTCAGTCCTACGACATTATAAGATGGGGCGCAACATTGTAATGTTGCGCCTCGCAGAAAGTTCTGCTCTAAGGCACCAATACACATCACCAACCAAATTCCCAAGTGATCTAAAGGGACAGCGCAGGATGCCGAGAACGCAGCTACCGGCCTACATGCTTATAATGTCGTCTATTTTTTCGGCTTCCGGGGTGCAAGCAAATACCTGCTTTCCCCCTGAACGGCCCTTCGTTCCCGCCGAAATCGAGTCCGCAAGGGAGTATCGCGACCTGATCTATGACGACTTCCAGATCTACTTCGAGGACTTCAGCGTCTACCTGCAATGTCTCGATCAAGAGCGGGCGCGGGCCTTCCAGGAAGGGCAGGAGGTCAGTGAGGAATACCGACGCTTCTTCGATCAAGTGGTCTCCGACGACTGATACCTCTATAGTTGAGCGGGTTTCCGCTTGTGGCCGTCGATACCCTTACGGTCGAACCGAGCAGATGAACGCCTGCGAGAAGCTGGCGCGAACCGCCCTTGCCCCGGCCTGCAAGATGATTTTCAACCGGAATATGTTGCCAATCGGCCTGCATTCGCCCTATCACAAGATTATAAGAGTGCGCTCTTCCTTATAGCACCGCCATTAATCGAAGGAGATACCATGTTGAAGCTGCTCCGAACAACCGCACTGGCCTGCGCCGTCGCGGCGTCCAGCTTTGTCGCGGCCCCGGAGCGGGCACAAGCACAAAGCTATCAGATCGACTGTGCCATTCTGCTCTGCCTTTCGGGCGGCTGGCCAGCCTCAGAGCCTTGTGCTCGTGCCCGCGCAGAGTTCATTCGCAGGATCACACCCTGGCCGGTCGAGCCGCCCCTGCAAATCTGGCGCTGTCCGATGGGCGCGTCCTTCAACGTCGATCCGTCCGAGCTGAACCGGGCCCGCTTCTTTGACATTCTTATGCAGGACAGCGCCCCCCCGCCGCTGCAATCCTTTCCAAGCGCACCACTCACGGACGCCGCGCTTAAGCCGCAACCCGCCGTTCTTCGCCAGAGCGGCGGGGCTGCCCGGCGGTTGCCTGAAGGCTTCGCCCTGCATTTCGTGCAGGAAGGGGAATACAGCGACGACAACGGCACGGCCGACATCGACATCAGCGGGTCGGAGTTCGATTTCGTCCGTTCGATCCGCGTCTTCAATGTGACCTATGCCCGCCAGCGCGAGACCCGTGACGACTGCTCGCGCATGGCGAACGTCCGCATGGGGTCTTATGGCACCCAAGGAGACTTCTATTGGCGCAATTCATCGGTTGGCGCTTTGCCTGAAGCTCACACGGGAATGGAGCGGTTTGGCGAGAACTGCCCTGGCATCTGGCACCGTTCGGTTTTCGTGGAATGGCGTGATTATCAAGGCAACTATGGTTTCGAGCAGGTCAACTACTAAGAGTAGTGCCGAGGAAGGCCGTTCAATACTATAATTGCGACAGGCAACTAAAGAGAGTATGCCTGTCGTGAACGATCATAAGAATCGAACAGGCAAGGAGAGCAGACACCCCGAAAAGCAAACCCCCCGCAAGGCGGCAACCAAGCGAGGGGGGGTCTAAGAACCAAGGAATTGGCGTTCCGAACGGTCCAACACAATCTGTTTTCAGGACTGGTTCTACCACCCTCCCGACAGCCAAACAAGCAAAAAACGCACCTGTGCGAACAGGAGAACTTTGCCTTGCCGCCTTGTCCAACGAGCAGAAAAGGACAAGGAAATGAACCACTCACCACAAGTCGCGTTGCCGCAGGGCATGACCCGCCGCGACGTGATCGCGGTTATCAGCGAGATCGGACCCGACCTAAACCTGAGCGGCGCAGCAATCTTCGTGCTGACCAAGCTCATCGGCAGCACGAGCGAAAAGGACTGGATCGAACCCGGTGCCGATCCGACCTTCTACGGCACCCAGGAAACGATGGCCGAGCGCCTTCAAATGACCGCACGGCAGCTCCGCAGCCATGAGCGGAACTTCGAGCGCAAGAACATCCTGAAGCGTGACACCAAGGCGAACGGTGCCCGCGAAGCCGGGACCGGGCGGGGCTTGCTTTTCACCCCGCTCAAAGCCTGCTTTGCCGACCTGTTGGCCCTGCGCGACCAGAAGCGCGCCGTGACCAAGCGCATCAAGGAGCTGAAGAGCCTTCGCAGCGTTCGCTTGCGCCGGATGAAGGAAGCAATCGCGCGGCTCGCCCCCGAAGCACTGGAAGATGAGGCAGTCGCCTCGGTCCTCGCCCGGTTTGATGCCTGGCCGCGCTCCGACCGGCTTCATTCCCTCGGACTGGACCGCCTCGAAGTCCATGTCGAAGCCACTGCCAAGCTGTGCATGGAACTCGAAGAGATCATTGAAAACCTACCTAATTCTTCCTGTGAACCGGCAGAAACCTTCCGGTCCTTTATACAAGAGGACAACCAGCAGAATCCTTCTGTATCCTGTAACGCTAGCGTGGATGAAAGGAGCGCGGGCAAGCCCGCGCACACTGGATTCCTTAGATCGGGGCCTTCCGGCCCCGATATTTGCAGAGAAAATAAGTGTGAAGCGGATAGCGGTGTTATCAACCCCAAACTTGAGGCGCTTTTTGAACCGGAGCAGCTTTTCAAGCTCGCATCGCCCGACTTCCAGATGACCCTTCAGGCAAGATCCAATCAGATCACGAAGGAAACTATGATCGACGCCGCCCACGACATGCTTTCGCCGCTCGGGATCAACTATTCCGCATGGCGATCCGCGTGCGGCGAACTCGGCCGCCTCGGCGCCACCCTTTGCGTCCTGGTCCTCGATGCGAACCGCGACCACCCGCAAACCCCGGTGCGTAACCCCGGCGGTGCGCTGCGCGGCATGATCCGGGCGCACAAACGCGGCAACCTCAACCTCATCGGCAGCGTGATCGGCTTGCAGCGCCGGCGAGGATACTAGGATGCAGCGGTTAACCGTTCCGTCGATCCGACCGCGACGGATTGCAGCTATACATGCCAAGCTCCGCACCATCATCGCCGTGCGCGATGACCGTGCCGGCGATCGTTGCCCCGGCTGGCTCCAGCCCCCGCATTTCGACCTCGGCGCTGACGCCCTGGAACGTGCGCAGCGCCGCCAGCTCGCACGCCTCCACATCGTCAAACTCGGCCGTGATGACCTCGGAACCCGACTGCATGTTGAACAGCACCAAAATCAGGATGATTTTCATGTGAGACCCTTTCTACGAGAGAGGGCCGGCACCTCGCGGTCCCGACCCTCTTGGAGAACAGCGCATGACGCTTTCACCTTCCGCGACCATCGGCATCCCTGCCTGTATCGCAAGGCCATCAATATCATAATGATGGACTCAGAACAACAACATCGCGATGATTTCCGTCCTTTCATCTTCCCTGAAATATCCTCGGGGGAGCGCCACAAGGCGCGGGGGCAGACAGCCCCCACTGAACACTGTTTCCAACGTTTGGAGAACACAACATGACGACAGCACAGAAGGCCACGACTATAGGCTTCTTGATCTTCATCACCGGCACCGCTTTGGGTTTTGCCGTGCGCCACCAAATTGCCCTTCAGCATGGCAGAGCTTTCGGGGAAATCATCACGAGTATCTGCGCGAACGAAGGATATGCAGGTGCGCTGTTTCCTTTGGGTGATCCAGATCAAGCCCGTTGCATGTCCGAAGACGAATCTGCTGAGCTCAAAGCCGTCAATAATCTCTAATATAACCGTGTCCACAAAGGAACCGTTATGGAACATGCCTCTGGACCTGTCCAAAACTACCTTTCTCGGGTTTTGAACGCATGCTACTTTTCGGCCAGATATTTCGGTCACTCTAGGGACGTGTTCATTGCCTTCAGCTTTACCCCTCGCACCGGCCCAGGCCGACCCGCCCCGAACCTTTGCCTATGTTCGGGTTTCGACCGTCGAGCAGTCTGTCGCATCGCAGGTTCACGAGATCGAGGCGGCGGGCTTCCAGATGCCGGAATATCGAATCCTTACGGAGACGATTTCCGGCAGCGTCCCCGCGAAACAGCGCCCCCAGTTCGCGCGGCTGGTCGATCGGCTGGAACCGGGCGACATACTGGTTGTGACGAAGCTCGACCGCCTCGGCCGCGATGCGATCGACGTGTCATCGACAGTTGCGGAGTTGGCCAAAATTCCCGTTCGCGTTCACTGTCTCGCATTTCCTGGGCTGGATCTTACAAGTGCATCGGGAACATTGACCATGAATGTCATCAACGCCGTTGCTCAGTTCGAGCGTGACCTGCTTCGAGAGCGAACCCAGATCGGGCTTGCTGCCGCGCGGGCCAAAGGCAAACGCATCGGCCGCCCCCGCGCCCTTTCGACCAAGGCCGAAGAGGATGCGCGGGCCGCGTTGGCAGCGGGCGAATCCATTTCCAAGATCGCTAAACGGCTGGCAGTCAGCCGAGCGACCATCACGAGACTCCGCGACGATCAGCTAGCGGCACAATCAACCGACTGAGCCGCGATCTGCCTTTTCCCGACACCTTGCAGGACGATCCGCATCCTGTCGGCCGAGAAGGTTCGGATAAGTGCCAAGGCTTGATCTGGATCGCCCCTTAACCGGGTCTCAGCCCGACATCCTTAGTAGTTGGGCGTGTAATCCTCCGGTAGCATTCAGCTTTGAAATGGTGCAGTCTGACGCGAGCATGGTGTTAGAGCGGAGGCAGCGATGCAGGAACACCCTTTTGATAACGACTTTCATGTAACGCCCCAGCAGGTTGAGCAATTTCAACGTGACGGGTTTGTAAAGTTGGACGGATTCTTCAATCCTGACGTCGTGCATACCCTGCTCAATCGGGTTGAGGTGGAAATGAGCCGAGCGCCGGAGAACTTTAAAAGCGAGTTCAGCCGCCTCAAATACGATTTCGAGACCGAAAAAACGGATATCTATGAGCTGATCGCCCGGCCGTATTTTCGCAAGGCATTGACGGCGCTCGTGCAGAAGGACCTGTTCCTGACTTTCGAGCTCTGCTTCGAATTGGAAAAGAACATCAGCAAAGGATTCCCCTGGCATGTCGGCGTTCAAAGCTTTGGCTATCAGGTTGCCGATGAATTTGGCTGCACGATATGGGCAGCACTCCATCCCGTTCACAAGTCAGGCCAACGTGGTGGTATGGCCTACGTGCCTGAGCGGGTCGTATCTGGCAAGTTCATCTATGACCAGATCGAACCAGCCATGATTTCCACGCTCGAAGCCAAGGAACAGGCGGGCGAAAAGACGACCATGGATGACTATTTTGCCATGCGCTCGGGCATTCTCAATTCGCCCACCATGGCCGAAATCCTCAAATATCATCAGGTCGAGGATGACTTCGAGCCGGGCGATGTTCTCGTGTTCAACAAATATGTTGTTCACCGCAGTATAATGCTGGAGGATGGACCACTGCCGAAGCGAGCTGCCTTTGTGATGCGCTTCGTCGAGGACGGGTCGCATTACGATCTTCAACGCGCCCGGAACCTGGAATATCCGGCAGAAAAATACGGTCACAAAGCCTTCACGCGGTCCCATATGGAAATCGGTCTGCCAGACGGCTCGCTGTTGACCGACAGCGAGTATTTTACGGACCGGGACAAGCGCTTCGTGCGACGTGAGTTGGCTTAAGGGGGCAAACATGGAAACGCGTGATATCGTCTTTATCGCACTCTTCGCGGCCATCATGGCCGCGCTGGCGGTCTTTCCGCCGATCACCCTGCCCGTTGTCGGCGTTCCGATCACCGCTCAATCTCTCGGCGCCATGCTCGCCGGCGGCGTGTTGGGGGCCACACGCGGCGGCTTGTCGATGATTCTGTTCCTTTTGCTCGTTGCGATCGGGCTTCCCCTGCTTCCGGGAGGCCGTGGGGGCTTTGGTGTTTTCCTTGGCCCTACGGGGGGATATCTGATTGGCTGGATCTTCACTGCCTTCGTGGTCGGTTTCCTCGTGGAGCGCTTCTGGCATCAGCTTAACTACCTCAACGCCTTCCTGGCGTCGGTGGTGGGGGGAATTGTCGTGCTCTATGCGATCGGTATTCCCTGGAGCGCGTTCGTTGCCCAAATCTCTGTTTGGGCCGCCTTCGTCGGTTCCCTCCCGTTCTTCGTCGGTGACATCATCAAATGCCTTATCGCGGCTGCCGTGATCGTGATCGTAAAGAAGTCCTATCCGATCATTACGCCCCGCAAGCGCCAGGCCGCTACGACCGAGTAGGGGGCACATCAGCAATGCTCTCCTTCTCGCAAGTGGTTGTCGAGAAAGGCGACCGGCCGATCCTGAGCGATATCAACATAGATCTCAACGAAAAGCGCATTGGGATCATCGGACGGAACGGGTCGGGCAAAAGCACATTTGCCCGGCTCTTCAATGGACTGGAAAAGCCCAGCTCGGGTACGATTACTTTCGAAGGATCGACCGAGCTGAAGGAGTTGCGCCGAAAGGTGGGGTTCGTGTTCCAGAACCCAGACAACCAGATCGTCTATCCGATCGTGGACGAAGACCTCGCTTTCGGCCTGAAAAATCTGAAGCTGCCAAGCGCGACGATCAAAGAACGCATAGCCGAGGTGATGGCGCGCTTCCGGATCGAACACCTGAAAGATCGTCTCACACATCAACTGAGCGGCGGAGAGCGGCAGATGGTTGCGCTCGCCGGGGTCCTGGTCATGCAGCCTCAGATGATCGTTTTCGATGAGCCGACCACATTGCTCGATCTCTGGAACAAAAAGCGCCTCATGCGAGCGATTACGGACCTCAAGGAGCATGTTGTTCTCGTCTCGCACGATCTGGATTTGTTGCGCGAGTTTGATCGGGTCATCCACATCGAGGCAGGTCGTATCGTTGGGGATGGCGAGCCGAACGCCGTCATCGAAGACTATATCGCGAGATCAGCATGATCGTAGACCTCTATGTCTTCGGGAATAGCCCACTTCATCGCATATCGCCCGGCTATAAGATCCTGGCGCTCGTGCTCTTCTGCACCCTTCTATTCGTTTTGTCGGGATGGGTGCCCTTGGCTGTGGGCGCGATCCTGGTCGCCATAGGTTACTGGCTGGCTGGAATCGGGTTCTCACATGCCTATCGGGCGATCCGTCCTGCCTTGTGGATTCTTGCCATCATTTTCATCGCGCAAATCATTCTCGCGGGGCTCGAACTTGCTGCTTTCGTTGTCGTGCGCTTTGGAATCTTGATCCTCGCGGCGTCGCTCATCACCATGACGACGAAAACGAGCGAGTTTGTCGACGGCATTCAAGCGGGGCTCAAACATGCTCCTTCCTGGGTGCCGGCCGATCACATCGCCCTCGCCATATCCCTTGCGCTCCGATTCATCCCACTGGTGCGCGCAACGCTGGACGAGGTGCGCATGGCGCAGAAGGCCCGGGGCCTTGATCGTAGCGTGAAGGCTCTCCTTGTCCCATTGGTCGTCCGGACTTTAAAAACTGGGGATGAAATCGCCGAGGCGATCCAGGCACGGTCGCCGCTTTAGCCGCGCGTTCCTTCCAGTTCGCAGCCGGCAAAGTCGTCTTCTGCCAGCCGCGTGCAGAGTTCATGCCACTGGCATTCAATGCAGGCCCTTCGTGTTATTCCGCTGCGAAACCATGATCGCATCAAAGCAATGGTTTGGTTGTCGAAGCTGAGAATGGTACCGGGTTCGATTACGATACCGAGCTTGTCACCGACATCTCGCGCAGCGGTCAGATCTCGGGCCGTGACGGACGCGTTATGGCAATGTGGCTCGGGGTCTTCCGCGATCACACACGCGCAGAGTTCATCGGGGCCTGCGATGATTTTGACCGGGGTTCCCTGGTTGATGGCTCTGGCAACAGAGTGAAATTTGGCTACAAACCCTGGTGAGTAGCCCTTTCCAGCAAACGTCAGCATGCACAGCAAATGGTGCGCGCGCAGTTCGATCACGATGCCTTGCCCCTCTGGTGCTCAATCCCGATCACCACGGCGGCAACAGCGGCCGACTTGATGATGCCCCCCAGGATGAAAGGAAAGAAGCCATTTTCGAGCGCTGCGCCTATGCCGATCGACGTGCTCAACCAGAGCACGCCGAGCCCGAGACAAATGATGTGCCCTGCGATACCTGCCAGGAATACCCACCATGCCCGATAGGCAAACCCCTGGCCCTGCCGTCTGGAAACCAGGACGCCGACAGTGAGGGCGGCAATGGGAAACGCGAAGAGAAATCCGGCGGTCGGTCCCGCAAAATGACCGATGCCGCTTGCGCCACCCGCAAGCACAGGCAAACCGATAGCGCCGCAGAGTAGCCATATAACGGTCCCGACAGCGCCGAGTAGCGGTCCCAAAACGGCCCCCACAGTCAATACCATAAAGGTTTGAGCCGTTATAGGGACGGGTACCATCGGAATTTCTATGTGGGACGAGATGCTGAGCAGTATTACGGCCGCGCCAACCAAGATCAGCGCCCCCTCACGTCCAACGATAATAGGACAAGCTTGGCCCGTTCCAATTTGCATCTAGTTCCCCTTGCTCCCGTTCCAACCAATAGTCCCGACGGTACCACTTAAGCATGAGCGGACAAAGCGGTTCGGCTGCCCATCATCTTTCCTGAAATATCCTCTGGGGGAGCGCCGTAAGGCGCGGGGGCGAACACATGCCGGGGTGGAAGCTGCGAAGGTTAAGGGCAAACGTCTCGGCCACCCTCGCGCCCTTTCGGCCAAAGCCGAAGAGTAAACGCGGGCCGCGTTGGCGGCGGGCGAATCCATTTCCAAGATCGCGAAGCGGCTGGCGGTCAGCCGCGAGACCATTACGCGACTCCGCGACGATCAGCTTGCGGCTCGGTCAACCGTCTGAGCCGCGATCCGCCTTTTCCCCGACACCTTGCAGAGCGATCCGCATCCTGTCAGCCGGGAAGGTCCGGATCAGCGCGGCGGCTTGATCCGGATCGCCTGACAACCACGTCTCATAATCGGGAGCTTCGATGATGACCGGCATTCGCCCCTTCGCGTGGATAGGCCGGATCAGCTCGTTCGCTTCGGTCGTGACCACGGTATGCCGAAGCTCCGTCTCATCCTCTTCGATCAGCTCCGGGTTTTCCCCGCGCCAGAGCCCCGCGAAAGCAAAGGGTGGCCGTCCATCGGGATCTTCGCCGGTGAGCGCAAACCAGTAATCCGTCGCCGGCTGCCTGCCCTTGGTCTCGTTGAAGCTCGTGACTGGGACCAGGCAACGCCGATCCTCATAGCTGCCTCGCCAGAGACCGCTTTTTCGCAGCTTGTCGTCGCGCGCATTGTTCCAGGCGGCGGGCTTGATCGGCTTGCCGGTTTTCTTCGACACCTGCGGCGTAAGAAATCCCCATCGCATTTCGATCAGCTCGCGCTTTCCGTCAGCATCGAGGCGCACCACCGGCGCCAGCCCCTTCGGGAATATCGCCGGCCTCGGTTCGGCGTTGCCGAGCCGATCAAGGTCGGCCGAGACCTGAAACAGCCGACGCATGGCTTCTGCCGTGGCGATGTTCGCATAGAGATTGCACATTCCGCGCCCCTACAGTCCGGCCCATCCTCGGATCATCTTCGCCACGCGCAGGGCCTCGGCCCGGCGCAGGCTTTGATTTTCGATCCGCAGCGCCTTGAAGAAGGCACCTGTCAGCATCGGCCCTTTCTCGATGTTCTTCCGAACATAGAGCATGGCCGCGAGAAATTCTTCTGTTTCCACATCTCGATCCGCGCAATCGGCCGCGGCCGTCTCGACAAGGGCAAGCACCTGGCGCAGCTCGCCCACGATCAGAATTTCTTCTGACCAATTGCCGCCGAAGGCCACGTTCCGAAGCTGATCCTTGCGTTCTACCATGAGAACAAAATAAGAACATATGGCATTTCTCGACAAGCAGGATCGTGACGCATGACCCCGATGCGGTCTCTATACATTGATATGAATAGCTTTTTCGCCAGCGTGGAGCAGCAGGCCGATCCGTCGCTGCGCGGTAAACCTGTCGGCATTACCGCTATCAGCGCCGAATCGGGAGCCTGTGTCGCGGCGTCCTATGAGGCCAAAGCCTTCGGCGTCAAAACCGGAACGCGCGTCTACGACGCGCGCCGGTTGTGCCCAGGCATCATTTTCCGCCCGAGCCGCCACCGCCTCTACGTTCGCGTGAACCAGAAGATCGCCGGCGTCATCGACCAGATCGCAGAGCTTCAAGCCGTCCGCTCCGTCGATGAATTTCAGGTCGCCCTCGGCGGCCAGACAGCGGAGCTGTCGGCCGCGCTCGATCTCGGCCGCCGGTTGAAGGCCGCAATTCGCGAACAGGTCGGATCGGAGCTGCGCTGTTCCGTGGGCATCGGGCCGAACCACCTGCTTGCGAAGATCGCGGGCAAGCTCGAAAAACCGGACGGGTTGCAATGGCTTGCCCCGGAAAACATGCCCGACCGTATCGCGCATCTGTCGCTTGACGATCTGCCGGGGATTTCGCACGGCATCAAAGCCCGGTTGCAGCGTGCAGCCGTTTGGGGCGTCGCGGAACTCTATGCGCTCGATCCTCGCCACGCCCGGCAGATTTGGCGCTCCGTCGAAGGTGAGCGTTTCGTTCGAGCCTTGCAGGGCATGGAGATTCCGCTCTTGCCGACGCAGCGAAACGGCTACGGCAACTCGAAGGTTCTCGCTCCGCAGTATCGTCGGCCCGATGCCGCGCGACCGGTTGGCCGATGGCTGACTGAAAAAGCGGTCGAGCGAATGCGCCGTGACGGATTTTGCGCCCGGCGGTTTTCCCTTATGATCCGTCTTCCTGAAGGCCGCGGTTGGTCTCGCGCGAAAACCCTGACGCCGAGTCAGGATTCCGCGATTTTCCTGAAGCTGTTCGAAGCCGAATGGGTGCAGTTTCGCCACGAGCGTCACGGCTATGTGCTGTCAATCGGCGTTCACCTGGGCGAAGTCATCCCGCTTTCCGAACGGCCGGGCGAGCTGTTTCTGCCGCTGGCGCCGGGTGAGGCGAACAAGCGGGAAAAGCTGGCGGAAACCATTGACCGGATCAATCGCCGGTTTGGTCAGAGAGTCGTCAGCTATGGGGTGCATCAGGATCATCCGGGATTCTTCGAGAAAGGGTAGTTTCATGACGAATCCCGGTCGTTCGTGACCTCGTGCGGTTGCTCGAGGACACGCCCGCCCAGGACCGCGCCCTAGGCTTCGGCCGGCAAGCGGCCTGCGCCCCGAGCCTTTCCCCCTGCCCGTCCCTGCGCCAAGGTGCGCCGCCCGCCGTCTCGTCCCGAGCCACCGGGCGGCGCGGCGCATGGTCCTGTCAGGGGGCCAGTCTCGGCCCATCCGGGTAACGGTCGCTTTCGCAGCAGCGAAAGTGACTATCCATTCAAAGCGGCATCTCCAAAGTGGCCTTGACTGTGGAGACAACGATGGAAGTCCGGAATTTCCTGACATTCTTATCAGCGAAGAAAAACCGCTGCGTAAAGGCTTCATAGTCTTGAATGTTTTTCGCTACGACGATCATGACGAAGTCCGAGTCCCCTGCGATACAATAGAAATTTGTGACGTGAGGGTCGTTTTTGGCCTTCCGCTTGAAGGTTTCCGTCTGTTCGACGCTGTCCCGCTCAAGATCCACCGAGACAACTGCCGTAATCCCAAGGCCGAGGGCCTGTTGGTCGAGCAATGCGACCTCCCGTTTGATGGTACCGGCCTCGCGCATGGCGCGAAGTCGGCGCTGAACAGAAGCGGTGGAAGCGCCCGTTCTTTCCGCGAGTTCCTGGATCGTGATCCGTGAGTCGCTTTGAACAAGAGCAAGAATTTTTCGATCCAAACCATCCATGATCGAGTATGATCACATGCCACATATAAAGTGTAATGAAAAATCGATATTGGGGGAAAAAAGCTATATGATATTGATATAATCCACCAAATTATGCGGTTTATGTACACCGCAGCAGTCACCAAATCTGGCTTCGTTGCCATCCTCCCCCTGGCCGTGGGTGCCGCCCTCTACGGGTTCGCCTTCGGGTTCCTAGCTGTTCAGTTAGGCGTACCTTGGTGGTCAGTCCCTGTCATGAGCGGGCTGGTCCATGCCGGATCGGCGCAGATAGTCACAGTTGACCAGTATGCTGCGACATCAAGTGTCGTGGGGGCAGTCTTCGCAGGGGCTATTTTGAATCTGCGCTACATCGGAATCATTGCTTCCATTGCCGACATGCTCAAGGGGATGCCGCTTTGGGCGAAGCTCATTTCTATCCATATCACCAGTGATGAAAGCTGGGCGTTAACGGTCTCCGAAGCAAACAAAGACCGATCTATCGGCGCACGCTTCCTGGTTGAAGCCGGGGCGGTAATGATCCTGACCTGGGTGACATCGACGACTATGGGTGCCATCGCTGGTTCCACAGTGCCGGATCTTGAGAAACTTGGCCTGGGTTTCGCCTTTACGGCTGCGTTCATTGCTATGGGCCGAGGCATGTGGCGGGGCCGGTCCGACCTAGCCCCTTGGGCTGTCACGTTCGCGATTGCTATTTTTGCTTCCCGATTGGGATTTGCGACAGCGAATTCCATCGTCATCGCAACGATCGGGGGACTGCTTTTCATGCAGTTACTGCGCTTCGTCAGGAGGCAGAACCATGAACCATGACATTCTGTATCTGATTGGGGGGCTGGCAGTCGCTACCTATGCGATCCGCGTGCTTGGCCTGGTCACGGGGAACATGATCCAGAGGTCCCGCTTCGCTTGGGTGCTCGATGAGCTTCCAGGGCTCTTGATTGTGGCGCTCGTTGCCTCATCCCTGTCCAGCATCACTCAAGTTGGATGGCTGGCTGCGGCGATCACCCTGATGATCGCGATTTACACCAACAATGTCGTGCTGACCATGATCGGGGGCGTCATCACTTTCGCTTTGGTCAGTAACCTACTGTAAAAAAATACTTTCGGAGGCTATGATGGACTACGCCGAACACGATTTTGAAAGTAAGCGTCCGGTGATGCCGCTGTTTCAGGCTTTTTCGGGCTGCCAGTTCCAGGGCATGAGTTCGTCGATGCGATTGATCTTGTGATCTGGTAGACGTTGGAGGACCCATGTGAGCCATGCCTCGGGATCGACGCTGTTCAGCTTGCAGGTTTCCATGAGCGTGTAGGCGATTGCGGCGGCGTTCCCGCCCCCGACAGACCCCATAAACAGATAATTCTTTCTTCCCAATGCAACGGGTCGCATTGTCCTCTCGCAGGTATTGTTGTCCAGTTCGAGACGCCCGTCACTGAGATAGCGGCGCGCTTTCGGCATGCGGTTCAGCGCATAGCGGATTGCTTCGGCCAGTTTGGTTTTGCCCGAGATCTTGCGCAGCTGTGCCTGCAGCCAAATCTCCAACGCGTCAAAGACCGGCTTGGCCTTGGCCTGCCGCAGGGTGACGCGCTCTTCCGGGGATTTTCCCCGCGCCTCCTTCTCGACAGCGTAAAGCTCCGCAATCTGTTTGATCGCCTGTTGGGCAATGGGGGAGCCAGTGCGCTCGACCTCATCGACAAATTTGCGGCGCACATGGACCATGCAGGCCTGTTCGTCAGCCTTGCCCTCGCCAAACAAACCATTGAAGCCCGCGAAGCCATCAGCATGTACCGTGCCGGTATACCCGGTAAGGTGATTGACGGGGTGCTCGCCCTTCCGGTCGACGCTGAACTGATACCAAGCGCAGGGGGGCGCTGCCCCGCACCACGGGCGTTCGTCCCGGACGTAGCTCCAGAGTCGAGCGGTTTTGGTCTTTGTTGTGTTCGCGCGCACCTGCAGTTTTACGGGGGTATCGTCTGCAAACAGGGCTGGCCCCGCCCGGACCAACTTGCCAATGTGCTCCGCCAAGGGTTCCAGCAGAGCTGTGGTGCGCCCGACCCAGTCGCTGAGCGTGGAGCGATGCAGATCGACGCCTTCGCGGGCGTATATCTTGGACTGCCGCTCAAGCGGCAGGTGATCACAAAATTTGCCGACCAGCATGTGCGACACGAGGCCGGGACCGGGCCGCCCGCGTTCAATCACGCGCGACGGCAATGGGGCCTGCGCGAAGGCTTCACAGCAGGTGCAGGCCATGCGGGGTCGGATAAACCGGCGCACCACGAAGTGGCCGGGGATATAATCCAGCTCTTCGGTCACGTCCTCGCCCACTTGGCGCAGAGCACCCCCGCAGTCGTGGCATGCCTCGCCCGGCGACA
This sequence comes from Maritimibacter alexandrii, assembly GCF_005871115.1. Taxonomy (NCBI): domain Bacteria; kingdom Pseudomonadati; phylum Pseudomonadota; class Alphaproteobacteria; order Rhodobacterales; family Roseobacteraceae; genus Maritimibacter; species Maritimibacter alexandrii. The sequence continues at coordinate 35,648 of NZ_SWKQ01000002.1, forward strand.
GAACCTCATCGTGCCGATCCAGGTGGTCGGGCAGTGGCTTGCGGCTGTGCTGGCGCTTGTTGGGTGGGCCTCCTTCATCACCGGGCGGCTGCTCGGTGTGGTGATCCTCTGCAGCCTGCGCGATCTCGTCGTCTTCCAGCAGATCGAGAGCCAGTTGATCCATGCTCTCTGACTTCGAACCGAAGCGCGCCTTGCGGTGACCGTGAAGCTCAGCCTTCAGCTTCTCGATCTGGTAGGCCTGAGATTGGATATGCTGGAGCATTTGCGCGCTGACAGAGCGCAGCTCGTCAGGATCTTTGGGCAGGGATTTGAAGGCGTCCAGCATGGTGCAATCCATACCAGACCGCCCTATGGGAGGGAATGCAAAACAGCGCCAAAGCCCATGTATTGTGGGGTTTTATCCCTATCCCGCAACCAGCGGTCGCCAGGTCTTCTGCGGCGTTCGCCAGTCGATCCCCTCAAGCAGCATCGACAGCTGTGAAGGGCTCAGGCTGACCTTGCCCTCCTTGGCTGCAGGCCAGACAAAACGACCCCGTTCCAAGCGTTTGGTAAACAGGCAGGCCCCCTGGCTATCCCACCAGATGATCTTCAAAAGGTCGCCTCGGCGGCCACGGAAGACGAACATGTGACCGGAATACGGGTCCTCGGCCAGAACCTGTTCGGCCTGCGCCGCAAGCGTGTTGAAGCCACGCCGCATGTCCGTCACGCCCGCGGCCAGCCAGACCCGCGTGTTGCTAGGCACTGGAATCATTGCGCCAGACCCTCGACCAGCGTCAGCACCGCCGACAGCGCGGTTGGTCCCTCCACCAGAATGCGCCGACCATCTGACAACGCGATGTCGACCCGTTGCACCGTGACGGGAGCTGTTGGAGAAGAGCGCGAAATGTGCGGCGCTGGCGCTGCCGTCACGCCCGCGACCTCAACTGGGAGAAACACTGCGTCCTCGGGCTCGGGCAGCTCTGCAGCCTGACCTTCCGACGCAAACCCAGGATCGCGGAGCCATTTGTGGATCAGATTGGTGTTCATCGCGTAGCGACGCGCAACCTGCGCAACAGAAACCCCAGGCACCCGCGCCTGCGCGCAGATCGACCGCTTCTCATCATCCGACCAGAACCGCTTCTTCTGACCCTTCTTGCCCGCCATCGCTCACCTCAAGATGTACACCATCAATGGTGGACATCTAGCAGGCACTCTATCTCCCCGTCAGAGCGGGGACACCGGACAGATACTTTTGAAATACGCAAGGATGTTCTTCGCCAGCTCAAGCATTTCTCTGAGCCCAGCAACGTCGCCGCCGTCCGCACCCTCGCGTTTGAATATGCTCTCATCGCAGGGTCGATTTATCTGTGCGTTGGAGTATCCTATTGGTTCTATCCGCTTGCCATCATTATCATCGGGTCTGCGCAGCGCACCTTTGCCAATATTCTTCACGAGGCTGCGCATTTTCACTTTGCCAAGAACAAACTGCTCAATTTCCTGGGCGGGACGGTTCTGACGTCTTACCTGATCTTCCACATGTTTACGCCCTATAGAAATTCTCACGTGGGATTTCACCATCGTCATTTCGGCGACCCGGAAGATGACCCAGATTACAATTTTCACATTCTGCTGGGCCTATACGAGGCCAAAGAAAGCCACAGCCGGTTCATCTTGAAGAACCTCGTTCTGGCTCTGATCGGGTATCGATCCTGGGAGTATATCAAGTATATCTATCAGGACCGCATTCTCTTCACGAAGGACAAGATTGTCATCCGCATGCCGATCTCGGTCACGAGCGACCGGATCATGTTTGCTGCGACCTGGATCGTCGTCTTAGGACTGGTGACCTGGTTCAACATCTGGCTCGAATTCCTACTTTTCTGGATCGTACCGTGTTTTACAACCTACATCGCGATCGGTTGGTGTGCTGAACTCGCGGAGCACTACCCGCTGCCGGAGTCAGAGAATAAGCGCCTTCTCATGACGCGTAACCGCCATGGTTGGGCAGTCGAGAATTTCCTCTTCGGCCGGCACTATGATCGCTACCACTTGGTGCATCACATCTTTCCGACGATCCCCTTCTACAACCTCAAGAGGGCGCACGAAGTGCTCCTTGAGGACCCGTCCTATCGGAAGTGGGATGCAATGTGGGGCGGCATCTTCACGCGGAGACATCCTGAAGAAGAGACGCTGATCTCCTACGTCAGAAAGTACAAGGATGAAATCTCGCGCGAGGAACGCGATCCAAATCGACCGAGCTTTGCTCAGCGCATCCTTCTCCAACATCCGCTGGCACAAGGAGCCTGATTTATGACCAAGCCAGAATTCCGTCAAGCTTCATCGCAAAATCTTCATGCTTTGCATCAGGATGTCGCAAAGGGTCTCAGGAAAATCGCTGCTCACCCTGTAATCCGTGAGAAGTTCTCGGCCGACCCATTCATCAAGCAGTTTTTCACCGAAACGGTGGCGCGATACATCATCGGCAAGTCAATGTCCGAAGCCGCCGATAAGTTCGACGTTTTGTCAGTAAAGGGATACCTCGCCGGCGTCGAGTTTGTTGGTGAGGAGATATCCGATGGCGGTCAGGTCGAGCAGGTTGTGGAGGAAAACATCCGCTTCCTCTTACATGCGCGCGGGCGCCCGTTTTCGGATGGGCTACAGCTTGGCTTTGATCTTTCCAGTGTCGGCATGCTTATAAGCCGCGAACTCGCGATGACGAATACGGCGCGCATTGCGAAGGTGGCTGCCGAGCAAGGTGCCACGATTATGATTAGCATGGAGCGCAGCACCCAGACCGACACCATTCTGGATGCTTTTCACCAGCTGGCCCCTTCGCATGAAAATCTTGGTCTGACTATCCAAGCCTACATGCATCGTACCGAGGTTGATCTGCCCAAGCTAATCAAGACCAGGCGTAAGATCCGCCTTGTGAAGGGTGTCTATGATGAGCACTCGTCGCTGACGCTGCCGCGCGGGAAAGAGCTGGATGTTCGATATGTGGAATGCATCGAGAAGCTCGCCGAGGCCGGGTCTCGTTTCGCTGTCGCAACGCATGACCCTGCCATCATCGACATGTTGAATGCCCGCGGCCTCCTGGATGCGGCCGAAGAGCTGGAGGGGCTACATGGATGTAACCCAAGTCTTTTCCACACACTGAACAACGAGGGGCATCGGTGCCGCATAACCGGCGTTTACGGGGAAGAATGGCTTCTTCATTTCTTGCACCGGCTTGCCGAGCATCCGCCGAATGCCCTGCAGGCGCTGGCAGATTTCTACAACCCAGACCGGGTTGTCTTCGGCGCGGACTACTGAAGATGACGGCACTCACCTCACCGCGCGTTCCAACCGCATATCTGAACATGGCCGGATCGGGGCCCGTTTCTGATGAGGTTCTGGCCGCAACTACGACATACCTGAAAATCGAGCAGCAGGTCGGGGCCTATGACACTGAGCTCGATCATCACGTCGAGCTTGACGAGCGCGTCTACGAAAATCTTGGCACCCTCTTAGGGTGCGTTGCGGCTGACATCGCGATCTTCGACAACGCTACCCGGGCGTGGACGGAAGTCGTGAGCCGACTTTCGTTTAAAGGCGCGCGCCGCATCCTTACAACCGAATACGAATACGCTGGGAACCTTCAGTATCTGAAGGATCTCTCGGAACGGGAAGGACTCGAACTGATCACGATACCCTGTACTGATAAAGGTGAAATCGACCTAGAATGGCTGCAATCAAACATGGGAAATGACGTTGGGCTCGTGTCCGTCGTGCATGTTCCATCTTGCTGTGGCATCATAAATCCTGTTGCGACCATCGGTGAAATCCTCTCGGGATACCAAGCTGTCTACATCGTGGATGCCTGCCAGGCTGTTGGTCAGGTTCAGATTGATGTCCACGCAACCGGTTGCGATGTGCTCACTGGTGCCGGGCGTAAATTCCTGTGCGGCCCCCGGGGCACCGGGTTTGCCTTTGTCTCAGCACAGCTGAGAGCCAGGATGTCTCCCGGATTTGTCGATCTTCACCTTTCTGATATCAAAGCCGATGGCCGGATCGAAAAAGACATGGGAAATGCGCGCTTCCTCGAAATGGGGGAGCGTAATTGCGGGGCCATCATCGGCTTGTCACGGGCCATCGAGGAGGCTCTGCATGGCGGGGATCGGCTAAACGATGGCATTTTCCGAATTCGCGAAGGCGTTTCCGCTCTTGAAGGGGTCATACCGATCGATCCTGGTAGGAACCGTGGAGGTATATTTTCGTTTCGTCATAAAAAGATTCCCGCCGAAGAGGTGGTGAGGAACCTCAGAGAGCACCGGATTGCTGCCTGGCGCATAAAGGGGTCTCATACCCCGCTTTATATGCTTCCCAGAGGACATATAGAGGGAGTGCGGTTGTCATCCAACAAGATCACAGTCGAGCATGCAGATTTGGTGGTGGCGGCGTTGAAGGATATGCTTGCTTGAGGACTGTCCTGAGGCACGTAGTTTGCCCCGACGCCTCGTTCAATTGAACTTCCTGTGCGGAAATCCCCGCAGACTAGGCTAGCCTCGCGCTGGCCTTTTTTTGGGCCTTGGACGATAATCTGTGATCGCCGCGCTCGCGCGGGGATCACACTGGCAGGGGGGATTCGGGCAAGCCGAACGCCCCCTGCATCCTTGGGCCAGGCCGCGCGAGCGCGCCCTGTCCGTATCGGGAACCGCCGGTTCCCCCACGCAAGCCCCATGAGCGGCGTC
>NZ_SWKQ01000003.1:0-24753 GCF_005871115.1 Maritimibacter alexandrii
GATTTGGCAGACGGAACCACTCATCCGAAGGTCGCCGAAACCTGTGGACATATCCTAAATAGAGGCACAGAAATCGCCAAAATAGGCCAGAAGCGGTAATTTCTCTTTTATTAGGGTACTACGACAGTCAGGGCATGGCCGGTGAACTCGGGTTCGAGCTTCAAGGCGACATCAACAAAAGCCAGGAAGTTTACGACGCGATCCTCGAGGCCGGCCAGGAATTCGGCATCCGCAAACTTGGCGGGCGTGCGGCTTTCATCAACCACCTCGAAGCCTGCTTCCCGACCATCGTGACCGATTACCTCCCAGCGATCTTTGAACCGGAGATGGCCGGGTATCTTGAAGAGTTCCGTTCGGCGATGCCTGCCTTCGCCTCGACTTTCAACGTCGCGGGCAGCTTTGAGGGTCAGAAGGTTTCGGACTGGTATCGCAGCCCCGTTGAACTGGGCTGGGCCAATCGCATCCACCTTGGTCACGATTTCATCGGTCGCGACGCGCTGGCCGAAGAAAAAGCCAACCCACGCAGGGTGATCCGCACCCTGGTTTGGAACCCTGAGGACGTGATTAAGGTCTTCGCCTCGCTTTTCGGCAAGGAAACGCCCTACGACTGGATGGAAATCCCGCGGGATCAGCGCGGCTTCATGTACTGCGACCGGGTTCTGAAGAACGGCAAAGACGTCGGCACGACCACCTCGCGCGGCTACTCGTATTTCTTTCGGGAAATGCTCTCGCTTTGCACGATCGATGTGGCCGAGGCCGAGATTGGCAATGAGGTGGAAGTCGTATGGGGCAACCCGGGACACCCGCAGATCAACATCCGGGCCACCGTCCAACCCGCCCCCTATAAGCAGGACAACCGTCGAGCATCTTACTGACGTAGCAGCGTCCCGCTGCCTTGATGGGGCGCTGCATAGGACCGGCGGGCGCAAAGATGCGCTCGAACCGGATATTGGAAAGGGAGGACCCCATGAAACTCACGAAACTTCTACTAGCCGCCGCAGTGGCGGCCATTTCGACAGCGCCACTCATGGCCGAAACCGTCAAGGTCGGCGTGATCGGCCCCTTCTCGGGTCCGTTTTCAGGCTCGTTCGGAGAACCGTTCCGGCAAGGCGTGGAAACCTACGTTGCCATGAACGGGCAGCCAACAGACGACATCGAGGTCGAGTTCATCTACCGCGACCTGCAAGCCCCTGATCCGGGGCGGGCGCGAGCCCTTGCGCAGGAACTGGTCGCGCGTGACGGAGTGCAATACTTGGCGGGCTTCGTGTTTACGCCGAATGCCATTGCGGCAGCGGGCATCTCTGCCCAAGCGAAAATACCTACGGTTATCTTCAACGCGTCGGCCTCGGCCGTGGTGTCGCAATCGCCGTACTACGTGCGCACTTCGAACACGCTTCCGCAAGTGTCCGTCCCGACGGCGCAGAACGCGCTCGAAAAGGGATACCGTACCGTGGTGACGGCCGTGAGCGATTACGGCCCTGGCGTGGATGCCGAAACCAGTTTCGTGAAAGCCTTCGAAGCGGGAGGTGGCGAGGTGCTAGAGACCATCCGCATGCCACTTTCGACGACTGATTTCGGCCCCTACCTGCAGTCGATCCAGTTGCAGGAGCCGGATGCGCTGTTCGTGTTCCTGCCCTACGGCCCGCCCACATACAGCTTCGTCAACGCTTACCGAAACAACGGTCTGGATGACGCGGGGATCGCCTTCGTCGGTACGTCCGAGACACAAGAAGTCGACCTGCAATCACTGGGTGAGGCTGCTATCGGGCTTGAAACCGGCTACTTCTACTCCGCTGCGCACGAGTCGCCTGAGAACGAGGCGTTCAAGGAAAAGCTCGCGGAGCTGTTCCCGGACGCAGAGCCGAACCCAGCCACGGTATCGGCTTTCGACGGCACTCATGCGCTCTACGAGATGATCCGCGCGACCGAAGGTCAGCCGGACCCGGACGCGGCCATCGCCGCCATCTCCGGAGCCAGCTGGGAAAGCCCGCGGGGCCCGATCACGATCGATGCCGAAACTCGGGATATCATCCAGAACGTGTATATCCGGGTGGTCGAGCAGGAAGAGAATGGTCGTCTCGTGAACCGCGAGATCAAGACCTACGAAGCACAGCCTGACTACGGCGTGCAGGACTAAGGGAACGGTCGCATGCTCTCGCTCATCGCAAGCATCCTGATCGACGGCATTTCGTACGGGCTCGTCCTGTTCATGGTGTCGGTCGGTCTTACGGTCACTCTTGGCCTCATGCGGTTCGTGAACCTTGCCCACGGGACGTTCGCGATGGTCGGGGGATATGCGGCCGCCACCTTTGTTACTGCGCTAGGACTACCCTACGTCCTCGCGCTGATTCTCGCGGCGGCGGTCGCGGGGATCATTGCCTTCGGCCTTGAAATCGCGCTCGTGCGCCGCGTCTATGCCCGGCCCGAGCTGGACCAGGTTCTGTTGACAATCGGCCTCGTATTCATGGGGATCGCCCTGTCGGGCATGATCTTTGGCAATTCTCTGGTCCCGATCCGTCTGCCGGAGTTTCTTCGCGGATCGACCGATCTCGGTTTCCGCAGCATGCCGACGCAGCGGTTCGTTCCCCTGGTTTTGGGGCTCTTGTCACTCGCGGGGATCTGGCTTCTGTTTGAGCGCACGCGTTTCGGCGTCAAACTGAGGGCGACCGTGGATAACCCGCGTGCCGCGGGTGAACTGGGGATCAACACCCGCCGGGTCTATGCCGCCGCATTCGCCATCGGCGCGGCGCTGGCCGGGCTAGGCGGGGTCGCCGGCGCGGAGCTCTTGCCTGTGGAGCCATATTATCCGCTGAAGTACCTCGTGCTCTTCCTTGCGGTCGTCGCCGTGGGCGGACCGGGCAATATGGCGGGCAGCTTCGTTGCCGCCATCCTGCTCGGGACAGTTGAAACCGCAGGCAAATACCTCGCCCCGGAATTCGCGACCATCGCGCTCTATGCACTCATGCTCATCGTGCTGAGCTGGCGGCCCGAGGGCCTGTTCCAGCGCAGCTCCAAGACCTAGGCCCGCCATGACAAACACCCAACGAACCCTTGGCGCCGCCGCGGTCATACCGATCGTCGCCGTGGCGCTGGTCGTGATCTTTCCTAACCAACAGGCGTTTCTGGCCCAGATCGCGATCACAGCGCTTCTCGTCCTGTCGCTCGATCTCGTTGTCGGCTTCGCGGGCCTTGCAACGCTGGGCCATGCGGCCATGTACGGTGCCGGGGCCTACGCCGCTGCGCTCTATTCCCTGCATGTCTGGGCCGAACCGTTGACCGGTCTTGTGGTAGGCATTCTTGCCGGCGGCCTCGTCGCACTGGTCTCGGCACTAATGCTGATGCGTGCCCACGGCCTGACCTTCCTGATGATGACCGTCGCGATCACGCAGATCATATACGAGATCGTCAACAAGTCGCGTGCCGTCACCGGCGGGGATGACGGGCTCTATGGCATCATGATGCAACCGCTCTTCGGCAGGTTCGAGTTCGATTTTTACGGGCGGCTCGCCTTTTGGTACGCGGCGGTCGTCCTGTGGCTTGTCTTCCTGCTTCTGCGTCACATCGCGGCCTCCCCCTTTGGTCTGACAGCCCGCGCGGTGCGCGATGACGGAGGTCGCGTGTCCTCCCTCGGCGGGGGTATTTTCGCCCACAGGGTCGCGCTTTACACCCTCTCCGGAGGTATCGCCGGCTTGGCAGGGGCGCTATCGGCCCAGACCGTGCAGGTGGTCGGGCTGAACACGCTGAGTGTCACGTATTCCGCCGAGATTCTTGTCATGCTCGTCATGGGGGGAACAGGTCGCCTCTGGGGCGCCTTGCTGGGAGCCTTGGTGTTCATGATGATCCACCATTACGCGGCAGAGGTCGATCCGGTCCGCTGGATGCTCTTCATCGGGGCGATGCTTGTCATGATCGTCCTGTTCCTGCCGAAGGGCCTGTTCGGTGGCCTCGAAGCCGCGGTGAACCGTCTGCGCGAAGGGGCACGGACATGAACAATCTTCTGGAAGTACGCAACCTGTCGAAATCCTTCGGTGGCTTGCAGGTTACCCGCAACGTGGATCTGACGATCGCCCCGGGCGACCGGGTGGCGTTGATAGGACCGAACGGCGCGGGAAAGACAACGCTCGTCAACTTGATCAGCGGTGTGCTGGACCCGACGGGCGGCGAGGTCATGCTCGACGGGAGCAAGGTCACGGCGCTGTCGCAACGGCAGCGCGCCCATCGCGGGTTGATCCGCACATTTCAGATTACGCGGTTGTTTCACAGCATGACTGTAGCGGACACGCTGCGCGTTGCCGCGATTCAGAAGAACGGCATGGCCTATCGTTTCGGCTGGGGGGGTAGGAGCGCTGACCTGATCGAGAAGAGCGTCGAACGCGTGTTGACCGATCTGCGTTTGCAAGATCGCCGGGACAATGATGTCAGCCTGCTTGCCTACGGCGAGCAGCGACTGGTGGAGCTTGGCGTCGCGCTGATCATGGAGCCGCGCGTGCTCATGTTGGATGAGCCGGCGGCGGGTGTTCCGCAAAGCGAAAGCCACATCATCATGGACGCGATCGAAAACCTGCCAGCGGAGCTGGGGGTCCTGTTCATCGAGCACGACATGGACCTCGTATTCCGCTTTGCACGTCGCATCATCGTTCTGGTGAGTGGCGGGGTGTTCTGCACGGGAACCCCGGACGAAATTGCAGCGAACGAGGACGTGCGGGCAATGTATCTGGGTGAGGCAAGCTGATGGCGAAGGAAATCGCATGGAACAGCGTTGATGCGGGCTATGGTCGCACTGTTGCGGTGGAAGGTATCACGGTGCGGCTCAGCGCCGGTGAGAAACTGGGCATTCTCGGGCGCAACGGGGCAGGAAAGACCACGATCCTGCGCGCCATGATGGGGGACGCTAAAGTCCACCACGGAACGGTCGAAATCGACGGGGTCGACGTAACCGGCATGCCGGCCTACCAACGCAATCAACTTGGTGTCGCGGTCGTGCCGCAGACTCGTGACGTGTTCCGGTCGCTTACGGTGCGCGAAAACCTCATTGTCGCCAGCGCCGAGCGCGATCGGACCAAGCTGGCGGTGAAACTGTTCCCCAGGCTTGGCGAGAGGATGCAGAATCTCGGCGCCGATCTCAGCGGCGGCGAACAGCAAATGCTGTCCATCGCACGGGCAATCATGACGAAGCCCGACTTTTTAATGCTGGACGAGCCGCTCGAAGGTCTTTCGCCAACCCTGGCGCAAGACGTCATGAAGTCGGTACGGAAAATGGTCGAGGAAACAGGCCTCGGCTGCGTCCTTGTCGAGCAGCACGTGGCCACCGTTCTGGATTTCTGCGACCGCGCATTGGTAGTGCAGCGGGGTCAGATGGTCTTCTCGGGCACGACCGATGAGTTGCGCGGCCGGCCGGACGTGCTGGAAAGTGCTATCGGCTTGTCGGCCGTCTCTTCAGAAAACGAATAGGAGACGCCTACGGCACAGACCAATGTTATCACCCTGGCATAGTCGACGCACTAAGCACGATCCTCGCCGTCACGGAGCGAACATCAACCAAGCCGACTGGTCTTGACTCCTGATACTGATCAGAAATGAGTGCGAAATTTTTGGGGTTCCGTTATTTGAGCCGGCCGGACATGATTTCTATCCTGTTGCTCCAGTTGTAGCGCAGCTTGCCGTATCTGCGCGCGAGCGGCGATTAAAGGCGGCGAGCGTACTTCGCTAGCGCAGGCGGAACATGCGCGACACATTCCCAAATCGCATGAAGGGCCTCGCCGGAGCCGCGTGATCATTGCCGATCGCCCCCGCCATTCGTCCTTGCGATGTCGTCCGCGATGGTCTCCCGAAGCCAGTCGCGAAACGCGACGAGCGGCGGGTAGTTCTCCATCTGCTGCTGGTAGACCAGGTATCCGACGCTACGCGACTTAACCGCCATGTCGGAAACCGTTACCAGCCGACCCTTGGCGAGGTCGTTTTTGATCAGTTGGACCGGCGCGAGCGCGATGCCTAGTCCGCGTGATACCGTCTGCAGGAACATCGTGTAGTTCTCGAACGTGAGCAGAGGGCGGGACCGCAGCCCGGGCAGAGCTGGGATCTCGAAAAGGCTCGCCCAGATGACGCGTTCGGTGACGTGCAGCAGAACGTGGGTCTGGCGGAGCATGTCCTTGTCGTCGGTAAGCACGGCTTCGGCAATTTCAGGTGTCGCGATGGCGCGAAGATCCAGTTGGATCAGCCGTTCTCAACGAGCATCCCCCCCCCCCGGAACTTCTCAATGACGGCAGGAAGGATGCCGGGGCCGGAGCGAGGTTGCGAGGGAATGCGGGTCGAGAATTCGACCGTGACGTCCGGGTGAACGTCTTCGGCCTCAAACGATCCCTCGTCGCACCGTTCGACCGCACGATCGACGATGACGCCATCTGGTCGTCCCGCTTCGACTTCGTGATGGTGCGCACGGGCACAGAAGCACTGTGATATGGACTTGCCCGGGTTTTGCGGAGAGCGTTTTCAGGTCAAAGGGTAGCAACTGAAAAGCGAACACATAGGCGGAAACAACTTTTCCATAACTCTTGACAACAAATTAGCAATCTAAATATATGTTCTCCGGCGCCCACGATCCGTATGACGCGGGGTTCGGCGGGAGCGCTTGAAGGAGGTGGTTCATGACGGATCTGACCATGCGCGTCGAAGCTCGGCGGCCGTTGACCGAGCAGATTTGCGAATTCACGCTCGCTCCTTTGGACGGTGCCGAGCTGCCGACGTTCGAGCCCGGGGCGCACGTGACGATAGAGACGCCATCGAAGGCGATGCGCCGGTATTCGCTGATCAATGATGGCAGCGCCCCGGAGGTGTACAAGATCGCGGTCAAACGGGAGCCGGAATCGCGTGGGGGGTCGGCGTCCATGCACGACGAGGCGACCGTGGGCACGGAACTGCGTGTCGAGCCGCCCGAGAACGATTTTCCCATGGGCGAGGCTAACGAATATCTGCTGATCGCCGGTGGGATCGGGGTGACGCCGATCTACTCCATGGCGCAGCAACTCGATCGCGAGGGCAAGCCCTTCAATATCATCTACTGCACGCGCAGCCCGGAGGACACGGCATACCTCGACGAGATGCGCGCAGCTTTCGGGGATCGTCTTCTGGTGCATCACGACGAAGGCGACCCGGAGAAGGTCTACGATTTCTGGGACCATTTCGAAGAGCCCAAGAAGATGCATGTCTATTGCTGCGGGCCCGCGCCATTGATGGAGGAGATCGAGGCGATCTCCGGCCACTGGCCGGAGGGGCGCGTCAACTTCGAAGACTTCAAGCCGGTCGACGTGGTGCGCGAAGACGACAAGGCATTTGACGTTGTGCTCGAAAAGTCCGGTAAGCGCGTCACGGTTCCTGAGGATCGGTCGATCCTCGAGGCGCTGCGTGATGCGGGCGTGGCAACAGTGAGTTCGTGCGAAAGCGGCACTTGCGGCACGTGCAAGACGCGCTTGCTCTCGGGCGAGGTCGACCATCGCGACATGGTGCTCATGGACGAGGAGAAGTCCGACAACATCATGATCTGCGTGTCGCGCGCCAAAGAAGGGGAACTCGTTCTTGACCTCTGACGCCGTCCGCATCGGCGTGGCGGGCCTGGGCCGCGCATTCATGTTGATGCTGCCCACCTTCCGCGCTGATACGCGAGTGCGACTGGTGGCCTGCGCCGCGCCGCGGGCCGAGAGCAGAGATGCCTTCGAGGCGGAGTTCGGCGGCACGGGTTATTCGGACGTGGAAGCGATGGCCGCCGATCCGGAGGTGGAAGCAATCTATGTCGCGACCCCGCATCAGATGCACGCCGAACACGTCGAGGCTGCGGCACGTCACTGCAAACACATTCTTGTCGACAAGCCCCTGGCAGTCACGCTCGACGATGCTGATCGGATGGTGAAAGCGGCCGAAGACGCCGGAGTCCACTTGATCGTGGGACCAAGTCACAGTTTCGATGCGCCGGTCCTGCAGGCACGGGCGATGATTGATAGCGGCGCGCTCGGCGCCGTGCGCATGGTGCAGGCCTTCAACTACACGGATTTCCTCTACCGTCCCCGCCGACCCGAAGAGTTGCGCACCGAAGAGGGCGGTGGCGTGTTGTTCAGCCAGGGCGTCCACCAGATCGACATCGTGCGGTTACTCTGCGGCGGACTCGGGCGCAGTGTCTCGGCGATGACAGGGGCCTGGGACCCGGCGCGTCCGACGGAAGGCGCCTATTCCGCGCTCATGGACTTCCATGGCGGCGCCTTCGCCACTCTGACCTATTCGGGATACGCCCACTTCGACAGCGACATCTGGATGAACAATGTGGCCGAACTCGGTGGCGACAAGTCACCGGAAGCCTACGGCCGCGCCCGTAGGGCGCTCGAAGGGCTCGACGCCGAGGCGGAGGCCCGCCTCAAGACCACGCGGACCTATGGTGCCGGAGACGCCCCGCCGACCGCGCGTCACCATGAACATTTCGGCCCGGTCATCGTGCTCTGCGACCGGGGTGACCTGCGCCTCACTCCCGACGGTGTGGAGGTTTTCGGCGACTTCGCGCGGCGCTTCGAGGAGACGCCTCTGAGCACTGTCCCGCGCGAGACAGTGATCGATGCGCTGGTGGCCGCGGTGCGGCGCAACAAACCTCCGGCGCAGACGGGGCGCTGGGGGCGGGCCAGCCTCGAGGTTTGCCACGCAATCCTGCACTCGGCCGAAACCGGCGTGGCGGCCGAACTCACGCGCCAATGCGGAATTTACCAGGAGGAGATGACACCTTGAGCGACCTGACCCTTTCCCTCGCCATGGGCAACTACGACCGGACCCGGGCCATCGTCGACGGTCGCGTCAAGATAGACGGGGTGGACCCGGTTCCGATGCTGCTGTCGCCCGAGGAGATGTTCTTCCGCGCCTTCCGCCACCAGGCCTTCGACATTTCGGAACTGTCGCTGTCGTCGTACTCCATCTCTGTTGCACGCGGTGACCCGCACTACATTGCGGTCCCGGTGTTCCTGAGCCGGGCATTCCGCCACACCTCGGTCTACATCCGCACCGACAAAGGCATCGAGAAGCCGGAAGACCTGAGGGGCAAGCGGATCGGCATCGCCGAATATCAGCTTTCGGCCAACGTCTGGGTGCGTGGCATCCTAGAGGAAGACTTCGGCGTGCGTCCGTCGGACGTCACGTGGGTTCGCGGCGGCATGGACACGCCGGGCCGTCCGGAGAAGATCAAGGTCGACCTGCCGGAGGATGTGACCGTTGAGGCGGCACCGGAGGGTGCCACCCTGAATGGTATGCTGGAAGCGGGCGAGATCGACGGGTTCATCGGTCCGCGCTGGCCGCGCTGCTTTGCCGAAGGGCATCCGCACGTGGGCCGGCTGTTCTCCGACAGCGTGAGCGCTGCCGAAGATTTCTACCGACGTACCAAAGTGTTCCCGATCATGCATGTGCTCGGAGTGCGCCGCACCCTGGCGGACCAGCACCCTTGGCTTCCCGGCGCTCTGCTCAAGGCATTCTCGGAATCGAAAAAGCTGGCGCAGGACGCGCTGCAGGATACCTCGGCGACCAAGGTCACGATGCCCTTCGTCGAGGATAACCTGAACCGGGCGCAGGCGCTGATGGGGCAGGACCCCTGGACATACGGCGTCGTTGGCAATGCGCACGTGCTTGAGAAGTTCCTCGGCTATCACCACGCGCAGGGACTGTCGCCGAGACACGTTTCGGTGGACGAGTTGTTCCATCCGTCGACGCAAGAAGCCTACAGCCTTTGAAAGGGGTGCAAGATGAGTGAACTGAAGCCCGGAGACGTGCTGGAAATCACCACCGACGGCGGACTTGCTTACGTGCAGGTCACGCACATGCACCCGAGTTACCCGCCAGTGGTTCGCGCGCTGGACGGGCTCCACGAAGATCGTCCCGCGGATCTTGGTACCCTGGTCGCGGGTGAGACCCGGTTCATGGCCATGATCCCGATCGACCGGGCTCTGGCGCAGGCTGGCGCCGCGTGCAGTTTCGTGGAAAACGTCGCCGTGCCCGAGGCGTACAGCGCGTTCCCTACCTTCCGTATGCCGATCCGCGACAAGCAGGGCGAGATCGTCTACTGGTGGTTCTGGGACGGGCGCGGGCTGTCATACGACGCCGAACTGGACGCCGAGCAAGCCAAGTTGCCTCTGCGTGAAGTGATGTCCGGAAAGCGTTTCCTGCAACTCTTGAGCGACATGGCGGTCTGAACCTGCAGAGACGTCGTGGCGACGTCGCCGACGGCCGATATGGCACGAAACGACAAATTCATGGGCGTGGCTTCTGGGAGAGGGCGCGCGCCCGACAAACGGGGAGGAGACCTGTGATGGGCGAGTCATCGCGCCTCGATATCGAGGCATCGCTGCCGAAACACCGTGATCTCTATTACGGTGGGCGCTGGCACAAGCCGAGCGCGGGCGGTTACGAAGACACGGTGAATCCGGCGACCGGCAAGGCCTTGGCACCCGTCGCCGTGGCCACTCAGGCCGACGTCGATGCTGCCGTGGTTGCCGCGGATGCAGGCTTTCGCGAATGGCGCGATGTCGCACCGCTGGAGCGGGCCCGGATTCTCAAGGAAATCGCCGCGCGGCTGCGCGAACACGGCGACGAGTTGGCGCTGATCGACGCGGCCAACTGTGGCAATCCTTACACCGAGATGCGAGGGGACGCGGGCGTCGCCGCCGCGCAAATGGAATTCTTCGCCGGCCTCGTGACCGAGATGAAGGGCGACACGATCCCGATGGGCCCCGAGCGGGTGAACATGACCACGCGAGAGCCGATGGGGGTGGTGGCGCGCATCCTCGCATTCAATCATCCGTTCATGTTCTGTGGAGGCAAGATGGCCGCGCCGCTGGCGGCAGGTAATGCGGTTATCATCAAGCCGCCAGTCCAGGCGCCGCTTTCGGCACTGCGGCTGGCGGAAATCGTCGAGGACTTGCTGCCCGCTGGCGTTTTTTCCGTTCTGCCGGGTGGCACCGAAGCGGGTGCTGGTCTGGCTGCGCATCGGGACGTCGCCAAGGTGACCCTGATCGGATCGGTGGGCGCGGGCCGGGCCGTGATGCATGGCGCCAGCGACACGATAAAGCCGGTACTTCTGGAACTTGGCGGTAAGAACGCTCTGATCGCCTATCCGGACAGTGATCCAGACAAGGTGGCGGACGCGATCGTCGCGGGGATGAACTTCGGCTGGTGCGGCCAATCCTGCGGTTCGACCAGCAGAGCGTTCCTTCACGACGAGTTGCACGACGCCGTTGTCGAGCGGCTGGCCGATAAGGTAAAGCGCTTCAAGCCTGGCATTCCCACCGAGGAAGGCACCACGATGGGCTCGCTGGTCAGCAGGGCGCATTTCGACCGGGTCATGGGCTTCATCGACAGCGCGAAGCAGGAAGGCGCCCGTGTCGTGGCCGGTGGCCATGCCGTCACGGACGGGCCGCTCGAGGACGGCTGCTTCATCGCGCCCACGATCTTCGCCGACGTGACCCCCGGGATGACCATCGCCCGCGAAGAGATCTTCGGTCCCGTCCTGGCGGTGCGACGTTGGTCCGACGAAGCCGAGATGCTGTCGGAGGTCAACGGGCTCGACGTGGGGCTGACGTGCGCGATCTGGAGCCGCGATCTTTCCACGGCGCACCGGGCCGCGAACCGGGTCGAAGCCGGGTTCGTCTGGATCAACGAGGTGGGGCGCCACTTCCTCGGCGCGCCCTTCGGCGGTGTGAAGCAGTCGGGGATCGGGCGCGAGGAGGGTATCGGCGAACTGATGTCCTTCACCCACGAAAAGAACATTCACATCAACCTGGGCGGTCAATGAAGCCCGCGCCCGAGGAGGATCGCCCGATGCGCGACGAAATCGACCGCCCGGTTCCTTGCGAGACCACCGACGTATACGGCAGCGATGCCATCGCATTGATGATGCGTGAGCTGGGCACGCCCTACGTCGCGCTGAACCCGGGATCCAGCTTTCGCGGTCTGCACGACAGTATCGTGAACCACTTGGGGAACCGTGATCCCAAGATGCTGCTGTGCCTGCATGAAGAACACGCAGTGGCGATCGCGCACGGCTGGGCCAAGGTGACCGAGCAACCCCTGGGCGTGATCCTGCACGCCAACGTGGGGCTCATGCATGCGGCGATGGCACTATATAACGCCTGGTGCGACCGGGTACCGATGCTTGTCTACGGCGCTACCGGACCGGTCGATGCGGCCAAGCGGCGGCCGTGGATCGACTGGTTGCATACCTCGCGGGACCAGGCGGCGGTGGTGCGTCCTTACGTGAAGTGGGACGACCAGCCGGCCTCGCTTGATGCCTCGCTGGCATCCATGCTGCGCGCCGCGTCGATCACGGCCACGCCCCCGATGGCGCCCACCTATGTCTGTTTCGACGTGAGCGTTCAGGAAGAAAAGCTGGATGTCCTGCCGGCGCTTCCCGACCCGGCGCGCTACGCGGCCCCGCAGCTTCCTGCTGTTGCCGCGCCGGATGCGAAAAAGTTGTGGGACATGCTCGAGGGCGCAGAGGCGCCGGTTTTCCTGATGGGGCGGGTTTCACGCGATGGCCGAGACTGGGAGCGCCGGGTTGCGCTGGCCGAACGCTTCGGCGCCAGGGTGGTGACCGACATCAAGGTCGCGGCCGCCTTCCCGACGCGCCATCCGCTGCATGCTGGAGCGCCGGGCTACTTCCTCTCGCCCGAAGCGGGCAAGGTGATCGCGGACGCGGATCTTGTCGTTTCCTTCGACTGGGTCGACCTTGCGGGGACACTGGATCAGGCCGGGTTGAAGCCCGGCGCGACCCGCGTGGTTAACGTGACGCTCGAGCCCTTTCTTCAGAACGGTTGGTCGCTGGACCACCAGGCGATGCCAGCCACGGATTTCACGCTATTGGCGCGCCCCGATGATGTGGTCAAAGCGCTTTGCGACATCGGTCACGTCGCGGAGCAGGGCGAACAGGCGCTCTTGGTCGCTGATCCCAAGCCACGGGCGAAAGGCGAAATCTCAGTCGACAGCCTTGCAGACGCCTTGGCCCTGGCGGTGCGGGGGCATGAGCCCAGCTACCTGCGGTTGACGCTCAGCTGGAACGGCGAGAAATGTGACTTCGCGGCACCCTTGGATTACCTCGGCTACGATGGCGGTGCCGGCATCGGCTCTGGCCCCGGCATGGCGGTCGGCTCTGCCTTGGCGCTGCGCGGGCAGGGGCGTTTGCCGGTTGCAGTGCTGGGGGACGGGGATTTCCTGATGGGCTGCACGGCGCTATGGACGGCCGTGCATCACGAGGTGCCCTTGCTGATCGTGGTGGCCAACAACCGGTCCTACTTCAACGACGAAATCCACCAGGAGCGTGTTGCCCGCGACCGCGGCCGCCCCGTCGAAAACAAGCACGTAGGCCAGGCCATCGACGAGCCGGACATCGATATCGCCGCCATGGCGCGCGCCCAGGGGGCCGAGGCCTTCGGTCCCGTGGACAGGATGGAAGACTTGGGCGAGGTATTTGCCGAGGCGATCGCCGCGGTCGGCCGTGGATCCGTCGCGGTGGTCGACGTCCGCGTGCGTCCCGGCTACAGCGAGGCAATGGCGGCAGGAATGACGCAGGAATGAGCGGGTATGCTCATTCCTTTAGGGGTCAATCACGGTTTCGCAACGTGCACTTGCCAGACCCGGACTGAACGGCCATCCTGCGCTTCACTGCCCGGTCCGGCCGGAAGAGGATTTTCGATCAAGGGGTTGATCTGCGATGAGCGATGAAATTTCGGCAGGGGGTAAGACGCCGGCCCCCAAGGCCGGCGGAGCCCCGGATTACGACGAAGAACGTCTCGCTCGTCTCATCCGGCTCGCCGCGCGGTCTTTCAACCGTTCGCTTCAGATGCGCCTGACCAGCGAAAGTGTGACCTTCGGGCAATGGATTTTCCTTCGCATTCTTTGGAAATCGGACGGCCTGTCGCAACGTGAACTGGCCGAGCGCGCAAACCTCACGGAGCCCACGACCCACACCGCGCTTCTTCGGATGGAGGAGCAGGGCTTCATCGCACGGCGCAACGTCGGCGATAACAAGCGGCGCGTGCATGCCTTTCTGACCGAGCGTGGCTGGGAATTGCGCGACGTGCTTGAGCCGATGGCGGTGGAGAGCAACGATATCGCGGTCAAGGGGTTAAGCGAAGTCGAAGTGAAGGTCCTGCGACACGGTTTGACGACCATCATCCGCAATCTCGAACAAGATGAGAAAGATGGTGCTGCGCGCGGACTTCGTGTCCCGCCGACCCGATCACTGGCCAAGATTTGACGGGCGTCGCCGGGGTGTCGGCGCGACCGTGTCCGGATTGGGTTGACCATATTTGAGTGGCCGTGTGGGAGCGTTTATGCAACCATCACGGGAGCGGTGTCGGGCGAAATCTAGCAATAGTTTGAAGCTATAATTGAGATATCTAATTTCTTGACGTGGCAAAATATCGCAGCTAGGAAAGTAGACGTCTAATATTCTCGCGTGTTCAGGCGGGTCGGCCCGCGGTCACGTCCGGATGGAGACACGAACCGAGAATCGCTGGGAGGCGATTCATGCAAAACTAAGGGAGGAGACTCATGAACTACTCGATTCTGGCCGCGACGCTCGGCCTCGCGATCTCATCGACGGCGGTGTCCGCCGATCCTGTGAACCTTACCCTGTCGGGTGGCAACCCGGGTGGCCTGTGGTCGCTTCTGGGTGCCGGCATCGACCGTGCCGTCAAGGCCGACGACGGCGATTCTGTCGTCACGTATCAGGCGACCGGTGGCGGCTTCGCCAACATCGGTCTTCTTGGCAGTGACCGGACCGACTTGGGCCTGTTGCACGACGCCGAAGCGCAGATCGCTCTCCAGGGCGGAGAGCCGTTTGCTGAGCCCATCGAGAACATGCGTGCCATCGGCTACATGTACAACTGGGCGCCGATGCACTTCTTCCTCGATAAGGCCGTGGCCGAGGAGTACGACATCGACAGCCTCGACGACATCGCCGGCAGCGGCGCGGCGCTTCGCATCGGCATCAACCGCTCGGGCAACATCACGTCCAATGTGGCGTTGTTCATGCTGGAAGAGGCGGGCGTGACCGAGGAAAGCCTCACAGATGCCGGCGGGCAATTCGTGCGTGCGGGTGCCAACGAGCAGGCGGACCTGATTCAGGATGGTCGTCTCGACATGATCACGAACGGGATCTTCATCAACCACTCGTCGTTCCGCTCGGTGGACGAGAACAACGACGTCATTCTGCTCGAAGTTCCGGAAGACGTGGTCACGGCCACCAATGAGGAATTCGGCACCGGCACGATGACCATCCCGGCCAGTAGCTACTCGAACCAGGAAGCGGATGTGACCACTTCCGCGCTCGGCGCGCTGCTCGTGGCCAATGACTCCATGTCCGAAGAGACCGCCTACTCGTTGGCAAGCTCGCTGGTGAAAAACATCGACGAAGTGCGCGCGGTGCACAGCTCGATGAAGCAACTTTCGCCCGAGCTTCTCGCCACGCCCAGCGTGCTCGAGTTCCACCCGGGTGCCGCGAAGGCATATGAGGAAGCGGGGCTGATCAAGTGATTGGTTCTCTCGTCGCCACCGGCCGCAGGCGCAAGCTTGCGGCAGGTTCGCAGCGAGTGTTGATCGTCGTCGCGGCGGTTTTCGCGGCCTGGGTCATCTACGCGAACCTGTTCACGATCTCGGATCCACTCATCCTGGGGATTCTCTTCGTCTGCGGCATTTACACGATCATGTTCGGCGCAATCGGGGCCACGCCTCGTGCGCCGGACCACATCCCGCTCTACGATTGGGCGCTGTCGGCGCTGAGCTTGGCGTGCGGGATATTCTTTTTCGTAAACGCGAGCGCTATTGCTGACCGGATCAGCCTTCTGCATGCCTTCACACCGGCGCAGCTGTTTTTCGGCACCGCGTTGCTACTACTAACGTTGGAGGCCACCAGGCGCACCACCGGGCTCGGTCTGACCGGTGTCGTCGTGCTCTTTCTGGTCTACAACTTGTTCGGCTACCTGCTGCCCCCTCCCTTCGGGCATGGCGTAGATGAATTCAGCTACCTTCTGGATATTCTCGTCTTCACGACCGATGGCGTCTTCGGTGTTCCGATCCAGGTCGTCGCGAGCTATGTCTTCCTGTTCGTCATGTTCGGGACATTCCTGTCGAAGGCCGGCGGTGGAGAGTTCTTCTTCAACATCGCATCGTTGGTCACTGGCCGGTCGCGCGGTGGTCCCGCCAAGATCGCGGTCATCTCTTCCGGCCTGTACGGCACGATGTCCGGCAGCCCTACGTCGGACGTGGTGGCCACCGGCTCAATCACGATCCCGGTCATGAAGCGGTTGGGGTACCGCGCGCGCTTCGCCGCCGCGGTCGAGGTCGCGGCCTCCACCGGTGGCAGTGCCATGCCGCCGATCATGGGGTCTGCTGCCTTCATCCTCGCCGAATACACCGGCGTGGCCTACCAGCAGGTGGTCTTCGCCGCGCTGGTCCCCGCGCTTCTGTATTATATGGGCGTCTTCACACAGGTGCACCTGCGAGCGGTTCGTCTCAACCTGCGCCCCTCGGACGACGAGATTCCGACGGCGAAAGAGACCTTCCGCACCGGCTGGGTCTTCCTGATCCCCATCGCGGGGATCGTCGCGGCGCTGGTCGCAGGCTATTCACCCACTTTCACCGCAGGCGCCGGCGTCGTCGGTGCCGTCGTTGCCTCCATGCTGACGAAGGCGACACGCTTGCGGCCCTGGCAAATCGTCGAAGGGCTCGGCGAGACCACGCTGCGGATTCTGCCGGTCGCGGGTGCCTGTGCGGCCGCCGGCCTGGTGATCGGCGGCCTGTCGATGACCGGTCTCGGCATGAAAGCGGCCAACGTGATCCTGACGATCAGTAATGGCCAGCCCGGTGTGACACTGGTGATCGCGGCCATCGTGACGATCATTCTCGGCCTCGGCATGCCGACGCCCAGTGCCTACATCCTCGCCGCCGTTCTGGTGGGGCCGGCGCTGGCAAAACTCGGATTCCCGATCCTCCAGAGCCATATGTTCCTGCTCTACTACGCCGTGTTGTCGGCGCTGACACCGCCGATCGCAGTCGCGGCTCTCGCGGCCGCGGCGATCGCGGACGAGGATCCATTCAAGATCGCGTTTTCGGCGGTGCGGCTGGCAGTCGTCGGTTTCCTTCTGCCCTTCGCCTTCGTGTTCAACCCCGGTCTGCTTTTGCTGTCGGATCCGCTCTTCAATGTCATCGCGGTGTCTGGCGGGGTGCTGGCCACGCTGGCGATCGCGGTGTCGGTGGAAGGCTCAATCGGGTTGCCGCTGGGGCGCGTGGAACGACTGGTGCTGACATTGGCTGCGGCCGCCGCCGTGATGCCTTTCACGCTCGTGGCGTTGGGCGGGATTCTGGTGATCCTCGCATTCGCCGGACGTTACGCCCTGCTGATGCGCGGCGGTGGCCCACAGAAAGAGACCAGTGCCTGAGAAAGGCCGGGCGCGGTTCTTGCGCCCGGCCGACCGAATGACTTCTACCGATGCTGATACAAAGGAACAGACGTGGCCGAAACGCGCGCAACATCGACCCCGAGAACTCCGCCTTTCTGGAAACGTTGGGCCATTAGTATGCTCGCGGTCTACCCGCCGCTTGTGCTACTCGTATACGCCTCGCGCAGCCTACTAAAAGGCGTGCCTACACCGGCCGTACTTTTTCTGGTTGCCCTGTGCCTGACAGGATTGTCCACTGGGTTGATCCTTCCCTTTCTGCACCGCTGTCTCGCAGGCTGGCTGCAGCGATGACGCCGCCGGCCTAGCTTGACAAAAAAAATTAGATAGCTAAGAATATATGTGGAAAATTTCTGCACTTGCTGGAGGAGAACGACATGCTGACATATGAAGAAAACGAGCTGCTGACGCGAGTGACCGGGGATGCCCCGATGGCAAAGCTCATGCGCCAGCACTGGACACCCGTCTGTCTCATCGAAGAGGTAGCCGAGAACGACGGCAAGCCGCTACGCGTCGAGGTTCTGGGGGAGAGCTATGTCGCTTTCCGCGACACCAAGGGCCGCTTGGGCATGCTCGACGAGCTTTGTCCGCATCGCAAAGCGTCGCTGGTTTATGGCCGCAACGAGGATTGCGGACTGCGCTGCCTCTACCACGGCTGGAAGATGGATGTGGATGGCAACGTGGTTGCGATGTCTTCCGAACCGGAAGGCAGCCCCCTCATGGAAAAGGTCAAAGCACGCGCCTACCCGGTGCGCGAGTGGGGCGGTTTCGTTTGGGCCTGGCTTGGCGACCGCGACGAGATGCCGGAGTTCCAGCCGCCGGCCTTCGCCCCCGAGGAAGACACGAAGGTTTCGATCCTCAAGATCCGCGTGCCGGCTAACTGGGCGCAGATCCACGAAGGTCAAATCGACAGCGCGCATAGCTCGTCGCTGCACTCCTCCAACATGG
The DNA here is from genome assembly GCF_005871115.1 of Maritimibacter alexandrii. Lineage (NCBI taxonomy): Bacteria > Pseudomonadati > Pseudomonadota > Alphaproteobacteria > Rhodobacterales > Roseobacteraceae > Maritimibacter > Maritimibacter alexandrii. The sequence goes on from NZ_SWKQ01000003.1 coordinate 18,420, forward strand.
TTCCGGCGCGGGTCGAAGGCGCTTCGTCGGACGAAAAGTCCTGGTATCGGCCATCGACGGACAAGTCGCCGCGGATGCAAACCGAGACCACAAGTTACGGTTTCCACTACGCCGCGATCCGCAAGCCGATCAAGAACGCGAAGACCCACAACTACCTGCGGATCACCGAGTTCGTGGCACCTTACTATTCGTTGATCCCGCCGAACAACAACTACAAAGTGGCCAGCGTGATCGTGCCGATTAACGATGACGAGACCGCCTTCCACTTTATCGCGTTTGGTGGTCCGAACGTGCCCTCGACGGAGGAATGGCGCAAGTTTGCCCATGCGGTACCGGGGGTCGATGTCGACGACAAGTGGCGGCCCGTGCGAACGCTGGAAAACGATTTCCTGCAAGACCGCGAACGTATGGCGGAAGGGCATTTTACAGGGGTCGACGGCATCCCTAACGAGGATATCGTCATGTGGGTGTCCATGGGGAGCCGCGTGCAGCGCGAAACCGACACGCTCGGCGCCTCGGACCTGGCAATCGTGGAATTCCGCCGCCTTATGGTGGATGCGGCGCAGAAGGTCGCCGAAGGCGGTCGTGCCATCGGCACCGACGCCGAAGTGCCGCAAGCGCTGATAGCCTCGCATGAGGGCGTCTATTCCAAAGACGTCGACTGGCGCACCCTGGTCAACCCGAAGGCTGACTCCCAGGCCGCCGAGTAGGGTTCCCTTTCAAAGCACGGCGTTCACAGGGCGTGAGGAGCACTCGCGCCCTGTGTGATTGGCGCCCGTAACTCAAAACGAAGGACTTCAAACCGTGAATACCGCTGCTTCTGTTCCTAACATCATCCTTGAGCCGATGGTGCGCAACGCGATCATGGAGGATATGGGAACTGCCGGTGACGTAACGACGCGCGCAGTTCTTCCGGAGGGCACCCAGTACAATGCGGAAATGGTCGCCCGGCAGGACGCCGTGGTCTCCGGGATGCAACTGGCAGCGCTTGCCTTTCGCCTGATCGACCCCGAACTGCGCGTTGAGACGATCGTTGCCGATGGTTTCGCATGCAAGGCCGGCGATACCCTGATGAAGATCGAAGGTGCGGCCGCCTCCATTCTCGCGGGGGAACGCGTAGCCTTGAATTTTGCTGGTCGCCTGTCGGGAACGGCTACGATGACGGCCTCATACGTGAAGGCGGTGTCGGGGACCGGGACCCGCATTACTTGTACGCGCAAGACCACGCCGGGCCTGAAGCTGGCCGAAAAGCTCGCCATTCTTCATGGCGGGGGCCACAATCATCGATTTTCCTTGTCCGACGCGATCCTGATCAAGGACAACCACATCGCCGCGGCAGGCGGTGTTACGCAGGTGCTGGAGGCCGTCAAGAAGCACGCCGGCCACATGGTCGTGGTCGAGATTGAAATTGACGGGTTGGATCAGCTCGACGAGGTGATCGAGGTCGGTGGCGCCGACGTTGTTCTTTTCGACAACATGACGAGCGCGGACATGGCGGAGGCCGTGAAGCGAATTGACGGACGAATGAAAACCGAGGCCAGCGGCAATGTCCGATTGGACCGCCTGCGTGAAATTGCCGAGACCGGCGTCGATTATATTTCTTCAGGCGCGTTGACCCATTCGGCCGGCACGGTGGACTTCGGCCTCGATTTTTGATTGGACCGGCCGTAGCCACGCATTTTAGTGGACCCGAGTTGGGTCCAAGTGCCTGGGCCCGTACCGGTTGGCGCGTCAGCGTGCTGTAAGCCAACCATTCAGGGCCCGGGTCAGCCAAGGAACGATGAACGCGGTGGTGAGGCCGGTCAGGATCACCGCGACGATCAACAACCCCAGGGCTTGGGGAACGCGTGAGGTGAGCGGGGACAACACCGTCACCAGGACGATGAGTGCCGGATAGACCGCCAGAAGGCTGACGGTCCAACGCTTCCAGAACAGGGGTGGGCGTGGCGTGCTTGGGAGTGAGCCGACCGGTTCGAACCAGATATTTGACCCGGCAGCCTGTTGACGTGAAACGTCCGTTATCGCCAGGGCTTCGATGTCGATCAAGGCGGCCGCGCGCTTCGGCGAGTTGCGCCACGCATCCAGCGCCGCGCTGTCCCGGAATCTCACCACGACATAGAAATCCGTGCCCAACCCGCCCTCGCGGCGGATGACGTCGAGGCTCTTGAAGCCCTCTGTCTGAACAAGCACGTCATTCAGCTTCTGCAGCAACTCCGCGCACCTGTCACCGTCGCGGTGCCGCACGCGAAGTGCCACCAGAAGACTATTCTGGCGATCTTCAAGCAAACTTGCATCGACCATTTGGGCTGTCTCCAACTGAGCTTGAGCATGTTTCTAAAGGTAAGACTGGACCTATAGCTCCTTGTAGCTGATAGCCGCACGGGATTTAACAATTTCCTTACATATCTAAATTTAAGCGGTGAAACCTGTTAGTTCTGTCCACGCTCTCGGTGCGAAAGTCGAAGGCTTGTTCGATATGCGCGTGTCCGTCGTCCGATGATTTGAGACACGAGCGCCTGATCTCGAAGGGAGGGTCTTGAGCTACCCCCCGAAATTCGGACAGTGACGTAAACTACGATTTGCAGTCTGCTGATCTTCGACGAGAAGAAGATCAGAGATGTCGAAACGCAAGGAGCACGCGCCCGAGTTCAAAGCGAAGGTCGCGCTGGAAGCCCTGAAGGGTGAAGAAACGGCGGCCGAGCTGGCGAGCCGGTTCGGAGTGCATCCGACGATGATCCATCAATGGAAGCGCGCCTTGCTCGAAGGCGCGTCCGGCGTGTTTGAGCGCGGCGGCCGCAAGAGACCCGAGATCTACGAAGAGCCGGTGAAGGAGCTCCACGCCAAGATCGGGGAGCTGGCGGTGGCCAACTCTTTTTTGGAACGAAAGCTGAAGCCCTGGGGCGGGAAGTGAGGCGCGGCATGATCGAGCCTCACCATCCCCGGCTGTCCATCGGTCAGCAGTGCAAGCTGCTGTCGATCGCGCGCTCGTCCTATTACTACGCGCCGAAGGGAGAGACCGAACAGAACCTCGGCCTGATGCGGCAGATCGACGAGCAGTTCCTGGAGGCCCCGTTCTTGTATGTCCGTTTCCCGCTCTCGCTTCGAAATGTCGAGGACCTGCTCCACGAACGCGGCGTCGATGTGAGCCACGAAACGGTCCGATATTGGTGGCACAGGTTCGGACCGCTTTTCGCGGCCGAGATCCGCAAGCGTCGGAGTGAGGGAATGCAGTCCAGTCGCTGGTGGTGGCACCTCGACGAGATGTTTGTGAAAATCAACGGTGAACGCTGTTAGCTATGGCATGCGGTCGATCATGAAGGCGAGGTGCTCGAAAGCTTTGTGACCAAGACCCGGGACCGGAAGCCGCCATGAAATTCATAAGAAAAGCAATGCGCAAGCATGAGCGCGCAGATGAGATCGTGACCGACCGATTGCGCTCCTACCGGGCCGCGCTGAACGATCAGGGCGCCACCCATCGGCAGACCTGCGGTCACTGGCTCAACAACCGGGCAGAAAATTGACACCTGCCGTTCCGACGACGGGAAAGCGCCATGCGCCGGTTCCGGCGCATGCGAAGTTTCCGGAAGTTCGCGTCCGTCCACGTCTCAGCCTCAGATCATTTCAACCAGGAACGCAGCCTCTCGAGCCGCGGTCCTTTCGCGTCCATACAGTGCTGGCGGGACGCCCGAGCGGCGTAAATGATCCGGCTATGTCGTTGCGGGTGCTGTCTGTACGGATTTACGGGCGCAGTAGTCGCGAAGGATTTTCACCGCTTCGGAGTCGGGGTCGAGTACGGCCGGGTCGACACCGATCAGGGTAATGACCGCCTGCGCTTCGTTCTGCCAGTCGAGGACGGGTGCCGCGAGCGCGACGAGACCTGGGATGAAGTCCCCATCGACCGAGGCGTAGCCACGCTGGCGCAGCTTGGCCACGAGGCTGCGCAGGCCAGCGCGGCTTGGCGTCGCGTCGGGCAAGAGGAGGGGGTTGCGCGTGGCTCGGCGCAGCTCCTGGTCACGGATGCGGCCGATGGCGCCCTCCGGCGCCCAGGCTAGGAACCCGCGCCCTGTCGCAGAATTGAGCAGGGGCAGGGTCGTACCCAGCCCCATCGACGTGACGGCGGGCGATGCGCCGCGTTCCCAGCGGACGACCGTGGCGCCGTCGTTTCCCCAGACAGACAACAGGACGGTCATACCTGAGAGCGCTGCGAGGTCGGGCAGATCCTCGGCCGCATGGTTGACGAAGTCGTGCCGGGCCAGCGCGGAGAGGCCAAGATGGATCGCTTCCTTGCCGAGGTCATAGCGGCCGGAGCGTCCCTCCTGCTTGGCGAGCCCGGCGGCGACGAACGATGCGAGGTAGCGATGGACCTTGCTGCGAGGCATGCCGCAGTCGCGCGCGATGTCGGACAGCGATTGCGCCCCGTCCGCCCGTGCCATGTGCGCGAGCACGCCAAGCGCCGCATCAAGTGATTTCAGCCCGGGACCCGGGCCTTCGGTCTCAGCCATCCGCGTCACCTTTCTACCTTTTCAGCATTTCGTTCGTTTTCGCGCCGAACATAGCCGTGTCGCGGGATTTTAAAAGGCGACGGGCCTCATGTCTCTCGTCGGCGAACTGTACTCACCGTCCAGCCCGTGAAGCTGTTTGCAGCGGAGCGAGCCGACTCGCCGTAAGTTCATGAACTCCATTCGTTTTTGGATCCGCGTCCAGCTTCCTGATCTTCTGGTAGACGAGTGGCCGCATAAGTTATTCCGTATTATGATACAAGTTGCACATTATGGAACTTTAGGTTACGCCTCATGAAAAGTCGAGCGACTTGGGGAGAAGCGATGAGCGTATTGAAGACAGTCGAAATCCTGGGCGGCGGTCCTGCTGGCCTGTACACCGCGATCCTGCTGCGGCGCCTGATGCCTAGTGTTAAGGTCCGGGTGACCGAGCAGAACCCTGAAGGTGCAACATTCGGCTTCGGCGTCGTGTTCTCGGATCAGGCGCTGGAATTCCTGCGTGCCGACGACCCGGAGACCCATGACCTCGTCACGCCGCACATGGAGCGCTGGCGCAACATGACGCTGAACCTGCCCGGCGACACCGTCACGCTGGACGGCGTGGGGTTCACCGCCATCGGACGGCTCGAGCTGATCGAGCTTCTGAAGGACCGGGCCCGGGGCCTGGGCGTCGAGATCCGGTTCAACACTCTGGTCGAGGACCTGGATACGCTTGAGGCCGATCTCGTGGTCGGCGCGGATGGCCTGAATTCGCTGGTCCGGCGAAGCTTCGAGGATACGTTCCGCCCCTCGATGGAATTCTTCGACAACCATTTCGCGTGGTTCGGGGTAGAAGTGCCGTTCGACACCCTTACCCAGACTTTCATCGAGACAGAGCACGGGCCGATGAACGCGCACCATTACCGGTTCTCGCCGGAACGTTCGACCTTCATCGTCGAATGCGAGGATGTGACGTTCGAGAAGTGGGGTTTCGCCGAGATGGGCGAGAACGAAAGTGCCAAGCTGTGCAGTGGCCTTTTCAGCGACGTGCTCAAAGGCGCGCAGCTAATCACGAACAAGTCGATGTGGCGGCAGTTTCCGCGCCTGTGGTGCGAAAGTTGGGTCGCCGGGCGGTACGTGCTGCTGGGCGACTCCGTGCATACGGCGCACTTCTCGATCGGATCGGGCACGCGGCTCGCGCTCGAGGATGCGATCGCGTTGGTCAAGTCACTCGAGGAATTCGACGACGTGGACGCAGCGCTCGCCGCCTACCAGGAACGCCGCCAGCCCATCGCGCGCAAGATCGTCAACGCTGCGAACACCTCGGCCTACTGGTACGAGACGTTCGGCGAGAAGATGCATCTCGATCCGTTGGACTTCGCACATGACTACCTGATGCGCTCGGGCCGGTTGTCCGAGGATCGGTTGCGTCAGATCGCGCCGGGCTTCGCCGCCCGATACGAGGCCGATAAGGCCGCCACCGGCTGAGAGGCCGGTATCCGTCGCATCCGGGGTGAGCGGGCGCGGCGTATTTCAAATGGGAGGACAGGATGTCGGGAACGACAGACGCGCAGACTACTTCCATCGCTGACCCGGTCGCACAGGATGTGCCCGGCGCGTTGGAAATCGGCTTCGACAAAGCAGATCATCCGAACTGTTCGGATATCCTGTGGCAGAACCTCGACCGCAACCCCGACGCCATCGCGGTGAGCGGGCCGGCGGGAGACATGTGTCGTTGTGCCCTAATTAAAGAGAATAGAGGCTAATTTTTCCCTGACTTTTCAATGGCTGCTTGTACCTCTATTTGTGGCATTGTACCTTTAATTAGGATACTGTACCCTAATTTAGGATACAAG
>NZ_SWKQ01000004.1:0-16687 GCF_005871115.1 Maritimibacter alexandrii
CCACAACCAACATCCCCAAATCGCTCCCTCAATCCTTTGAGGAAGCTTCTGAACAGAAATATCAGGGGGGTCACTTTTGGACGCCGATTACCCCAATACAGGGGTCAATCTTGCATGCCGGTTCACAACCCAAGACGCCGTGCACGCCGTTCGTACAAAGTTCGGAGTCAGTCTGGAGCAGGAGCCCGTGATCTACTGATCCGCACCACCCGCTGACAGGACAGCCTGTCGTCGTCGCGCAGTGGCCGCCTAGTCGACCTGGGCTTTGTCGGACAAGACGACACCGTGGACCTGTCGGGCCTGTTCCGAAGAAACCAATCCGGAATACAAATCATCGACGACGGCTTCCAGGCTCCGCTCTAGCGCGGAGCCATACCCGCCCCGCCCCGGATGTGAACTGATGAATACGGTCACCGACGTTCAGCCTTAGTCCGCTGACCACGCGGTGTTGTCACGTTCACGGGGGCGAGGTTGCCGGTTTGTTAATCTGTGCGTAAGCGGCGTAGACCTCTCATAAGAGAAAGTCCGGCGCCGTACCGCTCTTACTATCCGGTATCACCGCCTCGAAGCTTTCGATGCCTGGAAATCGCCGGCGCATGTCGCCTGAGCAGCCAACCCGATGCCAAATTGAAAATTCAGCGAATTCACGTGACACCACCCAACATGCGACAACACCTAGGATGTCCCAGCTCCATATTTGGACGCATGCTTCAGAACCTCAGACTTGGCAAATAAAGGGCGATCTGGGGGAAGACGAGCAGTAGGGCGATCCCGAGCAGCATGGGGATCACGAAGACGATCGCGCCCTTTGCCGTTTCCGTGATCGACAGGTCGGGCACAACCGTCCGCAGGACGAATAGGTTCAGTCCGACTGGCGGGGTGATGGCGGCGATCTCGATCTGGATGGTCACGATCACACCGAACCAGATCGGGTCGTAGCCGAGACCGACGATGGTATCGAGAAAGATCGGCACCACGATCACGAGAATGCTGAGCGGATCAAGGAACATACCCATGATCAGGAGCAGAATGTTGATCGTCACGATGATGACCCATGGCGGGACATCAAGACCGGTGAGATAGTTCGAGATATCCTGCGGCACGCCAAGACGCGTCAGAACGAAAGAGCTGAAGAGCCCGCCGACAAGAAGCAGCATGAACATCCCTGTCGTCCGGACGGTCTTCTGCAGCGCTTTCGGCAAAACACCCCCTTTTAGTTTGCCAAGCGCGAGCGCAACCAGTACCGCCGCTGCCGCTCCGAAGGCACCCGTCTCGGATGGGGAGGCGATGCCCGCGTAGAGGGCACCGATGATCATTACGGCGATCAGGACCGTCGGAAAGGCTTCGGCGCTTGTCTTGACCCGCTCGGTAAAGCTGACCCTATGCGTGATAGCCGGAGCGATCGACGGGTTCATGAGGACTTGCAGGATCACCGTGCCGGACAGCAATGCGGCCATCATGAGCCCCGGCAGGATCCCGGCAAGGAAAAGCCCCCCGATGGACGTTTCGGTGATCACTCCGTAAAGGATCATCGGCACGGACGGCGGGATAAGGATGCCGAGCGTTCCCCCGGCGGCCGTAGCACCCGCGGCCAGGCTGCGGGCGTAGCCGTGCTTGGACATCTCGGGGACGGCCATTGCGCCGATTGTCGCTGCGGTGATCGGGCTCGAGCCGCAGACCGAAGCGAAACCTGCGCTTGCGGCAATGGTCCCGATGGCAAGGCCGCCGGGCAGCCGCCTGAGCCATATCGCAGCCGCCCGGAAGAGAGCGGCACCGAGGCCGGATAGCGCAATCACCTCGCCCATCAGAACAAAGAGCGGCACGATGACGAGCACGAAGCTCCATGTCTGCGAGTATGCGATGTTCGCGATCTGGACGACGGCTCGGGGTGACACGAAGGCTGCCGTACCGACAATGCCGATGAGACCCATGCTAACCGCAACCGGTATGCGAAGCGCCAGCAGGAATATGAGTGCGCCAATGAAGGCGCTGAACCAAAGCAAGGCTTCCATGTGAATTTCCTAGTCTTGTTCCGTGGCGGCGAACCGCTGTTGTGCTTCGAAAAGTCGGAGCACAGCCGTAAGCACGAATTGAAGGACGCCAATCGGGCCGATGACCTGTATCCACTTGAGCTGAACTGCGATCACCGCAGTGGCTAGGCGGTTGTCGGAAAAGGCGCGGGACGTCAGCTTCCACAGGTACCAGCAGAAGACGATCCCGAAGATGAGGCAGGCGATGGCGGCAACGTGATCGAGGTACTTTCGGATCCAATTGGGAAGGAAGCCTTCGAACAACTCGACCGTTACATGCTGTCCGGACTGAAGCGCAGGTGCCAGCGACAGAAAGACAACGTAGGTGAAGGCAATCTGAGCATAGTCGTGCGCCCACATCTGCGGTTCGCCAAAGGCGCGGGCCAGGGTTGCGCCCACCACGATCAAGCCGATGGCGGCGATCAGAAGACAAGCGACGAAGGTGAAGAGGGCGTTTACGCCCTCTACCGTTCGTTTGAAGCCCAGGTAGGGCTGAGATTGGTAAAATGCCATCTCGGCACTCTTACCGACCGAAAGCGTAAAGCGTGTCGACAAGATGCTTGCCCAACTCGTCGGTCACTTCGCCCATGGCTTCCTGATAAACCGGGTCCCAGGTTTGCAGCAGGTTTGCCAACTCTTCGTCGGTGACCTTATGGTAGGTTGCCTTGGCCTTGATGTTCTCGGCTTCCTGGACACTCACTTCGCGAAGCTGCTTGGTGCCCTTCACGGTGGTCTCGTTCGACAGATCGGTGACGATCTTCTTCTGCTCGTCCGTCATGTCGTCCCACACGTCCGCGCCGACCAAGGTGATCAACATGTTGCCCGCGAACCCGTAGTCCGAGAAGTAGGGAGCGACTTCGTAGAGGGAGTTGGACAGGTAGATCGATCCCGAGATCAGCGCGCAATCGATGGTGCCGTTCTGCAAGGCCGGATAGATGTCCGACGCTGGCAGAGAAACAGGACTCGCGCCAGCCGCTTCCATCTGCTTGGCCTGCCAGCGGCCAGCGGTCCGAACCTTCTTGCCGCTCCACTCTTCCACGGATTCGAGGATCTCACTGGTACAAGCCAGGCCGCCCCCGAAGGCGGGCATGATCCAGAGCGCCTTTGCATCATGGGGCGCCAACAGCTTTTCTACGTCGGGAAAGATCTGTGGCATCGCCTCTTCGGTCAGCGGATTATTCACCGGGACGCTGAGGTTCAGCTCCAGATAGCCAAAGGCCGGGATCGTACCAGCCATGGCCGAAGCCACACCCATGGCGGCTGGAACCACGCTGCCTTGAATGGCATCGAGCGTTTCCGGAATCGTCACTAGGGCCGAGTTTGCGACCGGCTCAAAAGTGATCTCGCCGTTCGTCGCGGCGGATACCGCGTTGGCCCACTCGATACCGATCTTCGAGAATTCGTTGGTCTCGTTGAATGGCAGTGAATACTGCATGTCGGCTGCGGCTTGCGTTCCGATGATGCTCGCAATTAGCGCACCTGTCTTCAGTTTTGTCATTTCTGTTTCCTCCCATTTGGTTGGCTGTCCCCGTCACTGCGATCGGTTGACGCCCTTTTCAGGCCTTGCGCGCAGCGCAGAGGCATGAATTCACTTCCGGCCGCGTTGGTCGGCATTGGGGGTCTCGTGAGGCGGCGCCGGTGGCGTCACAGCTAGCAACATGGATGATGCGATGCTGTCGATTACGACCTCAGGGCATTCAGGCCTTGCCATTTTCCTCTCCTCCCGGTGCGGTGGCCCTGTGGGCCAAACACTCCGGCTCCCCTCTCCTGACCCCAGCACCGGTCCTCTCCGGTGCCTGCGGACTCGCCGATGCTGCGGGTTAGATTTCGTCCAGATAACTGCCGGTCTTCCGGACCCGCCGTGCTCCCTACGCACAGGGTTCGGTCGCTCATCGGCCGGACGTCTTGCCCTTGGCTCTGAAGGGTTCAACACGTGCGAACCCAGATGTGTCCGGATGTGTTGCGGTCCCTTGCGGGCGGTCGAACCACCCTTCAATTCGATATTGCGTAGATTTCTAAGCTATGCAAATTGATATTGAGGGGCGGCTTTATTCGCGTGGTGAATTTAGGGGGGAGCATGCACGGCTTGAACAACTTGGACCTGAACTTGCTGAAAGTTTTCGACGCGATTCAGCAGGAAAGAAGCGTTTCGATCGCGGCGGATCGACTCAATATGACACAACCAGCGGTCTCCAACGCCCTCAACCGGCTCAGGCAGACGCTTGGCGATCAGCTTTTCGTGCGGACGCGCAACGGAATGGAGCCGACGCCCCTGGCCCAGATGATCAGCAATCCGGTGCAACAGGGACTCAAGGGAATTGAGACCTCTATCATGCAAGGGTTGTCCTTCGTCCCGGCTGAGTCGACCCGAGCCTTCACCATCCTTGCGACCGACGTGGGAGAAGAGACCTATATCGCCGCACTTATGAAGGTTCTTGAGACCGAAGCGCCGAACATAGAGATCAGCGTTTTCGAAGCGCCCTTGGACGAATATGAAACGCTCCTCGAATACGGATACGCCGACTTCGCCATCGGCCGGCTGGAGATCTCCGAGCGCTTCAGCCGAGAGCACATGGCAAGTTGCCGTTATTCCGCACTGATTTGCTCCAAACACGCGCAGAAGATAGGAGTTACGGAAGGCAGCACGATCCCGCTCGACGTCTACCTGGCACATCGTCATATCAACGTTCTGACACGGGCCACGCCTGCGCATCGCCATCCGGTCGATGTCACCCTCAAGCAGATGGAGCGCCCCAGAAAGATAGCGCTGACCCTGCCTCACGCGTCCGTACTCTCAGAAATCCTTCTCGGCACCTCACTGATTGCCACGGTCCCTGACCCGGCCGTGGCGCCGATTCGGGCACGGGCGGACCTCGTCAGGGCGCGCCTGCCGTTCGAGACAGAGACGCTTCAGGTGCTGTTGATTTGGCACCGGCGCCAAGAGATGGACAAGGGCCACACATGGATCAGAGAGCAAATCTTGAAGCTGCCGATGGCGGCCTGGAACGTAAAGGATGTCATTGAACCGCGGTGATCTGTGCCCAATGTCTTCATGTTGAATGTGTCGTGCCTGCTTTCATTGGGGCAGATTGTTCGTCAATAATTTCAGATTGTTGCGTTAGGCCGCGACGTGACTGGAAAATCCACCGAAACAAGCTTTATTCACCCTCGTGATTTTATCTGAAGATTAAATCAATTTGAGTAACACCGATGGCCATGCCTACGCTGTCCTCAGGATGACAGATTACTAGACCGCATTCGGCGCCGAGCGAGGACGACGCAGGAACATGGTCAGGTCATCCAAAATTCTGGAGGAGGAAATCGAATGGGAAACCTTCGAAACGACGCCATTGATGCACAGACCGCCCGGCGTGCCGACGCGGTTCACACCGGGGCAGACCTGCTGATCGACACGCTGGTCGGACTTGGCGCCGAAAAGGTATTCAACATCACAGGGCTTGGAATGCTGGGACTGGCCCGCGCCCTGATGACCCGCCGCAAAGAGATAAATTGCGTAAGCCATCTGAACGAGACGAACCTGACCATGATGGCGCAGGGCTACGCACGTCAGACGGGCAAGCCGACGTTCTGCATCGTGTATCACGCCTCCGGCACCGCTCTAGCGATGATGTCGGTCACGACGGCCTGGGCGGACAATATTCCCATGGTGATAGTGTCGACGACCGGGTCGCGCACGACAAGCGGACGTGATCAGTATGCCGCGACTCCTCGCTCATTGACCGAAATGAGCGCGCAGTTCACCAAATGGAACTACGACATCACGACGCCTGAGCGCATTCCCGAAATCCTTGCCCGCGCTTGGGAAATCGCATCGACCGCGCCCATGGGCCCGGTCCATATCTCGATCCCCTCGGACCTCTACGATATCGAATTGTCCGGCCCCCCGCCCCGCGAGGACTACGCGCGGATGCGTACGTTCGACGCGCCGGTCGCGGACGAACTCGGGTTGGCGGAAACGGCACGGCTTCTGGGCGAAGCGCGTCGGCCGGTGCTGCTTTGCGGCAGTGAGGTCGGGCGTCTCCGGGCCGTCGACGAGATGGTCGCACTTGCCGAGGCAGTGGGCGCTCCGGTTGTGTCCGAACAGGATCCTTCCTTCATGGGGTTCCCGACCAGCCACCACCAGTATGTCGGCACTCCGGCGAACAATGCCGCGATCCTAGCTGAGGCAGACGTCGCCTTTGCCATCGGCTATGAGTTCACCGAAAAAGGCGTGCCCGATGAAAAGCGGATGCTGCCGTCCGGGACGCGGCTGGTTACGCTGTCGGTCGATCCGATGCTGACCGCCAAGCAACTCTGGCCGGACGTGGCCCTGCACGGTCATCCGAAACCAAGCCTCGCCCGGCTGGTCGAGATATTGAAGCACACGCCTGTCGCCGAAGACGCACGGGCACGCAACCGCGAGATCTGCGCCGCACCAAGACAAGCCCGGCAGACCGCGATCGAAGAGGCGGACGCGCTACCAGGCGATCAGTCCCCAGTGCCGCAAAAGAAACTCATCCGCGAAGTGTACAAGCAGTGCGGATCCGACTGGATTATCGTTCAGGCAGGCAGCACCCTCGGCTGGCATGTCGAGACGATGTACGACTTCGACGACCCTCTGAATTTCCACGCCGTATCTGGAAAAGGCAGTGCGCAGGGATGGGGCGCGCCGACGGCGATTGGCATGCAGATGGGCGCCGAGGATCGACGGGTTCTCGCCTTCCTCGGAGACGGGAACCTCATGTTCAGCGCTACCTGCATGTGGTCGGCTGCGCAGCAGAACCTGCCTGTGGTTTTCGTGGTGAACAACAACCAAGGCTGGCTCTGTGTCCCGGATGCGATCGATGCGGTCTACGACATGTCGACCGGTCTTCAGGAACGCAACGAAATGGCATGGACCTGGGAATCCGCACCGGTCGATTTCACCCAGTTCGCTCAGAGCCTGGGTCTTGAAGCCAAACGTGTGACGACCGCGGATGACCTGTCGGCCTGTCTGAAGACGGCAAAGGCAAGCAATCGGCCCTGGCTGATCGAGGTGGTCGGCGAATAGCGCCGGCCTGCGCGCCGGAGGGCGCCATCAATCAAAGCCATCGGGGCCCCGACCCCTAATCCTGCTGCCAAGGGCCGACGGCCCGGCAGCGGGCCGGACCTGAACGACTTCAGCAATGGATACGCGATGAAAGCGGCCTTCTACACCGAAACCGGCGCACCGGAAGTCCTGCAATACGGCGATGTCGAAGACCCGACATGCGGCCCGGCGGACGTCGTGATAAAAGTCAGCGCCATCAGCATCGAAGGCGGTGATCTCCTGCATCGGCGGATAACGCCGGTGGACGGAGCGCGACGGATTGGCGGTTATCAGGCCGCCGGGACCGTCACCATGGTCGGACCCGAGGTCAAATCACTGCGCCCCGGCGACAGCGTTGTGGGGTTCAACTTCTCGTGCTCTCATGCCGAACTCTTCGCGGTTCCCCAACATTTCGCCTACCCGGTCCCCGCCGGTACCGATCTGAAGGCGATGTCAACAGTGCCGGTTGCTTTCGGAACGGCGCATCAGGCGCTCTTCGAATACGGACAGTTGAGATCGGGTGAAACTTTACTGATCCACGGCGCCTCCGGAGGGGTGGGTATCGCTCTCGTCCAGATCGCCAAGCGGGCCGGCGCCCGGGTGATCGGCACCGCTTCTTCACCCGAGAAGATCGCCGCCCTCAAGACGCTCGGTCTCGATATCGGTATCGACGGCAGGACGGGCGACATCAGGGCCGAAACTCTGGCGGCGACCCGGGGATATGGTGTCGATCTAGCGATCGACCTTGTCGGTGGCCCCAAGTTTTCCGACTTATTTGCCGCCATTCGCCCCCGGGGTCGGTTGGTCATGGTCGGCATGGCAAGCGGCGTTCAACCCACGCTTGACCCTGCCGCGATCCGACAATCCGCGGTCACGGTCACAGGCTTCATCTTCGGCAAAGTCATGCACCTTCCCGAAATCGGACAAATGATTTCGGGCCTGCTTTCGGATGTCGCCGCCGGAGAACTCGTGATGCCCGTGGAAAAGACTTTCCGACTGAGCGAAGCTGCCGCGGCGCATCGCCATGTCGAAGATAACCGCCCGTTCGGGAAGGTCGTCCTGATCCCCTGAACAGACCAAACCTAAGCCAGCAAACAATGGAGTATACCATGGCAGACGCGACAGCGAGCACCTTCAAGATAAATGTCGTAGGCATTCCTGAAAACGAAACGATCCCCGAAACCTTCGTCTTCAATGACTGGGGCTGCACCGGCGACAACAAGTCGCCCGGCTTGGAATGGAGCGGGGCGCCCGATGGGACCAAAAGCTTTGCCCTCACGATGTACGATCCCGACGCCCCGACCGGCAGCGGGTTCTGGCACTGGATCCTCTTCAACATCCCCGCCGGGACAACCAGCATTCCGGAAAACGCCGCAGCGACCGGCGACCTTCCGATGCCGACTGTTCAGGGCCGATCTGACTGGGGCGCCCCGATCTACGGCGGTCCGGTTCCGCCACCGGGCGACAAGCCGCACCGCTATGTATTCACATTACACGCCCTGAGCGTTGAAGCTCTGCCGCTCGACGATCAGGCCTCGGCCGCGATGGTCGGCTTCATGGTTCATCAGAACAAGATCGCGTCGACCACCTTCACGGCATACTACGGCCGCTAGTCCCGACGCCGCCCGATTGCACCGGCCGGAGGAGGAGATCGGCCCGCAATCTTAAGGTGAAATCTGGATGTCAGGCCCCAGGGCCTGACTGTCCCGCCCGGATCGGACTTTCGGCACCGTCGTCCGGATGAACGGAATGACCTGGCCTGAAGACGCCGAACCGCGCCGAATAGGGAGGAATAGCATGCAGGACGACACGGTACGCCCCGACACCGGTTTCCAAAACGGACATGAGAGGGTCGGATCATGAGCGACGACACCTTGCTGGACGTGCTCATCATTGGCGCAGGACTAGGCGGCGTCGGAACGGCTGCGCAATTGATCGAAAGCGGATACGACAACATCGCCGTCATCGAGGCCGCAGATAGCGTGGGCGGCGTCTGGCGGCAGCACCGATATCCCAATATCGCCTGCGACACGCCGATCGACCTTTACGCCTACAGCTTCTACCCCGGCACCAGTTGGTCGACCAATTTCGCGCCAGGCAGCGAAATACTAGCCTATCTCCGCGACCTCGCCGACCGGTATGGCGTGACCCGCAAGACGGTGTTCAACACTCGCATCAGTCAGGCCACCTGGAACGATGACGCCGGATGCTGGCGCGTGACGAGTCGCGATGGCCGGACTTGGGCCGCACGGATGCTGATCTGGTCCGGTGGCCTCCTCTCGCAGCCGACCCTGCCTGAGATCAAGGGCCTCGACGGGTTCGAGGGCCAGTCCATCCATACCTCTTTCTGGAACGACGATATTGACCTCGACGGCAAGCGGGTGGCCGTCGTCGGTGGCGGTGCGACCTCAATCCAGGTGGTGCCCTATGCGGCGAAACATGCTGAAAAGCTTTATGTTTTTGTGCGTACCCCCTCCTATGTCATGCCGCGTCCGGACATCTCTTTTGCGGATATCGATCGCGACAGCGAAGAGTTTGCCAGTCAGCAACTGGAACGGCGCAAGGAATGGTTCGACCGTTTCGAAGTGATCGCCAAGTCCCGGTTTCCGATGAACGGCGCCGTGATCGCGGAACAGGAAGCGGCTTGGCGCAAGCTGTTTGACGAACAGGTCAAGGATCCGCATGCCCGCGAGGTGCTGGCGCCGAAATACCGGTTCGGGTGCAAGCGACCACTCTTCAGCACCGACTATTACCCGGCTTTCGAACGCGACAACGTCGAATTGATCGGACGCGGTGTGTCCGGCCTTTCGGAGGACGCGATCGTCGATGTGGACGGCGAGCGTTACCCGGTCGATGTCGTGATCTGGGCCACCGGTTTCGATCCAGCCGGGATGATGGGCGACCTGACCATCACCGGCAGCCAAGGCCGTGTCCTCGCGCAGGAATGGCAGGAGGTCCCGCACGCCTATTTCGGGTCCATGGTCGAAGGGTTTCCTAACTTCTTCATGATCTGCGGCCCGAACGGCGGCGGCGCGTCGGTCACCGACATGGTCGAGGCGCAGACCCGTTTCATCCTTGATGCAATGAAGCAGGCCGAAGATCGCGGTGCAGACATCCTCGAGGTCGACGAAGCGGCTTATGCCGCCTTCAACGACGATATCCAGGCCAGGGCCGATGCCAGCGTCCTCGTTCAGGGGAACTGCGTGTCCTACTACCGGGTCGGCGGCACCGGCAAGGTGTTCACTCACTGGCCCGACACCATCGAAGCCTTCCGCAATCGCGTGAAGAAGGAAGCGCTGTCCGGCGTCCGGTTCAGGGCGTCAGACTCTGCCGGTCCTGCATCGGTTTGACAACACGCGGGGCCGAAGGCCTGCGCGCCTGTCGGAGGAGGCAGACGCGCTCGCTGATACAAGTGCGCGGCAATCAGCCCGCACCAACCAGGGAGGAAAACACATGAAGAAATTTGCAGTCATATCGGCAAGTGCGCTGTGTCTCGCGACGGGGGCGATCGCCGAAGAACATCCCTACTCGCTCCCCTTCAATGCCGCGAACGAATTCTCGCAGATCGGGGTGACATGGGCTGAGACCCTGGCCGAGGCCACCGGCGGAAAGGTGCAGTTCGAGGCCGCTTTCAATGGTGGTTTGGTCTCGATCCCCGAAGCGCTCGACGCTGTGGGCAGCGGCGTGCTGGCCTGTCGCGACGCCTTTGTCGAAACCATAGACGACTGGGCGGGAAAGAAGATCCGAGCAGCCGGACGCTGGCAGGCCAAGCAGGTCGAGATCCTTGGCGGCAGCCCAGTCGCCCTGCCGGCCTCTGACGTCTACACCGCACTTCAGACTGGAACCGTCGACTGTTCGCTGACCGTTCCAACGATCTACCTTGCAAGTTCAATGTACGAGGTCGCGCCGTATTTCTCGGGCTACCAGCTGACCGGCAATGCCTTGATTACCGTTGTCGGAATGGATGTCTGGGATGCGCTGAGCGAAGAGCAGCGGGCAACCGTCGAACGCGTGTCCTCCGAAACAACATTGAGTGGAACGAAAGGCCTGCGCACCATCAACGAGACCGCGCTGACACAGGTTGAAACAACGGCCAACCTCTATCGCGTGACCGAAGAGAATCGCCAACGTCTCGCCCCGGCCTGGGACCCGGTCTTTGCCGAACTCGCGTCAGAGATCACTGACGAAACCAGCAAGAGCCTGGTGACCACATTGACATCGCTTCGGCAATAATTCGGGCGCCCTGCACTTGCCGGTCGTACAAGCGTGCGGTTGGCATTCAAGGGCATGGCCGGCTCAACCACCGGCCAAGCCTAACGCAATAGTCGCAACATTCCGAGGCGGACAGGGCATCAAAGCGACACAGAGATTTTCAGGAGGGTTGCCCGCATGGCGACCGTGACAGGGAGGGCAAAACCATGAACACAGGTCTCGAGATTCAGACCGGCGCAGAGCAGCAAAGGGCACGCAGCCAGCAGCTGGGCGATCTGCTGCGGCGAAGCGCGGCCCGGTATCCAGACCGGCTCGCCCTCGCCTTCCGCGAGCACCGGGACACATTCGCCGATCTGAACGACGTGGTGAACCGGACTGCGAATGCACTGATATCGCTTGGCATATCGAAGGGGGAAAGGGTTGCCATCCTGTCACGCAACAGCCGTGCGTTCGTCATCGTCCGCTTTGCGCTCGCAAAGATCGGGGCCATCGCAACGCCCGTCAACTTCATGCTGAACGCCGAGGATGTCGCCTACATTCTGGATCACTCTGGGGCCCGTGGCCTGATCTGCCAAGATACGCTCTGCCCGGTCGCGGAGGAGGCGCTGGACCGGATCGGGGGCGGCCCCGACATTCTGCTCTCTATCGCGCATGGGGGCGGAGCGGTGTCCGACCGGTGGAGCCCGGTCGAAGACCTTTTTGCCTGTGCCGATGCCTCCGAGCCTTGGACAGATGTCCAGCCCGACGACCCGATCCAGATGATGTACACCAGCGGCACGGAATCCCGGCCTAAGGGCGCGATGATGAGCACTTCCGCGCTGCTCGATCAGTACGTCACCGTCATCGTGGATGGAGAGATGCAGCCGGACACTGTCGAACTTCACTGCCTTCCGCTCTTTCATTGCGCCCAACTGGATTGCTTCCTGACCCCCGACCTCTACCTCGGCGCGACCAGCATCCTGCATGATGGGGCCGACCCGGCGGCCATGTTCGCCGCTATCGAGGCGGAAAAGGTGACCAAGCTTTTCTGTCCGCCCACGGTCTGGATCCTGCTGCTGCGCCATCCCGAGTTTGACAAGCACGACCTGTCGAGCCTGCGTCAGGGCTATTACGGCGCCTCTATCATGCCGACCGCCATCATCGAGGAATTGTCGGCGCGACTGCCGAACATGCGGCTCTACAATTTCTATGGCCAGACCGAAATGGCGCCCTGCGCGACAATCCTCAGACCGGAAGAACAGCTGACCAAACTAGGATCCGCGGGCCGTCCGGGCCTGAATGTCGAGACGCGTGTGGTCAACGATCAGGACGATGAGGTCCCGGTCGGGGAAGTTGGCGAGATCGTGCACAGAAGCCCCCACCTTACGCTTTGCTACTATAACGACCCCGATAAGACGGCAGAGGCGTTCCGCAACGGCTGGTTCCACAGTGGCGACCTCGGACGGTTCGACGAGGATGGGTATCTTTACGTCGTCGACCGCAAGAAGGACATGATCAAGACCGGCGGAGAGAACGTCGCGAGCCGCGAGGTCGAGGAGACCATATTTCGACATCCCAAGGTTGCAGAGGTTGCTGTCTTCGGCGTTCCGCATCCGAAGTGGATCGAAGCCGTCGTCGCCGTCGTGGTGCCAAAACCAGGGCAGAATGTGACCGCCGAAGAGGTTACCGATTACTGCCGCGGCGCGCTCAGCGTATTCAAGACACCCAAGCACATCGCCCTGCGGGACAGCCTTCCGAAGAATGCGAGCGGGAAGATCCTGAAGCGTGAGCTGCGTGAGGAGTTCGCTGTATTATTCGAAGGGTAGAGTAACCATAAACGCTGATTAATCAAAGAGATCAGCGTCGCGACTTTTCAGCTGTTCCGCTTTGGCAACGGCCCTAAAATCTTGTGTCTGACGTCCGGAGCCGATCAGCAGTTGTGCATTGGCGCAATTTCGAAAAAAAAAACGCTTTGACCTTACGCAAATATGAACTTGACACTCATAAATTTAGCCATCTACGTTTATTGACAGGATGGCGGGACGAGAGGAGCTCTGCGCCATCCAAAACACAACCTGGAGGAGAACCATGTTTCGATTTTCATATCGGGCGGGGCAGAAGATGCTTTGCCTAGCGCTTGCGGCCAGCCTTGCTGTTCCTGTCTCGGCACAGGACAAAACCCCATACCGCGAGCACAGTGGCGTTCTGCCCGACGGCACCACGTGGCTGATCCGCGTCCCCGAGAACTGGAACGGCCGCCTGCTGCGTGATCTCGATTTCGCCAGCTTCATCCATGTCCCGGGCTACGCGCCCCGCTATGATGATCTGCTGGCGCGCGGCTATGCCTTTGCCGGTACGGCGCGCCATCCCATGCGGTTCTGGCAATACGACCCGCAGCGCGAGATCCTGAACCTCCAGACCGTTCAGGACACCTTCACCCAGCTCGAAAGCGAGCCCGACATGGTGATGCAATACGGATGCTCCGGCGGCGGTCTGGACAGCCTCGCCTCGGCCGAAGATTACCCCGACAAGATCGATGGCTCGGTGGTGCTTGCGGCCCATACACCGGTCTGGATCATGAACAGTTTTCTGGACGGCTGGTTCGCGATGCGGGCGCTGCTGGCGGAAGATTTCGTGGCACAGGGCCTGGGCCAGGCCTCGGATCTGACGGTGGCCGGTCTGCCGAACGCAGGCGCGGGCGGCGATCGTAACCTCGACGCCATCCGGGCGTCGTGGAAGAGCGCGATCGAAAACGCGGGCAAGACGCCCGAAGGTCGCGCCCGTCTGGCGCTCGCCTTTGCCATTGGTCAGTGGTCGCCCTGGATGGTCGAGGGAACCGACCTGCCCGACACGTCCGATACCGCCGCGATGGCTGACATGGTGGTAAAATCGGCGATGCGTATTGCCGGCCATGTCGGCGGCACCGCGCGGCTGTACTTCGAAAATGCGGCATTGGGTCAGCAGTTGTCCGGAAACGAAGGCGTCGACTACGCCGCGTTCTACGCCAACGCCGCACCGGCGATGAAACAGCTGGTCGAGGCGCTTTATGCCGAAGCCGGGCTGGACCTTCAGGCCGACCTTGCGACGATTGACGCCGAACCCCGGATCGCGGCGTCGGACTATGCGCTCGACTTCTGGGCCGGGGACGGACGCACCACGACCGGAGAGCTCGAAGTGCCCGCCATACGGATCCACATGCTGGGAGACTGGGCCATCCCCTATTCGCTGATGCAGGGGTACGAGGCGCTGGTCGAACAAACCGGCACCACCGACCTCTATCGGCAGGCCCTCGTTCAGGGGACCGGGCACTGCGACTTCATGGCCGCAGAAAGCAGCGTGATCGTTGAAATTCTGGCCGAACGGATCGAAACCGGCACCTGGCCAGAGGTCACGCCCGAGGCACTGAACACGGCCGCGGCCGCGCTGGAGACGGGATCCGATCCCCGCTTCGTCGAATTTGGCGACTGGCGCGTTGGGGCGTACAACCGTCCCTGGACGCCGAGCCAATGACCCCTCGCGGGGTCTGCCCACCTGGGTGGACCCCGCCCCTAGCCTGACAGGAGCTCGACGTTGCGCGTCAGCAAGACAGACTACCGGATCAGCATCGCCAGTAGGAATTCAGGCGACCGACAGACACATCGGATGACGACCGGCGCGAGACCTCCCCGCGCCGGCTTTTTCGTAATCTAGGGCACGCTTGGAATGCCTATCGTGTCATTATGTGGAGACGAAGGGATTGATCTCGAAATCGTAGGGCAAGCCGACGAGGTCCCAACCACGTTTGAGGTCCGCGACGTGCCGCGCCATCCAAAGCTCGGCCTCGTCCGGATCCTGCCGCTCGACGGCGTCGAAGATCTTTTCATGCGCTGCCATCTCGCGCGGCCGGGCCTGCTCGAGCACCGGTTTGAGGTGCCGCGAGGCCGGAAAAAGCAACTGCCCGATCGGGAAACGGGTCAGTAGAAGCGCGACATTGTTGCTCGCCTCCGCAATCAATGCGTGAAACGCGAGGTCGATCTCGTAATCCGCCCGTCCTGTTTCCATCGCATCCCGGAATTCGATCAGGTTTGCCCGCAGCGGAACCAATTGATCTTCTGTCCGGTGGATTGCCGCCAGTCTCGCCGAAAGCGGTTCGACCTCACGACACACCTCCCAGAGTTCGAGGAACGTAATGCGTGACAGGACCATGGCATCGGTGGCGCGCGGCGCGATCTGCGACGTGTCCGGGATCGACACGAAAAGTCGCCGGCGTCCCGAACGCCGGACCAGCCCGTCGGCTTCGAGCTGACGGATCCCCTCGCGCACGGTGGACCTGTTGACCCCAAGTTTCTCGGCAAGACTGAGCTCCGACGGAAAGGGCTCACCCGGTTGGAGACTGCCCGACAGGATGAGTTTGCGGATCTCGCGCGACACGACCTGATAGGCCGGCGGCGCCGACAACGCCTCGATTTTTAGGTCTTGAACCATTGTGCTCCCATAGTTCCGCGCACCGCGCCGACCTTGATCACCGCAAGGTGTCAGGCCGTCTTGATGTCCCGCAGCACGTTCTTCAAGACCTTGCCGTTCGCATTGCGCGGCAATGGCCCATCCAGAAAGGTCACGAGGTCGGGAACCTTATAGTCGGATAGTCGGGCAGAACAATAATTTTTGATCTCGTCCGCGTCCACCTGATTTCCATCCAGGAAAATGTAGGCGTGCACCCGCTCGCCCAACACGTCGTCAGGGACGCCCACCACTGCCGCTTCAACGACCAAGGAATGCGACGCCAGCACGTCCTCGACCTCGATACAGTAGACCTTGAAGCCCGCGCGGTTGATCATGTCCTTCTTGCGGTCGAAGACGCGGACGAAGCCATTCTCGTCTTTTGAACCGATGTCGCCCGACACCCAGTATCCGCCGGTGAACCCCTTGGCATTGCCTTCCGGGTTCTCCCAGTATCCCGGCACCACCATCGGTCCTCCGATCAGAAGCTCTCCGCTTTCGCCGGGGGCCACTTCACGACCAGCGTCGTCGACCACGATGATGTCAGCAAGGGGCAGCACCTGTCCCACAGTATCGGCATGTTCTGCGATCTGGCCGCCCGGCATGATGGTGACCGGCGATGTGGTTTCGGTCGACCCGTAGACATTGTGCAGCACCATGTTCGGCAGGTCCCTTGCCAGCGCCGCAATTGTGGATTGCGGCATAGGCGCACCGCCGAAACCGGCCACCCTCCAGCAGTCCAGATCAAAGGAACGGAAATCGGGGTCGAGCAGGCACAGATTGTACATCGCGGTGTCAATCGGCATTGAAGTTTGACCCCCTATCGGCATCCAATATTGACCCCCTTGGTGGTGAGCAGGCCCGGCGCTGCGTAGCCCTCACATAGCGCAGCGGCGGCGGGCCTGCGGGGTTTCGGGTT
>NZ_SWKQ01000005.1:0-11954 GCF_005871115.1 Maritimibacter alexandrii
GACGCCGCTCATGGGGCTTGCGTGGGGGAACCGGCGGTTCCCGATACGGACAGGGCGCGCTCGCGCGGCCTGGCCCAAGGATGCAGGGGGCGTTCGGCTTGCCCGAATCCCCCCTGCCAGTGTGATCGCCGCGCAAGCGCGGGGATCTCCGAACCCCTGTCTATCCATTGGGCGCCTGCGCGGCCGGGGGGCTGTCTGCCCCCGCGCCTTGCGGCGCTCTCCCGAGGATATTTAAGGTAAGATGAAAGGGCGGAGCTGTCGCCCATGAGCTGACGTTAGATCAGGCCGCAAGCTGAAGGCGTAGCGTCGTCTTATCACCGGCGCGAAGCGGGAAATGCACAGCGGCGAAACCGCAATCGGAAAGAAAGGAGATAATCCCGGTAGCGGTCTTGAACTCTCTCACCTTGAACCCGCCCCGCGTGGCATCCATCCGGGCAGTCACCAGCATCTGAACCTCGCCGGACGGATCGATACTCTTCATGAACCAAAGGCCGTGCCAGCTCGGCCCCTTGCGGAATGGTTCTTCACGACATTCAATTTCGAGCTGGCCTCCATGTTTTAGGCTTAGCCGTAAGCCCTGCTCGTTGATGACATTCGGGGTAAGCTGGATCTTATCGGCCACGGAAATTCCTCGTCTGCTTCATCGCAATATTATAGCATCGCTGACATTAAGCGCATCATCGAATGGCGGTTTCCTGCCACTGGAATGTGCAGGCTAGGAAGGACGTAGGGGGCTGTCTGCCCCCGCGCCTCACGGCGCTCCCCCGAGGATATTTTCAGGAAGATGAAAGAGGCTAGACCAGATCGCTCTTGATCGGGTCGGTTCGCCCTGTCGGCCGCCAGCCTGAATCGAAAAGGGATATGCGGCCATAGATCGGCCATGCAATTTTGAGGCGGGCAATACGGCGAAGCCGTGTCGCCTGCTCGGTGATGAGCTGTGCCACGTCGCTAACCGATGCGCCGTCTCGAAGGATATACCATTCCCGATTGCGGGTCCGGTCTCGTCCAGCCAGACGCCCCACCTTGGCGTGACAACGGGCCTCAAGAGCGAACGCATGGGGCATTCTCACGGTCTGGACAATGACCATTCGGCCTTGAACGCTGCGCGAAAGCTCCTTCCTCCGATCAACTGTCTTGCGCTGCGTGAAGCCGATCTTGATGCGGCAGGGGTCTTCCTCGTCACAGGTAAGATAGACTGTTCCCCAAGCCACATTGCGCCGAAACCAGCGGATACGGGTGAAGCCCCGAGATCGGCGGGCCATCAGGCCCGCTCCGACTCGGGTGCGATGCCGTAAGGGTATGCGGGACCGTAGCGAACGCCGCCCTGTTCAAAAAAGCCCATGCTCCCGAGTAGCCATGCGCGGTGAAACTCGGTTCCGGCGATCAGGCGGCGAATCGAACGGGGGATATGCCGGCCCGCGTAGCCTGCCAGATAAGCGCGAAGATAAATGCTCTGCATCATGTCGAAAATTCCTTTGTAGCCAGAATACTAGGTGGAAGGGCGGGCCGGAAGGCCCGCCCGACGATCAGGCGCGGGGCTTGTAATAGACACAGTATCCGGTGGGGATGTTCGTGCCGGAGCTGGCGAAGCTGCCCACAGGCAGATCGCGCCAGTCGCCAATTGTGGTGCCGTGGTCGTAGTAGGCGGACGCGGGCAGGATGCAGACCAGACAGCCGCCGGGCTTCAGGAACTTTACCGCATGATCGAGGTGTTTCTTGTAGTGCCGCCCATAAAAAGGGGGGTTCATGACCACCTTATCAAACCGCGGATCGGGCGCGACCTGAAGGAAATTCGCGGTCATGACGTGATGGCCCTTCGCGCGGGCCAGGTCGGCACGGGCGGCGTCGTATTCAACGCCTGTGACGGACACGGCCCCGCTCATCCGGTTTTCGCGCAGATCGGCGTTGCGCCGGGCCAGCTCGTCCATCAGTGCGCCGTCGCCACAAGACGGTTCTAGGATTTCCTCGCCGCCGCTAAGGTGCAGGGCGTCGATCACGGTTTCTGCCACGGGCCGGGGGCTGGCATAGAATTGCAGATCGCGGGCAACATCTGTGCTTGGCCGCTTCGCTTCGGCCTCGTTTGGCGCGTCGGGCAACACTTCGCCATAGAACTCGGCCAGGGCGTGGTTGATGTCTTTTCGGCCCTCGGGGTCGAAAATCAGGTGGCCGTTGCCATTCTTGAAAACGCGGATGATGCCACCGCAGAAATCAGCCTCGCCGTGGCGCTGCACCTCGTCCATCGTGTCTTCAAACTCGCGGTAGGTATAGCGCGGCTGGCTTCGATAGACGCGCAGGGCGTTAAGGGTATCTTTCACCCGCTCCCGGCCCCAACTGTTCCAGCCGGTGACATAGGAAACGATGATCCGTTTCGGCAGGCCCTCAACGCCGATTTTCACTTTGGAATGGCTCTTATAGGCCGGGTCCAGATCGGTGAAGCATTCGGCCAACCCCTTGAGGACGTGAAAGCGTTGATCGAGCAAATAGCTCCCGAACACCTCAGCGATATTTTCCAAGGTGAAGGGCAGGGGTTTGGTCAGCTTCAAGTCGAGCTGCTGCCGGTCCTTGGCGCTGGCGATGTTCTCGATATTCAAGCCTTCGTAGACGTGTTTCCATGCGGATCGCAGCAGGGTCAGGCGCACGTCGCGCTCGTATAGACTCGGATCGGTCGCAAAGACGCGCCCGCCGTAGGTGCCGCCGATGCAAGCGGCGGCATTGATCGCGGTTTCGGCCCTCTTGAAAGCCTCGATGGCGCCGGGGATGCTTTCGGCCTTTGCATCATACTCCGCGACGATCTCGGACAGGCTGCGCCGGATTGCCGGTGCGCCGTGGTCCTTCTGGTCGGTTTCGCCAATCTTTGGAAATTCGCTGTGAAATGTCATGCTCTCGTCTTTCATCCTTGGCCCAGGAACCGCTCGCCAGCGTTCGGGCCATATTCGATCACTTCCCAAACCTCGTGCCCGGTGCGGCTGGCGTAGCGCCATGCCGTTGCCTCGTCCTTGTGGACGCGGGGCAGGTCGTCGGGGTGTTCGCGGGTCTCGAAGGTGCGCCAGCTCATGCCTCGGTTCCCCGAGGCATGGCTGCGAAAAGGTCGTCGTTGTCCCAAGCCGGGTGCGACTTGGCGGCGGGCAGGGGATCGACACCCTTGGTCTCGATCACAAGGCGGGCCGTGCGCTCGCAGGGACAGCCATAATCGTTGCGGTAGTGCTCGCGGATTCGGACTTCGTAGCGGTTCGTCGTCTCCGGGATCGGCGCGACGGTGTATCGCTTGGGCGAAGATTTCCGGCCCAGCCAATCCGCGCCCCATGTGGCGGGATGCTTGTCGCGCTGATACTCGATGCAAGCCAGAATATTGCGCTTGTCGGAGGCGGTCAGGTGCCGCCCCTCGATGAGTGAAATCTGCGGTTTCATTGGGCCTTCTCCTGAAGGTAGGTGCGATACCCCTTCTGATCCGTGCTGCCGAAACAGATCACATGCTGATCGGCCAGATGGCGCAGGTCGCAAAGCGCATACTCCATCAGATCGGCTACCTGGCCGGAGGCGTCAGGATAGAGCGCGGTCAGTGCATCAAGGATGCGCGCTGCCTGAATGTCGGGGGTGTTGTTGGGGGCACTCATGCCCCCATCTCCGTCCAGTCAGTCGCCCAAGTATCCATCGTTGCGACGGTTTTGCCTTCGGGATCGAGCAAGCGTAGATCGGGCTTGTGCGTGGCGGCTGCGTGATGATCGCGGCCCATCTTGCGCAGCAGGTCGGGATTGGCGGAATAGACCACTTCCGCGCCGGGCAGACCGTCATATTCGGACCATAGAGAAAAAAGACGTGCGGACATAAATCGTCCTCCTTGTGGTGATGCCCTATCCGGTCTGGTGCCGAAAATTGGGGCGGGGTTTCTGGCGAGGACCGCTGCAAGCGGCCCTCTCCTGAAAGCCTGCCTCCCGGCGAGGGCAGGAGGGGGGCCCGCGCAAGCTCCATGACAAGGAAGGGGGGAGGGGGATCACCCGGCCACGCAGCTCGGCCCCCGGCCGAGACCGTGGTTGGGGACACCCCCCTGACGCCGCTCATGGGGCTTGCGTGGGGGAACCGGCGGTTCCCGATACGGACAGGGCGCGCTCGCGCGGTCTGGCCCAAGGATGCAGGGGGCGTTCGGCTTGCCCGAATCCCCCCTGCCAGTGTGATCGCCGCGCAAGCGCGGGGATCTCCGAACCCTCTTCCGCCAGAGCTTTCCAGACCGCCCCGGCCAGGGGGACGGGGCAGGGGCCTTGCAGGCGACCTGTGGTAAGGTCTGGCGCTGCGAAAGCGACCGTTACCCGGATGGGCCGAGACTGGCCCCCTGACAGGACCATGCGCCGCGCTGCCCGGTGGCTCGGGACGAGACGGCGGGCGGCGCACCTTGGCGCAGGGACGAGCAGGGGGGAAGGCTCGGGGCGCAGGCCGCTTGCCGGCCGAAGCCTAGGGCGCGGTCCTGGGCGGGCGTGTCCTCGAGCAACCGCACGAGGTCACGAACGACCGGGATTCGCCACGAAATTCAACAATCGAAGATACTAGCACTTGCGGGATATACTTTTCGGCTATATTGTATATCCTGAAAGGATATGCACATGCCCCTCTACATCAAAGACCCGGACGTAGATAAGCTCGTTGACCGCTACCTTGCTGCCTCTGGCGCAAGGAACAAAACCGAAGCGGTTCGCACGGCCTTGCTCAATAGTATAGCGGCGTTGGAGAAGCAGGAAACCCTCGCGGAACGTGTAGCGAAGGTTCAGCGAAAGGCAGCCGAGGCAGGTCTGAAACCGCGCGAATCCGACGACAAGCCGTTCATGGATGAGCTGTGGGGTGATGACTGATGTTCATCGACGCCAGCGCGCTTTGCGCCGTGCTGCTGAATGAGCCGGAAGCCCCGGCGATGCTCAAAGCAATGGAACAGGCCCGAGGCAAGCTGATGATTTCGCCGGTTGTGCGGGTAGAAACGACGCTCGGGATCGCACGGGATCTGAAGGAAAAGGATGGCGTAACGCATATCAGCGAGGCGCACTTCGACAAGGCGAGCGAGCTTGTCGCAGACCTGCTCCAATCACTCGGCGTTCGTGAAATGCACCTCACCGAAAGCATGGGCTCGGCGGCGATCGCGGCGTTGAGGAAATACGGCAAGGTGGCCGGTCATCCGGCGAAACTCAACATGGGTGACGCCCTCGCCTACGCCGCCGCTAAGGCGTTTCATGCCCCCTTGCTCTACAAGGGCGATGATTTTGCGAAGACCGATCTCGCATGAGGTCGGAAGAAAGGAGCTTTCGATGAAACTGATAGCGGCAAACGTGATGCGCAGCCTGCCAGCGGCGGCATACCTGGTTGGCGCAGCAGCAGCCCATGCGCAGGAAGGCTCGGCTGACGATTGCGAGCTTGTGAGCGCGGCCATGTCGCAGATGGTGCAGGCGAACATCGCCAACATCGAAGTGACCGGCAACATGCTGCAAAACCAGGCCGCCATGCTGGCGCATCTGGCGACGAGCGGCGATGGCGACGCCTTGGCGGCGGCGGCGGCCGTGACCGAGAACCTGGGCCAGCTTCAGGTGCCCAACGGCCCGGCCATTACGGATGGAATGGCCGCGCTGCGGCGCATGTGCCCGGAGCGGTGAGGGGGCTGTCTGCCCCCGCGCCTGGCGGCGCTCCCCCGAGGATATTTCAGGGAAGATGAAATGCAGAAAGGCCAAGCCCCGGAGGGCCTGGCCGTTGCAGCCGCCCTACTCGGGGCGGCGCTTGAGGGTGATCCCGACCTTCAGGAAGCCGAGGTTGATCGAGATCGTAAGGCTGAGGTCGATTGCGCGCAGCAGCTTGCGGATGGCTCGGAGCCGGCGAGCGGCGATGCGACGAAGTTTGATGGAACGCTTGCGAATGAATTTCATGGTCTGTCTCCTGATTGAAAAAACGAGGCTCGGTGACACGGCGGGAAAGGCGGGCCGTCAACACGCGCGCAGCGCCCCGAAGGGCTTGGTGTTGACGGCTCGCCGCGCCGTGTAGAGTGGCCGCTGTTTTTCAAGGAGGCAGACCCTGCACCTTCGCAGGGGTCCAGTGTCGCATTGCCGCTTGTCGGCGGTTCGGAGCTGAAGGCTGTGAAGCGCGATCGGCCGCCCTCTCGATGGGGGCGGCCGATTGGTCGGGGCGCAGCGCCGCGCCCGAAGGGCAGGCGGGCCGTGAGGCCCGCCCGGGCGGTCAGCCCGCCTGTTGCCGCTCCATCTGCTTGCGGATCATGTGGGCCAGGTTGGCGAAGTTGTCGCAGGCCAGTTTCACGCCGTGGCGGGTTTCGCCGCTATTGGTCTCGTAGCTCTCGGAGCGGATGGTGCCGGTCGCGCGAACCAGGTCGCCTTTGACGGTGTTTTCCTTGACCCATTTGATGACGTTCTCGTTGAAGATACTCACGTCGTTCCAGAAGGGTTTCGACTGAAAGTCGCCGTGATTGTCCTTGCGGCCATACTCGGCGGCGATGGAAACCCAGAGGACGCCGTTGCCTTCCTTGATCTGACCGACCCGACCGATGATTTCAAACTCAGCGAAGGTATTCATTTTTTGTCTCCTTGGTATCTTAGTGTTTCGATGAAAAACGGTCATGCTGGTCCTCGATGCGATCAAGCCAAAAATCGGAGGGTCCGCAAAGCGGAAACCGATTTTTTGATTGAAGGGCGGGGCGTTAGCCCCGGACGGTCGCTAAGAGAGGAACAAGCAATGTTCCGTTTGAGAAACCCGGACCAAGGAGACGGGTGAATACCTGGGTTGCACGAATTTCAGTGTCGGTTCCAGATCAAGGAAGGCAGCGGCGTGTGGATCTCGACAGGGGCTCGATTCATACTGCAAGGACAATCACGGCGACGGTCGAAACCTGGGGCGACGGATGCTCATCTGCGCAGCGGCAAATGGGTCAAGGGAAACCCGATGGCGGCCTAGCGACAACCGGCACAGGAACAGAAGAGGGCAGAGCGGCTTGCGAAACTGGCTGCGAGAAACTGGATCGAGACGCGGACAACATGCGCGACGCAGGCGCTTGTTTGGAGTTGCGGCAACAGGTGCGATGATCGTCGCGGCCTTGCTGTCGATCGACACCGGGACGGCGGCAGAGCCGATCAATCCGGCTTCAGTCTATGTGATCGACGGCGACACGATTGACCTGGGCGGTGAGCGGTTCCGGCTGGTCGGTCTCGACACGCCGGAAACCTACGATCCGCAATGTGCATATGAAAAGGCGCTTGGTGACGAGGCGACGAGGCGCTTGCGCGAGCTGATCGGCTCGGGCGAGTTGGTGGAACTGATCGTGTTGCCGGGCCGCGACCGAAATGACCGAGGGCTAGCGCGGCTTTACATCGGTCGTGCGGACGTGGCCGGTATCCTGATCGGGGAAGGGCTGGCGCGGGAATACAATGGGGGCAGGCGGCAGGGTTGGTGCTGACGGCCAAGCCGCGCAGCGGCCCCTGCGCGGGTAGCGCAAGGCCGGTGCGTCGGGGCGCAGTCCCGGCGCACCGGGCATCACCCTCGGCGCGGTCCCTTTCGGAACCAGCCCATGACGATAATCGTGATGCCGATGGCGAGCAGGTAGAGAACGGCAATCATCCAGATCAGCATGAACGCCTCGCCAAGCTGCCGGGTGAATGTCCGATCCGCGCCGAACAGGAAATGCTCGGACCCGCTCATGGCCCATCCCATGACGATGCCGAATCCGAGGGCAGGCAGGAACACAGTCAGGAAGGCCAGCATATAGCGGTTGATCGTCGGTCGCCCGCCACGCCAGCAGGCCCGGACGACACGGCCCGGACAAAAGACGATCTCGGCCATGCGATACTGAACCAGATCGAGCCTATCCTTGAAGGTGGTTTCGTCGTCGTCGTGCATGATCGTCCTGAATGTCGGTCCCTGGAAAAAAGAGGCCCCGCGCGAGCGGGGCCAGTGTTATCCTCACCACAAGGATATTCTCAAAAAGCTGGCCTGCCCGGCGTCAAAGATGCGCGCGGCGGCTCCGAATTTCGTTCGACAGATTGGCGGCTTGTGCGAAGCACCCGAAGGCGATGGCTGTGCCGATCCAGTAAATCAGATTGGGGACGTTGACCCCCGCGAAGAACGCGATGCAAGCGGCGATCACGATAGCCGCGCCAGCAGCTCCGATAAAGAACCAGTTCCACATCTTGCCGATCAGTTCGGCAATGATTTCTTCAGCGTGAGCGCGGCGATCAAACATCTAAGTTCTCCTTTAGTTCCAGTCGTAGCACAGTCGATCAGTTCTCGCCAGCGCCATGAATATCCCTCAGAACAAAGCCAGTTGCTCGGGCTGAGGCCGAATGCCGACGCGCCCGCGTGGATCAATGATCCATCCGTCGCCGTCGCGCAGGATGCTGGCGTCAGGTCCGTGCTGGTCGATGAAGACGCGATCCGCCTCCACCTTGCGACTGTGATGAAAGTCGCTCGCCATGTGGCCGCTCGGGCGACGGCACCAGACGCCGGGCGCTCTGCCGCAATCGGGGCAGCGCACGGCAAGGACCGGATGACGGTGGGCGGTGAAATCAGGCATGGGCGTTCTCCAATTCTCCGAGGCGAAGGAATAGCTGCGAGGCCAACACGCGATTCTGGGCGGCGCGGTCGCGATCCTTGTTCTTCGATGCCGCCAGTTGAAGATGGTGATAGGCTGCGTGACGTTCCGCCAGCGGGTGACGGTCAGGATCGGCGGCAATCTCCCGCGCCTTGAGGATCGTCACGAACAGGTCAGATGAAGCGAACAGGTTCGCGATCCTCGCGCCCGAGGCGTCGGTGCGCGACAGCGGGAAAGGCGGGCTTTTCAAGTCGATCCTGCCTTGGCTGTAGCTGTGCAGGACGCTCAACAGATAAGACGGGTCGGCGGGGTATGGGGCGCAGTCCCATGCCCGCCGCACAGCGCGGCGCTCATCTTCGGGCAGGGCGTCGATCTGGCGGCGGGCTTCATGCCACTTCTCTGCCCGAGCGCGACGGTCCCTGATTTCCTGTTCGGACCATGCCAGTGCGCGGTCTGCCATAACACGGTCCTCGCTCGGCTGTGCCTCGGCAATCTGATCGGCCAGCAACGGAAGGGCCTCGCGCTCAAGGCGCTGTTTCCGGCGCAGTGCGGCCCGCTTGCGGGGCGTGTCGGTGAACGGGTGTCGGGGTGAACGCTTGAATCTCATGGGAACCTCCATCGGTGGGCGGGGCGCTGCCGCCCCGCCCTCGATCTCACTTCATGCCTTCGGGCAGCCATGCCCCGATCTTCGCGGCCTGCTCGTCGGTGACGCCAAGGGCGCTGCGCAGATCGTGGTCGCCACGGAACAGGGCTTCCAGCTTGTCGGCCTTCTCGCCCTTTTTCAGCTTGGCGAAGGTCGTGGCGGTCGGGTGATCGTCGGACAGGTCCAGCAGATCGCGCCACAGATCGTTGAGGTAGGGGCCTCCGACGCGAGAAAAGAAGTTCGCCGCATTGGGGGTCCAGACTTCGCGGATATTCGGCTGCGTCTCCTTGTCGATCATCGCGGACAGCTTCTCGTCGCCGCCCCGATATTGAGCGGCAAGGAACCGGACCAGTTCACCGCGCACATGCTCCGGGCCTTTCTTGCGAAACGCGCGGAAGGATGCGCCAAGGTCTTTCGCATCCCACATATCGCGCGGCGGGTTGCTGGTCAGGCGCTCGTCAAGGGCATAGCCCTCGGCCTCGGTCGAAGGCCAGTTCGGAACCTCGGTCGTGGCGATGCCAAGCGGATCGTTCCAGCGCAGGGCGTGGCTCAACTGGTAGGCCAGAAGGTCAATCAGCAGATCGGGATCGCGCAACACCGCATGTTGCCGTGCGCCCTGTGCGACACGGGACAGGTCGTCGCGCAGCTTCTGGCTGATGGGGGATTTCGGCTCGGCCTCGGCGCTCGAATGGCTGGACTTGCGCAGGAACCCGGCCTCGATGGCGGCGGCCCGGTCCTCACGCCTCACCAGCCCCTCGGCGGTCTGAACCTCGCCGCTCTGGTTGACGTAGACAAGGACGCCCGAAACGGCCTTCTGCTCGGCGCTGAATGCACCATCCAACACGGCTTGCAGCGCCGCCAGTTCGGCCTCGCCCTCGGCGTCCAGAACCTCACCTTCGGCCAATTCCGCCAGTTCGTCGTAACGCTCTGACTGCTCTTCGGTGAGCGTCCCTTCATCCCGATAGATGCGGTCCAGCTTCCGTTCCTCGATCTCGTAATAACCAAGATAGGTGGTGTCCATCGCCTCGGCCCATTTCCAACCGTCGCCGGTCATGGCCTCGGCGGTGGCGTTCAGCTTCGCCTTGAACAGTTCGTCCAGCAGGGCAACATCATCGAAATAGGTCTGGTCTGCGAAAAGGTCGCCAGTGACGCGCCCGCCCTCGGCCTCGTAAGCCTCAAGGCCAACAAACTTCACGCGCCGATCCGTGCTGCGCACCGAGTCCGGTTTGAGCATCTGCTTGATCTGGTGATCGCTGTAGCCCTCGCCCCGCACCTTTTCCAGCACGGCCAGCGTGTTCGCCTCGTCCTCGCTGACGGTGAAGGCGGCGGCGTTCGACAGGGTGATTTCCCCGGCCTTCAAGGCGTCCAGAACCGACACCGGCAGGCTTGCCAGCTTCAAGCGGCGATAGACGTGCTTTTCATTGACGCCGAACGCGATGGCGATGGAGGGAACCGGAACGCCCCGCTCGGCCATGCTGCCATATTCGCGGATTTCATCGGCGGCATGGGGTTGTTCGCGGTGGTGGTTCTCGCTCGATGCCCAAATCTCGGCGGTCGCCTGATCGGGCGCGATCTTCACGGAAACCGTAGCGAAGCGCGGATCGTCTTGCAGCAAAGCCAGGGCGCGAAGCCTCCGGCCTCCGGCCACGATGCCAACCTTGCCGGTTTCATCGCGCAGCCCGGCGAGGTTCTGGATCAGGCCAAGCTGGCGGATATTCTCTGCCAGTGCCTCGATCCCCTCGGGGCTGAACACGGTGCGCGGGTTCAGGTCGGAAACATACAGATCATCGAAGGGAACCTGTTCGATGGGGGCGATGATCGTCTCTTGCTTTGTCATGGGTCTTATCCTTGTCGTGTGGTGAGTTTTTGTGTTATCGGTGCCCCAGCCCTGACGGGCTGAGGCGAGGGGGCTTAGATGGCCCCGTGCTGGATCAGGAAGCGGCGTCCGATGCCAAAGTGATCGCCCTTCCTGAGAAGCGCCCAAGCCTCGGCAATGCGGCGCTTCATGGTTTCATTGCTCATTGATTTCACCTTCCTTTCCGTTGTGGTGAGGGGGTGGGAGAGGCGCTTGCCGCCCCTCCCTTGGGCCTGCTCGACAGGCCAGCCTCGGCGCGGGGCAGGGAGAGACCCCGCAACCGAACTCAGTATTCCTCGGGCAGAAGGATGGTCAGCACGCGGCGGGTCTTAGTGGTGTCCGCGCAATCGTCGGAACCGAACTCATAGCCCGCGTCGTAGAGGTCGATTTTCCAGTAAAGCCGAACCTCGCGTTCGCCTTCGGCCACGGTGAAGATGCCGAAATCGTGGGTGCCGTAAGGGTCGTTGTCCTCGGTGAACTCGGAAAACTGCATGACCGCGACCATGATCGCCACCTGTGCCTCGTGCGACAGTGCGGCCACGCCGCGCGTCATGACAATCTGGCCGGGAACGGTGAAGTCAGCGCCCCATGTGGTGCGGAACCGGTCGTTCTGTCTTGCGATAAGCGCGACCCGCGCTGCCTCGACAGCCGCCTCTGCGGTGTTTTCCGAATGAATATCAGCCATGTCTGGCCTCCTTGTGGTGATGCCCTATCCGGTCTGGTGCCGAAAATTGGGGCGGGGTTTCTGGCGAGGACCGCGAAGCGTCCCTCTCCTGAAAGCCTGCCTCCCGGCGAGGGCAGGAGGGGGGCCCGCGCAAGCTCCATGACAAGGAAGGGGGGGAGGGGGATCACCCGGCCACGCAGCTCGGCCCCCGGCCGAGACCGTGGTTGGG
>NZ_SWKQ01000006.1:0-3660 GCF_005871115.1 Maritimibacter alexandrii
GTGTCGTTGTGCCCTAATTAAAGAGAATAGAGGCTAATTTTTCCCTGACTTTTCAATGGCTGCTTGTACCTCTATTTGTGGCATTGTACCTTTAATTAGGATACTGTACCCTAATTTAGGATACAAGATTATCTGTGGATAACTTTCGGCGATTTGTGATGAAGACGCGCTGTGAAATCTGAAGCCGTTGCGAAACATCGTGCTGCTATTCTGCGGCCGCTTCTTGAGCTTGAAAAAAAGGGCGACCCAATTGGTCGTGCCATTGGCGACGCGGCATGGGAGTTGGGTCTTTCCAAAAGCTATACTTGGAAGCTTTACCGTCGTCTCAAAGAGAACGATGCTCGATCCGTTGCGCTGCAACCGGGTCGGCGCGGGCCTAAACCTGGAAAAGGGCGTCTTGCTCCGGATGTGGAGCGCATCATCAGCACCACCCTTAGCCGCTACTATCTGGTTCGAGAACGTTCAAGTTTTTTGCGCATTTGGCGTGAGATACGCTCAGAGTGTGATGCAAAGGGCTTCCAGCCTCCGACCCGTCGAACAGTTAAGCGGCGGCTAGATGCGATGGACCAGCGTAAGGTCATCTCAAAGCGACATGGCGCGGACGTAGCTGGACAATTGTTCGCAGCGCGTCCTGGCAAACTCGACGTTCCCGACCCACTCGACGTCGTGCAAATCGATCATACCAAGGCCGATGTATTTTTGGTCGATCACATCGATCGACAGCCTCTTGCGCGGCCGAACCTGACGATGGCGATCGATGTCACCACGCGTGTGGTGTTGGGCGTATACGTGAGTTTCGATGCACCGTCCGTTCTGTCGGTTGCGCTTTGTCTCGACCATTGCGTGCGCCGAAAGACAGTGCATGTGCCCGGCACCCTTGAAGAGCTTACCTGGCCTACGGCTGGTATTCCGAAGGCTGTTCATGTGGACAATGCCCAGGAGTTCCGCAGCAGAGCGTTCAAGTCCGCGTGCGAGGATTGGGGCATTGATGTTTCCTATCGTCCCAAGGGCGGCAAGCATTACGGAGGTCACATTGAGCGCTTGATCGGTACAACTATGGGTTCGGTTCACGTATTGCCTGGAACCACGCACTCGTCACCCAAAGACAAGGGTGACTATAACAGCGAACAAAACGCGACTTTGACGCTTGCTGAGTTTGAAGACTGGCTTCATCTTGAAATCTGTCGGTATCACAACACCCCGCATCGGGCTCTTGGCCGGACACCTCTTGCTGCCTGGAGCGATTTGGGTGGCGATACAGCAGGGCGGCAAGTTGTCGATGTGGACGCGTTTCGATCGAGCTTCATGCCTTTTGAATGGCGCAAGCTTGGCCGCACAGGGATCACGCTTTTTGAAGTGCGCTACTGGAATGATGCGTTTGCGTCCTTGATCGGGCGGGGCAAAGAGAAGGCGCAAGTCAGATTTGATCCGCGGAACCTATCGAAGATTTGGGTGCAGGTAGACGATGGTCGCATGATCGAAGCGCGCTACCGAAATCTCAGTCATCCCGAAATCTCTCTTTGGGAAAGTCGCCGCGCCCGCAAAGAATGGAAAGAAAAGCACGGTGGGCGGATCCACGAAAAGGCGCTGTTTGATATGGTAGACGCGCAAAGGCGTCTGGCCGAGGCAGCGCGCCAGAAAACCAAGGCAGCCAGGCTGGGTAAAGAGCGGGATGCGCGCCTGTCAAAGGCCCCAAAGCAGCGCGACCCTTCTCGTGAAATGTTCGCGATTGATACCGGCAACCCTGATCTTCCAACCTATCCCATAGATGAATTTCATGACCCAAAACGAAAGAATTGACCGCATTCGCAGCGACCATTGGATCGCTTTTGATCGTGCAACGATTGTCCTCAATCGATTGACATCATTGATGGAAACACCGCGACAAAGTCGCATGCCAGGTTTGATGGTCTATGGGAGCTCTGGCATCGGGAAGACGATGATCGCCAAACGTATGGCGAGCAAGTATCCCACTCAATACAAGAGTGATCTCGGGATCACCAAGACACCTGTATTGCTGCTTCAGGCACCACCCGCGCCGGATGAGAGAAGGTTCTACCAACACTTACTATCTACGATTGGCGCGCCCATGTGGGGGCGTCGCACAGTCTCGGAACTGGAGGTTCGGGCGCTGAACCATCTCAGAGACATGGACCTGAAAATGCTCATGATTGACGAGGTGCACAATCTGCTTGCCGGCAGTTACAGGGAGCAACGTCGGTTCCTCAACATGCTACGGTTCCTCGCAAATGAGCTTAGCGTATCGCTCGTGGTCTTTGGCGTTAACGAAGCGCTTGATGCCGTCCGTGGCGATGACCAGCTTGCGCGCCGGTTGGATGAACATTTTTTGCCGCTTTGGGAAGACGATGTAGAGTTCTCACGTCTGATCCAAACACTGATCGCGGCCATGGCGCTGGAAAAACCTTCGGGCCTGACCGTTGCTTCGCTCCGAACCATCCTGAAGGTGACCGGCGGGGTCACGTCCCGCGTCTTTATCATGATTAAGTCTCTGGCCATCGATGCGATTCATTCTGGGGAAGAGAGGATTACGGATGAGGCTGTCGCGACATGGCGGCCGACCTGGAACAAACATGCGTGGACGGTTCCGCTTGAGACGGCCGTTGAGGCCGAGTGACCATCAAGCTTCTGCCCCGCCGACCACCACCCCTATGCGATGAACTGCTTTCGAGCTGGCTTACCCGGCTGGCACAAGCCAATCACTGTTCAACCGAAGAACTGTGCGGCTATCTTGGCTTGCAAAGGGGCAGGGTGCCCGACCGCTCGAGCGACCTTGAGCAAGTTTGTGTAGACCGATTGTGCGCGGCTGTTGGAAGAAAACGTACCGAGATTGCGGCGATGACATTGCCAAATTTGAGCGCCCGCTCATTGAACTATCTGGCAACACATGACTTTCAGACCTGCACATATTGCCAAGAGCAAACGCCGGATCTGGTATTGCGCCACTGGCGGTTTGCTTGGTCGACAAACTGTGAAAGTTGCGGTCGGTCTCTGGTATCGACATGTCCGCATGCTGGTATCTCAAAGCGTATGAAAGCGCGTGCGGTTCAGGGGGCTAAAAGATTGGCGTCAGCTGTAGTCTCTGGCGACCAACAAAGCCTGCATCAGTTCAGACAAACGTCAGACCTTCTGCGATTGTGGAAATTGGCGGATGCAGATGCGCTGATCTCTGAGAACCAAGCCCAAAGAACAATTGTTCTCGCTGCGATTGAACTCGGATCAAAGCACCCGTTGCTTCGCACTGCCTATCGGGTGGCGCGAAACAACCGGGCAGCGCGGAGTCTGTTGCGTACGTTTCCGCGACAGAGTGAGGCTTTGGAGAATCTCCAGAGCTGGGCCCGACTTCATGAATATCGATATGCAGACCAGGGAGCCATAGGCCGCCGAGCTAGAACACGAGGGCTCGGAACAACTGGACTTGTGCCATCCGAGAGAGCGCTTCATGCGGCACGACGCGCAATTGAAGAACTCGGCTCCAACACTGATCGACATGCACTTCTGCTCCGCGCGCAAGAGATTTGGCAGACGGAACCACTCATCCGAAGGTCGCCGAAACCTGTGGACATATCCTAAATAGAGGCACAGAAATCGCCAAAATAGGCCAGAAGCGGTAATTTCTCTTTTATTAGGGTACTACGACAG
>NZ_SWKQ01000007.1:0-1521 GCF_005871115.1 Maritimibacter alexandrii
GATTTGGCAGACGGAACCACTCATCCGAAGGTCGCCGAAACCTGTGGACATATCCTAAATAGAGGCACAGAAATCGCCAAAATAGGCCAGAAGCGGTAATTTCTCTTTTATTAGGGTACTACGACAGCTGGAGTTCGATCCGGAGCCCGCGCGGTGAAGCGCGTGCGTCCGCGTGCCGTGCTTGATCTCCTTACCCGGATTTCCATCATCGGGATCGGTCTATACCTGCCGGTCTGGCTCTACCTGGCAGAGCTACGTCCGCGGATCGCGCTTTACCGGACGGAGAAGGACCTCCGCACGCTGGCCGCCGCCTGCGACCAAGCTCTGCGCAGCGCGGAGGCGACAGAGGAGACCCGTGCCCAACTGGACCCTGCGCAGGTGGCTCGCCTCGACCTGTCTCTCGAGATCGGCCGGTTGCCCTGTAAGAGCTACAGTACGCTCACCGAACAGCTGCTTTCGGAGGGCGTATCGCGGCATGCGCTCGCGGCCCTCAACCTCTCTGCAACCTCGGATCCCGCTTACCCGGACTTGCGGGCGGTGCTCGTGGATGCGGACCAGCTTGATGCCCAGCTGCGCGTCACGTCCCGGCTCTTCGATCTCGCGCCGCTGCCTCTGAAGGAATATCCGCGCGATGCGAAGTTCCAGCTCGGCGAACGGCTATTTTTCGAGCCGCTCTTGAGCGGGCAGGGGAATCGAACTTGCGCCACCTGCCACGCCTTGATCTCTGCGACCGCGGACGGGGCTGCATTGGAGACACATCTCGACGTGTCGCCGGAATGGTTGCCCGGCGTCCCTGCACGCAACGTGCCCGACCTCTGGAACCGCGACCACAACGACGTCTCGACAATGCTCTGGGACGGCCGCCTCCAGGCCGTGTCTGCCGCCGATGAGGGCGGGCTCTTACTGCCCGAGCCCCTGCCGACGACGGGATTCGAGAACCTCATGGCGTTGCAATCGGTCCGGCCGATATTTGTCCCGGCGGAGATGCTGGGTGAGCCTGGTGCTGGCAACGTTCTTGCGCCCGAGGCACGCGGCACGCCGGTCCCCGAGGCGGTGCTGTCCCGGGTCGCGACGCGACTCTACGAGGACGATGAGCGCGGTAAGGATACGGAGACTTATCAGAGGTTGTTTCGGAAGACCTACGGGGTCGGGGCGGCCGACGAGGTGCGTCCGGCTCATCTCGGCAATGCGCTTGCGCATTACATCGAGATCGCTTTCCAGTCCCGGGACACGCCCTGGGACCTCTATCTCGCCGGCGACCTTTCCGCTCTCTCAGCCGATCAGAAGAGTGGGGCGCTTATCTTTTATGGCATCGGACGCTGCGCGGTCTGTCACGCCGGCGATGTCTTCAGCGACTTCGGGTTCCATTCCGTTGGCGTGTCCGACTTCCGGGATGTGAACCGGCATGCAAGATTGACCCCTGTATTGGGGTAATCGGCGTCCAAAAGTGACCCCCCTGATATTTCTGTTCAGAAGCTTCCTCAAAGGATTGAGGGAGCGATTTGGGGATGTTGGTTGTGG
>NZ_SWKQ01000008.1:0-1458 GCF_005871115.1 Maritimibacter alexandrii
TCGCGGTATCGGTCGCGCCCTGATCGTCGGTGATGGTGTAGGTGAAGGTATCGGTCCCGGTGAAGTCCTGGTTCGGCTTGTAGGTCACCGTCCCGTCCGGGTTCAACGTCGCCGTGCCGTTCGTGGGTGTGCCCACCGCCGTCACCGAGAAATCGTCCCCCTGCGGGTCCGAGTCGTTCCCCGTCAGATCCACGATCAGCGTCGTGTCCTCGTCGATGTCGTAGCTGTCATCGACCGCGTTCACACTGTTCTGGCCGTTGTCGCCCTGCACCACCACGGTCACCGTCGCGGTGTCCGTCGCGCCGTTGCCGTCACTGATCGTGGATTCGAACGTGTCGGTCCCGGTGAAATCGGTGTTCGGCGTGTAGGTCAGCGTGCCGCCGGGACCATCCGTGACCGTGCCGTTGGTCGGCTGGTCGTAGGAGGTGATCGTCAGCGGGTCGTTGTCGGCATCCTCGTCGTTGGCGAGCACGTCGATATCGACCGAGGTTCCCTCGTCGATGACGGTGATGTCATCCTCGGCGTCCGGCGCGTCGTTGACCGGGGTCATGGTGACGGTGACGGTGGCCGTGTCGGTGGCGCCCTGATCGTCGGTCACCGTGTAGGTGAAGGTGTCGGTGCCGGTGAAGTCGAGGTTCGGCTTGTAGGTCACCGTCCCGTCCGGGTTCAGCGTCGCGGTGCCGTTCGTGGGGGTGCCCACGCTCGTCACCGTGAAGTCGTCGCCCTCGGGGTCCGAGTCGTTCGCCGTCAGGTCCACGATCAGCGTCGTGTCCTCGTCGATCGTGTAGGCGTCGTCCACCGCGTCGACCGAGTTCATCGGGCCCATGCCGACCGAGACCGTGACGGTCGCCGTGTCGGTCGCGCCCTGATCGTCGGTGATCGTGTAGGTGAAGCTGTCCGTGCCGGTGAAGTCGGTGTCCGGCGTGTAGGTCAGCGTGCCGCCCGGTCCGGTCGTGACCGTCCCGTTCGTGCCCTGCCCGAAGGAGGTGACCGAGAAGGTATCGCCCTCGGGATCGGTGTCGTTGGCCAGAACCGGCACGTTCACCGCCGTGTTCGGATCGGTCTGGGCCATGTCGTCCACGGCATCCACCGTGTTCACGCCGTCCTGCGTCACGTTCACCGTCACCGTCGCCGTGTCGGTCGCGCCCTGCGAGTCCACGATGGTGTAGGTGAAGCTGTCGGTGCCGAAGTAATCCGGGTCCGGCGTGTAGGTCAGCGTGCCGCCCGGTCCGGCCGTCACGGTGCCGTTCGCGCCCTGCCCGAAGCTCTGGATCGAGAAGCTGTCGCCCTGCGGATCGCTGTCGTTGGCCAGCACGTCGATGTTGACCGCATCGTCCTCCGAGGTGGTCGCGCTGTCGTTGCGCGCCACGACCGAGTTCATGCCGCCGTCGCCGTTCACCACCACCGTCACGGTCGCCGTGTCGGTGCCGCCGTTGCCGTCGGAGATGGTGTATTCGA
>NZ_SWKQ01000011.1:0-551029 GCF_005871115.1 Maritimibacter alexandrii
TCAGGGGTGGTGGCGGCTCGCGGTGCCGGGCCAGGATGTTCAGCACGACGCCTGCGGAATGGACATTGTGCGACAGGGCTTCGGCGCAGGCCGCCTCGACCGCATCAATCCCGTCGGTCAGCACGGCGCTCAGGATGTCGACCATCTGCCGGTCACCGCCCGGCTGGCGTTCCAGCTTGCGCCACACGCGGCGGATTGGCACCGGCAGCTCCCATTCCCTGAAGGGCGCCCCGTTGCGAAGGGCGCCGGGTTTGCGGGCCAGAACGGGGATGTAATGCAGGGGATCGAAGATGGTTTTGTCCCGCCCGAAGGCCCGCTCATGCTGGCCAACGATTTGCCCATCCTGCCAGCATTCCAGCCGGGCGGCATAGGCCCTGATCTCCACCGGCCGCCCGACCGCCCGGGCATCGACCGAGTAGCGGTTCTTGTCGAACCGCACGAGGCAGGTCTTGGACACCGATGCGGGAACTGCATGGAATCCATCGAAAGGGCCGACGTAAGGCACAAGGCTCGGGCGCTCGTCCTCGAACACCTCCCAGATCGTCTTGTCGCGCAACTCTGGATGTTTGTTCGCCTTGGCATAGGCCAGGCAGCGATCCTCCAGCCAGGCGTTCAACTCGGCATAGGATTTGAACTTCGGACGCGGCACGAAGAAGCGCCGGCGGATCACGCCGACCTGGTTCTCGACTTGGCCTTTCTCCCAGCCCGAGGCCGGGGTACAGGCCACCGGGTCGACCAGGTAATGGCCGCACATCTGCTGGAACCGCCGGTTATAGGCCCGATCCTTGCCAATGAAGATCGCGTCAACGGCGGTCTTCATATTGTCGTAGATGCCCCGCGCACAGGCCCCACCGAAGAAGGCAAACGCCTTGTCGTGGGCGTCGAACACCATCTCCTGTGTCTCTCTGGGATAGGCCCGCACAAACGGCATCCGGCTGTGGCTCAGGCGCACATGCGCAACCTTCACCGTCGTGGTCACGCCGTCAATCAGGACAACCTCATGGCTCCAGTCGAACTGATAGGCTTCGCCCGGGTCGAAGCTCAGCGGCACGTAGGCAGCGGCGGAAGCTTCCCGGGTCGCCTTCGACCAACTCGCCGCATAGCGCCGCACCGCATCATAGCTGCCGTCATAACCCCGGTTGCGCAGCTCTTCGTAAATCCGAACCAGTGTCAGCCGCTGGCGTTTGGGTTGCCGGTCATTCTCAGCCAGCATCTCATCCAGATCGGACCGCCACGGGTCGATCTTGGGGCGGGGCTGCGTGGACCGGTCATAGCTGAACTCGGTTGCCCCGGACCGCACCACCTTCCGCACCGTGTTCCGTGATACCCGCAGCTCCCGGCAGATCTGCTTGATCGACTTCCCCTGGATGAAATGCGCCCGCCTGATCTTCGCAATCGTCTCCACAACCAACATCCCCAAATCGCTCCCTCAATCCTTTGAGGAAGCTTCTGAACAGAAATATCAGGGGGGTCACTTTTGGACGCCGATTACCCCAATACAGGGGTCAATCTTGCATGCCGGTTCACACGCCAGAGCCATTCTCCGGGCCGTAGAGTGCCGGTCTCGCGTTTTCGGCCGTCAACCGCTGGACTAGAAGAAGCGCGCCTCTACGGCCCGTTCTGGAGCGATTTTGGCGGGTGCAAGAACCTGCGTAAGTCGCCACTCGTGCACAGTTCTGCTCCAGTGAGAAGAGTGGCAAACGGCACACAGACCAATTTCATCTACACCAGTAGATCCATCGGTCTTGAACACTTGCCGAGTGCTGATGTGGCCATCTAAGAAGACGTAGAAGGGTCCTTGATCTGTGGCGGCTTTTCGAACGGTAAAGGCGACACGCCCACGACGGCACAATTCTGCGGAACATTGTTTCGCAATAGTCTAGGCGTGCGGATCTGTTTCGCGAATACTGCGGTCCGCCTGCTGTCAGGAGGGAATGATAGTGACGAATGACGACCCAACCTTGATCCGATCCGCAAAAAGCCAACGGATTCTGGTCGACGGGCTCCCGTTTGCGATTGAGATCTTTCGCCTTGATCATCACGCCGACTGGACACTCGAGGTTGTTGATCCGGATGGAACTAGCCACGTCTGGGACGACACGTTCAAGAAAGACAAGTCCGCCCGGGATGAGGCCATTCGTGCGCTTCAAGTTGGCGCAACAGCATTCATGTCAGACTTGGGCGATAGGTCGGTTTCCCTGCAATAGGCAACTCGTCCAGAGGTCACGAGGATCCGGGTCTTTCTAACCATGCTGGATCAGCAGGGCCGCCGCGTATGAGATCCCTCGTTCCCAGGACGCCATGACCGAATAGTGATCATCTGAACGTTCCAATAGGCCGCGAACAATCCCTCCATCAAGCGTATCCTGGTGCGGTTAGGTGCGCTCCTTCGTTGGCGCAGCGGGAGAGTTGCGGCGCGACGCCAAGACGTTCAGGTGACGCACTCAGCCAGCTCAAGGGTCTTTTCGTGTAGCGGGGTCTCAGTCGTCTTCCTCAAACGATGCTGTTGCTACTTCGATCTGATCAAAGGTGTCGAGCGCCCGCTTGACACTGGAAGCAGTCCAAAGCTTGTGCCGGGTGGTTCGAAAACCCCTTTCATTGGCCGTCTTGGCAATCGAATCGAGTGTCGCCTTGCCGCCCCCGCTCACAATTTCGTCGCGGACTTCTGCAAGCATGATCGCTTTTTCTTCCGCTTTTCTCTTGCGCACAATCAAGCTTGCTTGGGCGGCGATCTTTACAGAGTCGTGCCGTTTGTCTGCATCAAGCACCTGACGCTTCACCCCGGCGATGTTGAACTCACTCCGGCCAGCGCCCAAGACCAATTCAATGACTTGACCGTCTGAAAGCTCATCAAGGCGTTTGCCTTGCCGAATGCCCAAGATGTGCCGACGATAGGGCGAGATTTCCCGAAGGAAA
The DNA here is from genome assembly GCF_005871115.1 of Maritimibacter alexandrii. NCBI lineage: Bacteria > Pseudomonadati > Pseudomonadota > Alphaproteobacteria > Rhodobacterales > Roseobacteraceae > Maritimibacter > Maritimibacter alexandrii. The sequence goes on from NZ_SWKQ01000011.1 coordinate 2,917, forward strand.
GGTTCTCGATATTGATTGGGAGAGTTGCGAAAGAGCCTACCAAGGTCATCCACCAAAACGAGGCCATTTCCGATGCGTTCAGCCCTTTCAAGCAGACCTCGCAAGATGGGAAGATCATGAAGAGATCTAGGTTTGCGTCGATACTCATATGCGCAGGGTAGTTTCTCGAAACCCGAAACATCCCGCCAAGCAGCGAGATTTGCGTTTTGCATGCGCGCTCCGGGGAGTGTTCCGATTGATCGGCCGTTCTTTGCACCATGGGAAACAAGAACATAGCCAATCAAGCCGCCGATCGGCATTGTGCTTTGCGTAGTCATACGTAAATGCCAAATCTCCCTGAGCCCAGCTTTCACAATCGCTGTTTCTCCACGGGGATAGCTAGGGGCTATGAGGGGTATCAGCTAGGTGTGAAACGAAACAAATGAACGTTTGAGTAGTTGGTTGACGGAAAAATACAAGAAATTTCAGTGGCATACTGGGATTCACCCCGACGGCGAACATCTTGAATGCTATAATATGTTCATCGTCGCAAATCGAAGGAAATCCCCGTATGACTGGGTCCCCAAAAACCGTCTATGTCGCGTGTGAAACGTGGCTTAAATCCTGTGAACGCAACCAACTCGAACGGTCGACCTTGAAGGCATATCGTAGCCATGCCCGGGTCCACATTGAACCGAAGATAGGGCATCTTCTGCTCACTGAGCTCAAACGCAGCGACGTCCGCGACTTCAAGGACAGCCTGATCGACAGAGGTGTCTCTCAGGCGCAAGTCAAGAAGATCATGGTTAGCCTACGGGCAGTCATTTCAGAAGCGGTTGAACGCGAATGGGTAGACCGCAATGTCGCTTCTGAGGTGAAGTTCAAACGATCAACACGCCGCGATAACAAGCGAGTCGAAGTCCCGACGAAAGACGAGATCCGCACGATCATTGAGAAGGCGCCGGACTCCCATCGCGCGATGTTCGTCACTGCGATCTTCACTGGCATGCGGATCTCCGAACTTCGGGGACTGAGTTGGGCCGGTGTCGATTTTGACCGGGGCACAATCAAGGTCTTCCAGCGCGCAGACGAATACTGTGTGATTGGAGATCCTAAGAGCCGGGCAGGGGTGCGTGAAATCCCGATGTCGCCGACAGTGCTGAAGACGCTCCGTGAGTGGCAGCTTTCATCGAAACCGAACGAACTCAATCTCGTGTTTCCGAACGGCGTTGGAAAGGTTCAGAACTACTCCAACATCTACAATCGCGTGTTCAAGCCGATGCTCGTTTCGAATGGTATTGTCAATGAAGCTGGCGAGGCGAAATTCGGCATCCACGCGCTTCGCCACGCGGCGGCATCGCTGTTCATCGAACAGGGGTGGAATCCGAAGAAGATCCAGACGCTCCTGGGGCACGCGTCAATCACTATGACGATGGATACCTACGGACACCTGTTTGAGAACGCGGAGGAAGACGTTGCTATGTTCGAAAAGCTGGAGCGTGACCTCCTTGCCGCTTGAGCACTTTTGACAAAGCAGGCGAGCTACGGTGCGGAGAGAACCTGTGCCCTCGGATCGGGAGCCTCGGCGTTGCATGCGCCGAGGCTTCGTCCTTTCCCACCAGACATTCCCTAACCCCTTAGGATGGATTGAAAATCCTCGTGTCGGTGGTTCGATTCCGCCCCCGGGCACCACTTCACCAGAACGCCTCGCACCTGAACCGGCCCCTCCGCCGCCCTGGCCTTCACGGACGTCCCCCCGACGAAACCCGTTGGCCACAACCGCCGCGCGGCGCCCATCATCCGGCCTGAACGATTGACAAGCCCGCCGGCTTCCCCTTCCGTGGAGGGGGGACGCAAATCGGGGGGAGCGCGGTGACGACGACATTTGACAGGGTGGCCGGGATCATTGCCGAGTGGTCAGATGTCGAGAGAGACGAAATCCGGGAGGACAGTCACCTCGTCGAGGATCTCAAGCTCGACTCGGTCGATCTTTTCGACGTCGTCTTCGCGCTGGAGCGGGAATTCGACATCGAACTGCCCATCGAGGATTTCGGGGAAGAACGCGACGGGCAGGAGGCGATACAGGCGCCCGAACTTCTCATGAACGCCTTCTGCGCACGGATCGACAGGCTGGTCGCCCAGAAAGCCGAAGCCTAGTGGTGCATCACGGATCAACGACCGGGCGCGTGCAGTGACGGGGCGCGCGACCGACGTCGTGATTTCGGGTGTCGGTGTGATTTCGGCCTGTGGTGCGACGGGCGCGGCGCATCTTACTGCCCTCGACGGCACTCGTTCCGAGCCCGACATGGCGACCTTCCGCCCGTATTCCGTTTACCGCGCCGCTGCCTTCGACGTCGCAGAGGCGATCCCGAGCAAGAGCGACCGACGGCAGATGGAACCGTGGCAGCATCTTGGGGTGGCGGCCGCACGACAGGCGCTGGGCGATGCCGGTCTGATGGACACGGCGGCGCTCGACGGCCTTTATCTCAACATCTGTGCCAACGGCGGTGCACGCGAGGTCGAGGTGGATTTCGAGGTGCTTGCCGATCTGCGTGCCTCGCCCGATCCCGACGCGGATCTCGTGGCGGCGCAGGCGCGAAAACTGCGGCCTTCCTTTCTGCTGGGGCAGTTGTCCAACATGCTCGCCGGAAACCTCGCGATCATTCTTGGGGTCGGGGGTGGCGCGCGGACGTTCATGGGGGACGACATGGCCGGGGTCGATGCGATGGCGGATGCGATTGCGCGGGTGGCCGCAGGCCAATGCGACAGGATCATGGTCGGCGGGGTTCTGGATGCCGAACGTCCTGACCTGATGCTCGCACATGCTCTGGGCGACAGGCTTGCGTCGGATGCGGTGCCCTCCGTTCTCGACCCAGCGCGTCGGGGCGTGGTGCCGGGCAGCGTGGCGGCCTTCGTCGTATTGGAGAGCGCGCGGGTCGCGCAGGATCGCGGGGCGGGGCCGCTTGCCGGGGTGTCGCCTGTGAGCGTTGCGGCGGAGGGCCCGGCGCTCGTTGACATCCTTGGTCAGGTGGCGTCCGGCCCGTCCATCGACGCGATCTACACCAGCGTGTCCGGCGCGCAGCCCGTGACCGCCGATGCGGTGAAGGGCCTCAGGTCAGCGCATCTCGACACGCCGGTGACCGCCACAGCCGATCTCGTCGGACATGCAGTCGAAGCCGCGTTTCCCTTCGCGGTCGCGCTTGCGGCGCTTTCGGTGCGGTCCGGCCGTGAACGGCGCATTCTGGCGACCACGGCCTGCGAGAGCGGGGCGGCGGCCCTTGTGGTCGAGGCGATGGCATGAGCGGGACCGGGTCCGTCGCCGTCACCGGGATCGGCATCGTGACCGCGCTCGGTCAGGGCGCTGCGGCGAACTGGGCGGCGATGCGCGCGGCGAAATCGGGGGCGGCGCCGGTCCGCCGTTTCCCGACCGAAGGCCTTGCCACGCGGTTCGCCGCAACGGTCGATGCGTTCTGCGACCCCGCGCTCAGACCGACCGAGCGCACCGCCGAGCTGGCCCTCGTGGCCGCGAACGAGGCGCTGGCGCAGGCCGGGCATGAGCCGGGGGCGACGTTTCCCGGCAAGCTCGTCGTTGGCATCCCGCCGATCCAGATGGAATGGTCCGACCGGATCGCGCTGGACCGGGCGACCGGGGGCCGGGCCACTGGCTATGGCGACCTGATCCGCATGGCCGGCGCGGCCAAAAACAACGGTCTTTTCGATGTCCTGCGGTTCGACGGCACGACCCGGCGGCTCGCGGCCCGCGTGAAGCCTGTCGGGCGGCCCGTGACCATCACCACGGCCTGCTCGTCCGGCGCGACGGCGATCCAGATCGGGGTCGAAGCGATCCGGCGGGGCGAGGTCGACCGGGTGCTCGCGGTCGGGGCCGATGCCTCGGTCAGCCCGGAAATGCTTCTGCGCTTCGGCCTGCTGTCGGCGCTGTCGCGCCGGAACGACAGCCCCGAAACCGCCTCGCGCCCTTTCGACAAGACGCGGGACGGGTTCGTGCCGGGCGAGGGGGCCGGGGCGCTCGTCCTCGAACGGGCCGAGGCCGCCCATGCCCGTGGGGCGAACGTCTTGGGGTATGTGCGCGGCGTGGGCGAACGGCTCGACGCCTATCACCGCATCCGACAGCGCCCGGACGCGGGTCCGGTCGGGGCGGCGATGGCCGCTGCGATTGCCGATGCGGGCCTTGCGCCGCAGGATATCGGATACGTCAATGTGCACGGCACATCGACGGGCGAAAACGACCGGGTCGAAAGCGTCGGCATAGGGCAGGTCTTCGGTCCGCGCGCCCCGGACCTTCCGGTGTCGTCGCTCAAATCCATGACCGGACACATGCTCAGCGCGGCGGCGGCGGTCGAGGCGGCGGCGTCGCTGCTGATGATCGCCGAGCAGACGCTGCTTCCGACCATCAACCATGAAACGCCCGACCCGGAGATCCCGCTCGACGTCGTGCCGAACGTGGCGCGCCCCGCCGATGTCACCCATGTTCTAAGCAATTCCTTCGGCTTCGGCGGGCAGAACGTCTGCCTCGTGCTTTCGGCCGAGCCGTGAGGCGGTCCGAGACAAATGCCCGCACGCGCCATGTGACGTGCTAGACAGAACAAAACCGATCAGGAGCGACATGCCTGCATATCTGAACGCAATCGGAACGGCGGTGCCGGCCCATGATGTCCATGCGCCGTATCTCGAAATCGCGCCCTATTTCCTGACCTCCGAGACGGATCGCAAGAGCTTCGCCAAGATGGCGCGGCGCGCAGGCATCACCCATCGCTATTCGACGCTGGAGCCTGCGGACCCGTCGCGATGGACCGACCGCTACGATGCCGAGGGGTTCTACCGCCCCGGCGCGTTTCCATCGACGGGCGCGCGCATGAAGCGGTATTCGCGCGAAGCCCCGGCGCTTGTCGACGGCGCCATCGCCGATCTGGCGGGGCAGGCCGGTCCCGACTGGGCCGAGGGGCTGACGCATCTGGTCATCTGCACCTGCACCGGGTTCTCGGCGCCGGGGATCGATCACCACATGGTCAACGCGCATGGCGTGCCCTCGACGGTCGAGCGGACGCTGATCGGCTTTATGGGCTGCAACGCCGCGATCAACGGCTACAAGACCGCGCGCCACATCGTGACGGCGGACCCGACCGCCAAGGTTCTTGTCCTCAACGTCGAGCTTTGCGGGCTGCACTTTCAGGAAAACGCCCCGCTTCAGACCGCGCTCATGTTCATGCTCTTCGCCGACGGGGCCGCCGCCGCGCTGGTCAGCGCGGAGCCCACGGGGTTCAAACTCGAAGCGTTCCGCTCCGACATGCTGCCCGACAGCGAAGGCCACATCACGTGGGACATCGGCGACAACGGGTTCGATATGTGGCTGTCCGGCCGGGTGCCGCGCACGATTTTCAAAAACCTGCCGGGTCACTTCGAAACCCTTGCGGCGGATGCGGGCGGGCGCGACATCGACCTCTGGGCGATCCACCCCGGCGGGCGCACGATCATCGACGCGGTCGAGGCGGCGCTGGAGCTGTCCGCCGAAGACGTCGCCTACTCGCGCGGTGTGTTGAACGACTTCGGCAATATGTCCTCGGCGACGCTTCCTTTCGTTCTCAGCCGGATGCTGGCCGAGCCGCGCTCGGGCCGCACAGGGGTCGCCATCGGTTTTGGCCCCGGCGTCAGCGTCGAAAGCATGGTGTTCTCGGAGGCCGAGGGATGAAGCACGCTGGCTTCGTGCTGCCCGGACGCATCCACGAAGAAGAGTTGATGGATACCGAGGCGGTGCCGCAGGCGGACCTTGCCCGCTGCCTGCGTGACCTGTCCCGCGTCAATGCCCTGAGTATGGGCTATCGTCCGACGCTGCACTGGCTGGACCGCGCCGTTGCCGGACGGGATCGCGTCACCATCGTCGATATCGGTTGCGGGTATGGCGACATGCTTCGGCAGGTCGAACGCTGGGCCGCGCGGCGTGGGGTCGAAGTCGATCTGCTGGGCATCGACCTGAACCCCACGACCATCCGGATCGCCGCCGAGGCCACGCCCGACACGTCGAACATCCGGTGGGAGGTGATGAACCTTTTCGACATGCCAAAGGACCGGCGCCCGGACATCGTCATCAGCTCTCTCTTCGCGCACCATCTGGGGGATGCGGAGCTTCTCGACTTCGTGCGCTGGCTGGATCGGAACTGCCGGGTCGGCTGGTTCATCAACGATCTGCACCGCCACTGGATTTCCGCCTGGGGTCTGACGCTGATCTTCGCGGTCTGGCCGGTTCATCGCTTCGTGCGTAACGACGGCCCTGTTTCGGTGCGTCGTGCTTTCGTGCGTGACGATCTCAACCGCGTGGCCGAGGCTGCGGGGCTGCCGTCTGACGGTCTCACGCTCCGGTGGTGGTTCCCGTTCCGCTTCGGCTTCGGCCGCCTGACGGGAGGGGCCGGGCCATCGTAGAGTTCGTGGTGATCGGCGGCGGCCTTGCCGGTGCGGCGACCGCGACCCACCTCGCACGTGCAGGCCGCGAGGTCATCCTGCTGGAACGCGACCGAACGCCCAGCCACAAGGTCTGCGGCGAGTTTCTGGGGCAGTTGGCCTGCGGCGAGCTGGACCGCTTCGGCGTCGATCTCGCCGCGCTCGGGGCCGTGCAGATCGCACGAACACGGCTTTTTGCGGGTCGGGCCAAGGCCGAGGCACCGTTGCCCTTTCGGGCGGCGGGCCTGTCGCGCGTAACGCTCGACCCCCATCTGCGCACCCTTGCCGCCGGGGCGGGGGTGGAGCTTCGCACCGGCATTCGTTCCACGGGTGTCACCCCGGGGGCGGTCGAGGTCGAAGGCGGCGCATCCATCGCCGCCGACCATGTGATCGTCGCCACCGGCAAGCATGAGGTGCGCGGTGCCCTGCGCCGAACCGTGGCCAAGGCGAAGGATTCCAAGATCGGGATCAAGGAGCATCTGCGGCTGACCGGCGAGCAATTCGATGCCCTCGGCCCAGCGGTCGAACTCCACTTCATCCCCGGTGGTTATGCCGGGCTGATGCCCGTCGGGGCCGGGGCCGCGAACCTGAGCATCGCCATGGAAACCGGGGTTTGGCGCGAACACGGGCTGACCCCTGCGAGCTATCTCGATTGGCTCCGGTCCGTGTCGCCGTCCCTTTCGCTGCGGCTCGACGGGGCCACACGCCTTTTCGAGCGGCCCCTGATGGTCAGCGGCGTGCCCTACGGTTTTCGCCTGTGGGGGGCCAAACCGGACCAGCAGGGGATCTGGCGCGTGGGCGATCAGGCGATGGTGACGCCCTCGCTGACGGGCGAGGGCATGTCGCTTGCCCTCGGAACCGCCAAATGCCTTGCCGATTGCCTGCTGAACGGCGCCTCGACCAGCGACTATCGCGCGGAGCTGAAACGGAGGTTCGGCAGGCAGATCGCGGTGGCCCGCGCCTTCGATGTCGTGCTGCAACGCGAGTCGCTGCATCCGCCGATCGTGGGCGGGCTGGCGCATTGGCCCGCGTTGCTGAGTGCCGGGGCAAAGTGGTCGCGTGGCGGCTGACAAAGCCTCTTTTATGGGCGCGTGCTTCTTCAAGAGCACCTACGACGCGGCCCAAGATTATGAGCCCGTCTCATAATTCTGTGTAGATTTATGAATTTGAATGCTTGTGGCCGGTCGCGTACACCGCCCACAAGAAAGCAGGACACCTATGCGCGCATTCAACATTCCGCCCACGGACACCGAGGCGGCCCTGAAACGGGCGGCCCGCAAACGTATTCTCATTCTCGACGGTGCGATGGGCACGCAGATACAATCGCTCGGCCTCGATGAAGACGCCTTTCTGGGGCATGGCGGGCATAGCTGCGCCTATCACTCGGACCATCCGCAGAAGGGCAACAACGACCTTCTGATCCTGACCCAACCGGACGAGATCGAACGGATTCACTACGATTTCGCCATGGCCGGTGCCGATATCGTCGAGACGAACACGTTTTCGTCCACGACCATCGCGCAGGCCGATTACGCGATGGAAGAGGCGGTTCACGATCTGAACGCCCAAGGTGCCCGGATCGCACGCCGTGCGATGGATCGCGCGACCGCCGAGGACGGCAAGCCGCGCTGGGTGGCGGGGGCGGTGGGGCCGACGAACCGCACCGCGTCGATCAGCCCGGACGTGAACGACCCCGGCTACCGCGCCGTGACCTTCGACGATCTGCGCCGCGCCTATGGCCAGCAGATCCGGGGGCTGATCGCGGGCGGGGCCGACCTGATCTTGATCGAAACCATCTTCGACACGCTCAACGCAAAGGCGGCGATCTTCGCCTGTTTCGAGGCCTTTGCCGAGCATGGCAAACGCCTGCCCGTGATGATCTCCGGCACGATCACCGACGCTTCGGGGCGCACCCTGTCGGGCCAGACGCCCACCGCCTTCTGGCATTCCGTGCGCCACGCGCGGCCCTTCACCGTGGGCCTCAACTGCGCGCTCGGCGCCAACGCGATGCGCCCGCACCTCAAGGAATTGTCCGACGTGGCCGACGCGCTCATCTGTGCCTATCCCAACGCCGGGCTGCCCAATGCCTTCGGCGAGTATGACGAGGGGCCGGACGACACCGCGCCGCAGGTCGAGGAATTCGCCCGCGAAGGCCTGGTGAACGTCGTCGGTGGCTGTTGCGGCACCACCCCGGACCATATCCGCGCCATTGCCGAAGCCGTCGCCAAGTACGAACCGCGCAAATTGCCGAGTTACACCGATGCCTGAACCGCTTCTCCGCCTCTCCGGACTCGAACCCTTCGTCCTGACGAAAGACATTCCTTTCGTGAACGTGGGCGAGCGCACGAACGTCACGGGGTCGGCCAAGTTCCGCAAGCTCATCACCAATCGTGACTACGCGACCGCGCTCGACGTCGCGCGCGATCAGGTCGAGAATGGCGCGCAGATCATCGACGTGAACATGGACGAGGGGCTGATCGACTCGAAACAGGCGATGATCGAGTTTCTGAACCTGATCGCCGCCGAGCCCGACATCGCCCGCGTGCCGATCATGATCGACAGTTCCAAGTGGGAGGTGATCGAGGCCGGGCTGCAATGCGTGCAGGGCAAGCCGGTGGTGAACTCCATCTCGCTCAAAGAGGGCGAGGAGGCGTTCATCGAACAGGCGAGCCTGTGTCTGGCCTATGGGGCCGCCGTGGTCGTCATGGCCTTCGACGAGGACGGGCAGGCCGACACCTTCGCGCGCAAGACCGAGATTTGCGCGCGCGCCTACAAGGTGCTGACCGAAATCGTGGGCTTCCCGCCCGAAGACATCATCTTCGACCCCAACATCTTCGCCGTGGCGACGGGGATCGAAGAGCACGACAACTACGGCGTCGACTTCATCGAGGCCGCGCGCTGGATCAGGCAGAACCTGCCGCATTGTCATGTGTCCGGCGGCGTCTCGAACCTTTCGTTCAGCTTCCGCGGGAACGAGCCGGTACGCGAAGCGATGCATGCCGTGTTCCTCTACCACGCGATCCACGCGGGCATGGACATGGGGATCGTCAACGCGGGTCAGCTTGCCGTTTACGACCAGATCGACCCCGACCTGCGCGAGGCCTGCGAGGACGTGGTCCTGAACCGCACACCCGCAAACGGCGGCAGCCCGACCGAGAACCTGCTGGACCTCGCCGAACGCTTCAAGGACGCGGGGCGCGAAGAGAAGAAGCGCGACCTCAAATGGCGCGAGTGGCCGGTGGAAAAGCGGCTGGAACATGCGCTGGTCAACGGCATCACCGAATTCGTGGACGAAGACACCGAGGCCGCGCGCCTTGCCGCAGACAAGCCGCTCGACGTGATCGAGGGGCCGCTCATGGCGGGGATGAACGTCGTCGGCGACCTGTTCGGCGCGGGCAAGATGTTCCTGCCGCAGGTGGTGAAATCCGCCCGCGTGATGAAACAGGCGGTCGCGGTGCTGCTGCCCTATATGGAGGCCGAGAAAGAGGGCGGGCGCGACACCGCGGGCACCATCCTCATGGCCACCGTCAAAGGCGACGTCCACGACATCGGCAAGAACATCGTCGGCGTCGTGCTGGCCTGCAACAACTACGAGATCATCGACCTGGGCGTCATGGTCCCGCCGCAGAAGATCCTCGAGGTCGCGCGCGAGCGGAAGGTCGACATCATCGGCTTGTCCGGCCTAATCACACCATCGCTCGACGAGATGGTTCATCTGGCCTCCGAGCTGGAGCGCGAGGGCTTCGATCTGCCGCTTCTCATCGGCGGGGCCACGACCTCCAAGGTTCATACGGCGGTGAAGATTTCGCCCCGTTACGCCCGCAGTCAGGCGATCTACGTCACCGACGCCAGCCGCGCGGTCGGCGTCGTCTCGTCGCTTCTGAGCAAGACGCAGAAACAGCCCTATATCGACGATATCCGCAGCGAATATGCCGAGGTCGCGGAACGCCACGAGCGCAGTGAACGGGCCAAAGAACGCCTGCCGCTGGCCAAGGCGCGGGCGAATGCGAAGAAGATCGACTGGTCCGAGTACAAGGTCGAAACCCCTTCGTTCTTCGGGCCGAAAGTGATCGAGAACTGGGATCTGGCCGAGATCGCGCGCTATATCGACTGGACCCCGTTCTTCCGCACGTGGGAGCTCAAGGGCGTCTATCCCCGCATTCTCGAAGACGAGAAGTATGGCGAAGCGGCGCGCGGCCTGTTCGCCGACGCGCAGGCGATGCTGCAACGGATCATCGGCGAGGACTGGTTCGCGCCGCGCGCGGTGGTCGGGTTCTGGCCCGCGAACGCGGTGGGCGACGACATCCGGCTCTTCAAGGACGAGGGGCGCAAAGACCCGCTCGCCACGCTCCATACGCTTCGTCAGCAGCATTCCAAGCGCAAGGACAGCCCGAACGTGGCGCTGTCGGATTTCGTCGCGCCTGAGGGCACGCCCGATTACGTGGGCGGTTTCGTCGTGACCGCCGGGCCGGAAGAGATCGCGATCGCGGAACGGTTCGAACAGGCGGGCGACGACTATGGTTCGATCATGGTCAAGGCGCTGGCCGACCGCTACGCCGAAGCCATGGCTGAAATGCTGCATGAGCGCGTGCGCAAGGATCATTGGGGCTACGGTTGTGACGAAGGGTTCGCCCCCGAAGAGCTGATCGCCGAACCCTACCGCGGCATTCGTCCCGCGCCGGGGTATCCGGCCCAGCCCGATCACACGGAAAAGCGCACCCTGTTCGCGCTGCTCGACGCCGAGGCGACCACCGGGGTCACGCTCACCGAAAGCATGGCGATGTGGCCGGGGTCGTCGGTGTCCGGCCTCTATATCGGCCACCCCGAAGCCTATTACTTCGGGGTGTCGAACATCGAACGCGATCAGGCGGCGGACTATGCCGAACGTAAGGGCATGAGCCTCGAGGAGGTCGAGCGTTGGCTTGCCCCGATCCTCAACTACAACCCGAACGAGGCGTCCAGCATCGCGGCGGAGTGACCCGCGCCACGGCGGTTCAGCGCGATACGAGGCCGAGCGCCACGGGGTGCACGGCCATGATACCGGACCCGCCCTGATCCAGAACCCAGAACCCGGCATCGCGCAGGGCTTTGCGGACGGCGCGCCGGCTGCGTTGCGGGATCTTGCGGCCTTCGACCTGAATGTAATTCGGGGTCGGCAGGTCTCCCGCGTCGATCGCCGCGAGGCACGCCTCGACCGCTTCGGGATCGCGCCCGGCAGTCGCCAGCGCCACGACCTGCGGATCGTCGATCCCCGCCAGTGTCATAAGCTCGGGCCAGACCCTTGCCGGGCGGCGGGTGCGCACCCAGTCGGGCCTGCGGCTTGGAAACAGGCGCTGTAGCAGCCCCTCGATCCCGGTCGCGGGGTCGATCACTTCAACGGTTGGCACATCGTCCGCGCGGCGCACGACCTCCATATCGCCGTTCTCGACGGCGAAGGCCGCCTCGACGATGCGGGCGAACGGGCTGGTGATCCCGGTCTCCAGCCGCTCGATCCAGCTTTGATCGGTGACGCAGATCGCGGCTTCGGCGTTCGCCCGGTTGATGAGGTCGAGGATCGGCGCGACCGGATTGCCGATCTGAAGCACCTTCAACCCGGCGTCCTCGGACAGGATGTCGAACACCTCGTTGCGCAGGTTCCGGCCCTCGCGCGCGCGGTCCCACATATGGCTGGCGCGCAACGCGGCGGCCAGTCGGGCGTCCGACAGGCTGCGGGCGACCTGCGGCATCGCGGCGACTGTGGGCATCTTGGTGAACTGCACCGCGATATCGTCCTCGTCGCGCAGGAAGGTGGCGAAACGGTCGTCCGACAGCTTGCGGATCAGGTCGTCGGTGCGCTCCCGGTCCATTTCGTTCACGGCGTGGGAGTGGATGACCTTCACCCCCATGTTCGCCCCTTTGGACTGGTTCGAAAACTCCGCCCGGAAATTGTATTCCGGCGGCAGGACGAGGAACCGGACCCGCGACCGGTAGAGCAGGCGGTTGAACGACGGTTGGTCCTGCCGCGTCACCTCCGACGTGTCGCGGTAGGCGTCCTCCCAGGCCGCGACGAAGGCGGCGGTGTCGGGGTCGGTCAGGTTCAGGCCCAGAACGCCGCCGTTCAACCCGGTGAAGCATTCCGGCAAGGACGCATCCCAGGCCCCGACGGGCGAGCGCCGGATGGGCGCGTGGCTTGCGGCAAGGCCGAAGTCGTCGAGCGCGGCAAAGATCGAACCGACATCGCCCGCGAAGATCGTATCGGTGTCGACATAGATCACCTTGTCGTATGGCGCCGTCGCGATGGCCCTGATCTTGCCGATCCGGGTGTGGTCGTCCGGGGCGACCTCAAGCTGCCGGATGGCGTCGAAGCCATCGACCTCCACATCCGCAAGCGTGGTGGCGAGGGTCACGTGGACCTCCGGCATGACGCGTCGAAGCGAGGCGACCGACCGCTCGGCCTGCGCGATATAGCGCGGCGCGTCCGCGTAATAGAGTATGCCTTCAGATGCCACGACCCGTCCCCCGTTGCGCCCGTTCAGGATGGCAGAACGGGCGGGGGGATCAATCCTTCGCCCCGCCGCGCCCGCCGCACGGAAGCCTGCGACCGGCACGCCTTATTGCGGATGCAGAATTTCCTCGCGTCGTGCCCGCTCGATCTGCGCGAAGTGCTCGAAGACCTGAAGCTGATCTTCGTTGAACCCGTGGGAATCGATGTCGAGCGCGTTCAGCGCCTCGGCGATCCTGCCGCGCAGGGCGAGCGTGTCGGCGGCGTGAACGCAATGGAGTTTCAGAAACCACGTCAGAAAGCGGTCGCGGAAATCCGGGTCGAGCCGTTCGGCATCGGCCAGTGCTTCGCCCAGCTCGCCCAGCCGGTTGAACGACCGCGTCGCGATCTCGAAATCCGACTTGCCGAAGGTCACGACCGGCTTGCCGTGGATCAGCGCCTCGAACAGCACGCCCGAATTGCAGCCGACGACCGCCTTCGACTGCCCGATCAACTGGTGCACCGACGCGGTCGAAAGCCTCAGGTTCGCGAAATCTCGGTTCAGGTCTTCGAGCCGTTCCTCCACCGCCTGCGATTTGCACAGCGGGTGACGCTTGACGACGACCGCGGCGCCGGTGTCCGCCGCGACCTTGGCAAGCTGGGCGGCCACGTCGAGCTGATCGAGATAGGCGAATTGCGCAACCGGGTCTTCGACCGTCTGAAGCGGCAGGAAGTAGAACTCGCGCGGCAGCTTCGCATCGCGCTCGGCCGGCTGTTCGTATTTCGACACGTTCCGGTCCAAAGCTTCCTGCCGGATGTCCGAGACGAACTTTCGCGCCTGACGTTTGGGGATCTTGCGCACCTCGTCCGCGACCGCATCCGGATTTCGCGCGAGTGTCGAGAACCCGGAGAACCCGCGCGGGTCGGCCGTGTAATAGGGCGGCCAATAGGATTCCTTCAGCCGAAGCACGTTCCCCTCGGCGCCCTGCGAATGAAAGCTGATGACAAGCTGCCCCCGTTTCGTCGCCCGTGGCGCGGCATCGGCGGCATAGGGCAGGCGGATCGGGCGAACCGTGACGCACAGGTCGGCAAGCGCCACGAGGATCGAGGCATAAAGACGCTGGTGCCGCAGGCAATCCAGCGGGTTATCGAACCACGCCGCCGGAACCTCGAGCACGACATCCGCGTCTTTCATGCCCAGCCCTACCGGATTTCGCCGCGCGGAAAGACGATCCGCGACAGGATGCGGCCCGGCTTCGACGGGCTGGCGCGCATAAAGGCGATGGGATCACGTTCCAGCGCCGGGATCATCCCGGTGTTCCCGGTCAGTTTGAGCGCGGTCCGGATGATCGGCACCCAGACCTTGAAACCGCCAAGCGCGGGCGTGTTCGGATAGAGCAGCCCGATGCGGAACGGCGTGTATTGCGCCCAGTTCTCGCGCGCGAAATCGGCAGGTTCGCGGCGGAAGGCCGGAAGGACTTCGGGCATCGCGCGTTTGACGTAAAGGGTCTCGAAGATCGGGGTGAGAAGCCAGAGCCGCCAGCCGAAATGGCCGTAATTCACCACGCGCGGCCCGGTCGCCCGTTGGGTCAGGCGATCCGGCACACCGTCGTCGACCACGTCCTCCGGCTTGGCCGCGTCATAGGCGGCCGCGACAAGGGCGAACTCCCCGGCATGCAGCGCATCGTCCTGTGCGGGCGGGCGCTGGGCCTCGCCGTCGAACAGAACCCCGTCCTCCCGCCCGAAATAGGTCCGGGCGATGGCCGCGTTCGTGTCGCGGGCGTTGCGCATCAGGGTCTCGGCAAGCTCCTCGGTCAGGAACCACGGGCGCCCCATCTGCAACCCGCGATCCGCGCGGAATTTCTGAAACCCGGTCGTCACCGTTTCGATGAAGGTGAAATAGGCATCGCGATTGCGGAACTCCCGCGCGTTGTACATGCGCACAAGCTCGACATGGGCGGTCGACAGGCGCGCGGAGTTGGCCTGTAGCGCATCCGGCTGCGGCAGGTCGAGCAGAACGGGAAGGTCGGTCACCTTGGCGAAATCCGTAAGCAGATCGCCGCCCTCGAACGCCCGTTTGTCGAACAGGCGCACCTTGACCTTGTTTCTGCCGATCACCTCGGCCCAGCGTTCGATGTTCGCGGCATAGTCCAGTCGCGCGATCGTCTCGGGCGTGGTCAGCCATTCGGCAAAGCTTCCGTCGACGCGGCCGACCGCGCCGCCCGCCACGAACTCGGCATATTGCGCATTGGCCCATTCGTCCTGCCGCCGCAGATAGACGACCATTTCGACGTCGTAATCCGCGAAATAGTTGGCGATCTGGTAAGCGTTCTCCTGAAGAAAGAACGCCTCGCTCGACAAGACGATGGTGTGGATGCGCTCGCCCATGAGCGCGAGGCCATGTTCGATATGGGCGCGCAGGCCGGGTTCGTTGCGCACCGCGTTGCGGGTGAATTCCGAATGTCCCGCCTGTTTGTGGGGCCGGACCCTTTGCCAGAACAGGCCGACCTCGGGATACCAGACGCCATCGCGCATCAGGGCGGGGCGGTTCGTCTCCATCAGGTGCTGGAGGAAGGTCGAGCCGGTCTTGGTCGCCCCGATGTGAACCACGATCCGGGGGCGCTTGCCTGGTTTCGGCGCGCGTCCGGCCTGTGTCTTGACCAGCCCGTTGCGGGCATAGTGGTTCAGCGCGGCCTGAAGGTCGCTGTCGTCTGGCGTCTCGGGCGCCTGTCGATAAACCTTGTAAAGCTCATCCTGCGGGATCGGGCGCAGGTTCACCGCCGCGTCGAGCAGGTCGGGACGGCCCGCGCGCAGCGCCGCGATGGCAAGCTGGAACGCCCCCGCGCGATTGTGCTGCACCCGGCGCTCGGTCGAGGTCGCGTCGTAGTCGCCCGCCCGGAAATCGTATGACTCGAGCGTCCCGCGCACCCGGTCCAGAAACGCCTGGAACGCCTCGCCGCCCATTTCCTGATAATAGGCATAGGGCTCGGTCAGGATCATATGGTCGATATACTGCGACATATGAAAGGCAAGGTGCGGGCGCAGGGGCGAGGTCCGGTCGCGCGCGCCGTGATCGCCGAGCGCCTGAAGCGTCGTCTCGAAATTCATGAACATCCGGTCGAAGTCCTTCGGCCCCCTCTTGCGGCGCGCGGTCGAGGCAGGCCGGATGCGATAGGTCGTGGTCGGACAGGTCGTCAGGCTCAGAACACGGGCATTGGTCAGCGCCCGGACCAGAAACGCCCGCTCCTCCCACTGGGTCGTGACGAAGCGCCCCTCGATCTCGTTCAGCCAGTCGCGACGGTAAAGCCACGTCCAGAAATGCCGGTTGCGCAGAATGCGCGGCGTCTCGGCATAGGTGGTGCGGTCGATCTGCTGGTCGAAATTGGCTTCCGACGCGTCGGGACGGTCGTAGATGTATTCGCCGTTCTTGCCGAAGACCGCCTCGGCCGCCTTCTTGCCCCGCACCATGTCGGAGCCATTGGCTTCGGCCACGGCGACCAGCGTTTCCAGCGCCTCGGGGTTCGGCATCCAGTCATCGCCGTCGATGAACCAAATGAAGTCGCCCTTGGCCTGATCGATCGCGATGTTGCGCGCAAAGCCCTGGCCCACGTTTTCGTCGAGCACGATGGGCTTGATCCGGGGATCGGCCTTGGCCAGACGGTCGATGATCGCCTGCGCGTTGTCCGGGGTCACGTCGTTCACCGGCAGGATCTCGATCTCGCGCAGAGTCTGGGCCTGCACCGAAGCGATGCAATCCTCGATATAGGCCTCGACCCCGTGCACGGGAATGATGACCGAGACCTTGGGGGCCGCGTCCAGTTCCGCCTGCGTCGGCGGAAGCGGGAACGGTCGGTGCGTTTCGATATAGTCCAGCGCATCCTCGACCTGCGAGGGCACCGCGCAGCCCGGCACATGATAGATCGTGTACCAGATGTAGAAGGCGTGGAAGATGTCCTCGAGCGTCCGGGCGCGATGGCGATGCGGGATCGCCTGCCGATCGTCGGTCAGACCCCAGCCGCCGTAGAAGGGCGCGCCGAAGGTCACGACCTTTTTGCCCGCGAACAGCGCCTCAAGCCCCATCTGGCTCGTGCCGACATAGACCGTGTCGACCATGTCGAAGATCGTGTAGGGGTTCACCGGATCGCGTAGGACGACGATCCGTCCGGTCGTTTCCAGATGCGTGTAGTAGCCCGACCGCTTGCCCTTTTCCCAGCTCGAATCCGGGTGCGTCTTGACGATCACCTGCGCATCCGGGTTCTCGGTCAGGGCGGCGATCAGCATCCGCTCGAAATCGCTCTCGGTCAGCTTGCCGTAAACGGTGGACGCATCTGCAAACGCCTGATCGCAGACCAGAACGGCGCGGTCGTAGCCCTCGGGCAGCGTCGGCGCCTCCATCGGCTGCGCGTTGTATTTCGAGATGCGGCGCTCGACGAGCCGGTCGATCAGGCCGCGCGCGCGCGCCCTTTCCGCGTCGCTCAGTTCGCGGTCGCTGTTCAGGCGATGGATCAGGCGGTTCGGGTAATCCGCCATGAAGTAATAGGCGATGTCGTCGTAGACATAGCCGAGGCAGGCGTATGACGCGTTGCCTTCCTTGAAGGAATGCGCCCAGCTGTGCGAGGTCGCGACGAAGCCCGCCTCGAAAAAGATCGGGTCCGTGCCTTCGGGCATCGCGTCCAGCGCGCGCACACCGCCTTTGTGGGAATGTTCCGGGTCGCGGTAGATCGACCCGGAAATCAGGAAATCCTGGCTCTTGGCGAAGGCGCTGTCATCGACGCCGACCGCCGCCGGGAAAAGCTGGCGCAGGTTCGCGCCGAAAAACCGTGTCAGGTTGTCGTTGATATAGCCCACGCCGATCTTGTGCGTGCGCCGGGCGAGGACGTGTTCACGGATGTCGATGGTCGGGTCGTGGCGGACCTGTCGCTGATCCAGAAGCTCCACGAAACGGCGAAAGGCGCGGTCGTTCTGCTTCATCTTCAAAAGGCCTTCTTGACCGGCGTGTCGACCTCGGCGGTGCCCCAGACCATTTCCCACAGCTTCAGCCGGACGATCTCGTCTCGGCTCGGTGCGGGCGCGACGGGACCGATGTCGAAGGCTTCATAAAACATGTCCTCCCACATCGCGAAGACGACCTCGTTCGAATAGTTCCCGGCATAGCGTTCTTGCCCGGCTTCGCCCATGCGCTTGCGCAGATCGCCGTCGTCCATCAGCGGACGCAGCGCCCCGGCCAGCGAGGCGACGGGATCGACCCCATCGGCAAGCATCCCGGTCTCGCCATGAACGACCTGAGTGTTCACGCCGTTGCAGGTTTCGAACCCGACCACGGGCAGGCCATGCGCCATCGCCTCACAGACCGTCATCGGGAACCCTTCCAGAAAGGACGGGATCGCGAAGATGTCGGCAGCGGCGAAGAACGGGTAGGGGTCGCTCGTCTCGCCATGCAGCACGACACGGCTTCCCAGACCGAGCGAGCGGATCTGTTTCTTCAACGCGCCGGTCATCGAGCCGCCCCCGACGATGTCGAGCGTCCAATCGGGAAAGGCGCGCGCCAGCGTCGCGAAGGCCCGGATCAGGGTATCGACGTTCTTGCGTGGCACGAGCCGCGACACGGCGAGGATCGACTTGCGGCTCCGACCCGCGCCGGGGGTCGCCATCGTCGCGGGCGGCGCGATGGTGTTCGGAACGATCCTGATCCGGTCGTGCAGGCTTTCGTGCAGCGAGGCGCGGAACGGTTCCACCAGCAGGTGAATGAGCGTCGCGCCCGCGAACGAGATTTCGCGTTCGACAGGGTCGAACACGTCGAGCCACTTGGGAAAGCGCGGGTCGATATGTTCGGACAGGACGATGGGCACGCCCACCTTCTGTGCGCAACGCACATAGCGGCAGAAGGTCCGGTTCATGTGCAGGCCGACGAGCAGGTCCAGAGACTTGGCGGCGACTGCGAGCACCATCTTGTCGTCAGCCTGCTTGTCGTCCGCTTCCGGCAGGTGCACGAGGTCGATGCCGTCGTCGAGCGGCCAGCAGGACGGTCCCTTGGCGTCGTCGAAGGTAAAGATCGTGACGTCATGCCCGCGCTGCCGCATGGCGTTCGCCATCATATGACCGACGTTCTCGGTGCCGCCCCGGCCCTTGGTGATCCACGGAACGAAGAAGCCGATGCGCAGGCGGCGTCTGTCTTGCGTTCCGGTCTTGGCCATATGGTCCTCGTCGTCTGGTGCCGCGGCGCAATAAGGATCAGTGGTCTACTGAATGAGTTCCCGCGTCAACGCGTCGTAGCGCACGAGCGCGCTGAGAACGCCGGCAAGCTCGTCGACCGGGATCATGTTCGGCCCGTCCGAAGGCGCGTTGTCCGGGTCTTCGTGGGTTTCGAGGAACACGGCGGACACGCCCACCGCACAGGCCGCCCGCGCGAGGATCGGCGCGAATTCGCGCTGCCCGCCCGAGGTGGTGCCTTGCCCGCCCGGCTGCTGCACCGAATGGGTCGCGTCGAACACCACCGGGTATCCGGTCTGGGCCATGATCGGCAGGCCCCGGAAATCGGTGACGAGCGTGTTGTAGCCGAACGAGGTGCCCCGGTCGCACAGCATGATCTTTTCATTGCCGGTCGAGGCGATCTTGTCGGCGACGTTCCCCATGTCCCAGGGTGCCAAGAACTGCCCCTTTTTGACGTTGATCGCCTTGCCCGTCTCGCCCGCCGCCAAAAGCAGGTCGGTCTGGCGGCACAAAAACGCGGGGATCTGGAGCACGTCGACCGCTTCGCCCACCGGGCCGCATTGATGCGCGTCATGCACATCGGTCAGGACCGGCACGCCGAACTCGTCGCGGATTTTCGACAGGATCGTCAGACCCTCATCCATCCCAAGGCCGCGCTTGGTTGAGATCGACGAACGGTTCGCCTTGTCGTAGCTCGACTTGAAGATGAACTTGGCACCCGCCGTCTCGCATGCCGCCGCGATCTTTTCGGCCATCATCCGCGCATGGTCGAGGCTTTCAAGCTGGCAGGGGCCGAGGATGAAGGCGACGGGGTTCTCGCCGCCCACGGTCAGGTCGAGGATGTCGACGGTCTTGGTCATTGTGCGATGGCCTCCAATGCCTGTTCGATCCGGGCGGTGTCATGCGGGTTGTTGAGTTCCCAGAACACCCGCCCGCGCCCGTCCACTTCGACGCAGCGCACCGACGCGCCGTTGGCGAGGAAACGAAGCTGCTCCAACCCTTCGAGTTGCTCCAACTCGCACTCGCCCCATGCGGCATAATCCAGCAGGGTCTGGCGACGGTACGCATACACACCGACATGGTGAAACACCGGGATCGGGTCCATGTCCGCGACCTTTTTCGGGTCGAGCCACGGGATCACCTCTTTCGAGAAATACAGCGCGTTGCCTGCATTGTCGCGCACGGCGGTCGTGCCGCCGACCATGCCGTTCTTGCGGTCCTCGACGAAATTCCCATAGGTCTCGCGGTCGCAGCGGATGATCGGCGTCGCCATCACCGCGTCCGGGTCACGCTTCATCTCGTCGATCAGCGCCTCCACGAACCACGGCGGGGTGAGCGGCGCATCGCCTTGCAGGTTCACGATCAGGTCCGCATCCAGCCCGCCGTTCGTCACCGCATCGGCACAGCGCGCCGTGCCATTTTCGCAGTCGCGCGAGGTCATGATGACCTCGGCCCCGAACCGCTTGGCCGCATCCTCGATCCGCGCGTCATCGGTGGCGACATAGACCGCATCCACGCCGGGCACCGAACAGGCGGCTTCCCACGACATCTGGATCAGCGACTTGTGGCTGCCGTCCGGCTGGCGGACCGTGACCAGCGGCTTGCCGGGATAGCGGGTGGAGGCATAGCGGGCAGGGATCAGGATGACGGTCTTCATTGGACACCCAAGCGCAGAAGGTCGTGGAGGTGGACGATCCCGATGGGCTTGCCATCCGCATCCACCACGAAAAGGGCCGAAACCGCGTGTTCTTCGATCTTCGACAGCGCCTGACTCACCGGCACGTCGGTCTTGGTCGTGATCGGCGTCTTGGTCATGATGTCGCGCGCGGTCTTGTCGAACAACCCGTCGATGTTGCGGCGCACGTCGCCGTCGGTGATGATCCCAACCAGCTTGTCGCCCTCCATGATCCCGGCGGTGCCGAAGCCCTTTTCCGAAATCGTCAGAACGGCTTCCTTCATCGGCGTGTCCGGCGTCAGGATCGGCAGGCGGTCGCCGTCATGCATCACCTGACCCACGCGCATCAACTGCACGCCCAACTTGCCGCCGGGGTGGAACACGCCGAAATCCGTGGGGCTGAAGCCGCGCTTCTGCATCAGGCTCGCCGCCAGCGCATCGCCCAAAGCCAGCGTCATGGTGGTCGAGGTCATCGGGGCCAGCCGGATCGGGCAGGCCTCCGGCACTTTCGGCAGAAGAAGCTGGCATTGCGAGGCGAGCATCAGGGTCGAGCCGGGCACGGAGGAAATCCCGATGATCGGAATGTCGAACCGCTGGCAGAATTCAATCATCACCAGAAGCTCGCTGGTCTCGCCCGAGTTCGAGATCAAAAGCGCCGTGTCATGCTCTTCGATCATCCCAAGGTCGCCATGCGCGGCCTCGGTCGGATGGATGAAGAACGCGGGCGACCCGGTGGACGACAGGGTGGCCGCGATCTTGCGCCCGATATGGCCCGACTTGCCCACGCCACCGACCACGACCTTGCCGTTCCGGTCGAGGATCAGCTGCGCGGCGGCCTCGAAATCTGCGGGCAGGCTGTCTGCAAGCGTGGTGAGCGCCGCGGCCTCGGACAAGAGCACATCGCGGGCGGTATCGATCACGGTCGTCGGCATGTTTTCCACAGTGTTTTCAGGCCGCCCCCGCGGTGGCCCGGTCGCGCGGACTCCTGTCACAATCGCCCCGTCGCGTCAACTTGGCCGCTCCCCCTGAACGGGGGTGCCGGGTCAGGCTGCGTGATGCCCGTCCAGCCCCGCGCGGATCAGCGCCGACAGCTCACCGGGGGGTGACGGCTTCTGCACGACGGGCGCGATCACGTCGCCCATCTGCTCGTCCGAAATGCCGGTATAGCCGGACATGTAGATCACCGGCACCTTCGGGGCCATCGCGCGCACGGCGGCGGCGATTTCGAAGCCGCTCATCCCCGGCATGACCACATCCGTGAGGAGCAAATCGCAAGGCCCCGCGCTTCCCAACCGTTCGAGGGCTTCTGCACCCGACCGGGCGGTGGTCACGCGGTAGCCGAACCCTTCGAGCATGTCGCGCGTGATGGCGAGCAGATCGGGCTGATCGTCGACGACGAGGATGTGTTCGCCCGCACCGGGCGTGACCGGCTGATCGGTGGAGCGGCTCGGCGCGGCGCCTTCGGCGCTCCCGCGCGGCAGGATCAGACGCACGGTGGTTCCGCGCCCGACCTCGGAATAGATTTTCAGAACGCCGCCGGATTGCTCGACGAAGCCATAGACCACCGACAGGCCCAGCCCGGTGCCGTCCTGCTGGCCCTTCGTGGTGAAGAACGGGTCGGTCGCGCGGCGGCGCACCTCGGCACTCATGCCCGGCCCGTCGTCGCTGACCGAAAACTCCACGAAATCGCGTGCGCCCCCGTCCAGCCCCGGACGCCCCAACTGGCGCGACGACATGCCGTCGAGCGCGCGCGCCCGGACGGTGATCGTGCTGCCATGTCCATTTGCCCGGATCGCGTCGCGGCTGTTCAGCACAAGGTTCAGGACCGCGTTTTCGAACTGCCCGTCATCGCATTGGACCCAAAGCGGCGTTTCCGGCTCGACGATCTCCAGCCGGATCGAGGCGTCGAGCGCCGGGCGCGACAGTTCCGCGACATTCGCCATCAGGGCCGCCACATCGTGCGACCGTGGCGCTCCCGGCTGGCGGCGCGCGAAGGTCAACATCCGCCGGGTCAGATCGGCGCCGCGCCGGACCGCGTTGCGCGCCGTGTCGAGATAGCGGTTCCCGGTCTCAGACACGTCGTCGCGGGCAAGCTCGACGGCGTATTCGATGGTGCCCAGCAGGTTGTTGAAGTCATGCGCGATCCCGCCGGTCAGTTGCCCAAGTGCGTCGAGCCGCGCCGCGCGCTCGGCCTGTTGCCTGTTGCGCTCAAGCTCGCTCACATCGTCCAGCAGCACGACCGCCTGCACATCCTCGGAGGGCCGCGTGGCGATCGGCGCGCTGGACACCTTGAGATAGCGCGGCATCTCGCCATCCCCGATGATGACGAGCGCGTCGCGGATCGTTTCGCCCCGTGCAGCGCGGACGAAGGGGTTCGCGGTCCCCGTCAGGGGTTCCATGTCGTCCACGCCGCGTGTCGGGATCAGGTCGGGCCAGTCGGCACCGGCCCCGAACACCTCCGGCGGAAGGATCGCCCGCGCCCCGGCGTTGTCGGCAACGATGGAGCCGCCCTTGTCCAATCCCAGAATACCGCTCTGCGCCGTTTCCAGAATCGCGTTCAGACGCGCGTTCAGCGCCGCGATCCGACTGGTGTCGCGCGCCTTGGCCCGTTGCGACGACACGAGGGTCAGGGCGATCAGAAGGTTGCCAAGGAAGAACGCCCCGATCAAGGACACGACGAGCGCCGTGATCCGCAGACGGTTGCGGTCGAGCTCGGCGCTCAGGGCGGCGTCGAATTGCAACTGGATGTCGACAAGATTGGCCACCGCGTCCTCATCCGGCAGGCGCACCGCCGCGTCGATCTCGCCCGGCGAGGCCCCGCTGGCGTGAAGCCTGTCGATCTCGTCCAGCATGGCGTGATACTTGGCCAGCGTCGTCCTCAGATCTTCGCTCTGGATCGGGACTCCGACCTCTGCGCCCAATTCGTCCAGGGCGTCGAGCAGCTCCATCGCTGTCTGATAGTCGGCCCGTGCCGCTTCGCCGTAGCGCCCGACATCCGCGCGCAGAACGTGGTTTTTGAAGTTGTGGATGAAACCGCCGTAGCCGATGGCCCGCTCCAACCCGCCGACGATCCGCGGCACCTCGCCGGTGACCAATTCCATGTCGGCTTCGGAGTCGAGAACGGTGCGGTAAAGCGCGATGGACCCGACCGCGAGGATCAAGACGATCAGAACCGCGACCGCACCGGTCCAGATCTTTCGGCCGGTCGACAGCATCGTGCTGGCCGCACGCCCCCGTGTCACTGATCGTTCCCCGCCTGACGGCGCGCAAGCAGGTCGCCGATGATCCGGTTCAGCTGCTCCGGGTGGAAGGGTTTCGTCAACACCTCGTCCGCGCCAAGGCTTCCGGCGATCCTGAGCAGATGTTCCTGGCCCGTGTGGCCGGTGGCACCCGACACCGCGATGATCGGAAGGTCCGGCGGGGCCATGATCTCGGACTCGGGCCCCGGTCGCCGCACCCGGTTGATGAGAAGCAGGCCCCCGTCGGCCACGGGTCGGCCAAGGTCTCTTACGTAGATGTCGGTGATGAGCAGGTCGACCGCTTCGCGCGAGAGGATTTCCAGCGCCGCCGCTCCCCGTGCGACGACCGTGACCCGGTATCCGATCTTGCGCAGGCTGACCTCGAGCAGAAACCCGAAGTCGGGGTCGTCATCCATAATCAGGATGTGAGGTTGGAACGGGTCGACCATGTCCGGGTTTCGCGCGCCTTATTCAACCGGGGCGAGGCCCGGCCATTCGTCACGCAACCCTCGCATGAAGCCTTGGGCGTGAAAAGGGGCACCGAACGCGTCGATGCCCCTGAAAAATCGTGAGTTTTAGATTACTTGGTGTGCCCGTCAAGCGTTTCGGCGAACCAGTCCGCGATCAGCGAGCGGCCGTAGGACATATTGTCGGCCCCGACATGCTCGACCCCGCCCTCGTAGGGGGTGAAAATCTTCATCTCGCGGCGCGGGCTGTTGACCAGTTGGTCGTAACTTTGGTGCGCGTATTCCAGCCCGATCTGGCGGTCGTTCTCGCCGTGGGTAATCAGGAACGGCACCTTGATCTTCTCCATCTGGCCTGTCAGGTCCATGCCCTTGGCCTTTTCCATGAAGTCGTCTTGATCGGTCGCATCGAACACCCACCAGACGTGGTGCCAGTAGTGCGGCACCGGGTTCTCGCCCTCGCGGCGCATCCGCTTTTCCTGCACTTCGGCCCAGTTGTGGTTGGCGCCCCAGACCGCACCGGAGGCATAGCGCGGCTCGTTCGCGACGACGCGCGGGACGTAGTAGCCGCCCAGCGAAATGCCCGAGCAGCCGACGCGGGCGGCATCCACATCCGGGCGGCTTGCGGCGTATTCATAAACCGGCGTGCCCCAGCGTTCGCTGTCATAGGTGGCGTGAAGACCCTGCAGCCGGATCGATTCACCCGTGCCGGGCTGATCGACGCACAGGGTCGAGATGCCGCGCCGCGCCAGTTCATGCGGCAGCCATGTCCAGTAAAGCAGCTCCTTGTTGGAATCGAGCCCGTTCAGGAACACGACGCAGGGGCCTTCGCCTTCGATGCCCTCGCCCTTGGTGAAATACGCGGGGATCACCTTGTCGCCGTAAGGGATTTCCACCCGCTCGCAGTTTTCGTTGCGATAGCGGGCGTATTTGTCGAAACATTCCAGCGCCTTGGCGAATGTTTCCTTGCGGCCCGGATGCCCGTGGCCCTGCATCCGCTCGGCGGTGAGCAGGTAGAGACTGGCCCGGCGCAGCTTGTCACCGGCCGAGAACAGCCGATCCTTGCCCTCGTCCTCTTCCGCCTGCGCGATCAGGTCGTTTGCCTTCTTCATCCATTCCTTCAGGAACTCCGCCGTCCCCGCGTCCTCGCCCGCTTCCGCCTTTTCAAGCAGGGGCTTCGACATATCCATGATCTCGCCAAGCTCGGCGCCGGATGCCATCGCGATCGACAGCGACAGGTTCCACACGTAGTTCGGAAAATACTCGAAAAGTGCCATGCACGTCCCTCCTCAGATGTTGGGCGGACGCTAATTAGACGAGCGACCAATGTGAAATTGAATCGGTGCACCCAAGGTATCTGTTTCGTGGATAGCGTGGATGGGAACAAACAATTTCTCCAATACCAAGCGGGATCATAGGTTGGCCGCTGACGACGAATTGGGAGGACAACCATGCGTATCATCGGACCCGATGAGATTGTGTTCGGGGTCGACGACCTCGACGCCTGCCGCGCGTTCCTGACGGACTACGGTCTTGACGAAACCGCTTGGACCGAGGGCAAGGGCGGCACGTTTTCCGCGCTCGACGCGACCTGCGTATCGGTCTGGAAACGCGACGACGCCGACCTGCCCGCTGCGCTGCCTTCGGGCAACACGCTGCGCCAGACGGTCTATGGCGTCGAAAGCGCGAATGTCATCGACGAGATCGAGGCGGAGCTGTCGACCGACCGCGAGGTGACGCGCCATCCCGACGGGTCGATCACCTGCGAGGACGACTGCGGTTTCGCCCTGAAGTTCCAGGTGACCAAACGGATCAAGACCGATCTGGAGCCGGAACGGGTGAACAGCCCCGGCGCGGAACCCGCGCGTCTGGAAAACCAGCTTGGCACCACGCAGGACGCCGCCTGCAAGCCGCGCACCCTGTCGCACATCGTCTACTTCTCGCCGGACATCAAAAAGCATGAAGCGTTCTACATGGACCGGCTCAAGTTCGTTCTGACCGACCGCTTCACAAATGTCGGCCCGTTCCTGCGCCCGCAGGCCTGCCGCGATCACCACACGATGTTTCTGCTCGACACGCCGCCGCACATGGCGGGGCTGGAACACATCGCGTTCCACATGCAGGGGCCGACCGAATTGATGCTGGCGGGCAGCCGGATGATCCAGAAAGGGTGGGAATCCTTCTGGGGGCCAGGGCGGCACGTCTTCGGCTCGAACTGGTTCTGGTATTTCAATTGCCCGCTCATGACGCATTTCGAATTCGACGCGGACATGGACCTGCACGACGACGACTGGGAGCCGCGCTTCGTCGAAGCCGGGCCGCAGACCGCGCAGGTCTTCCTCTTCGAGAACACCGAGAAGTGGTTCCCCGGTGCCCCTGGCGATTGACGACAGACCACCCGTCACCGTCGACGCGCCCCTGTGCCGGGTCGAGGATCTGCGCGATGGACATTCGCGGGGCTTCGATCCGCTGGGCGAGGGGCGGGACACCATGTTCATCGTGCGGCAGGGCGACAGGCTGGTCGCATGGCGCAACAATTGCCCGCACTACGACAATGCGCGGATGGCATGGAAGAAGGACGAATTCCTGAACGCCGACCGCGACCGGATCGTCTGCGGGGCGCATGGCGCGCTGTTCGAGATCGACAGCGGGGTGTGCGTTCAGGGGCCCTGTCTTGGCGACAAGCTGATTCCCGTCGCACTCGATATTCGCGATGGCGAGGTCTTCCTCGCCGCACCTTATAAACACGGGATGCGCCCAAGACCGGGCCGCCCCCATAATTGACCGAGGAGGCCCAGATGGCCCGTCGCATCGTCGACCTGTCCGTTCCGCTGAAAGCGGGGATCGCCAGCGATCCGCCACCGCTTCTGCCCAAGATCACCTATCGCGACCACGCCTTCGGTGCGGCGGAATTCGCCCCGATGGCGGGGCTTGAGGCGTCGGATATGCTGGGCGGGGCGGGGCCTGCGTCGGAGGATCTTCAGATCACCACCCATGTCGGCACGCATATGGATGCGCCGTGGCATTACCATCCGACCATGAACAACGGCGAACGCGCGATCACCATCGACGAGGTGCCGCTGGAGTGGTGCATGGGGCCGGGCGTGAAGCTCGATTTCCGCGGGTTGCCCGACGGCCATGTCGTCACGGCGGCCGAGGTCGAGGCGGAACTGGCCCGGATCGGCCATGACCTGCAACCGGGCGATATCGTGCTGGTGAACACCGCCGCCGGGGTGCGGTATGGCGAAGACGACTACCTCACCCGCGGCATCGGCATGGGGCGCGAGGCGACGCTATACCTGACCTCGAAGGGCATGAAGGTCTGCGGCATCGACGCCTGGGGCTGGGACGCGCCGCTTGCCTACCAGAAACAGGCGATCGCCGAGACCGGGGACAAATCGCTGTTGTGGGAGGGGCACAAGGCCGGGGCCGAGACGGTTTATTGCCACATGGAAAAACTCCACAACCTCGAAGACCTGCCGCCCACCGGCTACACCGTCGCGGCCTTCCCGGTGAAGGTCGAAGGCGGCTCGGCCGGCTGGACCCGCTGCGTGGCGATCTTCGATGACTGAGCGGCTGGCTGGGAAGCGCGCCGTCGTCACCGGCGCCGGGCGCGGAATCGGACGGCAGATCGCGGTGATGTTCGCGGGGCAGGGGGCAAAGGTGCTCGCCTGCGATATCGACGCGGATGCGCTGGGCCGGTTGGCGGGCGAACACCCCTCGATCCTGACCCATGTGGCGGACCTCACGACCGAAGACGGGGCCCGAGGGTTGGGCGAGGCGGCGGCGGAAGCCTTCGGCGCGGTCGACGTTCTGGTGAATGCGGCGGCCATCGTCCGCTTCGCACCGATCCCGGACATGACGCTCGCGGATTTTCACACGACGACGAAGGGCGAGATCGACACCGTTTTCCTCGTCACCCGCGCGCTCTGGCGCCTTCTCGAAGCCTCGGGTGCCGCGTCGATCATCAACTTCGCCTCCGCCAACACGCACACCGCGCTCAAGGGCCTGCCCGCCATCGCGCATACGGCTGGCAAAGGCGCGGCCTATGCCATGACGCGGCAGATGGCGATGGAGGGCGGGCCGTTCGGCATTCGCTGCAACTCCATCGCGCCGGGGTTCACCGTGACGGAAGAGACCGAGCAGCATCTGGATGGCCCGCTCATGGACAACGTGCGCGCCAAACTCATGGTCGGACGGCTGGGCACGACCACCGACATCGGCCATCTCGCGGTCTACCTCGCCTCGGACGAAAGCGGGTTCGTGACGGGCGCGGATTTTCGGATCGACGGCGGCGCAACCGCGTGGTGAGGGCAGATCGGGCTGCGCGTGGCCCGATCAAGGGGGCCGGGCGGGCCTAGCTTCCGTCGTGGATCAGGGTGCCGCCATCCACCACGATGGTCTGCCCCGTGGTGAACGCGCCGCCGGGCGAGGCAAGCCAGAGCGCGGTGGCCGCGATTTCCGACGGCTGACCGACACGGCGAAGCGGCGTGGCCTGCATCCGGCGCGCCATGAACTCGGCGTTCGACATAAGGCCGCGTGAGAACGGCGTTTCGATCAACCCCGGCGCGATGGCATTGGCGCGGATGTTGTCCGGCCCGTGGGCGACCGCGATGTTGCGGGCAAGCTGGGCGAGGGCGGCTTTGGTCATCGAATAGGTCGCGATCGCCTTGTTCCCCCGCACCGCCGACAGCGAAGCCATGAGGATGATCGCACCGCCGCCCGCCGCCGCCATGTCGGGAATGAGCGCGGCGGAAAGCCAGGTGGCGGCGTGAAGGTTCACCTCGAAGGCCCCCATATAGCCCGCTTCGTCGAGGTTTGAGAGGCCGGTGACCGGCCCCTCGACGCCCGCGTTCGAGACGAGGATGTCGATGGGGCCACCAAGTGCGGCCTTCGCGTCGCGGGCGAGCGCCTCGGCTGCGCTGCGGGTTCCAAGCACCGCGTGAATCCCGGTCGCGCCGATCCGGCCCGCCACGTCAGGCACCTCCTCCGCCCGGTCCCCGGCGATGACGACTCGCGCGCCCGCGGCCACGAAGGTTTCGGCAATGGCGCGCCCGATACCTGTTGCGCCGCCGGTGACCAAAGCGCGTTTGCCGGTCAGCCCGAAAATGTCCGAGATGTTCATCGCGATCCTCCCGCAGCCCTTGTGCCAGCCGCGCAACTATTTACAAAACCGCTAATTCGGATAACTTCAATCCGTTTTCCAGATAGGATGGACATGCGCTTCAAAGGGCTCGATCTCAACCTGCTCGTCGCGCTCGACGTGCTGCTTCGGGAGAAGAACGTCAGCCGGGCGGCCGAGAAACTGTTTCTCAGCCAATCGGCCACCTCCGGCGCGCTCGCGCGGCTCAGAGAGTATTTCAACGACGATCTGCTTGTGCAGGTCGGGCGGCAGATGGTGCTGACCCCGCGTGCCACGGCGCTGTCCGGCAAGGTGCGCTCGGCCCTCGTCCAGATCGACGGCACCATCATCCAGTCGCCGGAATTCGACCCCTCGACCGCTGTGCGCACCCTGCGCATCATCTCGTCCGACTTCATCACGATTTCCGTGTTGCGCGAGGCGGTGCGCGAGATCGGAAAATCCGCGCCGGGTCTGACCATCGACATTCAGCAACCCGCCAACAAACCGCACGAAAAGATCGAGCGGGGCGAAGTCGACCTTCTGCTCATGCCCGAGCTTTACATCTCGCCCGATCACCCGTCCGAGCAATTCTTCACCGACGATTACGTGGTGATCGCATGGTCCGGCAATACGCAGTTCGGCGATACGATCACCGAGGATCAGTTCTTCGCGGCCCGCCATGCGACCGTGATGTTCGAAAGCCACACGCCGTCCTACGAAGCGTGGTTCATCCAGAACAAGGACGGGCGCGAGCGCGACATCGCCATCGTCGTCGGCAGCTTCTCGGCGCTGCCCTTCATGATCGAAGGCACCGATTACCTTGCGCTCATGCACCGCTCGATGGCCGATATATTCGCCCGGCAGATGCCGCTCAGGCTTCTCCCCTGTCCGATCGACATTCCACCGCTGGTCGAGAGCATCCAGTGGCACACCTATTCCGACGGCGACGAATGCCTCGCCTGGGTGCGCGAAAAGATCCACGAACAGGCGCGCGGTCTGGCTATCGGCGCGGTGGATACGACGCATTAAATCAATCTATTTCACCGCTAGCTCACGGCCAGCTACTGTCGCGCGGTGAGGAATTTCCGTGGGAGGACACGATGAGCGGTAACCTGTCGAAACACGTCAAGACGGCGTTGATCGTCGGCGGCGGTGTGGGGGGACCTGCGGCTGCGATCCGCTTGGCCGAAAACGGCGTGACCGTCGATCTGGTCGATATCGAAGAGAACTGGGGTGCGGCGGGGACGGGCGTGACCCTGTCGTCGCTGACCTGCCGGGCGCTGTGCGACTTGGGTTTTGCCGACGACCTGATCGAGAAGGGGCACCTGCACGACGGCCTGACCATGTGCGACCCGGTCGGCAACGTCATCAACGATATCGAGGCCCCGCGCCTTTATTCGCCGGACGTGCCGGGCGAGGGCGGCGTGATGCGCCCGGTCCTACACGACATGATGGTGAACCGGATGCGCGATCTTGGCGTGACCATCCGCACCGGCACCACCGTCACGGCGCTGGAGCAGGACGGGCTTGCCGTCACGGCCCGTTTCACCGACGGAACGACGGGCACCTATGACCTCGTCATCGGGGCGGACGGGCTGTTTTCCAAGGTGCGCGAGATGGTGATGCCGGACGCGCCCAAGCCGGAATACACAGGACAGGTCTGCTGGCGCGCGCAGATGACGCTGCCGCAGCATTGGGAAAAGGCCAAGATGTTCATGGGGCCGGTCAAGGTCGGCTTCACGCCTTACGCCAAGGACCGGATGTATCTGTTCCTGCTGGAGAACGTGAAAGAAAAGCCGTTCTACAAGGAGGACGAGCTTCTGCCGAAGCTGCGCCAGCTTCTCATGCCGTTCGGGGGCGAGCTTGCGGGCATCCGTGACGAGATGGACGAAGACACGCCGATCCTTGCCCGCCCGCTGGAATCGATCCTGATCGACGGGCCGTGGAACGTGGGCCGGGTGCTGCTCATCGGGGATGCGGCCCATGCCACGACGCCGCATCTGGCCTCGGGCGCCGGGATGGCCGTCGAGGATGCGATCGTGCTGGTCGAGGAGTTGGACAAGGCCGACACGTTCGAAGGCGGGATCGAAGCGTTCATGGCCCGCCGCCTGCCGCGCGGAAAACTGGTCGTCGGCAATTCGCTGAAACTGGGCGAGTTGGAGCAGGAGGGGGCCGGGATGGACAAGATCGGCCCGCTCATGGGGCAATCGCTGGCTGCGATCGCGCAGCCCTACTGACGACGTGCGAATGGGTGGAAGAGGGCGGCCACGACGGCCGCCCTTTTTCGGTCAGCGGCTGGAAATCCCGGTGCTGAACAATTCGACCATGCGCGCGACCTGAACCGCGCGACGCGCACGATCCCCCGGTTGCAGGCCGAGGCCGAGGGTATCGACCAGAAGGGCGATGTCGTCGCGGTGGAAATCCGGCCGCAACTCGCCCGCTTCGATCCCCGACCGCCGGAACCGGTCGAGCACTTCGACCACCCGATCGCGCAAGTCGCTGAGGTCGCTTTCGGCCTCTGTCAGGGCAAGCGCCTGACCCAGTGCGGCATGGGCGGCGATGTCTTCGGCCAAGGCGTCGAGCATGAACCGGAACCCCTGCGGCGTGGCCGACACCTTTTCCGCCAATTGTTCGAAACGTGCTACGTTTTGCTCGAATACCGCCATGGCGAGGACGGAACGGTTCGAAAAGTTACGGTAGAGCGTGGCGCGCCCGACGCCGGCCTCGACCGCGATCCGGTCCAGCGCGATCACGAAACCGTCCCGCGCGAACACGTCGGCTGCCGCCTTCAGAATCGCTTCGCGGTTCCGAAGACCGTCAGCGCGCATCTTTTTCTGTCCCATACCTTTGATTATCTGGGCCTTCTTCGTTGAGCAAGTCAGTGCTGTCGCGGGGGGCGCGCCCGCCCCGGTCTTATACGTTCGGCACGGGCACCGTCTCGCCCGCCATGTGGCTGGCGGCGACGAAGCCGAAGGTCAGCGCGGGGCCAAGCGTCGCGCCGGGGCCGGGATAGGTGCGGCCCATGACGCTCGCCGTGTTGTTGCCGGTCGCATAGAGCCCTTCGATCACCTTGCCGTCCGAAGTCAGCACGCGGGCGAATTCGTCCGTCACCAGACCGCCCTTGGTGCCCAGATCGCCGGGGTAGATCTTGGTCGCCCAGAACGGTGCCTGTTCGATCCGTCCGAGGTTCGGATTCGGCTTCACGCGCGGATCGCCATAGTAATTGTCGTAGGCCGTGCGCCCGCGCTGAAAATCCTCGTCCACGCCGCTGTCGGCGAACCCGTTGAACCGCGCGATGGTGGCTTTCAGCCCGTCCACGTCCACCCCGGTCTTCGCGGCCAGATCGTCGATGCTGTCGGCCTTTATCAAGAACCCGCTCTCCAGCCAGTCCTGCGGCGTGCGCCCGCCCGGCGCGGTGCCGAACATGTACCGCTTGCGATGCCGGGCATCCATGATGAGCCACGCGGGGATCGCCGCGACCTGTTCGTTCCGGTCAAGCTGCGCGCGCCCCGCGTCCACGTAACTTTCGCTTTCGTTGCAGAACCGCGCCCCGGTCTGATCCACCATGATCGAATGCGGCAGCGACCGCTCCCACACCGGGAAGCCGGTGGTGCCGTCTGGGTAGAGCGTCGAGGGCCCCCACCACGCTTCGTCCATCAGGGCGAGGCCCACGTCCATCTCGTTCATCGTCAGGCGGATACCGTCGCCCGTATCCTTGGGGCTCGTTGACGACCATGTGCCGTCCACGGGCTGATGCGCCGCGCGGAATTCGGGATTGTGGGCGAACCCGCCCGCCGAGAGCAAGACACCCGTCTTGGCCTCGATCCGTTTGGTCGTGCCGTTCTCATCGACGACAAGACCCGTGACACGGCCCTCCGACTGCACGAACCCCGCAAGCGCCGTGTTGAGCCGGATTTCGGCATTGGTCTTCGTCGTGAAGATGTGCATGAGCTGCCCGGTCAGGGTCTGCCCGATGGTTTGGGGCATCCGCCCGGTGATCCGCCATGCCGCCGTCGTCAGCAGAATTTTCGCCAGCCGGAGCGCGGCTTTCAGCGTCCGGGTCGCAAGCGGCAGCAGGTAGACGTCATCGGTGGCAAAGGCCATCGCGGGGGCGTCCTGTTCGCCCTTGCGCTGACTGTCCTTCCACGCGCCCAGCTTGTTCGCGTCGAAGGTCTGGCCTTCGATGATCCGCCCGATCTTGCCGCCGGGCCGGTCGGGGTAATAGTCGGGATAGTTCGGCGCGCGCTGCCAGCGAAACCCCATCTTCTCGGCATATTCCGCCATGCGCGGCGCGTTGGCGATGTAGGACAGCTTGCGCTGGCGGGACGAGCAGGGGCCGACCTCCTCGATCACGTCCTCCATATAGGTCAGCGCCTCCTGCGGGGAATCCGCCGCGCCATCGGCCTTCATCAGGTGGTTGTTCGGCACCCAGACCCCGCCGCCCGACAGGGCAGATGTGCCGCCCCATTTGTCGGTCTTTTCGATGAGCAGGACGGATTTCCCCGCATCCGCCGCCTTGATCGAGGCCAGCAGCCCCGCGGCACCCGACCCGACCACGATTACGTCGACGCTTTCATCCCAGTTTTCGGCCATTTCGCACCCTCCCGTTCGCGTTGTGGACATGAGTGTCCACTTGTCGCGCGTTCCGGTCAATACTGTCCACTTCCGGGCCGCACAAAAAAGGCGGCCCGCAAAGGGCCGCCAGTCCATTGCCCGAGGGCAACTGGGAGAAATTCAGGCTGCGACGACTTTCTGGTCGATCGCGCCGAAAACCGATTGTCCGTCCGCGTCGAAGACTTCCATCTTCACCGTGTCGCCGAAGCGCATGAACGCGGTCCTGGCTTCGCCCTCGTCGATCATTTCGATGCCCCGACGCTCGGCGATGCAGGACGAGCCGACTTCGCGGTAGGTTTCGTTCGACACGGTGCCCGAGCCGATGACCGTTCCGGCCACGAGATCGCGGGAATAGGCGGCGTGCGCGACCAACTGGTCGAACCCGACGGACATGGCATAGCCGTTCGCCGCGCCGAATTTCTCGCCGTTCCACCAGACGTTCAGCGGCAGATCCACGCGCGCGTCGCGCCATGCGTCGCCCAACTCGTCCGGCGTCACGGCGATGGGCGCCATGGCGCAGGGCGGCTTGGCCATGACCCAGCCGAAGCCCGATTTCATCTCGAGCGGCGCGATCCGGCGCAGGGACCAGTCGTTGATCTGCACGATCAGCCGGATGTGCTTGCGCGCATCCGTGGCCGACGTGCCCAGCGGCACCTCGTCGGTGATGATGCCGAACTCGCCCTCGAAATCGATGAAATCGTCTTCGGTGGGGAATTTCACATCCTGCGTCGGCCCGTAGAACTTCGACGAAACCCCCTGATACATATAGGGAAATGGAGGTTTGAACTTGTCCTCCATGCCGAAGACCTTGTCCATCAGGTCGCCGTGGCTGTCAAAGGCCGACCCGTCCAGCCATTGCCATGCGCGCGGCAGGGGGGCGAGTGCGGCGGCGGGTTCGAACCCGCCGCCAAGCCCGTTGTTGACCGCTTCGTATTCCATTTCGAGCTGGATCTCGACCTCGTCCCAGCGTTCCATCAACTCCTGCATCGTGTGGGCGCCCTTGGCCGGTTCGATCCGGGTCAGGTCGCGACTGACGATGAAAAGCCGCCCGTCCTTGGTGCCATCGGGCATGGTTGCGAATTTCATTCTGTCCTCCCAGTGGGTTGTTCTTGTTCGGTGTCAGATCATCGCGGCGGCGACAAGGGCGGCCGCATCCGCATCGCGGGTAAAGCCCAGCCGGTCCGCCGTCTCGGTTTCCAGACGCGGGTACGATCCGAACAGCGCGACGACCTCGGGGTGCGGTGCAAAGGTGACGGTCGAAGGACTGCCCGGGAACCGGGATTTGAGCGCCGCCACCAGCTCCCCGAAGGTGAGCGAAAGTGCGGGCAGGGTGAATGCCCTGTCCGGCCCGATGTCCGTCAGCTTGGAACCGTGGACGAAGTTGGCGGCCACGTTGTCGACCGAGGTGAGCCATGTGCGGCTGTCCTCGGCCACCGGGAGCGTGATGTCCTCGCCGCGTTTCACGCACCAGAACAGCCGCGACATGAAGGCTGTCTTCAGCCCCGCGTCGGCCCCGTCCCGCGCCATAACGCCGGAGGGGCGCAGAGACACACCGTCAAGCCAGCCGCGCGCGGCGAAGTTCGACAGGGCGACCTCCATCATCAGTTTCTGCGCGCCGTAGATCATCGTGGGGGCAAAGGGCGTCGCATCCGTCACCGGGTCGGGCAGGGGTTTGGCATAGACCGCGATGGTCGAGGCAAAGACCATCCGCGTGTCGGGCCGCGTGTCGCGCAGATGCTCGAACAGCCCGAGGGTCGCGTCCACATTGACGGCCCGCGCCAGCGCATAGTCCGCTTCCGCCGCTCCGCCGAGGATCGCCGCGAGCAGGATCACCGCATCGGTCCCGTCCAGCGCCGCATCCCGCAGGGCAGGGTCCGCGAAGTCGCCGACATGGGTCGTGACGGGTTTGCCGTCCGGGGCGGGCATGTCGACGCGGTCGACCATCGCGATGCGCTCGATATCGGGATCAACGGCCAGCCGACGGGCGACCCGTTGTCCGACGAACCCACCCGCGCCAATCACCGCAATCTTCATTCTGGACGTCCCGTCTTGCAAATTGAACAGTTGACCAAGTAATAAGTCCCGGACCGTGCAGAGACAAGGAATCCCGGCCGTCCGGCGCATTTCTTTTTTCGCGGTAAGGTATTGGCCCGATCCATAGATGCGGATGGCTTGGCGGGTCCGGTGAGGCGAAAGGATACAGGCATGACGAACCCCCTGATCGGATTTCAGATCGACCCGGCGGAGCTGTCCTATATCGGGCACGACCTCGAACGCCCGGAGTGCATTCTGGCCGAACAGGATGGCACACTCTGGAGCGCGGATGGCCGGGGCGGCGTCATGCGCATCGACCCGGACGGGACGCAGGCGTTGATCCTCCAGAAGGGGACCGAGGCGAACACCGCGTCTTCGTTCGAGGATCGCCTCGTCAACACGACCGGCAGCCTGCCCAACGGCCTGACCTTCGCTGCGAACGGCGACTTCCTGATCGCGAATTTCGGCACCGACCGGGTGGAGCGGATGACGCGCGACGGCGAGACGAGCGTGGTGATCGACAACGTCGACGGGCGGCCCTTCGGCAAAGCCAATTTCGTGACCCGCGACACGAAAGGGCGGCTCTGGCTGACCGTGACGACCACGATGAACCCCTGGACCGACCACGTGAAAACGAATTCCCGCGACGGCTACATCGCCCTCATCGACGAGCGCGGCGCGCGGATCGTGGCAGACGATCTGTGCGGCACCAACGAGTTGCGCTTCGACGCGAACGAAAACTGGCTTTACGTCGCCGAAACCACCAGCCGGAACATCACCCGGTTCCGGGTCGACGGCGATACGTTGAAGGATCGCGAAATCTACGGGCCGACCGTGTTGCCGGGCTTCTGCGACGGCATCGCGCTCGACACTTACGGCAATCTCTGGACGACGCTCATAATGGCCGACCAACTGGTCGCGATCACGCCCAAAGGTGACGTGCTCACCATACTCGACGCGGGCGGTGACCCCGCGGCGCTGGCCCGGCTGGACGAGGCGTGGCGCAAGGGGCAGGTGACGCCGGAGATCATGCAGGCCTGCGGTGGTCCGCAGTGTCGCTGGATGGCCTCGCTCACCTTCGGGGGGCCGGACCTGAAAACGGTCTATCTGGGCAGCCTTCAGGGCACGACGATCCCGTATTTCCGGTCGCCGGTCGCGGGATTGCCGCTCATCTACTGGAACGGCTGAGGCTGGCGCCGGGTCGGCCCGCTCGTTAGATGGTTAACATGGAAACGATTCTGCCCGCCGCCCTGTCGCTTGCCGCCGCCGCTCTCTGGGGCCTGTGTAACCATATTCAGCGCCATGCGCTCGACGACACCGACACGATGACGGGCGCGTTTCTGTCGGTGGCGGTGGTCGCCGTATGCTGTTGGCTGGCCGCGCCCTTCTTCGTCGATCCAAGCTGGTGGAGCTCGCGCGGCACGCTCATCTTCGTCATCGTGGGCGTGTTCTTTCCGGCCCTCGGTCAACGGTTTCAGATCGCGGGCGTCTCGCTCGTCGGTCCGGCGCTGACCGCTTCCATCGCCGCCTTTACCCCGGTGATCGCGATCGGCCTCGGCGTCCTGTTCCTTGGCGAGTCCCTTGGCCTTCAATCCGCGATCGGGCTGATCCTGACCATCGCCGGGCTGCTTCTGGCGACGTGGTCGCCGCGCGGGATCAAGCGGGGGTGGCCGCTCTGGGCCATTCTCGTGCCGCTCGGCGCTTCGCTGGTGCGCGGGATCAGCCAGCCCGGTCTGAAATTCGGGATGCAGGACGTGCCCAGCCCGCTGTTCGCGCTGCTCGTCACCACGACCGTCTCGTCGCTCGTCCTGGGCGTCATGCTGGCCCTCCACCACCGGCAGGGCCGCACGCGCTTCGGGTCCGGCGTCGGATGGTTCGCCCTGAACGGCCTCGTCAACGGAGCCGGCATTCTGGCGCTGAACGCGGCCCTCACGATGGGCACCCTCACGCTCGTTTCGCCACTATCGGGCACGGTTCCGCTCTGGGCACTGCTGCTGGGTCTGTTCGTGTTCAAGCGCGAGACGCTGAAGTGGAAACACCTCGCCATCGCGCTCCTCATCGTCGTGGGCGGTGCGCTGATCGTGACGCGGTAGGCGTTCTAAGACGCCCGAGACCCGCTTTTTGCCGGTGCGGGGCGGCCCGACGGGTGACGCGCGAACGCCGCGCGCTCAGGTCGCCGGGCGTTTGTCCTGCGCGGTGCGGGTCACGTAGTGATCGACCGACCCCGGCGGCACGTCTTCGGGTGCCCAGACCCCGATCATGATGCCCGATCCCGGCCCCATGTTCTTGCGCCGCGACAGGATCTGTTTCGTCGGCACGGTGACCCGCTGCGAGTTGCGCAGCGCCCAGTGGTGCAGATGTTCGTACATCTCGGCGATCGTGTCGGCATGGTCCGGGGACTTGCCCAGATCGACCAGTTCGTTCGGATCGTTCTTCAGGTCGAACAGCACCGGGCGGAAGCCGCCCTCGAAATGGATCAGCTTCCATTCTTTCGTCGCGACCATGAACATGCGGCTGTCGTCGGGGGCGAGCCCCATGTGCTCGGCCTGCGGCGTGTGGCCGAAGTCGTATTCGCAGAAGCTGACGTCACGCTTGGTGCGCTTTGCCGTCCCGTGCAGGATCGGGATCAGGCTTTCGCCCTCGAGGATATGGTCCACATCCGTCGCGTCGCCGCCCGCCACCTCGTAGAACGTCGGGGCAAGGTCGATCATCTCGACCAGCGCGTCGCAGGTGGTGCCGCGCGTCGCGTCCGCCTCGGGCGAGGGGTCGTAGATGATGAGCGGCACTTTCACCGAGGTGTCGTGGAAGAACATCTTCTCGCCCATCCAGTGATCGCCGATGTAATCGCCGTGGTCGGAGTTGATGACGATCATCGTGTCCTCCATCCGGCCCGACTTTTCGAGGTATGCCCACAGCACGCCCATCTGGTCGTCGATTTGCTTGATGAGACCCATGTAGGCGGTCAGCACCGTCTCGCGCACATGGTCCTGCGAAAAGCTCTTACCGACCGGCGCTTCGATCATGCCGCGCACGACGGGATGATCGGTGTCCTTTTCCGCCTCGGCGCGAACGGGCGCGATGAAGTGCTCTGGCCCATACATATCGTGGTAGGGCGCGGGCACGATATAGGGCCAGTGCGGTTTTATCAGCGACAGGTGGCAGCACCACGGGCGATCCCCGGCCTGCTCGATGAATTCGATCCCGCGCCGGGTCATATAGGGCGTCTCGCTGTCCTCTTCCGCGATGTTCGCGGGCTCGGTCGAGTTCTTCAGGAACCAGCCGGAGAGCACGTTGCCCGCGTCGTCGAGGCCCGAATTGGCGTAGTCGTGCCAAGGGTTCTCACCCTCGTAGCCTTTTTCGCGCAGATAGGCGTTGTACTTGTCCGCCGAATGGGTTTCGAGGAACGGCCCGCCCTTTACCTTGCCCTCGAAGGCAAGCCCGTCGTCGCGTTCGAACGCGTCGAAACCACATTCCGACACGCGCGCGCCGATCAGGCTGTCGGGCTCCAGCCCGAGCCGTCGCATCCCTTCGGCATCCGCCTGCATGTGGGTCTTGCCGACAAGAACCGCGTCCATCCCCATGTTGCGCAGGTGGTCGCCCATGGTCATCTCGCCCACGTTCAGCGGATAGCCGTTCCAAGCGGCCCCGTGGCTGTGCACGTAGCGCCCCGTGTAGGTCGACATCCGGCTGGGCCCGCAGAGCGGCGACTGGATGCGCGCATTGGTGAAGCGCACGCCCATCTTGGCGATCCGGTCGATGTTCGGCGTGTCGAGGTGCGGGTGGCCGTAGCAGCTCAGATAATCCCAGCGCAGCTGGTCGAACATGATGAACAGGATGTTCTTGGCCTTGGCCATGGTGGCACCTCGTTTGTGCGGGTGATGGATTTATTGCCGACCGGCAAGCGCAGAGCGGCGGTAGTGCCAGTCGAGCAACCGGCGGTTGGCCCAGTTCGTCGCGCCGTTCACGATGACCGACACGATGGCGATGACGATCAGCGCCGTCATCACGCGGGTCATCGAGAAATCGGATTGGGCGATGCGCAGGTAATCGCCCAGCCCGTTGGTGGACACGATGATCTCGGACACGACGGTCAGCAAAAGCGCGACGGTGATCCCCAGCTTGATGCCCGCGAAGATGCGGGGCAGGGCGGCGGGCAGGTCGATCATGGTCATCCGCTCCCACGTCGTGAGGCGCAGCGACCGGGCGAGGCGGGCTTGCATCGGGTCCTGGACCTTCACCGCGTCGATGGTGTTGATGACGATGGGAAAGGACGCACCCCAGACCACGACGACCAGCTTGGCCGCGTCCCCGATGCCCAGAAGCATGATGGCAAGTGGGACGACCGCGATGGGGGGGAGGGGGCGGAAGAATTCCAGCACCGGCTCGACGATCTCGCCCAGCACGCGGATGCGGCCAAGGACGATGCCGAGCGGCAGCATGGTGACCAGCGCGATCAGAAATCCGATGGCAGCCCGGCGCAGGGTGTCGAGCGTGGCGGCCCAGAGGTTTGACCAGTCTTCGACAATCGTCATAGCGACGGCGCTGGCGCGCGGGAAATAGAAGCTGTCCGCGATCATCGCCCAGACCTCCCAGACGACGAGGATCAGCAGGATGAAGATGATGCCCGGCCAGTTGATGCGGCCATTGATGAACCTGTCCATTACGCGGCGGCTCCCATAGCGGAATAGCGGCTCTGCCAGCCGGCCAGCGGGTAGCGCACGGCAGCGACAAGGAAATTCATGGCGATCCCCAAGAGGCCAATGATGAACATGAGCGCATACATCTGATCCCACAGCAGACTGAAGCCCGCGTTATAGATCATCGCGCCAAGGCCCTGACCGCCGAGCAGCATTTCGGTTGCCGTGGTGGCGAGGAGCGAGACCGAGGCGGACAGCCGGATCCCGGTGAAAATCTCGGGCATCGCGGCGGGAAGGCGGATCTGCCACAGGATCTGCCAATCGGTCAGGCCATAGATCTTGGCGGTGTTCACCTGCACAGGCTCGACCGTCGACAGCGCGTTCGAGGCCGAGATGTAGGTGGCCCACATGCAGCCGAAGATGATGACGAAGTAGAACAGCGCGGGCGTGATCCCGAGCACGAAGATCAGAAGCGGCACGAGCGCCGGGGGTGGTAACGAACGCAGGATGTCTGTGATCGGCTCCAGCGCGCGGCGCAGAAGCGCGAAACGCGCGGCGACCAGCGCGACGGCGATGGCGATGACCACCGCGACCGACAGCCCGATCAGCATCCTCTGGACGGTGGCGAAGAAGTTCAGCCAGAAATCGCCGCTGGTCACGAAGGCCCAGATCGCGGCCCCGATCGAGGCCAGCCGGGGCATGTAGTCGGGCGACACGAGGCCGGTCGCGGTCACGATTTCCCAGATCACGAGGAAAATCAGAAGACCGAAGGTCCGTCTTGCGAGCAAAAGCATCGTGTCGCCCCTTGGCCTGGCTTACTTGTAATCCACGGCGCGCACGGCGTCGTTCAGGTCAAGCTTGCCTTCTTCGATCATGCCGGTCAGCACCATCTGCTCCAGCAGCGGCTCGTACTGGTCGATCGTGGTGGTGAAGCTTTTCGCCTTGAGCGGCAGCGGCGTCGCGTTGGCGGCCCCTTCGGGCATCCCGAACTCGGCCATCAGGATCGCGTTGACCTTGGACCGGTCCTCGACCAACTCGCGGTAGGACTGCTCCATCGCGGCGAGAAAGCGTTTGGCGATGTCCTCGTTCTCGGCCAGCCACTTGTCCTGCGCGAACCATGCGCCGAGCGCATATTCGGTGCCTTCGTCGGAATGGATCAGGCCATTGGCAAGCTCGACCGCGTTGATTTTGTCCGACGACATGATCATGCCGTGGAACGGCTCACCGACATGCACGGCGTCCACGTTGCCGACCTCGAGCGCCGAGGGAAGCTGCGGGAAGGGCAGGGCGACGAATTCGACCGTGCTCGGATCAGCGCCGGCGGCGACCATGTGGCTCATGAAAGCCAGTGTGGCGGGCGAGTTCTTGGCGACGACACCGATGGTCTTGCCTTCGAGCGACTTGAGGTCGGTGGTCCCGGCCTCTTCCGTGCCGATCAGCCAGTTGTGGTTGTAGTCGGGCTGACGCTCGGTGTCGCCGGTGCCGAAGACGGCGATGGGCAGACCCTTGGAGCGGGCCAAGAGCGCGATCCCGGCAGCGGTCTGGCCGATGTCTGCCGACCCCGAGGCAAGCGCGGTCATAAGCTCCGGCCCGCCGTTCACCACGGTCAGCTCGATGTTCAGGTCGTGCGCCTCCATGATCCCGCTGTCGATGGCGTATTTGATCGACACCAGCGGCGGGATTTTCATGTAGGCGACCTTGACCGTGTCCATCGCAAGGGCTGCGACGGGCGCGGCGGCGGTCAGCGCGGCCAGCGCCACACCTTTCAGAAAGTTACGTTTTTTCATGGTTTCCTCCCTCGGAATGATACCCGCGGCTGGCGGGACTTGACCTGTCAGGTCATGATCGCTTGAACGACCGGATGCGCTCGATCACCTCGTGACGGATGCGCAGGAACTCCGGGTCCTCGCGGGTTGTGAGATGGTCGCGGGGCTTGGCCAGCGGCACCTCGATCTCTTCGACGACGTGGGTCGGGCGGTTCGACAGAACGACGATCCGGTCGGCCATGTAGACGGCTTCCTCGACATCGTGGGTGACGAGGATGCAGGTCTTGTTGAATTGCTTGGCAAGCCGGAGCAGCAGATCCTGCATGTCCGCGCGGGTCTGCGCGTCCACGGCGGCGAGCGGTTCGTCCAGCAAGAGCAGCTTGGACCGCGTGGCCAGCGCCCGCGCAATGGCGACGCGCTGTTGCATCCCGCCCGACAGCTCCCACGGATAGCGATCCTCGAACCCCTTGAGGCCCACCGCTTCCAGCATTTCCATCGCGATGGCGCGCTTTTCCTCTTTCGTGGCCTTCAGACGCCGCATCGCGAAGAGCACGTTCGCGATGTTGCGCTTCCACGGCAAAAGCGAGCGGGAGTAATCCTGAAACACGACCGACAGCCCTTCGGGTGGCCCATCGACCGCTTTGCCCTGAAACAGCACCTGACCTTCGTCGGGCACATAAAGCCCGGCCAGCGACATCAGAAGCGTGGTCTTGCCGCAGCCCGACGGGCCGACGATGGTCAGGAATTCTCCGGGCTTGGCCGCGAACTCGATCCCGCCTAGGATCTTCAGACGTTCCGAACGCGATCCGAGCGATTTCTGAAGCCCGGTGACGGACAGGATGTCGACAGCCGATGCGGCTCCGTCGTCAAACATGCATTCCTCCCCACGCGACTCGCGTCACGCTTCCTTTGCATTTCGCTGAAGCTTATTTATACAATCAACCAAATAGTGGAAAATCGCATATCCCAAGGTGATGTATCGGTCTGGTCGATAGGTCGCAGGGACAGTCAGGGGAAGGTCCAATGGCAGCGGCGGCACGTAAGCAGAAGGTCACACGCCAGAACGGCGATCAGACCCGCGAAAAAATCCTCGATGCGGCCGAGGCATCGTTCGGGGAACAGGGTTTCGCGGCTGTCTCCTTGCGCGAGATCACGACGCGGGCCGAGGTGACGCTGGCGCTCGCCTCTTACCACTTCGGGACCAAGGACAACCTGTTCGAAGAGGTGGTCGCGCGCCGCGCCACGATCTTGTGCGCCGAGCGTCAGGCGCGGCTCGACGCGTTGGAGAACCCCGACGTGCGTGCGATTCTGGGCGCTTTCTTCGGTCCGCTCTTCGATATGGCCAAATCCGGCGACCCGGGCTGGCCCGCCTATTTCCGCGTGCTCGCCCGTCTGGGCGAGGGCGACGAATGGATGCATCTTCTGAGCCGATATTTCGACGAAACCGCGC
This sequence comes from Maritimibacter alexandrii, assembly GCF_005871115.1. Lineage (NCBI taxonomy): Bacteria > Pseudomonadati > Pseudomonadota > Alphaproteobacteria > Rhodobacterales > Roseobacteraceae > Maritimibacter > Maritimibacter alexandrii. Next base: position 47,020 of record NZ_SWKQ01000011.1, read on the forward strand.
AGGCCTTCGTCGCCGCGCTTCAGAAGGCGATGCCCGGCGTCGATCCGGACGGGCTCAACCGCGGCTTCGTGATGGCCCTGCACGCCATGCTCGCCACCGTGTCGCAACATGCGCGTGTGACGACCCTGACCGGGGGCAAGGTGTCGGCCCATAATCTAGAAGCCGCGCAGGAGGCGCTGTTGACCTTCGCCACCGCAGGTATCGAAAGCTTCGATAGCAGGCGCTGACTTATTCCCCGAAGCGAGCGCGCGCGGCCTCGACCTCGGCGCTGTTCGTTTCGATCCAGCGAATGACGCGGTCCAGTTCCCCGGCCAGCCCCCGGCCCAGATCGGTCAGCGCATAGTCCACCCGGGGCGGCACGGTGTCATGCTCGCGCCGCGCCACGAACCCGTCGCGTTCCAGCGCGCGCAGGCGCAGGGTGAGCATGCGTTGGGATATGTCCCGCTCCGCCGACAGCGCGGCGATCACCCGTTTCAGCGTCGCGTGGCGGAAGGTTCCGGTCGCCAGCACCTTGAGGATCAGCGCCGACCAGTTGTCGCCCATCCGCGCCAGAACCTCGCGCACGGGCGCGTCCTTGTCCGGCGGCACGTCGCCCATCTGCCGCGCCAGATCGGACAGGCCAGCCAAACGCGGGTCGTCGCCCGTGCGCGACGGTTCGCCAATGGTCAGAAGGGTGCGCAACTCGGTTTCGGTGGGCATGGCCCAAAGCTATGCCAAAACCCGCCCCCGCCGTCCATCGGCCTAGTGCGGCAGACCCATTTCGATCTCGGTGCCGTCGAGCTTGATATTGGTGAAGCTGTTGTAGGCCACCTGAATTTTGGTGAACCGACCGTCGCGCAGATCATACATGATGAGCCCGTGATAGACGAACATCTCGCCCTTTCGGACCGCGCCGAACAGCGTGTCCGGGTTGTCGGCGAGCGCCTCGAACTCCGTCCGCATCTCGATCGCGACATGGTCGTCGTTCCCGATGAAGCGCAGCGGGTTCAGCCGTTCGTCGAAGTCCGGCCAGATCTTGTTCTGGTAATGATCCTTCATCCCCGCGACCCCGGTGAACCGCAGCGCGCCGTTCAGCATCTCCATATCGTCCGCGATGTAATCCTCGAAGGCCGATGCGTCGCGGGCGTTGAACCGGGCGATGTAGTCGTCGAACGTCGCGCGGTTCACTTGGCGCCCTTCTTTTTCGGCGGTTTGGCGCTGCGGAACCAGATCGTCAGCAGGAACCAGATCGTGCGTGCGTTGAGCAGCTTCAGCGCCGCGCGCGCCTCCTCCGGCGACAGCTTCGCGGTCATCGGCATCGCCCCGAAAATCTTCCCCCGCACCACGAGGTAGTTGCGCTCATCCGCCTCGATCTTCGAGACGGTCATGAGTTCCTTGCCGGTGTTGTCGAGCAGTTTCATGCGATCACCTGTTCAAAGTCGATGCCAAGGTCGTCGAACATTCGCAGCGCGGTGGCGCGCCCCGCGCCGAACACGCCGCCGCCCGGATGCTGGAACGGCCCCACCAGATACAGCCCCTCGACCCCCGGCACGGTGTATTGGCCAAGGTCCGGGTTCGGGCGGTGCCCCATCGACTGATAGAGGAACGGCGCGCAGCCATGCATATCGCCACCGACGAAGGAGTTCGGGCTTGAGCGTTCCATGTCGAGCGGCGACCAGTGCGACGCCGCGATGATGTTGTCAGTCCCGAGGTTCGAGATGAACGGATCGTATTGGCGCAGCGTTTCCGCCGCGTAATCCTCCTTGATCTCGTCCCACTTCTCCGGCCCCTTGCCGTCGATGTTGTAGGGCACCATCGTGATCGAGTGGAAAATCCCGGCACCCGCCGGCGCGCGCGACGGGTCGCCATGCGTCTCGTCCCCGCCGCCCAGAAGCCTGCGGGCCGGGATGCGTTTGCGCCGGATGTCGTCGAAGTCGTTCAGCATCGGCTCCAGCGTATTGTAGGGGAAGTATTCCAGCATGACGGCGGCGGTCACGTCCTCGCCATAGCGATACTTGGTCTGCTCGCGCAGGTCGTAGTGGCTGACGAACAGCGACTGGGTCGAGAGCGTCACGTTCTTCGCGCGGGTCTTCACGCCCTCGTCCAGACCGTCGATGAATTTCGACAGGACATGCGGGTGGATCGCGCCGATCACCGCGTCCTTGGCCATGAAGGTCTCGCCCGTGGTCAGCCGCAGCCCCTTCGCCTCGCCGGATTCCACGATCACCTTGTCGACCTCGGCACCCAGCCTGATCTCGCCGCCCTGATCCTCCAGACAGCGCACCAGCGCGTCGGTCAGCCCGCCCGAGCCGCCGACCGGCTGGCTCACCCCGTATCGGTGGATGATGCCGGGCATGATGAAGATGCCCATGCCGGTGCCCAGTTCGTCGGGCAGTTGCAGGTTCTCGGTCACCAGCTTGATGAGGTGCAGCTTGACCCGGTCGTCCTCGAACGCGTTGTCGATGATGTCGAGCGACGAACGGTTCATCGCGTCCAGCACCTCGCGCCCCTCGGCCTCCATGTCCATCATCGCCATGAACGGCCCCCACGGCAGCGGCGGCGCGTAGGAACCCGACATGATCATCGGCAGCATCCGCATCGCGCGCTCGGCGAACCGGCGATAGGTCACCGCGTCGTTCTTGTTGAACTCGGCGATATTGGCGCAGGCCTGATCGAGGTCTTTGGGGGTGATGAGCGCTTCGCCATCGGGAAACAGCGAGGCATAGGGGACGTCCGGGTAGCGATACTCCAGCCCGTATTTCCCGATGAGGTCCAGTTCGTCCTCGGTAATCATCGGATTGCCCTGGATCATGATGTGCACCGACGAATGCAGATCGTGCCGATAGCCCGGCGTATTGATCTCGCGCGTGACGACCCCGCCACCCGGCCATTCCTGCCGTTCGAGGATCAGCACCTTCTTGCCCGCGCGGGCAAGGTAACAGGCGGCCACCAGACCGTTGTGACCGGCCCCCATCACCACGACGTCATAGTTCGACATGAAGTCCTCCCAACTGAATGGCACATCCTTATCCGGCCCCCGCCGGAGCGCGAAAGAAGGCACATTTCTGTACCCACCTTGAACGACCGACCAATTTACTGCAAGAATTGGTCGATCGACCAAATAGGGGGGCTTCGATGGTCAGCCAGAACGTGCGCCGTGTGGTTACGGGCCATGACGACAGGGGCAAGGCGGTGGTCCTGTCGGACGGCGCGCCGCCCAACGTGATTCGCCCCGAACATCAGCCGGGTCTGGCGTTTCACGAGCTGTGGCACACCGATGCCTCGCCCGCGCCGGTCACCGCGACCGAAGCCGAGCCGACCGAGCGCTATACCGAAACCGCCCCGCCGCCTCACGGCACGATCATCCGCATGGTCGACATCCCGCCGGAAGGGGAGGACGGGCCGGATTTCGACAAGGAAACCGCCCGTGCGCTGTTCGAAAAGGTCGGCCTGGCCGAAAACGCCGAACATACGATCCCTGGCCGCCACCCGCTCATGCACCGGACCGAATCCATCGACTACGGCATCGTTCTCGAAGGGCAGATCGTCCTCCTGCTGGACGACAGCGAAGTGGTGCTCGAACAGGGCGACATGGTCGTTCAACGCGGCACGATCCACGCCTGGACGAACCGCACCGACCGGATCACGCGGATGCTCTTCGTGCTCACCGACGGCGCCTTCGCCCCGGATCTCGCGCGCAAGACCGCCGAACACGACAAACGGATCAAGGAGTTGGCAGGTGTCTGACGGCGCGTTCCCAGATCTCAGGTTCCATCACGTCGGCTTCTCCGTCGCCGATATCGAAACCGCCATTTCCTTTTACGGCGAGGTGTTCGGCATGGAGGTCGAGGAGCGCCGCTACCTCGAACCCATCGACACGCACCTCGCCTTCCTGCGGCGCGACGATTTCCGGTTCGAGTTCTTCCAGAAGGGCGGCTCGCGGCCCGTGCCCGAGCATCGGCTGAAACCCAACACCGACCTTGGCGAGCAGGGCACCAAGCATCCCTGTTTCTCGGTCGAAGACCCGCAGATCGCGCTCGAACTCCTGCATGCCCGGCCCGATTGCGAAATCGTCGGCCTGATGCGCGAACTCGGCAAACCGATGCTGCACGAGGTCGACCCGGTCCTGACCGAGGGCGACCCGCGCCCGCGCGCGGTGGCCTTCTTCTTTCGCGACCCGAACGACCTCATCGTCGAAATCCTCCGGGCCGCGAACTTCCCGGACTGATCTTCTCTGTTTCAAGAAACCTCGGGGTCCGGGGCAGCGCCCCGGTCCGACCCCGCCGAAAGGACCGCACATGGCCTATTCTCTCGATGGCAAAGTCACAATCGTCACCGGCGGGGCCGGGGGCATCGGCTCCTCGGTCTGCCGGATTATGGCCGCGCACGGCGCCCGGATCGTCGTGGCCGATATCGACCTCGACCGGGCGCAGGCTCTGGCCGATGAGCTTGGCGAAGAGGCCATCGCGACCCACCTCGACCTCGCCTCCGAGGACAGCATCCGGGCGATGTTCGCCACCACGATGGATCGGTTCGGGCGCCTCGACGTGATCGACAACAACGCGGCACTCCTCAGTGCCGAAATGGCGCAGCGCGACGGCGACATCGAACATATGGCGACCGCAGATTGGGATGCGACCTATGCCGTCAACACGCGCGGCACGATGATCGCCTGCCGCGAGGCGCTGAAGATCATGTCGCCGCAGGGGTCTGGGTCGATCATCAACACCGCCTCCAACCTGGCACTTCAGGGCAACCTCATCCAAGCGGCCTATTCATCGTCCAAGGCCGCCGTGATCCAGATGACCCGTTCCATCGCCACCTCGCACGGCAAGCGCGGCATCCGCGCCAATGCAGTGCTTCCGGGGCTGACAGGCACGCCCGCCGCGCTCGCCCACCTGCCGCAGGAACTGCGCGAAACGGTCGAGGAAGAGACGCTGACACCCTATCTGGGCGGGCCCGACGACATCGCGCATCTGGTGGCGTTCCTCGCCTCGGACGAGGCGCGCTATATCACCGGGCAGGCCTTCGCGGCGGATGGCGGCACCTCGGTCCACATCCCCGGTTTCGCGCGCCTCAGCCGGTTTTTTCAGGGCTAGTCAGCCCGCGAAATCCACCACGGCCACATAGCTGCCATTGAAGGCGCGGTAGAACACGACCGTCCCGACGGGCGAGGAATTGACCAGCGCGTTGCGGGCGGCGGCCGGGTTCAGGTGGCAGTAGCTCGTCACCGTCGCCCGTGACAGAAGCGAGCGGCGTTCGACCGTGGTGAAGAACCCGTCATAGCTGTCGCTGACCGTCGATTTTCCGAACTTGTGGACATTCGCCCGGTCCTGCTGAAGCACCTGACCCGCCGTGGTCAGCCGATTGCCGGACGAGTTGAAGTGATCGAAATTCGACCATTCCGCCGAATAGGTGACGATGACCTGACCGGGGATCGAACTGATTCCGTCATTGCCGTAAGGAATGCAGGACTGGGCCCGGACGGGCGCTGCGGTCAAGACGAGCGCGACGGCGAGCGTGGCGATTTTGCGCATGGTGATCTCCTTTGTGCGCCGATGATAACATGGCGCGCCGCCTCGCGTCCTGACCCCGATCAAATCCGCGCTCTTCCCCCGTCTCGGTCGTCGCGCCGCATGGGCAAAGGCCGCACCCTGCGCTAAACGGGGACGGAAGGAGAGCCCATGCAGCCCCAGATCCCTCTGACCCGAGACCTCGTCCTCATCGGTGGCGGCCACGCCCATGCGCTCGCCGCCCGGATGTGGGGGATGAAGCCGGTGCCGGGGGTGCGCCTGACGCTCATCAACCCCGGCCCGACCGCGCCTTACTCCGGAATGCTGCCGGGCCATATCGCGGGGCATTACACCCGCGACGATCTGGACATCGACCTCGTGAAACTCGCGCAGTTCGCGGGCGCGCGGCTGATCCTCGGCGCGGCGGAGCATATCGATCCCGTCGGCAAGAACATCCGCCTGAACGGCGGGCGCAGGGTGGCCTATGACGTGGCGTCGATCGACGTCGGCATCCATGCCGAAATGCCGGGGATCGAAGGGTTCGCGGACCACGGGCTCGGGGCCAAACCGCTGGATCGTTACGCCGCGGGCTGGGCCGACTTCGTGGAGCGCGCCAGGGCGGGCGCGGTCGCGCCTGAGGTCGCGGTGATCGGCGGCGGCGTGGCCGGGTGCGAGCTTGCGATGGCCATGTCCCACCGCCTTTCGTCCATCGGCCTCACTCCGTCGGTCACTCTGATCGAGGCGGGCCCGGAGTTGAGCGGGTTCGCGCCCCGGGCCATGAACCACGTGCGCCGTGGGCTGGCACAGAACGGCGTCACGGTTCTGACCGGCGCGGCGGTCGAGGCCGTCACCGATACGGCGGTCTGTCTGTCCGAGGGGCGTATGGTGCCCGCAGCCCTGACCGTCGGGGCGGCGGGGGCCTTTGCCCACGGCTGGCTGTCGTCCAGCCCCCTGCCGCTCACCGACGACGGCTTCCTGCGCACCCGCCCCACATTGCAGGTCGAGGGCCATGACGATCTGTTCGCCGTGGGCGACTGCGCCCACCTGATCGAAACGCCGCGCCCCAAGGCCGGGGTCTATGCGGTGCGCGCCGCGCCGGTGCTGGCGGCGAACCTGCGGGCCGCCGTGGCGGGCGGCGTCCTGCGATCCTTCCGCCCGCAGTCCGACTTTCTCAAACTCGTCTCGCTGGGCGGCAAATCCGCCCTCGCGACCAAGTGGTCCGCCGCCGTATCCGGCCCGCTGCTCTGGCGCTGGAAGAACCGGATCGACCAGAAATTCATGGATCGGTTCCGGCATCTGCCCAAGATGCCCGCAGAGCCGCTCCCCGATCAGGTCGCCCAAGGCGTGCGGCAGGAGCTTGGGTCCGAGGCGCAGATGCTGTGTGCCGGATGCGGGTCCAAGGTCGGGCCGGGGGTGCTCTCGACCGCGCTCGACCGCCTTGGGTCCGGCGCGCGGCGCGACGACGTGCTGACCGGCCCCGGCGACGATGCGGCGGTGCTCGCCATCGGCGGCGCGCGGCAGGTGCTGACTACCGATCATCTGCGCGCCTTCACCGAAGACCCCGCGCTCTTTTCCCGTATCGCGGCCATTCACGCGCTGGGCGACATCTGGGCGATGGGCGCCGAGCCGCAGGCCGCGCTCGTCTCGCTCACCCTCCCGCGCCAGTCCGAGGCGCTTCAGGCCCGCGTGATCGAGGAAATGATGGGCGCGGCGCAGGAGGTGTTCACGCAGGCCGGGGCCGAGATCGTGGGCGGGCACAGCACAATGGGGGCCGAGACGGTGCTGGGCTTCACGCTCACCGGCCTTCTCGACCGCGACCCGATCACCGTCGCGGGTGCGCGCCCCGGCGACGCGCTGATCCTGACCCGGCCCATCGGCACCGGCACGATCCTCGCGGGCGAAATGCAGGGCGTGGCCGAGGGCCGCGACGTGGCCGCCATGCTGAACCGCATGGCCCGGGCGCAGGGCGACACGGCCCGCGCGCTTGCTCCGGCCCATGCCATGACCGACGTGACGGGCTTCGGCCTTGCCGGTCACCTCGCGGCGATTTGCCGGGCTTCGGACGTGGGGGCCGAGATCGACCTTGCCGCCGTGCCCACCTATCCCGGTGCCCGCGAACTCGCGGCACGGGGCGTCCGCTCGACGATCCACGCCGCCAACATGGCCGCCGCCCCGGTTGCGGGGTTCGGGGACGGCGACCTCATGTCGCTTCTTCACGACCCCCAGACCGCAGGCGGCTTCCTCGCCGCCGTCGCGCCCGAAGACGTGGACGATTGCCTGGCCCGGATCGACGCGACCGGCGAAACCGGCGTCGTCATCGGGCGGATCGTCGAAGGGCAGGGCATGCGTCTGGCCTGACGCCGCTCACACGGAGTTGAGGCGACGCGCCCGTGATCCGTGTCAGGATGCCTGCCATGTCGATGATCCGGTTTGCCGCTGCCCTCACCCTTGTCGCCACACCTGCGCTCGCGCAGGAGCGGATCGAGTCGCACTGTCACGCGCTCGCGCAGGACATGGGCGTGCCGTTTCTGCACAAGGCCAACTATGTCGACGAGGTTCCGGCGGACAATGTGCGCATCTCCTATGTCGGGCACGCCTCGTTTCTGATCCAGACGCCCGGCGGGCTGAATTTCATCACCGACTACACCGGCGATCAGGGCGGCGCGCGGCTCATCCCCGATGTGGTCACGATGAACAACGCCCATATCAGCCACTTCACCATGTCGCCGGACCCGGACATCGCGAACGTGTTGCAGGGCTGGGCCGATGCCGATGGTCCCAAGGCGCACGAACTCGATCTTGGCGAGGCGCTCATCCGCAACGTGCACACCGACATCCGGTCCTTTGACGGACGGGTCGAGGACGGAAACTCGATCTTCGTCTTCGAAATGGCCGGTCTTTGCATCGGCCACCTCGGACACCTGCATCATGTGCCGGACGCGGGCCAGTATGCCGAGGTCGGGCGGCTCGACGTGGTCATGGCCGCTGTGGACGGCGGCGTTTCTCTGGACACGCAAAGCATGATCGAGGTGATGGAGCGGTTTCGCGCCCGCGTGGTCATCCCGATGCACTGGTTCGGGCGCTACACGCTCGACAGGTTCATCGGCGGGATGCGGGCCGGTGGCTTCGACGTGGTGGATGCGGGCATCGGGTCGATCACCCTGTCGATGGACACGCTCCCACGCACCCCCACGGTTATGGTCCTGCAACCGGGCCTGTTGACCGAGTGACTTGCCCTGCGCTCTGCGCGGTGCCATCCATCTGACATGACGGACCTGACCCCTGCCGACGACGCATTCGCCGACCGCCTGCGCACGCGCCTGCCCGACGCCGCCTTTCGCGACCTGACGCCCGGATACCTCGAAGAGCCGCGCGGCCTGTTTCACGGCGGCGAGGGGCTGCTGGTCGCCCCCGGCTCGACCGACGAGGTGGCCGAGGTGGTGCGCGCCTGTGCCGAGGCGCGGGTGGGGATCGTGCCCTATGGCGGCGGCACCGGGCTGGTCGGCGGGCAGATCATGGAAAACGGCCCGCGCCCGGTGATCCTGTCGCTTGAACGGCTCACCCGTGTGCGCGGCGTCTACCCGGCGGAAAACGTGGCCATCGTCGAAGCGGGCGTGATCCTTGCGGACCTACAAGCCGCCGCGCTGGCCGAGGATCGGCTGTTTCCCCTGTCGCTCGCCTCCGAAGGCTCGGCGCGGGTCGGCGGCGTGCTGTCGACAAACGCGGGCGGCGTGAACGTCCTGCGCTACGGCAACACGCGCGAGCTGTGTCTGGGGCTGGAGGCGGTGCTGCCCGACGGCTCGATCTGGCACGGGCTGAAACGGCTGCGCAAGGACAACACCGGCTATGATCTGCGCGGCCTCATGATCGGGGCCGAGGGCACGCTGGGCATCATCACGGCGGCGACCATGCGGCTTTTCCCGCGTCCCGCCCGCACCGGCACCGCGCTTTTCGCCGTCGAAAGCCCGGCTGCCGCGCTCGACCTGCTCGCGCTCGCGGGCGCGCGGATCGGGCAGGGGATCAGCGCGTTCGAACTCATGTCGGGCGAGGGGCCGCGCTTCCTTATCGAAACGGATTGTCCCGCCCGCTGCCCGGTGGACCCGATCCCGGAGTGGTCGGTGCTGATCGACCTTGGCCTCGGCGCCGGCGACGACCCGGACGAGGCGCTTACCGGTCTGTTCGAGGCGGCGCTGGAAGCGGGGCTGGTCTGGGACGGCGTCATCGCCCAGTCCGAAGCGCAGCGCAGCGCGTTGTGGCAGATGCGCGAGGAAATCCCCGAGGCGAACCGGCGCATCGGCTCGGTCTCGTCCCATGACATCTCTCTCCCGCTCTCGTCGATCCCGGATTTCTTCGACCGGGCGCGGCAGGCGGTGGCGAAGGTCGGGGATTTTCGCATCAACGCCTTCGGGCATCTGGGCGACGGCAACCTGCACTACAACATCTTCCCGGCGGCAGGCGTGGCGCGGGCCGAGGTGATGGACCGACGCGCCGAGGTGGCGGAAGCGGTTTATGATCTGGTGGCCGGGATGGAGGGATCGTTCTCGGCCGAGCACGGTGTCGGGCGGCTCAAGGTCGGCGATCTGGAGCGGTATGGCGCCCCCGCCAAACTGGCCGCGATGCGTGCGATCAAGACGGCGCTCGATCCGAAAGGGATCATGAATCCGGGTGTCATGCTGCGCGACAGGTAAAGCGCGGCGCGTTAACGGAAGTCGCGGTATTTACCTGTTTTAAAAGGAAAACCTTTTCCGCGGCAAAGGTTTTACGGCCGAAATGCCCGTCAAAACGAAGAGCGCCCCGCCGGGGGGACGAGCGGGGCGCTGCACGGGGGGACGTGCGTATGCAAGCAGCGGTTTGCTCCTACAAACCACGCCCTGATTACGGCACAAGTGTTAACGAAACCTCTACAAGCCCTCGAATTCGCACAGGATGTGCACGTCCATGCCCATCGCTTCGAGTTTCGCACGCCCGCCCAGTTCCGGCAGGTCGACGATAAAGGCGCAGCCGACGATCTCGCCCCCCAGTTTCTCGATCAGCTGGATGCCCGCCTGCGCGGTTCCGCCGGTCGCCAGCAGGTCGTCGACCAGCAGAACCTTTTCGCCGGGTTGGATCGCGTCGTCATGGATTTCCATGACCGCCTCTCCGTATTCGAGCTGATAGGCCTGCGACAGCGTCGCCCCCGGCAGCTTGCCCTTCTTGCGGATGGGCGTGAACCCCACCGACAACTGGTGCGCGATGGCGCCCCCGATGATAAACCCGCGTGCTTCCAGCCCCGCGACCTTGTCGATGCGCGTGCCGGCATAGGGGTTCAGCATCTGGTCGATGCACATCCGAAACCCGCGCGGGTCGGAAAAAAGCGTGGTCACATCGCGGAACATGATCCCCTCGTGCGGGAAATCGACGATGGTGCGGATGTAGTCCTTGACGGTCTTCATATGTCTCACTTCGTGTTTTCGATCATCGAACGGCTCACGATATAAAGCTGTGTGTCGCCGGGTGCACGCTGACATTCGCCCATCGTCGCGTCGAAAATGCCGCGCCCGCCGACATCTTCGACGATGTCGATGAATCGGGTCTCGCGCTCGAACGTGGCGTGCGACCAGAACCCCATGAGCCAGCCCGCGAGTTGTTCGAACTCGCTCCCCTCGGCCTGCGCGGCGATGGTCAGCACCTGTTCACAGGTCCATCGGCCCGCGCCCATGACGAACCCGTCGGCGGTGGCGGTGCCGGTGGTCAGCGTGGCGGCGAGGGCGAAGATCAGGCGTTTCATGGCGGTCCTCCCGAAGTGTCAGGGGCGCGCGTAATGGCGCTTCAGGGCCATGATGTCCTGTTCTCCCAGTTCCGTCGAGGCATTCGTATCCTGCGAAAACACCGAGGTTTCGTCGTAGTAGGGGTTTCGGATGTCCGTCATCAGCCCCATGGCCTGCGTCAGTTCTTCCAGCATCACGCTTTCATAGGCGCGGATCTGGAGCGTCGTGGAAAAGATGATCGCGACCTGACGGATGCGCCCCGTCTCGCGCTCGAACAGCACACGGGTCGACGCACCGCCAAGCGGCGAGCCGTCGACCCCTTCGATGCCGGTGCCTGCGATGGGGTCGCCGCGTTCGAGGTCGAAGAAGAAGACCTCGATTTCGGCATCCGCTCCGGCATCGACCTCGACCACCCGGAACCCCGCATCGGCCCCGTTGAGCGCCTGAATGGCCCGTTCCAGCGCGGCGGCGGCGCGCAGTTTCTTGCCGCCGAGATAGGCATCGTCGATCTGGCGAACGGCGATGCGGATCGGCCCGAGCCGGTCCCATTTCACCAGCGGCTTGCGGCATTCGCCGCCCGGATCGGCACCGCAGGAGACGGCGTTGTAGAAGTCGTCGTCGCTCATCGGCCCGTTCGCTTCCACGAATTCCTGTGCGAGCGCGAGACCCGGAAGGCAGGCCGCGAGCAGGGCGGCGGCAATCCTCACAACACGCGGCCGGCGACGGTCGAGAGTTTGGCGACCAGATCGGGGTCGCGTTTTTCGGGGGCCGTCATGATCGCGAAGTCCAGCGCCGTGTCGCACCCGTGCGGGCAGGTCTCCCGCGTCGCGCCCAGGAGCTTGGGCAGCTTTGCGATCAGGTTGCGGGCGTTCTCGGAATTCGCGCCGAGGGTGGCGATGATTTCGGAGATGTCGACCTCGCCGTGGTGCGGGTGCCAGCTGTCGTAATCGGTAATCATCGCGACCGAGGCATAGTCGATCTCGGCCTCGCGGGCGAGTTTGGCTTCGGGCATGTTGGTCATGCCGATGACGTCGCAGCCCCAGACCTCGCGGTAGAGTTTCGATTCGGCGAGTGTCGAGAATTGCGGCCCTTCCATGCACAGATAGGTGCCGCCCTTGTGGACGGTCACCCCCGCCTCCTGTGCCGCGGTCAGGCAGGCCCCGGCCAGCCGTTCGCAGATCGGATGGGCGAGGCTCACATGGGCCACGCATCCGGTGCCGAAGAAGCTTTTCTCGCGCGCCACGGTCCGGTCGATGAACTGGTCGAGGATCACGAAGTCGCCCGGTGCCATGTCCTCGCGGAACGACCCGCAGGCCGAGACCGAGACGATGTCGGTGACGCCCAGCGACTTCAGGGCGTGGATGTTGGCGCGATAGGGCACCGTGGTGGGGGAGTGGACGTGGCCGCGCCCATGCCGGGGCAGGAAGGCCATTTTCACACCGTCCAGAACGCCCGTCATGATCTGGTCCGACGGATCGCCCCAAGGCGTTTCGATCGTGACCCAATCCGCGCCTTCCAGCCCGTCGATTTCGTAAAGGCCCGATCCGCCGATCACGCCGATCATCGTGTCCATGACTGCCTCCTCATGTCACCGGCGAGTGAACCAGCCCGCCGGATCATAGACAAGCCGCAATCGGGGCAAGTTGCTGACCGAATCCGGGAATAGGCGCATCTCATGTTTAACTTCAGCACTTTACAATCCATCAATCCACCGCCCCCTCGTGACCTCGCACCCGCGCTCGTCACGCTCGGCACGTGGTCTTTCTTTGCAAATCTCGATCCCGCGCTGCTTGGGCGCGGGGTCCTTCCGATCTGGATCGCCATGGCGGCCGGATCGACCGTCTGGATCGCCGGGCGCGTGCCCGATTACTACAAACGCGCCCACGACCGGGCGCATCGGGTGACAATCCTCGGCCTCACGTCTCTGATCCTCGCGATAATCGTCGTCGCCGGGCTGTCGGCCGAGGCCTGGATCGTCCAGTCGGTCTGGATCGCAGGGTCGATCCTGTACGGCGTCATGTTTTCCTGCGCCGTCCTCATGGGGGAGCCGGACGACCACGCCATGCTCTGCCCGCGTTGGGCGGCGGCGCCCGAATTCATCGTGTCCGCCCTGTGGGTCATCGCCCTGCGCAACGCGATCTTCGCGCTGGCGGCCACCGTGCTGATGTCGCGGCTCACATTGACCGAATGGGTGGTGTTCGTGACCTTGGGCAAGATCGGTGCCTACTACGTCGGGGAATGGGTCACGGTGCGGCTTTTCTTCACCACGAAGGCCTGACCTGAACCGTTCGGAACAGTCGGGGGTGGCTTTTTCTGCGTCGCGGCGATAAAGCGACCCCCGCGAACACGATCCCCCGAACGAGGTGACCCTTGGCCCGAGCTCTTCTGGCACGCTTTGCCAATCGTATCGAGACGCCCGATCTGCGCCTCGCCCCGACAGAACCCCTGAGCATCTCGCGGCTGAGGATCGAGCTTCTGTCCGGTCTGACCGTCGCGCTGGCGCTGGTGCCCGAGGCGGTGGCCTTCGCCTTCGTCGCCGGGGTTCACCCGCTGGTGGGTCTGTACGCCGCCTTCCTCGTCGGTCTCATCACCGCGATCCTCGGCGGGCGGCCCGGCATGATTTCGGGCGCGACCGGCGCTTTGGCCGTGGTCATGGTTGCCTTGGTGGCCGATCACGGGGTCGAATACCTGTTCGCCGCCGTCGTGCTGATGGGGATCATTCAGGTTTTCGTCGGGCTGATGCGCTGGGGCAAGTTCATCCGACTTGTGCCGCATCCGGTGATGCTGGGCTTCGTCAACGGGCTCGCCATCGTTATTTTCCTCGCGCAACTGACGCAATTCAAGGTACCCGGCACGGTCGAGGCGGCGGGGCATGGCGCTGCGGGCGGGGAATGGCTGACCGGTCTGCCGCTTGTCGTGATGCTCGCACTCGTCGGTCTGACCATGGCGGTGATCTGGCTCATGCCGAAGATCACCAAGGTGGTGCCCGCCCCGCTGGCCGGGATCGCGGTGGTGGCCGCGGTCGTCATCCTTTTCGGCATCGACGTGCCGCGCGTGGGCGATATGGCCAACATCAAGGGCGGCTTCCCGCCGTTCCACATTCCGGCCGTGCCGCTCACCTGGGAGACGTTCCAGATCGTCGCGCCCTATGCGGTGATCCTTGCGGCCATCGGTCTGATCGAAAGCCTGCTGACCCTGAACCTCGTCGGTGAAATGACCGGCCAGCGCGGCGGTGCGAGCCAGGAATGCGTGGCGCAGGGCGCAGCCAACGTGGTCACCGGGTTCTTCGGCGGCATGGGCGGCTGCGCCATGATCGGCCAGTCAATGATTAACGTGAAGTCGGGCGGGCGCACGCGGATCGCGGGCATCGCCGCGGCGCTGTTTTTGTTGTCCTTCATCCTTTTCGCCTCGCCCCTGATCGAGCAAATCCCGCTCGCGGCCTTGGTGGGCGTCATGTTCATGGTCGTGATCGGCACCTTCGCGTGGAATTCGGTCCGCATCCTGACCCGCGTGCCGCGCATCGACGCCTTCGTCATCCTGCTCGTGACCGCCGTGACGGTCTGGCAGGACCTCGCGGTCGCCGTGGTCGTGGGCGTGATCGTCTCGGCGCTGGCCTATGCCTGGGGCAACGCGACGCGCATCCGGGCCAAGACCTATGTGACCCCCGAGGGGGCCAAGGTCTATCAGGTCAACGGCCCGCTGTTCTTCGGCTCGTCGGACGGGTTCGTGGAGCTTTTCGACATCGACAAAGACCCGTCGAAGGTCGTCGTGGACTTTGCCGACAGCCGGGTCGCCGACCAGTCGGCGTTGCAGGCGATCGAGGCGGTGGCGGCGAAATACGAGGCGGCGGGCAAGCAGATCCAGCTTCGCCACCTGTCGCGCGACTGTCACCGGCTGCTCACCCGCGCCGGGCACCTTATGGTCGATAGCGACGACGACCCGGATTACGAGGTGGCGGTCGATTACTCGGTGCGCACGGGGATTCTGGGCGGTCACTGAGGGTGCGCGCCTGGTGAAAAGTCCCGCTTGCGTGTTGGGTTGAGCGTGGATTTGTTTCGCGTTGTCAATTGGTTGCGCTGATTTGGTGCCTACCAGAATACTAGGATTCTAGTATTCCCGAACACGCCCTGCCCACGTCGCCCCAAGCGACCCCTCAGAACGACAGATGCGTGCTTCTGAACGCTGTCCGGTGCTTCAACCCGTAGCCGACCACGCGGTCCAGTCCGATGTGGCACAGCCAGATCGAACCGAAGGCGAGGGCCGGGGGCGTGCCGGTGGCCCAGCCGACCCCGATCAGGGCGGCAGGCAGCGTATAGGTGTGGGCGAGGTTGTAGCACCATGCACCGATCCGTGGTCCCGCGAGATACCCGAGGGCCGAAAGATCGGGGGCAAGAAGGAGGATGGTGAAGAGCCACCAACTCACCCCGGTCGAAGCGAACAGGGTGACGCCGAAGGCGAACAACGCCACACCTTCGAGGCGCAGCAGGGCGATTTGCGGGGTTTCGAGGGCAAGGCGGCGGGTCATTCTGGTCTCCTATCACTGGAGACACTCTGACCTATTCACTCGTGGGGCTGAATCCGCGAAAACCGGCGATACGATATTCAGAAATGAATACTTAATCGTCCGGGCGGGTCAGCTCGAACGCCTCGCGAATGACCGCGTAGTCGCGATACCCAAGCCGGGTGACCATGCCGAACCGCGTGATGTCGAACTTGCCGTCGACAAGGCAGTCGTCGCGGATATGCACCCCCACGACGCGCCCGATCACCATGTAATTGTCTTCGCCCTCCAGCGGCACAAGCTGGCTCAACTGACATTCGAGCGAGGCCGGGGCGAGCGCCACACGCGAACAGTCGATTTCGTTGCAGGCCGCCTTGGTGACCCTAGCATGGGGGAACTCGTCCTCGCCCGCCGCAAGACTCGCGGAGGACGCGTTCATTTCGTTGATCGCCTCGTATTCCACCACGTTCACGCAGAACACGCCGGTCTGGTCGATATTGCCGAGCGTGTCCTTGCCTCGCGCGCGGTCGGCCTTGCCGCTGGTCGAGGCGAACATGACCTGCGGCGGGGTATAGGCGACCGCATTGAAGAAGGAATAGGGGGCGAGGTTGTCGTAGCTGCGCGTCGAGCGCGTCGATATCCATCCGATCGGGCGGGGCGCGACAATCGCGTTGAAGGGATTGTGCGGCAGGCCGTGGCCGTCTTCGGGGCGGTAGAACATTGGAAAACCTCGCGAACGCTTGGCCCATTGCTATCGCGTGCCCGGATGGAATGGAATGCGCCGATCCGGTTTTCGCGCATGATTTCCGGCACCCGAGGGCTTCCAACCCCGCCCCGGATTGGGCTAAGGCGGGTGGAAGCCGGAGAAAGGAAAGCGCGCTGTTCACGCTGGCCCGAGAAACGCCCGCCGACTGGTGGGATGTCGAAGCCCTATACGACCTGTGTTTCGCACCGGGGCGCGAGGCGCTGTCGTCCTACCGCCTGCGCGACGACGTGGCCCCCGTCGATGGCCTGTCGTTGACCGCCCGCGACCCGGAGGGCATTCTGGGCGGCGCGATCCGGTTCTGGCCGGTCCATGTGGGGCGGCACGATGCGCTGCTTCTCGGCCCGGTCGCGGTCCACCCGACGCGACAAGGCGAAGGGCTGGGCGGGCTGCTTATCCAGCACAGCCTCGAACTCGCGCGCGATCAGGGCTGGTCGCGGGTCATGCTGGTGGGCGACGCGCCATATTACAGCCGGTTCGGTTTCGAGAAGCTCGAAGGGGTCGAAATGCCGCCGCCGACGAACCCGGAACGCGTGCTCGGGTATGACCTCGTCCCCAACGCGTGGGAGGGGATCGCGGGCCAGGTCACGCGCTGGTCCAAAGGCTGATTGTTCGAAAAAGCCGATTTTTCCGGCTTCATGCGACCCGCAACCGGCCCGAATGTCGGAAAAATCCTAGCGTTCAGTCTTCGCGACGAAACAGGTACTGCATCACCGGCTCGCGCACGGACTGCAATCCGGACCGCCGCGCGGTGTCCATGACCTCGCGCAATTCGCCCAGATCGGTGCGCCGGATCAGGTGCTTCACCGGGCCCACGGAGGCGGGCCGCATCGACAGGGTGCGCATCCCCAGTGCCGCGAAACAGACCGCTTCGACCGGCCGCCCGGCATCCTCGCCGCAGAAGGACAGGGGCGTTTCGGCCTCTTCACACCGCTGCACGATCATATCGACAAGGTTCAGGAACGACGTGTTGAGCGTGTCGTAACGCCGGCGCACACGTTCGTTTTCGCGGTCGGCGGCGAAGAAGAACTGCTTCAGGTCGTTGCCGCCGATCGAGATGAAATCGGCCTCCTCGAAGAATTGCCGGGGTGCGAAGGCAAGCGACGGAGTTTCAAGCATCGCGCCGACCTCGACGGTTTTCGGCATGACGTGGCCCAGCTTTTCCTCGCGTTCCAGCTGCGAATAGAACAAAGCGCGGGCTTCCGAGAACTCGTCGAACTGCGCGATGAACGGGAACATGACGGACAGGTTGCGCCCCGCCGCCGCCCGGATCAGCGCTTGCAACTGCATCCGCATCACGCCCGGGCGGTCCAGCCCCACGCGGATCGCGCGCCAGCCCAGGGCCGGGTTCGGCTCGTCCTGGGGCTTCATGTAGGGCAGCACCTTGTCCGACCCGATGTCGAGCGTGCGGAACACCACCCGTTTGCCACCCGCCGCATCCATCACGCGGGAATAAAGCGCCGCCAGTTCCTCGCGCTTCGGGACGTTCGTGCGGATCAGGAACTGCAACTCGGTGCGAAATAGCCCCACGCCCTCGGCCCCGGAACTTTCGAGCGAGGGCAGATCGGCCATGAGGCCCGCGTTCATCACCAGCGACACCGTCTTGCCGTCGTCACTGGTCGCGGGCATGTCGCGCAGACCGACATAGCGTTTCTGCTGTTCCGCCTGCATCGCGACTTTGTCGCGGAACGCGGCCCTCACGCTGTCTTCGGGGCGCAGATGGACGACGCCCTGATCGCCGTCGACGATGATCGCGTCCCCGTTCAGCGCCTCGGTCGTGATCCGTTCGGCGTTGACGATCAGCGGAATGGCAAGCGCGCGCGCGACGACGGCGGCGTGGCTCGCCACCGACCCGCCCTCGAGCACGATGCCCTTCAGGCTCCGCCCGTATTCCAGAAGCTCGCCGGGGCCGATGTTCTGGGCCACGAGGATCGGGTCTTCGGGCATCTCGGCTCCGGTGTCGCCGCCTTGCCCGGTCAGGATGCGCAGCAGGCGGTTCGACAGGTCGTCCAGATCGTGCAGACGTTCGCGCAGATAGGCGTCGGGCACCTGTGCCATCCGGGCGCGGGCCGAGCTTTGCTCTTTCTCCACAGCGGCTTCGGCGGACAGGCCGCGGTAGATGTCTTCCTCCATTCGCCGCATCCAGCCCTTGGAATTGGCGAACATGCGATAGGCTTCCAGCACCTGAATCTGGTCCTTGTCGGCGGTCTGGGCCGTCGCAAGCAATTCGTCGACGGAGACCCGCAGGTCGTCCACGGCGGCACGCAGACGCCGCGCTTCTTCATGCGGGTCGTCCGCGATCGGGTTGGTCACCACGACGCGCGGCTCGTGCAGCCAGACATGGCCTTCGGCGATGCCTTCTTGCCCCGAACCGCCCCGGAACATGGCAGGCCGCTGGTGCAGGGCCGCCAGCGCCGCGCCTTCCCCGACGAAGGCGCCAAGCTCGGTCATCTCGGCCAGCACCATGGCTACGACTTCCATGCCGTAGACCTCGTCCTCGGTGAACTTGCGCGCTTCCTTGGACTGGACGACGAGCACGCCGAGGGTTTCGCCAAGACGTTGCACCGGGACGCCGAGGAAGGACGAGAAGATCTCTTCCCCCGTCTCCGGCATGTAGCGAAAGCCCCGTTCCGAAGGCGCATCGGGGCTGTTGATGATCCGCTTGGTGCGCGCGACCCGGCCGACAAGGCCTTCGCCCATCCGCATCCGGGTCTTGTGCACCGACTCCGGTTTCAGACCTTCGGTCGCGCAAAGTTCGAGCGTGTCGGCATCGCGAAACAGGTAGATCGAGCAGACCTCGACTCCCATCGAGGTCGCGATGATCTCGGTGACATGGTCAAGCCTCTCCTGTCCCGCGCCGTCGGCCGCGAGCGCCTCCCGGAGCCTGCCGAGCAGCTTTCGCGACTCGGTCGGCTCTTCGGTCGCAGAGGTTTCCTTGTTCAACCGTATCCCCTGAAGCAATCGAGTGAGTTAAACCACACCGCCGCCCCTTCCGAAAAGCGTTTTCCTGACGTCATTGGTATGTGGTCGGGTTTGCCGTAAGGGCAGGCGCGTCTTGGCGCCGCTGCCGAAAGGCGCGGCATCGCCGTCATGGAAACGCGGATTTTCGCTTCTCTGTTTCCCGAAAACCTCGGGGGTGGGTCTCATTTGCCATGCAAATGAGACCAAGGGGGCTGGCCCCCTGATCGCCGTGCGCCGGACAACGTCCGGGGCGCGGCTTAGGAAAGCGCGGGCGCGCGGCGCGCCCGCTCCGTTCGGTCAGACCTTGTCGAGTTCGAAGGCGTCGTGGAGCGACTGGACCGCCAACTCCATGTATTTGCGGTCGATCAGGACCGAAATCTTGATTTCGGAGGTCGTGATAACCTTGATATTGATCGAATCCCGCGCCAACACCGAAAACATCTTGGCGGCGATGCCCGCGTGGCTGCGCATCCCGATCCCCACGACCGAAACCTTGGCGACGTCCGTGTCGGCCACCAGTTCGCGGAAGTTGATCGCGCCTGCGTCCTTCGCCTTGGCCAACGCGTCCTCGGCCCGCTTCACCTGATTGGTGGGGCAGGAAAAGGTCATGTCCGTGCGGCCCTCTTCCGAGATGTTCTGAACGATCATGTCCACGTTCACGCCCGCCTCGGACAGCGGCGTGAAGATCGCGCTTGCGATGCCGGGGCGGTCGGCCACCGAGATCAGGGTCATTTTCGCTTCATCGCGGCTATAGGCCACACCAGAGACGGCATTCTGTTCCACGATTTCCTCCTCGTCGCAGACCAGCGTGCCTGCATTGGGGTCATATTCTTCGAAAGACGACAAGACGCGCAGCTTGACCTTGTAGCGCATGGCAAGCTCGACCGAGCGGGTCTGGAGCACCTTGGCGCCAAGCGAGGCCAGTTCGAGCATTTCCTCGAAGGCGATCTTGTCGAGTTTGCGGGCCTTGTCCTCGATCCGGGGATCGGTGGTGTAGACGCCGTCCACGTCGGTATAGATGTCGCAGCGCTCGGCCCCGAACGCGGCGGCAAAGGCGACGGCTGTGGTGTCCGAGCCGCCCCGGCCCAGCGTGGTCACGCGGCCTTCGGGGCTGATGCCCTGAAAGCCCGCGACGACCGCGACCTTGAAGCCTTCACCGAATTTCTGGTTGATCGCGTCGGTCCCGATATCCTCGATCCGTGCGGCCGAGTGCGCGGAGGTGGTTTTGACCGGAACCTGCCAGCCTTGCCAAGACCGCGCGGGGATGTCCATTTCCTGCAAACGCAGCGCCATGAGGCCCGCTGTCACGATCTCGCCCGACGCCACGACGGCATCGTATTCGCGTGCGTCGTAAAGCGGCGAGGTCTCTTCGACCCAGCCGACGAGTTCGTTGGTCTTGCCGGACATGGCGGACACAACCACGATCACGTCGTAGCCGTTCGCGACTTCGCGCGCGACCCGTTTGGAGGCGCGCGCGATCCGGTCGAGGGTGGCGACGGAGGTGCCGCCGAATTTCATCACCAGAAGCGGCATTTGCGCCTGTCCCCGTGGTCTTTTTCAATCCCGCGCCTGATAAGCTCAGGCGCGGGATTGCGCAAGAGGTCAGGGGACCGCGATGGGCTCTTCCTGAATGGTGACGTTCGGGATGTCGGCGGCTGTCAGGCCCTGGAGCGTCAGGGCGACCGAGGCCGCCACGCCGCCACCCACGCTGCTGGTGGTCCAGAGCAAGTAGAGGCCGTCGGTGCCGCCATCGACGATGGAGTAGTTGCCCAGTTCCCCGGCCGGGACCATCACCACGTCGTCGGCGGTGTTGAAGTCGGTGACCACGCGGTCGTTCGTGCCGTCGGTGCCGACCTCGTTTCGCACGAAGATCGTGTCGTCCCCGTCGCCCAGCGTGATCTCGCCCACGCCCTCGACCGCGACGAAGTCGTTGCCGCTACCGGCGTTGACCGTGTCGTTGCCGGTGCCGGTCTCGATCGTGTCGTCGCCGCTGCCGCCGCTTATGTCGTCATCGCCAGCGCCGCCGTCCAGGGTATCGCCCATCGCTTCGCCGTTGATGATGTCGTCGCCGTCGCCACCGCGAATGATGTCGCCGCCGTCGTAGCCCAGCAGGGTGTCGTTGCCTGCGCCACCATCGATCACGTCGGAGCCGCTCCAGCCGTCGACGTAATCGTCGCCATCGCCCGCGTCGATCGTGTCGCCGCCGGTATCGCCGAAGATGGTGTCATTCCCGGCGCCGCCGGTCACGGTGTCGTCGCCTGCACCGGCATCGATGTCGTCTTCGCCGTCACCGCCGTCGATGGTGTCGTTGCCGCCGTTCCCTTCGATGATGTCGTTCCCGGCACCGCCACGCAGAATGTCGTCGTTGGTGCCGCCGAACATGGTGTCGTTGCCGTCGCCGCCGTCGGCCTCGTCCGCGCCGCCCATGCCGTCGATGGTGTCGTCGCCGCCACCGCCGTCGATCATGTCGTCACCCGGATTGCCGAGGATGTCGTCGTCGCCTTCGCCACCGAAGATGGTGTCGTTGCCGTTACCGCCCTGAAGGCTGGTGCCGCCGTCGCCCCCGGTGATGACGTCGTCGCCGTCGCCGCCTTCGATCAGGTCGGTCAGGATACCGCCAGCGATGGTGTCGTCGCCATCGCGGGCGATGATGGTGTTCGCGGTCGTATTGGCCGACAGGTCGTCGTCGTCATTGGTGCCGAAGATGTCCGGCCCCACGATGCTGTCCGCATCCGCATCGCTCAGACCCTTGAGCAGGATACGGGCATAGACCACGTCCGACCCCGAGGAGCTGTCGGTGATCGTCAGCAGAAGCCCGGCGTCCAGCCCGGTGGTGTTCACCGCGAGCGGCCCGTCGAGGCCCAAGTCGTTGGCGTTCAGCCCCTCGATCTGAAGGATGTCCTGCGTGACGTCGAAATCCTCGATCACCGCCACATTGGGCGTGGTGCCGTCCGCGAGGTAGTAATCCGGGTCGGAGTTGTCGACGATGAAGGTGTCCGCCCCCGCGCCGCCGCTGCCCGTGTCGCCGATATCCAGATAGATCGTGTCGTCACCGGCCCCGCCGTCGAGCGTGTCGATGCCCGCGCCACCGTCCAGAACGTCGTCGCCGTTCTCGCCGAGCAGCGTGTCGTTACCATCGCCACCGCGCAGGTCGTCGTCGCCGTCGTAGCCCAGAAGCAGGTCGTCTCCGTCGCCGCCGTCGAGCAAATCGTTGCCGGTCCAGCCATCGACCTCGTCGTCGCCGTCTCCGGCATAGACGGTATCGTCGCCCGCGCCGGCGTCCACGGTGTCGTTGCCGACGTCCGTGTTGATCGTGTCGTTGCCCGTGCCGGACACGACGTCGTCATCGCCGGCACCCGTCCAGATCGCGTTGTCGCCGTCGCCGCCGTCGATGGTGTCGTCGCCGTCGCCGCCACGGATCTGGTCGTCGCCGTCGCCCGCGGTGATCGTGTCGTCGCCCTTACCGCCGCGCAGGTCGTTGTCGCCGGACAGGTCGGTGATCGTGTCGTTGCCCGCGTCGCCCTGAACATAGTCGTTCCCGGCTTCGCCGTTCAGCGTGTCGTTGCCGTTGCCGCCCGAGATATCGTCGTCGCCGTCACCGCCGAGCGCCACGTCGTCGCCGTCGAAGCCGACGATCGTGTCCTGACCGGCGCCACCGTTCAGAGTGTCGTTGCCGATCCCGCCGTTCAGCGTGTCGTCGCCGTCGCCACCGTCGAGGTCGTCGTTCTCGGACCCGCCATAGAGCATGTCGTTCCCGGCATCGCCCGCAAGCGTGTCGGCCCCGCCGTTGCCGCGCAGAATGTCGTCGTCCGCGCCGCCCGAGATGTCGTCCGCGCCGGAGCCGCCGGTGATGTCGTCCTCGCCTGCGCCGCCCGTCAGGGTGTCGTCACCGAAGCCGCCGAAAAGCGCATCGTCGCCCGCGTCGCCCGAGACCTGATCGTTGCCGTTGCCGCCCTGAATCGTATCGTCGCCCAGGCCCCCGTCGATCGTGTCGACCCCGATGCCGCCGTCGATCGTGTCGTTGCCCGCGCCGCCGTCGATGGTGTCGTCCCCGGCGTCGCCCTGAAGCGTGTCGGTGCCGTCTTCGCCGAAGATACCGTCGTTGCCGCCGCCGCCGCTGACGAAGTCGTTGCCGCCGTTGCCGTGAAGTTCGTCGTCGTCGAAGCTGCCGTAGAGGGAGTCGTTGCCCGCGTTGCCTTCGATATAATCCTGACCGAAGCCGCCGTAGAGCTCGTCATTTCCTTCTTCGCCGAAGATCGTGTCGTCGCCCAATTGGCCGCTGACCGTGTCGTCACCCTGAAGCGCGTGGATTTCCTGTGCGCCGGCCCCGGCGTAGTAGAGGTCGATCTGGTCGGTGAGGTAGATCGCGCCGGTGTTGTCGACGGTCACGTTCGGGTCGTCCGGTCCGCCGTTCACGCCACCGCCGGTGCCCGTGCCGTTGTCGCCCGGGTCGATGGTGCCACCGCCGCCCTGATTGTCGTCACCATCGGAGCCGTCCATGCCGTCGTCGGGACCGCCGAAGTCGAAAAAGAATGCGAAACCCAGCAGCAGCGGGATCAACAGAAGCAGAAAGAACATGGCACGCCCCCCGACGTAAAAAATGCACGGGGCCCGAAGAAAGCGGCAGCCATCGGTCACCCCCAGTGCTGCGATACTAACTGAGGGTTTGGCGAGGTGGATACAAAATTCCGCAATTTCGCCGCGAAAAAGCCATTATTCCCAGCGCGTTAAGGTTAAATTGTTTCCCCTGAATGCGATTGTAGACGGAATGTCGGGCACAGTTTCCGCAGGTGAAACAGTTACTGCGCGGCGATTCCGGTGTCGCCGCCGGTCGCGGTGATTCCGGGGAAATGACGGGCCAGCCACGGGAAATAGGGGAACACGCCCGCGATGGATTTGTCGTCCAGAACGTCGTCGGATTTGTGGGCGCGACTGTCATTCAACCCATGCACGGCGCGCAGATAATAAGGGCGCATGTGCGTGACCATGTAGGACGGATGGCGCAGGCCGATGCGTTTGTGACTGGTCAGAAACGGATTGCGCTTGGTGGTGCCCGGCGCGATCAGGGCGAGGCCGAGGTTCGTGTAGGGCACGTAGCGCGGCGACAACCAGTCGATCTTGCCGTCCTCGATCCCCAGCGTGTAGCCGCGCGGGAAGGACAGGAAGGTATAGGGCCTCGGGTTCATCGGGTCGCGCAGGGCGAAGCTGCCGTAGTATTTCACGGCCGCCACGAAATCGGCCGAGACCGCATCGTCGTCGTCCAGCACCACCTGCGCCACGCGGTCGTCGCCATAGGCGCGCGCGACGGTGTTCTTGATGATGTGCCCCGCCGAGCCTTCGGGGCGGAACAGGATGCGGCATCTGTCCTTGCCGAGCGTGTCGAAACACAACTCGCGCAGCCGGGTCTGCCAGTCTTCGGGCATCAGGGTCGACGACAGGATCAGGTGTTCGAAGCCGCCGTCGGTCTGCCCGGCCAGTGAGGCGAGCGTGACCTCTTCGAAGTATTTCAGCCGGTGTTCCAGCCTGTCCGGGGCGAACAGAAGCGCGGGATCGGCGGCATGGTCGGACTTCCAGCCCGACTGGCCGAAGAACGAGAAGCGGGTTTCGAAAACGACCTTCATGCCCCTGATTCTAACAGGTTCGCGGCACTTGGCTACAGGCTAGTTCGCCTTGCGCGTCGGAAGGAACGGGAGCGGCGCGATAGGTATACCTTCCTCGAGCAACGAGACGGCATCCTTCGGGTTCGCCTCGCCGTAGATCATCCGGTTGGGCGTTTCGCCCTCGTGCATCTTGCGCGCCTCGGTCACGAAGGATTGGCCGACATAATCGCCCTCGGCCTCGACCTTGGCCTTGAGTTCGGCGATCTTGCGGTCCCGCTCGGCCTCGGGCGAGGTCTCGGCCGATTTCGCGGCCTCGGAGGTGGTCACGCGCGGCGCCATGAGCGATTTCTCGACCGTTGAGGTGCCGCAGTCCGGGCAGGTCACGTGCCCCTTGGCCGCGAGCGTGTCGAACGCGGCTGCATTCTGGAACCAGCTTTCGAAGACGTGCCCATCGGCACATTTCACGGCGTAGCGGATCATCGCATCAACCTGTCACAAACGGTCAGCGATTATGTAACCCTTTGCCGGAGCCGTGCAAGACGGGTCATAGCAATGTCGGGTCGAAGTTACGGATGATCTGGGCCAGTTCCGGTTCCTGCACCAGCTTGGCGGCCTTCTTGCGGCCCATCCACTTGCGCTGGCGTTGGGTGCGCTCGGGCCAGTTGCTCAGTTCTTTCTTCACTTCGACCGGAAAGACCGCGACCACGACCGGCATCCGGCGGCCGTTCTGGATCTTGGCGTAGGTGTAGAACCCGATGACCGCGTTGTGCGGGCGCGTTTTGACCCCGGCTTCCTCGAACGCCTCGATCCCGGCGGCTTCGGCGGGCGTGCACTGGTGCATCGGCCAGCCCTTCGGGATGATCCAGCGCCCGGTCCCGCGCGAGGTGATGAGCAGGACCTTCACCTTGCCGTTCACGATCCGATAGGGCAACGCGCCGAACTGCGAGCGAACGTCACGTTTGCCCGTGTTTCTAAGATGAAACGGCAATTGCTGTATCATCATTGCGGCCATCCTGCCCGGCACCTCCTGTTGTCAGGATGGTAACGCCGGGCAATGAAACGGCAATGACAATTCCGGGTGTCAGGCCCGCTGACCGGCGAATTTCTCCTGCCAGCCTTCGCGGTCTTCGTCGGTGATCTTGGTGAAAAGTACCTCCGGCACCGTGAAGGCATGACCCGCGGGCAGAACGGCAAGCGCGGCTTCGACGTCGTCGGGCCATTCGGTGTCGAGCGTATTCATCCCCGACAGCATCTTGGCGGCGGCGTCCGGCACGAAGGGGGCCGAGATCACGGCGTAGACGCGGATCAGGTTCAGCATGAGCCGGATGATTGCGCCCGCCTGATCGGGATCGGTCTTGAACACGGTCCAGGGAGCCGCGGTTTGCAGGTATTCGTTGCCCACGGCCCAGATCGCGCGAAGCTCCTGCGCGGCCTTGCGCACCTCCATCGCCTCCATCTGCTTTTCGTAGGACCGGATACGGGCGGTCAGATCGGCGATGAGCGCGCGTTCGGCTTCGCCCAGTTCGCCGCCCTCGGGGACGGCTTCTCCGAATTTCGAGGCGCAGAATTTCGTGACGCGGCTGACGAAGTTGCCCAGCACGTTGGCAAGGTCGGTGTTGATCGAGGACTGGAAGTTTTCCCACGTGAACTCAGCGTCGGAGTTTTCGGGCGCGTGGGACAGAAGCCACCAGCGCCAATAGTCGGCGGGCAGGATTTCGAGCGCCTGATCCATGAACACGCCACGGCCCTGCGAGGTCGAGAACTGGCCGCCGTCGTAGTTCAGGTAGTTGAACGACTTGATGTAGTCGACCAGCTTCCACGGCTCGCGCGACCCCATGATCGTCGCGGGGAAACCAAGGGTGTGGAAGGGCACGTTGTCCTTGCCCATGAATTGCACATAGCGAACATCGTCGGCACCTTTATCGGTGCGCCACCAGCGTTCCCAATCACTTTCCGAACGTCCGGTCGCATCGGCCCATTCCGCGGTCGCGGCGATGTATTCGATGGGGGCGTCGAACCAGACGTAGAAAACCTTGCCCTCCATGCCCGGCCAGTCCTCGGTGCCCTTCTTGACCGGGATGCCCCAGTCGAGGTCACGGGTGATGCCGCGATCCTGTAGCCCATCGCCGTCGTGAAGCCATTTCTTCGCGATCGAGGTGGTCAGCACCGGCCAGTCGGTTTTCTGGTCGATCCAGGCGTCGATCTCGTCCTTCATGGCGGATTGCTTGAGGAACAGGTGCTTGGTCTGGCGCACTTCCAGATCGGTGGAGCCGGAGATGGCCGAGCGCGGTTCGATCAGGTCGACGGGGTCGAGCTGCTTGGTGCAGTTCTCGCACTGGTCGCCGCGCGCCTTGTCGTAGCCGCAGTTCGGGCAGGTGCCCTCGATATAGCGGTCGGGGAGGAAGCGGCCATCGGCGTTGGAATAGACCTGCTCTTCGCTGACCTCTTCGATATAGCCGTTTTCGGCCAGTTTCCCGGCAAGGTGCTGGGTCAGCGCGTGATTGCGCTGCGAGGACGAGCGACCGTAGTGGTCGAACGACAGGCGGAACCCTTTGGCGAGTTCGGCCTGCACCTCATGCATCCGGGCGCAGTAATCCGCGACCGCTTCGCCGGTCTTGGCGGCCGCAAGCTCGGCAGGGGTGCCGTGTTCGTCGGTCGCGCAGATGAACATGACCTCATGACCGCGCGCGCGCATGTAGCGGGCATAAAGGTCCGCCGGAAGCTGGGAGCCGACGAGGTTCCCGAGGTGCTTGATGCCGTTGATATACGGCAGGGCCGAGGTGATGAGGACGCGCGCCATGTCATATCCTTGCGTGAGTTCGCGCAGGGTGTAACGCAAGCCGCGCTGGCGTGCCAGTGGTCAGGTGACGAGGACCAGAACCACGATGGACGCGAGAAGCAGCACCATGCCCACGACTTCGCGGCGGGTCGAGCGGTCCTTGAACAGAAACCACGACACCATGAGCGAAAAGACCAGTTCGATCTGGCCGAGCGCGCGGACATAGGCCGCGTTCTTAAGCGCGAAGGCCACGAACCAGCCCAATGACCCGAGCATCCCGGTCACTCCGACGAGCGAGGTGACACGCCAGCGTTTGGCCACGCGCGTCATCTCGCCGGGCTGGGCCACGCGAAGATAGGCGGCCATGGCGAGCGACTGGAACGTGGTCACGGCGGCGAGCGTGACGACCGCGCGGAAAAAGGCGCTGTCATTCG
The DNA here is from genome assembly GCF_005871115.1 of Maritimibacter alexandrii. Classification (NCBI taxonomy): domain Bacteria; kingdom Pseudomonadati; phylum Pseudomonadota; class Alphaproteobacteria; order Rhodobacterales; family Roseobacteraceae; genus Maritimibacter; species Maritimibacter alexandrii. Next base: position 75,297 of record NZ_SWKQ01000011.1, read on the forward strand.
CGATTTCCAGCGTGGCCCCGCGATACCCGATGGCGGCGAGACCGAAGAGCGCGCCCGCGACAAGGCCCAGCCCGGAGGCGCGGTTGAACAGGGCGAGCCGCCCGCCGCCCGTTTTCCAGCTCAACAACATCACGCCCACCACCCCGATCAGGATCGCGCCAAGACCTGCGGGCGCGACGGGTTCCCCCAGCAGGACAAGCGAAAACAGGACGACGAGGATGGTTTCGGTTTTGGTGAAGGCGACCCCCACGGCAAAGTTGCGTTCGGCGAAAAGCTGAACGGTCGCCATGGTCGCGACGATCTGGCTGAGGCCGCCGATCACCACGAAGGTCCAGAAGCGGAGCGAGGTCGCAGGCAGGGGCTCACCCCGCAAGGCAAGCCAGACCGCTGTGACGGCCAGCGCGATGGGGGCGGCGAAGATGAACCGGGAAAACGTCGCGCCGCCGGAACTCAGCCCGGTGCCACGCAGGGACTTTTGCAGGGCGAAGCGGACGGTCTGAACGGCGGCGGCGGCCAGCGCCACCAGCACCCACGGCTCGATCACCTGAGCGATCCGAGGTCGTAGCCGTTCCACTCCATCACGTCGCGCGCGGCCTTGAGACGGTCGGGCGAAATGTCGGCGCCCTTGTTCAGGATCGCCCCGAAGCTGTGATCGGGGCGGCCCAGCACGACGGTGCGGTCATCCGCGTCGGCCCAGAGGACAAAGAGCGTGCCTGTCGCGCCCGCGAACTCCAGCCGACCGTTGCCCCGGTCGGTGAACGTCACGACGTTCTCGGCGCCGGGCAGGGCGGCGAAGAAGGTGGCCCCTTCGCGGTCATGGATCGACCATGTGCCACCGGGCGCCCGTCCGACGGCGGCCACTTCGACCCATTGGCCCATGAAGCGCGCCGCGTCGTAGCCCACGACCGACGTCATGCGCGGGCCTTCGGGCGCGGGCGTGCCGCAGGCGGAAAGGGCAAGAAGGGCTGCAAGAAAGAACGCTCTCATGCAGCCCTTGTAGGGGGCGGGTTACTGGGCGACCAGTTGAATTTTCGACGTATCGTAGCCGTTCTGGCGCAGCACGTCATAGGCGGTATCGAGCTGGCTTTGCCGGATCTGCGGCGTGCGCGACAGCACCCAGCCCGTGCTCCCGCTCGGCTCACCGACGACGGCGAGCGAGTAGTCGGGCGCGACGTAGAGCACCCAGTAGTCGCCGACCCCGATGCCGGGGATCATCTGGACGAAATCGACCTTCACCTTGCCGGGGCCAACCGGGGTCGCCTCGGCCTTGCGCGAGCGTGCCGGGCCGTCGGGCGTGCCCTGACGGCAGGTGTTGAGCACCTCGAACGTGTCGCCCTGAAGCGTGTATTCGGCGGTGACGCCCGCGCAATTGTTCTCGAACCAGTTGGGGAAGCGGGCGATTTCGTACCACTTGCCCATGTAGCGGTCGATATTCACGTTGACCGTCTGCATGGGCACGCTGGTGTCACGGTATTTCGCGGCCGTCGCGGGGGCGGCGAAGGCGACCGTGGTCGCCAGCGCCATGAGTGCTGTTGTGAAACGCATCTGTCTGTCTCCATTTGCTGCACATCTTACGACGCACAGGCGGAAACGGATGACTTCAGTAGGGCATCGGATGCGCTTTGTGCGCGGTCCCGATCTCGGCCAGAACCTCGTCCGACAGGGTCATGTCGGCTGCCCCCAAGGCGCGTTCCAGATGGTCCGGCTTGGTCGCGCCGAAAATCGCCGTGCCCATGAAGGGGCGCGAGGTGACGAAGGCCAGCGCCATCTGAACCGGGTCCAGCCCGTGTTTCTCGGCGATGCCCAGATAGGCGTCGATGGCGGGCCAGACCCGGTCCGTCGTGCGCCCGCCAAGGTTCGCGACATGCGACATGCGCGACCCTTCCGGCACGGTGGTTCCGCCCTCGTACTTGCCGGTGAGCAGCCCGGCGGCCAGCGGCGAATAGGCGATGCAACGCACGCCTTCATGCATGCACAACTCGGCGAGGTCGGTGTCGAACAGCCGGCACAGGAGCGAATATTCGTTCTGGATCGTGACCACCTCCGGCCCGCCCATCTCCCGCGCGATCTGGAGCCACTTGGCCGTGCCCCAGGCCGTGTCGTTGGAAACGCCGAAATGGCGGATCTTGCCCGCGTCACGCAGGTCGGTGAGCGTCTCCATCACGTCGCGCATCAGGTCGTCGGTTTCGACCGGGTCCTGTTCCCACGGCGCGTATTTCCAGTTCTGACGGAAATGGTAGGACCCGCGCTGCGGCCAATGCGTCTGGTAGATGTCGATGTAATCGGTCTGAAGGCGGCGCAGGCTGTCCTCGACCGTCTGGCGGATGATTTCGCCGTCATAGCCCTCTTCCCGGACGGTGGCCGAGGGGCCGGTGACCTTGGTGGCGAGCACCACGTCGTCGCGCCGCCCGGTGCGCGCGAACCAGTTGCCGATGATCCGCTCGGTGGTGCCGTAGTGATCCTTGGACAGCGGGTTGGTCGGATACATCTCGGCGGTGTCGATGAAGTTGATGCCGTGGTCCAGCGCCATGTCGATCTGCGCGTGGCCTTCGGCCTCGGTGTTCTGCGTGCCCCAGGTCATCGAGCCAAGGCAGAGTTCGCTGACGGTCAGCGCGCCGCCTGCGATGGTGTTCATTCTCACGGGATATGTCTCCTGTCCGGTTCGGCGTGAGTGTGCCGCGATGCAGCGGGAATGCAACCCGGAAGCGGAAAAGGCTTGAGAACATAAAGGGAACATTTATCATGGGATTATGCATCACAACGTCCTGCTCGACCGTCGCCCGCACCGTGCCACCCCCGGCCAGCCCTTTCTCGGGCGGCTGGAACTGGCGCAGGCGCGGGTGCATGAAATCTGCGGCCCGGCCCGTCACACGCTCGCGCTCCTGATCGCTGCGGGGATGCAGGGGCCGGTGATCTGGGTGCGACCGGGGTGGGAGGGGGCGCGGCTGCACGGCCCCGGCATGGCGCAGCTGATGGACCCGGGGCGGGTCGTTTTCGTCGATGCCGCGCGCCCCGTCGATCTGCTCTGGACGCTGGAGGAGGCGCTGCGCTCCGGCGCCGTGCCGCTGGTGGTGGGCGAACTGCCCGATCCGCCGGGGCTGACGCCGATGCGCCGGATGCAACTGGCCTGCGAGGCGGGGGCGGGGCAGGGAACGCGGCCGCTCGGGCTGATCCTCACCCCCGAAGGGGTGGCGCCGGGGGCCGAAAGCCGCTGGCGCATGGCCCCGGCCCACGGGGCGGACGAGGGCTGGCGGCTGGCCCGCGAACGCGACCGGCAGGAGCCGCCGCGAAGCTGGCAAGTCGGCGTAAAGGCAGGGGAATTCGTTCTGGGGGCCATGCCGGACCCCGAGCCGCGCCTGCATTAGGGGAATCGTAGGGCTCTGATTCTATGGTGCCGCGATCCGCAATGATTGGAGCGCGCCGTGATCGCCAGTATTCCGTCCCGATTTCGCGACATGAACCTCGTCGTCAAATTGCCGGCCTTCATGGTCGGCCTCGTCGCCGTGGCGATCATCGTCACCTCGGTCGCGGCCTATTTCATGGCCCGAAACGCCATGATGCGCGAGGTCGAGGGGCGTCTGACCGCCGTGTCACAGGCGCCGGCGGCCCGAATGTCGGACCTGCTCGCGACCATCGACGCCGATCTGAACGCGCTTACCCAGGACAAGACCGTGATCGAAGCGATGCGCGCATTCAGCGGTGCGTTCGCCCGCATGGACGCGCCCGATGCCGAGCTTCAGCGCAGCTACATCGAAGACAACCCCAACCCCACGGGCGAAAAACACCTGCTGGACAGCGCCGCCACGGGGTCGAGCTACGACGTGAAGCACGGGACGTATCATCCGGGCTTCCGCGCGCGCCTTGTCGCGATGGATTACTACGACATCTTCCTGATCGATCCGGACGGCAACATCGTCTACACGGTCTTCAAGGAACTGGACTACGCCACCAACCTTGTCACGGGGCCGTGGAAGGACAGCGACCTGGGCCGGGCGTTCCGCGACGCGCGCCGGCTGGCGCCGGGCGCGGAACCCATCTTCTACGACTTCGCGCCCTATGCGCCGTCGCACGGGGCGGCAGCCGCCTTTATCGCCGCGCCGGTCTTTGACGATCTGGGCACTTCGTTGGGTGTGCTGGCGATCCAGATGCCCGTCAGCCGCATCAATGCGGCGATGAACGCGGCGGTCAGCGCAAAGGGCTCCGTCGCGACCTATCTTGTGGGGCGCGACGGGCTGTTGCGGTCGGACCGGGTCGATACGCCCGAAAACGATATTCTCGCAACGCAGGCGGACAACCCGGCGGTGGCGGCTGCCCTTGCCGGGCAGAAGGGGCTCGAGGTGTACCGCGATGCGTCGGGCCGGACCGTCGAAGCCGCGTTCACCCCGCTGACCTTTCACGGAACGACCTGGGGCGTGGTGACCGAGCAGCCGCGATCGGACCTTGTGGGGCCGATCAACCGCATGGGTCTTGCCTTCGTCGTCATCGGCATCGTCGCGCTCGGCGCAGCGACCCTGATCGCGCTCGGCCTGTCGCGGTCCATCGCGGCCCCGATCCGTCTTGTCACGAACGCACTGTCCAGCATTGCCCAGCGGGATTATCAGGCCGAGATTCCACGCCTCGACCGTGGCGATGAAATCGGACGAATGGCCGACGGGCTGATCGTCATGCGCGACGCGCTCGAAGCGGCCGAGATCGAAGCGCGAGAAGCCGAGGAAGCGCGGCTCGCCAGTGCCGAACGCGACCGCCAGCGCGATCTGGAGGAAGCCGAACGCAAGCGCGTCTTGGCCGCCGAAGAGCATGCGCAACAGATGCAGTTCCAGAAAGAACGGGAAGCGGACGCGAAGCGCCAGCAGGCCGAGCGCGAGCGCCAGGCCGAAGAGCTTGCCGAGGTCGTGAAGAACCTTGCCCGTTCGCTCAAGGATATGTCCGACGGCGATCTGAACGTGTCCATCGATCAGTTCTTCGCCGAGGAATACAAACCGCTTCGCCTCGACTTCAACGATGCGGTCCGCGGTCTGAAGGAAATCGTGTCGGCGATTTCACTCAGCACCGAGACCATCAATGCCCATGTCGCCGAAATTTCGAACGCGTCGCGCGACCTTGCCAGGCGCACTGAAAGCTCCGCCGCGTCTATCGCCGAAACGTCGGAAACGATGCGGCAGATGCGCGGTCAGGTCGACGAGTCGACCCGTGAGATCGGCACCGTGCGCGATGAGGCGGTCGAGGCCGCGGAACAGTACCCGTTCGTCGATGAAAGCCGTCGAACATGCCGAAGCGGCGATGCTGGAAATGGAAAGCTCGTCGGACGAGATCGTGAAGATCATCGCGGTCATCGACGACATCGCGTTCCAGACCAACCTGCTCGCTCTCAATGCAGGAGTCGAAGCCGCGCGGGCGGGCGAGGCCGGGCGGGGCTTCGCCGTCGTCGCCTCGGAAGTGCGGGCGCTGGCCCAGCGGGCGACGGATTCCGCTGGGGAAATCAACCGCTTGATCTCGACCACCCGGGAACAGGTCAAGACCGGCGTCGGCCTTGTCCGGCAGAACGGCACCGAAATCGCGCAAATCGCGGACCGGGTCGACACCATCGCCCAGAAGATCGACGTTGTCGCGGAACGCGCCCGGGATCAGAAGAACGGGATCGACGAGGTCAATATCGCGATGGATCAACTCGACGGCGTGACGCAACAGAATGCCGCGATGTTCGAGGAAACGACCGCGGCGACGCAGGCGCTCGAGCGGTCGGTTGGCGAGCTTTGGCATCTCGTCGGACGCTTCCGGGGCTGGGACGGCGAAGGCAAGAGCGAAGCGCGCGACGTGGCGTGACGAAAGAAAAACGCCCGGCCAGAGGGCCGGGCGTTTGGTCTTCACGTCGTGAGCGGAACGATCAGGCGGCCTTCGCGGCCTTCGGTCCGAAGCGACCGTAGAAGGTTTCGCCCTTCTCGGCCATCTCACGCAGGATGTTGGGCGTCGCGAACCGCTCGCCATAGGCCCCGGTCAGGTGATCGCAGATCTCGACCGCCTTCGCCGCGCCGAGCATGTCGAGCCACGAGAACGGGCCGCCGGACCACGGCGCGAAGCCCCAGCCGAGGATGGCGCCCACATCGCCTTCGCGAATGTCTTCGAGCACGCCCTCTTCCAGCGCGCGAACGGCTTCGAGGACCTGGCTCATCATCAGGCGATGCTGCACTTCGGTCAGGTCCGGCTGGTCGTCCGAGGCGGGGAAGCGGTCCTTGACCACGTCCGAGAAGCCGGCGCGCTTGCCCTTTTCGTCGTAGTTGTAAAAGCCCGCGTTGGATTTCCGGCCCAGACGCCCCTCGTCATACATCCAGAACATGATCTCGTCGGTCGCATCGTCATAGGCATCGCCCATCGCGGCCTTGGTCGCCTTGGCGATCTTGACACCGAGGTCGATCGATGTCTCGTCCACCAGTTGCAGCGGCCCCACCGGGAAACCGAGCAGACGTGCGGCGTTGTCGATGAGCGGCATCTCGACGCCCTCCGCCACCATCCGCACACCTTCGTTGATGTAGGGGATGATGCAGCGGTTGGCGTAGAAGAACCGCGCATCGTTCACCACGATCGGCGTCTTGCGGATCTGGCGCACGTAGTCGAGCGCCTTGGCCACCGCCCGGTCACCCGTCTCGGCGCCCTTGATGATCTCGACCAGCAGCATCTTCTCGACCGGCGAGAAGAAGTGGATGCCGATGAACTGATCGGGGCGCGACGACGCCTTGGCCAGATCGGTGATCGGCAGGGTCGAGGTGTTGGTGGCGAAGATGCAGTCATCGGGAATGACGGCTTCCACGTTCTTGGTCACCTCGGCCTTGATGCCCGGATCTTCGAACACCGCTTCGATGATGAGATCGGCGTCGGACAGCGCGGCGTAGTCGGTCGTCGCGGTGATGCGACCCAGCACCTCGTCCTTCTTTTCGGGCGTGGTCTTTTTCTTTTTCACGCCCGCATCGAGGTAGGATTCGGTGTAGGCCTTGCCTTTGTCGGCGGCTTCCTGCTTCTGGTCGATCAGCACGACGTCGATGCCGGCCTGCGCCGAGACGAGCGCGATGCCCGCGCCCATCATGCCCGCGCCCAGCACGCCGACTTTGCGGACACGCTGGTCCGGCACGCCTTCGGGCCGCACGGCACCCTTTTCAAGGGCCTCTTTCGACAGGAAGAGCGAGCGGATCATGGCGCCCGACGAGGGGTTCATGATGACGTTGGTGAACCAGCGCGCCTCGATCTTCAGCGCGGTGTCGAAGGGCACCATGAGCCCCTCGTAGACCGCCGACAGCATCGCCTTGGGCGCCGGGAAAGCGCCCCAGGTGTTGCCCATGATCATGGCGTTGGCGCCCACGAAGGTCTGGAAGCCCGCCGGGTGATAGGGCGCGCCGCCGGGCACTTTGTAACCCTTGGCGTCCCACGGTTTGACCAGATCGGCGTCCGTGGCGGAGAGCACCCATTCCTTCGCGACGGCGACCGGATCGTCCGCCACCTCGTCGATGATGCCGGCCTTCACCGCGGCCTCGGGCGAAGACATCTTGGCCTGCAACAGGAACGGCGACGCCGCCATCACGCCCAGCTTGCGCGCGAGTCGCGTAGTGCCGCCCATGCCGGGGAAGATGCCGACCTGAATCTCGGGCAGGCCGATCTTGGCCTTGGGGTTGTTCGCCGCGAAAATGCGGTGCGTCGCCAAGGGCAGTTCCAGCCCGATGCCGAGTGCGGTGCCGGGAAGCGCCGCCGCCACGGGCTTACCGCCCTTTTTGGTCTTGGGGTCCATGCCCGCAAGCTCCAGCGTGCGCAGCATCTTGTGCCCGCGCATGGTGCCCTCGAACACGCCTTCGGCGCCGTTTTCCTTGAATTGGGCGAGGATGTTCAAATCCATGCCGCCCGCGAAGGTGTCCTTGCCGGAGGTGATGACGATGCCTTTGACGGAGTCGTCCGCCAGCGCGTCCTTCGTCAGCCCCTCAAGCTCTTCGATGCCCTGAAGCGTAAGCACGTTCATCGACTTGCCCGGCAGGTCCCAGGTGATGACAGCGACGCCATCGGCGCCCTTTTCCATCGTAAATTCAGCCATTTGTCAGATCTCCTTACACGCGCTCGATGATCGTCGCGGCACCCATGCCGGAGGCGACGCAGAGAGTGGCGAGGCCCGTGCCCTTGCCGGTGCGCTCAAGCTCGTCGAGCAGAGTGCCGATGATGATCGCGCCGGATGCGCCAAGCGGGTGGCCCATCGCGATCGCGCCGCCGTTCACGTTGACCTTGGAGTGGTCGACGTCGAAGGCCTGCATGAAGCGCAACACGACCGCCGAGAAGGCCTCGTTCACCTCGAACAGGTCGATGTCGGAAATCGACATGCCGCTGTCGGCAAGGATCTTTTCGGTCGCGGGCACGGGGCCAGTGAGCATGATGGTCGGATCGGTGCCGATCTTGGCGGTCGCCTTGATCCGGGCGCGGGGTTTCAGCCCGTGCCGCTCGCCGAACGCCTTGTTGCCGATCAGGATCGCGGCGGAGCCGTCGACGATGCCCGACGAGTTGCCCGCGTGGTGCACGTGGTTGATCTTTTCCAGATGCGGGTACTTGAGCCTGGCGACCTTGTCGAAGCCCGGCATCACCTCGCCCAGATCCTTGAACGCGGGCTTGAGGCCGCCAAGGGCCTGCATGTCGGTGCCGCGGCGGATGTATTCGTCGTGGTCGAGGATCGGCAGGCCGTTCACGTCGCGGATGGTCACGAGCGTCTTGGCGAACCGGCCATCGTCCACGGCTTCGGCCGCGCGTTTCTGGCTTTCGACGGCGAGCATGTCGACGTCGTCGCGCGAGAACCCGTATTCGGTCGCGATGATGTCGGCCGAGATGCCCTGCGGGACGAAGTAGCTGTCCATCGCCACCGTCGGATCGACCGCAACGGCGGCCCCGTCGGAGCCCATCGAAACGCGGCTCATCATCTCGATCCCACCCGCGATATAGGCGTCGCCACCGCCGCCGCGCACCTGATTGGCGGCGAGGTTGACGGCTTCCATACCGCTGGCGCAGAAGCGGTTGATCGACAGGCCCGGAATGCGCTCGTCGAGGTCGGAGGCGAGCACGGTGGTCCGCGCAAGGCAGCCGCCCTGCTCGAACGCCTGCGTGGCGTTGCCCCAGATCACGTCTTCGACCGCATGGCCGTCGAGGTTCGAGCGTTCCTTGATCGCGTTCAGCATCTGCTTGCCGAGCGACACGGCGGTCACTTCGTGCAGGCTGCCGTCGGCACGTCCCTTGCCGCGCGGCGAACGCACGCTGTCGTAAATATAGGCTTCAGACATAGGTCTCCCTTTCGTCCTTTCGGTCTCAGGCCCGGTCGGCTGGCGAGCCGGGCATCAGGTCGTAGGGGTGTTTCCACCCCGGCGTTTCGGAAATGCGGTCGAGCCAGGCCGAGATCGCGGGGTAGTCCGCACGCTCGAACCCGAAGGGCTCGGGGTAGTAGAGGTAGGCGCAGCAACTTATGTCGGCCATCGTCAGGCGGTCGCCCACCAGCCAGTCGCGGGTGGCGAGTTCCGCTTCGAGCACGCCGAGCGCGGCCTTGCAGCGGCCCTGCATGAAGGCGATGACATCCGCGTTGCGGTGTTTTTCCGGCAGGAAGTTCATCAGGAAGCGGGTGACGCCGAACTGGCTCGACCCCTTGTGGTTGTCCCAGAACTGCCAGCGCAGGATTTCGCGCCGCTCGGCGGGGTCGTCCGACCAGAACTTGCCGGTCTTTTCCACGATCCAGTCCTGAATGGCGCCCGACTGCGACAGCTTCATGTCGCCGTCGACCAGCACCGGCGCTTCGCCCATCGGGTTGATGTCCTTGTAGGCGTCCGAGCGGGCCTCGCCGTTGAAGAAATCGACGAAGACCGGCTCCCAGTCGATGCCTGCGAGTTCCATCGCCAGCGCGGCCTTGTAGGAATTGCCGCTTTCTCCGAAGCAGTAGAGCTTCACCGTCATGTCCGTTGTCCTCCCGTTCGTTCTCTTTCGCAGGGTCGGACCGGGGGGCCAGCCCCCCGGACCCCCCGAGGTTTTCTGAAACAGAGAAGGGGCGGGCCCTTCCGCAGCGCGCGGCCTAGTTCGGCAGGCGCACGTTCGAGAAAGCGGGGTAGACCGCCTTTACGATGTTGAGCTGCTGTTCCTGTTCGATGCGGATCAGATACCACTTGCCCTCTTCCTGAAGGGCGAGCGTGTAGCTGTTCATCGTCTGGCGGCCTTCCGGACCCTTCACGGTGGTGCGCGTCGGGATGAAGGCATAGTCCATGCCGCCCGAGGTGGTGCCGGTGGTCATCCGGTTCGTGTTCATGTTGAACCGCTCGACCGTCACGTCGCCCATGAACACCGACATCTGGCGCGCCATGGTTGCGGGCAGTTCGGCGGCCGGAATGCCGATCTGCTGGGCCATGTAGTTCAGCATCTTCGGCGGCATGGCGTTCAGCACGCCTTCGAAGTTCTTGCCGCGGAAATCGGCGTCAAAGCTTGCGATCGCGCTTTCGACGGCGGCTTTGTCGGAAGTGTCGAAGGCGACGGCCGACAAGGGTAGGGCGGTCGCGATGGCGGCGGCGGCGAGTATGCGTTTCATGGGTCCTCCTCAGCGTTTTCGGTCGTCCAGCTCGGCATTGAACAGCCTGAGCCGGTGGGCCAGCGCGTCGCTATCCGTCACGCTGTCGAAATGTTCGAACAGGAAGGACAGCGCCTCGCCCTCGTCGAGCCCAGCGTCGCGCGCGAAGCTCTTGAGTTTCCGATACCCGTCCTCGGTCATGGCGACCGGGAAGCGGCGGGTCAGTCGGAAGCGTTTGGGCATGTGGCTCTGTCCTCCCCAGGTTCGATCAGAACGCCTCGGCTGCCAGTTCCATGACCGGCTCGGCGCCGCTTTCGATGCGCGCGAGGTGCATCTTGGTCGCCGGCAGCTGGCGCTTCATGTAGTAACGGCCCGTGGCGAGCTTCGTTTCATAGAACGCCGCGTCATCGGTGCCCGCGTCAAGCGCCTCGTGCGAGGCTTTCGCCATGGTGGCCCACATGAAGCCCAGAACGACGTGACCGAACATGGTCATGAAGTCGTAGGAGCCGGCGAGCGCGTGGTTCGGGTTTTTCATGCCGTTCTGCATGAAGAACATGGCCGCGCCCTGAAGGTCTTTCGAGGCATCCTTGAGCGGGTCGAGGAAGTCGGCCTTGAGCGCCTCGTTGCCCTCGTTCTCCTTGATGAACGACTTGATCATCTCGAAGAAGCCCATGACATGCTTGCCGCCGTCTTGCGCGAGCTTGCGGCCCACGAGGTCGAGCGCCTGAATGCCGTTGGCGCCTTCGTAGATCATGGCGATGCGGCTGTCGCGGACGAACTGGGACATGCCCCATTCCTCGATATAGCCGTGGCCGCCGAAGACCTGCTGGGCCTGAACCGCGCTTTCCAGACCCTTGTCGGTGAGGAAGCCCTTGAGCACCGGGATGATGAGCGAGACAAGGCCCTCGGCCTCTTCGTCGCCGTTGCGCTGCGAGCGGTCGATGAGTTCGGCGGACCACAGGACGAACGCGCGGGCGCCTTCGATGAACGACTTCTGATCCAGAAGCGCGCGGCGGATGTCAGGGTGCACGATGATCGGGTCGGCGGGTTTGTCGGGCGCTTCGACGCCGGTCACCGCGCGGCCCTGAAGCCGGTCACGGGCGTATTCCAGCGCGTTCTGGTAGGCGGCGGTCGCCTGACCCAGACCCTGCACGCCGACGCCCAGACGGGCCTCGTTCATCATGGTGAACATGGCGCGCATCCCCTTGTGCTCGGTGCCGAGCAGGTAACCGGTCGCCTCGTCGTAGTTCATGACGCAGGTGGCATTGCCGTGGATGCCCATCTTCTCTTCCAGAGCGCCGACCGACACGCCGTTGCGTTCCCCGAGCGAGCCGTCTTCCTTCACGAGGAACTTGGGCACGATGAAGAGCGACACGCCCTTGATGCCGTCGGGGCCGCCGGGAATTTTCGCCAGCACGAGGTGGATGACGTTCTCGGACATATCGTGATCGCCGGCGGAGATGAAAATCTTCTGCCCGCTGATCTTGTATGTCCCGTCTTCCTGCGGCTCGGCCTTGGTGCGCATGAGGCCCAGATCGGTGCCGGAATGCGGCTCGGTCAGGTTCATGGTCCCGGTCCACTGGCAGGTCACCATGTTGGGGAGGTAGGTCTGCTTCTGCTCGTCCGTGCCGTGGGCATGGATCGCGGAGTAAGCACCGTGGGTCAGGCCCTGGTACATGTTGAACGCCATGTTCGACGCGGTGAGGAATTCACCGACCGCCGAGCCGATCACGTGGGGCAGGCCCTGACCGCCGTATTTCGGGTCGCAGTCGAGACCGGTCCAGCCACCGTCGCGCACCTGATCGAAGGCGTCCTTGAAGCCGGTGGGCGTGCGCACGACGCCGTTCTCGAGCTTGCAGCCTTCGAGATCGCCGACGCGGTTCAGCGGCGCCAGCACTTCGGACGAGATCTTGGCGGCCTCTTCCAGAATGGCCGAGGTGAAGCTCGGGTCCAGTTCGTCGTAGCCGGGAACGTCCTTGGTTTCGACCTTCATCACGTCGTGCAGAAGAAAGGCCATATCGCGGGTGTCGGGGGTGTAGCTGGGCATGTTCTCTCCCTTTATCGTCCTGTAAACGATGCCGTTTTTCGTGGAAGGGCGGTTATTCCGCCGCTTCGTCCTGTTCCATCGAGGCAAGCATGTTGCGGCCCCATTCCAGCTGGTCGGCCAATTCGCGAATGGCCTCGTCCAGCTCCGCGCGCTGGGCCTTGAGCTCGTTCAGATGCGTCTCGGCCAGCGTGATGGTGCGGGTGTATTGCGTCAGTTGCTGATCGCCCACGTCGTAGAGGTCGAGAAGCTGACGGATTTCTTCGAGCGGAAAGCCGAAACGCTTGCCACGAAGGATCAGCTTCAGCCGTGCACGATCGCGGCGGGTGAACAGGCGTTTCTGACCTTCGCGGATCGGCGACAGCAGTTCCTTCTGCTCATAAAACCGGAGCGTCCGGGCCGTCACGCCGAAATGGTCACACATCTCGCGAATGGTCATGAGATCGTCGGTCATGCCAAACTCCAAAAGTTGTTCGTGGACGTCACATAGGACGCCGCACATCGGAATTCAGCAAAAGATTACGTTTACGTCAACGTAACGTGGCGTAACAACGTGGTGAGGTCCGCCGGACCGCTTATTTCATGGCTCGCGCGACCTGATCGCGCATGTCCTGAAGCTCTTCGCGCGCGGTCTGAAGCTCGCGAATCTGCTCGTCCAGCACACCGAGCTGGCGGTCGGCCATCTCGACCCAGACCTTGTTCTGCGCCTCGGTGCCCTCTTCATCGTAGATCAAAAGGAACTGGCGGCATTCTTCCAGCGAGAAGCCCCAACGGCGGCCGCGGATGATAAGCGTCATGCGCGCGACTTCACGTGGGCTATACCAGCGCGTGCGCCCTTCTTTCTCGGGTTCGAGCAGTTCGATATATTCGTAATAGCGCAGCGTGCGCGGCGTCACGTCGAACTTCTCGCACATCTCCTTGAACGACAGGAGGTCGCCTTTCGCCTCGGGCGTGTCTTTCATCTTCATGGCCGTCGCTGGATTGTCCTCACTCTGACGCAGGGTAACGCCGGAATCGGGGAACGTCCAGTCATTTCGCTTTGCGGAATTGTATTTCATTTATGACGCATCCATCCGAGCCCATGCACGAAATTCCCCGCTCGGCCCTTGTAAGTGCGACCGCCTGCGCGAATAAACGAGAAAAACGGAGACACGATGGACCGCAAGAAAAAAGCCCAGCTTGTCCGCCATTTCACCGAGGCGATTCCCTATTCCAAGGCGTTGTCGATGTATCTCGAGGAACTGGGCGAGGGGGATGCCGTCATCTCGATGCCCTATGACGCGCGGTTCGTCGGTGATCCGACGACGGGTGTCATCCACGGCGGCGCGGTGTCGGCGCTGATGGATACGACGGGCGGGGCGGCGGTCATGAGCCACCCGGACGCCCCCCTCGTCACCGCGACACTCGACCTGAGGATCGACTACATGCGCGCGGCCACGCCGGGTCAGCGGATCGTGTGCCGGGCCGAGTGCTACCACGTGACGCGCTCGGTCGCCTTCATGCGCGCCGTGGCGCATGACGACGATGCCGACAACCCGATCGCGACCGCCACGGGCGCCTTCACGGCGGACGGCGGGAAACCGTCGGTCGCGACGCCGGGAGCGCCGACATGAAGCGCCCCGAACCGGTTCAAGTCGTCAAGGAACGGCGCGATGCGGCCCTGTCCGCGCTGGTGGAGCAGGTGCCCTACATCGGCTTTCTGGGGATTCACTTCGACCGGCGCGGCGACGAACTGACCGCCGTGCTGCCCTATACCGAAACCCTGATCGGCAATCCCGCCCTACCGGCGATCCACGGCGGCGTCACGGCATCGTTTCTGGAGGTGACCTCGATCATCGAACTGGGCTGGGCGCTTATGTGGGAGGAGATCGAGAGCGGCGAACGCACCATCGAAGACCTCACGCCGAGTTCCATGCCCCGTCTGCCCAAGACCATCGACTTCACCGTCGACTACCTCAGGTCGGGCCTGCCGCGCGACGCCTATGCCCGCGCGCGCATCAATCGATCGGGGCGTCGCTACGCCAGCGTCCATGTCGAGGCATGGCAAGACAATCGCTCGCGCCTGTTCGCGCAGGCCACCGGGCATTTCCTGATGCCCGCACGGGATGGTTGAGACAGCGCAGGCCATCACGCACCAGCGGGTTCTGAAAATCGCAGTGCCCGTGGTGGCGGCGAACGTCACGGTGCCGATCCTCGGCGCCGTCGACACGGGGGTCGTCGGGCAATTGGGCGAGGCCGCGCCGATCGGGGCCGTCGGGATCGGGGCGATCATCCTGACAGCGATCTACTGGGTCTTCGGTTTCCTCAGGATGGGGACGGCGGGGCTGGCAAGTCAGGCACTGGGGGCCGGCGACCGGGGAGAGCTCGCCGCGATCCTGACCCGCGTGCTGATGATCGGCTTCGCGGGCGGTGCTGCCGTCATCCTGTTGCAGATCCCGCTGTTCTGGGCGTCGTTCCAGTTCGCGCCCGCCTCGGATCAGGTCGAGGCGCTCGCCCGCGATTACATGGGCATCCGCGTCTGGTCGGCCCCTGCCATGATCGCGCTGTATGGCGTCATGGGCTGGCTCATCGCACAGGAGCGGACGGCGTCGGTGCTGGTGGTGCAACTGACCATGAACGGCATCAACATCGTGTTCGACCTGCTGTTCGTCCTCGGCTTCGACTGGGGCGTGCAGGGGGTGGCGGTGGCGACCCTGATCTCGGAATGGTCGGGTCTGGCGCTGGGGCTCTGGCTGTGCCGAGCCGCCTTTCGGGTGCCGGACTGGCGCGACTGGGCGCGGGTGCTGGACCGGGCGCGGCTCGTGAGCATGGCACGGGTCAACACCGACATCCTGATCCGGTCCCTGCTGCTCGAAGTGATGATCGTGAGTTTCATGTTCATGGGCGCGCGGTTCGGTGACGTGGCACTGGCGGCGAACCAGGTGCTACTCCAGTTCCTGCACGTGACGGCCTATGCGATGGATGGCTTCGCCTTCGGGGCCGAGGCGCTGGTCGGGCAGGCGCTGGGCGAACGCAATCGCGCGGCACTCAGACGGGCGGCCGTGGTGTCGTCGATCTGGGGGGCGGTGATCGTCGTGCTGCTGGCCGGGATGTTCCTCGTGGCCGGGGGCGTCGTCATCGACATCATGGCGACGGACGAAGGCGTGCGGCAGGCGGCGCGCGATTACCTGCCGTGGATGGTGCTGGCGCCGATCATCGGCTGGCTGCCGTGGATGATGGACGGCATTTTCATAGGCGCCACGCGGACGGCGGACATGCGCAACATGATGGTGGTGTCGCTGGCCGTCTACGGGCTCGCGGCGGTGCTGCTGGTCCCGGCCTTCGGCAACCATGGCCTGTGGGCCGCCTACATTATCTCATATGCCGCGCGCGGCGTGACGCTGGCGGCGCGGTATCCGGCGTTGGAAAGAAGTGCAGGCTGACGCCCGCGCAGGGTTTGCGCCGACCTGCCTGCGGCCGGTCGACGCGATGCGGGGCCAGCCCCGCACCCCGAGGTTTCTGGAAACAGAGAAGATCAGAGGATGTCGAGCACCTGTTCCGGCGGGCGGCCGAGCCGCGCCTTGCCGTTCGCGAAGACGATGGGGCGTTCGATGAGTTTCGGCGTGGCGGCCATGGCGGCGATCAGGCTGGCCTCGTCGCTGTCTTTCGACAGGCCTTGCGCCTTGAATTCCGGCTCCTTCGTGCGCATCGCCTGAAGCGCAGTGAGGCCGAGGGCGGCGAGGGCCGCGCGGATCTCGTCCTCGGACGGGGCGTCTTCGAGATATTTGCGCACCGTCGGCGCGATCCCACGTTCTTCGATCAGGGCCAGCGTTTCGCGCGACTTCGTGCAGCGCGGGTTGTGCCAGATGGTGACGTCGCTCATAGCCAGTTCTCCGTTTCCGTGCCGATAGCGGTCGAGATGTGGTCGTGTCCGTCGGCGGCGAGCATCCGGTCGAGCCCGCGCGCGATGTCGTCCACGAGGCTCAGGCCCTGATAGGCCAGCGCCGAGTAAAGCTGGATCGCATGGGCGCCGGCCTTGATCTTGGCATAGGCGTCTTCTGGCGACGAGATGCCGCCGACGCCGACAAGCGGCAGGTGGCCGCCGGTCAGCTTGGCGAGGCGGGCCAGCGTGCGCGTGGACTTTTCGAACAATGGGGCACCGGAAAGGCCGCCTTTTTCGTTCTGGCTTGCACTTTTCAGATCTTCGCGGTCGAGCGTGGTGTTGGTGGCGATGATCGCGTCGAGCTTCACCTCCTGCGCCACCTGCGCGATTTCCGCGACCTCGGCTTCGGTCAGATCGGGCGCGATCTTGAGGAAGACCGGGATGATCTTGTCCATCCCCTGCCGGGCGTCCATCACGCCCGACAGAAGCGCGCGGAGCGCCTCGGCCCCTTGCAGGTCGCGCAGCTTCTCGGTGTTGGGCGACGAGACGTTGACGGTGACGAAATCCACCACCGGGCCGCAGCGTTCGAGCACCTGCACGTAGTCGCCCGCGCGGTCGGCGCTGTCCTTGTTGGCGCCGAGGTTCAGGCCCACGGGGACGCGCGTCTTGCGGTTTCGCTTGGTCAGACGGGCAAAGGCCGCGTCCATCCCGTCGTTGTTGAAGCCGAAGCGGTTGATGACCGCGCGATCTTCGGACAGGCGGAACATGCGCGGTTTCGGATTTCCGGGCTGGGGGCGCGGCGTGATCGCGCCGACCTCGACGAACCCGAACCCGGCCTGCGTCAGGGCATCGACCACCTCGGCGTTCTTGTCGTAGCCCGCCGCGAGCCCCACGGGGTTGGCAAGGTCCAGCCCAGCGACGTGGCAGGCGATGCGGGGCGAGGTGAAGGTGCCGGGCAGGGGCACCACCCCCGCTTTCATCGCCGTCAGCGCCAGCCGATGCGCGCGCTCGGGGTCGACCCGGTGCAGGGCGAACAACCCGACCCGTTCGACGAGGTTCATCGCACGTCCGCCGGAAGTTCGTGGCCGGTCTCGCCGAGCGGATAGGGTTTGGCCCAGACCACGTCTGTCGCGTCCAGCTTGCGGTAAAGATGCGGGAACAGGGCCCCGCCGCGCGACGGCTCCCACCTGAGCGTGTCGCCGAGCGCCTCGGTGTTGAAGGCGACGATCATCAGCCCGTCCTCGTTCGCGAAATGCTTCGCCGCCGTCTCGGCCACCTGATCGGCGGTTGAGAAATGGATGTAGCCGTCGGTGACGTCGATCGGCGCACCGTCGGTTTCGCCGGCGTCCTGATAGGATTGCCATTCATCTGCGCGGAATATCTTGTAGATCAGCATGACCGTCCCTTGCCGCGCGGGCGAGGTCTGGTCAAGGGGGGCCGACGCGCGGAGGCTGGCCGATGCCTGCGACGAGGGCAGATGCGCCTTTTACACGGGCGTCATGCAGATTTGGCAAGTGAGACGGGCGCTTGCCTTTGACAGGGGGCGCGACTCGTCACAATCTGACCGGATAGTCAAAACATAACGATACAGGGAGACACCCCATGAAACGCGTCCTCGGCTCTGCCGCCGTGCTCGCTCTGTCCTCCGGCATGGCCTGGGCGGATTTCAACCTCACCATTCTGCACACCAACGACTTCCACGCCCGGTTCGAGCCGGTCAGCAAGTACGACTCTGGCTGTTCGGCGGAAGACAACGACGCGGGCGAATGCTTCGGCGGCTCGGCGCGGCTTGTCACGGCCATCGAAGAGGCCAAGGGCCGGGCCGAGAACTGGCTGCTCGTCGATGGTGGCGATCAGTTTCAGGGCACGCTGTTCTACACCTATTACAAGGGTGCGCTGGCGGCCGAGATGATGAACAAGATGGGCTATGACGGGATGACCGTCGGCAACCACGAGTTCGACGACGGCCCCGAAGTGCTGGCCGGGTTCATGGATGCGGTGAATTTCCCCGTGCTCATGTCCAACGCGGATGTGTCGGGCGAGGAATTGCTGGCCGACAAGCTGATGAAATCGACGGTGATCGAGAAGGGCGGCGAGAAGATCGGCCTGATCGGCCTGACCCCCATCGACACCGATGAGCTGTCGTCGCCGGGCAAGAACATCATCTTCACCGATCCGTCCGACGCGGTGCAGGGCGAAGTGGACCGGCTGACCGAAGAGGGCGTGAACAAGATCATCGTTCTCAGCCACTCGGGCTATGGCGTCGATCAGACGGTGGCCGAGAACACCACCGGCGTCGACGTGATCGTGGGCGGCCACACCAACACGCTGCTGGGCGACATGGACGGGGCGGCTGGCCCCTATCCAACCGTGGTGAACGGGGTTCAGATCGTATCGGCCTATGCCTATGGCAAGTTTCTGGGCGAACTCAACGTGACCTTCGATGACGAGGGCAACGTGACGGCGGCGTCCGGTGCGCCGCTGGTCATGGACGCGGCCGTGACCGAGGACGAGGCGACCAAGAGCCGGATCGCCGAAGCCGCCGCGCCGCTGGACGAGATCCGCAACAAGGTGGTTGCCGAAGCCTCGGCCGCCATCGACGGGTCGCGCGACACCTGCCGGGCGGGCGAATGCCAGATGGGCAACCTCGTCGCCGAAGCGATGCTCGACCGGGTCGCGGATCAGGGTGTGACCATCGCGATCACCAACGGCGGTGGCTTGCGCGCGTCCATCGACGCGGGCGAGGTGACGATGGGCGAGGTTCTGACGGTGCTGCCGTTCCAGAACACGCTGTCGACCTTCGAGACGACGGGGGCGAACATCGTCGCCGCGCTCGAGAACGGTGTGAGCCAGGTCGAAGAGGGCGCGGGCCGTTTCCCGCAGGTCGCGGGCCTTCAGTTCACCTGGGATCCGGAGGCCGAGCCGGGCAGCCGGATCGTCGACGTCTATGTCGCCTCCGGCATGGACTGGGAACCGATCGACCCGGAGGAGACATATCTCGCCGTGACGAACAACTACGTGCGCAACGGCGGGGACGGCTATTCGGTGTTCGAAGGGGCGGCCAATGCCTATGACTTCGGGCCGGACCTGGCCGACGTGACGGCGGAATACCTCGCCGCGATGGGGCCTTACGAGCCCTTCACCGACGGACGGATCAAGACCGCCGAATAAGGCGTGTGACGTGACGGGAGCCTCCGCCGGGTGACCGGCGGGGGCTTTCTTTTTGCGCGCCTGCGCCTATCTTTGTCAGCGAAAGGATCACGCGCATGGATCATCCCCTCATGGACCTCATCTCGGCCAAGATCGCCGAGGCCGAGAAGAACGGCGAGTTCGACAACCTGCCGGGCGCGGGCAAGCCGCTGCCGCCCGAGGACGACCCGGAAAACGCGCTCCTGCGCCGTGTGATGCAGGAGAACAACGCGGTGCCGCCCTTCATCGCGCTGGGCCGCGAGTTGGAAAAGCTGCGTGAGGAGTTGCGCCAGACCACGGATGCCGTGTCGCGCAAGGACATCATGAAAGAGATGTCGATGATGGAGGCGCGGATCGCCATCGCCCGCAAGGGCTGGACCGGCTGATCCATGTGCGGGCGCATGGCCAACACCTTGCCGCATGACGCGGTGGCCAAGCTTTTCGACGCCGTGCCGGCGAACGCGCTGCCGCAACTTCCCGATTACAACATCTGCCCGACGCAGGACGTGGCCGTGGTCACGCAGGAGGAGGGCCGGCGCTATCGCCCGATGCGCTGGGGCTTCGTGCCGGTCTGGTACAAGAAGCTGAACGACGGGCCGCTCCTGATCAACGCGCGGTCCGAAACGGTGGCCGAGAAGCCCGCGTTCCGAAAGGCGGTGCGGGAGCGGCGCTGTCTGGTGCCGGTTTCGGGCTTTTACGAATGGTTGCGCGAGGGCGACGAGAAACTGCCGCATTACTTTCACCGCGCCGATGGCGAACCGCTGGTCATGGCCGGGATCTGGCAGGAGTGGGGGGAGGACGGTCTGCCCACGCTCGCCGTGCTCACCACCGAGGCGAACGCGCTGATGGCGCCGATCCACAACCGTATTCCGGTGGTGATCGAGCAGGACGACTGGGGCAAGTGGCTGGGCGAAGAGGGGCACGGGGCCGCGACGCTCATGCAGGCGCCGGGCGAAGACGTGCTGACCTATCACCGGGTGGACAAGGCCGTGAATTCGAACCGCGCCTCGGGGCCCGCGCTGATCGAACCACTGGCCGCGTGACCTGACGGAGCGGGCTTGCGCCCGCGCTCTCAGATATGAGGGGTGAACCCCTCAAACACCCCGTTTATCGTTGAGGGGTGAACCCCTCAAACACCCCGTGCGAGAGGGCCAGCCCTCTCGCGCTCTCCCGAGGTTTCCCGAAACAGAGAAGATCAGAGCGCGTCGCGGATCGCGGCGAGCGGGTAGCCCAGGCGCAGGATGTTGCGGCGCAGGGGGGCGAGCGGGAAGGGGGTGAGCGGCGTGCGCATCGGTGCCGGGCGGATGTCGTCGCCCAGCATGAGGTGCGCGGCGGCGTGGCCGGACCATGTGCCCATCGCGACGCCGTTGCCGTGGTAGGCCATGGCGGCAAGGGCGCTGGGATCGCCGCCGATTTCGGTGACGTGGGGCATCAGATCGCGGGAATAGGCGAGGAGGCCGGACCATGTATGGGGAATGTCGACGTGACGCCATGCGGGGAACATGGCGTGGAAATGGGCGAGCAGGCGGCGGTTGGTGCGGGTCTCGGCGCGGGCTGTGGCGCGGATGCCGCCGCGCATTCCGAACAGAAAGCGCCCGTCGGACATCAGCCGGAAATAGTGGAGTAGACTGCGTGCGTCATAGGCCATGAGGTCCGAGGTCCAGCCCTGCGCCGCCAGTTCGGCTTGGGTGAGGGGGCGCGTGACGAGCACGTTGGACTGGATCGGCAGGACGGGGGCGCGCAGCGGGCCGAGCCGTTCCTGCGTGTAGCCGTTGGTCGCGACGAGGATACGATTGGCGGTGAGTGTTCCGGCGGGTGTGGTCAGGTGCCAGCGGTCCCCGGACTTGTCGAGGCTCTGGACCGGGCTTTGGCCGTAAATCCGTGCCCCCGCCGCGCGGGCGGCATGGGCGAGCCCGGTGACATAGGCCCCGGCGTCGAGGCCGAAGCCCTTACGCAGGTGAAGGCCCGCGTGAAAGCCGGGGCCGCCGAGACCGCGCGCGTCGAGGTCCGCTTTCGAGAGCACTTGGGCGGGCAGGCCCTGCGCCTCGCAGGCGCGGGCCTCGTCCGCGAACGTCTTGGCCGCGCGGGCGGAGTGGGCCAGCAGCACCTCGCCGTCCGAATGACGCTGGACGTCGAGGGCGTGCCGTTCGATCAGGGCCGAGACGTGGTCGATGGCCACGAGTTGCGTGTTGAGGAACGCCCGGGCGCCATCGGTCCCGAACCGTTTCGTCAGCATTGCGTCGGGCAGGGCCGTGCCGCCGATGCAGCAGAACCCGCCGTTGCGCCCCGACGCGCCCCAACCGGGCACCTGTGCTTCGAGGACCGTGACGCAAACGCCCGCCTCGGCCAGCGTGAGGGCGGCCGACAGGCCCGTGAAGCCCGCGCCGATGATCGCCACATCCGCCGCGCCCTCGCCCGAGAAACCCGGCCAGTCGCGGTCGATCCCCCATGCGCACTTCGCGCGTGGCGCTTCGGTATAGGCACGCGCTTCGTAAAGGTGGCTCACAGCCGCCCGAGATAGGTGCGGTATTCGATCTGGCTGATCGCGGTGGTGAGCTGAGAAATCTCGTCCCGGCGCACGGCGGCGTAGATGTCGCGGTAGCCCGGCAGGAACATCTCGTCCGCCACATCGCTTTCCGCGAAACATTCGACGGCGGTGTACCAGTCCGAGGTCAGCGGGTCCGAGAACTGCCCGTTCTGTTCGTCGAGCGGGGCGGGCAGCGGCAGGTCCGGGTGGTCGAGACCGTAGAGCATCCCGCCGAGCACGCCCGCGACGACGAGGTAAGGATTGGCATCCGCGCCCGCGATCCTGTGTTCGAGCCGCGCGCCGGGGCCTTCGACCTCGGGCAGGCGGACGGCGGCGGCGCGGTTGTCCATGCCCCAGTCGGGCGTGTGCGGCGCGAAGCTGCCGGGCTGGAAGCGGCGGTAGCTGTTCATATGCGGGGCGAAGATCGCCTGAAGGTCATCCATCGTGTCGAGCACGCCTGCGACCGCCTGTTTCAAGAGCGGCGAGGGGTCTTCGGTGCCCGCGTCGAAGATGTTCTTGCCTTCCGCGTCCACGACCGAGACGTGCACGTGCATCCCGTTGCCGGGGTAGTCGGCATAGGGTTTCGCCATGAAGGTGGCAGACATGCCATGCTTGCGCGCCACCCCGCGCACGAGGCGGCGGAAGTAGAGCGCGTCGTCGGCGGCGGCCATCACGTTGTCGGTGTGGTGGAAATTCACCTCGAACTGGCCGGGGCCGTATTCCGCGATGAGCGTGTCCGGGGTCATCCCCTGATCCCACGCCGCGTCGAGAATGTCGTCGAGGATCGCCTGCGTGCGGTCGAGCACGTCGAGGTCGAAATTCTGCGCGGTGGGCGAACGGTCCGGCGGGATCGGCGCGTCGTTCATGTCTTCGCGCGGCTTGTAGAGATAGAATTCAAGCTCGGTCGCGACCACGGGTGTCAGACCGCGCGCGGCATAGCGTTCCAGCACGTTTTCAAGCTGACGGCGCGGGGAATAGGGCGCGACCTCATCGTTCTCGTCATGCATTTCGCACAGCACCTGCGCCACGCTGCCGCCCGAGGCCGAGGCCCACGGGACCGGGCGCAGCGACCCGGGAACCGGGAAGAGGTGCCCGTCGGGGTCGCCGATGGCGATGCCGAGGCCGGTATCCTCGACCTCTTCGCCAAGGATGTTGGGCGCATAGGTCGACAGCGGCATCCGCACGCCGCCCTTGGCCAGCTTTTCCTCATCGTCGCCGGGCAGCCATTTGCCACGCAGGATCGCGTTGATGTCGCACATCATCAGTTCGACGCGTTCAGGGCGCCCGTGCTCGGCGCAGAAGGCCGCGTATTCGTCGAGGAAGTCTTTCATCACATCACTGCGTTTTCTTCGCGCTTGCGGCGGACCACCGCGCGTTTGGTCGAGATCGAGAAGGTGATCACGCCGATTGTTACGAACCCGATCAGGATCGAGGAGAGTGCGTTGATTTCCGGGCTGACGCCCAGACGCACGGCCGAGAAGATCTTGATCGGAAGGGTCGTGGAGGACGGACCCGAGGTGAACGAGGCGATCACGAGGTCGTCCAGAGACAGGGTGAAGCCAAGCAGCCAACCGGATACCACCGCCGGTGCGATGATCGGAAGCGTTACGCTGCGGAAGGCATCCCACGGCGTGCAGCCGAGGTCGAGCGCGGCCTCCTCCAGCGAGCGGTCGAAGCTGACGAGGCGGGAGGATACGACGACGGCCACGTAACACATGGCGAAGGTCGTGTGGGCGAGGATGATGGTGAGCATCCCCCGGTCGAGCCCGACGGCGATGAAGAGGAGCAGGAGCGACAGGCCCAAGATCACGTCGGGCATGACGAGCGGGGCATAGATCATGCCGGAGAACAGCGTCTTGCCGAAGAACTTGCCGCCGCGCACCAGCACGTAAGCGGCCGCCGTGCCGAGGATCGTGGCCAGCGTCGACGAAAACACCGCGACGCGCAGGGTGACCCATGCGGCGTCGAGGAAGGCCTCGTTGCGGAACAGCTCGCCGTACCATTTGGTCGAGAAGCCCGCCCAGACCGTCACCAGTTTGGATTCGTTGAACGAATAGACCACGAGGATGATCATGGGCATGTAGAGGAACGCGAAGCCGATGGTCAGGGAGGTCGCGTTGAACCAGCTCAGACGTCTCATCCCTCGGCCTCCCGCTGTTTCTCCTCGTTGCGCTGGAACAGCACGATGGGGATCACGAGGATGGCGAGCAGGATCACCGCCACCGCCGAGGCCACGGGCCAGTCGCGGTTCGAGAAGAACTCCTCCCACAGCACCTTGCCGATCATCAGGGTCTGCGAGCCGCCCAGAAGCGCCGGGATCACGAATTCGCCCATGACCGGGATGAAGACGAGGAAACAGCCCGCGATGATCCCGTTGCGCGACAGCGGGAAGGTGACGAGCCAGAATGCCTGAAACCGGGTGCAGCCAAGGTCTTCGGCCGCTTCCAGAAGCGAGCCGTCGAGCTTTTCCAGCGCCGAATACAGCGGGAGCACCATGAAGGGCAGGTAGGTATAGACGATGCCGATATAGACCGCGGTGGGCGTGTTCAGGATCGTGAGCGGTTCGTCGATCACCCGGATCAGCATCAGGAACTGGTTCAGCAGCCCCTCGTTGGCGAGGATCGCTTTCCACGAATAGACGCGGATCAGGAAGGACGACCAGAACGGCAGGATGACCAGCATCATCAGGGTCGGGCGCCATTCGTCGGGCGCGCGGGCCATGCCGTAGGCCAGCGGGTAGGCGACGCAGAGCGTGAGGAAGGTCGACAGGAGCGCGATGCGCAAGGACGACAGGTAGGCTTTCCAGTAAAGGTCGTCGGTCGTCAGGAACTTGAAATTGTCGAGGTCGAGTTGCGACAGGAAATCCTTGATCCCCGCCCATCCCTGACTGAGGTCGAGGTTCGGGGTATAGGGCGGGATCGCAAGGGCGATATCGGACAGGCTGATCTTTATGACGATCAGGAACGGCACCAGAAACAGCGCGATCAGCCACGAATAGGGCAGGAGGATGAGCGCGGCGCGTCTCATTCCGAAAGCACCACGCCCGCCGACGACCGAAAGCCCAGCCAGACCGTATCTTCCCACGTGTAGTCGCGGCGCGAGATGCGGCTGGCGTTGGTCATGGTCGCCTTGACCATCTGACCCCCCGGCAATTCCACGTGATAGGTCGACAGGTTGCCCAGATAGCCGATATCGATGATCTTGCCCTGCATCGCGTTGGCGCGGTCTTCGGGCGGGTCTTGTGTCACGACGATCTTTTCGGGGCGGATCGCAAAGGTGACTTTGGCCCCCTCGGCGATCTCATGTTCGCATTCCGTCACTTTGATCGGGTCCACGCCCTCGGCATAGGTGATTTCGTAAGCATGCTCACCTGTTTTGGCGGCCATGCCTTCGATCAGGTTCACGTCGCCGATGAAGTCGGCGACGTAGACCGAATTCGGGGTTTCATAGATCGCGGGCGGCGTATCAACTTGCTTGATGACGCCCGCGTCCATCACCGCCACGCGGGAGGCGACCGTCATCGCCTCTTCCTGATCGTGGGTCACGATGACGAAAGTGGTGCCGGTCTTTTCCTGAATGTCCATAAGCTCGAACTGCGTCTCTTCGCGCAGCTTCTTGTCGAGCGCACCCAAGGGTTCGTCGAGGAGCAGCAGCTTCGGCGCCTTGGCGAGCGAACGGGCCAGCGCCACGCGCTGCCGTTGACCGCCGGAAATCTGGTGCGGCTTGCGCTTGGCGAAGCGTTCGAGCCGCGTGAGGCGCAGCATCTCGTTCACGCGGTCCGGGATCTGCTCTTTCGGCATGTCCGAGCGTTTCAGGCCGAAGGCGATGTTGTCGTAAACGGACAAGTGAGGGAACAGCGCGTAACTTTGAAACATCATGTTCACGGCGCGCAGGTTCGGGGGCACGTTCGCCATGTCCTGACCGCCGATCTCGATCCTGCCTTCGGTCGGGTTCTCGAAGCCCGCCAGCATCCGCATCATCGTGGTCTTGCCGCAGCCCGAGGGACCGAGCAGCGCGAAGAATTCGCGCTCGTAGATGTCGAGTGTCAGGTCGTCGATCGCGGTGAAGTCGCCGAAGCGTTTCGTGACGTTCCTGAACCGGATCAGCGGCACGGCGTCCGGGTCGGTCCACGGCGCGAACACGGTCGTGTTCGGCTTGCTGTTAGGTTCGGCCATCTGTCCCCCGAGGCAGAAAGGAAAACCCCCCGCGCTCTTGGCGGCGCGGGGGGCAGGTCAGGTTCAGGTGCCCGACTTGATCTTGGTCCAGAGGCGCGTCACGACCCGCTGCACGTCCGCCGGATAGGGCGTCGTGGTGAACAGGTTGTCCAGCGTCTCTTCGCTCGGGTAGATCGCCGGATCGCCGATCACGTCTTCGAGCAGGAACTCCTGCGACGCCTTGTTGCCGTTGGCGTAGTAGACGTAGTTCGACGCGGCGGCCATGTTCTGCGCGTCCATGATGAAGTTCAGGAACTTGTGCGCGCCTTCCGGGTTCGGGGCGTCGACCGGAATGGCCATCTGGTCGAACCACATCTGGGCGCCTTCCTTCGGCACGACGTATTCGATCACGTTGCCATTGTCGGCTTCGGCGGCGCGGTCGCGGGCCTGAAGGATATCGCCCGACCAGCCGACCGCGACGCAGATGTCACCGTTGGCCAGCGCCTCGATGTACTCGGACGAATGGAACTTCTGGATGTAGGGCGCGATGCCCGAATAGACCTCTTCGACCTTGGCGATCACGTCGGGGTCGTGGCTGTCGGGGTCTTCACCGATGTAGTTCAGGGCCGCCGGGATCATTTCGGCGGGCGCGTCGAGGAAGTGGACGCCGCATTCGGCGAGCTTTTCCATGTTCGCGGGGTCAAAGACGAGCGCCCAGCTATCGGTCGGGGCGTCGTCGCCCAGAACCTCGGCCACCTTGCCGGTGTTGATGCCGATGCCGGTGGTGCCCCACATGTAGTTGATCGCGTATTCGCCACCGGGGTCGTACTTGTCGGTGCGGGTCGAAACCACGTCCCACATGTTCTCGATGTTGGGCAGTTGTGTCTTGTCGAGCTTCTGGAAGGCGCCGGCGCTGATCTGGCGCTGAAGGAAGGTGCCGGTCGGCACCACCACGTCATAGCCGGACCCGCCCGCGAGCATCTTGGTCTCGAGCACTTCGTTCGAGTCGAACACGTCGTAGATCAGGTCGATGCCCGTCTCTTCCTCGAACTTGGTCAGAAGCTCTTCGTCGATATAGTCCGACCAGTTGTAGACCCGCACCTCTTCGGCCATCGCGCTCCCTGCGATCAGCGCGAAGCTGGCGGTCATGGTCACCCATGTGGTTTTCATTTTCGTCTCCCTTGTTGGACTCTGGTCCGATTTTCGCGTTATTTGATCAAAAGTGACTGTTGTCGGCAAGCCGGTCAAGCGCAAGCCCTTCCGGTGATCGGGGTTGAGACTATCGGCCAAGCCGCCAAACGCAATGGCCAGATGCCTGGCGCCAGAGGAATTGATGTGAACGCTTCGACCGAGAAATTGCCCGACCACGAACGCGCTTACCGGGCGCTGCGCGACATGATCCTTCATGGCGAACTGGCGCCGGGGCAGGCGGTCACGATTCAGGGGCTGGTCGAAACGCTTGGTCTGGGCATGACCCCGGTGCGCGAGGCGATCCGGCGGCTTACGTCGCGGGGTGCGCTGGAGTTCAAGGGCAACCGCCGCGTGTCGGTGCCGGAGATGGACGCGGCCACCTATGACGAGCTTGCCTTCGTGCGCCTGTCGGTGGAGCCGGAACTGGCGCGCCGCGCCGTTGAAAATCTGGACGACACCGCGATCCGCGAGCTCGAGGCGCTGGATGCGCGGGTCGATGACGCCATCGAACGCGGAGACGTGCGCGATTACCTCGAGGCCAACCGGCTGTTCCATACGCGGCTGTATCAGGCATCGGGGGCGGACGTGCTGCTCCAGATATCCGAGATGCTCTGGCTGCGTTCCGGCCCGTCCTTGCGCGTCATGCTGGGGCGCGCGGGCACAGCCAACCTCCCCGACAAGCACCGCGAGGCGCTGGCGGCGATGCGGGCGGGCGATGCCGATGCCTGCGCCGAGGCGATCCGGGGCGACATCTTGCAGGGGATCAAGCAGGTGACCTCGACCCTCAGTGATGCCGGATGATGACGCGGCCTTCGCGTTGACAGTCCAAAATTTGATCATATTGTGAACGCGACTTTTCCGCCCCCCGTTCGCGAACCGGAGCACCCCATGAACAAAATCACGAATCACATGCCCACCGCCGAGCTTCAGGCGATCGACGCGGCGCACCACATGCACCCGTTCACGGCGAACGACGAACTGGCCGCCAAGGGCGCGCGCGTGATCACCCGCGCTTCGGGCGTCACGCTGACCGACAGCGAGGGCGAGCAGATCCTCGACGCCATGGCGGGGCTGTGGTGCGTGAACATCGGCTACGGGCGCGATGAACTGGCCGAAGTGGCGGCCCGGCAGATGAAAGAACTGCCCTATTACAACACCTTCTTCATGTCGACGCATGTGCCCGCCATCGCGCTGGCGCAGAAGCTGGCCGAGCTTGCGCCGGGCGATCTGAACCACGTCTTTTTCGCCTCGGGCGGGTCGGAGGCGAACGACACCAACATTCGTCTCGTGCGCCGCTACTGGGACCAGATGGGCAAACCAAACAAACACGTCATCATCAGCCGCAAGAACGCCTATCACGGCACCTCGGTCGGCTCCGGCAGCCTTGGCGGTATGGCCGGGATGCACGCGCAGGGCGGGATGCCGATCCCCGATATCGTCCACATCGGCCAGCCCTACTGGTATCTCGAAGGCGGCGACATGAGCCCGGACGAGTTCGGCCTGATGCGCGCCCGTGAGCTGGAAGCGAAAATCGAGGAACTGGGCGAGGATCGCGTCGCGGCCTTTATCGCCGAACCGATCCAAGGCGCGGGCGGCGTGATCATCCCGCCCGAGACCTACTGGCCCGAGATCAAGCGCATCTGCGCCAAGTACGACATCCTGCTGATCGCGGATGAGGTCATCACCGGCTTCGGGCGCACCGGCGAATGGTTCGGCTCGCAGTATTACGACATTCAGCCCGACATCATGACGATCGCCAAGGGCCTGTCGTCGGGCTACGCGCCCATCGGCGGATCGCTGGTGTCCGACAAGGTGGCTAAGGTGATCGACTCGGCCGAATTCGCGCACGGCTACACCTATTCCGGCCACCCGGTCGCCGCGGCCGTGGCGCTCGAAAACCTGCGGATCATGGAAGAAGAGAAGATCGTCGACCACGTGAAGAACGAGGCCGCGCCGTATCTGGCCGAGAAATGGCATTCGCTTGCCGACCACCCCTTCGTGGGGGAGACGACCATCGTGGGCATGATGGCCTCGCTCGCGCTGACCGCCGACAAGTCGGTGAGGAAGCCGTTCAAAGCCCCTGCCGGAACCGTCGGTTACAAGACGCGGGAACGCTGCTTTGCCAACAACCTGATCATGCGCCATGTCGGCGACCGGATGATCGTGGCCCCGCCGCTGGTGATGACGAAATCGGACATCGACACGCTTTACGAGCGGGCCGTGAAGTCGCTCGACGAGGCCTACAAGAACGTCAAGGACGCGGGCCTGATGGAAACTGCCGACTGACACGAGCCAGACGGATCGCCGCATGCGGCGATCCGGATCGCGCCCGACCCGCCCCCAGGGCGGGCGCGAACGCCCACCCTTGGGCCGGGCGCAATCCGGAGGGCGTTTTTTGACCCGTCTCGACATTCTCACCGCCAATGACCGACCGGGCGAATACCCGGCGTCTTACTACGCGGCTAGCACACCCCCGCTGGACCCGATGCCGCCCGCAGAGGGCGACATCCGTGCGGACGTCTGCATCATCGGTGGCGGGTTCACCGGGTTGTCCGCGGCGCTCCACATGGCCCAAGCCGGGCTCAGGGTCGTGGTGCTGGAGGCGCAGCGCGTGGGGTTCGGCGCGTCTGGCCGCAACGGCGGGCAGGTGAACACCGGGCAGCGGCAGGATCAGGACGTGCTGGAGGAGATGGTCGGCCATGAGCGCGCCCGCGCGCTGTGGGATCTGGCCTGCGAGGCGGTCGACCTGACCAAAAGCTATGCGGCGCGTTACGCCCCGGATGCGGGCTTCGCGCCGGGGGTGATCCACGCCGACCACCGAGTGCGTTACGTGGCCGAGAGCCATGCCTATGTGCGCAAGCTGAACGAGGACTACGGCTACGACGCCATCCGCGCGCTCGACCGGGACGAGCTGCGTGCGCTTTGCGCTTCGGATGCCTATTACGGCGGCTCCATCGACATGAACGCGGGCCATTTGCACCCGCTCGCTTACGCGCTGGGCCTTGCCCGTGCGGCGCGGGATGCAGGCGCGGTGCTCTATGAGCGAAGCCGCGTCATGCGCGTGAGCGAGGGCGATCCGGCTGTGGTGGAGACCGACACCGCCCGTGTCACCGCCGACCATGTGCTCTGGGCGACCAACGGTTACATGGGCCGGGCTGAGCCGCGTGTGGCGGACAAGGTCATGCCGATCAACAATTTCATCGTCGCGACCGAACCCTTAGGCGATCTCGCGGACGACTTGCTGCCGGGGAACCACGCGGTCGCGGACAGCAAGTTCGTCATCAACTATTTCCGGCTGTCACAGGACAAACGGATGCTGTTCGGCGGCGGCGAAAGCTACGGCTACCGCTTCCCCGACAATATCGCGGCCAAGGCGGGCAAGCCGATGCGCGAGATCTTCCCGCAACTCGCTGACGCCCGGATCGACTATGCCTGGGGTGGGACGCTGGGGATCACGATGAACCGGATGCCGCATTTCGCGCGGCTCGCGCCCAACATCTATTCCGCGACGGGCTATTCCGGGCAGGGCGTCGCCATCGCGACGCTGGCGGGCAAGCTGGTGGCCGAGATGGTCGCGGGTCAGGCGGGGCGGTTCGACCTGATGGCCGAGGTGCCGACCCGGCGGTTTCCGGGTGGGGCGGCTTTGCGCACGCCTCTGCTCGTGGCTGCGATGCTCTGGTTCTCGCTCCGCGACAGGCTTTAGCGGAGAATTTGCCGATCAGCCCCGCGCCTCGATCTGGCTCCGGAACGCGCGGGGCGACAGTCCGGTGGCGCGGGAAAAGACCCGGCTGAAATGCGAGGGGTCTTGGTAGCCCAACGCATAGGCGACTTCCGACACCGACAGGTTGGAATAGGCGAGGTTGCGGCGCGCCTCGCGGATGATGCGATCCGTGACCACGCCGGAAGCGGGGCGGCCCGTGGCCTGCCGCATCACCCGGCTCAGATGCGTGGGCGTGACGGCGAGACGGTCGGCATAGTCGGACACCGCCAGATGCTCGGTGAAATGGGCTTCCACCAGCGCCTCGAACCGGCGCTGGAGTGTTGTGTCCGACGACAGCGCGGCGGGCGCGTCGCCCGCTATGGCGCGCGCCACCAGACCGGCGAGCAAAGCGATCCGCGCGCGCAACACATGGGCGCGCCCGAAATCGCGCGTTTCGTATTCGTCGAAGATCGCCGTGATCGTGTCGCGGATGTCCAAGTTTCCCGGCACCTGCGCCGGGTTCGACAGGACAGGGCGCAGGCCCTCACCTTCGGCCAGCCATTCGTCCAGAACCTCGCTCGCCACCGTGACGACCCAGCCCTCGGTGCCCGGTTCGAAGCTGTAGGAATGCACGCAGCCGGTGGGCACGTTCACCACCGTATTGTCAGATAGGTCCACCTCCGCGTCATCGAAACGGCCCCGCGCGGCGCCGCGATGCAGCATGAGAAACTGGTGAAGCCGCCCGTGCCGATGCGGCGTCAATTCCCAATCATGCAAGGCCGAACGCACCTCGATCGTCTCGCAATGGACGACATCGGGAAGGTCCGAAAGCTCTCCGAACAGGTTGAAGTTGTCAATGCGGCTCATGTTCGATCCGTACCTGTTTCGGACGGGTCGGTCCATTCAAAACGCCGCAGCGCGCGGGCATCTATCGCACAGATACGAGGAGGAAACGCATGACCACCATCAAAACGAAAGTCGGCATCATCGGCGGCGGCCCGTCCGGGCTGCTCCTGAGCCAGCTTCTGGACCTCAAGGGCATCGACAGCGTCGTGCTGGAACGCAAGTCGCGCGAATATGTGCTGAGCC
Organism: Maritimibacter alexandrii; assembly: GCF_005871115.1. NCBI lineage: Bacteria > Pseudomonadati > Pseudomonadota > Alphaproteobacteria > Rhodobacterales > Roseobacteraceae > Maritimibacter > Maritimibacter alexandrii. Next base: position 107,611 of record NZ_SWKQ01000011.1, read on the forward strand.
GCATCCGCGCGGGCGTGCTGGAGCAGGGGTTCACCGATCTCATGCGCGAAGCGGGCGTGGGCGAGCGGATGGACCGTGAGGGCGAGATTCATGACGGTGTCGTCATTTCGGACAACGGCGTCGAACATCGGATCGACCTCAAGGGTCTGACCGGCGGCGACACGGTGATGGTCTACGGCCAGACCGAGGTGACGCGCGATCTGTATGATGCCCGCGAAGCCCGCGGCGGCAAGGTCATCCACGACGCGGACAACGTGCAGCCGCACGACCTGACCACCGACGCGCCTTATCTGACCTACGAGAAGGACGGGGAAACGCACCGGGTGGACTGCGATTTCATCGTGGGCGCCGACGGCTTCCACGGCGTCAGCCGCAAGTCGATCCCGGCCGATCAGATCCGCGAATACGAAAAGGTCTATCCCTTCGGCTGGCTCGGCATCCTGTCGGAAACCAAGCCGGTGAACGACGAGCTGATCTATGCGCGATCAGACCGGGGCTTTGCGCTCTGTTCGCTGCGCAGTCAGGTTCTCAGCCGCTACTACGTGCAGGTGCCGCTGGACGACAAGGTCGAGGATTGGTCGGACGAGCGGTTCTGGGACGAGCTCAAGGCCCGACTGCCCGAGGATGTGGCGGCGCGGCTGGAGACCGGCCCGTCGATCGAGAAATCCATCGCGCCGCTCCGGTCCTTCGTGTGTGAGCCGATGCGCTATGGCAACTTGTTCCTCGCAGGTGACGCGGCGCATATCGTGCCGCCGACCGGGGCCAAGGGGCTGAACTCGGCCGCGAGCGACATCTACTACCTCTATCACGCCATGATCGCCTATTACGACGAAGGCGACGCTTCGGGGCTGGACAGCTATTCCGAAACCGCGCTGCGCCGGGTGTGGAAGGCTCAGCGGTTCAGCTGGTGGATGACCTCGATGCTGCACCAGTTCCCGTATCACCCGGAGTTCGAGCAGAAGATGCAAGAAACCGAGCTGGACTATTTCCTCGGCTCGGAAGCGGCCCGGATCACGCTGGCCGAAAACTACGTCGGCCTGCCGTTCTAACGCGCCGCGCCACGCACGCGGATCAGCGCCCCCGGCATCGTCCGGGGGCGTTTTCGTTTGGGGGAGAGGGGACCATGCGCTAGCGTTTTTCTTGACCTATGTCATGGCGACGCACGTCTGAGCGCAGGTATCAGAAGATAACCGCAACAGGAGACCCAGTCATGTACAAGAACATCCTTGTGCCCATCACCTTCGACGAAACGCGCGACAGCAAGACCGCGCTCGAAATCGCCCACGCGATCTCGGAAGACGGCGCCAAGATCACCGCGCTGCATGTGGTCGAGGAAATTCCGTCCTATGTCGCGCAGTATCTGCCCGAGGGTCAGATGGCCCATAACGTGCAGGACATCGAAGCCACGCTGGCCGAGAAGATCAAGGACGAGGTCGGGGTCGACGTGGTGGTGATCGAGGGTCACGCAGGCCACACGATCGTCGACTATGCCGCCAAGAACGGCGTGGATTGCATCGTCGTGGCCTCACACCGGCCGGGCTTTCAGGATTATTTCCTGGGCAGCACCGCTGCGCGCGTCGTACGCCACGCGCCATGCTCGGTCCACGTGGTGCGCTGAGGGGGCTCTGAGCACCACGGGAGGAGAGGCGGGTCGCTTGCGGCCCGCCTTTTTCGTCCCCACATGCAGCACTCCAGCGAAGGAGGAGCCGCATGATCTGCCCGAACTGTGCCCGCGAGATGGAGCATGTGAACCGTCACGGCGTGACGCTCGACAGATGCGAGGTCTGCGGTGGCATCTGGCTCGATCGCGGCGAGTTGGAGACGTTGATCGAAGCGGTCCGCCCGCCCGTGGTCCTGCCCGACCCGGACCCGCGGCCCGAGCCGCGCCCGGTCAAGACCAAGGCCCCCAAGCCCACGCGCCAGCCGCAGGCATCGACGCGCGACCAGCGCCGCCCGGAAAAGCCCGAGCGGAAGAAATCGAAGGGCAGGCGATACCGGAAAAAGTATTCGACCACCGACAAGGTGAAATACTTGCTCAAGGAAATCCTCGACTGAGTTTGACGGGTGTCCGGTCGGTGCTAGGCTTGCCTCAGCCAAGGAGGATTTCATGCCCACCATCGCCATGTCGCAGGATCGCCAGACCGTCCTGACCACGTTCGAAACGACGCCCGGCACGTGTCAGGACCTCGTCGACCTGCTGACCGACGCCTACGAGTCGTTCATCTCGAAACAGCCGGGTTTCATCGCGGCGGGCCTGCATGTGAACGACGCGCAGACCCGGATCGCGAATTATTCGCAGTGGGAAAAGCGCGAGGATTTTCAGGCGATGCTGCGCACGGACGAGATGCGCAAGCGCAACCGCGTCATCAACGACCTGTGCCGCAGCTTCGAGCCGGTGATGTATGACGTGGCGGCGGTGTTCTGACCGGAAAGACCCGGACCTAGCCCGCGCGGCGTTTCGGGGCGGTGCGCCGACCCGTTCGCAGGGCCGGGCGGTCGACGACGCGGCGGTGCCGGTCCATCGTGGTCTGAACCGACGTGCGAAGCGGCTGCCCCTGTGCGGTCTGCGGCGGCGTTCCGCGCGGTGCCGTCAGGCGGCGGATCGCCCGGAAGGTCCGCGTCATCCATGTGTCGAGCGTGCCGGAGCCGGGACGGGGCCCGGGGCGGCCGGGCCGCGCGCGCAGGCCGAAGAAGGCCCCGAGACGATGAAGCCTCATGTGGCCCTGTCTGGTCTCGCGGCGGCGCTCCAGCACGGCCTTCAGGATCCATGAGATCGAGAAGGCCCAGACCCCAAGGCTTTCGTCCCAGTAGACGATGTTGTTGTTCTGGATGAACTGCGCCAGCCAGCCGTCACCGCCGTTCTTGATGTTGGACAGGATCATGACGCCCCAGCCCGTGCACCAGATGATCGCGCCGGAGACGAGGTAGAACCGTTTTTCCCATCTCTCGCCCGCGTCGGGCGCGTAGACGAAGAAACAGGTGAAAGACATCATCAGGTAAAGCAGGACCGCCGACAGATAGTGAAAGGCGGGCGATACATCCAACCCGAGCGCGTGCTGGGTGAAGGTGGTGACCGTGTCGCTTTCATTCGGGAAGAAGGCGACGCCGATCGCGGCCAGTCCCGCGACGATGGCGATCAGGTCGGGCGAAATCCAACGCCCCCGGTAACGCTTGATCCCGCGATGCACGGCAAGGAAGGTACCGATAGCCACCAGACCCCCGACCAAAAGGTCACGTTGAGTCGTGTGGAAAAAGTCGGATATTGTCGGCTGAACGCGACCGTCAGCGATCAATCCGGCTGCGGCGAGCAGCAGGGGCAGCAGGACACCGAGAAGCCCGAACGCGATCCGAAGTCGGAAAAAGGCGCGGGCGTCGTCCTGAACGTGTATTCGAGGCCATATGTTGGTCATGTCGGTCAATGAGTGGCAGCACTGCCAGTGTATCCTGACCCTGTGTCCGATCAAGGCTTGCAGGCGAAGGACCGGGTAAGGATTCCCTTACCGGTTGTAGTGTTTTCGACAGGTTCAGGACAAAATGTCGCCCGGAATTGGCCGTATTCCGTACCAGATCAGCGCCAGCACCTCACGTAAAGCAGCCCGGATGATTCGCCAAGGATTTGCGCCGCTTAGCGATGTCGACTCGCCGGATGCGGCTAGTCCGAGCCGGCGAGCCGTCAGGACGGATCGTGGCAAATGGAAGGCATCCGAGACGACGACAACCGTTTCGCCGGCTTGCAACATGCGGCGGGCCTCGACGAGGTTCTCGAAGGTGGTGGTCGACCGCGTATCGCGCAGGACGAGGTCTGCCGGCACCTCCATCTCGGCGAGGATACCTGCCGCTACGTCAGCCTCGGCCGGAGGGATGTCACCGACACCGCCCGTGACGATGATCTGCTGCACCTGACCGTCGAGAAGCAGACGCCCCGCGCGTTCCGTGCGCCGTCTCAGCGCGGGCGAGGCCACGCCGCCGGGCCAGACCGCCGCCCCCATGACGATCGCCGTCACTCGGGGTAGAGCTGGGCGCACTGAGACCGGGCGAGGTTGGCTTTTTCCTGAAGCGCGGGAAGCTGGGACCGCAACGCCGCGAGTTGCGCGCGCTGGTCCGCGATGTCGATGGACACGGGTTTCTCGACCGTGCGGAAATCCGTCTTGGTGCATTCATAGGGCTTGCCGTCCTTGTCGCGACATACCCCGGTATAGGTATAGGGCTCGGTCGTGCGATGGATGGCGTAGCCCCGCGCGACGTTGCCTTCGAGTTCCTGAATGCGGCTTTCCGCGGCGCGCAGATCCTGCGTGTTGCGGTAGATGCACATATCCTGCTCGGTGCAGGCGGACAGCACGACAAGGGCGGCGAGAGCGGCGAGAACTGGTTTCATGGGGCCGATCATGCGCCCGGCGCGGGGGGCTGTCCAGTGGGCGCGAGGTCGGCGGGCGTGAGGCGAAACGCTTTGCCGAAACCGCCGTTCAGATGGCCGGCCTCCACCTCGAACCCGACGAAGTTGAAGTCCGCGAAATCGATGTAGAGTTTCGCCTTGGGGTGGGTGGCCAGATAATGCGCGCGCAGGGCGTCGTCCTTGGCCAGAAACCGCGCGGTGCAGTCGAGCGTCAGGCGGGGATGGGTCAGCGGATCGCCCTTGTCGCCCGGCTCTCCGACCAGGAGCGAGGCCTGCGGTGCAGCACGCAGCGCCCGCGTGTGTGCCGAGAGGTCGGAGACGAGGGTCAGGGGCGCGCCGTCCGGGGTCGTGCCAAGGGCTACGCGGGTCACGAAGGGGCGTGCGTCTACGAGCACGGCGAGGGCCGCGAAACGGGCGCTGTCGATCAGATCGCGCGCCAGCCTGCGGGCCTCGTCATCGGTCGGGCGGATGGGATCGGTCTTTGTCATCAGGTCCTCGTGCGTGGATGCACGCGGGCGGGCGCGTCAGATCGACGTGCACTGGCTGGCGCACCAATGGTGTAGCGCGCAAGCCCCTGAAAGGAAAGCCGAAGGGTTGGTGGTGCCTACTGGCAGGACGAGATGGCGTCTTCGTGCTTTTCACCCACGCTCGCCATGTCGAGCAGCAGATCTTCGGTGGTCATGTTGTTCTGCGCGGCGACGGTCGAGAACGCGGTTTCCCAAGCCTCCGACACGTCGGACCCGCCGGATTTGGCGGACAGGAACGTGTCGCCCACCGAGTCGTAGAGCGCGCGTTCTTCCAGCGTGATGTTGCTGTTGAGCGTGGTGGTGGCACAGGAGCATTTGGACGAGCTTGCGCCCATGTCCATGCAGAGTTCCGTCGATCCGGCCTGCGCGGCGGCGGGCAGAAGAGCGATCAGGGCGATAGCGTATTTCATGGCAGCGAGACCTGTTTTCTGAGTGTCGGCGACAAGAATTGCACGGGAATCGGGTTTTTTTGTGGCGCGGGCCAGTGCGGGCCCGGCGGGGCTTTCGGCGAAGTTGGAACCTTTCAGCGGGGGATTTGGTTTGTGGGGCAGAACCATAGCAATGGAACAGAGACTGGAAGGATACGAACAATGGGTAAAGCAGGTGGAGTCATCCTGGGCCTCGTGGCCCTGGTCGCCATCGCATTCGCGGTGTTCATGGTGGATTTCGACGTGACCGAAGACGGCGCTCTGCCGGATGTCGACGTCTCGGTCGACGGCGGGGAACTGCCGGAAGTCGACGCCGAGGTGGGCGAGGTCGAAGTCGGCACCGCCACGGAAGAGGTCGAAGTGCCGGATGTCGACGTGGACGTCGACACGGAAAGCGCCGAGGTCGAAGTGCCGACCATCGACGTCAATCCGCCGGAAGACGACTCGTAAGACCGATTACGACGATTTCAGAGGCGAACCCCCGTGCCGGTCGGTGCGGGGGTTTTCCGTTTTACGTTACTTGCAGCTGTCGCCGAGCGCGCGGTGCAGATCGCCGATCCTGTCGAGCTGGCGTTTGAACGCGGTGAGTTCGATCCCGTTCTGCGCCGCGACCGACTTGACCGATGCGCGCCAGGCCGCAAGCCATGCTTGACCCGTCGAGCGGTTCCTGAGGTACCCCGTCGCGACCGCATCGTAGAGCGCGAAGTCCGAGGCCGAGGCCTGTGCCCTGAGCTTCTCGGTCGCGCAGGCGCATTGGTTGGCGTTGGTGCCGGGCAGCACCCGGCAGAACGCCGTGATGTCGGCGCTGGCGGTGAGCGGAGCGAAGGCGATGAGGGCGGCGAGCAGAAGTCGGGTCATTCCGATACGCTAGAAAAAGCGCGCCCGCGACGCCAGTCACATTCGGTAGATCGCGCGCGCTGCACAGGCGGGCTTTGGGCGGGTTTTCGCCGGGTCATTTGGCGTGGAGAGCGCGGACACGTTCGCCCTTGCGCGCCGGGTTCCCGTGGTTCGAAGAGATCTGGGGCGCGGGCGCGAGGCTCAACCACCGTTGGCGGCGAGCCAGTCGCGCATCCATAGGATTTCCGCCTCCTGCGCGGCGATGACGGCTTCGGCCAGTTTGCGGACCTCGGGATCGGTGCCGTGGGCGAGCACGGCCTGCGCCATCGCCACCGCGCCCTGATGATGCGGGATCATGCCCCGGATGAAATCCACATCGGCGTTGCCGGTGAATTCGATGGCCATGTCCCGGTGCATGGCGTCGTTCGCGGCCATATAGGCCGCCGTGGCGGGGTCGTCGGACCCGTGGGACATATGCGCGGAATGGTCCTGAGCGAAGGCCGGGACAACGGCGAGGACGAAGGCGAAGGGGGCGATCCGTGAGATCATCTGGCGGCTCGTTGCATGGGTTGAAACTGCGCCATTGGTGGTCGCGGCGGGGCGGCTGGCAAATCACGAATGCGTTTCGGGGGGGAGGCGCGAGCGGCGCCTGTCCGTCGCACCGGAGGTGCGCAGCGAGGTCGCACCGAAGGTGCGCAGCAAAAATGCGTGGGGCTTTCTGACGGTCGTGCCAGGGGCGGAGCCGTGCGCGCGCCTGTCCGTGGGGTGGCGCTTTTGTCGGTTGAGCGGGGCGCTTTATGGGGCCGTGTCATTGCCGGGGTCGGCGTGGGCGCAGGTGGTTGAGAAGCGCCAGCCCGTCACGCCATAGGGGTGCCGACTATTCTCGGCGCACCTTTGGTGCGACGGGACGGGCAGGCGCTCGCACGGCGGCCTTGCGGCCTTGATTCCGTGTGGGTGGCCTATCTCTGAAATCGGCCAAAACGTAAGACACGACTATGCCGCAGTTTACTTGGTCAACTTGGCCGGATGGAAATTGCATTAAGAAAAAACTACTTGGTCGATCTAGAATTCGGGCAGACCGTGCAGCAATCCTGTACAGCTGGTTCTAGCTCCATCACTAGGTCTTCTTAAACGCTTTCAAAGTTTTGCGGATTGAGCCGATTAAGGCTTCAATTTCAGTTTCGCTGAATCGATTGAACCTTTTGTAGGCTCGATGGCTTGAGATTTGCTCGATCTTCGAGATTGTGGTTTCAAGAATTGGAACTACGAATGCTACTTCGATTGACCAGCTCTGGGGTGGATAGTGAGTGAATTCGTCTCGCCAGCGGCTAAGGAGCGTGAGATGCTCATCCTCCTCGGATTCTGAACGTTCACCTGAATTTGCGACGTTGAAACGGACGTCATCCGGCAGACGCCTAGCAAGGTTTCTCAGGTTTGCCATCCGCGTTTCGGGGTACGCAGGCAACGGAATTGTAATGGGCTTCCCGCCGACCGCATTACGCATCGCTTCTTGAGATCTTGCTTCAAGATACTCCGAGAGTGCCTTCTCGGAATCCCTCGTCAGCGCGCCAAGACCGCGAGTGTCGGTCAGTATGCAAACGCAGGCACCCTGCAACGCACTGTGAGCCGCGAGAAAGGACCATTTCACCTCTAGCTTTGACGGATTGTCGCCCACGGCTGCTGCCAAAGCTTTCAGGGAACCAATAACGTCTTCGAACTCGTCAATTTCGTAGTATCCTTCCACTACGATGTCGTGATCCCTTTCCACTAATGCCTCTTCCCGCGTCCAGCCCGCTGCCCCGGTTTCCCAGCCGTCGACCGCCCCTTGACCGCCTTGTCGCCAGCGGCCTCCACCGCCGCCTGACGCGCCATCGGGTCGTCGGCGACGGCGAGGTCCACGGCTTCCAGACGTTTGACCTCGTCCCTCAGCCTTGCCGCTTCCTCGAACTCCAGGTTCTCCGCCGCCTTGCGCATGTCTTCCTTCAGGCCCTCCAGATGCGCCTGAAGGTTCTGGCCGATGCCGACCTTGTCGACCGTGGCCGTGACCCGGTTCATGTCGGTGTCGCCCGCGTAAAGCCCGGCGAGCACGTCTTCGACGTTCTTGCGCACGGTGGCGGGGGTGATGCCGTGTTCCTGGTTATAGGCGATCTGGCGGGCGCGGCGGCGGTCGGTTTCGGCCAGCGCGCGTTCCATCGAGCCGGTGATGCGGTCGGCGTACATGATGACGCGGCCATCGGCGTTGCGCGCGGCGCGGCCGATGGTCTGGATGAGGGAGGTTTCCGAGCGCAGGAAGCCCTCCTTATCCGCATCGAGGATCGCGACCAGCCCGCATTCTGGGATATCCAGCCCCTCGCGCAGGAGGTTGATGCCGATCAGTACGTCGAAGGCGCCCAAGCGCAGGTCGCGCAGGATTTCGATCCGTTCGATCGTGTCGATGTCCGAATGCATGTAGCGCACGCGGATGCCCTGTTCGTGCATGTATTCGGTCAGATCCTCGGCCATGCGCTTGGTCAGGGTCGTGACCAGCGTGCGATAACCGGCCTGCGCCACCTTGCGCACTTCGTCCAATAGGTCGTCGACCTGCATCTCGACGGGGCGGATTTCGACCTGCGGGTCCAGAAGCCCGGTGGGGCGGATGACCTGTTCGGTGAAGACGCCGCCGGTGCGCTCCAGCTCCCAGTTCCCCGGCGTGGCCGAGACAAAGACGGATTGCGGGCGCATGGCGTCCCATTCCTCGAACTTCAGCGGGCGGTTGTCCATGCAGGACGGCAGGCGGAACCCGTGCTCGGCTAGCGTGAACTTGCGCCGATAGTCGCCCCGATACATGCCGCCGATCTGGGGGACCGAGACGTGGGACTCGTCCGCAAAGACGATGGCGTTGTCGGGGATGTATTCGAAAAGGGTGGGGGGCGGCTCACCCGGCGCGCGGCCCGTGAGGTAGCGGGAGTAGTTTTCGATCCCGTTGCAGAACCCGGACGCTTCGAGCATTTCGAGGTCGAAACGGGTGCGCTGTTCAAGCCGCTGCGCCTCAAGCAGCTTCCCGTCCTTCTCGAATTCGGCGAGGCGGAGGGTAAGCTCCTTTTTGATGCCTTCGATGGCCTGACGGAGCGTGGGCGTCGGGGTCACGTAGTGGGAATTGGCATAGACCCGGACTTTTTCGAGGCTGTCGGTCTTGGCCCCGGTCAGGGTGTCGAATTCGGTGATCGATTCCAGTTCCTCACCGAAGAACGACAGCCGCCATCCGCGATCCTCGAGGTGCGAGGGCCAGATTTCGAGGCTGTCGCCGCGCACGCGGAAGCTGCCCCGGTCGAAGGCGTTGTCGTTGCGACGATATTGCTGCGCCACGAGGTCTTTCATCATGGCGCGCTGGTCGTATTCCTCGCCCACCGTGATGTCCTGCGTCATGGCGGTGTAGGTCTCGGGGCTCCCGATGCCGTAGATACAGGAAACCGAGGCGATGATGATGACGTCGTCGCGTTCGAGGAGCGACCGGGTGGCGGAGTGGCGCATCCGGTCGATCTGTTCGTTGATCTGGCTTTCCTTCTCGATGAAGGTGTCCGACCGCGGCACATAGGCCTCAGGCTGGTAGTAGTCGTAGTAAGAGACGAAATATTCGACCGCGTTGTCGGGGAAGAAGCCCTTGAACTCGCCATAAAGCTGCGCCGCGAGCGTCTTGTTCGGGGCGAGGATGATGGCGGGGCGCTGCGTCTCTTCGATGATCTTGGCCATCGTATAGGTCTTGCCGGTGCCGGTCGCCCCCAGAAGCACCTGATCCTGCTCGCCGTTCTTGATGCCGTCCGATAGCTCCGCGATGGCCGTGGGCTGGTCGCCCGCCGGCTTGAACTCGGTGTTCATGCGGAACCGGATGCCGCCTTCGAGCTTGGGTCGGGCGGTCGGGGCGACGGTGGGCGAGGTGAGGGGGCTGTCGGGCATGGGAGACTCCTTCGGCCCACACAGTTGTTCTCTTTTTGCCCTCATTCAAGGGCCAAGGGGGCACCGATCTGCGCCCTGCTGACGGGTTTTGTCGGGAGCGGCGTGCGCGAAAGTCACAAATCGAACAATCGAGCCGGGCAAATGAGACTGAACGGAACGGTCCGTTGACACAATACAGCCTTTGGGCGAGTCTGGGCCAAACAAAAGAGGCATCAGAAGATGTCGAGCAGACAGGCACATCCCGCGACGGCGGCCCGAACGGGTCCGCCACCGCCCAGCAATGAACAGATGCTCACCTTGGGCAAGCTGTCTTTCCTTGCGTCCTACTGCCCGCTGCATCGGACCTATCCCGGCCATGTGCTTGCGTCGATCTTCATTCCGGCGGTGAACAACGGCTGCGTGCGGTTGTTCGAGAACGAAGACGGCGCGACGGCGGCGGCGCTGATCTGGGCCCGTCTGAGCGACGAAGTTTCGGCGCGGATGCTGCGGGACGGTATCGCACCCACGACCGCCGAATGGGCGGCGGGCGATACGCTTTGGTTCATCGATCTGCTCGCGCCGTTCGGGCATGGCCGCGTCATTGCGCGCGAGATTGCGCGCCATCCGCCCGACGTGCCGTTCTATTTCGCGCGGCTCGACCGGCAGGGGCGGGTGAAGAAGGTGGTCGAGGGCGACCGAAACCGGGGCAAACGCGGGCTGGTGCGCGCGCATTTCATGGATGAGGCTGCCTGATGGGATTCCCGCGCCCTTCGACCGGATCGGTGACCGAGGATACCGGCGTCGTCGGTGGCAACCTCGTTGCGAACGGGGACATCAATTTCTTGGCGGGCAGCGATGCGGGGGCGTGGACGCCCGGCACCCTGACCGGCAGCTACGGCACGCTCGTCATCAATTCGGACGGTGTCTGGACCTATACCGCAGACAATTCGCAGCCCGCCATTCAGGCCCTCGATACCGGCGACACGCTGACCGAGGTATTCAACGTCACCTCCACTGGCGGCAATTCGACCGTCACGATCACGATCAACGGTCTGGACGAGCCGCCCTGTTTCACGCGCGGCACCCTGATCGACACGCCCCACGGGCCGCGCCCCGTCGAGGATCTGCGGGCGGGGGACGAGGTTCTGACGGTCGACATGGGGGTGCAGCGCATCCTCTGGGCCGGCTCCAAGCGGATCGACCTGACCGGGGCCGCCTCCGACGCACGGTTGCGCCCGATCCGTGTGACCGCCGGGTCCATCGCGCCGGGTGTGCCCGAACGCGACCTGCTGGTGTCGCCGATGCACCGCATCCTGATCGACGGGCCGGAGGCGCAGCTTTTCTTCGGCCAGTCCGAGGTTCTGGCCGCGGCCAAGCACCTTGTGAACGACGATACGATCTACGTCGATCCGCAGGCCGAGGTCGAATACATCCATCTGTTGTTCGCGCGGCACCAGATCCTGACCTCGGAGGGGCTGGTGAGCGAAAGCTTCTATCCCGGTGGCGTCGGATTGTCGGCCTTCGACATCGAGGCGCGCGAAGAGGTGTTGTCGCTGTTTCCCGAGTTGCGGACCCTTTCGGGCAGCTACGGAAAGACCGCGCGCGACGTGCTCAAGCGGCATGAGGCCGGTCTTCTGGGCCGCTGTCTGGTGCCGCAGCCGATCCTGCATCCCGTCCTCAGCCCGCGCGCGGCCTGAAACCGAATCATCTCCCCCGATCTGGTGAGTGGTCCGGCCCCCTGAAAGTCCCCTATTTTTCACATGACCCGATTGAAATGTGCCCCGTTCGCCCCGTCTGGCGAACGGCCCGAGAGCGGTCGTTTTCCCAACCCCAGAAGTTAAGAACTTCTTACCACCTTAGGGAGAGTTTTATGAGAATTTTGTCGCTTAGGTTGTAGATTTTCATTGCGTCCCTCTCCTCCGGGTTGTTACCTTGATCTTGCAAGCAGCAGACCGGCTGTCGGCCTCGACGAACACCCACCCCACCCCTCGCTCCCTCGTCGGGGCCGGCAGTCAACTTTCAGTTTCCCTCCCAAGGCGGGTGCCTTTGCCCTTGCGAAGGCCCCGCCTTTTGTTTGATAAAACACGCGTTCTGATAGCCAAACCGTGAGGCAGACATGCGCGCCCGCATCTACAAACCCGCCCGCAACGCGATGACATCCGGTCAGGCCCGCACGAAGCAGTGGGTTCTGGATTTCGCACAGGACGAGGCGCGCGAGATCGACCCGCTGATGGGCTGGACGAGTTCGTCGGACACGCAAAGTCAGGTGCGCATCCGCTTCGCCACGAAAGAGGCGGCGGTGGAGTATGCCAAGGAAAAGGGCATCGACGCCGTGGTGATGGAGCCTCACAAGCGCAAGGCCAACATCCGCCCCGGCGGCTATGGCGACAACTTCGCCACCAATCGTCGGCAGGTCTGGACGCACTGAGCGCGGACAGCTCCGGGCAAGGCAGGGCGGCCGGTTCGGTCGCCCGTTTCATTTTCGGGATCACCACATGACCATCACGCACCTCGTCACCCATTCGGGCGGCTTCCATGCCGATGAACTTCTGGCCTCCGTCGTGCTGACGCGGCTGTTTCCCGAGGCGGCAGTGGTGCGTTCGCGCGATGCGGCGTGGATCACGCCGATGGCGGGGCGGATCATCTACGACGTGGGGCGCGCGTATGATGCCGAGGCGGGAATTTTCGATCACCACCAGCGCCCGGCGCCGCTGCGCCCGGACGGTCGGCCCTATTCCTCGTTCGGATTGATCTGGGCGCGGTTCGGGGCCGACTATCTTGCCGCGCTCGGGGTGCCTGAGGCGGACCGCGCGGGTGTTTTCGCAGGCATGGACGAGGGTTTCGTCCTGCCCGTCGATCTCCTGGACAACGGGGCCATCGCGCCCTCGGTCGCCGGGCCGTTGGCCGGGCTGACGCTTCCGGTCCTGCTCGAAAGCCTGAAACCCGCCTTCGACGACCGCTCGCCCGAGGCCGACGATGCGGCGTTCCATGCCGCGCTTCCCGTCGCGCGGGCCTTCGTCGAGGCCGAGGTCCGGCGGCTGGCCGCCAAGGCGCGGGCCGAGGGCATGGTGCTTGCCGCCATCGCCGAGGCGGGGGCGTCACGGGTGCTGGAGCTGCCGATGGGGATGCCGTTCCGCTCGGCCGTGGAAAAGGCGGGCGCGGATCACATGCTTTTCGTCATCCATCCGCGCGACGGCGACTGGGCCCTGAACACGATCCGGGTGGGGGCGGACACGTTCGAAAGCCGCGCCGATCTGCCGGAAAGCTGGGCCGGGCTGACCGATGCGGCGCTCGAGGCGGCCTGTGGCGTGCCGGGCGCGAAATTCTGCCACAACGCGCGCTTCATCGCGGTGGCCGAGACGCGCGAAGCGGTGCTGGCGATGGCCGCGATTGCGGTGGCCGAAGCGACGCGGGTCTAGATTTCGAAGAACGCGCGCGCCGCAGCTTCGAACTCGCGCGGCTTTTCGGCGTGGAGCCAATGGCCCGCACCGGGGATCTTGGCCTGTCGGGCTTCGGGAAACAGCGCCTTGATCCGTGCGCGATGCTCAGAGCGCACGTAATCGCTGTCGGCCCCTGCAAGGAACAGCACCGGGCCGTCATAGGTGCCCGAGACCTCGGGAAACCCCGTGATCTTCTTCATCTCGCGTTCCAGAACGTCGAGATTGAGCTTCCACGCCTTGCCCCGCACGTCGAGCGACTGAAGCAGAAAGGCGCGCACCGATTTCTCTTCGACCGCTTCGGCCAGTGCCGCATCGGCATCCGACCGGGTGTCGAGCGCGGCAAGGTCGAGCGCCTGCATCGCCTCGATCAGGTGCGACTGGGTGTGCGCATAGGCGACCGGCGCGATGTCGGCCACGATCATCCGCGCGACCTTGTCCGGGTGGGCGAGGGCCAGCACCATCGACGCCTTGCCGCCCATCGAATGCCCGATCACCTGCGCCGTGCCGCCGATCTCGTCGATCACGCGGGCCAGATCATCGGCCATCGCGGGGTAATCCTGCGTCTCTTCGCGCGGGCTGTCGCCGTGGTTGCGCATGTCGACCGTCACCACGCGCCGGTCTTTAGCCAGACGCCTTGCGATCACGCCCCAGTTGCGGCCCGAGCCGAACAGGCCGTGGACGATCAGGATCGGCGGGTGGGAGTTGTCCTCCCCGAATGTTTCCATCGCGAGCATGCCTTCCCTTACCGCGCGGGCGTTGTGGCCGAAAGACCCTTCGCATAGTGTCGCGCGGAAAGGCGGGGACATGGACCTACACGAACGCGCAGAGCGGCTGGCAAAGCTGATGGAAGAGCGGCTCGACATCCGGGGCGATGGGCTTGCGACCAAGACCCGCCGAGCCGGGCGGCGTATCCCGCGCTGGGTGCGCCGGGAACTCGACGTGCTGGTCGAGGCACTGGAGCGCGTCGATCACCCCAAGCTCGCCCAACAGGTCGATTATGCGCGGATCGAGACCGGGACCAGACGCGCCGAGGGCTGGCTGGAAAATGTCGACGCTTGGGATCGGCGCAAGAGCGTTCTGATCCACTGGCTCGCAGGCAACGCGATGAACATCCTGATCGTCATCGCCATCACGCTCGCCCTCATGGGATGGCGCGGCCTGATCTGACGGTCCGTCTTCTCTGTTTTCCAAATACTTCGGGGTGCTCGAGGGGCTGGCCCCTCGATCCGCCGCGACCCGCCGGCGGCGGGGCGGGGCTGAAAATGCGCGGGCGGCCTTGGCCGCCCGCACCGCTTGATTACAGGTTCGGATAGATCGGGAAGGCGTCGCAGAGGGCGGCGACCTTGGCCTTCACCGTCGCTTCGACCTCGCCATTCCCGTCCTCGCCATTGGCGGCGAGCCCGTCGACCACTTCCACGATCAGATCCGCGATCTGGCGGAACTCGTCCTCGCCGAAGCCACGGGTTGTGCCCGCCGGGGTGCCGAGACGAATGCCCGAGGTCACCATCGGTTTCTCGGGGTCGAACGGAATGCCGTTCTTGTTGCAGGTGATATGCGCGCGGCCCAGTGCCTTTTCGGTCGCGTTGCCTTTGACGCCCTTGGGGCGCAGGTCGACGAGCATGACGTGGGTGTCGGTGCCGCCGGTCACGATGTCCAGACCGCCCTTCATCAGTTGATCGGCCAGCGCCACCGCGTTGGCGCGCACGGCTTTCTGGTAGGTCCTGAACTCCGGCTGAAGCGCCTCGCCGAACGCCACGGCCTTGGCGGCGATCACGTGCATCAGGGGGCCGCCCTGAATGCCGGGGAAAATGGCCGAGTTCACCTTCTTGGCGATCTCTTCGTTGTTGGTCAGGATCATCCCGCCGCGCGGCCCACGCAGGGTCTTGTGCGTCGTGGTGGTCGCGACATCGGCATAGGGGAAGGGCGAGGGGTGCTCGCCCGCCGCCACGAGACCGGCGAAGTGGGCCATGTCGACCATGAGGTAGGCACCGACCATATCGGCGATCTCGCGGAACTTGGCGAAGTCGATCTGACGCGGAATGGCCGAACCGCCCGCGATGATGAGCTTGGGCTGGTGCTCTTTCGCCAGCGCCTCGATCTCGTCGTAGTCGATCAGGTTGTCCTGCTTGCGCACGCCGTACTGGATCGCGTTGAACCACTTGCCCGACTGGTTCGGCGGGGCGCCGTGGGTCAGGTGACCACCGGAGGCGAGGTTCATGCCGAGGATCGTATCGCCCGGTTTGATGAGCGCGTTGAACGCGCCCTGGTTCGCCTGAGAGCCGGAATTCGGCTGGACGTTCGCGAATTCGCAGCCGAACAGTTCGCAGGCCCGCTTGATCGCCAGGTCTTCGGCCACGTCGACGTATTGGCAGCCGCCGTAATACCGTTTGCCGGGGTAGCCCTCGGCATATTTGTTGGTCATCACGCTGCCCTGCGCTTCCATCACGGCGGCGGACACGATGTTCTCGGACGCGATCAGTTCGATCTCGTCGCGCTGGCGACCAAGCTCGCCTGTGATCGAGGCCCAGATCTCGGGGTCGCGGGAGGAAAGCGGCTCGGAAAAGAAGCCGGGGGAGCGGATGTCCTTCATGGCATGTCTCCTTGGGACTGTCATCTGCCGGTCACATACGTCGATTCCGGACATGCGGAAAGGTCTCGGGCGACATGAACGGTCAAATTCGCGGCAAATCTGGCGCTGACCGGAAACTTGTGTTTCTTTCGGAAGCAAAGCGGCACCCGAGGAAACGGGCCGGGACAGGAAGGGCAGGAGATGGGACCGAAACTCGCCTTTACGGCATCGGACGGGCCGAGTGCGCAAAAGGCGCTCGCCGATCTGTCCGCGCGCTACGGCAACGCCGCGCCTGCCGAGGCCGATGTGATCGTCGCACTGGGCGGTGACGGGTTCATGCTCCACACCTTGCATACGACGCAGGAACTGGACGTGCCGGTCTATGGCATGAACCGGGGAACGGTCGGCTTTCTGATGAACGAATTCGCGCTCGAAGGGCTGGAAGAGCGGCTGGGGGATGCCGAGCTCGAGGTCATAAACCCCCTCAGGATGCGCGCGACCACGACAGCGGGTGAGGTGGTCGAGAAGCTCGCCATCAACGAGGTGTCGATGCTGCGTGCCGGGCCGCAGGCGGCGAAGATCGCGATCTCGGTCGATGGGCGGCAGCGGCTCGCGGAACTGGTCTGCGACGGGTGCCTGATCGCGACGCCCGCCGGGTCGACCGCTTACAACTACTCCGCGCACGGCCCGATCCTGCCGATCGGGGCGGATGTTCTGGCGCTGACCGCCATCGCGGCGTTCCGGCCTCGACGCTGGCGCGGGGCGCTCTTGCCCAAGGATGCGGCGGTGCGCTTCGACGTGCTCGACCCCGAAAAGCGCCCGGTCATGGCGGATGCCGACAGCCGGACCGCCGGGGTCGTCACCTCGGTCGAGGTGACGAGCGCCTCGGACATTCGTCACAAGGTGCTGTTCGATCCCGGTCACGGCCTTGAAGAACGGCTGATCCGCGAACAGTTCGTCTGAGGCTCAGGTCGGGTTCGTCCAGCTTTCGCGCTTGCGGTAGATCGTCGAGGGCGACACGTCGAGCACCTTCGCCGCGCGGGGGACCGAACCGCCCTCGGCCGCGATCGTCGCCTCGATCACCGCGCGTTCCACGTCCGCCAGCCGCTTGCCGACGAGCGAGCCCAGACCGTTGATCGCGGGCACGTCGCTGGCGCGCCCCGGCACACGGCGGGTGTTGCCGACATGGTGCCAGATCAGTTCCTGCGGCAGATCGCGCCGCCCGATCACATCGCCCGCCGTTAGCAGAACGCCGCGCAGGGTCGAGACCAGTTCGCTCAGGTTGCCGGGCCAGGGATAGGTCGACAGGACCGCCATCGCCTCGCCATCCACGCGGGGGGGCGTGCGGCCGAGTTCGCCGGAAATCTCGTCGATCTTGGCCATCAGGACGCGCCCCAGATCGCCCTCGCGTTGCCGCAGCGGGGGCAGCGGGAAGGTGATGACGTTGAGGCTGTAGAGCAGATCCTCGCGCAGCCGGTTCTCGGCCAGTGCCTGCGTCGGTGATCGGGTGAGCGTGACGATGACGCGCACGTCATGGGTGCGTTCGTCGGCATTGCGCGACACGATGGGAAGGAGCCGTCCCTGAAGGCCGCGGTCGAGTTCGTCCAGCCGGTCTACGATCAGCGTGCCGCCCTTGGCCCGGTTGAGCGCGCCGGTGCTGCCGCGCGCGAACATCGCCTCGACGAACTGGCCGCCGTCGAGCGCGGAGCAGTTGACCGTGATGCAGGGGCCTTCGGCACGATGGGAGCCGGCGTGGATCGCCTGTGCGAAACGAGTCTTTCCCGTTCCCACCTCGCCGTGGATCAGGACCGGATCGCAGGCCTTTGCGACCGCTTCGATCTTGCGAAACAGACGGCGCATATCGGGGCTGTTTCCGATCAGCCCGTGCGGCGGTGTCACCGTCGCCTGAGCCTCGGGCGGGGCGGTGACCGTCGCAGGGGCCGTCGCCGGAACCGGGTCCGGCATCATGTCTTCGGTCACGTCGAAGACGCGGTCGGACAGGCGCGGGTTCAGGGCCGCGCGCACCGTTCGGGTGAGCCGGGCCGAGGAAAACGGGTGGAATAGGCAGTCGTCGGCACCGGCGCGCATGGCTTCCGCGGCATCGTTGATCTCTTCGTTTTCCGCGATCACCACGATCCCCGGCGCGTGTTGCGCCTTGCATTGGCCGAGATAAGGGATCAGCGACTGGTTCGACAGGCGAAGCGGAAGAACGACGAGTTCCGGCTTGTGTTCGATGCATTTGGACTGCGCCTCGTCCAGCGAATGGGCGCGCACCACCCGGCATCCGGCGCGTGCGAAAGCCTCCTCGCCAAAGAACATCGCGGATTCTGGTGTGCTCAGAACGAGGGCCAGAGCCAACGGCACCCGCCCCATTGCCGACCGCGAAGGGTCGAGCGCATTATCTACACTTTCTTCCAAAATCGCCCTCAAATCCGCGCGCTAAATATGCGAAATGCGTCGCGCCATATGCAATCTGGCAAGAATCCGCAGCGGAATCCACCCTAACTAAGGCGTTAGGATGGTTAATATCGCACTGTTTTTCTGTGCTTGGGTTATACTTTCGCGTATCCCAGCGTCTCCAGCGCCTCGCGGATTTCATCGAGAATGGCAGGATCGTCGATGGTGGCGGGCATCTTGAATTCCTTGTTGTCCGCGATGGACACCATGGTCGCGCGCAGGATCTTGCCCGAACGGGTCTTGGGCAGGCGATCCACGACCACCGCCGATTTGAACGCCGCCACGGGTCCGATCTTGTCGCGCACCAGCTTGACGCATTCGGCCACGACCTCTTTCGGGTCGCGGTTGCAGCCCGCGTTGAGGCAGAGGAACCCGAGCGGCAACTGGCCCTTCAGTTCGTCCGTCACCCCGATGACAGCGCATTCGGCCACGTCGGGGTGGGAGGCCAGAACCTCTTCCATCCCGCCGGTCGAAAGCCGGTGGCCCGCCACGTTGATGACGTCATCGGTGCGCGCCATGATGTAGAGGTATCCGTCCTCGTCCATGTAGCCCGCATCGCCCGTCTCGTAATAGCCGGGGTAGGTGTTGAGATAGCTTTTGCGGAACCGCTCTTCGGCGTTCCAAAGGGTCGGCAGCGTGCCCGGCGGCAGCGGCAGTTTCGCGACGATGGCGCCAAGCTGGCCGGGGTGCAATTCGTTGCCGCCTTCGTCGAGGATCTTCATGTCGTAGCCGGGCATCGGCACGGCGGGCGAGCCGAGTTTGGTTTCGAGGAGTTCGATGCCCACGGGGTTCGCGACGGCGGGATAGCCAAGCTCGGTCTGCCACCAGTGGTCGATCACCGGAACGCCAAGCTGATCCTGCGTCCAGACGATGGTGTCGGGGTCCGCACGCTCGCCCGCCAGATAGACGGTCTTGAGGCAGGACAGGTCGTATTTCTTGACGTATTCGCCCTTGGGGTCTTCGCGTTTCACGGCGCGGAACGCGGTCGGCGCGGTGAAGAACGACTTCACGTTGTGTTCCGAGATCACGCGCCAGAAGGTGCCTGCGTCGGGGGTGCCGACCGGCTTGCCCTCGAACACGATGGTGGTGTTGCCGTGGATCAGCGGCGCGTAACAGATATAGCTGTGGCCCACGACCCAGCCCACGTCGGACGCGGCCCAGAACACATCGCCGGGGTCCACGTTGTAGACGTTCTTCATCGTCCAGTTCAGCGCGACGAGGTGCCCGCCGGTGTGGCGGATCACGCCCTTGGGCTGGCCGGTGGTGCCGGAGGTGTAGAGCACGTAGGCCGGGTGGTTGCCCTCGACCGGGACGCAATCGACCGGATCGGCGGCGCAGATGTCGTTCCAGTCGAAATCGTAGCCGTCCTTCATCTCGGCGGCGAGCGCATCGCGCTGGAGAATCACGGTGAAGTCCGGCTTGTGGGTCGAAAGCTCGATGGCGCCGTCGAGGAGCGGTTTGTATGGCACCGTGCGGTTCGGCTCGAGCCCGCAGGACCCGGCGATGATCGCCTTGGGCTGCGCGTCGTTGATCCGGGTCGCCAGTTCGTTCGACGCGAAGCCGCCGAACACGACCGAGTGGACCGCGCCGATGCGGACGGTGGCGAGCATGGCGACGATCGCCTCGGGCACCATCGGCATGTAGATGATGACCCGGTCGCCCTTGGTCACGCCCTTGGCGGCGAGGCCCCCGGCGAGTCGCGCGACCTTGTCCTGCAATTCGGCGAAGGTGATCTTGTCCTTCGCCCCGGTGATCGGGCTGTCGTAGATGATGGCGACCTGATCGCCTTTGCCCGCTTCGACGTGGCGGTCCACGGCGTTGTAGCAGGTGTTGACCATGCCGTCCGAGAACCATTCGTAGAGGTTGTTCCCAAGGTCGAAGAGCGCCTTGGAGGGGGTCTTGTCCCAGTCGATCGCCTTGGCCGCGTTCATCCAGAACCCTTCCGGGTCGGATTGCCACTGTGCGTAGACTTCCTGATAGGTCGACATGAAAACCTCCTCCGCAAACTGTCTGCCGAGGTGGTAGTGACGTCACGTCGCCGTCGCAAGCCTGTTGGCGGTAACCTGCGACCATATGGCGGGAGAATTTGCAGAAATCAGCGCAAGGGCCCTGCAAATTTTTGCAAAGACGCGGCTGTTTCGCAGTTTCGGGGCCGATGTGGCGTGAGTTTGCAAAGTCGGACTTCGCAACCGAAGAATCGCGCCCGCTTGACAGGGGCGAGACGGTGCGGCTCACATCCCCACATTGCATTTCAGGCAGTCATTCGGGGGATCACATGCAACGTCTGATCGTATTTCTGGGGGCTCTTTTCGCCATGCTGGCCGGTCCGGCGCAGGCCGATTGGGTCTCGGGCAAGGGGCAGGGGATCGAGGGGTATTACGCCACCGAATGCCCGATGAACCATCACAAGGGCACGGGCGATCCGTTTTCCGTCTGCTTCTCGCTGTCCTGCGAGGGTGGGGACGAGCTTGTCGCCAATATCTATGTCGAGAAATGGGATGCGCTTTCGCAACTCGACCGGTTCGAGGTTCTGATGATCCCCGATGGCGGGCGGGTCGGGCAATTCGACATGACACTCAGAGATGAACGGGTCTGGTCGGCGCCGTTCGAGTTTCGCCATGTCGACTGGCTCGAGGACATGAAGCGCGGGTCCGCCGCGACCCTGTCGATGATGCTTGCGCCGGATCAGGAGGATCGGAAGTTCCCGGTGACGCTGCGCGGGTCGACCAAGGCGCTGACCTATGTGATCGAACAATGCGGGTTGCCGGATTTCGCGGCCCAAAGCGTGCGCCTGCGCACCTTCGACGACCCCGAGGCGGCGGTGCGCGACGAGATCGAGCGCGATTGTCACCGCCAGCGGGGCACCGTGACCTATCAGGAGGGGTTCCGGACGGACCGAGATCTGAACGACGACGGGCTGATGGATGTCGAGTTCAACTACGGCGCGGCGGTCTGCGATGCGGCGCCCGCGTATTACTGCGGCTCGGCGGGGTGCACGGGGGCGCTCTTCGTGTCGCACCCGGACGGGCGCAAGATCCGCGTGCTTCGGACCAACTATTTCGAGGTGACCAAGGGCGAACCGGGGGCGATCCAGATCAGCTACCACGGCAGCGCCTGCGGGAAGGCCGGGGTTGAGCCGTGCTTCAAGCATTATCAGGTCGAATACTTCGACCTGATGCCGATCGATCTGGACTAAAGCGGCGGCCAGTCGACTTCACCCGCGCGGGTCAGCCCCTCGCGGGTGAAGCGGTAAAATACGGCGCAGGGGCCTTCGCTTTCCGGTGCACATTCGCTTTCGTGGCGGCGAAAGACCATGCCGCCTTCGACGGTGCGGAACCCTTCGGCGATGCCGCGGAAGGCTTGGACGAACCCGCCGCCTCGGGCGAGGTGGATGGCGACCTCGCAGCCCGCCCAGCCGCACCAGGCCGAGCCGATGGGGCCGCAGTTGGCG
This sequence comes from Maritimibacter alexandrii, assembly GCF_005871115.1. Lineage (NCBI taxonomy): Bacteria > Pseudomonadati > Pseudomonadota > Alphaproteobacteria > Rhodobacterales > Roseobacteraceae > Maritimibacter > Maritimibacter alexandrii. The sequence continues at coordinate 129,625 of NZ_SWKQ01000011.1, forward strand.
GTGCCGTAGTTCACGACCCAATCCATCTGGCCGTCGCCGTCGAAGTCTTCCTGCCGGGTAAAGCCGTCGTTCAGCACGGCGGCGCGGCTGTGGGTGTCGATGCAATAGGCCGTCACCTCGTCGCGGGCGGCGCGGTCGGGGTCGCGGGCCGGGGCGATGTCGGCCTGCCAGCAGGAGGCGAGCGCGTGGTCGATGGCCTCGCGGCTGCCCTTGAGGGACAGGTGGTCGTGCCAGAGGTAGGTGTCGGTGAAAAAGGTCAGCGCCCCGGACGTTCCCGCTTGCAGGGCTTCGATCCCCGCCCGCCACGTGGGGCCGGAGAGGCCCTTGACGTAACGCCCGTCGCCCGCCGCCGTAAGCCGCAGATCCCAGATCTGGCGCCCGTCCACATCGACGGCAAGGCCGATGTCGCCCGGTTCGTCGAACCCTGCGATGGAGGCCGCGATCAAAAGCGGTTCGCCCGGCACGCATTCCAGCGACAGGCAGTTGTGGACGCCCATGCCGGGGTTCTCATAGGGGCAGATCGCGGCCCCGGTGACGCGGGTGATGGGATTGTCGGGAATGACGGTCCATTCCCGCGACTCGGACAGGGCGGGCACCGCTGCGAGCGGGGCGGCGGCAAGGGTCAGAATCGAAAGCATCCTGCGCATTCGGACAGGTTAGATCGCTTGGCTCGCTCTGCAAACAGCGACAGGCACCCGCAACCGTCTACGACTTTGGTCGTATTGTTCCGCTATCTTTCGAAGGTGCGGCATATCCTTTTTGCGTTTTGCGAACGGTGAGCCTCCGGGCGGGCGGATGTCTTGAAAACGGACGCAAAAACAGGGGCTTCCTGCGGGGGCGTTAACCGGGCGGTTCAATTCCAGGTTTCTGGATTTACCAATGAAATTAGACACTTGCGCTCGAATCGGGACGTTTCGCAAACATGATCGTAAAAAGCATGAATTCTTTCGCCATCGCAGGTTGTCCCCCTGTCCTCGCCACAATCTTGCCAAATTCCTTGTCGACACTTTTTGCATTGAGCAAAGGTAGAAGCCGTTCGATCGGTCAGGTTACAGGGTCCAATTTTAATCAGTTTCGCAGCGGTCGGCGCTTCTCCAGACAGATAAATCATCGGGTTCCGCCCTTCGTCCGACGAACATGCGTTCGGCCGGCCGGGCCCGGTGCGACCGAGACCGAGGCACGAAAATGGCTGATGCGACAATTACCGCAACGCCCTATGACGGCGACCTGCTTACCATCCAACTCTTGTCCCCGGACGTGACGCATGTGCTGGCGGACTTCGGCACCCCGACCACGCAGACCCTGAGCGACGATGACGGCTGGCTTTCTGATGCGGATGACGGGATCGCGACCTTCGGGGGCGACCCGATCGACTATATCGGTTCGGGGACGGCCACGCCCGGCGTGGACGTCGGCGGCTTCATCGTGCCGCTGGGCACGTCGGTTCCGCTCGTCGCGTTCGAGGCGGGGGGACAGATCTATTTCCACTATCCCGAGGGCCCGCCGAACCTGTTGTCCGCCGTCGCGCTGGTCACCAGCCTGTCGCCCGCGCCCTATGAGGTGTTCACGCCGCTGTGCTTCGGCGCGGGCACCCTGATCGCGACCGCCGAGGGCGAGGCGCGGGTCGAGGATCTGGGCCCCGGCGACCGGGTGCTCGATGCCTTCGGCAAGGTGCACGAGGTCATCTGGCAGGGCGGCCGCGTGCTCGACATTCCCGACGCGCCGGATTTCGAGAAATGGCGGCCTGTGCGGGTGCGCGCCCATGCCTTCGGCCCCGGTTGCCCGGCGCGCGACACCTTCCTGTCTCAGCAGCACCGCGTGTATTTCGAACATCCAGGCCTGACCGTGCCCGACGGCGCGCATGGCGCGTTCGCCCCGGCCCGGCAGATGGTCAACGACCGCTCCGTGCGCATCGCGCGGGGGCGGGCACGGATGAAGTATCATCACGTCCTCTGTGCCGAGCATGTCGTCCTGCTCGCGAACGGGATGCCCGCCGAAAGCCTTTATGCGGGCGCGCTGATCTGGGAGATCGCCGAGCAGATGCCCGAGGCGGTCCGCGCCCGTCTGCCCGAACTCGCCCGCACCATGAAACCGGCCGCACCCGATATGGGCGCAACCCAGTCGGAAGACCTGAGCGATACCCTGGCCGACAGCTCCCCGCTCCTTGGGGCTGGCGGTGGTCGGTCCGAACCGGACTGGTCGCACGGGGTTCGTATCCGACAGGGATTTCAAGCGGCCTGACCCCTGGCCCGTGCGTCCTGCGCGGGCCAGGGACCTTCCCCGCCGTCACCGAGAGGGCGGGCCGCGTTGCACCCCGTGCGCCAAGCGTGCATGACTCTGGGCACTGATCCGGAGGTGCCCGATGCGATTCATGACGCTCATTCTTGGTCTGTTCGGCCTGTTTTCCATGCCCGCCATCGCGCAGGACTGGAGCTTCAACCCGGATATGCAGGGCGAGGTTCAGGCGGTGGCCTGTCCGCTCGACGATGACGAGACCGGGAATTACCTGTGCCTGATGGTCGGCTGCGAACAGGGGCAACCCCTGCGCTGGCGTCTTGTGGCGGCGGGGGGCAATCTGCCGGACCCGCTGCGCATCAATATGTTCATCGACGAAGCGCCTTCGGGGTTCCTGTCGCTCGGTCAGGTCCAGTCGGACGTCCCGTTCGACTTCGTGGCGCAGGTCGATCCCGAGCGCGACGTTCGCCTGCTCGAGGCGCTCAGGGCGGGCGGCGGGGCGATGATGATCCTCGACCCCGAAGGCGCTGCGATCGAACGCCCCCTGTCGCTGCGGGGCAGCGGCAAGGCGATCGCATCGGCGATGGAGGCCTGTCCGATGCGCGCGCCCGCGGTCGCGGACCCGGTGGCGACGGTGCTGTCGTCGCTGGAGGCGGAGTGCAAGGATCTGGGCGGCGTGCTGGAAATGGTCGGAGGGTTCGAACGGTCCGAGGATCTGGACGGCGACGGGCGCGACGATCTCATCATCGAATATGGCGGCGCGCCCTGCACCACGGCCCTGTCGCTGCACTGCGGGTCAGGGGGCTGTGTGTCCGACATCTATATGGCGCGCGACCGGGGTTACATCCGGGCCTGGTCCGACGTCGTGCGCGACGTGCTGAACGAAGAGGGGCCGGGGGTGGCGATCTCGGTCCACGGTTCGGCCTGTGATCTGGCAGGCGTGGAAAGCTGCGTGCTGCGGGTGGACCTGTCCGGGGACACGCCGCAGGTGGTCGAGACCATCGCCGGGGCCGATGCGGATGCCCTCATCGAAGCCCTCGGCGGTGTCGGCCCCGTGGAGTGAGCCGCGCGTCTGCGCCCTAGCCGTAATGCGCCACGGGCGTGCCGGCGATGGCGGACATGTTCAACAGCCCCCGCGCCGTGATCGAGGGCGTGACCACATGCGCGCGGTTGCCCATACCCATGAGGATCGGCCCGACCTCAAGCCCGCCGGCTTTCATCTTGAGCATGTTGCGCACGCCCGAGGCGGCATCCGTATTGGCGAAGACCAGCACGTTCGCGGGCCCTTCGAACCGGGCACCGGGGAACATGCGCTCGCGCACGTCGACGTCGAGCGCGCTGTCCACATGCATCTCGCCCTCATAGGCGAAGCTGCGCGCCTCGCTGTCGAGAATGTCGAGCGCACCGCGCATCCGGCGCCCCGTGTCGCAGTCGAGGTTGCCGAACTGCGAATAGGAACACAGCGCCACCTTGGGGGTCAGGCCGAAGCGTTTGACGTGCCGCGCCGCACCGCAGACGCTTTCCGCGATCTGTTCGGCGGTGGGTTCGGGGTGAACATGGGTGTCGGCGATGAAGAGCGGCCCGTCTTGAAGGATCATGAGCGAGAGCGCACCGACGGGATGGTATTTCTCGGCCCCGCCGCCAAGGATTTCCTGCACGTATTTCAGGTGCCACAGGTATTGCCCGAAGGTGCCGCAGATCAGGCTGTCGGCCTCGCCGCGATGCACCATGATGCCGCCGATGGCGGTGGTATTGGTGCGCATGACGGCGCGGGCGATATCCGGCGTGACGCCGCGCCGGGCCATGATGGCATGGTAGGTTTCCCAATAGTCGCGGTAACGCGGGTCGTTTTCGGGGTTCACCACCTCGAAATCCGTGCCGGGTTTCAGCGGCAGACCCGCGCGGGCGAGGCGGGTTTCGATGACCTCGGGGCGACCGATGAGGATCGGCGCGTCGGTCGTTTCCTCGAGCATCGCGTTGGCCGCGCGCAGCACGCGCTCGTCCTCGCCCTCGGCAAAGACGATCTTGCGCTCGGCGGTCGCGGCGGCTTCGAACACGGGCCGCATGATGAGGGCCGAACGAAACACCGAACGGTCGAGCCGATCCTTGTATTCGGCGAGGTCGGGCAAAGGGCGGGCGGCGACGCCCGATTCCATCGCGGCCTTGGCGACCGAACTTGCCACTACGCCCATAAGGCGCGGGTCGAAGGGTTTCGGGATCAGGTAATCCGCGCCGAAGGTGAGCTGTTCGCCTTTGTAGGCGGCTGCCGCCTCGGCGCTCGTCGTGGCGCGGGCCAGCGCCGCGATGCCTTCGATACAGGCGATCTGCATCTCGTCGTTGATCTCGGTCGCGCCGACGTCGAGGGCGCCCCGGAAGATGAACGGGAAGCACAGCACGTTGTTGACCTGATTGGGGTAATCCGAGCGGCCCGTGGCCATGATCGCGTCCGGGGCCACTTCGCGCACGAGGTCGGGCATGATCTCGGGCGTCGGGTTGGCCAGCGCGAAGATGATCGGGCGGTCGGCCATTGTCGTGATGTGCTCTTGCTTCAGCACGCCGGGGCCGGAAAGCCCGAGGAACAGGTCCGCGCCCTCGATCACGTCGTCGAGCGTGCGCAGGTCGGTCGTTTGCGCGTAAGCCGCCTTCTGCGGGTTCATGGAGGCTTCGCGCCCTTCGTAAACCAGCCCGTCGATATCGCAGAGCCAGACGTTCTCACGTTTGACGCCGAGTTTCAGGAGCATGTTGAGACAGGCGATGCCCGCCGCCCCGCCACCCGTTGAGACGACCTTGATATCCTCGAACGCCTTGCCGGCCACGCGCAGCGCGTTGGTGGCGGCGGCGCCGACGACGATGGCGGTGCCGTGCTGGTCGTCGTGGAAAACCGGGATGTTCATCCGCTCGCGGCACAATTGTTCAACGATGAAACAATCGGGGGCCTTGATGTCTTCGAGGTTGATCGCTCCGAAGGTGGGTTCCAGCGCGCAAACGATGTCGGCCAGCTTCTCGGGGTCGCTTTCGTTCACTTCGATATCGAAGCAGTCGATGTTGGCGAACTTCTTGAACAGAACCGCCTTGCCCTCCATCACCGGCTTCGAGGCCAGCGCGCCGATGTTGCCAAGCCCCAGAACCGCCGAGCCGTTGGAGACGACGGCGACGAGATTGCCGCGCGCGGTGTATTTCGACGCCGTGACCGGATCGTCCTTGATTTCAAGGCAGGCTTCCGCGACGCCGGGGGAATAGGCGAGCGACAGGTCCCGCCCGTTCGCCATCGGCTTGGTAGCGCGGATTTCGAGCTTTCCGGGTTTCGGATATTCGTGATAATCCAGCGCGGGGTGGCGGGCGTTCTTGGATGTATCCTCGGCCATGCGGCGTCCTCCTGAAGATGGTTTAATGTTAAACCACTTTCCGTCGCGCGGGGGATAGCCGATCACGCGGGGTCAAGGCAAGTGTCGTCGCGATTCGCCTTGCGCGTGGCGTAAATCCCCCCAAACTGGACCATACGGTCAAAGGAGGCGCCCGTGTCAGAAAATACGGTGTCGGAGAAATCCCTGTTGGACGAGGCCAAGGGTGTCTGGCCCAAGGCCTATGCGCCCTATTCCGGGTTCCGGGTGGGGGCCGCGATCCGGTCGCCCTCGGGTCGGGTGCACCTTGGCGTTAATGTCGAAAACGCGGCCTATCCGGAAGGCACCTGCGCCGAGGCGGGTGCGATCGCCGCGATGATCGCGGCGGGCGACACCGAGATCGCCGAAATCGCGGTGGTGGGCGATGCGCCCGATCCCGTGACCCCGTGCGGCGGCTGCCGCCAGAAGATCGCCGAGTTCGCGCGCAAGGGCACCAAGGTGACGATGGGCACGCTCGACGGCGGCGAAATGGTCGTCACCATCGAAGACCTGATCCCCTGGGCCTTCGCCAAGGCGCAGATGGAGGGGAAATGACCCGCGCCTTTCTCGTCGTGCTGGACAGCGTCGGGATCGGCGGCGCGCCGGATGCGGATGCGTTCTTCAACGACGGCACGCCGGATACGGGGGCGAACACGGTCGGTCATATCGCCGAAGCCTGTGCCGAGGGCCGGGCGGACGACGGGCGCGAAGGCGCGCTGATGATGCCGAACCTCGACCGGCTCGGGTTGGGTATGGCGGTCAAGCTCGCCTCGGGTCTGATCGCGCCGGGGCTGGGGGCCGAGCCGTGGGGCGCGTGGGGGGCGGCGACCGAGGTGTCCAAGGGCAAGGACACGCCATCTGGGCATTGGGAGCTTGCGGGCGTGCCGGTGCCCTTCGACTGGACCTATTTCCCGGATGAGGAACCCGCGTTCCCGTCCGAGATCACGGCGGCGATCTGCAAGGCGGCGGGTGTCGACGGCATCCTCGGCGACAAGCACGCCAGCGGCACGGTCATTCTGGACGAGTTGGGGGCCGAGCACATGCGCACCGGCCTGCCGATCTGCTATACGAGCGCGGACAGCGTGCTTCAGATCGCCACCCATGAAGAGGCGTTCGGGCTGGAACGGCTTTATGCGCTGTGTGAGGCGATTGCGCCGATGTTGCATGAGCGGCGGGTGGGGCGCGTGATCGCCCGGCCTTTCCTTGGTGACGCCGAAACGGGGTTCGAGCGCACGGTGAACCGCCGCGATTTCGCGCTGGCCGCCCCCAAGCCGACCCTTCTGGACTGGGTCTGTGACGCGGGCCGCCCGATGCACGCGGTCGGCAAGATCGGGGACATCTTCGCGCACCGGGGCGTCACGGATAACGCCAAGGGCACGGACGAGGCGTTGATGGAGGCGTTGATCGGCTTGGCCGACACCGCCGAGGATGGCAGCCTGACCTTCGCGAATTTCGTGGAGTTCGACTCGAAATACGGGCACCGGCGCAATGTGGCGGGGTACGCCCGGCACCTCGAATGGTTCGACGCGCAGTTGCATCGGTTTTTCGACAAGATGAAGCCCGGCGATCTGGTGATTTTCACCGCCGACCACGGCAACGATCCGACGTGGGTCGGCACCGACCACACGCGCGAACGGGTGCCGGTGCTGTGTCACGGGATCGGGACACGCAAGTTGGGTCAGATCGCCTTCGCCGACGTGGCGGCGAGCGTGGCGGATCACCTCGGACTGAGTGAGCGCGGGGCAGGGAGGTCGTTCTTGTGACCTTGCCCGAAGAACTTGCCGACGCGATCCGGCGGATGCCTAAGGTGGAACTGCACCACCACATCGAAGGGGCCGCGCCGCCGGCCTTTGTGCGGGGGATGGCCGCCGAGAAGGGCTTGAACATTTCGAACATTTTCGATGGGCGAGGCGCCTATGATTATGCCAATTTCTTGCAGTTTCTCGATGTCTATGAACAGGCGACCAAACCCCTGACCAGCCCGGAGGATTACGGGCGGCTGACCGTCGCGGTGCTCGAGGAAGCGGCGAAGGACAACGTGATCTACCTCGAGACCTTCATCTCGCCCGCCTTCTGCGGGGGCGGCGATGTGGCGGCGTGGAAAGAATACCTGCACGCGATCCGCGAGGCTGCGGCGACGGTGCCGGAGGTGACGCTCAGGGGCATCATCACGGTAGTCCGCCATTTCGGCCCCGACGAAGCCAAGCGCGCGGCGATCTGCGCGCAGGAGACGGTGGGGTCGTTCATCACCGGCTTCGGCATGGGCGGCGATGAGAACGCGGGCACGTTCCGCGATTTCACCTATGCCTTTGACGCCGCGCGCGAGGCGGGGCTGCGGCTTACCACCCATGCAGGCGAGTGGGGCGGACCCAAGGTGGTGCGCGAGGCGATCGAGGTGCTGAAGGTCGAACGGATCGGGCATGGCGTGCGCTCCATCGAAGATCCGAAGCTGGTGGATTATCTCGCGGCCTCCGGCGTGGTGCTGGAGGTCTGCCCGCAATCGAACGTCGCGCTGGGCGTCTATCCGTCGACCAAGGCGCACCCGATCCAGAAGCTGCGCAAGGCGGGCGTGACGGTGACGGTGTCCACGGACGATCCGCCGTTCTTTCACACCACGATGACGCGGGAATTCGAGGAATTGGCGCTGGCCTTCGGATGGGACGTTGACGATTTCCGCGCTCTTGGCATAACCGCCGCCGATGCCGCATTCTGCGACAAGGCCACGCGCGCCGCCCTGAAGTCGAAACTGGAGAAATTCGTTGCCTGACCATCTGACCGTCGTCGAACACCCGCTCGTGCAGCACAAACTGACCATCATGCGGGAGAAGGAGACGTCGACGGCGGTGTTCCGGCAGCTGCTCAGGGAAATCTCGCTTTTGCTCGCCTACGAGGTGACGGGCGATCTGGCCATGACGACCAAGGTCATCGATACGCCGATCACCGAGATGGACGCGCCGACGCTCAAGGGCCGCAAGCTGGCGCTGATTTCGATCCTGCGGGCGGGCAACGGTCTGCTCGATGGGATGCTGGAACTGATCCCTTCGGCCCGCGTGGGGTTCGTGGGGCTTTATCGCGACGAGGCGACGCTGGAGCCGGTGCAGTATTATTTCAAAGTGCCCGAATACCTCGACGAACGCGTGGTGATCGCGGTCGATCCGATGCTGGCCACCGGGAACTCGTCCGTCGCGGCGATCGACCTTCTGAAAAAGGCCGGGGCCAAGGATATCCGGTTCCTGTGTCTGCTGGCGGCACCCGAAGGCGTGGCGCGCATGAAAGAGGCGCATCCGGACGTGCCGATCATCACGGCGGCGCTGGACAAGAAGCTCAATGAAAAAGGGTATATCGTGCCCGGTCTGGGCGATGCGGGCGACCGGATGTTCGGAACGAAATAGCCTGTTTCCAATATCTTGACTGAGATTTAGGGTTTCACCCACTGGACAGGCCAAAATCCATCCGCCATGGTGAACCCTAAATCTAGTGTTGGGGGACACGGTATGAAATTTTTCAAGTATGCAAGTGCCTTGGCCATCGCTGCCACGATGTCCGCCGGAGCCGCCCAGGCCGTCACGTTGGCGCAGGGGGCCAAGCCCCGTGAAACGCCGCCAGCCGGATACAAGGGCGATGTCTATGTCGACAGCCGTGGATGCGCCTATGCCCGCGCCAATGTGGGCAGTGCGACCAACTGGGTGCCGCGCCTTTCGCCCAACCGGGGTGAGGTGGTCTGCGGTCTGAACCCGACCTTCGCGGCCGGCAATGCACGCGGTTCGGTCCCCGCGCCGATCGCGCCGCCCCCGCCGGGCGACGTGGCGACCGCCGCTGCCGCTGCCCCTGCGCCGAGCGCACCGACCACCCAGACCCTGCGCACGCCGAGCCCGGCACCGGCCCCCACCAACGTGTCCGCAGCCCCGGTCCGCCCGGTCGAGACCCAGCCGCGTCAGGCCGCGTTCCAGACGACCACCGGACTGTTCGCCAACCTGCCGACGCCCAGCCCGGCGCCCGAGCCTTCGAACCTGTCGGCGGGCCGCAACACGTCGAGCGGTGCCGATCTGGCGGTCGCGCCGTCGAACAACCGCCGGATGGAAGTGACCTGTCCCGGCACCACCGGCACGGCCCGCGTGATGATCGGCGGTCGTCAGGTGAACGTGAACTGCGGGGCGAGCGCCACGCAGCCCCGGCTTTACACGGTTCAGCACACGAACGGTTACACCACCGAACTGGTCGCGACCCCGGCGCCCGTCGTGATGGCGCAGGCCGCGCAGGTCGGCACCTATGGACAATACCGCCCGTCGGTGCGCGCCACCCCCTATGGCGCCGTCCCGGTGATCCCGAACCCGCCGTCGCCGCGCGTCACGGTGAACCATCCGACCTATCAGGTCTATGCGGCCACGCCGGACAAGCGCGCGCTGACGACCGCGCCGCGCATGACGATGCAAGACGCCAACATCACCTCGACCTACCGCGTGCCTCATGCGGGCGAGAGCTATGAGTCCTACATCGCCGACAAGGCGCGCGCCCATGCGCAGTCGGGGATCTTCTACGAATACGGGGCCGAGCTTCAGGCGCGCCCGCTGCCGTCGCCGTTCCCGCAGACCGGGGCCGATTATTCGATCAACGGCTATGCCGTGAACCCGCGCTATTCCGGTGTCGAAGTGCCGGACGTCTACAATCCGCGCGTGCGCTATCACCGGGCACCACAGGTCCAGTCGGACAACACGGTCTATTCCAACCCGCCGGTCGCGCGCGCCACGCCCGCACCCGCCGTGCCGGAAGGCTACCGCGCCGCCTGGGACGATGACCGGCTCAACCCGAACCGGGGGCCGCGCACGATCCAGGGCGAGGTGGATATGGTTCAGGTCTGGACCAACACCGTCCCGCGCAGGCTTATCACCGTCCCGCGCTGATCGGGCCGAGACACGACATCGGGAACCCCGCCCAAGTGGCGGGGTTTTTCATGTCTCGCAGATGCTTTGCAGGCTGACCCACGACGCGTCGGGGAGGAGCGGTTCCGCCGCCGTGACCGGAACCGGATCGGCCTCGATCAGGGGCAGCGTGGTCTCGCCCGACGGGTCCAGCGCATAGGCATAGGGTGTGGACCTGAGGCCCGCCGCTTCGAACGCCGTCAAGAGCGCGTCGTTGTCGAGCGGCTCGGCTTCGGCGGTCAGGAGGTGGCGGGCGTAGTCGTCGAGGACGGCGTCCGAAACCTCGCCCGTCGTCAGGAGTTTCGCGGTGGTCATCAGGCCGGCATGGTCGAGAAGCGCACGCATCGGGTCGGTCTGACGCGCGCGCAGGTTCTCGGCGAGGATGAAGCCGGCGACCACGTCGGGCTCGTTCTCGTCCACGATCAGGTCGCGGTTCACGAGGATGATGCTGCCTGGCACGACACGTGCGGTCGCGACCCCGTCGGGAACGACGAGCACGCGCGTGCGGCCCGTGCCGAGGACACGGCGCGCCAATTGGTCGAGGGCGGACTGGCCGCTCCCGTCACAAGGGGCGCCCGAGACGCGGCGGATGCGGTTCATGAGGCGGTCCCCGACCTCGGTCCGGGTGGCATCGGGAAGCAGCGCGACGGTCTGGCGGGTCAGCGTTTCCGGCACCCAGACCAGCGTGGCCGTCACCAGCGCCGCCGCGACGGCCCCGGTCAGGACGAGCCGCACGCGCCCGCTGCGCGGCCTGCGCCGCGCGATGGCTTTGCGAATGCGCTCGATCGCCGCGATCATGTCGTCATCCGAAAGCTCCAGTTCCTCGGCCTCGTCGGCGGCGTCCGAGGGCGCATAGAGGGCAGGGCGTTTCGAGGGGTTCTTGCGGTGGACGGCGGCGAGCGACCAATGGGCGAGCGCGCGTTCGGCGGTGTCGGTGAGGGTGAGCGTGGCATCCCCGATGGACACGACAACTTCCACCCGCTGCGCCGTGGGATCGGCGCGCCAGAGGCCGGAGGCTTCGAGCCTGTCGTATTCCTTGAGGGCCGTCATGGGGGCCTGCCGCTGCTCATCTTGTCTGTTTTGCGCAGGATACGCCCCGGCGGCGGTTTTGCAAAGCGGTCGCTCACAAGCGGGGTGCGCGCGGGCGCGCACGCAGGATTTGCGCCGCCCCGGCAAGGCCGGGCCGTCGCGGTGGCACGCGCCGATGGCGCGTCCGGAGGACCAGTCCTCCAGACCTCCTGAAGTATTTCGGAAACGAAGAAGATCAGGCGCGTCGGCGTGCGAAGATCAGGATGATCCCACCGATCAGGCTGACGAGAAGGTAGTCTATGAGGGGGATGCGCGCGACTTCTTCCAGCCGGGTCCAGCCGCGATCGGCATAGACGACGAGCGTCGCGGCGGTGATCGCGAGGCCGAGGATCCAGCGGGCGCGGCGCGACAGGCCCAGACCGTGCATCTGGGTGACGACGATGAGGGCCGCGAAGCCGAAGGCGAACATAGGCCAGAAATCCTGACCGCCGACCACCGCGACGATCACGCCGTGGACCAGCACCGTGCCTTCGAGCACGAAGGTCCACCAGCGGTTCGTGTGGACGCGGGTGAAGATGAAGCTCGCCTGAATGAACAGAAGGAAGGTGTAGAAAAAGCCCCAGATGTGGCCCCAGGTCGCCTCCATCGGGTGATACCAGTAGGTGAAGGTCACGGCCCAGGCGAAGTAATAGCCGTGGCTGCGGATGAGGAACGGGCGGGTCGCCGCGAACCACGATTTGCCCGCGCCGAAGAAAAGGCCGCGCCGGGGTGCTTCGATCAACAGGACGAGCACGAGGACGAGGACCACGGAGCCTTGCGAATACATGACCGGCACGTCCTGTGCGAGGCCGTCGTAGAACAGGGCGGTCTGGAGCGCGTGGAGGGTCGCGAAAAAGGCGGTTCCGCCGAGCGCCACCCAGTTCAGCGGGTGCATGGTGGTGCGGTCGCGAAGGCGATCGCGGTTGGTCTGAGCCCACCAGATGAGGCCCCAGATGAAGGCCTGATGCGCGAGGTATCCGCCCCAAGCGGTCGCGCGGCTCCAGATATCCGGGTCGGGGCGTTTCCACAGATACCAGTTGTAGCCCTGATCGGGCGGGAACCGGACCTGCGCGATGAACGGGTGCAGAAGCTGGATGGCGAGGGCCGCGAGCACGGCGAGCGCGACGGACAGCGCGAAGGGGCGGGCGATGGCGGGTGGCATTCTGTGTCCCGGTCTTTCTTGCGACTACGCCACGTCGGGCGCGGCGGATCAACCCGGATCATCGCTTTGCCCAATTTGCGGGCAGCCGGGCGCCCGGACCGTCCTGAGGGTGCGGGAAATTTGCATAGGTGGCGGGGCTTGCCTAAAACCGAGGCAACGGTCTTGCGGGCCCCGACGCCGCAGGACAGCGTGAGGCCATGGAAGGCGCGGATCCGGGCATGAACTACGACAAGATCGACAAGAAGGCCCGCAAGGTTCTGCAAAGCAACGACCGTGGGCTCTACACGGTGCCGACCAAGGGGCTCTATCCCTACCAGTGGAACTGGGACAGCGCCTTTGCAGCCTGGGGCTTTTCGGTGTTCGATGCCAAGCGCGCCTGGGCCGAGTTGGAGACCCTGTTCCAAGGCCAGTGGGACACCGGAATGGTGCCCCATATCGTCTTTCACAAACAGAGTTTCGGCTATTTCCCCGGCCCCGACGTGTGGGACATCAACCGGGTGCCGCATACCTCGGGGATCAGCCAGCCGCCGATCGCGGCGACGATGGCGCGCGCGGTCTATGAGGCCGACAAGCGGTATGGCCGCATCCACATGGAACTGCTCTACGGGCGGCTGGTGAGCTGGCATCGCTGGTGGATGAAGAACCGGGTCGAAAACGGCATGGTCTGCATCACGCATCCGTGGGAAAGCGGGCGGGACAACGCGCTCGACTGGGATGCGGCGCTCGTCGGCGTGGATACCAGCGAGGTGGGGGAATACCACCGCTCCGACACGGATCACGTCGATGCCTCGATGCGGCCCTCGAAACTCGACTACGACCGATATGTCGCGCTGTTGCAATTGTCCAAGGCGTCGGACTGGAACGAAAAGGTCATCGCCGACAAGAGCCCCTTCCGGGTAGCCGACTGCGGCATGACATTCATGTTTCTGCGCGCGTGCCGTGACCTCCTCCATATCGCGGCGGAGTTCGACATGGGCACGGACGAGATCGAGGGGTGGATCTTCGACCTCAAGCAGGGCGTGAAGAGCCACTGGAACGAGGCGCGGGGGCACTATGACAGCGTCAACGTCAAGACGGGGGCGTTCACCAACACGCTGACATCGGCCAGTTTTCTGAACTGGTATGCAGGTATTCGCGACGACCGGCAGCTAAAGCATTTGCACCGCATTCTGGATCAGGTGCAGTACGGCATTCCGTCGCTCGACCCCGACAATCCGCATTTCGACGAACTGCGGTATTGGCGCGGGCCGGTCTGGGGGATGATGAACGCGATCATCGGCATCGGGCTGGCCGAAACCGGGCATACGGTTCTGGCCGAGCGGTTGCGCAAAGATACCCAGAAACTGATCGCGGAGCACGGGTTCTACGAGTATTTCAACCCGGTCGACGGCGCGGCGGCGGGGGGTGGCGAGTTCACGTGGACGGCCGCGATCTGGCTGACCTGGGCCAGTCCCCATGCCAAGGGGCGGTTCTAGGCCGTTAGGCGAATCTTCATGCGAAGGTGCGAAGCCTGACTGGAATGGCACGGTGACGTGCGGCGTTTCAGGTCAGGCTTATGCGGTTTCTCAACAATCTGAGCATCTCGAAAAAGATGCCGATCATCATGGTCCTGCTGGTCGTTTTGTCGGCCAGCGTCTCGGGTGTGCTTCAGGGGACCGAACAGAAGGCGGCGCTGCTGGATGGGGCGACGGCGCAGTTGGAGGCGATTGTCGACACCCGGGCCGAGCTGATGGCGCAGGCGACGCTGAACGCGGTCCTGCATCTTGACGGGCTGGTCGAGGGGCCTGCGACCGCGGCACAGATCGCCGCGCTCTTGAACGGTGTCGCGATGCTTGGGGCGGACGCCGAGGCGCGGTTGACCGAGGCGTTCGTCACAGCGAACCCCTATCCCGAAGGCGAACGTGCTGAGTTGCTGGAGCCTGCGGCGGCGGGGCTTTGGGCCTATGGCGGCGCGCACAAGGTCTTTCACCCGCAGGCCCGGACCTTCGCCTCGCATTACGATTTCCTCGACGTCTTCGTGGTCGCCCCGGACGGGCGGGTGATCTACTCGATGAACAAGGGACCGGACTATGCGACCAACCTCGCGACGGGAACGCAGGCCGACAGCATTCTAGCGCAGACCTTTCAAACCGCGATTGCGGCGGGGGCGCGCGCGGCGGAGGTGCCTGTGGGCGGCCGCTTCGGCCCCTTTCACGGCGATGTCGCGACTTTCATCATGCGTGGCGTGACGGGCGAGGATGGTTCGATCCTCGCCTATCTTGCGGTCCAGCCGGATACGCAGGTGTTTTCGACCATCGCGAACGACCCGAACGGGTTGGGCGAGACCGGGATCGTCTTCGTCGTCGGCGAGGACGGGACGTTTCGCTCACGCTCGCGGTTCGACGCCGGGTTCACGGTGACCGATCCGGTGGCGGCTGGCCCGCAGATCGACGCGGTGCTGGGCGGCGCGACCGGCGCCCAACTGGGCACGGGTCAGGCCGGACAACCGGCGCTGATCGCCTATCGCCCCCTTGGCGGTGCGACGCCGGGTTGGGGCGTGGTGGCCGAAAAGGACATGGCGGAAATCCTCGCGCCGACCCGCGATCTCATGATCCAGATGGCGATCCAGCAGGGTCTTGTCATTCTCGGCGTTTCCATTGTCGCCGTCCTCTTTTCGGCGTCTCTGGCGCGCCCCCTGCGCCGGGTGACAGGGGCCATGGCCGAGATTTCCGAGGGCGCGCTGGACACCCGCGTGCCGGATGTTGCGCGGCGCGACGAAGTCGGCCAGATCGCGAACGCGCTTGAACGGTTCCGTGTCGGGCTGATCGAAAACGAAAAACGGCGGTTCGAGGGTAATTTCCGGTCGGCCGCTTTCGACAACAGCAGTTCCGCGATCATGATGACCGGGCTCGACCAGACCGTCATGCATGTGAACGCGTCGCTGTCGAACATGCTCAAGCGGTATGACACAGCGTTCCGGGCCACGGTGCCGGGCTTTTCCTCGGAAGAGATCGTAGGTCGCTCGATTCACGATTTCCACCCGCCCGCGATCGAAAACCGCGTCGAAACACTGCTGCGCGACCCCGCGAACCTGCCCTATAGCGCCGACATCGCATTCGGCGACGTGCGGATCACGCTGACGATCACGGCGGTCTACGATATCGCAGGCAAGCACATCGGGTTCGTGACCGAATGGACGGATGTGACGGAGGGCTACATGAACCGGGCGCTTCTGCGCGCGATGGAGGCCAATCAGGTCAAGGTCGAGTTTACCGCCGAGGGGCACTTGCAGCGGGCCAACGATGTCTTCGCCACGACGATGGGCGTGACCGCGCCGGTCGCCGCGCGATATCGGACGGTGGAAGACCTGTCGCCTGCGCTGGGCGAGACGCTTGAAAAAGTCCGCGCGGGCGAAGCGGTGTACGGACGGTTCGAACTCGACAGGCCCGATGGCACGCGGGCGATGATCGACGGATCCTTCGCGCCGGTCAACGACGGGAACGGGCGGCTGATGCGGATCGTGCTGGTGGGCAATGACGTGACCGAGGCGACGCTGGCGATGCGTGACAGCGAAGAAAAACGGCTGGAAATGCAGGAAAATCAGGCCCGGGTCGTGGACGCGCTGCGCGAAGGTCTGGAAGCTCTGGCCGAGGGCGATCTGATGACCCGGATCGACGAGGCCTTCACCGAGGATTACGAGCAACTGCGCAACGACTTCAACAAGGCGGCCGACAAGCTGCTGGAGGCGATGCGCGGCGTGATCGAGAACGCCGATCTCATCACCGGCGAGGCGGCCGAGATTTCCATCGCCGCCGACGACCTGTCGGCCCGGACCGAGAAACAGGCCGCGACGCTGGAGGAAACCGCCTCCGCGCTCGATCAACTCACCTCTTCGGTGCGGTCGGCGGCCGATGGCGCGACCCATGCCAACGAGATCGTCGACAAGGCCCGCGAAAACGCGGAAGCCTCGGGCGAGGTCGTGCGCGAGGCAGTGACGGCGATGGGCGAGATCGAAAACTCGTCGACCCAGATCTCCAAGATCACCGGCGTCATCGACGATATCGCGTTCCAGACCAACCTTCTGGCCCTGAACGCGGGCGTCGAGGCGGCCCGGGCCGGCGAGGCCGGGCGTGGCTTCGCCGTCGTCGCCTCGGAAGTGCGGGCGCTGGCGCAGCGGTCATCCGATGCCGCACGTGAAATCAACGAGCTGATCTCGGCTTCGGGCGGTCAGGTCAAACGCGGCGTGGACCTCGTCGGACAGGCGGGCGAGGCGCTGAAAGGGATCGTCGAAAGCGTGTCGGAAATCTCCAAACACGTCTCCGAGATCGCCGTGAGTTCACGCGAGCAAAGCTCGGGCCTTGCCGAAATCAACGCGGCGGTGAACCAGCTCGATCAGGTGACCCAGCAAAACGCGGCAATGTTCGAGCAGACGACAGCGGCGAGCCATGCGCTGACCCGCGAAGCGGAAACGCTGGCCCGGACCATGGGCCGCTTCCAAACCGGCGCCCCGGCCCGCGACGCGGCTGCCCCCGTGGCCTTCACGACCAAACGCGACACCTCACCGGCGCGGCCGCCAGCCAGCGCGGCCCGGGCGACCGCGACCTCCGCCACCGCCGTGGCGCAGGCGCCCGACGATGATGGGTGGGACGAATTCTGAGGGCGGGGGCGCGCGTTTACGTCAGCGTTCAGTGAGGCACGTGTCGATGACCGAGGCGACCCCGGTCATGAGCTCGCCATAGAGTTCGGGCCCGGGGGTCAGGGTGCTTCCCATCGGGTCGAGCACGCCCGTGCGCAGCCCGGCGCCGGCTTCGATCGCCTCGAGCAGCCCCGGATCGGACCCTGGTTCGGAAAAGGCGCAGGTCACGCCGTGGTCGTCGACAAGGTCTTTGAGGGCGGACAGGGCCGCGGCAGATGGGGCAGAGGCATCGCCCGGCTGCACACTGCCGAGAATGTCGATCCCATAGGTCGCGGCGAAGTAGCCGAATGCATCGTGGAAGGTGACGATTTCAGCGCCTGCATGCGGTTCGAGCCGGGCCGAAATCGCGGCATCCATCTGAGTGACGTCGATAATCGCTGCCTGCGCGTTCGCGAAGTATGTTTGGGCGTTTTCCGGATCGCGCGCTGCGAGTTCTTCTGCCACCGCGCCAAGCCAGGCACGGGCGTTGTCCGGCGACAACCAAGCGTGCGGGTCGGTGCCCTCGTGATCGTGCGCCTCGGAATCTTGGCCGGCCTCGTGGTCATCTTCCCCGTCTTCCGCATGTCCTTGGTTATCGTCGGGGTGACCCTCCTCTTCTTCGAGGGCGGCGTCGGAGCCGTCGAAATCGCGCAGGGACGTCGCCGGATGCTCGAGCAGCGCGATGGTCTCGGCGCGGGCAAGGCCGTCGATCGCACGGGCGAGCCACGGCGCCAGATCTTCCCCGACCCAGATCACCAGCTGCGCCCGTTCCAGCATCCGTGCCTGACTTGGCTTCAGGGTCACCGAATGCGGATCGGCGCCACCTTGCAAGAGCAGTTCAGGCTCGGCCACACCGGCCATGACCTGCGAGACGAGCGAGTGGACCGGCGCGATATCGGTGACGACCTGAGGCGGTTCGGCAAAGGCGGGCAACGGGGCGAGGGCGGCGGCGATGAAGGGCAGGCGCATGACTTGTCCGGTCTCCAATAATGTTATATCGTTACGCATCTGTAATATCATAACGCATCGGTATGCAACCCATGAGCCTCGATCCCTCCGCCGCTTTCCATGCCCATGACCACAGTGCCTGCGCCCAAACCGCTCTGGAACAGGCCGAGAAAATCTGCGCCAATGCAGGCGTCCGGTTCACACCCGTGCGGCGGCGGACCTTGGAAATCCTGCTGGCGGAACATCGGGCCCTCGGCGCCTACGACGTTTTGGACCGGCTGGCGGAGGAGGGGTTCGGAAAGCAACCGCCCGTCGCCTATCGAGCCCTCGATTTCCTTGTCGAACACGGGCTTGCCCACCGCATCAGACGCCTGAACGCTTTTGCCGCCTGCACCCATCCGCAAGACGCCCACGCCCCCGTCTTTCTCATCTGCTCGGACTGCGACGCCGTGGCCGAGGCGCCGGGGGGAACGGTGCGCGAAGCGCTGGAACAGGCCGCCGGGGACATCGGGTTCTCGGTCGCACGCGCCAGCATCGAAGCGGTCGGCCTGTGCCCGGCCTGCAACGAGGCCGCCGCATGAGCCTGATCGAGGCCAAGGGCCTGTCGCTCTCCTACGGCGCGCAACCCGTGCTCGAGAACGTGAACATCGCCATCGAACCCGGTGAAATCGTCACGCTGGTCGGACCGAACGGATCGGGAAAGTCCTCTCTCGTCAAGGTATTGACCGGCCAGTTGAAACCGGATGCGGGCAAGGTGCGTCGCAAGCCGGGCCTGCGTCTCGGCTATGTGCCGCAGAAGCTGGCCCTCGAACGGTCCCTGCCGATGACGGTCGCACGGTTTCTGAACTTGCCCGAACGGCGCGATCCCGAAGCGATCCGCAGGGCGTCAGAGGAAACCGGGATCGAGGGGTTGGAGCACCGGCAGGTCGCCGATCTGTCTGGCGGGCAGCAGCAACGGGTGCTTCTGGCCCGCGCGCTTCTGACGTCGCCGGAACTTCTGATCCTCGACGAGCCGACCCAAGGGCTCGACCAGCCGGGCGAAGCAGCCTTCTACCTGAAACTCGAACACCTGCGCGACGCGCTGGGATGCGCGGTGCTGATGGTCAGTCATGACCTTCATGTCGTGATGAGCGCGAGCGACCGGGTGATCTGCCTGAACCACCACATCTGTTGCGAGGGCACGCCGCATGTGGTGCGCGATGCGCCGGAGTATCGCGCGCTGTTCGGCTATGGCACCGGCGGGGCGCTGGCGCTGTATCAGCACGAACACGACCACCACCACCATCATCAACACGACCACGATCACGACCATGTTTGACGATTTTCTCGTGCGCGCGGGGTTCGCGGGCGTCGGGCTCGCATTTGCCACCGGGCCATTGGGCAGTTTCGTCGTCTGGCGCCGGATGGCCTATTTCGGCGACGCGACCGCACATGCGGCCATTCTCGGCGTGGCGCTTGCGCTGATCTTTTCCGTCCCGGTGACGCTGGGCACGCTGGCCGTCGCCCTCGCCATGGCGCTGGTGGTGAGCGGTCTGGCCACGCGCGGTCACGCGATGGACGCGACGCTTGGGGTCCTCAGCCACTCGGCCCTCGCGCTCGGACTGGTCGCGATCAGCTTCGTGCCGGGCGTCCGGGTGGACCTGTCCGCGTTCCTGTTCGGCGACATTCTGGCGGTGGGCCGACAGGATCTTTTGGTGATCTGGGGCGGCGCGGCCGTGGTCGTCGGGCTGCTGGTCTGGCGCTGGGCCCCGCTTCTGACGGCGACGATGTCCGAGGATCTGGCGGTCGCATCGGGCATCGACCCGCGGCGGGAGCGGCTGGTCCTGACCCTCGCCCTCGCCATCGTGGTCGCCGTCGCGCTCAAGGTGATCGGGACGCTTCTGATCGCGGCCATGCTCATCATCCCAGCGGCTGCGGCGCGGGGCTTCTCGCGCACACCCGAGGCGATGGCGGTTTCGGCCGTCGGCATCGGGGCGGCGTCGGCGCTTGCCGGTCTTGGCGCGTCTTACCTGGTCGACACGCCGGCGGGGCCGTCGATCGTGACCGCTGCGGCGGTCATCTTCGCGATCACGGCGGCGGTCACGCGGCGGTGAGCCGTCAGGGCAGGACGTGCAGCCAGAGCCAGATCGTCAGGATCGAACTGGCGGTCGCGGCAAGCACGCCCGTCGCGTTCACGCGTTTCGACACGCCATACATATTTGCGAAGAGGAAGGCGTTGACCCCCGGCGCCATCGAGGCGGTGAGGACGGCCGACCGGAACTGCGCGTCGGAGAGGCCGGTGAGCGTGCCCATGACCCATGTGACCGCAGGGTGCAGGACGAGCGAGACGAGCACGATCCACGCCACAACGCGCATGTCGCCTTCGGGTTTGTAGGCGACGAGCACCCCGCCAAGGCCGAAGAGCGCGGCGGGCAGGGCGGCGCGGGCCACGAGGTCCACGGCGTCGCGGGCGGGGCCGGGGAGCGTGAGGCCCGAGAGGTTCGTGGCGATGCCGAGCGCGATGCCGATGACGAGTGGGTTGCGCGCCATGGATTTGGCGACGCCCTTGAGCGGGGCCAAAATGCCGCCGCCCCCGGTGCGCACGATCTCCATCGCTGTGACGCCGATCAGGTAGCAGACCGGCGCATGGATCGCGATGATCGCATAGTTGGGGCCGAGCGCGTCCGAGCCGTAGGCGCGCTCCATGATCGGCAGGCCCAGAAGGACCGAGTTGGAGAAAAGCGTGGCGAAACCGATGGCGACGCTGTCGGTCCACGGACGCTTGAACAGGTAGCGCGCGCCGAACAGGCCCGCGAAGAAGCCGAGGATCGCGCCCGTGTAGAACGAAGCGAGCAGGTTCCACGCGAAGTTCTCGCCCAGTTCGAGGGTCGAGAGGGCGCGAAAAAGCAGCACCGGCACCGCGAAATTCTGAGCGAATTTCATCAGCCCCTGAACGGCGTCGTCGGAAAAGCCGAGTTTCCAGCGGGCGAGGTAGCCGAACCCGAGCACGAGGAAGACGGGCAGGATGACCTCGATCAGCGCCTGCATCAGATGTCGTAGCTGATCTGCATCCCGTCGTAGGCGGCGGTGATGTGGGCGGGCGTTTCGGCCTCGATCGTGGTGTGGTCGATGTCGATATGCATGTTGGTCAGGACGCCGCGTTTCGTGCCGGAACGTTCCAACCATTCGAGCGATTTCTCGACATGGGCATGGGTCGGGTGCGGGGTGTAGCGTAGGGCGTCGAGCACCCAACAATCAAGGTCTTGAAGCGCGTTCCAAGCCGCATCCTTCATGTCGGACACGTCGGGCAGATAAGCGAAGTCGGCGACGCGGAAGCCGAGGGCGTCGATGTTGCCATGCTCGACCTCAAACGGGGTGAAGGTGATCGGGCCACCCGCGCCGGTCAGCGTGAAATCTTCGCCGTCGCGGATCGTGTGCATGTCGAGGATGGGGGGATAGCTCGACCCCTCCGGCTGGACGAAGGCGTAGCCGAAGCGGGAAAACAACGCGTCCTGCGTGGCACCGTCGGCATAGACCGGCAGGCGCTTTCGCATGTTGTAGACGATCATGCGCAGGTCATCGATCCCGTGAACATGGTCGGCGTGGGCATGGGTGTAAATCACCGCGTCGAGCGCGCCGACATTCGCGTCGAGCAGTTGCGCGCGCAGGTCGGGCGACGTGTCGATCAGGATGCGCGTGGTGGCATCCCCTTCGGCCCGTTCGACCAGCATCGAACAGCGGCGGCGCGCGTTCTTCGGATTGGCCGGATCACAGGCGCCCCAGTTGCCGCCCAGTCGCGGGACGCCACCGGACGAGCCGCAGCCCAGAATGGTGAAGGTCAGGCGCGCCATCAGGCGGCCTTCCAGAACAGGCGGTCGAAATTGTCCTGCGTCGCGCGGGCGAAATCGGCATAGTCGAGCCCGAAAACCTCGGCGCCGACGCGGGCCGTATGCGCCGTGAAGGCGGGTTCGTTGCGCTTGCCCCGATGGGGCGGGGGCGCAAGGTAGGGGCTGTCGGTCTCGACGAGGATGCGGTCGAGCGGCGCGTCGGCGAAAATCTCACGCAGGTCCGAGGATTTCGGGAAGGTCGCGATGCCCGACATGGACAGGTAAAAGCCAAGGTCGAGCGCGGCGCGGGCCAGCTCCGGCCCCGACGAAAAGCAGTGCATGACGCAGGTGTATGCACCCGCTTTGTGCTCTTCGGTAAGTATACGTGCCATATCGTCATCCGCGTCCCGTGCGTGGATGATAAGCGGCAGCTTGGTCTGGCGGGCCGCTTCGATATGGGCGCGCAGGCTTTCCTGCTGAATCTCTTTGGAATCAGCGGTGTAATGGTAATCGAGCCCGGTTTCGCCGATGCCGACGAACTTGGGGTGATCCGCGAGCGCCACGAGCTCTTCGACGGTCGCCAGAGGCTGATCCGCCGCGCTCATCGGGTGGGTCGCGGCGGCGAAATAGACCGGATCGTGCGCCTCGGCGATGGCTTGCACTTTTGGCACATTCGCCAGTTTCGTGGCGATCGTCACCATCCGTGTCACGCCGGCTTCGGCGGCGCGGGCGACGATTTCATCGATCTGACCCTCGAAATCCGGGAAATCGAGGTGGCAATGGCTATCGGTGATGCTTGGCTGCTCGGTCATGCGGCGTAGGCTGCTGCGGTCTCGTTGATCCTGAAGGTGATATCAAGGATGAGGGCGGCAGGGTCAAGGTTGACCGCCCGCCCATGTCCGGCGCGCGAAGACACGTCTTGCGCCACCTCGGCCCAACGGCGCGCGCGCCATGCGTCGGGGGCGAGTCGGGCGAAGAGCGCGGCCTCGCCGGGGGCGGCTTCGATCAGCGGCGGGTGGCCCGCGCCGGAGCGTGCGAGGCGGGCGAGGAACTGGTCCACGAGGTCGAGGATCAACGCATAGCGCGTGGCGTTCGCGACCCCGGCCGCGCTTTGCGCCAAGGCGATGGCGCGGGGGCGGTCGTAGCGCGGGGCATGGGCGAAGATGGACACCAGATCCTCGTAGATCTTGAGCCCGCCCAACTGGCTGAGGCGCAGGGCCTCTCCCACGGACCCGCCCGCCAGTTCGCCCAAGGCTTCCGCGTCGGGGCCGGGCATGTCGCCCGCGTTTTCCAGCGCGCGGGCGAGGTCGGGGGGCGCCAAGGGCGACAGGCGCAACTCGCGGCACCGTGACCGGATCGTCGGCAGGAGGCGCGAGGGCTGATGGCTGACGAGGAGCAGCGTCGCACCCCGCGGAGGCTCCTCCAGCATCTTCAAAAGCGCGTTGGCGGCCTGCGTGTTCATCTCGTCTGCGGCATCCACGATGACCACGCGCCGGCCCCCGTCCGAGGCGGAGAGACCGAAGAATTCGCGCAGTTTGCGCACCTCGTTCACGCGGATATCGGCGGACAGCTTGTCGCCCTTGTCGTTCGGGCCGCGTCTGAGCAGGAACAGGCCGGGTTCGGCCAGTTGCATCGACCGGCGCACCACGGGGTGCTCGGGGTCGATGTCCAGCGTTTCGGGCGGCGGTGGCGCGCCGAACATGCCGCCGTCGTCGGCGGGCGTGGCCAGCAGGAACCGCGCGATCCGCCAGGCGAGCGTCGCTTTGCCCACGCCGCGCGGGCCGGAAATGAGCCATGCATGGTGCAGCCGTCCGCCGTTATAGGCGGTCAGGAACCCCTGTTCGGCCGCGTCCTGCCCGACGAGCGCACGGGTTTCGCGCGGGTGGGGCGCACCTTCGATGCGGTCGGGTTCGGGAAGCTCCATCGGATCGGCCATGCGGCCAACTTAGAGCAATCGCGGGCAGGCGAAAGGGCGATTGCGCGGCTCAGGCCGGTTTGCGGATCACGCAGGCGAAATCGGCGCGCAGGCCCTTTTCGTATTCATCGTATTCCGGGCTGCCGGGCATGTCGGCCCAGCGGCGGGCATAGATCGAGAACGGCCATGGCACGCGGGCCAGCGTGGCTTCGCGGCGGGGCAGGTCGGCCTTGAGCGAGGCAAAGGTGTGGGGCGTGATGTTGCGATAGGTCAGGACTTCGAGCCCTTCCTTGGCGGCGGCTTCGCGAATCTCGCCCTCGACCTTGGCGTGGTCGCCCTGACGGTAGCCGCCGGAAAAGCTGATGAGTCCGCCGGGTTTCACGACGCGCCCGGCCTCTTCGACGAAAAGGGTGAGACCGAAGTAGGTGGGCGATCCGACGGCGACCACCATGTCGAAACTGTCGTCGGCGAAGGCCAGCCCGCCGGAATGCCCTTGCGTGATCGTGGCATCGGTGAAGGGCTTGGTGCGCCGTTTGGCAAGCCGAACGGCGGATTGCGAGCGTTCGGTGCCGGTCAATTTCGCCTGCGGGTAGAGGCGCGACAGGTAAACGAGCCCGCCGCCCTGACCGCAGCCAACGTCGAGGATCGACGTCGGCGCAGGCCCGTGATCCTTCACCATCGTGCGGCCCGCCTGATGATACATCATGGCCGAATGATCCTCGCCCGCGAACTCCGGGTAGGAGGTGTAGTCGTCGTCGAGCGGCATGTATCCGCCGTTGAAGAACCACATCCGCCGTGCCGGAGACAGGCGATACAGCACCTCGTAGGCGACGAGGTCGAACAGGTGGAACGCGAAGCCGAAAACCCGCTTGCCAAAACTGTCATGGGCGCGGAGAAAGTCTGGCATCTTGCCTCCCGGTCGTGATTAAAGGGCCGGAGCCTTAATGCGATAGCCACAAGAAAAATGGAACAGCCAATGAGCGCCAATCAGGGACAATCGGAGACGCGCAGTTTCCTGTTCCTGCAAGGGCCGACGTCGGGGGTGTTTCGTGACCTTGGCCGGGCGCTGGCCGCGCGGGGGCACAAGGTGCTCAAGGTCAATTTCTGTCCCGGCGACTGGCTGTTCTGGCGCGGAAAGGACACGCAGATGTATCGCGGGTCGCTGGCGGGCTGGCCCGACCATCTGCGCGCGCTCATCCGCGAACGTGGCGTGACCGACATCCTCTATTTCGCGGACCGTTTTCCCTATCACAAGGCGGCGCAGCGCGTGGCGCATGAAGAGGGGGTGCGCAGCGTGTCGATGGAATACGGCTACCTGCGGCCCGACTGGCTGATCCTCGAAGAGGGCGGGCAGTCGACCTATTCCCATTTCCCGAAAGATCCCGCCAAGATCGAAGCGGTGGCAGAGACGCTGGAGCCGGTCGATCAGGCCCAGATCTATGACATCCCGAGTCTGGACGAGGCGGTGCGCGAAGCGTCGTTCCACCTGTCGAACGCCTTCTTCGGATGGCTGACCCCGCGCTATCGCCCGGATCGTTATTACCCGGTCTTGGTCGAGTTTCCGGCCTATGTGCCCCGGCTTCTGAAGCGGCGGCGCAACGCACCGAAGGCGGATGCGCTGGTCAGGCATTTCGAGGCGACGGCCGAGGTGCCGCGCTTCCTCGTGCCGCTACAGATGCAGAACGACTATCAGCTGCGCGACAACGCGCCCAAGGGGTTCCAGACCGAGTTCATCCGGCGCGTCATGGCCTCGTTCCGCGATCATGCGCCGGAGGGGGCCGAACTGATCTTCAAGATTCACCCGATGGACAACGGGCTGGAGCGATGGGACCGTGTGGTGCCGCGGCTGGCCGCCGAACACGGGTTGGCCGAGCGGGTGCATTTTCTGGACGGCGGGTTCCTGCCCGACATCTTCTCCATCGTCGCGGGCTGCGTCGTCATCAACTCGACGACCGGACTGATCGCCCTGCGCCGGAACGTGCCGACGAAACCGCTGGGCGTCGCGGTCTATGATATCGAGGGGCTGACCCATCAGGGCGATCTGGACGGGTTCTGGACCGATCCCCAGCCCCCGAAGCCCGGCATGCTGAACGCGCTCGTGCGCGCCATGGCCTATGGCATCCATGTGCGCGGCTCGGTCTATGGCGACGAGGGCCGGGCGGCGTTCATCCGCAACGCGATCGAACGGCTGGAGCAGCCGCGGATCAACCAGTTCGGGCTTTATGAGCCGCGCCCGCCGCGTGTCGACAAGGCCGTGTCGCTGGGCATCGCGGTCGATTGGCCCGTGGGCAAGATCGCGTCGTGACCGGGGCGCGCCGAATCCTGCTGACCGGGGCAAGCTCGGGTCTGGGGCGGGAATTGGCGCGCGCCTTGGCGAAACCGGGCGTGACGCTGTGCCTGTCGGGGCGACGTGAGGCGGCCTTGGCGGCGGTCGCCGACGAATTGCGCGCCAAGGGTGCCGAGGTCGAGACAGCCATCGTGGACCTGACCGACATTCAGGCGGCCGAGGATTGGGTCGATGCCGCGGCGCACGCGCCCATCGACCTTGCGCTCCTGAACGCGGGGATGTTCGACGGGCGCGGCAAGGACGGTAAGCTGGAAAGCCCGCGCCGGGCCGCGATCCAGATCGAAACGAACCTGACCGCGCCCACCGTGCTGGCGCTGCGTCTGGCCGACCACATGCGCGAGGCGGCTCAGGGCACGATCCTGTTCGTCTCGTCGCTGGGGGCTTTCGCCAATCAGGCCGATGCGCCGAGTTATTGCGCCTCGAAAGCCGGGATCACGGCATTCGCCCGCGCGCTGCGCGAAGACCTCGCCCCCGACGGGGTGCGCGTGGTGATCGCGCATCCCGGCCATATCGAGACGCCGCAGACCGAGGTGCATCGCGGCCCGCTGCCGGGGATCATGCCCGCAGAGCAAGCGGCGAAAACCATCCTCGCGGGGCTGGCGCGTGGGACCGCCGAAATCGACTTTCCCGGCCACCTCAGACTGGGGCTGAAACTCCAGTCGCTGCTGCCGTGGAAAATGCAGGCGAAGATCAATCAGGGGCTGCGGTTTCACGTCGATCACGGCGACGACCCCGACAAGGGGAAGTAACGTCAAGGGCTTGGCCGGTTCGGGCGATGCCCGAAATCCGGGCATCGCGTCGTGATAAGCGGCTTGAAAGCCCTCGGAAATTTTTGAACGTCGGGTCAAATCCGGCGAAAAAGCCAAAATCTATCAACCACCTTGAAAAAACCCGTGCTAGGCTTTCGCATGTCTGCAGGGGGAATCGCTGCCGTCCCGGTCACGCGTTGCCTGCCAAAAAAATAAACTAACCTGCCGCGCCCGAACGTCTTGGCGTGGTTCGACATGGAGGTCTTAATGACGTTTCTCAACAAAATCACGGCCCGCACCGGGCTTGCCGCCGCGCTGCTCGCCGGCACGGTGATGACGGCTTCGGCCTTCACCGCCTGTCAGGTGACCGACACGGGCGGCATCGACGACGCGGGCTTCAACCAGACCGCGTGGAAGGGCGTGCAGGATGCGATGGAGGCTTCGGACATCGAAGGCCGTTTCCTGGAATCGCAGGCCGAAACCGATTACGAGGCCAACCTGAACTCGCTGATCGAAGGCAACTGCGACATCATCGTCACCGTCGGCTTCCTCATGGGCGACGCGACCAAGGCGGCCGCCGAGGCCAACCCGGAGCAGAAATTCTCGATCGTCGACTTCGCCTATGATCCCACGATCCCGAACGTGCTGGGTCAGGTCTATGCGACCGATCAGGGTGCGTTCCTTGCCGGTTATCTGGCCGCTGGCATGTCCCAGACGGGCGTCGTCGGCACCTTCGGCGGCATCAACATCCCGCCGGTCACCGCGTTCATGGACGGCTTCTACTACGGCGTTCAGTACTACAACGAACAGAAGGGCACCGACGTGATGGTTCTGGGCTGGAACCCGGAAAGCTCGGAAGGCCTGTTCACCGGCAACTTCGACAGCCTCGACGATGGCCGCGCCTTCGCCGAGAACCTGCATCAGGAAGGCGCCGACATCGTCATGCCCGTCGCCGGTCCCGTGGGCCTTGGTTCGGCGCAGCTTGCCGACGAGATGGGCACCGACAGCCTGAAGATCATCGGTGTGGACGCCGACCAGACCCAGACCGACCCGGAAAAGGCGCATGTCTATCTGACTTCGGTCCTCAAGCGCATGGACTCGACCGTGACGCAAGTGATCGACATGGCGATGAACGACACGTTCGAAGGCGGGCTGATCGTCGGCACGCTCGAGAACGAAGGCGTGGGCCTCGCCCCCTATGGCGCCTTCGAAGATTCCATTCCGGAAGAGCTGAAAGCCGAGATCGAGGCCGTGAAAGCGGGCATCATCGACGGATCGATTCAGGTCGGCATGTAATCTGACCCTTTGCCGCCGCCGGTGAAACCCGGCGGCGGTTTTCCGTCCAAAACCTGTCCAATCGGGGAGGGCAGCCCATGGATGTCGAACTGCGCGGTCTGACCAAGCGCTTCGGCCCCGTCGTCGCCAACGACAACGTCAATCTGCACATCCGCGCGGGCGAGGTTCTGGGCCTGCTCGGCGAGAACGGTGCGGGCAAATCGACCATGATGAACATGCTCTCGGGGCTCTACACGCCCGACGAGGGCGAGATCCTGATCGACGGCAAGCCGGTCAAGTTCGAAGGCCCCGGTGACGGGATCGCCGCGGGCATCGGCATGGTGCACCAGCATTTCATGCTCGTCCCCGTGATGACGGTCGCCGAAAACGTCGTGCTGGGCGTCGAGCCGACCGGCAAGTTCGGATACCTCGACATCAAGAAGGCCCGCCGTCAGGTCGAGGAGATCAACGAGAAATACCGCCTGCACGTGCCCCCCGACGAACTGATCGAAGAGCTCCCGGTGGGCATCCAGCAGCGCGTCGAGATCCTCAAGGTGCTGTTCCGGTCTGCGGACGTGCTGATCCTCGACGAGCCGACTGCCGTGCTCACCCCGCAGGAGGTGCGCGAATTCTTCGGGATCGTGGACACCTTGAAGAAAGCCGGGAAAGCCATTGTTTTCATTACGCATAAGCTGCATGAGGTTCTGGAGATTTCGGACCGGATCAGCGTGCTTCGCCAAGGCCGGATCACCGGCGAAGGCGACCCCAAGACACTGACGGAATCGGACCTTGCCGAGATGATGGTGGGCCGCCCGGTCAGCTTCACGACCGCCAAGGGCGATGCCAAGCCGGGCCGCACCATGCTGGAATTGCACGATGTGACCATGCTGGACGAGAACGACGACAAGGTGCTCGACCGCGTGTCGATGACCGTGCGCTCGGGCGAGGTCGTGGGCGTTGCGGGGGTGCAGGGCAACGGCCAGACCGAACTGGTCGAGGCGATCACGGGGCTTGAGCGTGTTGCGTCGGGCAAAATCGACTTCGACGGCACCGACATCACCTATGCTCGCGTGCGCGAGCGTCACAAAATGGGCATGGCCCATATCCCAGAGGATCGGCACAAGTCGGGCATGGTCGACAGCTTCTCGGTCGCCGAGAACATGGTGCTGAACAACTATTACGCGCCGGAATATTCCAAAGGCTGGGCGATCGACTGGCCCAAGGTCCACGAGACGGCGGCGAAATACTGCGTCGAATTCGACGTGCGCACGCCGAGCGTGTTCCTGCCCGGCGGGGCGCTGTCGGGCGGCAACCAGCAAAAGATGGTGGTGGCGCGCGAACTGGAGCGTCAGACCAAGCTCGTGATCGCCTCGCAGCCGACACGCGGGGTCGACGTCGGGTCGATCGAGTATATCCACGAGCGGCTCATCGCCAGCCGGGACGAGGGCGACGGCGTGCTTATCGTATCGTCGGAGCTGGACGAGATCATGGGGCTCTCGGACCGCATTTACGTCATGTACGACGGCAGGATCGTCGCGGAATTCGACAACACCGGCGGCAAGGCCGACCGCAATGCCGTGGGCCTCGCGATGGCGGGGTCGTTTGAAGGAGAGGCCGCATGAGTTCGGGACCGGACCTCAAGGAAGTGAATGAACGGATGCGCGGCCTGATGGCGCGCACCACCCATGGCCGCGACGATTTCGAGGATCTCGTGATCGTGCCGCTGTTCGCCGTGGTCGTGGCGCTGATCTTCGGCGCGCTCATCATGCTCGCCACCGCCGTCGACTTGCCGACCATCGGGCGCAGCTTCGTGGCGCTCGCCGTCGGCTCGGTCGGGTCGCTGTCGGCTTGGTCCGAGACGCTGACCGCTTCGATCCCGCTGGTTCTGGCGGGTCTGGGCCTTGGCCTGGGCTTCCGGGCGGGCCTGTTCAACATCGGGGCGGAGGGTCAGCTTCTGATGGGCGGTCTGGCCGCCGTCGTCGCGGGCTTCACCTTGGCCGGTCTGCCGTGGATCATCCATCTGCCCCTGACGCTTCTGATCGGGGCGCTGGTCGGGGCGCTTTACGCCGCTATCGCTGGGTTTCTCAAGGCGACGACCGGGGCGCATGAAGTCATCTCGACCATCATGCTCAACCTCATCTCCTATCGCCTGCTCGACTGGCTCCTGCGGCAACCGTTCATCCAACGCGAAGGTCGGTCCGACCCGATCTCCAAGGACGTTCCACCCTCGGCGGAACTGCCCCGCATCCTCGATTTCATCGACGTGAACCTGCGCCTTCACGCGGGTATTTTCGTGATGCTGGCCGCCGTCGCCTTTGTCTACTGGATGCTGTTTCGCTCGAAGATCGGCTTTGCCTTCCGCGCTTCGGGCGAGAACCCGGATGCGGCGAACTACGCGGGCATGAACGCGGCCTTCATCATCGTGCTGGCGATGGCCACGGCGGGTGCGCTCGCCGGTCTTGCTGGCGCGACGCAGGTCACCGGCGTTCTGGGCCGTGCGAGCCCCGGCTTTTCGGCCGGGATCGGGTTCGACGCCATCGCCGTCGCGCTTCTGGGCCGGTCGCATCCCGTCGGCATCTTGTTCGCCGGCATCCTGTTCGGCGCGCTCGAGGCGGGCGGCCGCCAGATGCAGGTCAGTGCGGGCGTGTCCATCGATCTGATCGGGATCATTCAGGCCCTTATCATCATCTTCATCGCGGCCCCGCTTCTCGTGCGCGCGATCTTCCCGTGGGGCTTCCGGAAACGCACCAAACGCGTGGGTGACGCATGACCGACATTACCAGCCAAGCCACCCCGTCGTCCGACGAGAAACTCGACAGCGCCTCTGCCCGCCGCGCGCGGATCATGGGCGGGGTGCTGATCGCGCTCGCCCTTCTGGTGCTGTTCGGGCTGAACGTGACACCGGGCGAGGTCGCGACCTTCCGCCTGACCACGCCGCGCGATGCCATTCAGGTCGGCAACCTCGTCGTCCCCGGCGGGCCGTTCAACATGATCGCCGCGGCGCTGCTTGCCTTTCTCGGCGTGCGCCAGTTCCTGCGCGGCGGTGCGAAGTGGACGAACCTGAGCCTCGGGATCGGTCTCGCCATTCTCGTGATGGCCTTCCTCGTCTGGGCGACGGCGGGCAAATCGTTCTCGCTCACCGGCATGTTGCAGGCCACGATGGTGCGTGCCGTGCCCATCGCGCTGGGCGGACTCGCGGGCGTGTTGTCCGAACGTGTGGCGGTCGTGAACATCGCCATCGAGGGGATGCTTCTGGCGGGCGCCTTCACCGGTGCGCTCATCGGGTCGCTTCTGGGCGGGTGGGTCGGCATGTTCGCCGCGATCCTCGTCGGTGGCGGCTTCGGCATGCTCCTCGCCGCCCTCGTCGTGACCTACCGAATGGACCAGATCATCGCGGGGGTTGTCATCAATCTCTTCGTCTTGGGCGTGACGAGTTACGTGTCGTCGCAGGTGTTTTCCGAATATCGACACCTGAACAACGCGCCCACCTTCCGCGCCTTCAAGATCCCGCTCCTGGGCGACATTCCGGTCATCGGCCCGATGCTGTTCAACCAGAACCTGTTCGTCTACGGCGCGCTGATACTGGTCGCGATCTCGACCTATTACCTGTTTCACACCAAGAACGGGCTGCGCGCGCGCGCCGTGGGCGAGCATCCCCGTGCCGCCGACACGCTGGGCGTCGACGTCTATCGCACGCGCTATATCCACGTGACGCTGGGCGGCATGGTCGCGGGCTTCGGTGGCGCATGGTTCACGCTCGGCTCGGTCGGGCGGTTCGACGAAAACATGACGAACGGGCGCGGCTACATCGGGCTGGCCGCCATGATCTTCGGCCGGTGGCATCCGGTCGGGGCGCTTTCGGCTGCGCTGATCTTCGGCTTCGCGGATTCGATCCAGCAGAAACTGGCGCTTCTGAACACGCCGATCCCGTCCGAATTTCTCGCCATGGCCCCCTACATCGCGACGATCATCGTGGTCGCGGGCCTGATCGGCCGGTCGAAACCGCCAGCAGCGAACGGGACGCCCTACACCAAGGAATAAAGGGGTGGAGCGTCCCGAATTCGAACAGTGACAACTGAAAAAGGGTGTTGCGTGACCGTGGATCAGAAGACCGATTTGCCCGATCCGGGAACGCTCCATGTCGCGTTGGGTCGGTCGAACCACTCACAAGACCGAGCCATGCGTAACACCAAGGACTTTAATCTCACACTCTGGGACGTAAAATGGTGGAATTCCACCATGTTGGCGCTTACAAACTTATCTGATGGAGTCAAGTTTGGCCGGCGCGGGGCGGCCGCATGACACCGGACGACCGCGCCCTCCTGACCGACCTGTTCGACGCGGCGATCCGGGCCGCCGATGCGACGCAGGCATTGGGGCCGAACCTGCCTGCCCCCCCGAAGGGCCGGACGGTCGTGATCGGTGCGGGCAAGGGCGCGGCGCAACTCGCCGTCGCTTTCGAGGATCTGTGGGAAGCCCCATACGAAGGCGTCGTGGTCACGCGATACGGATACGGGGCCAAGACCCGAACCATTCGCGTGATGGAGGCCGCCCATCCGGTGCCGGATGCTGCCGGGATCGACGGGGCCGAGGCTCTGTTCGCGGCGGTCCAGGGGCTGACCGAAGACGACCTCGTCATCGCGTTGATTACCGGGGGCGGGTCGGCCCTGCTGCCTGCGCCCCCCGACGGCTTCACGCTCGCGGACGAGCAGGCCTTGAACGAGGCGCTCCTTGCCTCGGGCGCGCCGATTTCCGCGATGAATGCGATCCGAAAGCATTTCTCGCGCATGAAGGGCGGGCGGCTCGCGGCGGCGGCGCATCCGGCGAAGGTAGTGACGCTGATCGTATCCGATGTGCCGGGGGACGATCCGGCGCAGGTGGCGTCCGGCCCGACGGTTCCCGATGCGACCGATGCAAAGGCGGCGCTGGCCGCGATCCGGGCTTGGAATGTCGCGTTGCCCGACCGCATGTTGGCCGAAATCGAGGCCTGCGTTGCGCCCGATCCCGCCGACCCGGCGTTCGCGGACAACGAGGTCAGGGTGATTGCCTCCGCCGCCCGTTCGCTCGACGCCGCCGCCGCCCGTGCACGGGACCGCGGCCTTCCGGCGGTGATCCTCTCCGACGCCATCGAAGGCGAGGCGCGGGAGGTCGCGCGCGTCCACGCGGCGATCGCGGGCCACTCGGCCACCAAGGCCCAGCCCTTCGAAACGCCCGTCGTCGTGCTCTCGGGCGGCGAGACGACAGTGACGCTGAAAGGGCAGGGGCGCGGCGGGCGGAACACGGAATTCCTGCTCGCCTTCGCCATCGCCATCGACGGGTCCACAGGCATTGCCGCGTTGGCCGCCGACACCGATGGGATCGACGGAAGCGAGGACAACGCGGGGGCCTTCGCCGACGGCACCACCGCCGCGCGCCTGCGCGAAGCGGGCTACGACCCGTCGGCGCTTCTTGCAGAAAACGACGCCTTCACGGCCTTCGAGGTTCTGGGCGACCTGTTCACCCCCGGCCCCACAGGCACCAACGTGAACGACTTCCGCGCCATCCTCGTGCGCCCGTCGGACGGCTAGGCGCGCCACATCCCCGTCTTTCCGGTCCGAAAATATCCCCGCCGGAGGCAAGAAAGTTCTGCGAGACCTCGCCAGCCGGCGACCGGCCCGAGACCGTCTCGCCACCGCCAAATGACGCCGAGCGCAGCGAGGCGCCCCCCAAAATGAAAGGGCCGCGCGAAGCGCGGCCCCGGGTCGTCCCGCGACAGCGGGGCGAAACTTATTTGAACCCGCGCTCGATGGCGTCGAGGGTCTCCATCGCGGGCAGCACCTGAGCGACGGCACCGTTCGGCTCGCGGCCTTCGGTGATGGCAGAGACGAACTCCCGGTCGATCAATTCGATCCCGTTGTTCGACACGGCCACGCCCTCCAGATCGATCGGGTTTTCTTTCCCATCGAACAGGTCGTCATAGCGCGCGATATAGGTGCCGTTGTCGCAGATGTAGCGGAAGAAGGTCCCGAAGGGGCCGTCGTTGTTGAAAGACAGCGACAGGGTGCAGATCGCGCCCGACGGGGTCTTCATGCCGATGGCCATATCCATCGCGATGTCGAGGTCGGGGTGCTTGGGGCCTTGCAGGCCGAAGCTCTCCGACACGCTCTCGCCGGTCTGGTACTGGAACAGATCGACCGTGTGGCAGGCGTGGTGCCAGAGCAAGTGATCTGTCCACGACCGGGCCTCGCCCTTGGCGTTGGTGTTGGTGCGGCGGAAGAAATAGGTCTGCACGTCCATCTGCTGAATTTTCAGCTCGCCCGCGTCGATCTTGTTCTTGATCCACTGGTGCGACGGGTTGAAGCGGCGGACCTGCCCGGCCATGGCGACCAGCCCGGTTTCTTTCTGCTTCTCGACCACCGCGATGGAATCCTCGAGGCTGTCGGCCATCGGGATTTCCACAAGCACGTGCTTGCCCGCATCCATACAGGCGATCGCCTGTTCGGCGTGCATCTGCGTGGGGGTCGACAGGATCACCGCGTCCACGTCATCGCGCGCAAGGCATTCGTCCAGCGTCGTGGCCCAATGGCCGACGCCGCGCTCTTTCGCGAAGGCTTCGATCTTTTCGGCGGTCGGCCCCATCACCGAGGTCACTTCGACCTCGGGAATGTTGGCCAGCGCGTCCATGTGTTTGATCCCGAAGGCGCCATAGGCGCCGGCGACACAAATACGCATGAGGGTTCCCCTTCTTAGGCGTGGTTTTCGAGGATGAGGTGACCGACGGCGGTGTTCGACGCGGGCACGTGATAGTGTCGGTGCACTTCCGTCACCTTCTCGTCCAGCGCGCCGCGCATGACGAGCCACATGACCATTTCGATCCCTTCCGAGCCGGTTTCGCGCAGGAACTCGACGTGCGAGATCTTGCGGGCCTTCTCGGGTTCATTGACGAGGATGTCCATGAACTGCTGGTCCCAGGTCGCGTTGATGAGCCCGGCGCGCTGCGCCTGAAGCTGGTGGGACATGCCGCCGGTGCCGTAGATGTGGACGTTGATGTCCTCGTCCCAGCTGTCCACCGCGCGGCGGATCGCCTGACCCAGCGCGTAGCAGCGGTTGGCGGTCGGCGCGGGGTATTGCACGACGTTCACGGCGAGCGGAATCACCAGCGTGCCCCAGTCGTCCTCGGGCGTCTTGTCGCCGAACATCACCGACAGCGGCACGGTCAGGCCATGGTCCACGTCCATCTCGTTCATGATGGTGATGTCGAATTCGTCAAGGACGAGGCTCTGGGCGATGTGGCTTGCGAATTCCTGATGGTTCTTCACCACCGGCACCGGGCGCGGTCCCCAGCCTTCGTCGGCGGGCGTGAACTCGGCGGCGCATCCGAGCGCGAAGGTCGGGATCACACTCGCGTCGAAGGCGGTGCAGTGGTCGTTGTAGACGAGGAAGACCACGTCCGGCTTGTTCTTCTTGTTCCACTCGCGGCTGTATTCGAACCCTTCGAACACCGGCACCCAATAGGGTTGTTCGGTGATGTGCTGGTCCATGGCCACGCCGATGGCGGGCACGTGGCTGCACGCGATACCTGCTGTGATCTTGGCCATTATTTCTTCTCCCATTCGGATTTGTAGCGGTTGCCGTCGGGGCTGCGGCCGCCGTCGACCATCATCTTGCGATAGTCGTCCCGGCTCATGCCCGACATCATCGCGGCGAGGTCCTGAAAGACGATGCCGTCGAACGCGCCGAGTTTCGAGGTGTAGTAGATGTTTCCGCCAAGCTCGAGCAGGCGGTTCCAGTCACGGTCGCGGATCGCCTGTTTCTGGTCCTCGGTCATCTTGAACTTGGCCATATGGGCTTCGGGGTCGTCCCGAAACGCCTGCCGGTTCCCTTCTTTCGAGAGCGAGATGCAGAACTGGTTCAGCCAGTAACCCTGGCGGGAGCGGTCCGCGTCGAACACGAACGTGCCCGGAATATCGTCGTATTCCTTCGGCTTCCTGGTCATGGGGTATCCTCCATTTGCGCGTTTCCAAGGGCTGCCAGAATGGCCTCGGCCCTGTTTTGATAATCTTCCGGCGTCCCGGTCAGGCCGAGATCGCCCATGGCTTGCTGCCACGCCACGGTCGCGGGTGTCATGCGGGCCGCGATGCCGAGGTCGGCGACGGTCCGCACCACTTCGCGCATTTCGGCGGCCCGGCGGATGCCGTGGGTCGTGGTCCGTTCCATATTATAAGCCGCCCGCGCCGCCCAATCCCAGCCCGGCATGGATGCGTCGAGCGAGGCGACCACTTCCTCGGCTACCCCGGCTTCGACCGCCGACAGGATGCATTCGAGCGTCAGCGCCTCGATCCCCTTGACCATCACGGACCGGATCATCTTGATCGACGAGGCGCGGCCCACATCGCCCTCGACGACGCGGACGGTCATGGACAGCCCGTCCATCAACGCCTTGGCGCGGCGGGCATGGGGGCCGGACACCAGCATGGGTGAGGCGTGCAGCTTGGGGTGGATCGGCGACATGATCGCGGTATCGACATAGCGACCGCCCGCCGCTTCGATCACCGTGGCCGAGGCTTGCTTGGTGCCCGGCGCACAGGAATTGCAGTCGAAATAGAACGTGCCTTCGGGAATCTCCTCGGCGACGGCGCGGGCCGCGTCATGGGCGCTGTCCGCCGTTACCAGCGAAAAGACGGCGCGGGTGTCCCGCGTCGCATCGCTCACCGTGTTCGCCCCGGTCACGCCGGCGGCGCCGTATCGGTCCCACATAGCCGAGGCGAGGGCATTGTCCGCGCCGGTCGTCTTGATGTCGAAGGCGCGAAGCGCGACACCGACCCCGGCCTCACCCCAGCCTTGGGCAAGCGCGGCCCCGGCTTCACCGAAGCCGATCAGCGCGATCGGGGTCGGTTCGGCCCCGAAGCTGTCTATGTCTCGATCTGTTCGCATCTGATTGCGATGTAGGCACGCCCCGGCCCAATTGGAAATTCATTGCCCTGATTGGCTATTCGATTTGGGTAGAGGGCGGGCTTTCACGGCGCGTCGCGGCGGCCCGGATCAGGTCGAGAAACCTTGCCTGCGTGGCCGTCGGCACCCATCCGGTGCGGGTTGTGAGCCCGATGGGGCGGCGGCTGTCGGGCAGGTCCATGTCGAGCTGCACCATGTCGCCATGGGCGATTTCGACCTCGGCCTGATGCGGCGAGAGAATGGTCAGGTAATCGCCCCGCGCCAGAAGCCCCCGGACCAGCACCATGGACGAGGAAACGATGCGCACCGGCGTTTCCTGCATGTCACCGATCTGGAGCGTCCGAAACAGGTAGGACCCGCCCGGTGTTTCCTTGGGCGGGGCGATCCACGGATAGGCCAGCGTATCGGAAATGCCGATGTTCCGGCGCCCGGCGAGGGGATGGTTCGGCCCCGCGACGACCGAGAGGCGGTCCTCGAACAGCGGCTCCTGCACCACGTCGTCCACCGGCACCGGATCGCGCAGCGCCCCGATCAGAACGTCGATGTCGCCATAGCGCAGGCCGCGCAGCAATTCGGCGTAAGGCGCGTCGATGGTGCGAATCTGGACGCCGGCGGACCCCGCGAGCAGGGCGTCGATGGCTTCGGGCAGGATGCGCGTGCGCGACAGCGGCATCGAGCCGACGGTGATGCGCGTGCTGTCGCGCCCTGCGAGCCGGGTCAGATCGTCGAGCCCCTGATTGAGTTCGGCTTCGGCCAGTTTGACCGAACGGGCGAAGGCCTCGGCCTGCGGGGTCAGTTCGATCCCGCGACGGCCCGCCGAGAACAGCTCCATCCCCGACAACTTTTCCAGATCGCGCCCGGCCCTGTGGATGGAG
This sequence comes from Maritimibacter alexandrii, assembly GCF_005871115.1. Classification (NCBI taxonomy): domain Bacteria; kingdom Pseudomonadati; phylum Pseudomonadota; class Alphaproteobacteria; order Rhodobacterales; family Roseobacteraceae; genus Maritimibacter; species Maritimibacter alexandrii. The sequence continues at coordinate 167,889 of NZ_SWKQ01000011.1, forward strand.
GGTTGCGAAATGCCCAGCGTTCGGGCGGCGAGGCTGAAGTTGCCCGCGTCCCGGATCGCAATGAGCGCGCGCAATTGGGCGGCCGTGACCCGCAGGTGGAAATCCGGCACCGGCTTGCCCTCGCGCCGCCCGATCCTGACCGCAAGCGCCGCGCCATGGGCCAGATGCCCGAACATGCGTCGCACCCGCGCCAGAAGCGCGCCACCGGCCTTGGTCGGGAACATGCCTTCGGTCCGCCGGTCGAGAAGTTTGGTCCCCAGCCGCGCCTCAAGCCCCGAGATCGCCTGCGTCACCGCAGGCTGGCTCAGGTGCACCTTATGGGCGGCGGCCGAAATCCCGTGGGCGTCGGCAACCTCCATGAAGGCGCGCAGATGCCTGAGGTTCAGGAATTCGACCGACATATCAGTTCCTTGTGCATGTGGAGTATTCTGAACCTGCCTCTCGCCTATAGCAAATATTTATGCGCGGCGCGTGGGATTCAAATGGAAAGGAACGTGCCGTCTGCACTAAGCCGTGAGCGATGGTCCGGGGTCGCCCGCAGGGCCGTGGCACGAACAGGATCCATGGGAGAGAGACGTTATGTCCGACAAGAAAACCGCCCTCGTCATTTCCGCGCACTCCGCCGACTTCGTCTGGCGGGCCGGTGGCGCGATCGCGAAGCACGCCAAGCTGGGCTACGACGTCACCGTCGTCTGCCTGTCCTACGGCGAGCGGGGCGAAAGCGCGAAGCTGTGGAAGCAGGAGGGCATGACGCTCGACAAGGTCAAGACCGAGCGGCGCAAGGAAGCCGAGAACGCGGCGTCGGCGCTGGGTGTCCACGACATTCAGTTCTTCGATATGGGCGACTACCCGCTGGAGTTCACCCGCGAATGCAAGGACAAGATGGTCGACGTGATCCGCGCGGTGCAGCCGAAGTTCATGTTCAGCCATTCGAAGTGGGACCCCTACAACACCGATCACATGAACACGACGCAGTTCGCGCTCGAAACCCGCATGATGGCGCAGGCCTGGGGTCATAATCCGGGCGAGAAGGTGCTGGGCGCACCCCAGCTTTACCTGTTCGAGCCGCACCAGACCGAGCAGATGAACTGGAAGCCGAACATCTTCCTCGACATCTCGGACGTGTGGGACAAGAAGTGGGCCGCCATTCAGTGCATGCAGGGGCAGGAGCATCTGTGGCACTTCTATGAGAACGTCGCTCAGAACCGCGGCAACCACTTCCGCCGCAACTCCGGCGGGCAGGCGGGCGGCAAGGCCGCGACCCACGCCGAAGGGTTCGAGGCGATCTTCCCGCGCACCGTGGACGAGCTGGACTGAGGGGAGGCCGAATGACCTATCAACCCGGAACCACCGGTATCGTCGTCCAGAACATCGAACGCGCCGACCCGGCCGTGATCGACGGTCTGGCAAAGTGTGGCGTGGCCACGGTGCATGAGGCGCAGGGCCGCAAGGGGCTTTTGAACAGCTACATGCGCCCGATCTATCCCGGTGCGCGCATCGCCGGCTCGGCCACGACCATCCTCGCCCCGCCGATGGACAACTGGATGATCCACGTGGCGATCGAGCAGTTGAAAGAGGGCGACGTGCTGCTTCTCGGCACGATCAGCCCGTCGGATGCCGGATATTTCGGCGACCTGCTGGCGACAAGTGCGATGGCGAGGGGCTGCCGGGGCCTCATCATCGACGCGGGTGTGCGCGACGTGGCCGATCTGAAAGAGATGGGCTTCCCCGTGTGGTCCAAGGCCATCGGGGCGCAGGGCACGATCAAGGAGACGCTCGGGTCGGTCAACGTGCCGGTCGTCTGCGCCGACGAGCTGGTGAACCCCGGCGACGTGATCGTGGCCGATGACGACGGAGTCGTCTGCGTGCGCCGCGAGGAGGCCGCAGAGGTCCTGAAAAAGGCGCAGGCGCGCGAAGCGAACGAAGCCGAGAAGCGGGCCAAGTTCGAGGCGGGCGAGCTGGGGCTCGACATCTATGGCATGCGTCCGCGGCTCGAGGAAAAGGGCCTGAAATACGTCTGAGGGTTTGCGCCGCGGGCCTTGGCCCGCGTCGCGAAAGCGGGGGGCCAGCCCCCCGCACCCCCCGGGATATTTCGGACCGGAAAGAGGAGGATCGCCGTGAGTGGTGGTGTGCGGTGTATGTGGATGCGGGGCGGGACCTCGAAGGGCGGGTATTTCCTGGCCGAGGATCTGCCGTCGGATGAGGCGGCGCGCGATGCGTTTCTGCTGCGTGTCATGGGCAGCCCTGATGTGCGCCAGATCGACGGAATGGGCGGGACCGATCCGCTGACCTCGAAGGTGGCGGTGGTGAAGCGGTCCGAGCGTGAGGGTGTGGACGTGGATTACCTGTTTTTGCAGGTTTTCGTGGATCAGCCCATCGTGACAGACAAGCAGAACTGCGGGAACATGCTGGCGGGCGTCGGCCCCTTCGCCATCGAGCGCGGGCTGATCGCGGCCACGGGCGATGAGACCAAGGTGTCGATCTACATGGAGAACACCGGGCAGGTGGCGGTCGCCGACGTGAAAACGCCGGGCGGGGTCGTGGCCTATGCCGGGGAGGCGTCGATCGACGGGGTGCCGGGGACGGCGGCGCCCATTCCGCTGGAGTTCAAGGACACGGCGGGGTCGTCCTGCGGGGCGCTCCTGCCGACCGGCAACGCTGTGGACACGGTCGAGGGGGTCGAGGTCACGATGATCGACAACGGCATGCCGGTGGTCGTGATGCGCGGCGCGGACATGGGGATCACGGGGGACGAAAGCCCGGAAGAGCTCGAGGCGAACGAGGGTTTGCGCGCGAAGCTCGAGGCGATCCGGCTGGCCTGCGGACCATTGATGAACCTGGGCGACGTGACAGAGAAATCGGTGCCGAAGATGACGATGGTCACGGCACCCAAGGCCGGGGGCGCGGTGAACACGCGCACCTTCATCCCGCATCGCTGCCACAAGACCATCGGTGTCTTGGGGGCGGTGAGCGTGGCGACCGCCTGTCTGCTCGACGGCTCGCCCGCGCAGGCGCTGGCCGAGACCGGGGAAGGGGCCGAGCGCAGCCTTTCCATCGAACATCCCACGGGCGAAATGACCGTGATCGCGAAACTGGATGCCGGCGGCACGCCGGTGTCCGCCGCCATTCTGCGCACCGCGCGCAAGCTGATGGACGGCGAAGTGTTTGGAGACTGAGATGACTGATGTGCAAGTGAAAGACGCCGACTGGCTGGATTTCCACCCGAACCCGAAAAAGCCGGACTTCAAGCTGCCCGAGGGGGCGGTGGACGCGCATTGCCATGTGTTCGGGCCGTCGCCTGAGTTCCCTTTCGCGCCGGAGCGAAAATACACGCCGTGCAACGCGGGCAAGGACAAGCTCTATGAGCTGCGCGATTTTCTGGGGTTCAGCCGGAACGTGATCGTGCAGGCGACGTGCCACGGTAAGGACAACGCCGCGATGGCCGATGCCTGTCGCACGGCGGGCGATCTGGCGCGGGGCGTCGCCAGCGTGCGTCACGACATCACCCGCGAGGAGCTGGCGGAACTGGACGATGCCGGGGTGCGCGGGGTGCGGTTCAACTTCGTCAAACGGCTGGTCGACGCGACGCCGCGCGAGCATTTCATCGAAGTGGCCGAGCGCATACAGGAATTCGGCTGGTCCATCGTCGTCTATTTCGAAGCGGCCGATCTGGAGGAACTGGTGCCGTTCCTCGAAAGCTTGCCGGGGATCATCGTGGTCGATCACATGGGGCGGCCGGATGTCGAGAAGGGTGTCGATCACCCGGATTTCCAGCGGTTCCTGAAGCTGATGGAGGACAACGACAACATCTGGTCGAAGGTGACCTGCCCGGAGCGTCTGTCGGTGCAAGGCCCGCCGGCCTATGACGACGTGGTGCCGTTCGCGCGCGAAGTGGTGAAGCGGTTCCCGGACCGGGTGCTCTGGGGCACGGACTGGCCGCATCCGAACATGAAAAGCCATATGCCGGATGACGGCAACCTCGTGGATTTCATCCCCAAGATCGCGCGGACGGCGGAGGAACAGCAGAAACTGCTCGTCGACAACCCGATGCGGCTTTACTGGGCGCGCTGAGCGCCAGACGGATTGCGTGGCCGGAGGGTCGGGGCGAGAGATCGCCTCGGCCCTTTTCTTTGCGCTATCAGTTTCAGGCAAATGGTGTCTGTCGTATTGAGATCGCTCGCGCTCGATCCGCCGCCTCTGTTGGCTTATCGGGCCCTTCCGGCGGGATGGTCCGATAAGTTTTGCGTATTCTTCATTCAATCTGCGCCCGGGCCGGTGCCGTTTGATTCAGGTCAAATTCCGGCAGCCACACGGCGTGCGACAAGCCATCAGGACATGAAAAGGAGGAACGGCCATGCATGATATGCCGGGCTACGATTACCACATCGACATTCCGGGCACGACGATCTTCGACGGCAAGCAGGCCATGAAGGGCTATGCGCTGAATAAGATGTGCTACGACTTCAACCGCGCCGAGAACCGCGAAGGGTTCAAGGCCGACGAAGAGGGCTGGATGGAGAAATACGGCCTGAACGACCAGCAGAAGACGGCCGTGCGCGAACGCAACGTGCTGGGCCTGATCGAGGCCGGGGGCAACATCTATTATCTCGCCAAATTCGCCGGGATCTTCGGGCTGGGCGTGCAGGACGTGGGCGGGCTTCAGACCGGCAAGACCACGGAAGAATTCAAGGAATACCTGGCGAGCCAGGCGTAAGGGGGACGGACAATGGCGAAAATTCTTGGCGGGATCACGACGTCCCACATTCCGGCGGTCGGCAACGCGATCCAGAAAGAGCTCTACGACGATCCGTATTGGAAGCCGTTCTTCGACGGCTATCCCAAGGTCCACCAGTGGATCAAGGATCACAAGCCGGACTATTGCATCAACATCTACAACGACCACGGGCTTGGCTTTTTCCTCGACCGGATGCCGACCTTCGCGATCGGCTGCGCGAACGAGTACCGCAACGAGGACGAGGGCTGGGGCCTGCCCGCGCTCGACCCGTTTCCCGGTGCGCCGGAACTGAGCTGGCATATCGCCGAGAGCATGGTCGCGGATCATTTCGACCTCACGACCTGTCAGGAACTTGCGGTCGACCACGGCTTCGTCGTGCCGATGCAGCTGTTCTGGCCCGGTGCGCCGCATCACCCGGACATGCCGAAAACGGTGCCGATTTCGGCCAACACGGTGCAGCACCCGATCCCGACGCTGGCGCGGGCGCTGGACTTCGGCAAGGCGTTGGGCAAGGCGCTGCGGTCCTTCCCCGAGGATGCGACGGTCGTGATCCTCGGCACCGGTGGGCTTAGCCATCAGTTGGACGGCGAGCGCGCGGGCTTCATCAACAAGGAATTCGACCGCTATTGCCTCGACAATATCGTGTCGAACCCGGAGGAGCTGACCAAGATCACCCGCATGGAGCTGGTCGAAAAGGCCGGCGCGCAGGGGACCGAGTTCCTGATGTGGATGATGATGCGCGGGGCGCTGGGCGATGACGTGAACGAGATCACCCGGAACTACCACATCCCGATCTCGAACACGGCCGCCGGTACGCTTTTGCTGGAATGCGCCGCTTGAGGTGAGGGTGGGAGCGAGGGGCCAGCCCCTCGCGCTCCCCGAGGTATTTTTGGACCAGAGAAGGGGGGTGCGGGGTTCGCGCTCCCTTTTTCTATGCCGAGAGAAGGCGGTTCGCGGTGCGAAGGTCTTCTATGAACCGGGCTTCTTCGTCGGCTTTCTGCACGGGGTCCGGCAGGCGGAGGATGAAGCTGGGGTGGATCGTCACGAAAAGCGGTGCCCCGTCGCGGGTTTCTTCCATCCGGCCCCGTCGTTTGAGGAGGTCTTTCCGGCTGCCCGTGAGGCTTTCGAGCGCCGTGGCGCCGAGGGCGACGACAAGGTCGGGGGACACGCGTTCGCGTTCGAGGTCGAGCCACCATCGGCAGTGGTCGATCTCATCCCGGTTCGGCGCCTGATGCAGCCGCCGTTTTCCGCGCGGGGTGAATTTGAAGTGTTTGACCGCGTTGGTGACATAGGCCGTGTCACGCGCGATCCCTGCGCTGGCGAGGGCGCGGTCGAAAAGCTGGCCCGCTGGCCCGACGAAAGGGCGACCTACGAGGTCTTCGCGGTCACCGGGCTGTTCGCCCACGAACATCAGGGGCGCATCCGCGGGGCCTTCGCCGGGAACGGCCTGCGTGGCGTTGGTGTGAAGCGGGCAGCGGGTGCAGGCGTCGAGCGCGGCGTGGAAGCGGTCTTGCGAGGCCGTGAGCGCCTCCTGCACCTGGGCCACGCGGGCCAGGACCTTTTCGGCGCGTGCGGGGGCTAGGGTGGGCGCGGCTTCGGCCATTTCGCGGGCACGGGATTGGGCGGTGGCGATGAGGTCGGGGATCAGCCCCGCCTCCGGCATGTTTTTCCAGTATTTCTTGGGCATCTCGGCCTGCATCGCCTTCGGCTTCAGCCGGGCCGGGTTGAAGATCGAGCGAAAATAGGTGCGCCAGAGATCCTCGGCCGGGTCGCCGGGCAGGTCGGGGCGCGGGGCGGGTTCGGTTAAGGTGAGCCTGCCGGAGGCGAAATGCGCAGTCAGATCGGGGGTGAAGATCGACCAGTCCATGTCGCCGAAGCGCTTGGCGAAAAAGGGCGCGGCGAGTTCGAGGATCGGGTGCGATGGCTCGAACCAGGCCGCGAAATGGCGGCGTTCGGTGTCGGAGCCCAGATCGCGGAACCGGACGAAGGCGTGCATCTTGTGGCGGTCGCGCCCGACCTCTTTCGCGAGCGCGTTCAGTTTCGCCGAACGCGGGTCGCCCCTGTCGGCAAGGAAACCGCGGTCGGTTTGCAGCGCCCAGAGCGCGGCGTAGAGGCGGGCGAAGCGTTCAGGGTCCGAATGAAACACCACCAGCCGCGCCAGGGCGACGAAAGACTTCGGCACGGTGATCTGCGCGGCCTTCGCAGGGGGCGGGGTGTCCGCGGCGAACAGATCGCGCGCCTCGGTGCCGCGAGACCACAGGATCGCCTCGGGCGGCGTGCGCGCCGTCAGATGCGCGCGGGCGGCGTCGCGCCATGCGTCGTAGACCCCGGTCTGCGGCAATGTGACGTGATGCATCAGAACAGGCTCAATTGCTCGGGCGGCGGGGCGAAGCGCGCCTTGAGGTCCGCCGTGTCGAGGTTGCGTGGCCGCCAGTCGAGCGTGGTGAGGAAGGGGCGGGCGTTTTTCAGGTTCGCGCCCATCCGCACGAGATCGTCGTAGCGCAGCGTGCGGTGGCGCCGGGCGGCGAGGATGCGTTTCACCGTTTTGGTGCCGAGGCCGGGGACGCGCAGAAGCGTTTCGCGCTCGGCCCGGTTCACGTCGACGGGGAAAGCATGGCGGTTGGCCAGCGCCCAGGCGAGCTTGGGGTCGATGGTCAGGTCGAGGTTGCCGTCTGGCCGCGCCGAGGTGATTTCGCCCACGTCGAAGCCGTAGAACCGCATGAGCCAGTCGGCCTGATAAAGCCGGTGTTCCCGCACGAGAGGGGGCGAGATCAGCGGCAGGGCGGCGGACGCGTCGGGGATCGGCGAGAAGGCGGAGTAGTAGACGCGTTTGAGGCCGTAGCTTGCGTAAAGCCGGGTGGAGCTTTGCAGGATCGTCGCGTCGGTCGCGCCATCCGCGCCCACGATCATCTGGGTCGACTGGCCGGCCGGTGCGAATTTCGGCGCGCGGCGGCCGGTGTGGGTTTTGTCGCCCGCCTCCTCCTTGCGCAGGCGAACGTCGGCCATCGCCTTGCGGATGCGGGCCGGGGATTTCTCCGGCGCGTAGGATTTGACCGCGGCGTCGGTGGGCAGTTCCACGTTGATAGACAGGCGGTCGGCATAGCGGCCTGCCTCGTCCAGAAGGTCGGGCGAGGCGTCGGGGATGGTCTTGAGGTGGATGTAGCCGCGAAAGCCGTGGTCCTCGCGCAGCATCCGGGCGATGCGCACCATGTCGGCCATCGTGTCGTCCGGGGTGCGGATGATGCCGGAGGACAGGAACAGCCCCTCGACGTAGTTGCGGCGGTAGAACTCGAGCGTAAGGGTGACGACCTCTTCTGGTGTGAACCGCGCGCGGGTCACGTTGCTGCTGACACGATTCACGCAATAGGCGCAGTCGTAGATGCAGAAGTTCGTCATCAGGATCTTGAGCAGGCTGATGCAGCGCCCGTCTGGCGCATAGGCGTGGCAGATGCCGGAGCCGGTGGTCGAGCCGATCCCTTTGCCGTCGCGCGAGTCGCGCCTCTGGCCCCCGCTGGAGGCGCAGGAGGCATCGTATTTCGCGGCATCGGACAGGATCGCGAGTTTCTGGTCGAGGGTCAGCGTGGCCATGTGTTCACTATATGTTCACGTTCCTGTCCGGGCAATCCGGGCATGCGGTGACATTTTAGTGACGTGAGAGTCTCGCTTACAAATCGGCGACCATCTTGCGCAATTCGAACTTCTGGATCTTGCCGGTCGAGGTTTTGGGCAACTCGGTGAAGACGACCTTTTTCGGGGTCTTGAAGCCCGCAAGCTGGGCGCGGGTGTGGGCGATCAGATCGTCCTCGGTGACTTGCGCCCCTTCCTTCAACTCGACGAAGGCGCAGGGCACCTCGCCCCATTTCTCATCCGGTTTGGCGACCACGGCGCAAAGCGCCACGGCGGGGTGATGCATCAGCACATCCTCGACCTCGACCGACGACACGTTCTCGCCGCCCGAGATGATGACGTCCTTCGCGCGGTCGGTGATCTTGATGTAGCCGTCGGGGTGCTGAAACGCGATGTCGCCGGAGTGGAAATAGCCACCCTTGAAGGCCTTGGCGGTTTCCTCGGGGTTCTTGAGGTAACCTTTCATCACCACGTTGCCGCGCGCCATGATCTCGCCCACCGTCTCGCCGTCCCACGGCACCTGCTGCATCCGGTCGTCCAGCACCGTGACCTCCTCCATATCCGCGTGACCCACGCCCTGACGGGCCTTGATCGCGTAGCGTTCGGTGTCGGGCTTGTCCTCCCACTCGTCTTTCCAGAGCGTCTCGGTGATGTGGCCGTAGGTCTCGGTCAGGCCGTAGACCTGACAGACGTGGAACCCCAAAGGCTCGATCCCCGCCAAAACGGCGGCAGGGGGAGGGGCGCCTGCCGTGTAGACCTCGACCGTGTGATCGAAGGCGCGGCGGTCGGCCTCTTTCGCGTTCACGATCATGCCCAGAACGATGGGCGCGCCGCCGAAATGGGTCACGCCCTCGTCCGCGATGGCGTCATAGATCGCCTTGGCCGTGATGTCGCGGCAGGTGACGATGGTGGCGCCGACGGCGGGCATGGTCCAGGTGTGGCACCAGTTGTTGCAGTGAAACAGCGGCACGATGGTCAGATAGCGGGTCTTGGGTGTCAGCGCCCATGCCACCGCGACGCCCATCGTGTGCAGGTAGGCGCCGCGATGGGAATAGACCACGCCCTTGGGGCGGCCCGTTGTGCCGGAGGTGTAATTGAGCGCGAGGCTTTCCCATTCGTCCTCGGGCATGATCCAGTCGAAACCGGGATCGCCGGAGGCCAGGAAATCCTCATATTCTTCGTGGCGTCCCGTGGCTGGAAAGCCCGCTTCGGGCGCTGCGACTTCCACCACCTTGGGTTTGGGGCCATTCATCTGGGTCAGGGCTTTTTCCACGACCGACAGGAACTGCGTGTCGCACAGGACGACCTTGGCCTCGCCGTGTTCAAGGATATAGGCGACGGTGCCGACATCGAGCCGCACGTTGATCGTGTTCAGGATCGCGCCGGCGGCGGGCACGCCCCAGCTTGCCTCGACCTGCGCCAGCGTGTTGGGGATAACCGTCGCCACAACGTCACCGGGGGCGACGCCGTTGCGCGCGAGGGCAGAGGCAAAGCGGGTGGCCCGGTCGAAGGTCTGGCCCCAAGTGAACCGGCGGTCGGCATGGACGACCGAGGTGCGTTCGGGAAACAGCCGGTTCGCGCGCCGGATATGCGACAAGGGCGTGAGCGGCACGAAGTTCGCCGCGTTCTTGTCCAGTCCGGTCTCATCCTTGAGCCAACCCATGATGTCCCTCCCGTAAAACCTCGGACCCCGATTAGGGCGGATCGGCCCCGCGCGGTCAATCCGGGTTTTTTCGTATGCGCCGGGGGTTTATGGTCGGCCCATGATCTTTTCACGCGGCCGCCGCTACATTTTCGTCCACGCGCCCAAGACGGGGGGCACGTCGCTGGCCCTCATGCTCGAGGATAAGGCGATGAAGGACGACATCATGCTCGGCGATACGCCGAAAGCGAAGAAGCGGCGCGGCAAGGTGAAGGGGATCGAGACATCCGGGCGGCTGTGGAAGCATTCGATGCTCTCCGATCTTTACGGGCTGGTGACGCAACAGGAGATGGAGGATTTCTTCGTCTTCACCCTCGTGCGCAACCCGTGGGACCGGATGGTGAGCTACTATCACTGGCTCCGGGCGCAGAGCTTCGATCATCCGGCGGTGGGCAAGGCCAAGGCGCTGGCCTTCGAGGATTTCGTGACCGACCCGATGATCCTGAGGTCGATGGAATTGAACCCCTATGGCCGCTATATCGAGGATCAGGACGGGATCGAGCGCGGGGATCATTTCATCCGGCTCGAGCACTTGCGCGAGGATCTGGAACTGGTCGAGGCCACACTTGGGGTGAAATTTCACGAAATTGCCCATGAAAACGCCTCGAATCGGGGGCGCGACTATCGAAGTGCCTACGATCAAAGGGGCCGCGAGGCGGTGGAAAAGGCCTGCGCCACCGATATCGAGCGGTTCGGCTACAGGTTCGACGGGTAAGTCTGTCGCGCTTGGGGCGACAATGGGGCGGACTGTGCCGGGATCGTGCGATAATTCGCAACATTGACTAAAATTCACCTTATTTCTGCCCGAGAATCTGCCCTGAGCCTTTCCAGTCTGTGAACAAGCGACGAGGCCACATGGGCTGCCACCCGGTCTTGTCGCGATCGAAGACTGGGGAATGACCGATGTTCGGGATGCACGACATGCGCGCCACAAGCGCCAGCCGCCAGCGGGCGGGGCGTTCCGACGACGTGTCGGGCGAAGCCTACCGCACCACCGGCCTTGTCGCCGGCACCCGGATCGCAACCGCGATGGGATGGCGGGCGGTCGAGGCGATCGCGGTCGGTGACCTCGTCCTCACCTTCGACAACGGCCTGCAACCGGTCGTCGCCGTGACCCGCACGCCGGTCGCCACACCCCTGCGCCCCTCGTCCCAGACCATGCCCGTCGTCGTGCCCGCCGGGGCCCTCGGCAACGCGACCCCCATGACGCTCACGGCCGAGCAGCGGGTCGTCGTCGAAAGCGACGCGGCCGAAGACCTGTTCGGCGATCCCTTCGCGGTGCTCAAGGCCCGCGATCTGGTGGGCTACGCCGGGATCGTGCAGGATGTGGCACAGGTGCACGACGTCCTTACACTCCATTTCGCCGAAGATCAGGTTCTGCACGCCGATGGCGGCGCGCTGATCGTGGCCACGGCGGATATCCCTGGCGAGACGACGCTCGCCTTCCTGACCAGAACGCCGAAACCGGCACCCTATGCAACCTATGACGGTCTGGCCGCACGTATGCTCGTGTCCGCCATGACCGACCCGGATGCCCGGCTGGGGGAGGGGGGGCTTTTGCGACCCGCCGCCTAGAACGGGCCGCGACGCGCGCCTTCCGCACCCTCGGCGCGCGTCGCGATTTCCCTTAGACCTTACCGAGTTTTTCGCGCTCGTTCCTGCCCCCCCATATCACCAGCGCGAAATGGCCCCGTCCGACCCCCTTGCCGGACGGGGCCTTCTTATATCCGGGGGTCAGTGATGGAATCGCTGTGTGGGGAAGGCGATGATGCCGTCATCCGAAAGCTGTTTCGAGGCATGGGACGACCCCGCGCGGGCGGCTTCGATCAGGTCACGCACGCCTTCGGGCGGATGGCCCGTCGCGGCGGCGATCACGTCGCGCATATGCGGGAACGAGTACGCCTGTTCGGTGAGTGCGGCGGCGCCATAGGCGGTCTGGCCGAGACCCGAGTAATGGCGCAGCGATCCCCCGGCGCGGCGCAACCGTCGTTCGAAGATCGAGCAGGCGATGAGGCAACAATCCGCAAGGCCCCGCAGTTCGCGCGCATCCGCCCGTCTATCCATCGCCGAGACCACCCGGATCGTCAGCCCGTCGACATGCACCTGTTCGCGCATGTAACGGGCGAGGGTGATCGCTATGTAGTGCCGCAAGGTATCGGTGAGCGTAATGCCCGTTTCCTGCATTCCATCGCCGACAAGGTCGTTGGCGGCGGCGACCAGCGCATCCTGCATCACGTGACCTCCTGTTCTTGTCTTTGGGTCCGTGCAGTCTCAACGCCGGACCATGGGAAAAAGGTTAACGCGCCGCCAAATTTGATCAAAAGAATTTTTCCGAGTGTGGCGAATGTGTTGCGGGATTGCCCGCGCCCTGTGCGCCTTTGCCCGAAAGCCGTGCGGTCTGTGGACGGTATCAAGCGGAGCGGGCGTGCGCCCGCGCATGTCTTGCGCGGGTCCGCCTGCGGCGGACACCGCGCGGATTGGGGAGGCCAGCCTCCCCGCGACGTCGGCACGCCGCCGTCGCCCCCCTCCGAGGTTTCTGGAAACGAAGAAGGATCAGGCGAGCGGGCTTTGGCCGCCGAGCCGGATGAAAAGCGACTCTTCCTCGTCGTTCTTGAAATAGGGCACCGATGCGGGGGCATCGAGATCGGGAAGGCGTCCCGCGATTTCGGCGAGCACGACCTGCGTGATGAACGGCAGGTCGAAATCGCGCACGTCGCTGAGTGCGATCCACTGAAGGTGGCTGAGTTCGTCTTCGGCCCGCGAGAAGTCGTCGGGATCGGTTTTGATCCGGGCCGCGTCGGCCACGAAGAACCGCGCGTCGAACCGGCGCGAGCGCCCCGGCGGCGTGATCGCGCGGAACACGAAGGCGAGCCCGTCCGGCGAGGGCAGGTAGCCGGCCCTCGCGAAGCCTTCCCATGTCGGCGGGGGGCTGGTCGGCCAGTCGCCGGGCGTGCCGAGGATCTGCCCGGTTTCCTCGAAAAGCTCGCGGATCGCGGCGGCGAGGAGTGCGGGGCCGATCCCGTCCTTGGCGTCCTCACCCAGTCGGGTACGGCAGGGCTCGGCCCCCTTGTCGCCCAGCGGCAGGCCGTGATCGGCCTTGTCGACCGCGCCGCCCGGAAAAACGAACTTGTTCGGCATGAACGCGGCCTTGGCGCCGCGCTGGCCCATCAGGACGCGCGGCTTCGTGTCCGCGTCACGGATCAGCACGACGGTGGCCGCGTCGCGGATCACCTTGGATTTGTCGATGGTCTCGGTCGCCATGGGCCTCCCTCGCGCGGGGGGAAGCGCCCGCGTCAGTATTCGCTCTTGGCCTCGGGCGGGGCGAAGCCATGCATCCGCTTGGCCCACTGCACCCCCACCATGAGGCCCTTGAACCTTGGCAGAAGGTAGAGGGAGAGCGCAACCGCGAGGATCGCCAGAACCGAGAACAGCACCATCGGATCGGGGCGGAAGATGGTGAAGCCGTAGTGGAAGAACGGCACCATCAGGTGACCGACCACGAGAATGGTGAGATAGGCCGGGCCGTCGTCGGCGCGTTGGTGGTGCAGTTCCTCGCCGCAGACCGGGCAGGTCTCGCGCACCTTGAGATAGCTTTTCATCAACGGGCCGGTGCCGCACTGCGGGCACTTGCGCCGCCACCCGCGCCAGACGGCGGGTTTCAGCGGGCGTTCGTCGCCGGTGTCGGTGGCGCGTGCCAGATCGGCGGTCGTCGAGGCGTCCATGCGTGTCTCTCAAAGTGGTCTCTTCGCTTTGGGTTTACCTAGGGACTTCGTGCCGGGTTGCCTATGGCGCGATATGTCGCGCCGCCCGGATCGGCGGAATGATGCGGGTTTTTTTCGTCATGTGCGACGGAACCGGGCGGGGTGCCCGTTTGAAGGTCATGCAGGGCGCGAGAAACGCCCGGCTTCAAGGCAGGACACCTTGAACCCCGAGAGGAGTAAGACATGAAACGAGCACTCAAGATAGCGGGCTACGGCCTTTTGACCGCATCGGCCCTGACTTTGGCCGCCACCGGCGTGGCCTCGGCCAAGCCCGGCGGGCACCGGTCCGACGACATGCGCGGCATGATGCGCGGGCCGCAGATGAGTTTCACCGAACTCGATGCCAATGGCGACGGGGCGCTCACGCCCGAAGATGCCGTGCAACGCGCGACCGAGCGGTTCGCCGAGGCCGATGCCGATGGCGACGGGTCGGTCACGCTTCAGGAGCTGACCGATGCCGGTGTGGCGCGGTTCGAAGAGAAGTATCAGCAGCGCGTGAACGCCGCGGCGCCGGGCGAAGTGCCGGGGCGTCCGTCGGATGCGCAGGTTCTGGCGCGGGCCGAGAAGATGGCGAGCGGTCTGCTCCAGCGCGCGGATACGGACGGGAACGGTGCGATCGACGAGGCCGAGATGCAGGCGATGCCGGGTCTCGACCGGCTCATCGCTCGGGCCGACACCGACGATGACGGAGCGGTCTCGGAAGAGGAGTTCGATGCGGCACGCCAGAAGGTGCTGTCGCGGATGGACCGGTTCGAAGAGCGCGGCGGGCGTGAAGGCCATTCGATGCGGGACGGTCACGGCCCGCGCGGGGGCGAGCGGATGCCGCAGATGCCCGACCGGCACTAAGAGTTGCGTGACCGGGGCGGGCCCCTTCGGGGGCCTGCCCATCCGGATTGCGCGCGAGAAGGGGACAGAGTTTACTACCGGACGCGATGGATATGGCATTCGACCAAGCCCGAGACGTCTCGGACGAGGCGCTTCTGGTCGCCTATGGCAACGGCGACCGTGAGGCGGCCCGGCTTCTGACCGCGCGCCTTGCGCCGCGGGTGCTGGGGTTCGCCGCGCGTATGCTGGGCGGCGACCGGGCCGAGGCCGAGGATGTGACGCAGGAGGCCATGTTGCGCCTGTGGCGTGTTGCGCCGGAGTGGCGGCAGGGCGAGGCGAAGGTAACGACATGGTTGTTTCGCGTCGCCTCGAACCTGTGCACCGACCGGTTGCGCAAGCGCCGGAGCGTGGACATCGACAGCGTGGCGGAACCCGAAGACGATGCACCGGGGGCCGTGGCGGGGCTGATCGAAGCCGACCGGGCGCGGGCGCTGGAAGGGGCGCTGGCGCAATTGCCGGACCGGCAGAGGGAAGCGGTGGTGCTCAGGCATCTCGAGGGGCTGACGAACCCCGAGATCGCCGAAGCGATGGAGATCAGCGTCGAGGCGGTCGAAAGTCTGACCGCCCGGGGCAAAAGGACGCTGGCCGGGATACTCTCCGGCCGGCGCGAGGAGTTGGGATATGGCTCGGATTGACGAAAATGGTCGCGACGACGTGATGCTAAACGGGTTCTTCGAAGCGGGGCGGGCAGACGCGCCCGTGCCGTCCTCGGATCTTCTGGCGCGGATCATGGTGGATGCCGAGGGCGAGGCGGTCGCGCGCGAACAGGTAAGGCCCGTGTCGCGCAGCCGGCGCGGATTGCTCGCGGCGCTGGCGGCGGTGATTGGGGGATGGCCCGCGCTCGCCGGAATGGCCACGGCCGCCGCGGCGGGGGTCTGGATCGGGGCGGCCCAGCCCGAGGCGCTGACCGTGTTGACGGGTGGTGTGCTTTCCACCTCGGCGTCGGATTTCGAACTGGAAGAGATCTATCCGGGCTATTCGGCCTATGTCACTTATCAGGAGGCGATGTCGCAATGAGCGGGACAGACACATCGACGCGGCGCGGGTTCCCGATCTGGGCCAAGGCGCTTCTTGCCATATCGCTCGCGCTGAACCTGCTTGTGGCGGGTGTGGTGGTCGGGGCGCGGTTCGACGGTGACGGGCCGAAGGGTCCGCCGGGCCGCTCGACACGGGATGCGCGGTCGTCCTTCGATCCGGCGCTGGGCCCGTTCTCGCGGTCGCTGCCCGATCCGTATCGTGAGCAGGCCGTCCAAGCGTTGCGCGAACGGGCGGGGGATTACCGCGACAACCGGGCGCAACTGGCCGATCAGCTGGCCACGATGCTGACGATCCTGCGGGCGCAGGAGTTCGACGAGGAGGCGCTGCGGGCGGTCATGGCCGCGCAGACCGAAGTGTTCGAACGGCGTGGCGAAATCGGGCGCGACGTGGTCGTGGAGCAGATCGCCGCGATGTCCGCCGACGAACGTGCGGCGCTGGCGGCGCGTATGGAAGAGGGGTTCAAACGGGCGATGGACCGGGCAAAGCCGCCAATACGCTAGGCCGCGCTGCGCTCGGGCGCGCAGGTCACGATGTTGCGCCCCCCGGCCTTGGACACGTAAAGCGCCCGGTCGGCCTGATCCCACAACTCGCGCGGGTTGCTTATCGCGCTGGAGCATAGCGCCATGCCGATGGACAGGGTGACCGAAATCGGGGTCTGTCCGTCACGGGCGTCGACCGGGGTATCGGCGACGGCGGCCCGCAGGCGCTCGGCGGTCAGCCGCGCCTCGTCCCCGGTGGTGTCGCGCAGCACGACAAGGAATTCCTCGCCCCCGATGCGCGCGACGAGGTCGATCTCACGCAAGGTGGCTTTCAGGCGGCGCGCGGTCTCCACCAGCACGTCGTCGCCGGCAAGATGGCCGAAGCGGTCGTTGACCGATTTGAAGTGATCGAGGTCCAGCAACAGCATGGCGCAGGATCGACGCGTGCCCCCATGTTCCTTCTGCATCCGGGCGAGGTAGCCGTCGGCGTAACGGCGGTTGAACAGGCCCGTGAGCGGATCGCGCAAGGCCTCGTCCAGTTGATCCTCGACGCGGGCGCGAAGCCGGTCGGTTTCCCGTTTCCGGTCCAGAAGCCGGTCCAGACGCGCGGCCAGTTCCGCGCTGGAGAAGGCGCCGCGCATCACGGCGTCCGCCCCGAAGTCGAAAGCCATGTCGGCGGTGTCGTCACGCTCGCGCGGCGTGTGCAGCAGGACGAGCGCGTGACGCGTCGATGGTCGGGCGCGCAATTCCGCGACAAGCCCAAGCGCCGCGCCGGGGTTGCCCGGTGTCAGCGCGATGACATAGGCGTCGCCCTCGGCTTCCGGTTCCAGCGCGGTCGCAGACGTGGCGAGCGTGACCTTGGCACCCGAGGCGGCGGCGATCCGGCTGCGCCAGCCCGGCCCCTCGGTCGCGGTGGGGGGAACCACCGTGATGCGGGCGCGTGGCGCGAACCCGGCGGATGCTTCGGCGAATGCGTCGGCTGCGCCCAGGGGCTGACGGCGCAAAAGCTCCTCCCGCTCGGCGCGTTTGCGGGTCAGGTTGCGCAGAAGGGCGAGCAGAAGGGCCTCGCCGGGAAGATCGGTCAGGCATTCCTCGGCCCCTGCCTCCAGCGCGGCGATCCGGGCCACCCTGTCGTCGGCCGCGCCGTAGATCACGACGGGCACCTCGGCCAGATCGGGCCGGGCCTTCAGGGCGCGGCAGGCGGCGATACCGCCCCCGGGAAAGTCGATGTCGATCAGGATGACATCGGGTTTGTCGGCGATGGCGCGCGTCAGCAGCTCGTCCCGCGTGCGCGCCTGTGTCACGCTGTGCCGCGCCGCCGCCAGCCGCGCCTTGAGCGCGATCCGGTCGGTGACGAGGTCGTCTGCGATGATGATGCGTCCGCCCATTCTTTTCTGCTCGATTTTGTATTAAGTGCTCCGCGATTGGGTAATCTTTGCCCAAGAAGTCTTAACAAAGGGTTTCTCCCGGTCGGGATGAGGGGCAGATGAAGCAGGAAATGGCCGAAACCATCGGTTTACAGGCACTTGGCTGGCTTGCGGGCAACGATGACCTGCTTCCGGTCTTTCTGGGGTCGACGGGCGGTGACGTGGGCGCGTTGCGGGAAGGGGCCGGTGATCCGCAGTTCCTTGTCGCCGTGCTCGACTTCATCACGATGGACGATGCCTGGGTCGTGGCGTTCTGCGATGCGTCCGGGCTGGACTATGCGCAGCCGATGCAGGCCCGGCAGGCGTTGCCCGGCGGGGGCGAGGTAAACTGGACATGAACCGCAAGGTGGATGCGATCCTGTTCGACAAGGATGGCACGCTGTTCGATTTCGATGCGACCTGGACGGTCTGGGCGAACACGGTCATCGAACGTCTTGCACAGGGCGACCCCGCGCTGGCGGACGCGATCGCGGAGGCGGTCGAGTTCGACCGGGCCACAGGCCGGTTTCGGGACGCATCGGTCGTGATCGCCGGGACGCCCGACGATGTCGCCAAGGCCGTCGCGCCGGTTCTGGGCATCGCGCCGGATGTGCTGATCGGTGGCATGAACGCCGCCGCCGCGACCGCGCCGATGGCCGAAGCCGTGCCTTTGGTGCCGCTTCTCACGGGATTGCGGGCCAAGGGTCTCAAACTCGGCGTGGCGACCAACGATGGCGAGGTTCCGGCGCGTGCGCATCTGGGAAGCGCAGGCGTTGTCGAGGCCTTCGATTTCATCGCCGGGTCCGACAGCGGCTGGGCGCCCAAACCGGACCCGGCCATGTGTCTTGCCTTTGCAGAGGCCATGAACATTGCGCCGCACCGAATCGCGATGGTCGGCGACAGCCTGCACGATCTTGTCGCCGCCCGCGCAGCCGGGATGCACGCGGTGGCGGTTCTGACGGGTCACGCCGATGAGCGCCGACTCACCGGACATGCGGATGTCGTTCTGCCCGACATCGGTTACCTCCCCGGTTGGTTGGGGCTTTGAGCGCACCACCGGAGGTGGATCGCGTTAACCTATTGATAACATTTGTTTTGAATTCTGCGCCGAGAACGCCGACTTTGCGCGCGGTCGGCGCCTCGTTCGACTGATTTTTCCGGTTTCTTAACCCCGCAACTCTAGTCTTAAGACTTAATTGAGGGTTCCAGCATGCATGGCATTATTTGCCGTTCTTTCGAAATGTTCGTGAGGTCCGCCTACGGGGCGGAGCTGTGGGGCGCGGCGCTGGATCAACTCGACCTGCCTTTCGATGGGTTCGAGACGATGTTCCAATACGACGACCATCTGGCGGATCGTCTCGTGTCCTGCTGCGCCATCCTTCTGGGCAAACCGCGCGACACGCTTCTGGAAGATTTCGGAACCTTTCTCATCACCGCTACGCCGTCCGGGCGGGTGCGCCGCCTGCTGCGGTTCGGCGGTCTCGACTACGAGGATTTCCTGCATTCGCTCGAAGACCTGCCGGGGCGTGTCGCGCTTGCGGTTCCCGACATCGGCCTGCCGGATCTCGTGCTCTACGAAATCGAACCCGGGCGCTTCGAACTCGCCTGCCGGAGCAAGGTCAGGGGCGCAGGGCATGTCATTGCGGGGCTCTTGCGGGCGATGGCGGACGACTACGGCGCGCTGGTGCTGCTCGACCACGTGGGCCGCCGCCGCAGTGTCGAGATTATCGACATCCATCTTCTCGAATCCTCGTATTCCGAAGGGCGCGGCTTCGATCTGAGCGAAGGCGGGCTGACGGCGGGGGGGCAGGTCGGATGAACGACATGACACCGCTGCGCGTGACCGTTTCGGGCCGCGGACTGGATCGGCTCATGCCCCTGCACCTGCTGCTCGATATGGAGGGGCGCATCGTGCAGGTCGGCCCCACGATGGCCAAGGTTCTGCAAGGGCAGACCTTTCTCGGCCAGCGGATGCTGGACCTGTTCGACCTCAAACGCCCGCGCGAGGACGAGATTTTGGCGCTGCTCGAAAAGGGGGCGACCGGCAAGGTGCTGCTGCGCCTGCGGGCCTATCCCCAGACGCAATTCATCGGAAGTGCGGTGACCTTGCCCGACCACGCGGGTGTGCTGGTCAACCTGTCCTTCGGCATCTCGACCTTCGACGCGGTGCGCGATTTCCGGCTCGCCGGCTCGGATTTCGCGCCGACCGACCTGACGCTCGAACTGCTCTATGTCGCCGAGGCGAATGCGGCGGCGATGGCCGAGAGCCGGGCCTTGAACGAACGGTTGCACGGAGCCAAGCAACTCGCTGAATCCGAAGCGCATACGGATGCGCTGACCGGGCTGCGCAACCGGCGGGCGCTGGATCAGGAACTCCACCGGCTGATCGAACGCCGGGTTCCGTTCACGCTCGCCCATCTCGATCTCGATTTCTTCAAGTCGGTGAACGACACGCTGGGCCACGCGGCTGGCGATTTCGTTCTGGGTCAGGTGGCCCGCGTTCTGGTGGAAGAGACGCGAACGAACGATGTGGTCGCACGGGTCGGCGGCGACGAATTCGTCCTCCTTTTCATCGGGTTGACGGATCGGGAGCGGATTTCGGCGCTCGCGGGTCGGATCATCGGACGGCTTGAGGAACCCATGCCGTTCCATGGCACGCCCTGTCGGGTGTCCGGGTCCATCGGCCTCGTGCTGTCGACGCAATACGAGCGGCCGGATGCCGAACGGATCATGGCGGATGCGGATACGGCGCTCTACGCGTCGAAAGAGTCGGGTCGGTCGCGGTTCACCTTCATCAACCCGAAGATCGGCACGATGGAATATGGTCCGAGGGCCGGGTGATCGCCCTAGATCGTGGCCTGAGCGGCGCCAGATCGAACACCGCCCCGCGGTCCCGAACCTCTCCGACCTTTCGCCAATATGAGGCGGGATCGTGCGTTGCTAGCCTCGATGCGTGACGAATGGGTGGCGAGGCGACCTCCGCGACCCGTCGCAGGCGACCGCAACCATGACGGAGGGGGCCTTGAACTCAGCTATGATCGTCGACGATCACCCGCTGTTCTGCGACGCACTTTCCATGACGCTCAGGGCCTCGATGGGGATCGAGCATGTGGTGACGGCGGGCACGCTGGAAGCGGCGTTGGATCACCTCGCCCGCGACACGGCCCCGGATGTCATTCTGCTCGACCTGAACCTGCCCGATGTTCACGGTCTCGAAGGGCTGGTCCGGCTCGTGAAATCCAGCGCCGAGACGCCCGTCATCATCGTCTCGTCCGAGACCGAGCCGCGCGTGGTCCGGTCGGCCATTCGGGTCGGCGCGGCGGGATATGTGCCCAAACATTCCTCGCGCGACACCTTTCGGCTGGCCCTGACCCAGATCATGCGCGGCGAGGTCTATGCGCCCGAGGTCGCGCTGTCTCATCAGACCGCGAACGCGCCGCTCACGGCCCGCGAAGACGCGCTCGTGCGGATTTCTCACCTGACCCGGCAACAGGCGCGCATTCTCCAACTCATCTGCGCGGGGCAGATGAACAAGCAGATCGCATATGAGTTGTCGATTGCCGAGACGACGGTGAAGGCTCACGTCACCGCGATCATGCGAAAGCTCGGGGTGCAAAGCCGAACGCAGGCCGTGCTGATCGCGCAGGAGGCGAATTTCAGTTCGCTGCTTCAGGACAACTGAGGCCGCGCGGCTCCAGCCTTTTGAGACAATCCCCCGGTTTTTCGCACAGATTCAAGATATCCTGAAGGTCGCTGGACCTTGGTCGTATAGGGCGCGCTGCGGGGCGGGAGTAGCGTCGCCCCATGTGGAGGATCATCACCGCTGTCTGGCTTGCCTGTTTGATGCTCGCCTGCGCGCCCGGCGCGAACGCGGCGGAATGGGCGCCTGCGTCGCGCGCCGAAATCGAAGGGCGGATCGTGCCGCCCTATGCGCTGGGCGCGCCCATCGGTGACGACGGCGTTTACCACTTGCTGAACTCGGGCGGTGCCGAGATCGGCTATGCCTTCCAGACCGGGCCGCTCGCCCCGCTGCCGGGGTTTTCGGGCAAGCCCATCGATATGCTCGTTCTGCTCAAGCTCGACGGAACCATCATCGACGTCCGCCTCCTGTCCCAGAAAGAGCCGGTGTTCGTTTCGGGTCTGGGCGAGGCACCGTTTCGGGCGTTTCTCGAACAATATCCGGGGCTTTCGATCACCCAGCCGCTTGTCGTCGGGGTGCCGTACGGCAAGGCGGGCGGTGGGTCCGACCTTGTCTATCTGGACGGGGTGACCAAGGCGACGGCGAGCGTGCGCATCGCCCATGAATCCATTCTCGCCGCCGCGCTACAGGTCGCGCGGGACAAGATGGCGGGGGTCGGCGGGGCTTCGACCGCGCCGGCGCGTCCAAAGATGGAATATACCGAGGCGCTCGACTGGCAGGCGCTTGTCGACGCAGGGATCGCAAGGCGCCTGACGGTGACAAACGCCCAAGTCGACGCGGCCTTTGCCGGCACCATCTGGGCCTCGGACGACCCCGAGGCGCGCGCCGATCCTGAGGGCCTGTTCCTCGACCTCTGGCTGGTCGACATCGGTCCGCCTGCCGTCCAACGCGCCATCTTCTCCTCGGACACGGTGGACGAGCTTGCGCGGCTTCACGCGGTCAGCCCGGATGACGAACCGATCCTCGTGATGGATGGCGGTCGCCATGGCCTCGTGTCAGCGGATTTCGTGCGGAATACCGCGCCCGACAGGGTCTCCGCCGTTCAGGGCGGTTTCCCGGTCTCGCTGCGGGATGCGGATATGTTTCCCGCTTTCCTGGCCGACGTGCCGGAGCATGACACCGCGATGATCCTGCGGGCCGATCGCAGGCTGGGGTTCGATCCGATCACGGAATGGGTGCTCAGGGTGCAGGCGGTGCGTGCGCACGGCATGTTCCAACCCGAGATCGGCGACGTGCATTTCGAGATCGCGTATCAAGCGCCGGAGCGGTTCTACGACGTGCCCGAGGTCGTGACACCGCGCCCCGCCTGGCAGGAGGCGCTCGTGAACCGGCGGGGCGACCTGATCGCGCTATCTGTGTTCCTCGTCGCGCTTCTGGGGCTCCTGGGTCCGGGGATGACCTGGTTCGCGGGGCTCGGATCATTCACCGCTATTCGGCTTGGCATTCTGGCTGTGGTCGTGGGGTTCATCGGATACTGGGGGCAGGGGCAGCTTTCCATCGTCACGGTCCTCGCCGTCCTGCGCGCGGCGGTCGGCGACGGGTCTTTCGCCGTTCTGCTCTACGACCCGTTCTCACTCCTCATCTGGGCGGTGACGATCCTCGGTTTCGTGCTGTGGGGCCGGGGGCTGTTCTGCGGCTGGCTGTGCCCGTTCGGCGCGTTGCAGGAGTTCGCGCATCACATCGGCCGCGCCCTCCGTCTGCCCGAGGTCGAGGCGGGGCCGCGGCTCGACCGGTGGCTCAAGAAGGTGAAATACGTCGCTCTCGCAGGGCTGATCCTGACCGCCTTCGTGGTGCCCGATCAGGCCGAGAAGGCCGCCGAGATCGAGCCGTTCAAGACCGCGATCACCGTCTCGTTTCAGCGCGAATGGTTCTATGTCGCCTATGCGGCGCTCTGGCTGGGGCTCGGCACCGTCTTTTTCAAAGGCTTCTGCCGTTATGTCTGCCCGTTGGGCGCGGTCATGGCCATCGGGGGGCTCTTGCGCACCCGCAGGTGGATCGCACGGCGGGTGGACTGCGGCTCGCCCTGCCAGTTGTGCAAGGTCAAATGCCGCTACGGTGCGATCAAGAAGACCGGCGAAATCCAGTATGACGAGTGTTTCCAGTGCCTTGACTGCGTGTCGATCCATGACGATCCGACCCGCTGCGTGCCGCTCGTCCTTGCCGAAAAGCGCCGCACCAAGGTGGCCGCATGAGCCTGACGCGCCGCAGGTTCATGGCCCTCGTGGCGAGCATTGCGATGCCGGGGGCGGCGGGTGCGGTGAGCCGCGAGGTCTGGCGCGGTCGTGCCTTTGGCGGTGACGTGTCGCTCGACTTGACCGGCCCGCGCGACCGTGTGGCGGCGGATCTCGTCAGGCTGACCGCTCGGATGCGCGAAATCGAGGCGCGCTTCACGCTCTACGAGGATGATGGGCCAATGGTGCGGTTGAACCGGATCGGGAAGGGGGCGCTCCACGGCGACCTGCGCCGGGTGATGGAGGTGTCGCGGCGGGTGCACGTCGTCACGAACGGCATGTTCGACCCCACGGTGCAGTCGCTCTGGGTGGCATTGGCCGAAGGGCGCGGCGCGGATCTGTCCGGTGTGGGACTGGATCGTGTGCGGATGACAGATACCGAGATCACGCTGGCGGACGGTCAGGCCCTGACCTTCAACGGCATCGCGCAGGGCTATGCCGCCGACGCCTTGCGCGCGATGCTTTCGGGCTGGGGCTACGCGACCGCTCTGGTCGACATGGGCGAACAGGCCGCGCTGGGCGGGCCGTTCCGGCTTGGGCTGGTGGACCCTGCGGCGGGGCGGATCGGTCAGGTCACGCTGACGGGACAGGCGGCCGCCACATCCTCGCCCGCGGCCATGACCATCGGGGGGCGTGCGCATATCCTACACCCGAAAGGCGGGCGCGCCATCTGGTCCACGGTGACGGTCATCGCAGCGTCCGCGACGCTTGCCGATGCGGCTTCGACCGCGTTCTGCCTGATGGAGCGGGACGCCATCAGGCAGGCCAAGGTCGCCCTCGGCCTATCCGATGTGCTGCTCGTCGATAAAGACGGCGACCTCACCCGGCTTTAGCGGTCCGGCGGCAGAAACGTCAGGCCATGGGCCTCGAACAGGGCCTCGATCCTCCCGTCTGCAAGCGCCTTTTCGATAGCGTAGTCAACGGCATATCCCAGATCGCGGTGTTGGTGGTTGATCGCGACGCCGACCGTCCAGCGCGACCGGACGAGGCCCGGATACGGTGGGACGTGGATGTCCTGTGCCTCGGTCAGCCCCGCTTCGAGAACCCCGCGCGGCCCCATCGCGGCCATGACCTCGCCCGCGACGAGGGCGGTCATGGCGGCTTCGGTCGTCGGGAACCGATGCACCTTGTCGCCCACCGCGCCCCGACCCACCGACGCGAGGTAGAAATCGGACAGCGAGTCGTTTTCGACCGCCACCGTGTCATAGCGGAAATAGGCTGGCGTCGGGCCGCCGTCCGGGTAGGCCGCGCGGTCAAAGGCGATGGCCAGTTCCTCGCCCGCGTATTGCCCGGTAAAGACGACCTGTTCGATCCGGCAGGTCAGTTCGCTGTCATAGGGCGCGTGCAGCATCACGTCGGACACGCGCCCGTTCACCACCGCGCCCTTCCAGACGTAGTTCATCAGGTCGGTGTCGAGGTTTTCGCCCGCCTGCACGAAGCGGAAGCGCGCTTCGACGCCGAGGTCGTCGGCGATGATCCTGCCGATCTCGATGTCGATGCCGACCGGCTGCCCGCCCGTTTCCACGGACCACGGCGCGAAATCCTCGTAGACCGCGAATTCGATCCAACCTTCGTCGATGATCCGGTCGAACTCCCGCCCGATATCCTGAGCGAAAGTGTTCTGCGGTTTGGGTTGCGGGACATAGTCCTCGCAACGCGCCAAGGCCGGCCCCGCGAAAGCAAGACCGGCCAATAGGCTCGTCAGAGCGAACAGGCGTGTCATGGCGTCAATGCGCGGCGGACAGGCCGACGGTCAGGATGTCGCCCGCCTGTTTCCACGTGGACTGATCGTCGGACAGGATTCGCGAAGCCTCGAAGGCGACGGAATCCGCGATGGGCGCGCCCGAGCCGGTTTCGACGGTCGCGGCGATGTCGGCCAGTTCGACCTTGAGCGCCTCGGGGTCAGCGACCGATCCGGACAGAAGCTCGTCCCGGATCGCACCGAGGCGCGTGGCATGATCGTCCAGCGCCCCGTCATCGGGCCGCGTCTCGACATAGGTGCGGATGGCCCACGCGGCTTTCTGGCCCAGAAGCTCGCCGAACGCGGGCATCTTGGTGATGCCGTTCTGGGTCATGCCGTGGCGGAACCGTTCGACATACCATTCGTCACCGTATTCGGCGGCTTCCAGATAACGCAGGTCCGGGGCCAGCCCGCCGGACACGACGCCCAGCCCATGACAGCGCGCGCAGTTCTGGGTGTAGCCCGACGCCCCGATCTCGATCGCTTTCAACCAGGTTTCCTCGCCCACCGCTTCGGCGCGGTACGGGTTTTCGATCAGCCATTCCTCGCCCACGTCGGGAAGGGCTTCGGTGTTCACGGGCTGGGGCGTGACGTCGCCGTGACCGATGGCCATCCCGCCAAGCGTCAAGGTTCCGGCGAGCGTCGTGGCCGTAATGAGAGCGAGTTTCTGCATGGTGTTCCTCCGCGTTTCTCGGCCCAACTATCGGCGCGCCGCCGCGTCGCACCATTAGACCTTGGTGCAAGCCAACCGGCCCGATACGGCGCAAATCGCCGGAATCACGCCGGAAAAGGCATATCTGCGACCTAGGTCTAATGGGCCGTCGCGATGTCCTTCCTCTAGCGTCGTCGGCGTGGAGGAGACGATGCGCAAGATCGTGCGGAATGCGGCCCCGTGGGCCATTGGTCTGACGCTGGCCTGTTCGGGCGGGCTACTTGCCGAACCGCTTCAGGTTCGCGTCGGCTACCTTCGGCTCGAGGAACCGCCGCGCGCGGTTCTGTCGAACCTCGACACCGTGCCCGCCGACCTCGGCATCGCCGGGGCAAGGCTCGGGTTGGCCGACAACGCGACCACCGGCGCCTTCATGGGGCATGACTACGCCCTCGAAACCGTTTCGCTTGCGCCGGGTGGCGACGTGGTGGCGGCGGCGCGTGACATGGCGGGGCAGGTCGATCTGATCCTCGCCGACATGAACGCCGAGGCGCTTCTGAGCCTCGCCGATCTGCCGGATGCCGCCGGGGCGCTCATCTTCAACGTCTCCGACGCATCCGAACGCCTGCGCGATGCCGATTGCCGCGCGAACGTGCTTCATACCGCGACCGAGGCCGCGATGCGTTCGGATGCGCTGATGCAGGTTCTGTTGGCGAAACGCTGGACGAAAGTGGCCCTGATCGAAGGGCCGGGGGGCGCGGACGCGGCGCTGGCCGCCGCCTACCGCGCATCTGCGCGAAAGTTCGGCGTCAGGATCGTCTCGGACGCCCGGTGGGACGACACCGCAGACCTGCGGCGCACGGCCTCGGCCGAAGTTCCGCTTCTCACGCAGGGGTTCAAGGATCACGACGTGGTGCTGGTGGCCGATGCCGCGGACGATTTCGCCCGCTACGTGGAGCACAACACATGGGTGCCGCGTCCGGTGATCGGTGTCACCGGCCTGACCCCTGTGGCCTGGGCCCCGGTGGTCGAACAATGGGGGGCGGCACAGCTTCAATCCCGCTTCTCCGACCTAGCGGGGCGCGACATGCAGCCCCGCGACTATGCCGCCTGGGCCGCCATGCGGGTGATCGGCGAAGCGGTGACGCGCACCAATACCGCCGATGCCTCCGCGCTGCGCGCCTACATCCTGTCCGATGCCTTCGAACTTGCGGCGTTTCAGGGCCGCCCCCTCAGCTTTCGCCACTGGAACGGCCAGATGCGCCAGTCGATCCCGGTGGTGAACGCCCGCGCGGTCGTCGGTTCGGCCCCGCTCGACGGGTTCGAACATGCCCGCAATCCGCTGGACAGCCTCGGCCTCGACGCGTCGGAAAGCGCCTGCACGGCCTTTGGAGATTGATATGCTTCGCACCTTCGCAACCGCCCTCTGCCTCCTGACGCCCCCCGCTCTTGCCGGAGAGATCTGGGTCACGAACGAGAAGGACGATACGATCAGCGTCATCGACATCGAGACGCTCGAAGTGACCCGCACGATCCCCACGGGCGAGCGGCCACGCGGGATCACCTTCAACTCGGATCATTCGCTGGTCTACATCTGCGCCTCGGATTCGAACGCGGTTCAGGTGATGGACCCGGACACGGGCGAAATTCTGCACGACCTTCCCTCCGGCGCCGATCCCGAGCAATTCGTGCTTGCGCCCGATGACCGTCACCTCTGGATCGCCAACGAAGACGATGCGGTCACGACGGTCGTCGATGTCGAAACCCGCACGGTGGTCGCGCAGATCAACGTCGGGATCGAACCCGAAGGCATGGCCGTGTCGCCGGACGGCAAGACGGTGATTACCACGTCCGAGACGACGAACATGGCGCATTGGATCGACACGGACAGCAAGACGATCCGCGCCAACACGCTGGTCGATGCGCGGCCCCGGCACGCCGAGTTCATCAAGGACGGGACCGAGCTGTGGGTGAGTTCGGAAATCGGCGGCACCGTCTCGGTGTTTTCCACGGTGAATCAGGCCCCTGTGGCCAAGATCGCCTTCGCCATTCAAGGCGTGCATGAAGACCTGATCCAGCCGGTCGGGTTCGAAGTGACACCGGATCAGAAGACCATCTTCGTCGCCCTCGGCCCGTCCAACCATGTC
Organism: Maritimibacter alexandrii; assembly: GCF_005871115.1. Taxonomy (NCBI): domain Bacteria; kingdom Pseudomonadati; phylum Pseudomonadota; class Alphaproteobacteria; order Rhodobacterales; family Roseobacteraceae; genus Maritimibacter; species Maritimibacter alexandrii. The sequence goes on from NZ_SWKQ01000011.1 coordinate 195,990, forward strand.
GCCGTGGTGAATGCCGAGACTTACGAGGTCGAAGACTACCTCCTCGTCGGGCGGCGGGTCTGGCACATGGCGTTTTCGCCGGATCACACCCGGCTTTTCACCACCAACGGCGTGTCCGGCGACGTCACCGTTATCGACGTGGTGCAACGGGAGCCGATCAAGACCATCAAGGTCGGCCGTTTCCCCTGGGGCGCGGCAACGCGACCCTGACGCAACGAGTGGCCATTGGCCCGGTTCATGGGAGGACCGAAAATGAAACGCATCACCCTGACTCTGGCGGCCGCCGTTTTCGCCTTACCGGCGCTTGCCGCCGACGACGGTGCCGCCGCGCGCTTCGGATTGGCGGGCATCCTGTCGGCCACCAATTCCGAAGACCTGCCGCCGATCATGCTGTCGGCGGGTCAACCGCTCGCCGATGCGCCGCTGGTTCTAAAGTCGGGCACCTATTACGAGATCGAGATCGAAGCAGACGGGTCGCAGGAGCTTGCGCTGGTCGGCGCGGGCTTTTTCCGGGCGATCTGGATCGACGAAATCGTGGTTGAAGGGCTTGAGATCCGCCCTCTCGGTATCGACAGTTTCGAGTTCGACGAGGCGGGCGTGATGGAGGTGGGCTTCGTCGCGATCAAACCCGGCAGCTACACCCTGAGCGTGCCGCAATCGCGCGGCGACCTTCAGACGCTTCAAATCACCATCGAATAGCAGGGTCAGGGGGAGCGGATGAGCGGTCTTTCGGTTCGAAACGTCACCTATCACTGGGGCAGGCACCGGGCGCTGGACGAGGTGTCGTTCGACGTGGCCCCCGGCGCGTTCTGTGCGCTCTTGGGCCCCAATGGCGCGGGCAAGTCGACGCTGTTCGGGCTGCTCACGGGGCTGTTCAGACCCGAGCGGGGCAGGCTGGTGCTGGCGGGTCACGACATGGACCGCGCGACCCGGTCGGCGCTTGCGGCCACGGGCGTCGTGTTCCAGCAACCCACCCTCGACCTCGACCTCTCGGTCTGGCGCAATATGCTTTATTTCGCCGGTCTTCAGGGACTCACCGGGCGCAGTATGCGTAGACGGGCCGAAGCGGCGCTGGCGCGTCTCGGGATGGAAGAGCGTGCGGGCGAAAAGGTGCGCGCGCTGAACGGCGGCCACCGTCGGCGGCTCGAAATCGCGCGGGCCCTGATGCACGACACGCAGGTTTTGCTGCTCGATGAGCCAACCGTCGGTCTCGACGCGCCGACGCGCCACGACCTGACAGCGCATGTCCACGCGCTTGCCCGCGACGAGGGGTTGAGCGTGCTCTGGGCCACCCACCTGACCGACGAGGTGGCACCGGGCGATCACCTCGTCATCATGCACAAGGGCCGCGTTCTGGAAGAGGGGCGCACCCCGGCGACGGGCCCCGCGCTGACCGCACATTTCCTTGCCATGACGGGCCGCGCGGTCCGGGCCGACGAGGCCGCCTGATGAAACACGCGCTGTCCGCTCTCATCTCGATCTGCCAGCGCGAGGGGCTTCGCTTTTTCGGGCAGACCGGGCGGCTGGTGGCGGCGCTCGTGCGACCGCTCATCTGGCTGTTCGTCTTCGCGGCGGGCTTTCGCGCGGCGCTCGGCCTGTCCATCACCCCGCCCTACGAGACCTATATCACCTTCGAGACCTACATCGTGCCGGGGCTGGTCGGGATGATCCTGCTGTTCAACGGTATGCAAAGCTCGCTGTCGCTGGTCATGGACCGCGAATTGGGCACCATGCGGCTGCTCTTGACCGCGCCGCTGCCGCGCTGGTGGCTTCTGACCTGCAAGCTGATTGCCGGCGCGCTGATGTCGGTGTTGCAGGCCTATGCATTCCTCGCCATCGCCGCCGTTTACGGCATTCGGTTTCCCGCGCTGGGTTACCTCACCGTCGCGCCCGTGTTGCTTCTCGCCGCCTTCATGGTGGGTGCGCTGGGGATCGCGTTGTCATCGACGATCAAACAGCTCGAAAATTTCGCGGGCGTGATGAACTTCGTCATCTTCCCGATGTTCTTTTTGTCCTCCGCTCTCTATCCGCTCTGGAAGATGGCCGAGGCGAGCGCGCTTCTGCACGACATCTGCGCCGCGAACCCCTTCACCCACGCGGTCGAAGCGGTGCGCTTCGCGCTTTACGTCCAGCCCAACTGGTTCGCGCTCGGCGTCACGGTGGCGGCAGGACTTGTCTTCATGGGGATCGCGCTGTGGGGCTACGATCCGGGGCGGGGGATGGTGCGACAGAAGGCCGGGGGACCGGCAGGGTCGTAGAAATTTCGCGACGTAGGTCGGATAAACGGGCGGGGCGGGCTGTGGCACACTCCCGGTGCGGAGGAAACCCGATGACCCGACTATCGCTGATCGCCACGCTGCTGTTGTGGGCCTTGCCCGCCGGTGCCGAAGACCTCGCCCTGGATCTGGGCGAGGGCACGACGGTGGACGATGGCGGCACGCTGAACCCGCACGAAATGTCGATGGCCCGCGTGATGGAGAATATCCGAGACGGGCAATCGGGCATGGTCCTGTGTTCCACCGGCTACCTCGTCACCAAGTCCGGGCGTCACGGTCTGGCCCGCGAACTGTTCACGCGCTGCGCCGAGGATGGCTATACCGGCGCGATGACATGGATGAGCCAGCTCGACGAAAACGGGTTGGGCGGTGCGCAGGATTTGGAAGCGGCGACCGAATGGAACCGCCGGGCCGCCGAAGCGGGCGATCCCGTGGGCAAGTTCAACCGGGGTCTCGACCTCATGCGCGGCCGGGGCGTCGCGCAGGATGAGGAGGCCGGACGCCGACTGGTGGACGAAGCCGCGAACGAGGGCCTTCCGGTCGCCGAACGCCTGCGCCGCGCCGACTACGATCTGGACGAAGTGACGCCCGATGCCGACGAATGGCGGTATCAGACCCTGTTCTGACGGGGATTCGCGACGAAGGTCGTATATGACCCCCGACGAAGGTCGGGGGTTTTGTTTGACGTAAATCAAGGGTTTAGGGCGGCATCGGGCCGATCCTGAGAACCGCGATCACCCAAGGTCGCGGCTCAGGAGTTCCAAATGATACGTCTAACCCTCGCCCTCGTCGCCTGTCTCTCCACCCCCGCCATTGCCGATGAATACGACGCGATAAAAGCGCAGGCCGGTGAACGGCTTTTCGACAAGGAATGTCACCGCTGCCACTCGGTCGAGGCCGACCGGGCCAGCTACGGCCCCTTGCTGAACGGCGTGCTGAACCGGGCAGCGGGAACCTTTGCCGACTATCCCTATTCGGATGCCCTTCGGGGCGCCGGGTTCGTCTGGACCTCCGGCGCGCTCAAGGCATGGATGGAGGACAACGACGGGTTTCTTCCGGGCACCAAGATGCGCCATGTCGGTATCGACGATCCCACCGTTCAGGACTTCATCGTGACCTATCTCGCCAGTTTGACCGAGTAAGTCGCGGCGACGCGGTCTGGGCGGCCGCACGGCGCATCGGTGCGCGCCGCATTCTCACGTCGGCTTCCCGGCCCGGTTTGACGATCCGCACCCTAAAAGTTTGCATCGAACATCCTAGAAGCGGGCGAAGGGCCCGCAAATAGGACCAAAGGACAAGGCGCGGTTTGCCGTCCGAAACCCTTGAAAACAAGGGGGTCGTAGAGGTCTTACGACCTTTAGCCAATTTGCCCGGGGATAGGGCTTGCCGATCATGAAAGCGGCTCGACCAGCGTCCGGTCACATCAGCGATCTCGGACGGGATCACGGGTCGGACGCCAGACTATCCATGGGAGGATACAGATGAACAGATTTGTCAAAGCCGCCGTCGCGGCGACCGTGGCCCTTGCCGCGTCCAGCCCGGCCTTCGCCAATGTGACGGAAGAGGACCTCGCCAACGACCGCGACACGCCCGAAAACATCCTGACCAACGGCATGGGGCGCGATCTTCAACGCTACTCGCCGATGGACACGCTGAACAAGGACAACGTGCAGAACCTCGTGCCCGCCTGGGCCTTTTCGCTCGGTGGCGAAAAACAGCGCGGGCAGGAGACGCAGCCGCTCGTTTATGACGGCATGATGTATATCACCGGGTCGTATTCGCGCCTTTACGCGATCGATCTGGAGACCGGGGAAGAGGTCTGGCAATTCGACGCGCGCCTGCCCGAAGGCATTCTGCCCTGCTGCGACGTCATCAACCGCGGGGCGGCGATCTTCGGCGACAAGATCTACTTCGGCACGCTCGACGCCCGCATCGTCGCGCTCGACCTCAAGACCGGCGATACCGTCTGGAACAAGAAGATCGCCGAATACAAGGAAGGCTATTCCTACACCGCAGCGCCGCTGATCGTGGACGGCCTTGTCATCACCGGGAACTCCGGCGGTGAATTCGGTATCGTGGGCGAGGTGCAGGCCCGCGACGCCGAGACCGGCGAACTGGTCTGGACCCGCCCGGTGATCGAAGGTCACATGGGCACGCTCAACGGTGAAGAAAGCACCATGACGGGCGAGCTTAACGCGACATGGCCCGGCGATATGTGGAAGACCGGCGGGGGCGCCACATGGCTTGGCGGCTCGTATGACGCCGACACCGATACGCTCGTCTTCGGCACCGGGAACCCGGCCCCGTGGAACAGCCACCTGCGCAACGCGGGCACCCCGACCGAGGGCAACGCGGGCGACAACCTCTATGCCGCCTCGCGTCTGGGCATCGACCCGGCCACCGGCGAGATCAAGTGGCACTTCCAGACCACCCCGCGCGAAGGCTGGGACTTCGACGGTGTGAACGAGGTCGTCGCGTTCGAGGATGCGGACGGCAACAAACGCTTCGCCACCGCCGACCGTAACGGCTTCTTCTACGTGCTGAACCGCGAAGACGGCGCCTTCGTGAACGCGACGCCCTTCGTGTCCGAGATCAGCTGGGCCTCCGGCATCGACGAGACGGGGCGTCCGATCTACAACGAAGACAATCGGCCGGGCAATCCGCTGGACGCCGAGAAGGGCGAGATGGTCTTCGCCGTGCCGTCCTTCCTTGGCGGCAAGAACTGGATGCCGATGGCCTTCAGCCAGAACACCGGCATGTTCTACGTCCCGTCGAACGAGTGGGGCATGGATATCTGGAACGAACCGATCTCCTACAAGAAGGGTGCCGCCTATCTCGGGGCCGGTTTCACCATCAAGCCGATCTTCGAGGATCACATCGGGTCACTGAAGGCGATCCAGCCGGAAACCGGCGAGATCAAGTGGGAATACAAGAACGACGCACCGCTCTGGGGTGGCGTGATGACCACCGCCGGGGGCCTCGTCTTCTTCGGCACGCCCGAGGGCAAGTTCATCGCGCTGGACGATGAGACCGGGGAAGAGCTGTGGTCGTTCCAGACCGGCTCCGGCATCGTCGGTCAGCCCGTCACCTACGAGATCGACGGTGAACAATACGTGACGGTCGTGTCCGGCTGGGGCGGCGCGGTTCCGCTCTGGGGCGGCGAGGTCGCGAAGAAGGTGAACTACCTCAACCAGGGCGGCACCGTCTGGACCTTCAAACTCCCGCGGCAGCTGGCCTCTGCCCAATAATCCTCCCGCTGCAAAAAGCGAACCAACTGACCCCGCGGCGCTCGCGGGGTCTTTTTTTTGCGAGATCCGGCTTTTTGGGCGGGGCAGGGTTTGCGTCGGTGCGCGGCGGCACGAGGCGCTTTGGAGGCTCGTTTGAGGAGGGACAGAGGTCGCAGGCCGAGGCCAGCCGCTCCGAATGGCGCTGCAAGATCGAACAGGTTGCGGGTGGTGCCTGCCAGTCCAGAAATCCCGAAGACTTATGGAAAAGTGGCAGCCCGTAGGGGAATCGAACCCCTCTTTCCAGGTTGAAAACCTGGCGTCCTAACCGATAGACGAACGGGCCGCGCTTGGCGTGAGGCGGGTTCTAGAAAAACGCCGGGTCGGGTGCAAGAGGGAAAATCGGCCCCGTGCAAAAAACTTTAGTCGCGGGTGGCGGTATCCCGTGCCGCCTCGAGGATCAGTGCGGTCGCGGCCTCGATCCCCGTGGTTGCGGTGTCGATCATAAGGTCGCACTGGTCGGACGGCAGATAGGTGCGGGCCTCGACGGCTTGCCAGTCGGGCAGGGTCATGCCCACGATGTCGGCGACGCGGGTTTCGATGCGTTTGCGGTGCGCGGCCACGTCCGAACAGGTCAATTCGACGATCAGGTGGGCGGCATTCAGGCCGGTCAGGGCCTTGGACCACAACCGTTCGGCTGCGGGCCAGCCGTGGACGGCATCGACCACCGCGGACTGCCCGAGGGTGAGCGCGTCGCGGGCCAGAGCGTAGGCGACCACATAGCCCGCGTCGCCGGACGCGCCGTCGAACTTAAACCCCCGCGTCTTCATCGCGGCCTCGATGGTGTCGATGCGCAGGTGCTGGGCGGGCAGGGCGGTCGCGACGGCCCGCGAAAGGGTGGTCTTGCCGGTGCCGGGTAGCCCGCAGAGCGTGATGAGCACCGGGCGGGTCATGCCCGCGCGGCGTCTTCGAGGCGAAGCTGGGGGATCGAGCGGCCTTGCCAGTGGTTGATCTCCAACCGTCCGGCAAGGTGGAACCGCGCGCCGCCGTGGCCCTCCAGCGCGGGGCCGAGCGGCCCGTCATAGGCGCCGAAGGCGATGGCGTCGATCTTGGCGCCCAGCCCGTCGCCGAAGCTGATCTTGAGGTGGCGGTCGCCCACGCGCTTGGCGAAGGCGATCTGCACATCGGGGAATGCGAAGCGCGGGGCGGGTGCGCCCGCGCCGAACGGTCCCGCCGCTTCGATCTCGTCTATAAGGTCCACGGTGGCCGCGCCGGGCATGAGAACCCCGTCCACCGCCAGATCGCGGGGGCCACCCGCGCCCGCGCCTTGGCGTGCCAGAAGCTCGGACAGGCGCGCCATGGCGGGTTCGAGTTGCGCGCGGCTCAAGGACAGGCCCGCCGCCATCTTGTGCCCGCCGCCCTTCTTGATCAGCCCTTCTGCGGCGAGTTTCTGGATCGACGCGCCAAGGTCGACGCCCGAGACCGAGCGGCCCGACCCCTTGCCTTCGTCGCCGTCGAAGCCGATCACGATGGCCGGGCGATGCGCCGCGTCCTTGAGGCGCGAGGCGACGATGCCGACGACGCCCGGATGCCAGCCGTCAGCGGCGGCCCAGACGAGCGGCGCGTCCAGCCCCCGCGCTTCGGCCTGATCCAGCGCGGCGAGGCGCACCTGTTCCTCGATTTCGCGCCGTTCGGTGTTGAGCTGGTCGAGACGCGCGGCCAGCGCGCCCGCTTCGGCCGGGTCGGTGCAGGCCAGAAGCCGCGCGCCGAGGTCGGCCTTGCCGATGCGCCCGCCCGCATTGACGCGCGGCCCCATGAGGAAGCCCAGATGGTACGGGCGCGGCGCCTCGTTCATCCGCGCCACGTCCGCCAGCGCCACCATGCCGGGGCGTCCGCGCTGGGCCATGATCTTCAAACCTTGTGTCACAAGCGCCCGGTTGGCCCCCACAAGCGGTGCCACGTCCGCCACGGTGGCGAGGGCGACAAGGTCGAGCATCCCCATGAGGTCCGGCCCACGTCGCCCGGCTTCGCGCATCTGGCGGCCCGCTTCGACGAGCATAAGAAACACGACCCCGGCGGCACAAAGATAGCCCGGCGCATCGACCTCATCCTGCCGGTTGGGGTTCACGACGGCCAGCGCGGGCGGCAGCGTTTCGCCGCCCAGATGGTGATCGAGCACCACGACCTCGGCCCCCTTGGCGTTCGCGGCTGCGATGGGCTCATGGCTGAGGGTGCCGCAGTCGACGCAGACGATGAGGCTGTGAGTCTCCGCCAGCGCCTCCATCGCCGGGACGTTGGGGCCATAGCCCTCGTCGATCCGGTCGGGAATGTAGAGCGTGATGTCGCGCCCCATCCGGCGCATCCAGTCGATGAGAAGCGCGGCAGACGATCCGCCGTCGACGTCGTAGTCGGCGAACACGGCCACGCGCTCGTTCTTGTCGACAGCGGCCAGCAGGCGTGCGGCGGCGCGGTCCATGTCGCGCATCGAACGCGGGTCGGGCAGCGTGTCGCGGATCGTGGGGGCGAGGAACCCTGCCGCTTCGCCCGCCTGCACCCCCCGGCGGGCGAGGACGGCGCAGACGGGCGCCGGCAGGCCGGTCGCCTGCACCAGCGCCTCGGCCTGTCGTTCCAGTTCGACCCCGGGGCCGGTCCAGCGCCGGCCCGTGAGGCTGCTGTCTACTTCGAGAAATGCGGCCACGTGGCCCCCTTACGCGCCCACCCACTCCTTCGGGTTGCGGTAGGTCATACGCCGGACCGAACCGGATTTCGAGCGCATCAGGATGGTCTCGGTGGTCAGGTGATGCGGCTCGCGGATGATGCCGCGCACGATCGACCCGTCGGTCACGCCGGTGGCGGCGAAGATCACGTCGGCGCGCACCATTTCGTCGCGGGAATAGACCTTGTCGAGGTCGGTGATCCCGGCCTTGGCGGCGCGGCCCCGCTCGTCATCGTTGCGGAACGTCAGTTGGCCCCACATCTGCCCGCCCATGCATTTCAGCGCAGAGGCGGCCAGAACGCCCTCGGGCGCGCCGCCCGATCCCATATACATGTCGATGCCCGTGGTCGGTTCGGCGCAATGGATCACCCCGGCCACGTCGCCATCGGTGATGAGGCGGATCGCGGCCCCGGTGGAGCGGATGTCGGCGATCATGTCTTCATGGCGCGGGCGTTCCAGCACGCAGACCGTGATGTCGGACGGCTCGCAGCCCTTGGCCTTGGCCAGCGCCTTGACGCGCTCCGACGGGCTCATATCGAGCGAGACGACGTTTTCCGGGTAGCCCGGCCCGATCGCCAGCTTTTCCATATAGACGTCGGGGGCGTGGAGCAGCGTGCCGCGCGGCGCCATGGCGATGACGGTCAGCGCGTTCGGCATGTCCTTGGCGGTCAGCGTCGTGCCTTCGAGCGGGTCGAGCGCGATGTCCACCTCGGGCCCGTTTCCGGTGCCGACCTCTTCGCCGATGTAGAGCATCGGGGCCTCGTCCCGCTCGCCCTCACCGATGACCACGGTGCCCTTGATATCGAGCAGGTTGAGCTGGTCGCGCATGGCGTTGACCGCGGCCTGATCGGCGGCTTTCTCGTCGCCGCGCCCCACCAGTTTGGCCGAGGCCATCGCGGCGGCCTCCGACACGCGGGCAAGGCCCAGTGACAGCATTCGGTCGGCAAATACGACGGGAGAAGCAGACATGTTCGGAAGTCCCTCAGAATTTTGGTTGGCCAACACCTAGCAGGCGGCGCGAGGGGGGCCAAGCGTCCCCAGCGCGTTTAGCGCAACCAGTGTTGCCCGTGTTTCAGGCAGGTATCCGACCGGAGGCCAGAATGTGTTCGACACCGCTGCCGATGTGGGAGGTCAGCAGGGATACGGCAGCCTCGGTGTCGCGCGCGATCACCAGATCGCGCAGCTTCGCATGTTCGTCGGCGGCCGGGCGGCCGCGAAAGTCCAGAACGATCATGTGATAGCGGATGAACCTGTCGAAGGCGTTGGAATGGGCGGCCATGAGCGACGGCGAGGCGCAGGCCGAAATGGTGGCATGGTGAAATTCCCAGTCCTGCTGCACCCAGTCGTTGACCGAGTTCATGTCGCCCGCGATCAATTGCTCTTCGACCGTGTGCAGCATGTAGTAGGACCGGACCACATCCGCCTCCCACGACAGATCCCCGGTGGCGAGCGACAGGCGAAGCGCCTGTGTTTCCAGCAAGGTGCGCAACGCAGCGATGTCGCGCAGGCCCGCGACCGAAACCGGCGCGACCTCGAACCCCTTCTGCCCTTCGGCGACCACGAGGTCTTCGACCCAGAGCCGCGTCAGAATCTCGCGCACCGTTCCGGCGCCAATGTCGTAGCGGTCCTTCAACTGGTCGATCCGCAGCTTTTCGCCCGGACCTACGATCCCGCGGATGATATCGAATTTCAGTCGTCTGTAGGCCGTTTCTCCGACGGTCTCGTTCATCGCGGCATCGGCGTAGGTTTTCTTGATCATCAGACAAAAGCCCATTTCTGGCGGTCATACGATTATTCCCGAAACACGCGTTAATGTCAGCCCGCGCGAAAGAAAAGCCGATGGTTGGCAAGCGCATCGGCCCTACCGCTTTCACTTTAAAGCCCCCGTCGAGTCGGCATATGAATTCCAAATCATCCGATGAAATTATATTCATCGGCTAAAGGGAGGAATGACATGACTTTCAGATTGGGCCGTCGCGCCCTTCTTTCGCTTGCGGTCGCCACGTCGGTCATGGCCGCCGTGCCCGCCACGGCTCAGGACACGGTCGAGCTGAACTTTTCCGCCGTGTTCTCGGCCAACGACATCCGCGCCGAGATGATGAACAAGTTCGCAGAGGCGCTGACCGATGAGTTCACCTTCAACGGCTATTACGGTGCGACCCTGTTCGCGCAGGGAACCGAGCTTGTGGCGATCCAGCGCGGCAACCTCGAAATGGGGAACATCGCGCCGCAGGATGTGTCGAACCAGCTTCCGGCGTTCTCGATCCTGACTTCGGCCTATCTGTTCCGCGATGCCGACCACCTGCGGACGTTCTTCAACTCCGAGCCGGGCGAGGAGATGAAGGCGATGGCGGAGGACGAGCTTGGGATCAAGATCCTCGGCCCGACCTACTTCGGCACCCGTCAGGTCGGCCTGCGAATCGACAAGGAAATCAACACGCCCGAGGATATGGCGGGTGTGAAGCTTCGGATGCCGGGCGGCGAGGCGTGGCAGTTCCTGGGCGAGGCACTGGGCGCGAACCCGACTCCGATGGCCTACGCCGAGGTCTACACCGGCCTTGCGACGGGCGCGATCGACGGGCAGGACAACCCGCTGCCCAACGTGCAGAACATGAAGTTCTACGAGGTCGAGACCCAGACGGTGCTGACCTCGCATCTTGTGGGATACGACCTGCTCGTGATCTCGAAAGAGGTCTGGGATGGCTTGTCGGACGAACAGAAGGCCACCGTGCAAAGTGCAGCGGACGAAGCGATCGCGTGGTCGACCGAACAGCATCTGGCGCAGGAAGCGGAACTCGTCGCGTTCTTCGAAAGCGAAGGGATGACGTTCAATACGCCGGATGTGGACGCGTTCCGCGCCTACGCGCAGGACAAGTATCTGAATTCGGATCTGTCGAAGGTCTGGCCCGAAGGGATGCTGGACAAGATCAACGGCCTGTGACGGCCCGAGGCGGCCTGAACGGCCGCCTCACTTCCCCATGAGAAGGACACCGTGATGAGCCGCGGTCTTTACGTTTTGAACGGCCCGAACCTGAACCGGCTCGGGCTGCGAGAGCCTGATATCTACGGTCACACGACGCTGGCCCAGATCGAAACCATGTGTCGGGCGGCGGCGGGTGACGCGCCGCTCGAGTTCCGGCAGACGAACGCGGAATACCAGCTGATCGACTGGATTCACGAAGCCTGCGACAGGGCCGACGCACTTGTCATCAACCCCGCAGGTCTCAGTTTTCGATCAATCCCGGTGCTCGACGCCCTGAAAATGTTCTCCGGGCCGCTCATCGAATTGCATATTTCGAACATCCATGCCCGGGATGAGATCTACCGGACGTCGCTGGTGTCGCCCATCGCGACGGCGGTCATCTGCGGGCTTGGCGCACGCGGTTATGGCCACGCGGTTCGCGCGGCCCTGGATCTCGTGACGGATCGCGCGGCTTGAGGTCGCCGGGCACGGTGACAGGCGAAATCGGTGGGGCGCGAAGCCTGCCTCAAATGGCCTGACGTTCACGACTGGCGGCCGGGGATTGCTCGGCCGCGCCGGCGCGCCCCTCGGGCGTCGGGGCTAACCGTCAGACTTCCTCGATACGGATCGCGACCGGATCGCCCTCGACGACGCCGGTGGCCCCGAGGCCCGACAGCGCCTCGTCGATCGCGGCGCGGGTGGTGGTGTGGGTCACGATGATGACGGGGGCGGTGCCTTCGTCATGGCCGTATTGGCGCATCCGGTTGATCGACACGCCCGCGTCGCCCAGAACGGCGGCGACTTTCGCGAGCGCGCCGGGTTTGTCCATCAGCGACATGCGCAGGTAATACGCGGCGGGAACGGTGGCCTTGGCGGGCTTTGCAGGCACCAGATCGGTGGCTCGTTTGCCGAAGGTCGAAATCGTGATGCCGCGCGCGATGTCCATGACGTCGCCCATGACGGCGGAGGCGGTCGGGCCTTCGCCTGCGCCCGCGCCACGCATGACGATCTGGCCGACGCTGTCGCCTTCGATCACCACCATGTTGGTGCCGCCTTCGAGCTGGCCCAGCGGTGAGGCGGCGGGGACGAGGCAGGGCGACATGCGCTGTTCCAGCCCACGGCCCGTCATCTGCGCGACACCGAGCAGCTTGATCCGGTAGCCCATGTCGGCGGCCTGCTCGATATCCTCGATCTTGATCCGCTCGATGCCTTCAAGCTCGACCCCGTCGAAGTTGACCTGCGTGCCGAAGGCGATGGAGGACAGGAGCGACAGCTTGTGGCCCGCGTCGATCCCGCCCACGTCGAGCTGCGGGTCGGCTTCGAGGAAGCCCAGCTTGTCGGCCTCGTCGAACACCACATCATAGGGCAGTTCGGCGTCGTACATGCGGGTCAGGATGTAGTTGCAGGTGCCGTTCATCACGCCCATGACGCGCGTGATCTCGTTCCCCGCAAGCCCTTCGGTCAACGCCTTGATGACCGGGATGCCACCGGCGACGGCGGCTTCGAACCTCAGCACCACATCGGCGGCCTCGGCGGCTTCGGCGATGGCTTGTCCGTGGTGAGCGAGCAGCGCCTTGTTGGCGGTGACGACGTGTTTGCCTGCGGCGATGGCCGCTTCCACGCTGGCCTTGGCCGGTCCGTCGGACCCGCCCATGAGTTCGACGTAGACGTCGACATCGTCGCGGGTGGCGAGCGTGACGGGATCGTCTTCCCAGTCGTACTTGCCAAGATCCACGCCGCGATCCTTGGCGCGGTTGCGGGCGGCGACGGCGGTGATCGCGACGGGGCGGCCCGTGCGTTCCTCGATCAGCTTGGCGTGTTTACGCACGATCTTGATGACGCCGACGCCGACGGTACCGAGACCTGCGATGCCGAGGCGAAGCGGGGCGGGGGTGGACATGGCGGATCTCCGTCGAAATTGCGCTGCGTCCACTTATCCAAAGGCCTTGCTGGGTGCAATGGAGGGTTTGCGCCGGGCTTGCCCGTCGCGAGGGGGCGGGCGCGGGCAAGCCCGCGCCCGCAAGGGGCGTTGCCCCTCGGCCCGCCAAGGCGGGCCTCACCCCAAGGTTTCCGGAAACAGAGAAGGGGCGCGGTCAGTCCGTGAAATTCGGGGCGCGCTTCTGCATACCTGCCATCACCGCCTCCATCTGGTTCGCGGTGCCGATGAGTTCCTGTTGAATGCGGCTTTCAGCAAGGAGCGTGTCGGCGGGGGAGGTTTGTTCGGTCTCGGATATCAGGCGTTTCGCGGCGCGGATCGCATCCGGGGATTTGCCGGCGATGGCGGTGGCGAGCTCCATCGCGCGGGCGAGCGGGTCGTCGGTGATTTCCGTCACCACACCCCAGTCAAGCGCCTGCTCGGCACCGAAAGTTTCGGCGGTATAGGTCAGGCGGCGCAGGATGTCGCCGCGCATCAGGCGGCGGGCGAGGTGCAGCCCGCCCATGTCCGGCACGATGCCCCATTTGAGTTCCATGACGGAAAAGCGCGCGTCGGGGGCGGCGATGCGCATGTCGGGGCCGAGCGCGATCTGGAACCCGCCGCCCAGCGTGTGGCCGTTGATTGCCGCGATGACGGGGACGGGGCATTCGGCCCAGACCATCGCGGTCGCCTGAAACTTGTTGGCGATGCCGTGGGTCCGGGGCATCAACCCGTCCCCCTGCGCGTCCTGCGCGATATTGGCCATCGACGCCATGTCGAGCCCGGCGCAGAAGGCTTTCGGCCCGCCGGTGAGGACGACGGCGCGCACGCCCTTGGTGGTCGAAACCTCTTGCCCCGCCGCGATGATCGCGTCGATCTGGTCCGGGTCCAGCGCGTTCATCTTGTCGTGCCGGTTCATCGTGACGAGCGCCACGTGGTCCTGAATGTCGATGGTGACGCGGTCGGTCATGTCGTTGGCTCCACGAGTGGGACGGGCACCATCGTGCCCATGAGTTTCGCGATAAGGGTGCGGGCGCCCGCGGTTTCGGACCACACGTCGGCCTCGACGATGGTCAGGCGGCGGCCGGGCCGGATCACGCGGCCGGTCGCCACGAGGCGCTCGCCACGCCCGGGGGCGAGGAGGTGGATCTTCATCTCGGAGGTGACGATTTCGTTCCCCGTGGGCAACAGCGACGAAGCCGCGTAACCCGCCGCCGAATCCCCGATCGAAAAGGCGAGGCCGGCATGGGTCGACCCTTGCTGTTGCAGGGTGCCGGGCGGGATCGTCGACACGATGGTGACGGTGCCGGGGCGCACGTCGGTCATGGTGGCGCCCAGCGTTTCCATCATCGGTTGCCGGGCGAAGCTCGCACGCACGCGCGCCTCGAAATCCGGGTCTTTCGGTGTGAAGTCCATGCCATCGCCTCCCTCGCTGCATCCTGTCGGGGCGCGGGGCGAGGGGCAAGCGTGACGCGGCGGCGGCTACCGCGGCATCGGGATCGCGAGCGGGCGCGTGCCGGTGAGGACCGCGACGGCGCCCGGTTGCATGAGCATGGTGAGGGCGCGGTCGTGGCTGCGCAGACCGCCGGTATAGGTGCCGTAGGCCGGCAGGATCACGCGGGCGTCGTCACGCAGCAGGCAGGGCCGGGCGCGCCCGGCGACCCGTGCCTTGGGGTGGTAATGCCCCGAGACCTCGCCCACCGCGCCGGGGGCGGCGATGTGCCGGAAGGTGAGGGGGCCGAGGGTCAGGTCTGCGCGGTGATCGCCGCCGAGTTCGACGGGGCCGGGGTCGTGGTTGCCTTCGATCCAGACCCAGCGGCGTCCGGCCATCAGGCGGGTGATCCAGAGCGCCACGCTGTCGTCCAGCCCATGCGCGGCCGCGTCGTCGTCGAAACTGTCGCCCAAGCAGATGACGGTCGTCGCCCCGGTCGCGTCGATGTCGGTTTCGAGCCGCGTGAGCGTATCCTGCACTTCGTAAGGGGGAAGCAGCGCGCCGGCACGCCGGGCGAACCGCTCCGACCGGCCGAGGTGCAGGTCGGAGACGACCAGCAGGCGTTCGGCGGGCCAGAACAGCGCGCCTGTCGGGCGGAAGGACAGGTCGGCGCCCGCGAAGGTGAAGGGGTGGTCGTTCATGATCTGTTCTGTGCCTTGCAGGGCTTGGGTTTGCAAGGGCGAGATGGGGTGGCGAGGTGCGAATTTGAACGTGGGAGAGAGCGGATGTGTTAACGCGTTAACGTTTTAGCGTCGGTGGATGGCTCGTAAGATCATGGTTCCATTGGAAATTGTCTGTATGCACCGATACTGGAATACTAGGATTCTAGTATCCTCGAGCCAGACGATACAGCGCTCGCTCCGCTGACGCCGCGCAAAGGTCACCACCCTATGCCAGCCCGGCTTCCTGCATCAGCCGTTCCGCCTCCATCTCCATCAGTGCCTCGCGTCCCATGCCGTCCACCGGCACCTTGCCGACTTCGAGGAACAGGGGGGCCGCGAAGGGTGTCACGCGGTCCAGCACCATATGGTCGACGCGGCCCTCGGTGCGCTCCAGCATTTCCTCGATCCGCCCGAAGTCGATCAGGCCGCGCATCGCCTCTTCGCGCGTGATGTTCAGAAGCAGGTGGTCGGGGTCGTAGCGGCGCAGGGTGTCGTAGAGGATATCGGACGAGAATGTGGCCTGCCGACCGCTCGCGCGCGTGCCGGGGAAGTTGCGGGGGGTCAGGCCCGCGATGTTGGCGACGGCCTTGAAGCTGCGTTTCATCAGAGCGTTTTCCGACAGCCACCCCTCGAGCCCGGCGACAAGATCGTCGCGGCTGAACAGAAAGGCGGGGTCGTCCACCGGATGAAGGCTCCAGATCAGGGTCGCATAATCGGTGGCGACGAAGCCGAGGGGGCCCAGCCCCGCGGTCTCCATCCGGCGGGTGAGGAGCAGGCCGAGCGTCTGCATCGCGCCGCGCCCGGCGAAGCCGTAAATGACGGTCTGCGCGCGTCCGTCGTGGGGAAAGCTCTCGACGAGGATACGGCCCGCTTCGGGCAGGTGGCTGACCTCGCGTTGCAGCGTGATCCACTCCTGCGTGTGACCGGGCAGAGCCGAGAGGTCGCGCCGGTGTATCAGGTCGAGGACACGGGCCGAAAGCTGGGTCGAAGTGGCGAATTTCGAGCCTGCGAAAACGGCGATCTTGGGCTTGCGCCCCTTATCGTTCGTCACGTCGACATGCATTTCCTTGAGGCTTTCGAACCGCACAATCTTGCCGCCCATCAGAAAGGTGTCGCCGGGGATCAGAGAGGCGGCGAAGCCCTCTTCGACCTCGCCCAGAAACTTGCGGTTCTGGCGCATCCGAACCTTGAGCGTGTCGGTGTCCTGAATGGTGCCGATGTTCATGCGGATCAGCGCGGCCGCGCGCGGGTCGCGAAGCTGCCACAGCCCGTCGGGGCGCTGTTTCAGGCGCTGCCAGCGGTCATAGGCGCGCAGGGCGTATCCGCCGGTCGCCACGAAATCGAGCGCCTCGTCGAACTGCGCGCGGGTGAGGCCTGCGTAGCCGCCCGCGCGGCGCACTTCGTCAAACAGCTCCACCTCGTCGAAGGGGCCCGAACAAGCCACGATCAGGATGTGTTGGCACAGCACATCACGTGGCCCCGGTCCGCGCGGATCGCCGTCGAGATCGCGGGCGAGGACGGCTTCGAGCGCGGCCTGACACTCGATCACCTCCCACCTGTTCGCGGGCAGAAGCAGCGCCTTGGACGGGGCGTTGTAGCGGTGGTTCGCCCGCCCGATCCGCTGCACCAGACGTTTGACGTTCTTGGGTGCGCCGATCTGGATGACAAGGTCCACATCGCCCCAGTCCAGACCCAGATCGAGCGTGCCTGTGCAGACGATGGCACGCAGCTCTCCTGCGACCATCGCGGCCTCGACCTTTTGCCGCTGTTCGCGGGCGAGAGAGCCGTGGTGGATGCCGATGGGCAGGCCTTCCTCATTCGCAAGCCACAGATTGTGAAAGAAAATTTCTGCCTGTGCGCGGGTGTTGTGAAAGATCAGCGTCGTCTTGTGGCGCTTCACTTCTTCCAGCACGTCCGGGATCGCATAGGCACCGCCACCGCCCGACCACGGCGGCGGGGTCTGGGTGGTAAGCATACGTATGTCCGGGTCCGGTCCGGGGTCGGCGGTCAGGACCGGACAACCGCCGGCCATGAAGAACCGGGCGAGCGCGGGCGGGTCTTCGACCGTGGCGGACAGGCCCACGCGGCGCAGGTCCGGGCGCATCGAGACGAGCCGCGCAAGGCAGAGCATCAACTGGTCGCCACGCTTCGATTCCGCAAGTGCGTGCAACTCGTCCACCACCACCCGTTCCAGCCCTGCGAACATGCGCGGTGCGTCCTCATAGGACAGGAGCAGCGCGAGGCTTTCGGGGGTCGTGAGCAGGATCTCGGGCGGGTCGGCGCGCTGGGCCTTCTTGCGCGTCTGGGTCGTGTCGCCGGAGCGGTCCTCGACCCGGATCGGCAGGCCCATCTCGTCGATCGGTCCGGTCAGGTTGCGCCGCATGTCGGCGGCCAGCGCCTTCAGCGGTGAGATATAGAGCGTATGCAACCCTTTTCGCGGGCGCTCGGCCAGTTCGACCAGTGTGGGCAGAAATCCGGCGAGCGTCTTGCCGCCGCCTGTCGGGGCGACCAGCAGTGTTGCGGGATCGTTGCCTAGCGCCAGCATCTCCATCTGGTGCGGATGGGTGGACCACCCCTTTTCGGTGAACCAGTCGGCGATGATCGGGGGCAGGGCGCTCATACGCCGACAGTATTTTCGCGCGCCGGCGAAGAAAACGCAAAAACCCGCGACGGAACGGCAAACCGCCCGCGTTTGACAAAGGACAGTTGGAATTCACGCCATGTCGGGGGAGTTGCGTTCGGCCCCGGCGGTGTGGAAAGAGCGGCGCGCCAGCCCCTTCAGGCGCGCCGCTCGCCGTTCTGGCGTCAGTGGATGATCTTCTCGTCCTTGACGAACATATTGGCCCAAGCCCGGTCGATCAGGTCCGGCGACATGCGATAGGGGATGCCTTCGAAGTCGCAGATCGCGATCATCTGGTCGATCAGGAACACCGGCTGATAGTTCGCATAGATGTTGTCGATCGTCGGGTATTTCTTCTTGAGCAAATGGATCAGCGCGGCTTCGTCCAGCTGCATCTTTTTCTTCTTCGCGACCATGGCGAAGATCTTGAGGAAATCCTCCTGCCCGGGGCCGTCGATCTTGATCTTGAAGAAGATCCGGCGCAGGGCCGCTTTGTCGAAAATCTCGTTCGGGTGGAAGTTGGTCGAGAAGATCACCAGCGTGTCGAACGGTACCTCGAATTTCTCGCCCGATTGCAGGGCGAGGATGTCCTTGCCTTCTTCCAGCGGCACGATCCAGCGGTTGATGAGCGCCTGCGGCGGCTCGGACTGACGGCCAAGGTCGTCGACGATGAAGACGCCGCCGGTGGATTTGAGCTGGAGCGGCGCGGTGTAGGTCCGCGCCGTCGGGTTGTAGACGAGGTCGAGCATGTCGAGCGTCAGTTCACCGCCGGTGATGACGGTCGGGCGCTGGCAGCGCACATAACGGCGGTCATAACGGTTCGACGTGCGGCGCAGGGAGTTCGGGTCGTCGACCTGATCCTCGGCCTTGGAATGCACGATGGGGTCGTAGACCGTGATGACCTGACCGGAATACAGGATCGCGCGCGGCACGTAGATCTTGTCGCCGAGCGCATCGCGGATGCCGTTCGAGATCGACGATTTACCGTTGCCCGGCGGGCCGTACATCAGGATCGACCGGCCCGAGCCGACTGCGGGGCCGAGGTGGTCGAGCAATTCGTTCGGCAGGATCAGGTGCCCCATGGCGCCGGTCAGCTGGTCGCGCGTGATCTGGATTTTCTTGATCGATTGGCGTTCGACCTGTTCGTAATACTTGTCGAGCGGCACGGGCATCGCGCCGTAGTATTCCGACTGCGACAGCGCGTCGAGCGCGCGGGCCTTGCCGCCATCGGACAGGCGATAACCCATTTCGTTGCCCGAAGTCGCGTGCAGCGTGCCGGTCGCCTCGACAAGCCCCTGATCGCGGGCGCTGTCGATCAGCTCCTGCGTCACGCGGGTCGGAAGGCAGAGGATTTTCTCCAACTGGCTGACATGCTCGGCGTTCATGCGGAACATGGTCTTCAACAAGATGTCGCGCATCATGACCGGGGTCAGACCGGTGTCTTCCATGTTCCGGCACGGCGGGGGCGGTTCGACACCGGAGGCCGGGGTCGGGGGGGTATCCATTTTCATTCGTCTGCTCGCTGCCTGATTTTTTTCCCAAATCTTTCCGCTTTGCGTCCTCGGCCCGTCCAAAACCCGGTATAGTCCGGGGCAAGGTGGCCGAAGCACCATCAACAAAAACCAAGAACTCGGCGAAAAGAGGGCAGAATGGGCAAGACAAATGATAAAATGCTGGCGATTGCGCTGGCATTGATGACGGTCCTGTTGGGCGGGGCCGCGCTTTTGAAGGGCGGGTTCTACCTCGGCAAGCACGAAGGCGACACGCTGCACCTCCTGCAAATGGTTCTGCGTATGGCCGACGGCGACTGGCCGCATCTGGATTTCGTCACGCCCATCGGTGTCCTTGCCATCGCGCCGATCGCATGGCTCGTCTCATTGGGCCTAGGGGTCGGGCACGCGATCCTGTGGTCGCAGGTGCTGGTCGCCCTGATCGCGCTGCCCGCGACATGGTATGTCGCCAAGACGCGGTTTACGGGCCTGTGGTCCTATGTGTTCGGCGCGGTGATCCTGATCCTGATCCTCGCGCTCGTGCATGGCGAGACGACGCGCGCCGTGTCGATTTCGATGCATTACAACCGCTGGGCCTGGGCGGCGGCGTTTCTGGCCATCGCGACCGCGGTGATGCCCGCGCGGGGCGGCAACCGGACGGTGGACGGGGTGATTATCGGCGTCGCCATGGCCCTGCTGCTTCTCACCAAGGCGACCTATCTGATCGCGTTCCTTCCGGCCATTCTGGTGGCGCTCATCGGGCGCAAGGCGTGGCGGACGGTGGTCGCGGGCCTGATCGCGGGGCTTGTCGTCATGGTCGCCGTCACGGTTCTGGCCGGCACGCCGATCTTCTGGCTCGCCTATCTGCGCGATCTCGCCACCGTCGCGGCGTCGGACGTGCGCCCGCAACCCGGCTATGCCTTCGGCGTCACTGTCGGCGCGCCTGCGTGGATGGGGGGGAGCCTCATGCTGATCCTGTCGGTGATCTGGCTGCGCCATGCGGGCCGGATGCTCGAAGGGCTGGTCATGCTGATCCTCGTGCCGGGGTTCTTCTACGTCACCTATCAGAATTTCGGCAACGATCCCCAGTGGTTGCCGCTTCTCGGGCTCATGTTGATCGCGCTCAGACCGGATGGCGAGGTGACCAACAGCTTCGGCTGGAACATGCGGGACGTCATGACCTACACCGCCGTCGCCGCGCTGGCCTTCGGGGCGCCGAGCCTCATCAATCTCGCCTATTCGCCGTTCCGCCACCTGACGGAAGACCCCGAGGACTACACCGCGCTTCTTCCCGGTTCCGGCGTGCACGAGGACATCGTGACCCCGAGCATCCGCGCCTATCGCATGGATGCGAAGGTGGCTCTGGATGGGCCGGACACGATCTATGGCGCGTTCTGGGACCCGGAATTCCGCCAGAACGAAGTGACCGAGTGGAAGGGCGAGACGCTGCCCAACTGCGCGAACGAGGTGGGCATGGTCGGCTGGTTTCAGGTGAACGCGCAGCTTCTGAACGAGACGGGGCTAATCGAGGGCAAGACCGCCTTCGTGGCCGATCTGCTCAACGCCTTCTGGCTGTTCGGCGCGTTCGAGCCGCTGCCGGGGAACGCGCCTTGGTATTACGGCAACCTGTCGGGGCTGGAGAACGCCGATTTCGTGGTCGTGCCGCTTTGTCCGATGTCGGTGACCACGCGCCACCTGATCCTTGCAGAACTGGACGAGGCGGATGTCGCCCTGACCGAAGTGGCCCGGACGTCGGAGTTCATTCTCTACGAAGTCGGGGACTGATCCCCGCGTGGCGGGTCAGACCCCGTTCAGCGCCACGAAGGCGAGGTAGGCGACCAACCCGATCCCAAGGCAAAGACCCATGGGGAAATCGTCGCGTTCCCAGCTTTCCCAGCCGGGCACCGCCGCGCGCACGAAGGACACGCGCTTGGCGATCCGGTGCAGGACGAAACCGCCGAGGATCGCGGCGGCGAAGATGAAGGCGAAGACCGACAGATCGCCGAGCGCCACGAAGGGCGCCATGGCGGCCGCGAATTTCGCGTCGCCCGCCCCCAGAAGCCCGGCGGCGTTCATCACGAAGCCGACGAGCAGGATCACCGCGAGGTGGACGTAGCGCCAGAGGTAGTCGGGAAGGGTGATGACCGACATCGCGACCGCCGCCAGCCCGACCACGGCATAGACGCCGAACAGCGCCATCACCGCCTTGTTCGGGATCTTCATCCGGCTCATGTCGCTGATCGCGACCCAGACCGAAATCACGGCGGCGAAGGGCAGGAACATGAGCCCGAGAAGGGCGGGCTGAACGCTCATCATCCGTTCGAGACGTTCGATTCCAACGCCCGCATGGCGCGGACGGCTTCCTCGAAGTGCTGCGGGTGGGTGTCGATGGCTTCCTGCAACAGCGTCTTGCCGATCACGACGTCGCCCTGCTTGATCGCGGCCAGCGCCATGGTGTGGAGCAGTTGCGCGCGCTCGACCTGGCTCATCTCGACCACGGGCAGGTCGTATTTACCCTGCGCGCCGCGTGCCATGACGAGGTTGTTCTTGGCGGTGAACATGCCCGCGTCGTAACTCAGCGCCTCACCGAACAGCTTCTCCGCGCCGCCGAAATCGCCGCGCGTCAGTTTGGAATAGCCCCAGTTGTTCAGCGTGCCAGCAGGCTGCGTGGTCAGGCCCACGGCCGTTTCATAGAAACTGTCGGCCCGCTTCCAGTCCTGATCGCTGTCGGCCACCATCGCTTCGAGCTTGTAGCGCATGAAGGTCTCATGCGTCGGCGGCACCTTGTCGAGTTCGGTCTTGGCTTTGGCCCAGTCACCCGCCCGGATATAGGCGTCGGCAAGGTTCACGCGGTCTTCGGCGGTCCCCTCGGGGCCGTTCGCAACCTCGGCCCAGACGGTCGTGGCTTCCGACGCTTTTCGCGCCTTAATCAGCGATTGGGCTAGGCCACGCTTGAAATCGACCCGGTCGGGGGCCTGCGCGGACGCGCGCCGGAAATAGGCGACCGCTTCTTCCGGGTCGCCCACGGTCAGCATGATGTCGTTGAGGTTCGACTCGTCGATGACGTTCACACCGGCGACCGCACGTTCGACTTCTTCATCCGACATCTGGCTTTCGCAGCCGGACAGCGCGACGAGCCCCATCAGGGCGGCGGACACGACGAAGGGATGGCGCATGGCCTGTATCCTTTTCCTGCTCTCCTCGGCGGATCCGCTTATTGTCTGCTGCGCCGTTTTCGGCGTCTATCGCGTCCCGAGCAGGAGGTAGTCTCCGCGCCCACGACGCATCAGGGCGAATTCCGCTTTTTCTTCCTCACCATCATACGCAATGTTTTCCTGCTTTGATAGCGCGAGGTTGAGGTTTTCGCGTATGGAGTCCGATTTGCCACTGTCCGCGCCGAAGGCGATCTTGAACACGCGCACGGCCTCGCCGACATTGCCGGTTTCCATCAGCACGACGCCCAGGTTGTTCCATGCGGGGGCGAATGTCGGGTCGTCCTCGACCGCCTGACGCAACAGGCGTTCGGCCTGTCCAAGGCGCCCGAGATACAGGTTCGCCGAGCCCATGGCCGACAACGTGTCGACACTGATCCCGTCTTCGGCGGCGGCGCGCAGATAGGCCTTGAGCGCCAGTTCGTATTCGCCCGCTTCCATCAGCCTGTGGCCGACGATCAGCCCATCGACGCTGTCCTCGCCCGCCACGCGGGCATCGGGGGCATAGGCGTTGCCGCCACTGTTGCCGAGGCCCTTTGCATTTTCGCAGGCGGCGAGCGCGAAACTCGCCGCCAGCATTGCGATAATGGATGTGCCTGTCCGTGCCATGCGGCGCGTCCCTTGTTTTTTGCAAGGCGCGCTGCTCGGTCGCGCCCTAGAAGCTGATATTCTTCAGCGTCTTGTACACTTCGTAGACGGAGGGGCCGATCAGGATGATGAGAAGCGGCGGAACCGTCAGCATCATTGTGGCAAGGGTCATCTTGGTCGGCAAGGTGTTTGCCTTTTCCTCGGCCCGCATCACGCGCTTGTCACGCATTTCGCCGGCATAGACGCGCAGCGCTTCTGCGATGGAGGTACCGAAACTGGTCGACTGGATCAGCACGGTCACGAAGGACTGCACGTCGGCCACGCCGCAGCGTTCGCCCATGTCGCGCAGAACCTGAATGCGGTCCTTACCGGCCTTGATCTCCCAGCTCACGATCTCGAACTCGTCGGCCAGCGCCGGATAGCCCGCGCGGATTTCCTTTGCGACGCGGATGATCGCCTGATCGAGCGATTGACCGGCCTCGACGCAGACCAGCATCATGTCGAGCGCGTCGGGGAAACCGTTCGTGATCTCTTCCTTGCGGCTGTCGACACGGCGCGTGACCCAGTATTTCGGGGCGACGTAACCCACCGCGCCGGGGATGAGCACGGTCATAATCATCTTCTGGGTCGAGGTTTCGCCGTCGTTCGTGATGAAGGAATAGATGAGACCGGCGAACAGCAGGCCGAGACCCAGCGCGAATTGCGCGAAGTGATAGGTGCGCACCGCGTTCTTGCCGGGATAGCCCGCCTGAAGCAGCCGAAGCTGGATCGCGGAATATTCCTCGCTGTCCTCGGGTTCGAGGAAGCTTTTGTATTTCTCCAGCTTGTCGCCCATCCCGCCGCTTTCGGTGCGGCGCAGCGCCATATGCTCTTCTTCCAGTTCCTTCTGGCTTTTCTTGAGCTTGTTCAGCGGGTCTTCCTCGCGCTTGAACAGCAGGGGCAGGGCGCCGACGATCAGCAGAACGCCCAATCCGCCAAGCGCCATCAGGGGGCCGAAGGGGCCGAACTTGTCGGTCAGGATCGCGGTGAGTTGGTCGATCATCTCTCTGGTCTCACACCTTGATGTTCGTCAGCGCCTTCATCACGAAGTAGTTCGCGATGAGAAAGCCGAGACAGACGAGCGCGGCGGGAATGAAGAACCCGGTTTCCTTCACGTCGTCGTAATAGTTGGGCTGGATTACGTTGATCATGACGATGGCGAGGATCGGGAAGCCCGACAGGAAGGTGCCGGACCATTTCGCTTCGGCGGTGATCGCCTTGACCCGGCGGAACAGCTTGAAGCGCGAGCGGATGACCTTGGCCAGACCGTCGAGAATCTCGGCAAGGTTGCCGCCCGAGGTCTGTTGGATCGTCACCGCGACCGCGAGGAAGCGCAGATCCTGCATATCCATGCGCTCCGCCATCGCCTTGAGGCTGTCGCCGATGTCGCGGCCATAGGCGCTTTCATCCGCGATGATCCCGATTTCCGAGCCGAGGGGATCTGGCACCTCTTTCGCGACGATCTGGATCGCGGACGAGAACGGGTGGCCGACGCGCAGCGAGCGCACCATGAGTTCCACGGCGTCCGGCAACTGTTCCTCGAACATCGCCATGCGTTTCTTGGCCTTGCCGTTGATCCAGACGTAGACGCCGCCGACACCCATCGCGATGGACAACAGTATGCGCACGCCGGTGCCCGCGCCGGTCCCCATCGTGAGGCCGAGATAGGCGACGACGGACAACCCGGCCATCAGCATCATGATCTGCTTGGGCGTGAAGGCGATGTTGGCCTTCTGCGCCTTTTCGGCCAGCAGCGAGTAGAGCGGCATGCCCTTCGCGTTCATGTGCTGGTGCATCTCCTTGCGAAGCTGCTCCAGCACCTGTTCGCGGCCCGCGCCCTTTTCGAGCATGTCGAGGCGGCGGTTCACCCGGCTGTTCAGGGAAATCGACTTGCCGAAGACGGTCAGGTAGATGCCCTCGACCAGCAGGAGCACGGCGATGAAGATGACGCCGTAGATGATGATGTCTGTCGAGAACGGCATCCGGGTTACTCCGCGGCGATGGGTTCGAAAATGGAGGCGGGCAGGTTGTAGCCCCACTGGCGGAAACGCTCGGAGTAGTGCGAGCGCACGCCGGTCGCGTTGAAGCGGCCGATGATCTTGCCTTCGGGCGTCAGGCCGAGGCGCTCGTAGCGGAACA
Source organism: Maritimibacter alexandrii (assembly GCF_005871115.1). NCBI lineage: Bacteria > Pseudomonadati > Pseudomonadota > Alphaproteobacteria > Rhodobacterales > Roseobacteraceae > Maritimibacter > Maritimibacter alexandrii. The sequence continues at coordinate 221,325 of NZ_SWKQ01000011.1, forward strand.
CCTCCTGCATCGAGATGACGTCGCCTTCCATGCCGGTGATCTCGGTGATCGACACCATGCGGCGCGACCCGTCCTGAAGGCGGCTGGCCTGCACCATGAGGTTCACAGCCGACGAAATCTGCGAGCGGATCGCCTTGATCGGCATTTCGATCCCGGCCATCGCGACCATGTTTTCCAGACGGGACACGGCATCACGCGCCGAGTTGGCGTGGATCGTGGTCATGGAGCCGTCGTGGCCGGTGTTCATGGCCTGAAGCATGTCGATGACTTCCTCGCCGCGCGTCTCGCCGACGATGATCCGGTCCGGGCGCATACGAAGGGCGTTTTTCAGACAGTCGCGCTGGCTGACCGCACCCTTGCCCTCGACGTTCGCCGGGCGGCTTTCCATCCGGCCCACGTGGGTCTGCTGGAGTTGCAGTTCCGCCGTATCCTCGATGGTCAGGATGCGCTCGCTGTCGTCGATGAAGGACGACAGGGCGTTGAGCGTGGTCGTCTTACCGGAGCCCGTCCCGCCCGACACGATCACGTTCAGACGGCAGGCGACGGCGGCTTGCAGATAGGCGGCCATTTCCTCGGAAAAGGCGCCGAACTGTACCAGATCGTCGATGGCCAGCTTGTCTTTCTTGAACTTACGAATGGACACGAGCGAACCGTCCACGGCGATCGGCGGCACCATCGCGTTGAAACGCGAGCCATCGGCAAGACGGGCGTCCACCGACGGGTTCGATTCATCGACGCGCCGACCCACGGCCGACACGATCTTGTCGATGATGCGCAACAGGTGGCGCTCGTCCTTGAAGGTCACGTCCGTCAGGCTCAGTTTGCCCGCACGTTCCACGAAGATCTGCTTGGGACCGTTCACCAGAATATCGTTGATGGTGTCGTCTTTCAGCAGCGGTTCGAGCGGGCCGAGCCCGGTCACCTCGTCATACAGTTCGGCGTTCAGGGTCTGGCGCTCTTCGCGGTTCAGAACCACGTTCATCTCGGACAGCACTTCGGACGCGATCGACTGAATCTCGGCGCGCAGTTCCTTTTCCGGCGCGGTCTCCAGCGCGGACAGGTTCAGGTTGTCGAGCAACTGCTTGTGCAGCTCGACCTTGATTTCCATAAGCCGTTCGCGCCGCTTGCGTTCCTTGTCCTGCGGCGTGGGAATCGCGGCCACTTTGGGCTTGGCGTCCACGACGGGCTTGGGCGCGGGTTTTGGCGCGCTGGCAACGGGTTTGGGCGCGGGCGCCGGGGCAGCGGGCTGGCCGCCCTCGACCGTTTCCAGCTTGGGCGCGCCGCCGCTTGTCGGTTTCTGGGGACCACCGGGCTTTTTGTATTTCGAAAACACCTAACGGCTCCTATTTCCTGGCCCGCTTCTTCTTGCCCTTCTTGCCGGAGGCTTCCTCCTCCTCCTGGCTCAGGGCATGAAGCTGCTCTGCGAGTTTCTGGATTTCCTTGCGCAACGGGTTCTTGAGCGCGGCTTCGGCCAGCGGCACGCCGTGATCGCCCGCCTGAACGATGGGCTTGCCGCCGTCGGGCATCAGCAGATCGATCTGGATGTCGAGGCTTTCGGCCATGCGCTTGACCCGGCTTTTACCGTTCAAGTCCGTGAATTTGGGGGCGCGGTTCAGGATATAGCGCAGCTTGTCGACCGGCAGATCCTCGGATTTGAGCGCGCGGATCATCCGCAGGGTGTTCTGCGCCGAGCGCATGTCGAGTTCGACGGTCGCGAAGTAGATATGCGCGGCCTGCAACACGGTTTCGGTCCACTGGACGACGGCGGTCGGCATGTCGACGATCACGTAGTCGAAATTCGACCGGGCCTTGTCGATCAGCGCCTGGACGTCCGAGGACGAGATCAGGTCCAGCGGCAGCATTTCGGCGGGCGCGGTGAAAACGTGCAGATGTTCGTTGAACGTCAGCAGCGCGGCCATGAAGCTTTCGTCGTCGGCGGTTTCCATGTCCGACAGAAATTCGTAGATCACCTCGCGCCGGGGCAGGTCGAGATAGGTCGACACGCTGCCGAATTGCAGGTCGAGGTCGATCAGGCAGACGCGCGGGCTGTCGGCCTTGGCGATGGTCGCCAGTTCCCAGGCGAGGTTGACCGCGACGGTCGTGGCGCCGGTGCCCCCGGCCATGCCGTGCACCGCGATCAGCACGCCTTCGCGGTTGGTGCCGGACGGTTGCGGGGTGTTCGGGGCGGCCGCCTGAAGGACAGGCGCAGGATCCGGTGCGCGCAGACGCTCGATCGCATCCTTGAGCGCGCCGTCGGGCAGGGGGTAGGGAATGAATTCCTCGGCCCCGACCTTGAGAAGCTGGTGCAGCGCGATCGGGCTGACCTCTTCGGCCACGACGATCGCCTTGATGTTGCGGGCGGCGGCCTGACGGATCACCTCGGCGATCTGGGCGAGGTTCGCCTCGTCCTCGTCGTCCATCGCGATGGCGATGAATTCAAGGCTGTCGCTGTCGGGCTGTTCGAAGAAGGCCAGCGCATCCGAGATCGACAGGTCGCCCCAGGCTTCGCCCAGTTCGGTTTCCATGTCCTCGATAAGAAGATCGAACGCCTGCACGTCGCGCGAGATCGTGCAGGCGACGATCGGTGCCGGCTCCTGATCTAGCACTGCTGCGCTCCCACTCATGCCTCGTTCCTTTCCGATCCGGCCGCCCTCGCAACAGGTGCGCGGTTCATCCGCGCGACCCCGGGCGACCGCCACACGACTCGGTCGTGCGGACTACTCGCAAGTCCTGAATTTCACTTCCAAGTTGGGCGAGATTTTGTCGGAACTCGCGAAATTATGCGGTGTTTTGAGACGATGCCGCGGCAGATGCGGCGGCTGTTTCGCAGGCGGTAACGGCGAAACAATAAGGGCCGGAACGTATCCGGCCCTGTAACAGCTTGGTTGGATTGCCTTTTTTAGGCCGCGTTCAGCCGCCGCTGGCCGCGGCGTTGAGTTCGCCCAGCCCGCCACGCTCTGGCGGAAGCTCGGTCGCCGACTCGACATACTCGCGGAACACCACTTCCGCGTATTTACCGTTCAGGATCAGGGGGTTGTCCTGTACGAAGCCGGACACCTCGGTCACCGTGCGCCGGTTGCGGCGTTCGCGGTTCTCGGTCGCGACCAGAGGCTGCGTTTCGCCATAGGTGACGACCGCCTCGACCCGCGACCGGCTGATGCCCTGGCTCGCGAAGTAATTCACGACCGCTTGGGCCCGGCGCAGACCGAGCTGGCGGTTGTAGGCGTTGGAGCCGACCTTGTCGGTATGCCCGTAGACCCGGAAGTGCACTTCGGGGAACTGTCTGATGAAGCTCGCTTGCCGGGCGAGGATCTGGCGCGCCTGACCGTCGAGCACGGCCGAGTTGAACTCGAAGTTGACCGTATCGGGCACCTCGCGGTTGAACCGTTCGGCCAGATCGACGACGTAGCTCTTCTGTCCGGTCTGGATCAGGTAGTTGTTCTCGGTCGCGCTGCCGAATTCGGCGCGGGCGGGGATCGCTCCGGCTTCGCCGAGATAGGTCTTGTCCGTGGCGCAGCCCGCCATGAGGGCGAGGGCTGATGTCGTCGCGACGATCTTTGCACCTGTGCGGATAGCCATGCTCAATCCTCCATCACGTAGCCGTAGGAGCCGGTGAAATCCTGCCGCGCCACTTCGCCCGCCGCGCCCGTCGTCGGGCGGTTCGGGGCGGCGGTGTTGCCACGCAGGAACAGGTCGGCCTCGGACGGGGGTCTGACACGGTCGGTGGGCAGGGCCAGCGCCTCGCCCCGGGTCGGGGTCACGAGGTGCGGGGTCACGATGATGACCAGCTCCGACTGGCTGCGTTCGTAATCCGCCGAGCGGAAGAGGGCGCCGAGGATCGGCACGTCGCCCAGCCATGGCACCTGACCGTTCAGGTCGCGGAAATCGTCCTGCAACAGGCCCGCGATGGCAAAGCTCTGACCGTCGCGCATCTCGACCGTGGTCGAGGTTTCGCGCCGCTTGAAGGCGTTCACGCTGATCGCGCCGTCGCCGTAGGTGACCGAGTTGTCGAGACCCGAGACCGAGGCGGTCATCTGGAGGTTGATGATGTCCTGATCCACCACACGCGGGGTGAAAGTCAGCTCGACACCGAACGGTTTGTAGTCGATGACCACCGCGCCGTTTTCCTGAACCGAGGGGATCGGGTATTCGCCACCGGCGAGAAAGCTCGCCTCCTGCCCGGACAGGGCGGTGAGGTTCGGTTCGGCCAGCGTGCGGACCATGCCTTTGTTTTCAAGGGCTTCGAGCATCACCGCGAATTGCAGGGCGCCCGCGTTGAACCCGAAGGTGAACGCCCCGGTGCGGTCGTTCCCGGTCGAGATCAGATCGCCCGCCGAAGCGGCGTCCAGATTGGCCTGGTTGCCCAGGGCTCCGGTGCCGATCGAGCCGCCAAGGCCGTTGATGTTGGTGCCGAAGCCCAGCGACGAGGACAGCGATTTGGTGACGGAGCGCTGCATCTCGGCGAAGCGCACCTTGAGCATAACCTGCTGGGTGCCGCCGACCGACAGAAGGTTCGACACCTTGTCGGGCGCATAGCGTTCGGCCAGATCGAGCGCGCGGTCGAGCGCGGCGATCGAGGTCACGGTGCCCGACAGCACGATCCCGTCGTTGGCGGTGCGCACTTCGATGGGTTCGCCCGGCAGGATCTGGCGCAGACGCTCCTTGAATTCGGAAAGGTCGGGCGTGACCTGCACTTCGACGTTGGAAATGAGCGTGCCGTCGGGGGCGAGCAGGGTCAGCGTGGTGCGCCCCTGCGATTTGCCCAGCACATAGATCGTGCGATCCGACAGGGTCGAAATGTCGGCGATCCCCGGGTTCGCGATCGAAATTTCGGCGAAGGGTTGGTCGCTTTCGACGACCACGGCGCGGTTCATGGGGACGTTCAGCGTTTCGGCCACACCCCCGTCCATCACGCGCAACGTCTGGGCCATGCCGGGAAGCGGCACGGTGATCCATGACAGCGCCAGACCCGTGAGGGCGGCCTTCACATATCTATCAAGTCCCATGTGATCCTGCCTCTCCGATCACGTCTCTGCTGCTCTTCCCCGGTCGCAAGCGGGCGCCGGTTGTCTTTGTATTGGCCCAATTTTCGGGTCCGCCTGTATCGGGCACGCGTCCGGTTTGTCCGGCTCTTTCGGCCCATATTGCCGCCACCATGCGACAGTTTTCAGTTTATTGCAAGAATCAAGGGGTTGGCGCCTGTCCTTGCTGTGGGCGGCCCGCAACATGGCGGATCGCCCGACTGCCGTGCGCCGTGGGGCCGATCAGTTCGTCGGGCAGGGCACCGGCACTTCCACCGTCTCGGCGCCCTTGCGGGTGCGGATGGTGCAGACCTTTTCGCGCACCGGCGCTTCGACCTCGGCGGTTTCGATGCCCAGAAGCGTGTTCTGGTCGATCTCGACCGCCTCGGCCACGGTATCGTCCTGTGCGCCGACCAGCGACAGGGCCATGCGGCCCGTGGCCTGCGCCTGGGCGAGGGCGGCCACCTGTTCCGGTGTCGCCTCGATCGTGACGGTGCGCGCCACTGTGGGCGCGGTGCGGTCGGTGTCGGCCATCTGGTCGATCGCGATGATCCGGATGTTGGTCTGGATCAGCTTGGTGACCTCCTGGCTCGTGACGCTGTCCGACGAGCCGCGCCCGGTCCAGTAGATGTCGACCTTGTCACCGGGGCGCAGAAAACCCGACACGCCCGAAGCGACGTCGACCCGGATCGCGAAGGCCCGCATACCCGAGGCGAGGCGCGCGGCCACCCCGGCGTCGGCCCCGGCCTCGGTCACCTTGACCGCCAGCAGGGCCTCGTCCTTCTCCATCGCGCGCAACACGGTGCGATAGCGTTTCTCGCCCTGCGGGAAGAGCTCCTCTTCCGTCTTGAACGCACCTTCCGGGATCGCATCGACCGGGAAGCGCGTCAGGCGGATGTTCTCGTCGGTGATCCGGTCGCCATAGGCCACGGATTCCTTGACCACGTAGATTTCGGCGGTCTGGACCATCTGGGCACGGGCCGCACGTTCCTGTTCGAGCGCGGCCTGATAGTTCCCGATATAGTCGCGTGCCATGTAGACGGCGAAGCCCGCAAGCCCCACGCCCACGATCAGAACCAGTCCAAATACTGCTCGCATATCGTTACCTTTCCCTCGTGCGCCGGCAGGCCGGCAGTCAGGTTTCCATTACCCTTGTGCCGCCAGAATGCGGCGAAAATCTGGACAAACCGTGAAGTGCCGAAGATTTCTTTCAATTCGTCGACAATCAAACGTCCCCCCAGAACGGGGAAAGGGCCGCATCGAGGATGCGGCCCAATTCCGGAGGTCTTCGGATCGTGACGCTTAGTGCGTCATGATGGTCATCGCGGACAGCGACGACGAAACCTTGTCGGCCAGCGAGGTGGTGCCGCCGGAGACCGAGGTCAGAACGGCGATGCCGAGGCCCACGATGGCGGCGGTGAGGACAACCCAGTCCACGGTCACGGCGCCATCTTCGTCTTTCTTGAAGCGGTTGAAGAAGTTCACGAGTTTCATGTTTCTGCTCTCCAGTAGAGTTCGTTGCGACGCTTAGTGCGTCATGATGGTCATCGCGGACAGCGACGACGAAACTTTGTCGGCCAGCGACGTGGTGCCGCCCGAGACCGAGGTGAGAACGGCGATGCCCAGGCCAACGATGGCGGCGGTCAGCACGACCCAGTCCACGGTGACGGCGCCGTCTTCGTCTTTCTTGAAGCGGTTGAAGAAGTTGATGAGTTTCATTGCGGTATCTCCTGATTGAGTTAGGTCGGTGTGACGCTTAGTGCGTCATGATGGTCATGGCCGAGAGGCTCGAGGACACTTTGTCGGCGAGCGAGGTCGTGCCGCCGGAAACCGACGTCAGAACCGCGATGCCGAGGCCCACGATGGCGGCCGTGAGAACGACCCAGTCAACAGTCACCGCACCGTCTTCTTCAGCGCGGAATTTCTTGGCAAGCTTGAACAGTTTCATCTTTTGTCCCTCCGAAAAGTTTTCAGCTCAGTTTCACTCACACCTTGCAGAAACCTTCGAACCGCCTGTGAACCGATCCTCTGCCCTGCTTGGCATGGTTGGAATTTGACCCTTGATTTGGGCATGATTTTGGCAGGGTTGGTACGATTTTGGACGGGTTGGGAAATTTCGTTAATTTCCGATTAACACTTTGAAATGTAGCGATAAAAAATCCGAATTATTTTCCGATCACCAGGTTTTCCGGGCCGTTTCATTGCGAAAGGTAAGAAAAACTGGCCCTTCGAGTCCGAATTTGCGAAGATACCTCAAAAGAAAAGAACGAGGCAGTGCAGGTTTTCGCGACATGCGGACCGTAACGATCAAGACGATCGGTGTTCTGGGGCTTCTGTTGACCCCATTCTCGGCGTTCGGGCAGGATGCCGATTTCACCTTCAAACGCGTGCCTGTGCCACAGGCGGGGACCACCCGGCGCATCACGGTGCAGATCGATCCCGCCGAACAGGCCCGCGCGCGGGCGGCTTTGGAACAGCGGGCCGCGGAACGCGCGGCCGAGGAAGCGGCGAAGGCCGAGGCCGACGCGCAGACCGCCGAAGCGGACGACACGCCCAAAAGCGGGTACGAGTGGTTCTGGGCCAGCGTGTCCCCCGCTCTGGACGAGGCGGGGCCCGCCAACGTCATGAAGGCGCTCGAAACCCTGACGGCTCGGGCCGATCTTCAGGCCCCGCGCCTTCAGACGCTTCAGGACATCGCCAAGGCCTATGGCCCCGACATCCTGCTGGCCACCATCGGCACCGACATTTCGCCCGCGCTGGTGGTCGCCCTGATCTCGGTCGAAAGTTCCGGCAGCACGACGGCGGAAAGCGAGAAGGGGGCGATGGGCCTCATGCAACTCATCCCGGCGACCGCCGAGCGGTTCGGCGTGACCGATGCCACCGATCCTTCGCAGAACATTAAGGGTGGCGTGAAATACCTGGGCTGGCTGATGAAGCATTTCGGGCGCGACCCGATCCTCACGCTGGCCGGATACAACGCTGGCGAGAACGCGGTGACGAAACACGGCGGCGTGCCGCCCTATGCCGAAACGCGGGCCTACGTGCCAAAGGTGCTGGCGGCCTGGCAGGTGGCGCGCGGCCTGTGCCTGACCCCGCCCGAATTGATGACCGACGGCTGCGTATTCGCCGTGAACGGAGTTTGACCGAATGGATGATACCGGGACCTTCATGAAAACCGAGACCAAACCGCTCGTGCTCGACGTCGACGGCACGTTTCTGAAGACCGATCTTCTGTTCGAAACCTTCTGGGCCGGTCTGGGGCAGGCCCCGATCGCGACGATCCACGCGGTGTTCGCGCATCTGACCGACCCGGCGTGGCTCAAGGCCCGCCTCGTGGACCTGACCGAGATCCGCACCGACCTCATGCCGGTGAACGAAGGCGTCGCCGACGCGGTTGCGGCGGCCAAGGCCGAGGGGCGGGAGGTCGTGCTAGCCTCGGCTTCGAACGAGGCGCTGGTGAAACGCCTCGCCGCCGACCATGGCCTGTCGCCGCGCGTCTTCGCGTCGAGCGAGACCCAAAACCTCAAGGGCCGCCGCAAGGCCGCCGCGCTGGTCGAGGCTTACGGAGAGGCCGGGTTCGACTACGCGGGCAACGACACGGTAGACCGTGAGGTCTGGTCGCACGCGAACGCGGCCTTGGTGGTGGGCGACACCGCATCGGCGAAACTGCTCGAAGGGCAGGGCAAACCTGTCACGCGGATCGCGGGCGGCTGGTCGCCGCGCGGCGTGCTCAAGGCGCTGCGCCCGCATCAGTGGGTCAAGAACGTCCTGCTGTTCGTGCCGGTCCTCGCCGCCCATGATTTCACGCTGTCCACGTTGATCTCGGTCTTGTTCGGGATGCTGGCGTTTTCCTTCGCCGCAAGCTCGATCTACGTGGTGAACGATCTGCTCGACCTCGAGGCCGACCGGCTGCACGTCAAGAAAAAGCACCGCCCCTTCGCCTCGGGCGCGGTCCCGATTTCGGTCGGCATGGCCGCAGGTGCCGGGGTGGGGGCGGCGGCGCTCGTCGTCGCCGCGATCCTGTCACCCGCTTTTCTCGCCGTCATCGTGGGCTACATGATCCTATCTCTGGCCTATTCGCTGAAACTCAAACGCCTGCGCTGGATCGACATCGCGGTGCTCGCGGGGCTCTACACGATCCGGGTGGTCGCGGGTGCCTATGCCTCGGGGGTCGAGGTGTCGGGTTATCTGCTCGCCTTCATCTTCCCGGCCTTCCTGACGCTCGGCTGCGTCAAACGCCTGACCGAAGTGACGCTCGCCCATGGGGACGAGCGGCTGCCGGGGCGCGGTTACGGCAAGCCGGATCGGCCCGATCTTTTGAACGTCGCCATCCTCGGCATGGTCGGCGCGCTGGTCAGTTTCTTCCTTTACAGCTTCACCGATCAGGCCGTGGCGCTCTATCCGACGCAATGGCTGGTCTGGGCCGCGCTGATCCCGATTGCGTGGTGGCTGATCCGCATGGTGCGGCTGGGCTATTACGGCAAGCAGGACCACGACCCCATCGTGTTCGCGATGAAGGACAAGCGCGGTCTGGGCATCCTGATGATCGCCATCGCCTTGCTGTTTCAGGCCGCGGGCCTGTGGGAACAGTGGGTGAGCGCGGCCCTCAACTGACCGCGTGACGGGCTGCGGCGCGGTGCGATCAGATCGACAGTTTCTTGAAGATCGGCTCGGGCACCGACTTGATGATCGTCATGATGATGCGCCAGAAGAACGGGGTGTAGATCGTGTTCTTTTTCTTCTCGACGGCCTTGAGGATGTCGGCAGCCACATCCACCGGATCGGCGACAAGGAACATGCCCTCGATCCCCCATGTCATCGCGGTATCCACGAAGCCCGGTTTCACGGTGACCACATGGCCGCCCGCGCGGTTCAGCCGATTGCGCAGCCCGGCGAGGTAGGTGTGGAAACCCGCCTTGGCCGAACCGTAGACGTAGTTCGACAACCGCCCCCGGTCGCCTGCGACCGACCCGACGCCCACGACGGTCCCGCCCGCGCGCGCCTCGATCACCGGGGCGAGCATCTGTAGGAACCGGGCGGGGCCGGTGAAACTGTCCTGCACCGTGCCGTCGATCAGGCTGGGGTCTTTGTCGACCTCCGACTGCTCCGGCATCGACCCCACGAAAACGGCGGCGTGGATCAGCCCTTCCTCGCCCTCGGCGGCCACGATGATCGGGGCGAAGGTCGCCGCGTCCCGCGCGTCGAACTTCACCGCCTGCGCCTTGGCCGCGCCGCGTGCCTCAAGATCGGCGGCGGACCCCTTGAGGTCCTCCATGTCGCGGCCTGCGAGGTATACGGTCGCCCCGCGCTCGGCCACCGCCCGCCCGAAGGCGCGCGCCATCGACGACGTCGCGCCGAGGATGATCCATGTCTCGTTCATGTCGCGCTCCTCAGTTCGAGCCGTCGCACCATATCGTTGACAAGCGCCCCGTTTGGGTCCGCCTTGGCCGCCTGTTGCGCCCACTCCGCCCTTTCGGGATACATGCCCCTTATCATCTCGCCCGAGGCAAGGCTGTCCTTGGCAAGATAAAGCCGCCCCCTGGCCTCCGCCGTCATCGCCTCCAACTCGGCGATCAGCTTTTTGGCCTTGGCCCGGTTCGGGAAATCGATGGCGAGCGTGTAGCCCTCCATCGGGAACGACAGCATCCCGGCGCGCCCCGGCCCCATGCGTTTCAGCACGACGAGGGGGGACGCGAGACCGGATCGGCTGATCTTCATCATCATGTCGCGCAGCACGTCGGTCTTGTCGGTGGGCACGACGCATTGAAACTGGTGGAATCCCGCCTTGCCGTAAAGCTTGGTGACGCCGTGGACCTTGTCCAAGGGAAAGAAGAAATCCTCCATCGGCTTGTCCGATGTCTTGCCCGCCTCGGGAATACGCCGCAGATACCCTTCGTTGAAGGCCCGCGCGAACAACCCGTTCGAGAACAGGCCGACATTGAACGGCACCGATTTGGGCTTGGCGCGCGAGGGCAGGCGCATGTCGCTCAACTCTGCCTCTTCCAGTATGCCGCGCCCCATCCTTGCGCCGCGGGCCTGCGCGTCGATCCAGCTTACGGCGTAAGAGGCGGTCGAGGCCTCGAGCGCGTCGATCTGTTCGTCCCAGTCGTTCAGCCGCCGTTCGGTCACCCGCATCGCGGTGCCGGGGCAGGGCTTCATCTGGATCTTGGCCGACAGGATCACGCCGGTCTGACCGATCCCGCCCATCGTGGCGCGGAACTGCGCCTTGTTATGGCCGGGGGACACCGTCACCCGCTTGCCGTTCGCAAACAGCGCGACCGAGATCACATGCTCGCCGAAACTGCCGGCGACATGGTGGTTCTTGCCATGCACATCGTTGGCGATGGCGCCGCCCAGCGTGCAGAACCCGGTGCCGGGCACGACCGCGGGCGTCCAGCCGCGCGTGGCGAACAGGCGCATGAGCTCGCCCAGCCGGATACCGGCTTCGGCCTCGACCACGCCGGTGTCCGGGTCGAACCCCAGCACCTTGTCCATGCGCGTCATGTCGATCGCGCGTCCCCCGTCGTTCAGCGGGGAATCCCCGTAAGAGCGACGATTGCCGAAGGCCGGCGCGGGCGCCTCCTCCATGATCCGGGCGAGGGTCGAGGCGCGTTCGGGCCGCGCGATCTCGCCATGTGCCGTGTGGACCCGGCCCCAGCCGGAATAGTCAGCGGTTTTCCAGAGCATTCTGCGCCTTCTTCGAATGTTTTTCGGCCACGGGGAACAGGATCAGGCCGATCCCGATGGCGAACCAGAGTGTCGTCACGCGGATGATCGCGGTGGCGGGCAGGCTGGTCTCCAGCCCCACGCCTTCGAGGGTGAGGAGCGCGACCATCGCCGCCTCGGCCCCGCCGACACCGCCGGGCGCGCCGGTCAGCCCGCCCGCGAGCGAGGCGAAGACGAAGATCGCGATGGCCTTGGACACGCCGATGTCGGCGCCCATCCAGACGAGGAGGAGGTGGAAGGCATAGCCCTCCGCGAACCAGCCGACGAGCCCGATCAGCAAGGCAAGCGCGGTGAGGCCGGGGGCTGAGAACACCTGCAACGACCGCGCCGCACGCCGCACCTTGGCGAAAAGCCGGGGCAGGCGACCGAGCCAGCGATGCCCGAACGTGGCGATCTTTTCCAGCAGCACGGGCCGTGTCACGACCAGCGCGCCGATCAGGGCCAGCACGGTCACGGGAATGCCGCCCGCGATCCCGGTCGTGGAAAAGGCCAGCGCGATCCCGAGGATCAGGCCCATCGCGGCGAGGTCCGAGGCGCGGTCGACCAGCACCAGCGGTGCGGTCCGCTCGAAACTCCAGCCCGTTTCGCGCCCGATCCAACGCATACGGACCAGTTCACCGACTCGGCCGGGTGTTACGCTCATCGCGAAGCCGCCGAGGAAATGGATGAAGTTCGCGACGATCCCAAGACCGAGGCCGAGTTTGGCCGCGAACAGGTGCCAGCGTAGTCCGCGCAGCAGGTAGTTGGCCAAGGACAGGCCCAGCAGAACCGCGAATTGCCACAGGCTCAACTTGGCCAGTTGCGCCTTGGTTTCTTCCCAGCCGGTCGCGGCCGCCGCACCGATCAGGCCCGCGACCACCAGCGCGAACAGCGCCAGAAGCAGCGCGGTATCGCGCCACCGTTTCTGCGGTCGCTCGGTTCGGCGTATCGGTCCCATGCCTGCGGAATTCGTGCTCGTCATCGTCATTGGACGCTGGTTAGCGACAGATTAGGGCGACAATATGATGGCGTTTCCGATTTGGCGACAATTCCCGACGAAAATCCCGGATCCCCTTCTTCGGTCTGAAAATACCTCGGGAGAGCGCGAGAGGGCAGCGCCCTCTCGCCCACCGCGCAGATCCGGCTTTGCCGGAGCGGCGCAAAACCTGCGCGGGCACCAGCCCGCACCGCCTTACAGACCCAAAGGCATGTGGCGGTTCACGTCCTTGTAAAGCAGGTAGCGGAACGGTTCCGGCCCGCCCGCGTAGCAGGCCTGCGGGCAAAAGGCGCGCAGCCAGATGTAATCGCCCGCCTCGACCTCGACCCAGTCCTGATTCAGCCGGTAGACGCCCTTGCCCTGCAAGATGAACAGCCCGTGCTCCATCACGTGGGTTTCCATGAAGGGGATCACCGCGCCGGGTTCGAAGGTCACGATGGTCACGTGCATGTCGTGGCGCACGTCCAGCGGGTCGACGAAACGGGTGGTCGACCACTTGCCCTCGGTGCCCGGCATCGGGTGGGGGGCGTGGTCGCGTTCGTTGGTGACGAAGACCTCCGGCATGTCGATGCCTTCGACCTTGTCATATCGTTTGCGGATCCAGTGGAAGAACGCGGGCATGTCGCCCTGGTTCTCGATCGACCAGTCGGTGCCGGGAGGCAGATAGGCATAGCCGCCCGGACCCATGCGGTGAATGTCCTCGCCGATCTTAAGCCAAAGCTCGCCCTTGGTGACGAACAGCACCGCTTCGGCCTCGGGGTTCACTTCCGGCTGGCCGGAGCCGCCGCCCGCGCCGACCTCCATCACGTAATGCGAAAAGCTCTCGGAAAACCCGGTCATGGGCCGCGAAATCACCCAGACCTTCGTGTTGCCCCAATAGGGCAGCGCGATCAGCACGATATCGGTCATCGTGCCCCGCGGAATCACGGCATAGGCGTCGGTGAAGACGGCCTTCCCGGTGCTCGCGGTCATCAGGTCAGATTGCGGGGGGAGACCCCCCGGCGGCGTTGCGTAGGTGCGCGTGGTCATTGGTTTCCTCGGTGACCCGACGTCTATACGCGGGGATTTGATCGTAGCCAAGGGGGCCGCGCTTTGCAGGTGCAGCATGATGGGCTAGGGTCGGGGCATGAGTGAGACAGTCGATCTATTCGTCATCGGTGGCGGCGTGAACGGCGTGGGCATCGCCCGCGATGCCGCCGGGCGCGGCCTGCGCGTGACGCTCGCTGAAATGAACGATCTGGCGAGCGCGACCTCGTCGGCCTCGTCCAAGCTGATCCACGGCGGCCTGCGCTACCTCGAATTCTACGAATTCCGTCTGGTGCGCGAAAGCTTGCAGGAGCGCGAGAAACTGCTGGCCGCGATGCCGCATATCGCCTGGCCCATGCGCTTCGTGCTGCCGCATCATTCCGGGCTCAGGCCCGATTGGATGCTGCGCTCGGGCCTGTTTCTGTATGATCGGCTCGGGGGCCGCGGTCTGCCGGGCACCAAGCGGGTCGACCTGCGGGGGCATCCGGCGGGCGCGCTGCTCAAGCCGTCGTTCCGCACCGGGTTCGAATATTCCGACGCATGGGTGGACGATGCCCGCCTTGTCGCACTCAATGCGCGCGACACGGTGATGCGCGGCGGTCGCATCCTCACGCGGGCCAAGGTCGTCGCGACCGCGCGCCATGCCTCGCATTGGGAAGTGAACGTCGAACGCGACGGGCGGATCGAAACCCACCGCGCGCGCAAGCTGGTGAACGCCGCCGGGCCTTGGGCCGGGGATCTGAGCGAAAAGACCGGCGACGCGCACAGGCTGCGGCTCGTGCGCGGGTCGCATATCGTCGTGCCGCGCCTGCCGGGCCATGACCAGCCGTATATCCTTCAGGGCGGGGATGGGCGCATCGTCTTCGTCATTCCCTACGAGGACGATTTCACGCTGATCGGCACGACCGAGGCCGAACATGACGGCAGCCCGGGCGAGGCCGAATGCTCGCCGGCCGAAGCGCAATACCTCGTCGATTTCGTGAACGACTACCTCGCCACGCCTGTGTCGACCGATCAGGTGGTCTGGACCTATTCCGGGGTGCGCCCGCTGATCGACAGCGAAGGGTCGGCGCGGTCGGCCAGCCGCGACTACCAGCTGGCCTATGACGACAGCGCGGCACCGCTTCTGACGGTGTTGGGCGGCAAGCTCACGACCTACCGCAAACTCGCCGAATCCGCGCTCGAAACGCTGGGCTATACGGGCCGCTGGACGGCGCGGGCACCGCTGCCCGGCGGCGCATACAACCGCAAATCCGGCCCGCGCATGGTGGGCACCTGGATGCAGCGTCACCCGTTCCTGACCGAGGCCTGGGCGCGACGTCTGCTCAGGTCTTACGGCACCGAAGCCGAGACGATCCTGGGGTCGGCGACTGAGGCTTCCGATCTGGGGCGCGATTTCGGCGCGACGTTGACCGAGGCCGAGGTGCGCCATCTCATGCGTCACGAATTCGCGGTGACGGCGGAGGACGTGTTGTGGCGGCGCACGAAGCTGGGGCTCAGGGTCGATGCGGAACAGGTCGCCGCGCTCGAGGCTTTCATGTCCGAGGCACGGGCAGAACGGGCGGCGGCGGAATAGGGCGTTCAGACGCTGAATTCGCCCGGAACGCCTGCAAGGAAGTCCGGGCTGCGCGGCGGTTTCGTCGCAGGACGAGGGAGGACGCATGACACATATTCTCGCGCTCGATCAGGGCACCACAAGCTCGCGCGCCATCGCCTTCGACGGCGAGATGCGGCCCGTGGCCAGCGCCCAGCGGGAGTTCGATCAGCATTTCCCGCGCTCCGGCTGGGTCGAACACGAACCCGAGGACATCTGGGACACCACGCTCGCCACCGCGCGCGAGGTCGCACAGGATGTGGGCGAGATCGCGGCCATCGGGATCACCAACCAGCGCGAGACGGTGGTGGTCTGGGACCGCGAAACCGGCAAGGCGATCCACCGGGCGATCGTGTGGCAGGACCGCCGCACGTCGGACCTGTGCCATGACCTGCGCGGTGGCGATTTCGAGGAGTTGGTACGTACACGTACCGGATTGCTCGTTGACCCCTATTTTTCGTCCACCAAGGTCAAATGGCTGCTGGATGAGGTCGAGGGTGCGCGCGCAGCGGCCGAGGCCGGAAAACTGGCGTTCGGCACGGTGGATACCTTTCTCATCTGGCGTCTGACCGAGGGGCGGGTGCACGCGACCGACGCGACGAACGCCGCGCGCACGATGCTCTACGACATCCACAAGGGGGCGTGGGACGCGGACATCTGCGAGGCGCTGGGCATCCCGATGTCGATGCTCCCCGACGTGCGCGACAGCGACGGCGATTTCGGTGAGACCACGCTGTTGGGCGGCACGATCCCGATCCGGGGGGTGGCGGGCGATCAGCAGGCGGCCACCATCGGACAGGCCTGCTTCACGCCGGGCATGATAAAATCGACCTACGGCACGGGGTGTTTCGGGCTGCTGAACACCGGGGAAACGGCCGTCGCATCGGAGAACCGCCTGCTGACCACCATCGCCTATCAGATGGGGGGGCAGGTGACCTATGCGCTCGAAGGGTCGATCTTCGTCGCGGGCGCGGTCGTGCAATGGCTGCGCGATGGGCTGGGCATTCTCGGGCAGGCCTCCGACGCCGGTCCGCTCGCGCGAAAGGCCGATCCGGGGCAGGACGTGATCCTCGTGCCCGCCTTCACCGGGCTCGGCGCGCCCTATTGGGATGCCGAATGTCGCGGTGCGGTCTATGGCCTTACCCGCAATTCCGGCCCCGCCGAGTTCGCCAAGGCGGCGCTGGAAAGCGTTGGCTTTCAAACCCGCGACCTGCTCGACGCGATGGAGGCCGACATGGGCAAACCCATCGAAGGCGTTCTGCGGGTCGATGGCGGCATGTCGGCCTCGCGGTTCGCGATGCAGTTTCTGGCCGACATCACCGGCGCGCCTGTCGACCGGCCCCCGGTGCTGGAAACGACCGCGATGGGTGCCGCGTGGCTCGCGGGGCAGGCGATCGGGATCTACCCGGACGCCGAAACTTTCGCGTCAGGCTGGTCCGCCGAAATGCGGTTCGATCCGAAAATGGACCCCGAACTGCGCGCTGATCGCTATGCGGCGTGGAAAGACGCGGTGCGCCGGACGTTGACGCGGGGCTAGTCGGTCTTGCCGGGCGGTGCGCCCCGCAACGTGACCTTGCGCGAAACGCCGCCGCGCCCGAGGTCGCAGAACCGCCCGTATCCGTCGTCGACCATCGTCAGCGTGACCTTCAGTGGCGCTTTCAGTTTCTCGTCCGGCCAACGCAGCCGGACCTGACCCGAAAAGCTTTCGCCCGGCCCGATGGGGCGGTCGAAGGTGATCCGGTCCCGGTTCCAACTGTGGGCGTAAATCTCGCCCGCAGCGGTGTAGGACGGTGTCAGGGACAGACCGCTTTCGGACGTAGGCGACCAGACTTTGCGACTGCGATTGGTGACGGTCACGTCGACCACGGTGTCCTCGGTCAAAGACAGCGTGTCGGGCAGTTTGGCCCGCACGCGGGCACGGTAGCGTTTGCGCCGCTCCCGCAGGCTGATCGGTTCGGGTGGGTCGGGCACGGGCAGATCCTTTGCCCCGGTGACATAGGGGATCGTCGCACCCTCGACCTCTTTCATCCGGTCGCCGCGCAGCACCCAGTCGTGATCGCCGGAGAGATAGACGTAGTCGGCCCCCGCCGGATGCCAGTCGCCAAAGCTGCGGGCCGGGTCGAAATAGCGCGGCGGATGCGAGAATTGCAGGCGATCCGTCCAGATGTGGAACACCGGGAAATCCGTGGGGCGTTTGAACAGCTTGTCCATCGCAAGGAAGAATTTCACCTTGATGCCCCGGCGCTTGAGGTCCGGCATCATCAGTTCGACCATGTTGGCCCCGCCGCAGAAGCCCCCGACGATGATCTCTTCGCCGGGTTCGATCAGCGCCTCGATCTCGTCGCAGTAGATTTTCGCCATCGGTTTGAGATAGCCCCGATACCGCTCCCCCCGGAATTGCCACGAGGTGCGCATCGCGTAGATCGGATTGTGCTTGGTGATCGTGCGCCCGAAGGTGTTGATCGTCATCTCGTCATGGGTGCCGATGAAAACCTTGGGCGCCGTCTGCACCGTGTTGCGCGCGATGATGAGGCCCATGGGTCCGACCCGCTCGCCACGCCACCCCGAGGTCGCCTCGCGCACATGGCGCAGAAGCTTGCCTTCGCCCCTGCGCGGCGGCACCGGCAGCTCGGCCAGCACCTTGACCAACGGGCCGAAGCGCGGGGCTTCGAACAGGATGTTGGGCGGGATCGGTCGGCCGAGGCGCTTTTCCAGCGTGGCAAGGAAATCCATCGCCGACAGGCTGTCGCCGCCATCGTCGAAGAAATCGGCCTCGTCATGCGGCGGCCGCACCGAAAGCGTTTCGGCCCAGATCGCCTCGACCGTCGCGGCGAGGCCGGTGCGCGGGGCGCGATCCTCGGCCGTCTCGCGCGCCATGCCCGCGACCGCGCGACGGTCGACCTTGCCCGAGGGCAGGCGCGGCATGTCGGTCAGTCGCGCGATCCGGCGCGGCATTTCGAATTCGGCCAGCACGCGTGCGAGCGATGTCAGGATGTCGTCCTCCGACAACGCGTCGTCGGCCACGACCGCCAGACCGACCTGTTCCCCGAGGCTCGGATGGGGCAGGGCGAAGGCGACGGCATCGCTGACGCCCTCGATGGCCTTGGCGGCCCGCTCCACCGGAACCGGGCTTATCTTTTCGCCGCCCCGGTTGATGATCTCTTTCACTCGCCCGGTGAGGAACAGGTAACCCTCCGTGTCGATCCGGCCCAGATCGCCGGTGCGCAGCCAGTTGCCATGGCGTGGCGTTTCCGTGTCGCCATCGTATCCCGCCATGACCGTTGCGCCGCGCACGCAGACCTCGCCCTCGCGACCCGTCGGCAGGATCGCGCCGTGGGCGTCGATGATCGCGATATCGGGGCCCGCGACGGGGCCGACAGACAGCGGTTTGCGCGTGCCCGGTGGCAGCGGGTTGGCGGTGATCTGGCCGGCGGTTTCGGTCATGCCATACATCTGGATCACCGGCAGGCCGAGCCGGTCTTCGGCCTTTTGCCGCAGGTCTTCGGGCAGGTCTGCGGACACCATGCGGATGAACCGGAGCGTCGTGCCAAGCCCCCGCGCGTCGTCGTCGGACAGGTCGTCCATCAGGTGAGCGAGGGCGGTCGGCACCAGTTGCAGCCACGTGCCGCCCGCCTGCGCCGCGTCGGTGAGGGCCGTGGCCGACAGGTCACGGGCCAGCACCACCTCGCCCCCCGCCATGAGCGGGGCGGCGAGCAGATCGACGACCGCACCGATATGGAACATGGGCAGGGCATGGATGGCCCGGTCCGAGGGGCCGAGGCCGAGATGGGCGATGATATTGCGGGCCGAGGCGACCATCTGGCCCGCCGTCAGCGGCACCCGTTTCGGCAGGCCCGTGCTGCCCGACGTTTGCAGGACGAGGCCGGGTTTGCGTGCCGACCGCGCCGGTCCTGCCGCCTCGCCGGTCAGGGCGGGGCCGCCGCCATCCCAGTCATGGAACGCGACGCCCTCGGGCAGCAGTCTGGCGAGCGCGCGCCCGGCTTCACCGCCCGCGATCACCGCATCCGCCCCCGCCGCCGCGATCTGTTCGGCAAGCTGGGCGGGCTGCGCGCCGGGGTTCAGCGGCATCAGGTTCACGGCATCGACGAGGGACAGAAGCAAAACGGCGGTGCCCGCTTCGTTCGGCAGAAGGGTCGCGACGCGGTGGGACGGGCCGATACCTTTCGCAGCCAGCGCACGCCGCCAAGCCGAGACCGCGTCCATGACGTCCTGCCGGGTCCAGACCTCCCCATCGGCGGCGTGGAGCGCAGGCCGCGTGGGATCGTCTTCGAACGCCGCGAATACCGCACCGCTCAAGGTCAGGTCCTGTGGCTGTCTTTCGCCGTCCATACCGCACTCCCGCTCCCTTCCGACATAGCCCAGACCGGTGCGGATGGGAAAGGGTCAGGTCGGCCTGTGGTTGGCAAGGAAATGCGCCATCGCCTCGACGGCGAGACCCATGTCGGCGGGGCTGGCGAATTCGTCGGGCACATGGCTGACGCCGCCCCGGCAGCGCAGAAACAGCATCGCGATGGGGCAGAGGTCGGCCATGGCCGAGGCGTCGTGCGTGGCGCCCGAGGCCAGTTCGACCCCGGCACCGCCCGCCGCCATCACCGCATCCGTCAGCCCCGAGCGCATGTCCGGGTCACAGGGTTGCGCGGTCTGGCGGTAGGTCTTGCGCATGTCGAGGCTCAGGCCCCAGCGCGCTGCGATCTCATGCGCCTTGCGGGTCAGAAGCTGTCCGGCCGCTTCGCGCTGGGCATCGTCGGGCGACCGGATTTCCAGCGTGAGCCGCGCTTCGTTCGGCACCGCGTTGACCACGTTGGGCGCGATGTCCAACTGGCCGACCGTCACCCGCAAATCCGCCTCTTCCCGGCCAAGGTGATGGGCGAGCGAGATCAGGTCCGCCGCCCCGACGAGCGCATCGGCGCGCGATTTCATCGGCAGGGTGCCCGCATGTCCGGTTTCACCGTAGAAGGCCACCGCGTGCCGCTCGATCCCGCAGATCGCGGTGACGACACCCAACGCCTCGCCGCTTTGTTCCAGCACGGGGCCCTGTTCGATATGGGCTTCCAGATAGCCGACCGCCTGTTCGGGGTCGCGGGCCAGCGCGCCGATGCCGTCGGGGTCGAGGTCGAAACACTCCATCGCGGTCCAGAGCGTGGTGCCCGCGCGATCCTCAAGCGTCAGGACATCGGGGTCGAAACGGCCCGCCAGCGCGCGTGGGCCGATGAGTGCGGTGGGAAACCGCACGCCCTCTTCATCCGCGAAGGCGAGGACTTCGACGGCGAAGGGCAGGGTGCGTCCGGTCTCGGCAAGGTTCTGAACGGCAAGGCAGGCCAGCGCGACGCCCATGATCCCGTCATAGGCGCCGCCGTGGCGCACGCTATCCTGATGCGAGCCCATATAGAACGTGCCGGGCCCGTCGCCCTCACGCCGACCGATCAGCGTTCCGGCGGCGTCGAGGGTGGGGGTCAGGCCGGCGGCCTCCATCCACCCCCTGATCTCGGCCAGCGCGGCGCGGTGCTCGGGGGTGAAGGGCAGGCGCGTGACCCCCGGTCCGGGTTCCGAACAGGCGGCGATCCGGCCCAGACGTTCGGCGGCGAGTGCACCCCAATCAGTCAAGGGTCCGCTCCGGGTCGTTCAACGTGGGCACCTGCCGCGCCCAGAACGCGTAGTCGCCCGAGGTGGCCCGCGCATGCAGCTCCCTGAGCGCGGGGAGGGGGTCTTCCGAGTGATCGATCCTGAGCGTCAGCGGTGCGCGATCCCGCCCCACGATCAGAAGAGCCGCCGAGAAAAGCCCGCGCGCGTCGCTGCCCGCGTCCTGCGCGGCGAAGAGCGCGGCGATCAGGCGCTCGGCAAGGGCGCCGGATGTGCCGAGGTAGGCATCCACCATCGCGGGCACCACGGCGTGCGAGGCCAGCAGGTTGCCCGCCGCCACCCCGCCATCGAATACCTGATCGTCGATCTTGGGGGAGTTGGAGGCACCCGAGAACACCGCGCCCGGCCCGCTGACGCCAAGGGCCGAAAGCTGACGGAACTCCCGTCCGCGATCCTCGGTCGTAATCCGGCTGACCACATCCCGCGCGCTTTCGCCCGCCTTCATCCCGTCCAGCGCGGCCTCGCCCCAGAGCGTCGAGGGCGACGCGCCCTGACTTGCCGATAGTCCGACCCCCGCACGTCCGCGCAACACCCAGCCCCCGACGCAGAGCGATCCGGTTGCGGCCGCGCCGCCGATAAGGCCGGAGTCGGGATCGCGGGCGAGAATGGAAAAGGTCATGTGATCTCCCTGTCACCGAACAATTATCATGAAAAATTGACCGATGCAATTTATCATGATAATTTGAGTCGCAATAACGAAAGAAAATTCCGTCCAACAGCCAACATGGGAGCCTTCTTATGACCCTTCTGACCTGGACCCGCCGGGGCCTTTTTGCCGCGGCCGCCAGCGCGGCGCTTGCCACCGGGATGGGCCTCGCGCCCGCGCCGCTCGCCGCCCAGACGCCGCCCGGCGTCCTGATCGTCGGCCAGATCGCCGAGCCAAAGGCGCTCGACCCCGCCGCCGTCACCGCGCAGAACGATTTCCGCATCGTCGTGAACATCTACGAGGGGCTGGTGCAGTACAAGTCCGGCACGCTCGAGGTCGAGCCGAGCCTCGCCGAAAGCTGGGAGGTGTCGGAGGACGGCACCGAATACACCTTCATGCTGCGGGAAGGCGTCAGTTTCCATGACGGCACGCCGTTCAATGCCGAGGCGGTGAAATTCAACTTCGACCGGATGCTGGACGAAGAGCACCCCTATCACGACACCGGGCCGTTCCCGCTCGCCTTCTTCTTCTCGGCGGTCGAGAATGTGGAGGTGGTCGATGATCTGACGGTGAAGTTCACCCTGAACGAACCCTATGCGCCGTTCCTGTCGAACCTCGCCTATCCGACCGGCTTGCTGGTGTCGCCCACGGCGGTCGCGGACAGCGGCGCCGATTACGGGCGCAACCCGGTCGGCACCGGGCCGTTCCAGTTCGTCGAGTGGAAATCGAACGAGCGTGTGGTGGTCGAAAAGTATCCCGATTACTGGGGGGAGCCCGCAGGCACCGATGCCGTTGTCTTCCGCCCGATCACCGATGCCAACACCCGCGTGGCCGAGATGCTGTCGGGCGGGATCGACGTGATGGTCGAAGTGCCGCCCACCGCCTTGTCGGAATTCCAGAACGACGACTACAACATCGTCGAACAGGCCGGGCCGCACGTCTGGTTCCTGATCCTGAACGCCAAGGAAGGGCCTTTCGCCACCAAGGAGGTGCGGCAGGCCGCCAACTACGCGATCAACAAGGAAGCTCTGGTGAACGACGTGCTCGAAGGCACCGCCGACGTCGCCGCCGGTCCGACGCCGCCCGCCTTCGCATGGGCTTATAACGACGAGCTGGACCCCTATCCCTACGACCCCGACAAAGCAAAGGCGCTTCTGGAAGAGAGCGGGGTGGAGGATCTGTCGCTCACCTTCTACGTGACCGAAGGCGGTTCGGGGATGCTCGACCCGATCCCGATGGGCACCGCCATTCAGGCCGACCTCAACGCCGTGGGCTTCGACGTGAAGATCGAGACCTACGAGTGGAACACCTTCCTGGGCGAAGTGAACCCGGGGCTGGAGGGCAAGGCGGACATGGCCGAGATGGCGTGGATGACGAACGATCCCGACACGCTCCCGTTCCTCGCGCTGCGCACCGAGGCGTTCCCGGATCAGGGCGGGTTCAATTCCGGTTACTATTCGAACCCCGAAGTCGACGATCTGCTCGCACAGGCGCGCGTCGCCACCGATCAGGAGGAGCGCGCGGCGCTCTACAAGGAAATGCAGGCCATTGTGCAGGACGATGCCCCTTGGGTTTTCGTCGCGAACTGGAAACAGAACGCGGTCACCTCGAACCGCGTCGAGAACTTGATCCTCGAGCCGTCCTTTCTCTTGCAGCTCGAAGATGTGGTGAAGAACTGATCTTCACCTGAACAGGGCGGGACCGATCCTCCCCGGTCCCGCCCGACCCTTTCGCCACACCTCAGACACATGGCCCGCGCTGGGCGCATGAGCGGAGGCCGCCATGGGCAGCTATATCCTCAAGCGACTGATTTCGGCGATCCCGGTGCTGCTTGGCATCACGATCATCGTGTTTCTCATCATGGCCATGATCCCCGGCGACCCGGCCACCGCCATTCTGGGCAGCTATGCGACGCCCGAAAACGTGGCCAAGATCAACCGTGACCTCGGGTTGGATAAGCCCTTGGTGTCACGGTATTTCATCTGGCTCGGCAATATGCTGACGGGCGACTTCGGACGCTCGTTCAGCCTGAACCGCCCGGTGATCGACGAAATTCTCGAACGCTTCAACGCGACGCTCATTCTGGCCGGGACGGCCTGGGTGCTCTGTTCGCTTCTGGGCATCCTCGCCGGTGTCGTCTCGGCCTCGCGCCAATACGGCTTCGCGGACAAGGCGATCACCTTCGTCGTGCTGATCGGCATTTCCGTGCCCAGTTTCTTCCTCGGCATGATGATGATCCTGACCTTCGCGGTGAACCTGCGCTGGCTGCCCGCCTCCGGCATGTTCGCGATCTACGGCGGGGGCGATCTGCCCGACCTTCTGCGTCACCTCGTCATGCCCGCCATCGCGCTGGCCGTCGTCGCCACTGGCGTCGTCGCGCGCCTCAGCCGGTCGGCCATGCTCGAAGTGCTCAGGCAGGACTACATCCGAACGGCACGCGCCAAGGGGGTCGGCGAGCGGCGGGTGCTTTACGGTCACGCCCTGCGCGCCGCGATGGTCAGTATCATCCCCGTGCTTGGCATTCAGGCGGGCTTCGTCCTGTCCGGTTCGGTCTTCATCGAGATCGTGTTCCAGTGGCCCGGCGTGGGACGGATGCTGGTGGACGCGATCCTGACCCGTGACATCCTTCTGGTGCAGGGCGGCGTCGTCTTCGTCGCGGCGTGCTACGTCTTTTTCAACATCTGCGTGGACGTGGCCCAGTCCATCCTCGACCCGAGGATCAAGACATGACGTTTCTGAAGCTTCTCTTTCGCAACCGTCTGGCCGCGCTCGGCGCGGTGGTGCTGGGGATCATCCTGCTCTTGGTCATCGTGACGCCGATCCTGCCGCTTCAGGACCCGGACGTGACCAACACCGCCGACCGTTTCATGACCCCGTTCTCGGACGGGCACCTTCTGGGCACCGACCATCTGGGGCGCGATCTGCTGTCGCGTCTGCTTTACGGCACGCGCGTGTCCTTGGCCGTGGGCATCTTCGCCGCCCTGATCGCGGGCACCATCGGTTCGGCCATCGGGATCGTCGCGGGCTATTTCGGCGGGCGCACCGACAACATCATCATGCGCGGCGTCGATATGCTGATGGCGTTCCCCTATATCCTGTTGGCGCTCGCGATCGTCGCCGCCCTCGGCCCCGGTCTGTTCAACGCGCTGATCGCGGTGGCCGCCGTGAACATCCCGTTCTTCGCGCGCAACATCCGCGGCGTGACCGTTTCGCTCGCCGGGCGGGAGTTCATCGACGCCGCGCGCTTGGCCGGTATGGGGCACACGCGCATCATCCTGACCGAGCTTTTGCCGAACGTGCTGTCGACCATCGTGATCGCCATGTCCACGACCGTGGGCTGGATGATCCTCGAGACCGCCGGGCTGTCGTTCCTCGGTCTCGGCAGCCAGCCGCCGCAGGCCGATCTCGGCTCGATGTTGGGCGAGGCGCGCTCGCAGCTTATCACCGATCCGCATACCTCGATCATCCCCGGCATCATGATTTTCCTGATCGTCATGTCGATCAACCTGTTGGGCGACGGGGTGCGCGATGCGCTCGACCCCCGCCTTCGCTCCGGCGCGCTCACGCGGCCGCGCGCGCAGACGCTCGTGAACCGGGGCGGCGACGTGCCCGCCGACGACCGGAAGGGCATCCTGAACCTGCAACGCCTGTCCACCCAGTTCCACATCGGGCCGCGCGTCTACAAGGCGGTGAACGAGGTGTCGCTCCATGTGAACCCCGGCGAATGTCTGGGCGTGATCGGCGAATCCGGCTCCGGCAAGTCGGTCACCGCGCTTTCGGTCATGGGGCTGGTCCCGTCGCCGCCGGGTGTCGTGACGGGCGGGGCGGTGCGCTATGAGGGCGAAGACCTGCTCGACATGCCGTTCGAGAAGCTGCGCCAGAAGCGCGGGGACAATGTCGCCTATATCTTTCAAGACCCGCTTTCCACGCTGCACCCGCTCTACCGTGTGGGCGACCAATTGAAAGAGGCGATCAGCGTGCACCACAAGGTGTCGGACAAGGAGCTGGACCGCCGCGCGGTCGAGTTGCTGAAATCCGTGCGCATTCCGAACCCGGAAAGCCGGATCAGGAACTACCCGCATGAAATGTCGGGCGGAATGCGCCAGCGGGTCGGCATCGCCATGGCGCTCGCTAACGATCCCGAGGTCATCATCGCGGACGAACCGACAACCGCGCTCGACGTGACCGTGCAGGCGCAGATCCTGTCGCTGCTGGACGATCTCAGGCGGGAACGCGGCCTTGCCATCGTGTTTATCACGCACGACTTCGGCGTGGTCGCGCAGCTGTGCGACCGGGTGGCGGTGATGTATGGCGGCCGGATCGTCGAAGAGGGGACGACCACCAACATCCTCGACAAACCCGCCCATCCCTATACCGCGCGGCTCATGGCCTGCGTGCCGGAACTGGGTGGCGGCAAACGCGAACTGGCCGCGATCCCGGGCCTGCCGCCCATCGTGTCGGACCTGCCGCCGGGCTGCGCCTTCGCACCGCGTTGTGACAAGGCGACGGAAGCCTGCACGCAAGGCGAAATCGCGCTCGAAGGTGGCACCCACAAGGTGCGCTGCATCCATCCTGAGGAGGAGGTCGCATGACCGCTGCACTCAAAGTCGACAACCTTGCCAAGACGTTTTCCATCTCCGGCGGCCTGTTCGGCGGGCAGCACCCCGGCGTGCGCGCGATCCGGCCCATGTCGTTCGAGGTGCAGACCGGCGAAACCCTTGGCATCGTGGGGGAATCCGGCTGCGGCAAGTCCACGCTCGCCCGGATGCTGGTGGGGCTGCTGGAGCCGACCGAGGGGACGATCGAGATCGAAGGCAAGGCATTGGACAATGCCGACCCGGCGGCGTTCGGGCGGCTCATCCAGTATATGTTTCAGGATCCGGTGTCGTCGCTGAACCCGCGCAAGACGATCAAGCAGATCATGGAAGCGCCGCTGAAACGCCTGCACGGGATGAACAAGGCCGAGCGCGATGCGCGGATCGACGAGATTTTCGACAGCGTCAATCTGCGCCCCGAATTCCTTGAACGCTATCCGCACGAATTTTCCGGCGGTCAGGCACAGCGCATCGGCATCGCGCGGGCACTGGCGGCAAGCCCCCGGATCATCATTCTGGACGAACCCGTCTCGGCGCTCGACGTGTCGGTGCAGGCGCAGGTTCTGAACCTCATGCGCCGCCTCAAGAGCGAGTTCAACCTGACCTACCTATTCATTTCGCACGATCTCGCCGTGGTCGAGGCGGTGTCGGACCGGATCGTCGTGCTTTACTTCGGCGCGGTGGTCGAGATCGGGCGGGCGGAAGAGGTGTTCTCGAACCCGCGCCACCCCTATACCAAGCTGCTCGCCGACAGCGCGCCGGTCGTGGGCCGCCCGCTCACCGCGCCCGAACAGAAGGACAGCGAACTGCCCGACCCGCTGAACCCGCCGCCGGGCTGCGCCTTCGCCACCCGCTGCCCGCGCGCGACCGAGATTTGCCGCGAACGAGACCCCGCGCTAGAACAAGTCGGAGATGACCAGTTTGCCGCCTGCTTCCACCCCCTCTAAGGACGCCGTGCGCCTGAGCCGCCCGGCGCAGGTGGCCGAGGCGATCAAGACCTTCATCGTGAAGGAAGGGTTGCAGCCCGGAGATCGGCTGCCCTCCGAGCCGGAACTGATCGAGCGGTTCGGCATGGCCAAGGGCACGATCCGCGAAGCCCTCCGCCTGCTGGATGCGCAGGGTCTTGTGAAGTCGCGCACCGGGCCGGGTGGCGGCACCTTCGTTCACGAGCCTTCGCCGGAACGGGCCGAGGCGCTGCTTGCGAACTATTTCTACTTCAAGGATCTGACGATTTCGGACATCTACCAGATCCGCCGGGTGCTCGAACCCGAGCTTGTGGCCGATCTGGCGGGCAATCTGAACCCCTGTGTTCTTGGCGAACTGCGCACCATCCTCGCCTCGTATTCCGAACCCGCGACGACGGATGACGAAGAACGGGACCAGCACATCGCGACGCTGCGGTTCCACAAGCTTCTGGCCGATCAAAGCGCCAACCCGCTCCTGTCGTTCCTCATCGGCTTCATGCTGTCGATCCTGACCGACATCACGGTCTATCGAAAGCTCTACACGCCGATCAACCACGACCTGTGGTCGCGCGGCGTCGATTATCAGACCCGCCTGCTCGACGCGCTGGATCAGGGCGACGGCAAGGCCGCGCGCGCGATCATGAAGGCGCATATGCAGACCGCAGGCCCGCTCATGGAAGGGCAGGAGGCCTATTCGCTGAAACGGTTCCTGACCGACTGATCCGCCCGGCCAAACTTGCATTGCGCCTGCCGGATATGGGCCTATACCTCACGCCATGCGTATCCCTTCGCTCCGGCATAACCTGGTCACTTCGGGCCTTCTTGCGCTGGGCGGAGCGGCGGGTTTCCTGTTTCAGTGGATCGGAACGCCGCTGCCTTTCATGCTGGGCAGTCTCATCATGGCCGCCGCCGGAGCGATGACCTTCGGTGACAGGTTTCCCCAAGGCTACAGCTATCCGCTCCCGTTCCGGCAATTGTTCGTCGGTGTCATCGGCGTGATGATCGGGGCGCAGGTGTCGCCCGACCTTCTGACGCTCGCGCCGAAGCTTCTGGTCAGCATTCCGGCGATCCTGCTTTTCGTCGTCCTCGCACACAGCGCGAACTACCTGATCTTCCGCAAGGTCGGGAAGCTGGACCGGGCGACGGCCTATTACTCCGGCTCACCGGGCGGTCTGCTGGAGTCCATCGCCTTCGGCGAGGATGCGGGGGCCGACATCCGCGTCCTGACCATCCTGCAATTCCTTCGGATCATCGTGGTCGTCGCGGTGCTACCCTTCGCGATCTCCATCTACGAAGGGGAGCCGGTCGGCTCCGCCGCGGGCCTCACCACATCCGCCGATCCCGCGATCTGGCTCGACGTGGTGCTCGTCATGCTGTTCTCCGTCGCGGGCGTCTGGCTGGGCGGCAAAGTCAAACTTCCGGCCTCGCAACTTGCCGGGCCGCTGTTCCTTGTCGGTGTGGCGACGGCGACCGGCATCGTCGATCTCAACATTCCGGGCTGGCTGGTCGCCTCGGCGCAGGTCGTCGTCGGCATCAGCCTTGGCCTGCGGTTCGTCGGCATCACGCGCCGGATGATGATCTCCGGCCTCGGCCTCTCGCTTCTGTCCGGCGCGTCGATGCTGGGGATCGGCGCGATCCTTTCCCTGATCGTCGCGCGGCTCACCGATTTCAGCCTCGAGACGCTCATCATCAGCTTCGCCCCCGGCGGCGTCACCGAGATGAGCCTGATCGCGCTGTCGCTGGCGGCCAATCCGACCTTCGTGACGCTCCATCACCTCGTGCGGATCGTGGCGACGGTGGTGGAACTGGCCGTCGTGCGAAAGATGAACTGGTTCGCGCCCTGATTACTTGTTGGCGTCGATCCAGCGGCTCATCAGCCCCGCATCGCGAAAACACTCGTCCGGGATCGCCCGGCGTTTGATCCGCGCCAGTTTCTCGGCAAAGGCGACCTGACGCGACGTGGCGACGCCCTGCGTGGCGCTGCGCTGGCGGTTGCGGTCGATCCAGCTCGACAAGGCCTGCCGCGTTTCAAGGCTGGAACGCGGGATCGGCATGTCCAGCTTGCGCGCGATGGCACGGGCATAGCCCAACTGTTTGTCGGTCGGGGGCAGGGGATTGGTCTCATACATGGCACGTTCTCCCATCAGATGAGAACAAATATAGAACATGAGTGTTCTATTTCAAAGAACAAACGCGTCAACAGGCCGTGATGTTGCACAATTTGTGGGGGAGGCCCGGAATTTCGCCACAACATTGTCCGATTTGGCGCCTAACCACGGGGCATGTCGACGGACCGAACATCGGTGCCACGCACCCCCCGGCTGCTCGCCCCGTTCGAAGGGTTTCGCGGGCTGGCGGCGCTGTCCGTGTGCCTTTACCACCTTCATCACGTGCCGGGGCTGTCCCCGCTCACCGCGCGCCTGCCGGGGTTCTTCGGCTCCGGCTGGGTGTTCGTGGATGTGTTTTTCGTGCTGTCCGGCTGGGTGATTTCCCATGTCTATGCCGACCGGATCGCAGAGGGGAGCGCCACGTTGCGCGCGTTCTTCGCGGCCCGCGTGGCCCGGCTCTGGCCGCTGCACATGGTCGTGCTTCTGGTCTGGTTCGCAATCGCGCCCGTGCTCTTCGATGCGGCGGGGGCGGGTGCCTATGCGGATTGTCTGCCCCAGCTCGCGACATTGAGCTTCACATGGGGGCCGCTGGCCTGCGCGGCGCCGGTGCCGCCGGCCTGGTCGATCAGCGCCGAAATTGTCGCTTATCTCGCGTTTCCGCTTCTAATCGCTGCCGGATTGCTGCGCTCGATGCGCGGTGCGCTCGTGCTGATCGCGGTCGGGGTCGGCGGCTATCTGGCGATGCAGGCCCTCTGGGGCGGCTTCCACGTCTATAACGGGCGCGCACCGCTGCGTGCGCTGTCGGGGTTCTTCATCGGGGCCGGTCTCTGGCGGTGCCTGCGCGGCGCCCCCTTGGCCGACGGCACCGCGACGCGATTTCAGTGGATCGCCGCAGCGGGTCTGATCGGCGGTATCGCCCTGAACCTGCCGCCGTTCTTTCTGCTCGGCGCGAGCGTGCTTTTGATCGTCGGCGTCGCTGCGGGGCACGGGCCGTTGGCGCGGCTTTTGTCCACTCGCCCGCTCCTGTCCCTCGGACGGTTGAGTTTCGGGCTTTACCTTTGGCACTGGTTTGCGATCATGGCGCTGGCCAGACTGGGCGATGCGGCAACGCTGCCCTTGGCCCTGATCGCGGTCTTGGTCGTTTGTGTCGTCGCCGACCTGTCCTACCGCGCGGTCGAAATGCCGGCCCGGCACGCATTGCGGCGGGGCCTGTCCGGAAGCGGCGCACCCAAACGCGCCATGGTGGAGTGACCATGCAGATCGTCTACGACGGAGACTGCCCTTTCTGTTCGCGCTATGTCGCGATGGTGCGTCTGCGCGAGGCGGCCGGACCCGTCGAACTGATCGACGCACGCAGCGACCACCCGGCGGCGCGCCGCGTGACGCAGGCGGGCTTCGATCTGGACGAGGGCATGGCGCTGATCGACGGCGACACGATCCACTTCGGGGACGAGGTGGTGCATCGGCTGGCGCTCATGAGCACGGGGTCCGGCGCGTTCAACAAGCTGAACGCCCGCATCTTCCGCTCGCCGCGCGTGGCGCGGATGCTCTATCCGGTGATGAAAGCGGGCCGGAACGCGACGCTCACCCTGATGGGGCGGCGCAAAATCGGGGGCTGACCCCGATCAGTGCGAACAGACCTTGGGGCGGGTCCAGTCGACCGGCTTGAAGGTCAGGAACTTCCGCGCCGCGATGCCGTGCGACAGGTAGGTGTTCGTCCAGCCCGATGCGGTCGAGACGGGACCATCCGTCGTCGCAACCGTCACCTTTAGCCCCGGGGTCAGCGCCAGCATCCGGTCCAGCTCATAGCGCACAAGGTCATATCCCGGTGCGATGTAGCGCGCGTCGAACTGCGGGCTGTTGGACGCGACCGGGGTCACGAGGTCGGACTGATAGGACGCGCCGAAGGGCAGAACCCCGTGGAACAGATGATTGGTCTCGCCCCCCTCGGTGTGAAGGTTCGAGAACATGGCCACCGAGCTTTCGGTCTTGAGACCCAGATAGGGGCTCCACCCGTTCGCGAAATAAAGGATGGGGATGAGCACGAGCCAGCCTGCGCGATACCCCTGTTTGCGCCCGCCGTCGCGCGGCATGAACAGGATCAGGAATGCATAGAACCCCAGCGCGTAGACGGCGAAGAACGGCATGAAGGCGCGGTCTTCGGGGATCAGGCGGTCGGGGGCGAAGAGCGCACCCATCGCGGCCACGTATGCCAGCACGAACAGCACCAGCGCCCCGCGCCCGATTTTCAGCGCGGTGTCCGGGCTGCCGGTCCAGCGGGCCAGCGCGTCATGGGCGTTGGTGAACACCTCTTTCGGCAGGAAAAGCGCATAGAGCACCAGAACGATGGTCGAGAAATCCTTGTAATAGGCATATCCGGTGAAACCGATGATGATGTGGAAAGGCACGCCGATCAGGATGCCGATGGTCTTCAGACGCGGAATGAACAGGGCGACCATGGCGATGCCTTCGATGACGAATGTCGCGTAGATCGCGCCATAGTGCCCGAACCCCCAGTCGCCCAGCCCGACACCCGTGGTCAGCGCCTTGTACAGCACGACCGCGCAGCTCACCGCCGGGTCGAGGAAGGCGATGTTGATCTTGTGGTAGATGCCGAAGAAATACATCGCCGGAAGGATCAGCCGCCCCGCCGAGGCGATGCGGTGAAAGAACGCCTCGCGCCCGTCCGGCCCGGTGGGGCGCAGGTAGAAGAGCGCACCCAGAACGACGAGCGAGAACGCGAACGAGGTCGTCTGGTTGTTCGACGCCACGGGAGAGTTGAGGATGTAGGTCACGCTCCACGCGAAGGCGTTGATCGCGAGAATGCCCCACAGGCGCGGCATGACGATGCCTGCGACGCTCAACCCCATGAACACCGCGTGGACCGCGGCGGGCAGGGGCGTGCCGCCCATCGTCAGGCCCCAGATCTGGAAGAAATAGATCGACGACAGCAGCGTGACGAGGCCAAGCCGGTCCATCGGCTGCACGGCGATGCGCAGAAGCGTGAACGGTTTGACCTGACCTGCGCCGACTTGTTCCATCTCAGCCCCAATGCCACTTGAAAGAACCACTGTTTCCACGTCGGCATAAATGGAAAATGCGGTGAAATGTGGGCGGGACTGTCCGGGTTTTGCGACGAAAGCGCGGGTTTCGGATCAGAGCCGCGCCAGCCGACCCGGTGTGCCGGGGGCCAGTGCCACATCTGACAGCCGCGCCATGTGCCACGCAAGGACGAGGTTCGACGACAGGACGGGCATGGAAAGCCGGGTTTCGAGGTCGTCGATGATCCCGAGCGTGCGAAGGTTCGTGCAGGACATGAACAGCGCGTCGACGCCGCCGGGTTCGACCAGCCGTTCGGCGGCGGCGATGATCGAGGCCGGCGCGATCCGGGCGACCTTGGCTTCGGTCGACACGTTGAAACTTCCGAACAGCGGTGTCTCGACACCCCCTTCGGCCAGCACGTTGCAGATCCGATCCGACACTTCCGCAAGGTAGGGCGACAGAAAGGCGATCCGCCGGACTCCAAGCGCCGCGCAGGCGGCGAGAAGCGCCGAGACGGGTTCGGTGACGGCCCGCGTCTGTGCCCCGCCCGAGACGAGGGCGGCCACCTGCGCGCGCCCGATCTGGGCCGTGCCGGACGTGCAGCCATAGCCGATCGCGCCGAAGCGGGTCCACGGGCAGAGAAGCTCGGCACTCGCCCCCAGATCGCCCTCCATCGCCGCCAGCGTCTCGGGCGTCACGTCCGCGCCCGACCGGATGCGGGTGAATTGCAGCTCGACCTCCGGCCCGAACAGCCTGCGGAAATCCTGCTCCACGGTTTCGTCGGATTGCAGGACGATCAGGCCCAGCTGGGTCGGAAATACCTCGACCGGCTCGTAGGGGAAGACCCGGAAACTCATGGGTCGACCTGTGGTATCGCGTGGCCGACCGGCATGGTCAGCCAGTCCGCGCCATCTTCGGTGACGACGATGTTTTCCTCGTGAACCATGATGCCCGTCTGCGTTTCGACCACGGGTTCCAGCGTCAGCACCATGCCGGGGACGAGCGGCGTGTGGTCGGCGGGGATGAGCGATGGCGGTTCGGTGAGTTGCATCCCAAGCCCGTGGCCCAACCGGCCCTTCACGGCGGTGTCGCCGCCGGTCAGGATCAGGTTCATCGCGGCATAGACCTCGGCGGGTGTCGCGCCCGGTCGGACCGCCTCGAACCCGGCATGGGTCGCGTCGATCAGGCGGGCATGGTCGCTTTGCACGTCGTCCGATGGCGCGCCGATCGAGAAATTCCTGTCGAAGTCGCAGAAATACCCGTCCCACACCGCGCCCGTGTCGAGCATCAAGACGCAGCCCTCTTCGAAGGGTGCGTTGGTGGCGGGCGAGATCACGTCGCCATAGCCGCCCGGCGCGGCTGCGCCAGCCAGGTAGGGCACCCAATCCGCGCCTTCGTCGAGCAGGAGCGACTGGAACGAACGAAAGACGGTGGACAGGGGAATGCCCGCACCGGCGATGTCGTTCACCCGCGCGAATGCGGCCTCGGCGATCCCGCAGCTCCACCTGATCTTGGCGATCTCGGCCTTGGATTTGACCATCCGCGCCGAACGAAGGATCGCGGCATCGTCACCGAACACCCGGTCGGGCAGGCGGTCGCGCAGCGTCGTCCAATCCTGAAGCGGCATACGCAGATGCGTTTCCGGGCCGGACGGCACGCCGATCTTGCCGCGCTTCGGGGCGACCTCGGCCAATGTGTCGGCCAGCAGGGAAACGCCGTCGTCGGCATAATCCGGCGAAACCCAGGTCCGGATGTCGTCGATCCAGGTTTGCCGCATCAGATGCGCGCCGATCTCCGGGATCACCGCGATGGGTTTACCGGAGGCCGGGACCACGAGGAACCAGGGGCGGGTCGGGCTTTCCCAGAACCGCGTGAGAAATCCGGTGAGGTATCGCACCTCGGGTTCGGTGGTCAGAAGCAGCGCCGAAAGGTCGTGTTCGGCCATGCGCGACTGGATATTCGTCAGCCGTTCGGAATACTCGGTCTCAGGGAAGCCGCGCGGGTGGGTCATGCTGTTTCCGACAGGATGGTAAGTATACTGGCTTTCTGGGTGATACCGACCTCATCCGGCAGGCCCGCGACCAGCGCGGCAAGACCAGCCGCGCCGGACGGGGTCGAGGGCAGTCCCGCCGCGTCGGCCCGGTCGCACCCGGCCTGCGCCTCGCTTTCGCTGATCGTCACGAACCAGTCCGCGTCGCGGGTAAGGCCCTTCAACGCGATGAGCGAGGGCATCTTGCAGTCGAGCCGCCCCATGATCGACACCGGCCCTTGGCTTTCGGTGGGCGCGCCCGCCTCGACGGAGCCGATCAGCGCCGGGGCGGCCTCAGGCTCGACGACCACAATCACCGGGTCGTCGCCCCAGATGCGCCGCGCATGTGCCGCCGCCGCGCCCGCCAGACCGCCGACACCGGCCTGTAGCAGGATGTGGCTGGGCGGCTCCGGCAATTGGCTGGCGGCCTCGGCCATGAGGATCAGGTAACCCTCCATCAGCGTTCTGGGTATTTCGGTGTAGCCCGGCCATGAGCTGTCCGACAGAAGCGTAAGGCCCTCGTCCGCCGCCTCGGCCTCGGCCGTCGCCATGCTTTCCTCATAGGTCGCCCCGGCGCGCCGCACCTCGGCGCCCTCGGCGCGAAGCCGGTCCGCGAAGCTTTCGGGCACGGTGTCCGCCAGATAGATGCGTGACGTCGCGCCGAACGCGGCGGCCCCGGCGGCCACCGACAGCCCGTGGTTTCCCGCGCTGGCGGCCACGTATGTGCGCCCCGCGGCCCGCCCCTCGGCGGCATCACAGGCGATGACATGCGCGGCGCCCAACGCCTTGAAGCTGCCCAGCCCCATGCGCGCGCGTTCGTCCTTGACGAAGACGCGCGCCACACCGGCCGCATCGGCAAGGTCCGCGCTTGGCAGAAGCGGCGTTATCCGGTGGCGCGGGCAGCGGGCCACACGGGCCAGGGCCGGGTCGGCATCGTCCAGCGGAAAGGGAATGTCGGCGAGGGCAGGGTGATCCAGCCCCGCGCCGCGAAAGGGGTTTCGAACCGCCCGCACCTAGCCGAAGACGGCGGTCAGGGCACCGTCCATCGCTTCCGTGATCGCGTCGATGTCGGCGGGCGTGGCGATCAGGGCGGGCGAGAAGCACAGGACGTTGTTCAGGCCCGGAACAGACCGATTGGACGCCCCGATGATGACACCGCGCTCGGCGCAGCCCGCGACGACCTTGCCGATGTCGGCCTCGCTCACCGGCTCTTTCGTGCCCCGATCCCGTACCAGTTCGAGGCCCTGAAACAGGCCCAGTCCGCGCACGTCGCCGATCACTTCGTGCTTCACTTCGAGAGCTTTGAGGTTGGCCATCAGCCGCTCGCCCATCTTTTCGGCGTTCTCAACCAGCCCTTCGTCCTCGATGATCCGCATGTTTTCCAGCGCCGCCGCCGGGCCGCCGGTGCAGCCCCCGAAGGTCGAGATGTCGCGGAAATGGTCGAGCGGATCGGAAGGGTCGGACTTGAACAGGTCGAACACCTTTTCGGTGGCCACGCAGCAGGCGATGGCGGCGTAACCCGAGGCCACGCCCTTGGCCATCGTCACGAAATCCGGTTCGATCCCGTAGTGCTGGTAGCCGAACCATTTGCCGGTCCGGCCCATGCCGCAGACCACCTCGTCGATATGCAGGAGCACGTCGTATTTGCGGCAAATCTCCTGCACCCGGTCCCAGTAGCCGGGGGGCGGGGTGATGACGCCGCCGCCCGCCGTGATCGGCTCGAGGCAGAGCGCCCCCACGGTGTCTGGGCCTTCGCGCAGGATCACCTCTTCGATCGCGTCGGCGGCCTTACGTCCGTATGCCTCACCCGACAGATCCCCCCATCCCTGATCGGCGGCGCGGTATTCCATGCAATGCGGCACGCGCACGAAGTCGGGCGTGAGCGGTCCGTATTGCATCACACGCTCGTCCTGACCGCCCGCGCTCATCGTGCCGATGGTGCCGCCGTGATAGTCGCGGTCACGGTAGAGAATCTTGGTCTTCTTGCCGCCATAGCGTTTGTGCGCGATCTGGCGCACCATCTTGAACGCCTTCTCGTTCGCCTCGGAACCGGAGTTGCAGTAGTAGACCCGGCTCATCCCCGGCATTTTTTCGATCAGCTTTTCGGCGAAGATCGCGCCGGGAATGGTCCCGGCGGCGCCTGCGAAATAGTTCATTTTCACAAGCTGTTCGCGCACGGCATCGGCGATGGTTTCACGCCCGTAGCCCACGTTCACGGTCCAGACCGCACCCGACACGGCGTCGATGAACTCGCGCCCGTGCTGGTCCCAGACGCGAATGCCCTTGCCTTCGACGATGATGCGCGGCTCGCCCGTCTCGAACGGTTTGTGCTGGACGAGGTGGTGCCAGACATGCGCCTTGTCGGCCTCGACCACATGGGAAATGTCGTTGTCGGTATAGCCGTCCACGGGGACCTCCTGTCGGGTTTTGTCTTTTTGATCAAAAAAACCCTATGAGCGGCGCCGAGCGATGTAAATGGACGACTTGCCCTGCGGGCCTGCCGCTATAGGGTGGCCTCCACAAAAGGAGATCGCCATGTCCGAGATCATGCCCGAGGGCCACGCCGTTCTGCGCACCGTCGCCATGCCCGCCGACGTCAACAGCGCGGGCGACATCTTCGGCGGCTGGGTTCTGAGCCAGATGGACATCGCGGGCGGCATCATCGCGGGCGAGCGGGCGTCGGGCCGGGTCGCGACCGTGGCCGTCGAGGCCATGAAGTTCATCCGCCCGGTCAAGATCGGTGACATTCTGTGCATCTATGGCGAAGTAGCGCGGGTCGGCACTACATCGGTCGCGGTGCGGCTGGACGCCTGGGTCGTGCGCGGGCAGGGCAAGACGAACGAGAAGGTGACCGAGGGCATCTTCACCTTCGTCGCGCTCGATCACGAGGGAAACAAGCGACCGATTGACAACAGTTGAGATCGCTTTGCGCCTTGGCGCGCGCGAACAATTGCACGGGCGGCAGAGGTTGCACAGAGTGCGGCCAACGAACGCCACAGGAATTGTCATGTTCTTTCGTCCGCTGCGCCTGTTCGGCGTCTGTCTTCCGAAACTGATCTTCGCTCTGGCCTTCGTCGCGCTCTGGATCGCGCAGCCGGCACGGTCGCAGAACGTGTTCCACTTCGGAAACCACATTCCCAGCTTTCACGGCGGCTACTACATCAACGGTATCCCGTCCTCGGCGTTCATCGACACGGGGGAAAACCGGTTCCAGAAAGCCGGGCGCACCTTCGGCCAGTCCATCGGCGGGGTCGAAGGGGTGGCGAACGATCTGGCCGACATCGGCCTGTTTCCCTTCCGCGAGCCGCTTCTGTTCGGGGCGGCGGCGCTGGGCGTCGGTGTGCTGGCGGCGAACGACTATGCCATCACGTCCTATTACAAGGACAACGTCGAACCGCTGTTCGCGGGCTTCAACCTGCCGCCCATCGTGCCGCGCACACGTACGAGCCCTCTGCGGTTCCTGTCCGTCGAAGATCAGTATCTGGTCGCAGGGATCGGCGCGACCTATGCCTACGGCATCGCCTTCAACGACGAACGCGCGCAGGTGGCGGCGCTTCTTTCGACCAAAGCCGTCGCCTATTCTTATCTCGTGTCGCAGGTGCTTTTGAAACCCGTGTTCGGGCGGGTGCGCCCGTCGCGCGATCTGTCGTCCTACGGCGGGCCGGTCGACGTCATCGACCGCAGCGGGCGCAGTCCGAACCCCTATAACTGGGGCAACGCCGTGCCCGTGTCGCTGACGCCCTCGAACTTCGGCACCTCGTTCCCCAGCTTCCACTACACCGCCTATTTCTCGGTCGCGCGGGTCTATTCCGGGGTCTACGACAATTCATGGGTGCCCTATGTCGTGGCGGGGGCGCTGCTGGCCTCGAACATTCGCAGCCACAACCACTGGGTCAGCGACATGGCGGCGGGCGCCCTGATCGGCACGGTGATCGGCCAGTCGATCCTGAACAACTACGCCGAACGGCGCGGCGGGCTGAACACGACCTTCACGCCGATCGTGTCCTCGTCCGGGATCGGTGCGCAGTTCTCCATGACCTTCTGACCGCCTGCGCGGGAAGAACATACCCTGAACACCTTTTCCTCGCCCTGCGGCTGAGATAGGCTCACGGCCATGAGCAGCCATGACGACTCCCCAGCTATGTCCGGACCCCGCCCAAGCCTGAGCCAGATGGCCATAGCCGCGCGCCCGTCGCCCTATCTGGACGAGCTGAACCCGGCGCAGCGCGAGGCGGTTGAGGCGCTCGACGGGCCCGTCCTCATGCTCGCGGGCGCGGGGACCGGCAAGACCAAGGCGCTGACCGCGCGGATCGCGCATCTACTGAACACGCACACCGCGCGCCCGAACGAAATCCTCGCCGTGACCTTCACCAACAAGGCCGCGCGCGAGATGAAGGACCGGGTGGGCCGCCATCTGGGCGAGGCGGTCGAGGGGATGCCGTGGCTCGGCACCTTCCACGCGATCTGCGTGAAGCTTCTGCGCCGCCATGCCGAGCTTGTGGGGCTGAAGTCGAACTTCACCATTCTGGATACGGACGACCAGATCCGGCTGATGAAGCAACTCATCGCCGCCGAGAACATCGACGAGAAACGCTGGCCCGCGCGGCTTCTGGCCGGGATCATTGACAACTGGAAGAACCGGGCGATCACGCCGGACAAGATCCCGGCGGCGGACCATGCGCTGTTCAACAACCGGGGCGGCGAGCTTTACGCCGCCTATCAGGCCCGGCTGAAGACGCTGAACGCCGTCGATTTCGGCGACCTGCTGCTCCACATGGTCACGATCTTTCGTGAGCATGAGGACGTGCTGGCGCAGTATCAAAGGTGGTTTCGATACATCCTCGTCGACGAGTATCAGGACACGAACGTCGCGCAGTATCTGTGGCTTCGGCTCTTGGCGCAGGGACATCGGAACATCTGCTGCGTGGGCGACGACGACCAGTCGATCTATGGCTGGCGCGGGGCCGAAGTGGGCAACATCCTGCGGTTCGAAAAGGATTTCCCCGGCGCCAAGGTGATCCGGCTGGAGCAGAACTACCGCTCGACCGAGCACATTCTGGAAGCCGCCAACGCCGTGATCGCGGGCAATGCCGAGCGGTTGGGCAAGGAGCTGTTCACCGAAGAAGGGCAGGGCGACAAGGTGCGCCTGATCGGCCATTGGGACGGCGAGGAAGAAGCGCGCTGGATCGGGGACGAGGTCGAGGCGATGCAGTCTGGGTCGAGCCGATACTCGCGAACTAGGCATAATGCACGTTCCACTAGTGAGGCTCAGGAAACTGAACGGTTATCTAAGCGTGGTTCGACTCAGAAAGTCAGAGAAGACGACATTCACCAAGTGAATTTGGATCGCGCTCAGACCTTGACTGATGCTGGGCGTGACAACTTGCCGTTGCCGAACAACTATTCACTTGATGAAATCGCGATCCTCGTGCGCGCCTCGCACCAGATGCGCGCCTTCGA
Source organism: Maritimibacter alexandrii (assembly GCF_005871115.1). Taxonomy (NCBI): domain Bacteria; kingdom Pseudomonadati; phylum Pseudomonadota; class Alphaproteobacteria; order Rhodobacterales; family Roseobacteraceae; genus Maritimibacter; species Maritimibacter alexandrii. Next base: position 261,174 of record NZ_SWKQ01000011.1, read on the forward strand.
GGATCGGTTCCTCACCATCGGTCTGCCCTACCGGGTCATCGGCGGCCCGCGCTTTTACGAGCGGATGGAGATCCGCGATGCGATGGCCTATTTCCGGCTCGCGGTGTCGCCCGACGACGATCTGGCGTTCGAGAGGATCGTGAATACCCCGCGCCGGGGCTTGGGCGACAAGGCGGTGCAGACGATCCAGCGCATCGCGCGCAGCCGCAACATTCCGCTGGTCGATGCGGCTGGCGTCTGCGTCGAGCAGGGCGAGATCAAGGGCAAGGGCGGCAAGGGGCTTGCCGACCTCGTGTCCGGCATCTTCCGCTGGCATAGTCAGGTGCGTGACGAGGCCGACACCCACGTCGAACTGGCCGAGATGATCCTGGAGGAATCCGGCTACACCGAGATGTGGCAGAACGACAAGACGCCCGAAGCGCCGGGCCGGCTCGAAAACCTCAAGGAACTGGTCAAGGCGCTGGAGGAATTCGACAATCTTCAGGGCTTTCTCGAACACGTCGCGCTCATCATGGACAATTCGTCGGGCGAGGAGGAAGAAAAGGTCACGATCATGACGCTCCACGCCGCGAAGGGGTTGGAATACCCCGCCGTGTTCCTGCCGGGGTGGGAGGACGGGCTGTTCCCGTCGCAACGCTCGATGGATGAGACCGGCCTCAAGGGGCTGGAGGAAGAGCGGCGCCTGGCCTATGTCGGCATCACTCGGGCCGAGGAACTGTGCACGATTTCCTTCGCCGCGAACCGCCGCGTCTTCGGGCAATGGCAAAGCCAGATGCCCTCGCGTTTCATCGACGAACTGCCCGAAGATCATGTCGAGGTGCTGACGCCACCGGGCCTGTACGGCGGCGGCTACGGCGCGACGGCGAGCTTCGGCTCCGGCTCGTCGCTGGAAGAAAAGGCAGCGCGTGCAGATGCTTACAACTCGCCGGGCTGGAAGCGGATGCAGGCGCGCGGGGCCGAGCGTCACATGCACTCGCCCAATGAATCCCGCAATCTGACGATCAACGCGACCGCCGTGTCGTCCTTTACGCAAGGCGACCGGGTGTTCCACCAGAAATTCGGCTACGGCTACGTCATGGGGATCGAGGGCGACAAGCTCGACATCGAATTCGAGCACGCCGGATCGAAAAAGGTCGTCGCGAAATTCATCGTTCCGGCCGATCGCGCGGGCGACGACGTCCCGTTCTGAGAATCGCGCCACGCGCCCCCGGCGACCGTCAGGCTTTCCACCGTTAGGACTTGTGACAAAGCGGCCGAAATGCGGCCCTTTCGCCCCATTCCAAGACCGAGGGTACGGTTTTCGTCACCCTTCACGGCTTTTGTGACGACTTCGACGCATATGGTCAGGTTTGCCTTACCAAAAAGCCGCCCGCGACCCTTTTCAGTCCCAGATTCTCCCAAACCTACCGGTAATCCATACCCACGCACGGCATCGGGGGATGCGTCGTGTGGGATCGAGAACGATTATCAAAAGGGGCGCCAGAAGGCGTCGAGCTGCCAATGGCCACGATTAGGGCTGTCAACACAGAGATTGCGAAAGCAACCGGCTCGAACATTAATTCGAGCGGGGACGAGTCGGATTTCGACCTTCCCCTCACCGATATGACCGATCTGGTCATCTACACGCCGCTTCTGGATTTCGACCCTTACCTGTTCGAACTGGGCGAGACGCATACGCTGACCTGGAACGACGGCGACGGTGCACATACGATGTACAACGCCGAGGTCGTGCGCTCGGACCTGAAGTGGGGCACCGCCAATCAGGGTGCCGTGGTCTTTGAAGGCACCGACACCGACGGCAATGCGACGCAGGTCCTCTGGACCCCCGACCTGAACGTGCACGAGTGGTATGCAAACACGCAGGCGGACGGCAAGCATCCGATGTTCTGGAACACGGATCAGCACCCTTCGACCTATGGCTATGTCTGTTTCGCCGCCGAAACCCGGATCAAAACCGATCGCGGGCTGGTCCGTATCGACGAAATCGCGGTGGGCGACCGGGTCGCGACCCTCGACCACGGTTATCAAGAGGTGCGCTGGGTCGGTCACAGCCGCACGCGCGCCACGGGCGACGCGGCGCCGATCAAGTTCGAAGCCGGGGCGATGGGCCCGCACCAGACGCTTCGCCTGTCGCCCAACCACCGTGTCGTGCTGCGCGATCAGAAGATGAAGCAGGCCCTCGGTCGCGCCCAGGTGCTCGTCGCCGCCAAGGCTCTGGACGGTCGTCCGGGCATCAGCCGGGACGAGGGCGGCATGGTCGATTATTACAACCTGCTTTTCGACCAGCATGAGGTGATCTTCGCCGAAGGGCTGGCCTGCGAGTCGCTCTATCTCGGTCAGGAAACGCGCAAAATTCTGGATGCGGGCGAAACCGATCCCCGCGCGCAATACCCGGATCTCGACACGGTTCGTGGCATCCAGCACACGAAATCCGCCCGTCCGTTCATGGATGTGGGCCATGCCCGTGCCTATTTCGGCGCGCTCGACGCCTGCGAACCGGCCTGATCGGAAAAGACACCTCCGGAAAAAAGAAACGGTGACGCTCGGGAGGAGGTGAGCGCCACCGTTCTTTTGGCAATTGGCCTCAGGGAGGAGGAGAGGCCGTTTGCTTCGGTCGGGGTTGCCCCCGTATGTGTGCCCGTCAACCTCAGGGAGGAGGAAGAGGTCTTCAGGCTACGGTTGCCCCAGGGAGGAGGAGAGGGGCGTCCGATCTGTTAGCCGGTGGCACCCGGGAGGAGGTGGGCGCCACCGGCGATCCAGAACTTCCCGGGAGGAGGTGGGAAGGTCCGTATTGGGGACCCGGGCGCGTCAGGGAGGAGGAAGACGCTGGCCGGGTCATCGGGGAAACCTCAGGGAGGAGGAAGAGGTTCCCTCGAAACTCGTTATTTCTTTCCGTAGGCCGCTTCGCGGGCCAGGAACGGGATTTCGGCGCGGCTGATGCCGAGGTCTGCGAGGTCGCGACCGTCGAGCGCCTGAAGTTCGTTCAGCGTGGTGCGATACACCTTGCGCTGGGCGCGGGCTTCGCCGAAGGCTTTGAAAAGCGAGGACACGCGGTCGAGAAGGCCGTGGTCAGCGTGGCGGATGTCAGTTGCGTATGCCATTGTCGTCGTCTCTTTCTTTCGTCTGCGCCGCTGCTCCGGCGCCGTCTGTCTGGCGAAGCTGTATGCCTCGCTGCGTTGAGTTGAACTTGGGGTATTTGCTGCACCTGCACAATCCGGCGAATGGTCAATGCCGCTATGCAGCAATTGCATACGTAAGACTGACCTACTCAGTTAACCCTAGGTAAAGATGGGGGGATTACGGGCCGGGCAGGGGTGCCCCCTTGAGAAACAGGGCAGAATGGGCATCTATGCCCCGACTGTATAAGGAGAAAATGATGGCGCTCACACGTGATCGGGTGATGTCGGTCCTTGCCACCGTTTCCATGCCGGACAAGGGCGATCTGGCGTCCCGGGACATGATCCGGGCCCTCACCATCGATGGCGGGCACGTCAGTTTCATCATCGAAGCGCCCAGTCCCGAAGCGGCGGGGGCGATGGAACCCCAGCGCAAGGCGGCGGAATCGGCCATCGCCGCGCTCGACGGGGTCGAGAAGGTGACCGTGATTCTCACCGCCCATGGCGGGGCGCGGCCGCAGCCCAAGAAAGAAGCGCCGAACCTGCGCGTCGGCGGCCACCCGACCCCGCAGGCCGGGCCTCAGGCGATTGCGGGCGTCAAGCGCGTGATCGCCGTGGCGTCGGGCAAGGGGGGCGTCGGCAAATCCACCGTTTCGTCGAACCTCGCCGTCGCGCTTGCCGCGGCCGGGCGAAAGGTCGGCTTGCTGGACGCGGATATTCTCGGCCCCTCGCAGGCGCTCATGATGGGTGTGACGGAAAAGCCGACGTCGTCGGATGGCAAACAACTTGACCCGCTGGTCGCCCACGGGGTCAAGGTCATGTCGGTCGGTGCCATCGTCGATCCCGATCAGGCGGTCGTCTGGCGCGGCCCCATGCTGATGGGCACGCTTCAGCAATTCGCGTTTCAGGTGAACTGGGGCGATCTCGACGTTCTGATCGTCGATTTGCCGCCCGGCACCGGCGACGTGCAACTGACGCTCGCGCAGAAGGTGGTGATGACCGGGGCGCTCGTCGTTTCGACGCCGCAGGACGTGGCGCTTCTGGACGCGCACAAGGCCATCGACATGTTCGGCAAGGTGAGCGTTCCGGTTCTGGGGCTGATCGAGAACATGTCCTCCTACGTCTGTCCGAACTGCGGGCACGAGGCGCATCTGTTCGGCGAAGGCGGGGTCGCGAAAGAGGCGCAGAAGATCGGTGCGCCGCTTCTGGCCCAGCTCCCGCTGTCGCTCGATGTGCGGCTGGCCGGGGATGCGGGCAAGCCCGTCGCCCTGACCGAGGGCGCGGTGGGCGAGGCCTATCGCGCCTTGGCGGCGGACCTGATCCAGCGCGGAATCGGTTGACCGGACAGGTCGGGGCGGGTTCCCTGTCTGCGGGAGGCGCGCATGTCGAAAGTCCGGACCTGCCTTTGGTATGACGGCAACGGCCACGAGGCCGCGGCCTTTTATGTCTCGCTCATTCCCGGCTCCGATGTGACGGGCGAAATGGGTCGCACGCAATCCGGCGCGCCGCTCATGGTGAATTTCCATCTCGCGGGCGTTCCCTATCAGGCGCTGAACGGCGGTCCGACCTTCACGGCCAGCCCGGCGGCGTCGATCGCGGTCACCACCGAAGATCAGGACGAAACCGACCGCCTCTGGGCCGCGCTCACGGCGGATGGCGGGGCGGAAAGCCGCTGCGCCTGGTGCGTGGACAGGTTCGGCATCAGTTGGCAGATCGTGCCCAAGGATCTTCCACGCTATGTCGGTGGCCCCGACCCCGAAGGCGCGCGCCGCGCCACCGAGGCGATGATGGGCATGACCAAGATCGACATCGCCGCACTCAGGGCCGCCTACGAGGGCTGACTGGCCCGGCCATGGTATTTCATGGTCCCGATGCTGAAATCGGCAGGTCAGACGGGATTTCATGGTACTCACGCCAAATCACCGACGCGGGATGTTCGATTTTTGCAATTTTTGGCCGATTCACCCTTGATTCGAGGCTGAATACTCGGCATCAGACTGCCGGTTCCCGGGATTTCGTGGTGCGGGACGGGGAAAAACCCGAAAAAATCTCAAAAAAATCGTCCTGACTACATTTGGTGTTCGCGCTTTCGTGAACTCGCTAAATCCGGGGTTTTGTTCTCTCTTTGATCTACGAAATCTTGCGTTTCGCGGGTCCGCGAAACAACATCTGGTGGAGTGGTTCCATAAAAAGGGGTTGTTTCCCATGTAATCCCATGGCATCCCTAAATCATCGAAGAGACGGGAACATAACGGGGCGACAAAGAACCCCTGAAACATCTCCCAAGTCAGGTTTCATACAGGCACCCCGCCTCTTCGGAATTGAGAGATCCGACGCGTACGCGAGCAGACATCCCCCCAGGTGGCGCACGCGATCGGGCGAACCCAGAGATGGGACGAGGGCGGCGGATTGGGCAGTGGCAGCAGCTCAATCCGTCGTTTTCGTTTCTGGCGGACGAAGACGGCGAAGGGCAGATAGGAGCCGCGGACAGTGGCCGAAGTGTTTCTGAACGGTGGGCGTCACAAGGTTGACGCGAAAGGGCGGGTCTCGATCCCGTCCGGTTTCCGTTCGGTCCTGTCCGACTGCGATCCCAACTGGACCGAAGGTCTTCCCCCTCAGTTCTATATCGTTTTCGGTGACACGCGCCGCGATTACCTCGAATGTTTCACGGTCGAGGCGATGGACGAGGTCATCACCAAGATCAAGGCGATGCCGCGCGGGTCGAAGAACCGCAAGATCCTTGAATTCGTCTACTTCCAGGGCTCGCAGAAGATGTCGGTCGACGACACGGGCCGGATCGTTCTGTCGCAGAAGCTGCGCGACCGGATCGGCCTGACCGGCGAAGCCGAGTTCGTGGCCGCGGGCGACACCTTCCAGATCTGGCATCCCGACAAGTTCGCCGAGTTCGCCGAGGATCAGACCTCGGCGCTCGAAGAGCTGCCGCCCGACATGGATGTGGCCGAGCTTCTCGATGGGATCGATCTATGATGGTCGCTGCCGCCGCCAGACCCAGCCCGCATATCCCGGTCCTCCTCAGACCTCTGCTCGAAACGGTCGCGCCGGTGTCGGGTGTCTGGATCGACGGCACGTTCGGGGCGGGGAGTTATGCGCGCGGGCTGGTCGAGGCGGGCGCGGAGACCGTCATCGGCATCGACCGCGACCCGCTGGCGCATGAGATGGCCGAAGGCTGGCTGGCGGACTACGACGGTCGTATCCGGCTGGAGCGGGGCACGTTTTCGGACATGGACGAGATCGCGGGCGACCAGGTCGACGGTGTCGTGCTCGACCTTGGCGTCTCCTCGATGCAACTCGACCTCGCCGAGCGCGGATTTTCCTTCATGCGCGACGGGCCGCTCGACATGCGCATGAGCCAGGAGGGGCCGACCGCCGCGGACCTCGTGAACGAGGCGTCGGAAGAAGAACTCGCCGACATTCTCTATCATTACGGGGAAGAGCGCGCCTCGCGCCGCATTGCCCGTCAGATCGTTCGCGCGCGCGAGGCGGAAAGCTTCAAGACCACCGCGCAACTTGCGGAAACTGTTGAGAAATGTCTGCCACGTCCGAAGCCCGGTCAAAGCCATCCGGCGACCCGCAGCTTTCAGGCGATCCGCATCGCGGTGAACGACGAATTCGGGCAACTGGCAGAGGGGCTGGAGGCTGCCGAGCGCGCGTTGAAGCCCGGTGGCAAGCTGGCCGTCGTCACCTTTCATTCGCTCGAGGACCGGGTCGTGAAACGCTTCCTTCAACTCGCCGCCTCCACGGGTGGGGGCGGTTCGCGTTACGCGCCCGCCGCCGAGGATCACACCCCGCGCTTCGACCTGACGCCGCGCCGCGCCATCGCGCCGGATGAGGAGGAGTTGGCCGAAAACCCCCGCGCGCGCTCGTCGCGGCTGCGTGTCGCGACCCGCACCGACGCGCCCGCCGAGCGCACCGACCGTTCCAAACTGGGCCTTCCTGCGCCCGCGTTCCGAGGCTGAGACATGATGCGTTCCGCTTTCTACGTCCTTGCCACACTGGCCGTCATGGGTCTGGGCTACTGGGCCTATGTCGAGAACTACAAGACCCAGCACGCGCTGGACGAGGTCGAAGACCTGCAACGCGAGATCGGGCAGATGCGCGAAAAGCTGGTCGTTCTGCGGGCCGAATGGGCCTATCTCAACCGGCCCGACCGCCTGCGCGATCTGGCCGAGATGAACTATGACCGCCTTGGGCTTCTGCCCCTGATGCCGGAGCAGTTCGGCAAGGTCGACCAGATCGCCTATCCGCAGGAAGACGCGTTCCCCTTCCTGTCCTCGGACGACTCGATCGACGTGCAGGGCAACCTCGTCGGCACCATCGATCCCTCGCCCGAGGGGGAGGATTTCCCATGACCCGCGTGCCGCTGCGCCCCTTGGCGCGCATCCTCGAAGCCCGCGCGCACGGCGGCGATCCCGATGCCATCGAGCGCGAGAACAAGCAGCGTCGGCATGAGGAAATGCGCGACCGGGCCCGTCTGCGGGCCGAGGGCCGCCTTTTGGTGCTGGCCGCGATGTTCTTTTGCGCCTTCGTGACCGTTGGGGTGCGGATGGGGATGCTTTCGTCTTCGGTCCCGTCCGAACCGCGCGCCTATGCGCCGGGCGCCCAGATTTCCCAGACCCGCGCCGATATCGTCGACCGGCAGGGCCGGCTGATGGCGACGAATTTCGTCACCCACGCGCTTTATGCCGAGCCGCCCAATATGGTCGAGCCCGCGCACGCGGCGGCGGAACTGGCCAGAATTTTTCCCGATCTGGAAGAGGACAAGCTGCTCGCGCTTTTCACCGGCCCGCGCAAATTCCTGTGGATCAAGCCGCAGATCAGCCCGGAGCAGAAGCAGGCGGTGCACGACATCGGCGAGCCGGGGCTGTTGTTCGGCCCGCGCGAAATGCGTCTCTACCCGAACGGCCCGGTCGCCGCGCATGTCATGGGCGGCGCACGCTACGGCGAACAGGCGGTGCAGGCCGCCGAACTGATCGGGGTCGCGGGCATCGAAAGCGCGTTCAACGATCGTCTGTCCGATCCGGCCCGCGCGGGCGAGCCGCTGATGCTGACGCTCGACCTGACCATTCAGGCGGCGGTGGAGCGCGTGCTGGCGGGCGGCATGACCGTGATGAACGCAAAGGGCGCGGCGGCGATCCTGATGGATGCCCACACCGGCGAGATCATCTCGCTCGCCTCGCTGCCCGATTTCGACCCGAACGACCGCCCCAGTCCGCTGACGACGGGATTCGACCCGTCGGAAAGCCCGCTTTTCAACCGGGCGGTGCAGGGCGTTTATGAACTCGGCTCGACCTTCAAGATCTTCGCGGCCGCTCAGGCGCTCGAGATGGGGCTGGTGAACCCGAACACCATGATAAACACGCGGGGGCCGATCAGGTGGGGCAAGCACCGGATCAACGATTTCCATGACTACGGCGCTGAACTGACGGTCAGCGACGTGATCGTGCGCAGCTCGAACATCGGAACGGCGCGGCTTGCCCAGCAGATCGGGGCCGCGAACCAGCGCGAATTCCTCGACCGACTGGGCTTCACCAAGCCGACCGCGATCCAGTTGACCGAAGCCTCGGGGAGCCAGCCCTTGCTGCCCTCGAACTGGTCGGAACTGTCGACCATGACGATCTCCTACGGTCACGGCCTGTCGGCCTCGCCGCTTCACCTTGCCACCGCCTATGCCTCGCTTCTGAACGGCGGCACGCGCGTCACGCCGACGCTGGTGCGCACCGGGCCGGTCGCGCCCGGCCCGCGCGTGGTGAGCGAACGGACATCGGCGGTCGCGCGCGACATGCTGCGGCAGGTGGTGGCGTCCGACCACGGCACGGCGTCCTTCGCCGAGGTCGCGGGCTATCAGGTCGGCGGCAAGACCGGGACCGCCGACAAGCCCAAGCCGCGCGGGGGCTATTACGACGACAAGGTCATCGCGACCTTCGCCAGCGTGTTTCCCACGAACGATCCGAAATACATCCTGATCGTCACGCTGGACGAGCCGGTGGTGACGATCCTGAACGAGGCGCGGCGCACGGCGGGCTTCACCGCCGTTCCGGTCGCCGCCGAGATCATACGCCGCGTCGCGCCGCTTCTGGGTCTCAAGCCCGAGATTGAACAGCCCGGCCCGTTGGGTGTAACACTCACGGCGAACTGACGCCGCATCCGGGGGGATCATGGCACCGCAGAAAACGCTACCGCTCTCGGCACTCGGTCTTCGGGCCAAGGGTGGGCAGGACGTTGAAATCACAGGGCTTTCCGTAGACAGCCGGACCGTCAAGCCGGGGCATCTCTTTGCCGCGCTGCCGGGGTCCAAGCTGCACGGCGGGGAATTCATCCAATACGCTCTGCGCATGGAAGCCGCCGCGATCCTGACCGACCGGGAAGGCGCGCGGATCGCCGCCGACGAACTGGCCGCTTCCAAGGCCGCGCTTATCGTGACCGAAGACCCGCGCGCCGCGTTGGCCTATGCCGCGGCCCTCTGGTTCGGGGCGCAGCCCGAGGTGATGGTCGCCGTCACCGGCACCAACGGCAAGACGTCGGTCGCGAGCTTCACGCGTCAGATCTGGACGGAACTGGGCCTGATGGCCGCCAACATCGGCACCACCGGGGTCGAGGGCGCTTTTGCCGCGCCGTCGCCCCACACCACGCCGGAACCGATCACGCTGCACCGCCTGCTGGCCGAGATGTCGCAGGCGGGCGTGACACATGCCGCGATGGAGGCATCCTCCCACGGGCTCGACCAGCGACGGCTCGAAGGCGTGCATCTGGCCGCAGCAGGGTTCACGAACTTCACGCAGGATCACCTCGACTACCACGCCAGTTTCGATGACTACTTCCGCGCCAAGGCCCGGCTGTTCAACCGGGTGCTGCCCGATGATGGTGTGGCGGTGCTGAACGTCGACGACCCGCGCGGTCGCGAGTTGGAAGAGATCGCGCAGGAGCGCGGGCAGGAGGTCATTTCCATCGGTCGGACCGAGGATTGCACCCTGCAATTGACCTCGCAACGCTATCACATGACCGGCCAGCAGATCCGCTTTCTCTACAACGGGCGCCCGCAGACCGTGCAGCTTGACCTGATCGGGGGGTTTCAGGCGGAAAACGTGCTTGTCGCCGCCGGCCTCGCCATCGCATCGGGCAGCGACCCGGATGAGGTGTTCGCCACTTTCCCGGCGCTCACCACGGTCCGGGGCCGGATGCAACTGGCCGCCAAGCGGGACAACGGTGCCGCGATCTTCGTCGATTACGCGCATACGCCCGACGCGCTCGCTACCGCGCTCGAAGCCCTGCGCCCGCATGTCATGGGCAAGCTCGTGGTCGTGTTCGGCGCGGGCGGCGACCGGGACACGACGAAGCGCAAGCTGATGGGCAAGGCGGCGGCGGATTATGCCGATGTGGTGATCGTCACCGACGACAATCCCCGCACCGAAGACCCCGCCGCGATCCGGGCGATGGTGCTGGAGGGTTGCCCCGACGCCAACGAATACGGCGACCGGGCCGAGGCGATCCTGCGCGGTGTCGACATGCTCGACCCCGGCGACGCGCTTCTGATCGCGGGCAAGGGGCATGAGACCGGGCAGATCGTCGGTGACGACGTGTTGCCCTTCGACGATGCCGAACAGGCCAGCGTGGCCGTCGCGGCGCTGGAAGGGCGTCTCGCATGAACCTGTGGGCCGCCGCCGAGGCGGCTGCCGCCACCGGGGGCAATGCCACGACCGACTGGACCGTGTCTGGGGTTTCGATCGACACCCGGACCTTGCAGCCCGGCGACCTGTTCGTGGCGCTGGCTGACGTGCGCGACGGGCATGACTTCGTGAAGGATGCACTCGCCAAGGGGGCAGGGGCCGCCATGGTCTCGCGCATCCCCGAGGGCGTGCGCAGCACCGATCCTCTGCTGGTGGTGGACGACGTTCTGCCTGCACTCGAACGTCTGGGCGCAGCCGGGCGGGCGCGCACGCAGGCGCGGGTGGTGGCGATCACCGGATCGGTCGGCAAGACCTCGACCAAGGAAATGCTGGCCACCGTTCTCGACCGGCAGGCGCGATGCCACGCGGCCGAAGCGAGCTACAACAACCATTGGGGCGTGCCCCTGACGTTGGCCCGGATGCCGCGCGAGACGGATTTCGCCGTGATCGAGATCGGGATGAACCATCCGGGCGAGATTGCGCCGTTGACCCGCCTGGCCCGCCCGCATGTCGCGCTCATCACCACCGTCGCCGCCGTCCACCTTGAAGCGTTCGAGAATGTCGAAGGCATCGCGCGGGAAAAGGCCGCGATCTTCGAGGGGCTGGAGCCTGCGGGCGTCGCGATCCTGCCGGGGGAGATCGACACCACCACGATCCTTCTGGCCGAGGCCGACAAACGCGCGGGCCGGGTCGAGACCTTCGGGCTGGGCGCGGCCAATACGCTGCAACTCACCCATCTCGACCTGACAGACACCGCGACCGTGGCCCAGATCGAGGTGGGCGAGGTCACGCATCTGGTGCGTCTCGCCACGCCGGGGCGCCACTTCGCGATGAACGCGGTGGCGGTGCTTGGCGCGGTGCGTGCACTGGGAGGCGACGTGACGCTGGCCGCCCGCGACCTGACCTTCTGGACCCCGCCCGCCGGGCGCGGCACCCGTGAATTCGTCCAACTCGACCCGGTCGAGCGCGAAGGCGTCACCCTGATCGACGATGCCTTCAACGCGAACCCCACGTCGATGGCCGCCGCGCTCGAGGTTCTGGCCGCCACCAAGCCCGCCCACGGACACGGTCGCATCGCGCGCGGTCGGCGGGTCGCCGTGCTGGGCGACATGCTGGAACTGGGGCCGGACGAGGCCGCGCTTCACGCGGGCCTAGCCGACCTCGACCACCTCGACGCCATTGACCAAGTGCATTGCGCCGGGCCGCTGATGCATCACCTCTGGGCGGCGCTGCCTGCAGAAAAACAGGGGCGCTGGTCTGAAAAGGCCGAGGATCTGGCCGCCGAAGCCCACAACCTGATCGATGCCGGCGATGTTCTGCTGGTCAAGGGCTCGAAGGGCAGCCGCGTCTCGCGCGTGGTTGACGCCATCCGAAAACTGGGCCATCCGCAAGACGCTTAAGAACAAGGGACGCGAGACATGCTTTACTGGTTGGCCGAACTGTCCGACGGTGGCGACTTTTTCAACCTGTTTCGCTACATCACGTTTCGCGCGGGCGCGGCGTTCTTCACGGCGCTGATCTTCGGCTTCCTGTTCGGTCGCCCGCTTATCAACCTGTTGAAGCGGCGCCAGAAAAACGGGCAACCGATCCGCGCGGACGGGCCAGAGGGGCATGTGCTGACCAAGGCCGGGACGCCCACGATGGGCGGGGCGCTCATCCTTGGCGCGATCACGGTCTCGACGCTGCTCTGGGCGCGGCTCGACAATGGTTTCGTTCTTGTCGTGCTCGGCGTGACGCTGAGTTACGGGCTGATCGGGTTCGCCGACGACTATTCCAAGATCGCCAAGAACGACAATTATTCGGGCCTGTCGGGCAAGCTGCGCCTGACGCTCGAAGGGATCATCGCGCTGGCGGCCTCCTACGTCATCATGACGCTGCATCCGGCGGAACTGACCGGCCAGCTTGCCTTTCCGGTGTTCAAGGATCTGCTTCTGAACCTCGGCCTGTTCTTCCTGCCGGTGGCGGCCTTCGTCATGGTCGGGGCCGCGAATGCCGTGAACCTGACCGACGGTCTGGACGGGCTGGCGATCATGCCGGTGATGATCGCGGCGGGCACGCTGGGGGCCATCGCCTATGCCGTGGGCCGGGTCGACTTCACCGAGTATCTGGACGTGCACTACGTGCCCGGCACCGGGGAGTTGCTGGTCTTTGCGGCGGGGCTGATCGGCGGCGGACTGGGCTTTCTGTGGTACAACGCGCCACCTGCGGCGGTGTTCATGGGCGACACCGGATCGCTCGCGCTCGGTGGCGCGCTTGGGGCCATCGCCGTGTCGATGAAGCACGAACTGGTGCTGGGCATCGTCGGCGGTCTGTTCGTGGTCGAGGCGCTGTCGGTCATCATTCAGGTGCTCTATTTCAAGCGCACAGGGAAACGGGTGTTCCTGATGGCGCCGATCCATCACCATTTCGAAAAACGCGGCTGGGCCGAACCTCAGATCGTGATCCGGTTCTGGATCATCTCGCTGATCCTCGCGCTGGTGGGGTTGGCGACGCTGAAGCTGCGCTAGGAGACCAGACGCAGGGGCGGGGCGGTTCGCATCGCGTCCGCGTGCGGCTCGACCAATCCGGTATCGACCAGGGGCTTCAGGTTCTTCTGATGCCGCCGGATCAGTTCCTTGACGAGCGGACCCTTTTCGATGATCGGGCGCGCGGGCCGTGACAGCCCGTCTCCAAGGGGGAGAAGCGCGTCCTGCGCGGTCTGCCCCAACACATCACGCGCCTCGGCTTCGATCAGAAGTGTTTCGGCATAGGCCCCATCGGCGCGGACGATTTCGTGCGTTCCGAGGAAGAGGTGGCAATAGGTCACCTCCGGCAGGCCCTTGAGCCGGTCCACGCCCGGAAGCCCGACGAGTTTCTTGGCCGGGACGAGGATTTCGGTGCAGCCGAACATGCGACCAGCGATGCGCGAGGCCACGAACATCCGGTGATGCGGCGACACGATCAGGTCGCGCTCGGGCATTCCGGTGCCGAACGCGCCGCGTTTGAACCGCACGGGCGCATTGCGTTTGCGCCGCATGGCGTTGTCGAGCGGGAGCGTCTTGTGCCCGACCCAGAGGACGGGACGTGGGCCACGATCCAGCGTGAAGACCAGATCGCCCACCTCGATGGTTTCGACGGGGCGCGGGCCGGTGGGCGTGTCGATGGACGTGCCGGCCGCGAAGCACACCGCGACGTTGTTGTTCTGATCGAGGTCGATCTTGACGTCGTCGCCCGCCGGGTCCCAGTCGAGCCCTCGGGTCTGGACCGACGTGATGCCCGGCATATCCCCGGCACCGTCGTCGAACGCCATGAAATAACGGTCGCTGCCACCGCCCAAGGGCGTGGCCACGATGAACGCGACCTGCGAAGTGCCGTCGTCGCCGACGAGGTTTCGCGTCGCGCCACCGTCATAGGTAACGGTGACCGGGTTCGACGTGCTCGAAGGCGTAACGATCTGGATAGAATACTCGACGCCATCGATGAACAGTCGTCCGGCATCGGCGTCCTGCGTTTCGTTGATCTCCGTGATCTGGGTGGCGGAGTTGTTGTTTTCGTCGTCGGTATAGGTCGCGTTGTCGACGTAACCGATGATGTCGCCGTCTCCGCCCGGCGCCGTGGTGAAGGTCCGGTTTTCGCCGAGGCTCGACAACTCGACGAGATCGTAAAGCGGCGTATTGCTCGCACCCATTCGCCACTCCGCAGCACTGGAAACACAAAATACGGCTTTGAGTGTTGCGAAAAAGATTGGTTCCCAGACGGCTGAAATGTGGAATTTCCGGGAACATCGTTGCGAATTTTCGTGAAAACCTGCTCGGCGGTCGGGGCCACTGGTCAACCCTCACGGGCCGCGTTACCAAGATCGCGTCACGAAGGAGCGTTCCATGATCCCCGTCCACGGATACGAAGGCGAAAAGGTCGCCGTGCTGGGCCTTGGCCGATCCGGGCTCGCCACCGCGCGGGCGCTGGAAGCCGGGGGGGCGATCCCGTTGTGTTGGGACGACGGGGCCGAGGCGCGGGCGCGGGCCGAAGCGGCCGGGCTGACCCTGCACGATCTCGGCCGCCGCGAGGCGTTCGAGGGTGTCGCCGCGCTCATCACCAGCCCCGGTATCCCGCATCTCTATCCCGAGACGAACAAACACATCGCGCGGGCCTACAAGGCGGGCATCCCGGTCGATAACGACATCGGGCTGTTCTTCCGCTCGCTCGGGTCGGGCGCCTGGGACGAGATGGACCAGCCGCCGCGCGTGGTCGCTGTCACCGGATCGAACGGGAAATCCACGACCTCGGCGCTGATCCACCACATCCTGAAGGTGGCCGGGAAGCCCGCGCAGCTTGCGGGCAACATCGGGCGCGGGGTGCTCGACATCGAACCGCCGATCGACGGCGAGGTGATCGTGCTGGAGCTGTCCAGCTATCAGACCGATCTTGCACGCGCCCTGACCCCCGACGTGGCGGTGTTCACGAACCTGTCGCCGGACCATCTTGACCGTCATGGGGGACCGGGGGGCTATTTCGCCGCCAAACGCCGCCTGTTCGCCGAGGGCGGACCGGATCGCGCGGTCGTCGGCGTGGACGAGCCCGAGGGGCTGTTCCTCGCCGGTCAACTGGCGATGGGGCCGGGCGACGACCGGGTGATCCGCGTGTCGGTCGACGAGAAGCTCACCGGGCCGGGCTGGCTGGTCTATGCCCGCAAGGGGTTCCTGTCCGAGACGCGCAAGGGCAAGCAGGTCGGGTCCATCGACCTGCGCAGCATCGCGAGCCTGCCGGGCACGCATAACCATCAGAATGCCTGCTGTGCCTATGCCGTCTGCCGCACGCTGGGCCTGTCGCCCAAGGTCATCGAACAGGCGTTCCACTCCTTCGCGGGCCTGCCGCACCGTTCGCAACTGGTGGCCGAGGCAGCGGGCGTGCGCTACGTGAACGACTCCAAGGCGACCAATGTGGATGCCGCCCTGATGGCGCTTCTCGCCTTCAGGAACATTCGTTGGATCGTCGGCGGCCTTCAGAAAGAGGGCGGCCTGTCGGGGCTGGCCGAGGGGCTGCCCAACGTCGCCAAAGCCTATGTCATCGGGCGCGAGGCGGAAGCCTTCGCGCGTGACCTCGGCGCGGTCGAGGCGCAGGTCTGCACGACGATGGAGGCCGCCGTGGCCGCCGCCATGGCCGACGCGCAATCCGGCGACACCGTGCTGCTCGCCCCGGCGGCGGCGAGTTTCGATCAGTACGACAGTTTCGAAAAGCGGGGCGAGGATTTTATCGCCCGCGTGAAAGCCGCGCTTGACTGAAGAACGGCAACGAACCGGCTTCGGGATTTCGCTCAAGATCGGTGCGGTTCTGTGCTTCACGATCATGGGCGCGCTCATCAAGGGCACCGAGGGCCGCGTGCCGACCGGCGAGGTCGTGTTCTTCCGTTCGTTCTTCGCCATTCCGATCATGATCGGCTGGCTGGCCTATGTCGGCCAGTTGCACGAAGGGGTGCGCACGTCGCGGCCTTTCGGGCATATGTGGCGCGGTTTCATCGGCACGACCGCGATGGGCCTGATGTTCACCGCGCTTACGCTCCTGCCGCTGCCCGAGGTGACGGCGCTGCAATACGCGACGCCCTTGTTCATCACCATTCTGGCGGCCATCCTTCTGGGCGAGCGCATCCGGCTCTTTCGCATGTCGGCGGTTCTGATCGGCCTCGTCGGGGTGCTGGTCGTGCTCTATCCACGGCTGAGCGGGTTTGGCGCGGCGGGCGGGGCCGAATCCCTCGGCGCGCTCATCATGATCGTATCCGCCGTCGCGGCGGCGCTTGCGCAGGTGCAGGTGCGCCGTTTGGTGGCGACCGAGCGTCCGGCCACGGTCGCGCTGTATTTCTCGTTCTCATCGACCCTCTACGCGCTTCTGACGCTGCCGTTCGGCTGGGTCATTCCCGGCGGCATGGATGCCGCGCTGCTCATCCTGACCGGGCTTGTCGGCGGGGTCGGGCAGGGGATGCTGTCGTCGTCCTACCGCTATGCCCCCGCCAGCGTGATCGCCCCCTTCGACTATGCCTCGATCTTCTTCGCCACGGCCCTTGGCATGATCTTCTTCGACGAGGTGCCCACGCGCACGACGCTGCTCGGGGCCGCCATCGTGATCGCGGCGGGCATCCTCATCATCTGGCGCGAACGCAAGCTGGGCATGAACCGCGCGGCATCTCGTCGGGCCAAGCAGCCGCCATTTTGAGCGGTTCGCGCGCGCGCCGGACCTATGCAGCACAGGCTTTTGGCGCTAGAGTGACGGCAGACCCGGAAAACCGGGCACCTTGAGGCAGTATCGGGCGGTTCATCATGACCGAGATGGTTTATGGCGTCGCACCACGTCAGGCGAAGGATCCGATCCTTCCCCGCTGGTGGCGTACGATCGACAAATGGTCGGTTTCTTGCATTCTCTTGCTGTTCGCGATCGGCATTCTGCTGGGCCTCGCGGCCTCGCCGCCGCTGGCACAGCGCAACGGGCTGGACCCGTTCTATTACGTCGAACGACAGCTCATGTTCGGCTTCCTCGCCTTCATCGTGATGTTCGCGACCACCATGATGTCGCCGCAGATGGTGCGGCGGCTGGGTGTGCTCGGGTTTCTCGCGGCCTTCGCCGCCATCGTGGCGCTGCCGTTCTTCGGCACCGATTTCGGCAAGGGCGCGGTGCGCTGGTATTCGCTGGGCTTCGCCTCGTTCCAGCCGTCGGAATTCATGAAGCCGGTCTATGTCGTGGTGATCGCATGGCTCATGTCGGCCAGTCAGGAAATTCAGGGCCCGCCGGGCAAGACCATGTCGCTGGTCCTGACGCTCGTCATTGTGGGCTTTCTGGCGATGCAGCCTGACTTCGGTCAGTCCGCGCTGATCCTGTTCGGCTGGGGGGTCATGTATTTCCTCGCCGGTGCGCCCTACATCCTGATCGTCGGGGCGGCTGCCGTGGTGGTCGCCGCAGGCTTCGTGTTCTACGAAAACTCGCAGCACTTCGCGCGCCGGATCGACGGGTTCCTCAACCCCGAGGTCGATCCGACCACCCAGCTTGGCTATGCCACCAACGCGATCCGCGAAGGCGGTTTCTTCGGTGTCGGCGTGGGTGAGGGGCAGGTGAAATGGTCGCTGCCCGACGCGCATACCGATTTCATCATCGCCGTCGCCGCAGAGGAATACGGCCTCGTCCTCGTCATGCTCATCATCGCGCTCTATGCCACCGTCGTCGTGCGCTCGTTCCTGCGTCTCATCAACGAACGCGACCCCTTCATCCGGCTCGCGGGCACCGGTCTGGCGGCCATGTTCGGCGTTCAGGCGCTCATCAACATGGGTGTGGCCGTCCGCCTCTTGCCCGCAAAGGGCATGACGCTACCTTTCGTGAGCTACGGGGGCTCGTCGCTGATCGCGACGGGGATCGCCGCAGGGATGCTGATCGCATTCACGCGGACCCGCCCCCAGGGCAAGATCGAAGACTTCCTCAGGCAGAGAGGCCACGGATGACGGACAAGACACCGCTGCTGGTGATCGCAGCGGGCGGGACGGGCGGACATATGTTCCCCGCGCAGGCACTGGCCGAGACCATGCTGGCGCGCGGGTGGCGTGTGAAACTTTCAACGGATGCACGGGGCGCGCGCTACGCGGGCGGATTCCCCGATGCGGTGCAGATCGAAGAGCGTGCCTCGGCCACCTTCGCACGCGGCGGCGCCCTGGCGAAACTCGCCGTGCCGTTCCGCGTCGCAGGCGGCATTCTGCGGGCTTTGGTACGTACACTTACGGATCGGCCCGATGTGGTGGTCGGATTCGGCGGATACCCCAGTATTCCTGCACTTGCGGCGGCTACGGTTCTTCGTGTGCCGCGCATGATTCACGAGCAGAACGGGGTGATGGGCAAGGTCAACGCGATCTTCTCGAAACGCGTGAACGTGCTCGCCTGCGGAACCTGGCCGACCCGGCCGATCCCCGAGGGCGTCGAAGCCGTCCATGTCGGGAACCCGGTGCGCGGGGCGGTGCTGGAACGCGCGGGGGCGGGCTATATCCCGCCCGGCGATTACCCGATGTCTGTGCTGGTCATCGGCGGCTCGCAAGGTGCGCGCGCGCTGTCGGACAACGTGCCCGCCGCGCTCGCCGCGCTCCCCGATCATATCCGCGAACAACTCACTGTTTCGCATCAGGCGCGCGACGAGGACGAGGCGCGGGTGCGCGACTTCTACGACGCGCAGGGGATCCGCGCCGATGTGCAGCCGTTCTTTTCCGACGTTCCGCGCCGGATCGCGGAAAGCCAGCTTGTCATCAGCCGCTCCGGCGCCTCCTCGGTCGCCGACATTTCGGTCATCGGACGCCCCGCGATCCTGATCCCCTATCCGTTCGCCACCGGCGACCACCAGACCGCCAACGCGCAGGGTCTGGTCGACGCGGGCGGCGCGATCCGCATCCCGGAAAGCAAGCTGGAACCCGCCATGTTGTCGGAACAGGTGGCCAGTGTGCTGGACAATCCCGAGGCGGCCATGCAGATGGCGCGGGCCAGTCTGTCGACGGGCAAACCCGAGGCTGCCGAAAGCCTCGCGCGGTTGGTGGAACTGCTGGCTGACGGACAGGGTTCTGTCCGGAAACAGGCGGCCTGAACGCCGCCGCGCACAACGAGAAAGGGACAGGCGATGAACGCAGCGGCGACGAAACTCCCCACCGAGATGGGGGCGATCCACTTCGTCGGGATCGGCGGAATCGGCATGTCGGGCATCGCCGAAGTGCTTCTGAACCACGGCTACCGGGTGCAGGGCTCCGACCTGAAAGCCTCGCCGATCACCGAACGCCTCGCCTCGCTGGGTGCCGAGATTTTCATCGGTCAGCGTGCCGAGAACCTCGAAAACGCCGAGGTCGTCGTGATTTCCTCCGCGATCAAGCCGGGCAACCCGGAACTCGACACCGCGCGCGCCCGTGGTCTGCCTGTCGTGCGCCGGGCCGAGATGCTCGCCGAACTCATGCGGCTCAAGTCGAACATCGCGGTGGCGGGCACCCACGGCAAGACGACGACCACGACGCTGGTCGCGGAGCTGCTGGTGGCGGGCGGCATCGACCCGACCGTCATCAACGGCGGCATCATCCACGCCTACGGCTCGAACGCCCGGATGGGGCAGGGCGAATGGATGGTGGTCGAGGCGGACGAAAGCGACGGCACCTTCAACCGCCTGCCCGCGACCATCGCCATCGTCACGAACATCGACCCCGAACATATGGATCACTGGGGCACCGAAGAGGCGCTGCACAAGGGGTTTTACGACTTCGTGTCGAACATCCCGTTCTACGGTCTCGCCGTGTGCTGCACCGACGACGCCGACGTGCAGACGCTGGTGGGCAAGATCACCGACCGGCGCGTCGTGACCTTCGGCTTCAACGCGCAGGCGGACGTGCGGGCGGTCAACCTGACCTATGACGCCGGGATCGCGCATTTCGACATCGTGCTGCCCGACGGGCGGATCGACGGTTGCACCCTGCCGATGCCGGGCGATCACAACGTGTCCAATGCGCTCGCCGCCGTCGCGGTGTCGCGTCACCTCGGCATGAAATTCGCCGAAATCCGCGAGGCGCTTGCCAAGTTCGGGGGCGTCAACCGCCGCTTTACACGCGTCGGCATGTGGAACGACGTGCCGATCATCGACGACTACGGCCACCACCCGGTCGAAATCGCCGCCGTTCTGAAAGCCGCGCGCCAAGCCGTGAAGGGCCGGGTGATCGCCGTGCACCAGCCGCACCGATATTCGCGCCTGCACAGCCTGTTCGACGACTTCTGCACCTGTTTCAACGAGGCCGACGTGGTCGGCATTTCCGAAGTCTATGCGGCGGGCGAAGATCCGATCCCCGGCGCGACCCGTGACGATCTGGTCCGGGGCCTCACCGCCCACGGCCACCGCCATGCCTATGCGGTCGACACCGAAGAAGACCTCGCCGCCCTCGTGCGAGCCGAGGCCGAGCCGGGCGATATCGTCGTCTGCTTGGGGGCCGGGACGATCAGCACATGGGCACGGGGGCTGGAGGCCAAGCTTACGAAGGTTCCCGCCTAGCCCCTGTGCGGCGGCGCGGCCCCGGTCCGCCCCCCGCAATGACAGCATACGACCCCCACAATCTTCGGAGTTTCGCATGACCCGTATCGACCCAGCCCCCACCGTCACGCTCGCCAACGGTGTCGAGATGCCGCAACTGGGCCTCGGCACGTGGCCGATGACCGATGACGAAGCCGCGAAAGCCGTCGCGACGGCCATCGAGACGGGTTACCGCCTGATCGACACGGCCGAGAATTACAAGAACGAAACCGGCGTCGGGCAGGGCATCCGCGATGCGGGCGTCGCGCGCGACGAGGTCTTCCTCACCACCAAGATGAACAAGCAATGGCACAGCGTCGACGGGGCGCGGCGGGCCTGCGAGGCGAGCCTCGAACGGCTCGGTCTGGACTACATCGACCTGTTCCTGATCCACTGGCCGAACCCGGACCAAGGCACATATGTCGAGGCTTTCGAGGGGCTGACAAGGCTTCTCGAAGCGGGCCTCGTGCGTGCCATCGGCACCTCGAACTTCCTGCCGCATCACCTGAACGACCTGTTCGCGGCGGGCTTCGTGCCGCATGTGAACCAGATCCAGCTCGACCCCTATCACCTGCGTCCCGACATCACGGCGATCCATGCCGAAAAGGGAATCGTGACCGAAAGCTGGTCGCCCATCGGTCGCGCGGGCGAGATGCTCGCGGACCCCGCGATCACCCGGATCGCCGAGGCGCATGGCAAGACACCGGCCCAGATCGTGCTGCGCTGGCAGGTCCAATCGGGTTTCGTTCCGGCCCCGAAGTCGGCGGACCCTGAGCGGCAGGCCCAGAACCTCGACGTTTTCGGCTTCGCCCTGACCGACTCGGACATGGCGGCTTTGAACGGGCTCGACCGCCCCGACCCGGACATGCTGGACGCCAACAGCTTCGGGCATTGACCGCCAGACCTTGACCCGGCTTTGCGAAAAGCGGACCCTGCGCGCCACATCAGGGAGGATGCCATGACGATCGAGGCCAAGCCCCGCGTGCGGGAACTGTCGCGCTACGATTTTCCCGACCTGCACGAGCTTCTGACGCATTACAGCGGCGGCAAACCCGTGCCGGACGGGGCCGAGGGCGAGGCGATCCTTTATGAAATCCTCGCCATGCCGGGGACCTCGCTGTTCGGTGCGGAATGCGAAGGGCGGATCGTATCGACCGCGATGCTGTCGATCCTGCCGAATCTGACCTTCGGCGGCCGTCCCCTTGCGCGGATCGAGAACGTGGTGACGCTTCCCGATTTCCGCGCCCGTGGTTTCGCCGCCGCCGTCATGCAAAAGGCCATCGACAAGGCCAAGTCCAAGAACTGCGCGGATATATCGCTGCTTTCGCCCAAGTCCCTGAATGCCGAAGGTTTTTATCGCAAGCTGGGCTTCAAGGACGACACAATCGGCCTGCATCTGTCCATCGGCTGACTTGCCCCCGAAAGACGCTGGCGGCATCGTCGTCTGGCGATGACGGACACGACGGACACTCTTCCCAAACGATTGGGCACCGGTCTTCTGACGGCCTACGGGGTCGGCATCATGGTCGGCGCCGGCATCTACGTGCTGGTCGGCCATGCGGCGGGCGAGGCCGGGGTCTGGGCGCCGCTCGCGTTTCTGCTGGCCGGGATCGTCGCCGTGCCTTCGGCGCTGTCCTTCGCCGAGCTGTCGTCGCGCATTCCCGAAGCCGCGGGCGACAGCGCCTATGTCGAGCATGGTCTGCGCGCTCATTGGCTCGCCGTGCTGGTCGGCCTCATCAACATCGCCGCCGGGATCATCGGCGGCGCGGCGGTCCTGCGCGGCGGGGTCGGATACCTCACCGCGCTCGTGCCGGTCGATCCGCTCATGGCCATCGTCGCGCTCGGCGGGCTGCTCACGCTGATCGCCGTGCTCGGCGTGGTCGAAAGCCTGTCCTTCGCCGCGATCCTGACGACGGTCGAGGTTGGGGGCCTCGCATTGGTCGTCTGGGCCGGGTTCACAGCGGCCCCGACATCGGACTGGGCCGCGCCGACGGCGATCCATCTGCCGGGGGTCATGGCTGCGTCGATCTTCGCGTTTTTCGCCTTTCTCGGCTTCGACGACCTCGTGAATATGGCCGAAGAGGCGCGTGAGCCTGCGCGCCAGATGCCGCGCGCGATCCTGTGGTCGCTCGCGATCACTTCGGTGCTCTACGCGCTCGTCACGCTCGCCGCCGTCCGCGCCGTCCCGCTCGAGGCCCTTTCGGGGTCCGAGCGCCCCCTTGCACTGGTCTGGACCGCCGCAACCGGGCAGCACGCCGCCTTTTTGTCCTCCATCGCGGTCGCTGCGGCGCTGAACGGTGTGCTGGCCCAAGTGGTCATGGCGTCGCGCGTGTTCTTCGGTCTCGGGCGACGCTCGCGTGGCCTCGCGATCTTTCACCGGGCCAATCCTCGGTTCGGCACCCCGGTTCTTGCCACCATCGTCACGGGCGCGGCCACCATCGCGGCGGCGGCCATGCTGCCGGTCGCGCTTCTTGCCGAATACACGACCCTCGCGCTGCTCGTCGTCTTCACCATCGTGAACGCCGCCCTGATCGGGGTGAAGCGGCAGAAAACCCCGTCACCGTTCTCGGTGCCGGTGATCGTGCCGTGGCTTGGCATCCTCGGCGCGCTCGCGCTTTTCGTGGCCAACGTGCAGGCGTTTCTGCCCTGAGCGGGGGCCGAAACATTGGCCCGCTCTCGCCCCAGTTTTGCCCGGTTCCGCGAACAGACTGCCCGGATCGCATGAATTCGACTGGAGCCCTGCCATGACCGTTTCCCTGATCGCCGGATGCCTCTGGGTGCTCGCCGCCTCGCTGATCGCGTTCCTGCCGATCCGGCAGCAGATCATCCCCGGTACGATCCTCGGCCTGTCCGCCTTCGCGCTTCTGGGCTGGATCGGCTACCAGAACGGCTGGATCTGGACGGCGGTGGGGATCTTGGCTTTCGTCTCGCTGTTTCGCAACGGGTTCAAGGCGATCCCGGCCATGATGCGCGGCGAAAAGCTGGAAATCCCCGACCACATCTGACCGGGGCGAGACCCGCCCCATTCGTCGTGTCAGAAGCCTCGGGAGTGGGGGGATCGTCATTTTCGCGCCATTGATCCGAGCGGCTATGGCGCTGCCCCCACACGGGGCGGATTGCGCCAAAGCGCAATGCGAAACCTTGCCCCGGCCTGATCCCCGCGCTACCCGGTGGCCATGACACGCACGCTTCCCGAAACCCGCGGCACCCTGACCGAAAACCGCGACCTCGCCTCGCTCACATGGATGCGCGTGGGCGGACCTGCGGATTGGCTGTTCCAGCCAGCGGACGAAGACGACCTCGCCGCCTTTCTGCGCGATCTCGACCCGTCCGTTCCGGTGTTTCCCATGGGCGTCGGCTCGAACCTGATCGTCCGCGATGGCGGGATTCGCGGCGTGGTGGTGCGCCTTGGCCGCGGTTTCAACGGGATCGACATCCAGGGCACCACGGTGATCGCAGGCGCCGCCGCGCTCGACGCGCATGTGGCGCGCAAGTCGGCCGAGGCGGGCGTCGACCTGACCTTCCTGCGCACGATCCCCGGCACGATCGGCGGTGCGGTGCGCATGAACGCGGGATGTTACGGCAGCTATACGGCGGACGTGTTCCAGTCGGCGCGCGCCGTCACCCGGTCTGGCGAGGTCGTGACGCTCACGTCCGAGGATCTGAACTTCCGCTACCGCCAGAGCGACGTGCCCGAGGGCATGATCCTGACCTCGGCCACGCTTCGCGGCGGCGAGTGCGCGCCGGACGAGCTTGCCGCGCGGATGGAGGCGCAGCTTGCCAAACGCGACGAAACCCAGCCGACCAAGGACCGCACCGCAGGCTCCACATTCCGCAATCCGGCGGGCTTTTCCTCGACGGGCCGCGAAGACGACACGCACGAGTTGAAGGCGTGGAAGGTGATCGACGACGCCGGGATGCGCGGGGCCGTGATCGGCGGTGCGCAAATGAACATGAAACACTCGAATTTCCTGACCAACACCGGCGGGGCCACCGCGCAGGACCTTGAATCTTTGGGAGAAGAGGTTCGGAAAAAGGTTTACGTAACCAGCGGCCTGACGCTAGAGTGGGAAATCATGCGGGTCGGAGAACCCGCTTCTAAATAAAAGCAGATCAGAACGGTCGCAAAAGACCGTCACGAGAGGCAGACCTTGGGCAGTGCGAGCAGGCAAAGCCCCAAAGTCGTGGTATTGAAGGGTGGTCCTTCCGCAGAGCGGGAGGTGTCGCTCAGTTCAGGGCGTGAATGTGCCGCCGCGCTGCGGGGTGAAGGATACGAGGTGGTCGAGCTGGATGCCGGCCCCGACCTTTGCGCGCGCCTGTCCGAGATCGCCCCCGACGTCGCTTTCAACGCCCTGCATGGCCAGTTCGGCGAAGATGGCCGCGTTCAGGGCCTGCTCGAATGGCTCCGGATTCCCTACACCCATTCCGGCGTCCTGTCCTCGGCGCTCGCGATGGACAAGGAACGCTCGAAAGAGGTGTTCAGCCAGGCCGGGCTGCCCATCGCCGAAAGCCGTCTGGCCAGCAAGGACGAGATCGAGGGGCGTCACGTGATGGAGCCGCCCTACGTGGTGAAGCCCTATAACGAAGGGTCGTCCGTGGGGGTCTATATCGTGGCCGAGGGGGCGAACACGCCGCCGAAACTGGCCGTCGACATGCCCGACACGCTGATGGTGGAAAAATACGTGCCCGGTCGCGAACTGACCGTCACCGTCATGGGCGACCGCGCGCTGGCCGTGACCGAGATCGTGACCGACGGCTGGTATGACTACGACGCCAAATACAAGCCCGGCGGGTCGCGCCATGAGGTGCCGGCCAAGTTGCCCGACCAGATCACGGCGGCCTGTCTGGACTATGCCGTGCGCGCCCATGACGCGCTGGGATGTCGTGGCGTGTCGCGGTCCGATTTCCGTTGGGATGAGGACAAGGGGCTCGACGGTCTGATCCTGCTCGAACAGAACACCCAGCCGGGGATGACGCCCACGTCGCTGACGCCCGAACAGGCGGCGACCGTGGGGATCACCTTCGGCGCGCTCGTGCGCTGGATGGTGGAGGACGCCTCATGCAATCGCTGATCGCGAACCGGGGCGCCCCGCACACGCAATCGATGAAACGTGATCCGGCGCCGTCGCGCTGGGCCTATCGCATTCATCGCATCTGGCTGACCCCGGTCTACCGCGCGATGCTGCGGGTCGGTCTGCCGAGCTTCATCCTGCTGTTCGCGGCGGGCTGGTACATCTCGAACCCCACCAACCGCTTCGCCATCGTCGAGACCGTCAGCGAAATCCGTCGTTCGGTCGAAACGCGCCCCGAGTTCGCGGTGAAGCTCATGGCGGTCGAGGGGGCCTCGCCCGTGCTCGACCACGCGATCCGCGACATCGTGGCGGTCGAGTTCCCGGTGTCCTCTTTCGACCTCGATCTCGAAGCCCTTCAGGCCCAGATCTCCGCTTTCGACGTGGTGCAGGACGTGGCCCTGCGCATTCGTCCCGGCGGGGTGCTCGAGGTGGCCGTGACCGAGCGGACGCCGGTCATCATATGGCGCCATGCGAGCGGGATCGACATGCTGGACGCCACCGGCCACCGCGTCGCCTCGCTCAAGGATCGCGGGTCGCGCCCCGATCTGCCGCTTATCGTCGGTCCCGGCGCGGGCGCGGCGGTCGCCGAGGCGCGGGGCATCCTTGAGGCGGCAGGCCCTATCGCGCCCCGCCTGCGCGGCCTCGTCCGGGTGGGCGAACGGCGCTGGGACCTCGTGCTCGAACCCGATCAGCGCATCATGCTGCCGGAAATCGCCCCCATCGCCGCGCTGGAACAGGTGCTCGCGCTCGACGAAGCGCAGGACGTTCTGGCGCGTGACCTGACCCATATCGACATGCGCAACCCCGCGCGTCCGACGCTTCGCATGACCCAGCCAGCGGTCGAGGAGCTTCGGCGCATCCGGAGCCTCGACAACGGAGAACGATAAATGACGGAGCTCTACGAACAGCAGCGTGCCATGCGCGCCATGCGAAAGACCGCGATGCAGCGCGGCGTGATCGCGATCCTCGACATCGGGACGTCAAAGATCGGGTGTCTTGTGCTCAGGTTCGACGGCAACGACAGGGTCGCGGCGAACGACGGGGTCGGATCGCTGGCCGGACAGTCGGGCTTCCGCGTGATCGGCGCCGCCACGACCCGCTCGCGCGGGGTCCGCTTCGGCGAGATCGACGCGATGCAGGAAACCGAACGCGCGATCCGCACCGCCATTCAGGCCGCGCAGAAGATGGCCAACATGCGGGTCGACCACGTGATCGTCACCTTCTCGGGCGCCAATCCCCGCAGCTACGGCGTGGCGGGCGAGGTGGACGTGGCGGGCACCGCCGTCACCGAGGACGATATCGCCCGCGTCATGGCCTCCTGCGATGTGCCGGATTTCGGCGAGGGGCGGGAAGTGATCCATGCCCAGCCGGTGAACTTCGCGCTCGACCACCGCTCGGGCCTCTCCGACCCGCGCGAACAGGTCGGCAAGACGCTCGCCGTCGACATGCACCTGCTGACCATCGATGCGGCCACCGTGCGCAACGTGGCCTATTGCATCAAACGCTGCGATCTGGAGCTCGCCGGGCTGGCCTCGTCCAGCTACACCGCCGGCCTCGCTTCGCTGGTCGAGGACGAGCAGGAGCTTGGGGCGGCCTGCATCGATATGGGCGGCGGGTCGACCGGGGTGTCGATCTTCATGAAGAAACACATGATCTACGCCGACAGCGTGCGGCTGGGCGGCGATCACGTGACCTCGGACATCTCCAAGGGGCTTCAGATCCCGATGGCCACCGCCGAGCGGATCAAGACCTTTTACGGCGGCGTCTTCGCGACCGGCATGGACGACCGCGAGATGATCGAGATCGGCGGCGACACCGGCGATTGGGAACATGACCGGCGCACCGTGAGCCGGTCCGAACTCATCGGCATCATGAAACCGCGGGTCGAGGAAATTCTCGAAGAGGTGCGTGCGCGTCTGGATGCCGCCGGGTTCGATCATCTGCCCAGCCAGCAGATCGTGCTGACGGGCGGGGCGAGCCAGATCCCCGGCCTCGACACCCTCGCACCGCGTATCCTGGGCCAGCAGGTGCGCATCGGGCGCCCGCTCAGGGTGCAGGGGTTGCCGCAGGCCGCGACCGGCGCGGCCTTCGCCAGCGCCGTGGGCCTGTGCCTGTTCGCGGCCTCGCCGCAGGACGAATGGTGGGATTTCGACATTCCCGCCGAAAGCTATCCGGCCCGCTCGCTCCGCTGGGCGGTCAAATGGTTCAAGGACAACTGGTGAGGAGGCCGGACCCCCACGCAAGCCCCTGAGGGTCAGGCGAGTTACCGCCGCCTTCCACGGAATCCCCTTGATTGCCGCGCCCACCAATGGTGCAGTCGCACGAGCGGTGGGGCGTGGACCGGGGGTGAGTCCGTCGACAAGACACCAGATATGCCCCGAGACGCGAAATCTCGCCGCTAAAGCCCGGTAATCCACCGGATTTAGGGGCTTTTTTGTGTTTTTTGCGTGACCTGTGTCATGGATACGGTTAAGCTGATGGGAAATAGGCAGATAACCGGCACAGATCGGAAAGAGCCCGGCCAAAACCGGGACTGAACTGGACAGGCCAACGGATAAGACAGGTCTCAGGACGACAAGTCGAAAAGGACAGGCGGAAAGATCATGACATTGAACCTCACCATGCCGGGTCAGGACGACCTCAAGCCCCGCATCACCGTATTTGGCGTCGGTGGCGCTGGCGGCAATGCGGTCAACAACATGATCGACAAGGCGCTGGAAGGGGTCGAATTCGTCGTGGCGAATACCGACGCGCAGGCGCTGGCACAGTCGAAATCGCAGGCCCGCATCCAGATGGGTGTGAAGGTCACCGAGGGTCTTGGCGCAGGCGCGCGGGCCACGGTCGGCGCAGCGGCGGCGGAAGAGTCGATCGAACAGATCGTCGATCACCTCGCAGGCGCGCATATGTGCTTCATCACCGCCGGGATGGGCGGCGGCACCGGCACCGGGGCGGCCCCGATCATCGCGCAGGCCGCGCGTGAGCTTGGCGTTCTGACCGTCGGCGTCGTGACCAAACCGTTCCAGTTCGAAGGCGCCAAGCGGATGCGCCAGGCCGAGGACGGCGTGGATGCGCTGCAAAAGATGGTCGACACGCTCATCATCATCCCGAACCAGAACCTGTTCCGCCTCGCCAACGAAAAGACCACGTTCACCGAAGCCTTCTCGATGGCCGACGACGTGCTTTATCAAGGCGTCAAGGGCGTGACCGACCTCATGGTGCGTCCGGGTCTCATCAACCTCGACTTCGCCGACGTGCGCGCGGTGATGGACGAGATGGGCAAGGCCATGATGGGCACCGGCGAAGCCGAGGGCGACGATCGCGCCATTCAGGCCGCCGAAAAGGCTATAGCGAACCCGCTGCTCGACGAGATCAGCCTCAAGGGTGCCCGGGGCGTTCTCATCAACATCACCGGCGGCTACGATCTGACGCTCTTCGAACTCGACGAAGCGGCGAACCGCATTCGCGAAGAGGTGGACCCGGACGCCAACATCATCGTCGGCTCCACGCTGGACACGGACATGGAAGGCCAGATGCGCGTTTCCGTGGTCGCCACCGGCATCGACGCCACCGAATCCCACGCCGACATTCCGCTGCCGCGCCGCTCGCTGGCCGAGCCGCTGCATTCCCCGGCCGAGGTCGAGCATTCCTTCGGGCACGACGCGCCCAGCTTCCAGCACGGCCAGCCGGAAACCGCCGCCGATCAGGGGTATGAGCAGGACTACTCCAGCGAATATTCGACCGACGGCAACGAACCGCAGGCGTCGTTCTTCGATGAAGAGATCGACCCGACCGCCGCAGCCGCGGAAGAGCAGGTCGAGAACATCTTCCCGGCCGAAGAGGCTGGCGACGATGTGCCGGCCCCCGTGTTCCAATCCTCGCAGCGCGCCGAACCGGCTCCGCAGCCCGCGCCGCAGCCGCGCCCGCAGGCCCGTCCGCAGGAAGGCGTGTCGCAGTTCGTGGCCCCCAAGTCGCCGCAGCCGGGCCAGCCTTCGGCCGATACGCTCGCACGGCTCGAAGCGGCCGTGACCCGCTCGCGCAGCGGCGAAGGCCGGGCCGCACCGCAGCCGCCGCAGGGTGGTGGGGGCGATCGCCCGCGCTTCGGGATCAACTCGCTCATCAACCGGATGACCGGGGGCGCCGAGCAAGCCTCGCAACAGGAACCGCGCCATGAGCCGCAGGCCCGCCCGGCGCGTGAGCCCGAGCAGCAGGCCGACCCGGATCAGGAACGGGTGGAAATCCCCGCCTTCCTGCGCCGTCAGGCCAACTGAGCATCAGGATACCTCGCAAAGGGGCCGGCCTTCGGGTCGGCCTTTTTCTTTTCATGGCTTAAGGTTGAGGGCGCAGCTTCACGCAACACCTGAACCCGGATACAATATCTGGAGACCCTGTGGATAACTTTGACCACATCGGGTGTTTTTCGCCGCCAAACCATTTTGCCCGGAAAATTTATGTGCTAGGAAAAGTCCCAACGCGAGACCGGGATCTGCAATCCGGTGAATCAGTTGCGATGGGGTAGGCGGGGGATATGCACGAACAGCGACAGGGCAGGACGGTGGCACGGCTCATCAAGGGCGCGACCACACTGGCGCTGGTTGTCACGCTGGCCGGTTGTTCGGGCACGGGCCTGGGCACGGCGTTCAGCAACCTCTTCGGGGACGACCGCGAAACGAAACCGATCGAGGATTACACGGCCGAGCAGATCTATGCCCGCGCCGAATACGATCTCGAAAACAACGATTACGACGAAGCCGCCAAGTGGTTCGGCGAAGTCGAGCGGGTTTACCCTTACACCCAGCTCGCCAAGCGCGCCCTCATCATGCAGGCCTTCGCGCACCATAAGGATGGCGAATACGAACTGGCCCGCGCCGCCGCGCAGCGGTTCGTCGACTTCTATCCGGGGGATGAGGACGCAGGGTATGCGACCTATCTTCTCGCCCTCAGCTACTACGACCAGATCGAAGACGTGGGTCGCGATCAGGGCCTGACCTATCAGGCGCTGCAAGCCCTGCGCGACGTGATCGAGCTGTATCCGGACACGGAATACGCGCGCTCTGCGATCCTCAAGTTCGACCTTGCCTATGACCACCTCGCCGCGAAAGAGATGGAAATCGGCCGCTACTACCTCAAGCGCAAGCATTACGCCGCTGCCGTGAACCGGTTCCGCGTGGTGGTGGAGCAGTTCCAGACCACGACCCAGACGCCTGAGGCGCTGCACCGACTGGTGGAAAGCTACGTTTCGCTCGGCCTGTCGGACGAGGCGGAAACGGCGGGCGCGATCCTCGGCTACAACTACCAGTCGACCGAATGGTATCAGGACAGCTACAACCTGCTGACCAAGAACGGGCTGAAACCGCAGTCCAAGGGCAACAACTGGCTCTCCGCGATCTACCGCCAGATGGTCAGGGGTGAGTGGCTCTAGCCCCAACCGCCTATGCTCGTCAGCCTCGACATCCGGGACATGCTTATCATCGACCGGCTGGAGCTTGAGTTCCGGCCGGGGCTGAACGTGTTGACCGGCGAAACCGGCGCGGGCAAATCCATCCTTCTCGACAGTCTCGGCTTCGTGCTCGGCTGGCGCGGGCGTGCCGATCTGGTGCGGCAGGGCGCGGACGAGGGCGAGGTGACGGCGGTGTTCGCCCTGCCCGACGATCACGCGGCCCACGCGGTGCTGGACGAGGCGGGGATTCCGCGCTCTGACGAGTTGATCCTGCGGCGGGTGAACCGCACGGGCGGCACGAAAAGCGCGTGGATCAACGACCGCCGCGCCTCTGGCGACGTTCTGCGGGCGCTGTCCGATACGTTGGTGGAACTTCACGGTCAGCAGGACGACAAGGGCCTGCTCAACCCGCGCACCCACCGGCTTCTGCTCGACCAGTTCGGCGGGCTCGACGCGCAGGTGGCCGAGGTCCGGGCCGCGTGGCGGGCGTTGTCGGACGCGGGCAAGGCTTTGTCGGCGTCCGAGGCCCGGTTGGCGGCAGCGCGGGAGGAAGAGGACTTTCTGCGCCACGCGGCGGGCGAGCTCGAGGCGCTTGACCCGCAACCCGGCGAGGATGCGGACCTCGACGCGCGTCGCCGCATGATGCAGGCAGGCCAGCGGATCGGCGAGGACGTGACACGCGCCGCCGAGGCGCTCGGGCCGGGCGAGGGGGCCGAGGGCCGCATGGGCGACGCGCTGCGCTGGCTCGAAGGGGTGGCCGACAAGGCGGGCGAGGCGCTCGATCCCGCGATCGAGGCGCTGAACCGCGCGCTCGTGGAACTGGGCGAGGCGACGCAGGGGGTGGAACAGGCGCTCGACGCGCTCGCCTTCGATCCCGGTGAATTGGAGCGGGTCGAAGAACGGCTGTTCGCGATCCGGGCGCTCGCGCGCAAACACGCGGTCGCGCCGGACGATCTTGGGGCCTTCGCGGGCGAGATCCGCGACAAGCTGGCCGCGCTGGACAAGGGCGAGGGCGACATAGCCGACCTGCGCAAGGCGCTGTCCGTCGCCCGCGCGGCCTATGACACGGCCGCAGGGGCGCTCAGCGACGCACGGGCCGAGGCCGCGACACGTCTGGATGCCGCCATGTCGGCTGAACTCGCGCCGCTCAAGATGGAACGCGCGGTGTTCACGACCGAGATGTCGGAGACGGACCCCGGCCCTGAGGGGCGCGATGCCGTGACCTTCACGGTCGCGACCAACCCCGGCGCGCCGTCCGGCCCGCTGAACAAGATCGCATCCGGTGGCGAATTGAGCCGCTTTCTGCTGGCGCTGAAGGTGTGCCTCACGAAAGAGGCCGAGGGGCTGACCATGATCTTCGATGAGATCGACAGGGGCGTCGGCGGGGCCACGGCCGATGCGGTCGGACGGCGGTTGAAACGCCTTGCCGACGAGGGCGGTCAGGTGCTTGTCGTGACCCATTCCCCGCAGGTCGCGGCCCTTGGTGCCCATCACTGGCGGGTGGCGAAGGCCGTCGAGGACGATGTGACGCTCTCGCGGGTCACGCCGCTGGATGCAGGCGATCGTGTGGATGAAATCGCGCGCATGATCTCGGGCGATGTCATCACCGAAGAGGCGCGCGCCGCTGCCAAGAGCCTTTTGGGCTGAAATGTTCGATTACTGATCTGAAGCTTTCACATTTCGAACTTTTCCGGCTGTGGATGTTCGAAAATTGCAATCTTCCTTTCACTAGCGATTGCGCCGAGTGACCCAGTGCCAGATCGGTTTGACGTCGAACCACGCCACGGCCGCGCCCAAGGGGATCATCCAGAACCCCAGAACGGGTAGAAAGCCGAAGACGCCGCCGATCATCAGAAGCACGCCGAACAACAGGCGCACGCCGGGCGGCAAACGGCGATGCGCCCAGTCGAGCGTGCCGTCCCAAATCCACTTGATGCGGTCGGTCGTCAGCCGCGAACCACCTTGCCCGGGTTCAGGATGCCCTTCGGGTCCAGCGCGGTCTTGATGTCTGTCATCACGTCCCATGCGTCGCCGTGCTGCGCCTCCATATACGCAAGCTTGCCCATCCCGATCCCGTGCTCGCCGGTCACGGTCCCGCCAAGGCGTAGCGCCCGTTCGTTCATCCGGGCGGCCAGCGTCTTGGCCGCTTCCAGTTCGGCGGGTTGGGCCGGGTCAACGAGCAGGATGGCATGGAAGTTCCCGTCCCCGACATGGCCCAGGATCGGCCCGTCGATGATCGAAGCGGCGATATCGGCCTGCGTTTCCTCGACCGCCTGCGCAAGATGCGAGATCGGCACGCAGACATCGGTGACGACGGCGGTCGCCCCGGGTTTCAGGCCCAGACAGGCCCAATAGGCATGGTGACGCATCGTCCAGAGCGCCGAGCGATCCTCGGGCTTGGTCGCGACCTCGACCCCCGAGGCCCCGAAATCCGCGACGATTTCGCCGAACCGTTCGGCGTCCTCGGCGACACTTGCCTGCGAGCCGTGGAATTCGACGAACAGATGCGGCGTCTCGCGCACCTCGCTGCCGGAATAGGCGTTCACGGCACGCACGGCATCGGCATCCAGAAACTCGATCCGGGCCATCGGCAGACCCATCTGGATCACCGCCACGACCGCCTCGACCGCATCGCTCATCCGGTCGAAAGCGCAGATGCCCGCCGAAATCGCCTCCGGTTGCCCGTTCAGACGCAGGGTGAGCTCGGTGATGATCCCCAGCGTCCCTTCGGAGCCCAGAAACAGGCCCGTCAGGTCATAGCCGGACGATGATTTGCGCGCCCGCGTGCCGGTTCGGATCACGCGTCCGTCCGCCAGCACGACCTCGAGCGCGAGCACGTTGTCGCGCATGGTTCCGTAGCGCACGGTGGTGGTGCCGGAGGCCCGCGTGGCGGCCATGCCCCCGACGCTCGCATTGGCGCCGGGATCGACCGAGAAGAACAGGCCCGTGGCGCGCAACTCGCGGTTCAGATCCTCACGGGTCAGGCCCGGTTGCACGACTACGTCCATGTCGCCCTGATTGATCGTCAGGATGTCCGCCATCCGTGAAAAATCCAACGTCACGCCGCCCCGGATCGCGCTCGTATGCCCTTCGAGAGAGGTGCCGGCGCCATAGGCGATCACCGGCACGCCATAAGCATGGCAGATCGACAGGATGCGCGACACGTCCTCGGTGGATTGCGGATAGGCGACGGCATCGGGCGGGGCGAGCGCGAAATGCGTCTCGGAGCCGCCATGAGCGTCCAGATCGGACTTGGACCGGCTCAAGCGATCCCCTAGAACGGTCGCAAGCTCGGAAAATGCGGCATCGAAGGCCATGCCCTTACCCCCATTGAAGTCCGGCCCAAGTTATAGAAACGCCCAAATGAAAAAAAGGCGGGGGCGAGGATGGAAACACAGTGTCGTTGAGAAAAGCGGTAAAGCGGCAATTCTCCGCCGCCAATGATTACCGCGCCCGCTCACTCGCACTGATCCGCGAAAAGGGGCCGGGGCAGGCGCAGTTCTGGGTCATCGCGCTCATCATCGGGATCGCGGCCGGGTTCGCCGCCCTGTTCTTCCGTCTCGGCATCGAACGACTGCAGGCATTCCTTTACGGCACCGATGACGTGGCGCATCTGCACAGTTTCGCGGAAACCCTGCCGTGGTTTCTGATCCTCGTCCTGCCCGCCGCCGGGGGCTTGATCGTTGGCTTCATCCTGAACTGGACGACCAACGACGGGCGCGTGCGCTCGGTCGCGGACGTGATCGAGGGTGCGGCCATGTGGGAAGGGCGGGTCGAGAAACGCGCGGGCCTCGGCTCGGCCCTCGCCTCGTTCATCACGCTCTCGGCGGGCGGGTCGTCCGGGCGCGAAGGGCCTGTCGTTCACCTTGCCGCCGTCATGGCCACCTGGGTTTCGGTCCGGATCGAGGCGAGCGGGGTCACGGCCCGCGAGATCCTCGGATGTGCGGTCGCCGCGGCGGTTTCGGCCAGCTTCAACGCGCCCATCGCGGGGGCGCTCTTCGCGCTGGAGGTCGTGCTGCGCCACTTCGCCGTCCATGCCTTCGCGCCCATCGCCATCGCGTCGGTGGCGGGGACGGTCATCAACCGGCTCGAATTCGGCGGCGTGACCGAGTTCGTCCTGCCGCAAAAGGGCGGGCTGGCGTTCTACGTCGAATTGCCCGCGTTCCTGCTGCTGGGCGTGGTGGCCGGTGTGGTCGCGGTCGCCCTGATGCGCGCGATTTTCCTGTCCGACGACTTCGGCAATTGGCTTCAGAAACGCATCAACCTGCCGCGTGTTCTGCGCCCGGCCATCGCGGGGTTGATGCTGGGGGGGATCGCCATCGCGTTCCCGCACATCATCGGTGTGGGGTACGAGACGACGTCGCGCGCCCTGACGGGGGAACTGGTCCTGCACGAAGCCGTGGTCTTTACCGTGCTCAAGGTGGTGGCTGTGTCGATCACGATGGCGGGGCGCATGGGCGGCGGGGTGTTCTCTCCGGCGCTGATGGTGGGGGCGCTGACCGGCCTTGCCTATGGATTGATCGCGACGGCCGTGTTCCCCGAAGTGTCGGGAAGCGAAACGCTTTACGCGCTCGCCGGGATGGGGGCGGTCGCGGCGGCGGTTCTGGGCGCTCCGATCTCGACCACGCTCATCGTGTTCGAATTGACGGGCGACTGGCAGACCGGGCTGGCCGTCATGGTCGCGGTGTCGATCTCGACCGCGATTTCGACCCGGCTCGTCGATATGTCGTTCTTCCTCACGCAACTGGCACGACGGGGCGTGAAACTCGCCGCCGGGCCGGAGGCGTGGCTCTTGGCGACGCTTCGGGTGGCGAGCGTGATGCGCAAGAAGGAAGATCCACGCGCGGCGGGCGAGGATGCCTGTTGGGAGCTGATCGAGGACGGGGTTTATATCGACGGTAACGCGACGCTCGACGCGGCGATGCCGATTTTCGAGAAGACCGGCACGCCCTTCATCCCCGTCGTGACCATCACGGGCGAAGGCGAGGGGCCGGAACTCTGGGGTGCACTGCATCATGTGGACGCGCTGAAGGCGTTCAACAAGAAGCTGTCGGACGCGGCGATCGAAGAACATTCGTGAGCGCGGCCCTCGGGTCGCCCACTCGAGCAGGCGTTCGGGCGCGCGTATCCGTCCGGCGCGGGGGGCTCAGGCCCTCACCGCATAAAGCTCAGAGTTCCTCGACGGTGACCCGGTCGGTGTAGAAGGCGAGGTAGCCCTTGATCTGGGCCATGTCGTCCTTCGGGTCCTCGTAGGACCATGCCGCGTCCTTAATGACGGTCGATTTCGTCGGGATCGAATAATAGGACGCGTCGCCCTTCCACGGGCAATGCGTCTTGGTGTCCGACGCGTCGAGGAAGGACATGGCGATGTCTTCGCGCGGGAAGTAGATCACCGGGGCATAGTCGCCCTCGATCAGTTCGAGCGCGTTCTGGGTTTCGCCCAGCACGGCGCCGCCGGCACGCACAACCCACTTCCCGGTGGCTTTGCGGATCTTGATGTGGTCGGCCATGCGCGTCTCCCTGTCCCTGCCGGGCGGAGCCTAGCAGGTTTTGCATGAATGTTCTGTGTCAAAGTGGCGCACAGGCCTTGGTCAGCCAAAGGTGCGCGGGGGCCGAAACGCGGCCCGAGAGTTTTTCGAGGCAGGTCTTGTGATAGGCGTCGAGCCAGGCGCGTTCGCCCGCGTCCAGCATGTCTGTCAGGATCAGGCGGCGGTCGATGGGCACAAAGGTCAACGTTTCGAAGGCGAGGAAATCGCGGTCGTCGCCGCCGGGCAGCGGCTGGGCTTCGGTGACCGCGATCAGGTTTTCGATGCGGATGCCGAAGGCCCCGTCGCGATAATAGCCCGGCTCGTTCGACAGGATCATCCCCGGCTCGAACGGCACGTCCGAGACGCGCGACAGCCGCTGCGGGCCTTCGTGGACCGAGAGATAAGACCCGACGCCATGCCCGGTGCCGTGGTTGAAATCCTGATGCGCGAGCCAAAGCGAATAGCGCGCCAGCGCATCCAGATGTGCGCCCGCCACGCCGCGCGGGAATCGCGCACGGGAAATCGCGATCATGCCCTTGAGAACACGGGTGAAAGCCGCGCGCTCGTCGTCCCCCACGTCGCCCACGGGCAGGGTGCGGGTGATGTCGGTCGTGCCGTCCACATATTGCGCGCCGCTGTCGAGCACGACGAGGTCGCCGGTTTCCAGCGTCCGGTTCGACTCCCGCGTCACGCGGTAATGCATGACCGCGCCGTTCGGCCCGGACCCGCAGATCGTATCGAACGAGATGTCGCGCAATTCGTTGGACGCCCGGCGCTGGGTTTCCAGTTCGGTCACGAGGTCGATTTCGGTCAGCCCACCAAGCGGCGCGGTGGCGTCATACCACGTCAGGAACTCGACCAAAGCGGCGGCATCGCGCAGATGGGCCGCGCGGGCGCCCTCGAGCTCGGCCGGGTTCTTGCGGGCCTTGGGAAGGGCGCAGGGGTCCTGACCCCAATCCACCGCGATGCCTTCGGCGTCGAGAATGCGCGACACGGCGATGGGCGCGGTCGCCTTGTCGACCCGCACCGGTCCGATGAGGTCGCAAAGCGCCTCGGCGAATTCCGCGATATCCGTGAACGCCACTTCGTCGCCGAAGGGCGCGATCCCGTCCAGCGGGCGGGTGGGTTCGGTGAAGACAAGGCAGCGCCCCTCGTCGGTGACGATGGCGAAAGCCTGCATCACGGGCACGCGCGGAATGTCAGCGCCGCGGATGTTCAGAAGCCAGCAGATCGAATCCGGTGCGCTCAGAACCGCGGCCTGCTGGCTCTCGGATTTCAGCGTCTCGACCACGGCGGCGATTTTTTCGACGGTGGTCTTGCCCGCGAACTCGATCGGTTGATCGAAGATCGGTTCGGCGGGCGGGGCCGGACGATCCTCCCATATCCGGTCGACGAGGTTGTCGGTCTGGACCAGTTCGATGCCTTTGCCGCGCAGCGCCTTTTCGATGGCCTCGATTTCGCCCGCCGTGTGCAGCCACGGGTCGAACCCGACCCTGGCCCCTTTGTCCAGCCGCTCGGCAAGCCAGACGCCCGGCTTCACTTCGGGCCAGTCGACGGGGGTGTAGGCGGCAAGATCGACCTGTCCGCGCACCTGATTGCGGTATCGCCCGTCGACGAAGACGCCCGCCTGATCGCCAAGCGCGATGCAGAACCCGGCCGAGCCGGTGAACCCGGTCAGCCACGCGAGCCGCGCGTCGCAATCGGCCACGTATTCGCCCTGATAGGCGTCGGCGCGCGGGACGAAGAACCCGTCCAGCCCGTCGGCGGCCATCTCGGCGCGCAGCCGCTCCAGCCGGGCCGCGCCCTTGGTCGGGTCTGACGAGGTCTCGAAGGTCTGAAACATCAGGAGGCTTTCCGAATGCCCATGATCCGCGCACGGGCGCGGGGGTCGCTGTCGAAGAGCGCGGCGAGCTGTTCGGTCATCGCCCCGGCGAGTTGTTCGACATCGGTGATGGTCACCGCCCGGTCGTAATAACGCGTCACGTCATGGCCGATCCCGATGGCGAGCAGTTCGACGAATTTCTTCTTCTCAACCATCGCGATCACGTCGCGCAGGTGCTTTTCAAGGTAATTGGCGGGGTTCACCGAAAGCGTCGAGTCGTCCACGGGCGCACCGTCCGAGATCACCATGAGGATCTTGCGCGCCTCGGGGCGCCCCACCAGCCGCTTGTGCGCCCATTCCAGCGCCTCTCCGTCGATGTTCTCTTTCAGCAGGCCCTCTTTCATCATGAGGCCAAGGTTCGTGCGGGTGCGCCGCATCGGCGCGTCGGCGGATTTGTAGATGATGTGGCGCAGGTCGTTGAGACGTCCGGGGGCCTGCGGGCGCCCGTCGGCCAGCCATTTTTCCCGGCTCTGGCCGCCCTTCCACGCGCGGGTGGTGAAGCCGAGAATCTCGACCTTCACGTCACAGCGTTCCAGCGTGCGGGCGAGCACGTCGGCACAGATCGCGGCGATGGAGA
Organism: Maritimibacter alexandrii; assembly: GCF_005871115.1. Lineage (NCBI taxonomy): Bacteria > Pseudomonadati > Pseudomonadota > Alphaproteobacteria > Rhodobacterales > Roseobacteraceae > Maritimibacter > Maritimibacter alexandrii. Next base: position 300,507 of record NZ_SWKQ01000011.1, read on the forward strand.
TCGGGCGACCGCGCATCGAGCCGGAGTTGTCCAGAAGCAGCGTCACGACCGTGTCGCGGAACTCCATGTCCTTTTCGATCTTGAACGACAGCGGCGTCGTGGGGTTCGCGACGACGCGGGCAAGGCGCCCGGCGTCCAGCACGCCCTCTTCCTTGTCGAATTCCCACGACCGGTTCTGCTGGGCCTGAAGCCTGCGTTGCAGCTTGTTGGCCAGCCGTCCGACCGCGCCTTTCAGCGGTTCGAGTTGCTGGTCGAGATAGGCGCGCAGGCGTTCCAGTTCGGCAGGTTCGGCCAGATCCTCGGCCGAGATTTCCTCGTCATGGTCCGAGAAGAACACCTTGTAGTTCGGGTCGGCTTCGGAGGCCGGGGGCGGGGGCGGCGGTTCGTGCGGGGCGTCGGCATCGGGCAGTTCGGCCTCGTCGCCCATTTCCTCGTCCGACAGCTCGTCCATCGAGACCTGAGCCTGACTTTCGTCCTGCTGCTGTTCCTGCTCCTGTTCGGGCGTCGCACCGGACTCGTCCTCTTCCGTGCTTTCGTCCTGCCCTTCTTCCTGATCCTGCTGGTCTTCGTCCTCCTCGGCCTGATCGTCCGAGTCGTCGTCCATGTTGTCGTCGGGGTCATCGCCCAACTGATCGCCGTAGCCCAGATCGTCGATCACCTGTCGCGTGAATTTGGCGAATGTCGACTGATCGTTCAGCTTGTCCTGAAGGTCTTCGAACGTGTCGCCGGCCTGACCTTCGATGAAGTCGCGCCAGAGGTCGAGCACGTTGGACGCGCCCAGCGGCAGATCGCGGCCCGTGGCGGCGTTGCGCACGAAATACCCGGCGGCTTCGGCCAGCGGCGCGTCGGTCTGCTGCGTGATCCCCACGTAGCCGCGTTTCATCGCGTCATCTGCGATCTTGTGGTCGATATTCGACGCAGTGCCGGGCATGACGCGCGCGCCCATCGCCTCGCATCGGGCGGTTTCCATCGCCTCGTAGATCGCGCGGGCCATGTCGCCCGATGGCGCATATCGGGCGTGAGTCGCGGTGTCGTGGAACTTGTGACGCATGGCGAGCGCATCGGCGGTGCCCCGCGCCAGCAGAACCTCGTCGCGCGACATGCGGCGGGTGACCTGCGGCAGGCGCATCGTATCGCCCGACGTGCCCGACGGGTCGACCGAATAGGTCACCTGAAGATCATGGTCGTCCGCCATCACCTTGGTCGCCTCGGCGAGGGCCTTTTTGAACGGGTCGGCGGGGTTGTCGGAACTCTTGGCCATGGCAGAGTTAAATCACCGGGTCAGGGCGGGGGCAAGCCGTGACGCGCCGTGCGATGCGATTGCCTGACGTCGCACAGAGTCTGCGCATTTGCGCACCAATCCACCGATTGAAAGGGGGTCACTGTGCGATCAGATTGAGGTCAGAACAGACATCATCCTCTGGAGAGAGATCATGACCAAACCCCGTATCGCCCTCATCATCGGTTCGACGCGCGAGACGCGTTTCGCCGACAAACCCGCCGCTTGGCTTCTGGAAAAGGCTCAGGCCCGCACCGATATCGACGTCGAACTCGTTGACCTGCGTGACTATGATCTGCCGCTCTTCAACGAGGTCGCGTCGAACATGTGGGCGCCGTCGCAAGACCCGAACGTCCTGAAATGGCAGAAGAAAATCGCTGAATTCGACGGCTACATCTTCCTCGTCGCCGAATACAACCACTCGATCACCGGCGCGCTGAAGAACGCACTCGATCAGGCCTACGTCGAATGGGTGCACAAGCCGATGGCCGCGATGGGCTATGGTGGCGTCGGCGCGGCGCGCGCGGTCGAGCATCTGCGCGGCATCGGTGTCGAGCTTCAGATGGCGCCGATCCGGCACGCCGTGCACCTTGGCGGTGGTGAGCTGATGAAGGTTCACCCGATGGGTCAAGACGGTCCGATGTCCGAGGTGGACGAGGTGCTCGCGCCCTCCGCGACCGCGATGCTCGACGATCTGGTGTGGTGGGCGAATGCCACCATGGCAGCCCGCGCCGAAGATCAGGCGAAAGCGGCCTGAGGTCAGGCATCCTGACGAGAACGACCTAAGACCCGCCCGTCGTGGCGGGTCTTTCGCATCCGGCGCAGGGCCCTAGGACAGGATCAGCGCCCGACAACTCCCGATCTCGACCGCCGCCCGCTCCGTCGCCCAAGCCGCATCCGCGCTGTCGGCGTTGAAATGCGCTCGGGTCAGAAGGACGTTCTGGGCATGTTTCGCCTCGATCCGCGTGGCAAGCGCCAAACGACGGTCTTCCGGTGGCACCACCGCTTCGAGAAGCGAGATCATGGCGGCGCGTTCCGCCTGCGTCCGGTCCGCTGCGGGATCGCCGAGGAGCCATTGAAACTCCATCTGTGCAGAGAACCGCCCGGTGCAGGAGGCGAACTGCCGAACCAGATCGCTGGTGCCGGCGGTCAGGGCCGAAGGGAGCAGCAGGGTCGCAAGACCGGCCTGCAAGATTGTTTTCATTCTGCTCATGTTTTGAGCTTTCCAGAAAATATGTGCCAATCAAGCACGCATTTCTGAAAGAATGATAAATTTGCCGCGCGCGCCTGACGTTACGAACGCAACGCGACTCATAAGGATTTGGTTTCGGTAGATTTCTTTTGATCGAATGGTCAAAGTCCTGTTGCGCACAGGACACGCAGAAACCGGCGGGGCGGCGGGACAGCCGCGTGATCTATGCCAAGCCGATCACTCCCTGCCGCCGTCCGCGCGCGAAAGGGCAGGCGGGTCAGCCCTTTGCGGCCTGCTTTTGCTGGGCCAGCTCGGCGCGCATCCGTTCCTTGTATTTGCCCATGATCGGCTCATAGACAAAGGTGCTCGGCATGTCCGGTGCGGCACAGAGAACGTAGTTCGACACGTTGGAATTGCCGTGCACGAAGTGGCGCGCGCGGGCGAGCAGCATGGCTTCGACCAGCACGTCGAGGCCCAGTTTGAACGGCGAGTAAACCGCGCCTTCGTTCTCGGGATGGCTTTCGTGCATCTCCCCGAAACGCGACCGTGTCGAGGGATAGGTCACGACGCGCTTGCCGAATTCCTGCCGCACGCGGTCGATCACGTCCTGCGAGTCGGAGCAGGCAAAGACCAGCGCGCGCCGGTTCTGCCGAAGCGCCCGGCGCACGGCCTTGAAGTAGAACTTGTAAGGGATCGGCTCACCGGGTTGGAGCAGGTCGCGCATCACATCGGCGCCACCGTGCAGACGCCCCGGCCCGCGCAGGTGCAGGCCCACGAAGGGCCGGTTCAGGAATGCCGTCTGGAAATCGTCGGCCATGGCGCGGACATAGGCTTTCGGACGGATGAACTTGGTCAGGATGCTGTGACCCAGATGCCGGTCCTTGGGCAGATCCTGCGACTCGGCGATTCCGCGAAAGATGCGCGGCGAAAAGATGTGCTCGGTCGAGGTGACGGTGCCCGGATACAGCGAATTGATGCCGGTGAGCTTCCCGATCGGCCCCGCATAGTCGGTCATCGGCGGCTCGAAGAAATACTCCCACGGGTCGCCCCGCATCTCGGGGTCTTTGTAGACGCTCTCGGGCCAGCGCACGACCACATCGTGGCCATCCTGTTCGGCGAGGTGCAGCAGGTGCCCGGCGGTCGAGACCGCCCGGAACATGCCGCCCTTGGTCATGACCAACCGGATCGGCAGCTTTTTGGTGTCGGGTGTGTCGTCCGGCTTCGGCGAGGCGGGCGTGGCGACCGCTTGGGTCGTTTCAGGCACTCCGTCGGTCACTCTTCCATCCTCAACTCACCCGGAACTGGCAGGCCCCAATATGGGCCGCCCGGTCAGACGATCGCCACGTTGGCGGCGCTTTCCGGCAATTCCTCGTCAAAACACCGCTGGTAGAACTCGGCCACCGTCTGCCGCTCAAGCTCGTCGCATTTGTTGAGGAACGTCAGGCGGAAGGCATAGCCCACATCGCGGAAAATCTCGGCGTTCTGCGCCCAGTTGATGACGGTCCGGGGGCTCATCACCGTGGAGAGATCGCCATTCATGAACGCCGTGCGCGTCAGGTCCGCGACGGTTACCATCTGGCCCACCTGCTTGCGGCCCTTTTCGGTGTTGTAATGCGGGGCCTTGGCCAGAACGATGGCCGCCTCGGCGTCGTGGCGCAGGTAGTTCAGGGTCGCGACCAGCGACCAGCGGTCCATCTGCGCCTGGTTGATCTGCTGGACCCCGTGATAAAGCCCGGTCGTGTCGCCCAAGCCTACGGTGTTCGACGTGGCGAACAGGCGGAAGAACTTGTTCGGCGTGATGATCTCGTTCTGGTCGAGCAGCGTCAGCTTGCCGTCGTGCTCCAGAACGCGCTGGATCACGAACATCACGTCGGCGCGGCCCGCGTCGTATTCGTCGAACACGATGGCGACGGGGTTGCGCAGCGCCCAGGGCAGGATGCCCTCGTGGAACTCGGTGACCTGCTTGCCGTCCTTCAGCTTGATCGCATCCTTGCCGATCAGGTCGATCCGGCTGATGTGGCTGTCGAGGTTCACGCGCACCGTCGGCCAGTTCAGCCGCGCGGCGACCTGTTCGATATGCGTCGATTTGCCCGTGCCGTGATAGCCTTGGATCATCACACGGCGGTTGTGCGAGAAGCCCGCGAGGATCGCGAGCGTCGTGTCGGGATCGAACTTGTAGGTCGAATCCAGCTCCGGCACCCGGTCGGACCGGTCGGCGAAGGCCCTGACCTTCATGTCGGTGTCGATGCCGAACACCTCGCGCACCGAAACATCTTCGGTCGGTTTCGCGTTGATGTCAGTGGTTCCGTCAGCCATCGGAGGTCCTTTGCCCGGTCATTTCGTCTGAAGCGGCACCATAAAGGAATGACGGGCGAGGAAAAGGGGCCGAACGCCCCATTTGATTGCGTGGAGGGGGAATTTGCGTAAGGTAGTTTCCAGAGTAGAAGGGGCAGCATGGCGACACGCGACGAGATAGATACATGGATCGCGCGTTGTGCCCTTGGTGATCGGGCCGCTTTCCAAAATCTCTATGACCATACTTCGGCGAAACTTTTCGGCGTCACCTTGCGTGTGTTGAAGGACAGGGGCGAAGCCGAAGACGCGCTGCAAGAGATCTACGTCAAGGTCTGGAAGGGCGCGAAACGCTACGCCACAGGGGGTGCAAGCCCCATGACCTGGCTTATCACGATCGCGCGGAACCACGCGATCGACCGGCTGCGCGCGCGCAAGAGCACCGAGGGTGACGATGCGCTCGCCTTCATGCCGGACAAGGGGCCGGGGCCTGAGGCACAGGCTGTCGCCGCGTCCGAAGCGCGACGGGTCGAGGCGTGTTTCGACACGCTCGAGCCGGACCGCGCGAACGCTGTGCGCCGCGCCTATCTCGACGGCGACTCCTACGCGGATCTCGCCCGGCACTTCGACGTGCCGTTGAACACGATGCGAACGTGGCTGCGCCGCAGCCTGATAAAACTGAGGGAATGTCTCGAAGGATGACCGAGACCGAACTGCCAGAAGACGACCGCGCCCTAGCCGGTGAATACGTGCTCGGGTTGATGTCGATGGACGAGGCCGCCGCCTTCAAGGCGCGGCTCACGCGTGAGCCACGGCTCGCCGCGCTCGTCCTGTCGTGGCAGGAGGATTTCGCGGGCCTCGCCGACGAGGTCGAAGCGGTGCCGCCGCCCGCGAAGGTCTGGCGCGGGATCGACAGACGGCTTTTCGCCGGGGCGCTCGGTCCGCGATGGATGCTCGCGGGTATTCCCGGGCTTCTCGCCGCCGCGCTGGCGGTCATGCTGGTGTTCTTCCCGGTGGTGACCGGGGTGCAGCCGCCTGCGAACCCGGTCTATCACATCGATTTGGCGGGCGATGACGGCACGCTCATCTTCGCCGCCGGCTATGACGGCGAGACGAACGAATTGTTCGTCCGGCCCGAAAGCGGCGCGCCCGATGCGGGCACCGTGCGCGAGCTGTGGCTGATCGCGGGGGACAATGCGCCCGTCTCGATGGGTGTGCTGCCCGATGCCGCACCCGCGCGCCTTCCAGTGTCTCAGGACATCGCCGCGCAACTCGATGGTGCGGTGCTGGCCATCTCGGTCGAGCCGCCGGGGGGCTCGCCCACGGGGGCGCCCACGGGTCCGGTGATCGCGACCGGCGCGGTCGAAACGCTCTGACGTCGCCGCACCGACACGGAACAGGGGGCCACCGGCCCCCTTTTTCGTTTGGGCGGCGCGCCACGAACGCCCTGAACACCGGGGAAAACCGGGCGTTTCGGAAAAAATCGACAAAAAAATTTCTGGACCCTGAAACTCTCTCCCGCGCCGTTCCGTGGCTTTCAGTAATCCCGGCCAACACGGACCGGGACACACTGACACATAGGGAGAAAACACATGCTTCGTACCAAGATCCTGACCGCGACGGCCGCACTTGCCGTGACCGCCGGTGGCGCCTTCGCCGCCGAGAACCCGATGGTGGGCGGCGCGCCGATGTTCGCGGACAAGACCATCGTCGAGAACGCGGTGAATTCGGCGGATCACACGACGCTCGTCGCTGCCGTTCAGGCCGCCGGCCTTGTCGAAACGCTGTCCGGCCCCGGTCCGTTCACCGTGTTCGCGCCGACCAACGCCGCCTTCGAGAACCTTCAGGCGGGCACGGTCGAGAACCTTCTCAAGCCCGAGAACAAGGACATGCTGACCAAGGTGCTGACCTGCCACGTGGTCGCGGCCGATGCGATGGCCGATGCGATCAAGGGCATGGTCGATGACGATGGCGGCATCCACCCGGTTCCGACCGTCGGCGGCTGCACCCTGCAAGCCACCTATGACGGCGACACGATCATGCTCGAAGACGAGCGCGGCCGCACGGCGACCGTCACCATCGCCGATGTCGACCAGTCGAACGGCGTCATCCATGTGATCGACGAAGTTCTTCTGCCCGCGATGTAATCCGGGGGCATCGAGCAGAGGGCAGGGGGCGCATGGCAGCAGTTGCGCCCCCTGCCTGCCCAAGACGCGCACAACCATTGGCGAGGACCCATGAAACGCCGCTCATTCCTGTCAACCGCACTGGCCGTGATGGCCGCCCCGGCACTCGCCGGCAAGGCGGGCGTGACCTACGAGGTAACGCGCAGCGAGGACGAATGGCGCGCCATGCTCACCGACGCCGAGTTTCGCGTGATGCGCGAGGAAGGGACGGAACGCGCCTTCACCTCGCCGCTGAACGACGAGAGCCGCGCGGGCATCTTCCACTGCAAAGGTTGTGACCAGCCGCTTTATTCGTCCGAGACGAAGTTCGAGAGCGGCACGGGCTGGCCGAGCTTTTACGACAACCTGCCGGGCGCGATCGGCACCAAGGACGACCGCAAGCTGTTTGCGGTTCGGACCGAGTGCCACTGTTCACGCTGCGGGTCGCATCTGGGGCACATCTTCGACGATGGGCCGGAACCGACCGGCAAGCGGCATTGTCTGAATGGCGTCAGCCTGACATTCGCCCCGTCCTCGTGACGGGCCTGAAACGGGCCGTGCCGACCCAGTTGGCGCGGTCCCAGCGGCGGGCCGATATGTCTGTCCCGTCCCCCGGTCCGCCGCACCCGACCCCCGACCTTGCCACCGCCCGCCTGCGCTGATTTGATCGGTGCGGAAAGGGGCGTCAATGCAGGCCAGACTTCGCGAACTTTACGAGGGCACGAGCGACCGCGCGCACCGGTTCCGCTATGGCCTGCTGGCGTTCGACATCGCGACGATCCTGTTCGTGATCGTGACGTCGTTTTTCGACCATGGCCGCATCATCGAGACCATCGACATGGCGATCGGCGTCGTCATCCTAGCCGACTTCGTGGCCCATGTGATCGCGGCCCGAAACAAGTGGCAGCATTTCCGCCGTATATCGACCTGGACCGATATCGTGGCGATGGTCAGCTTCCTCGCCCCCATCGCGGGAGAAGGCTTCGGATTCCTGCGCATCCTGCGCACGCTCAGGCTTCTGCACACCTACCAACTCACCGCCCGCCTGCGGCAGGACTTCGCGTTCTTCAAGGAACACGAACAGGTGCTTCTGGCGACCGTGAACCTGATCGTGTTCCTGTTCGTGATGACGGGCCTGATCTATGCCACGCAATATCCCCAGAACCCGCAGATCGGAAATTACGCCGACGCACTCTACTTCACCGTCACGACCCTGACGACGACGGGCTTCGGTGACATCACGCTCGACGGCACGGCCGGGCGGATGCTTGCCGTGCTGGTGATGATCGTGGGGATCACGCTGTTCCTGCGCCTAGCCACGGCCCTGTTCCGGCCTGCCAAAGTGCGGTGCGAATGTTCCAACTGCGGTCTGCTCCTGCATGACCCCGACGCGGTGCATTGCAAGCACTGCGGCGAGGTCGTGCATATCGAAACGGAGGGGGTGTTGTAGCCAGCCCCCGCGCCGGACCTTATTTGAAGTTGCGGCTTTCCTTGATCTGGTCCCAGGCCCAGACGACTTCCTGCAACTGTTCTTCCTGGCTGCGGTCGCCCCCGTTCATGTCGGGGTGAAGCACCTTGATGAGGGCCTTGTAGGCTTTGCGCACCTCGGCCTTGGTCCAGTTGTCCTTGGCATCGAGAATCTCGATCGCACGGCGTTCCGTGGGTGGCAGACGCCGCGTGCCGCTCGCCGCCTTGCCGGGGTTCTGGGTCGCGTTGGCCCCCAGCACCTGATGCGGGTCGTCCACGCCCAAGCGCGACCAGGCGCGCTGTTCGGCAGCCGAGCGGAAGGATTGCGTCTCACGCTCCCACACCCGGTCCTTGTTGGCCTGTTCGTCCATTTCCTCTTCGGTCGCGCCGTTGAAGAAATTCCATTTCAGATTGTACTCGCGCACGTGGTCCTTGCAGAACCACAGGTATTCGTCGAGGTGATCGGGGCTGCGCGGGGCACGGTACTGACCCTGTTCCTCGCATCCCGGATGCTCGCACACGCGCGTCGAGGTTTCGAACGCACCAGACATGCCACGCTTGCCGCGCGTCTTCTTTTTCTTCGAGGCCGACACCGAAATGTCAAAACCGAAAGGATCGCTGCTCTTATCCATGAACCCACTCTTTTCGACTCGGACAAGGGAGTTTAGATGATTTTCGTCTCATGAGAAGGGACCAGCGGCAAAAAGGCGGTGGTCCGCTGGAAAACTTGTCTGACGATGTCGTGTTTACGACGGTAGGAGGGATCATGGCGCGCGAAGATGAAATCCGAACGGCGCTCGAGGCGGCGTTCCAGCCCCGCACGCTCGAGGTCATCAACGAAAGCCACCGCCATGCGGGCCACGCCGGTGACGACGGATCGGGCGAAAGCCATTTCCGGGTGAAGATCGAGGCCGATACCTTCGCCGACCAGTCGCGCGTGGCGCGTCACCGCGCGGTGCACGCCGCGCTGGGGCCCGATCTGATGGCCAAGATCCATGCGCTGGCGCTCGAGATTTCCGGCTAGTCAGGCAGCGGAGATCGGTGGGGTCGCGTCCTTCTTGTCCTCGGACGTCTCTGAACTGTCCTCGACCTTTTCGATCTTGTCGATGAGGGCCGCACCCTCGGCGGCTTCGGCCACCGTGTTGGCTTCGGTCGCGGACGGGAGACGCGGAATCGCTTCGCCCGACATCTCGTCCAGCCGGCGCCCGATACCCGCCGCCTCGGCGCTGACGGCGCGACGGAACACCAGCATGTTCTGAAACACCGTGGCGCGACCCGTGATCCCGGCGCGTTCTTCGGACGGCAGGGTGTCGGTGCGTAGGTATTCCCAGCCGTCGGCGGCCATTTCGTTCATGCATTCGGCGAGCGCATGGGCGAACCGTGCCTCGGCGCCCTTTATCCCTCTGGCTTTCTTGCCTTTTCTGGGGGCGGGGACGACGTTGTATTCATAGCGTTGCAAGGCATGTCTCCACTGAACCTGCGCCCACGTAGCAGATTCGGAACGGGAAAGTCCAAGCGAGGTTCCGCGCCTACGCGGTTTGCGGCGGAAAACTACCCTTTCCGCTTGATCCCGATGCCGCGGCCGGCACGTTCCGGCCAGGGGTCGGCGCTGTGCTTTTCGTGAAACTTTTCAAGGCGTTCGTAGACGTCAGTCGGCATCGGTGCCACCTTCGGCCCGCTCATGTCGATATGCAGCCCCAACGCCTCGCCGGTGGCCGCGATCCAGCCGTCTTCGTGGTGGATTTCCTGATAGGTGTGAAAGCGTTTCTCGTCGAAGTCGAGCAGCCAGCTATGGACCCGCACGCGGGCGTCGAGGTGCAATTCGCGCAGGTAGCAGATGTGGAATTCGGCCGTATAGGTCGTGAAATTCCGGTCGCTCAGATACTCGGGACCGAAGCCGATCTCGGGATAGAAATCATCCGCCGCATTGTCGAACAACACGTTGTAGAACGCCATGTTGAGGTGACCGTTATAGTCGATCCACTCCGGCTTGATGGTCTTGATCTCGGATATATGCGGCGTGCCCATGCGTCCCTCCTGTCCCGGTTTCAGGTGAGCCTAGGGGGCCGGGGTCTGAGCGCAAGCGGAACATGGGGTCGGTGCTGGCAGCGGGGGCGGCGGGTGACTTGTGGGCTGTGTCCGGGCCGTTCGACCTTTGGCGCCCCGGTGATGTCTCCTTTCGTGACGAAACGTAAACTGCACCATGCACAGGCCGGCATTTGATTCAGGTCACGGCCCCGCTGCATGGTTCGGGGCAGGCTGCGCGAGACCTTTGGTAAGCGCGAACAAGGAGAATACCCGTGACGGCGATGGAACGGATCAGGCATGCGGGCCTGAAGGACAGGGTCATGTCTGCGGACGAGGCGGCGGCGCTCATACGCCCCGGCGATACGGTGGGGATGTCGGGTTTCACCGGCTCGGGCTATCCCAAGGCGATCCCCCCCGCGCTCGCAGCCCGGATCGACGCGGCCCACGCGGCGGGAGAGGCGTTTCGCATCAAGCTGTGGACCGGGGCGAGCACGGGGCCGGAACTCGACGGCGCGCTCAGTCGGGCCGATGCCGTCGAATACCGGCTGCCCTACAACTCGGACCCCGTGGGGCGCGAAAAGATCAACCGGGGCGAGATCGACTATCTCGACATGCACCTCAGTCACGTCGCGCCAATGGTGTGGGAGGGGTTCTTCGGCAAGCTGGACGTCGCGGTGATCGAGGTGACCGGGATCAAGCCGGACGGCTCGCTCATCCCCGCGACCAGCGTGGGCAACAACAAGACCTGGATCGAATGTGCGGACAAGGTGATCCTCGAAGTGAACGCGTGGCACGACATGCGGCTCGAGGGGATGCACGACATCTATTACGGCACGGCGCTGCCGCCCAACCGGGTGCCGATCCCGATGACCCATGCGGACGACCGGATCGGGCAGACCACGTTTAAATGCGACCCGGCGAAGGTGGCGGGCATCGTCCTGACCGATCTGCCGGACCGCAACACGCCGTTCACGCCGATCGACGACGGCTCGCGCGCCATCGCCGGGCTGATCGTCGACTTTCTGGAGCACGAGGTGAAGGCGGGCCGGATGGGTCCGGGGCTGCTCCCCCTGCAATCCGGGGTCGGCAACGTGGCCAACGCGGTGCTCGACGGGCTCAGGATGAGCCGTTTCGAAGGGCTGCGCGCCTATACCGAGGTGCTTCAGGACGGGATGCTGGACCTTTTGGACAGTGGCAAGCTTTTGAGTTGTTCGACCACCGCGCTGTCGCTCAGCCCGGAGGGGGCCAAGCGGTTCTGGGCGGGTCTCGACGAATACCGCGACAAGGTGATCCTGCGCACGACCGAGATTTCCAACCACCCCGAGGTCATCCGGCGGCTGGGCGTCATCAGCATGAACGGGATGATCGAGGCGGATATCTACGGCAACATCAACTCGACACTGGTGATGGGCAGCCGGATCATGAACGGCATCGGCGGGAGCGGGGATTTCGCGCGCAACGCCTACCTGTCGTTCTTCCTCAGCCCTTCGACCGCAAAAGGCGGCAAAATCTCGACCATCGTGCCGCAGGCGAGCCATGTGGACCACATCACGCAGGACGTGCAGGTGATCGTGACCGAACAGGGGCTCGCGGACCTGAGGGGGCTTTCGCCCAAGAAGCGCGCCGAGGCGATCATCGCGAATTGCGCGCATCCCGACTACCGCGACGGCTTGCAGGATTACTACGACCGGGCGCGGGCCGGGGCCTATGGGTTGCAGACCCCGCAGCTTCCGTCCGAAAGCCTGAGCTGGCACCAGCGGTTCATCGAGACCGGGGACATGCGACCGGGGTGAACCGAATGGTCCAATTCGCACTGGCGCCGGGTCGGCGGGCAGGGTAGGCGGGCGCATGACCGATCACCTGCCCCCGTGCCCCGACTGCGCCTCGACCTTCACCTATGAGATGGACGCGCTGCTCGTCTGCCCCGAATGCGGCCACGAATGGACGCCCGAGGCCGAAGCGGTGGTGCGCGACAGCGTGGGCAACGTGCTGGCGGATGGCGACACCGTGACGGTCATCAAGGACTTGAAGGTCAAAGGGTCGTCCTCGGTCGTGAAGGTCGGGACAAAGGTGCGCGGCATCCGGCTGGTGGCGGGCGATCACGACATCGACTGCAAGGTGCCGGGGATCGGGCAGATGGGGCTCAAGTCCGCCTTCGTGAAGAAAGTGTCCGACTGAGCGAGCGGAGCGGGCGGCGGGGCCGCCCGCGCGTCATAAGCTTCAAATCGCGTGCGATTTGAAGCGGTGAGGGGGCCAGCCCCCTAGGCCTCATTTGCCCGCAAATGAAGCCCACCCCCGAGGTTTCCGGAAACGAAGAAGAGACGGGTCAGTGGCGGGTCGTCTGCGCTTTGCGCCAGGCGCCGGGGCTGGTGCCCATGCGGGTCGCGAAGAGGCGGCCGAAATGGGACGGGTCGCGAAAGCCCGCGTCGGCGGCAAGCGTCGCGATCGGCAGGTGGGCGCGGGCCGGATCGGCGAGCAGGCGGCGCGCGGTGGCGAGCCGGGTGTCGGTGAGCAGGTCCGAAAACGTATCGCCGGTCTGCGCGAGAGCGCGCTGGATCGCGCGGGGGGTGAGGGCTGTGGCATCGGCGCAGGCGGCGAGGTCGAAATCGGGGTCGCAGGCGCGGCGGCGCAGGGCGGTGAGGATGCGGGCGCGGTGCGTGGCGGCGCGGGTGGCCGGGGCAGCATCGTCCGGTGTCATGGCCTCGACGGTCAGGTCGAGCAGGATCGATTGCAGCCGTTCGGCGCGCGCGGGCGCGCCTTGCGTGAGGGCCGCAAGCAGGGCGGCCGCGCTGTCCGCCGCCAGGGCGCCGAGGGCGGGGTTCAGCGACAGGGCCTTTGGCCGCCCGTCGAAGCGCGTGCGGCGCTCGGACAACCGGGCGTCCAGCGCCGATTTCGGCACCATGAGCGAGGCGACGGCGAGATCGGGGGCCTCGTCATGACGCAGCTCCATCGCCTCGGAGGTGAACAGACCGAGATCGCCGCGCTGGAGCGCGATTTCGCCCCCGTTCTGGCGGATGCGGCAGACGCCGGTGAGTTGCAGGTTGAGGTAGTAACATTCGGCGGGCGAAGCGGCGAGTTCCCGCGCGCCCTTGGTCACCGTGTGGGCGCTGGCGCGGACATGGTTCAGAACGGCGCCGCCCACGTCGTGCGAGGCGATGGCGAAGCGGAAGCCCGCGTGCCGGTCGCGCCCGAGTTCGGCGGCGAGCGGCATGAAGGCCGCGCAGACCCCTTCGCGGTAATAGGCGAAGGCGTCGCTCGCACCGACGTCGCGCCAGTCCCACCGGCGCGGTCCGTCGCCTGTGGCACAGGTTTCGTCGCGTGTGTCCATGGTCGTGGTTCCTCCTCCCACGTAGGGTCATGCTGCGCCGAACGGGGCTGCGACGCAAGCGCGGCCCGGATCATCAAGGGAGGACGATATGGCGGTTTATGTTTTGGTTCACGGGGCCTGGCACACGGGCGATCTGCTGGAGCCGGTGGCGGCCCCGATCCGTGCGGCGGGGCACGAGGTGCATCTGCCGACGATCGCCGGGAACCTGCCCGGAGGGTCCAAGGACGTGGGGCTGGACGCGGCGATCGGGTCGATCGTGGCCTATCTCGACGACCACGACCTGCGCGATGTCGTGCTTTTGGGTCACAGCTATGGCGGGATGGTCATCACCGGGGTGGCGGACCGGGTGCCCGAGCGGCTTCGGCGGCTGGTCTACTGGAACGCCTTCGTGCCGAACGACGGTGAATGCCTGAACGACATGGTGCCGCCGCATTACGTGGCGCTGTTCGATGGGGTGTCGCAGGCCAGCGCGGACAACACCGTGATGCTGCCCTTTCCGATCTGGCGCGAAGCGTTCATCAACGATGCGGATCTCGCGCGGGCGGAAGAAACCTTCGCGATGCTGAACCCGCATCCCTATGCCACCTTCACCGACGCGATTTCGCTTTCGAAGAACCCGGCCGAGATGGAGATCGGCAAGTCCTACGTGCTCTGCGTCGAGGATACGGCGCTGCCGCATTCGATGCCGTGGCACCCGCGTCTGTCGGAAAAGCTGGGACTGTTCCGGCTGGTGACCACCGGCGGCTCGCACGAGGCCTGTTTCACCGACCCCGAGGGGCTGGCGGACGCGATCCTGCGGGCCGGACGGGACTGATCCGAGCGGCGGGGGCGCGGGGGCCGGACCTCCCGCGCCCCCACGATACGAGAGGTCCGAAGGCGGCAGCCCGGTTTGGCGGGCCGGACGGCGTTGCAATTCCGGGGCCGGGGCGTGCAAGGTTGGGGCGTTCCATCCGTGAAAGGAAACCCCATGCGGTATCGCCGGCTCGGCCACAGCGGCCTCTTCGTTTCCGAGCTGTGTCTCGGCACCATGACCTTTGGCGGGTCCAACGATATGTGGGGCCAGATCGGACAGCTCGGTCAGGACGAGGCCGATGCGCTGGTCAGGACCGCGCATGAAGCGGGGGTGAATTTCTATGACACCGCCAATGTCTATGCCGGGGGCCGGTCCGAAGAAATCCTCGGGCAGGCGATCCGCAACCTCGGCGTGCCGCGCGATGAGGTGGTGATCGCCACCAAGGTGCATGGTCAGATGGGCGAAGGGCCGAATGCGCGCGGAGCGTCGCGGGGCCATATCCTCGATCAGGTCAAGGCGAGCCTCGGACGGCTTCAGATGGACCATATCGACCTTTACCAGTTGCATGGCGTCGATCCGGCGACCCCGGTCGAGGAGACGCTGGAGGCGCTGGATATGCTCGTGCGCCATGGGCATGTGCGTTATGTCGGCTTGTCGAATTGGGCGGCCTGGCAGATCGCGCAGGCCGTGGGGGTGGCCGAGGCGCGCAGGCTCGCGCCCATCGTGTCGCTTCAGGCCTATTACACGCTGGCCGGGCGCGATCTGGAACGGGAAATCGTGCCCGCGCTTCAGGCGATGAACGTGGGGCTCATGGTGTGGAGCCCGCTGGCGGGCGGGTTCCTGTCGGGCAAGTTCGACCGGGACGGCAAGACGGCGGAAGGTCGGCGGGCCAGTTTCGACTTTCCCCCCATCGACAAGGACCGCGCCTATGACGCGATCGAGGTCATGCGCGGGATCGCCGAGGCCAAGGGCTGCACCGTCGCGCAGGTCGCGCTTGCGTGGCTGTTGCATCAGCCGGTGGTGACCAGCGTTCTGGTCGGGGCCAAGCGGGTGGAGCAGTTGACCGACAACCTTGGCGCGGTGGATGTCGAGCTGAGCGGCGACGATTTGGATGCGCTGGGCAAGGTGACGGAGCTGCCGATGGAATACCCGCACTGGATGATCGCGCAGCAGTCGGCCTATCGTCGGGGCCTCATCGAGGACGAATACCGATAGGCGGGATCGTGCCCGGCGGGGTGACCGCGCCGCGTGAAAGGCATCGCAGCCTTGATTTTCAGGCCCCCGGATGGGTATTCTTCGCGCCAAAGGGACAGTGACGAAGGTTTCTCCATGCGTGTGATCCGGTGGACGGGAACGGTGGCGTTGGTGGTCGCGGCGGCGACCGTTTCGGGATGCGCCAAGCGCAACACCACGTCTTTCAGCACGAAAGACCACGAATGCATGGCGCGCGCGATGTATTTCGAGTCGAACCGGTCGAGCCGGGACGGCATGGTGGCGGTCGGCAGCGTGGTGATGAACCGGGTCGCGTCTGACGCGTTCCCGAACGATGTCTGCGGCGTGGTCGGCCAGCGGGGCCAGTTCGCGCCGGGGGTGATGACCAAGAAGATGACCGAGGAAGCCTCGGTCGCGCGGGTGTCCGAGGCGGCCTCATCCGTGCTTGGCGGCGAACGGCACCCCAATGTCGCCAACGCCCGCTTCTTCCACGCGCAGTATTACCGCGCGAACTACAACAACATGCATTACGTCGCCTCGGCGGGCGGGAACGCGTTTTACGAAAAACGTGACCCATCGCTGGTGACGCAGCCCACGCCTCTCGCCAATGTCGAGGGGCTGACGGGCGGCGGCGAAACCTATGTCGCGATGAACGCCCCGCGTGAGCGCAAGGGCCTTCTGGGTCGCCTGTTCGGGCGGTAGGCGCGTCATCTCGGGCGGCAGGATCACGGACAATTCGGTCGAAGAGGACCAGTCGGGCGCTGCCGAGCGCCGGGCCGGGGGCGAATTCGTGCGCGGGGTCAGCGGATTTCGCCACGCCATCGGCGATGCGGCGTTTCCGGCCGAACCCGGTCGCTATCATCTGTTCGTCGCGCTCAACTGCCCGTGGTGTCACCGGGTCGTGCTGGCGCGCAGCGTTCTGGGGCTGATGGCCGCGATCAGCATGGACGTGGCCTTTCCCAACCGGACCGAGGAGGATGATCCTGACGGCGGTGGCCTGTGGGAGTTCGCGCCGCGCCGGGTGGCGAGCCTGACGGGGGCGACGCTGCCGGAATGCACGGCCGAGACCGGGACCGGGCGGGGTCTGCGGCTGGCCAAGGACATCTACCGCGCCGAAGGGTCCGAGGAGCAGTCGCTGCCGCTGCTCTACGACAAGCGGGCGGGCCGGATCGTGAACAACGAGAGCGCCGAGATCCTGCGCATGTTGAACGCGCAGGCCGGGCCGCTCGGCGCATCGGATGCGCCGGACCTCTATCCCAAGGGTCTGGCGGATGAGATCGACGGGCTGAATGCCGACATATACGCCGCGATCAACAACGGGGCCTACAAGGCCGGGTTTTCGTCGGATCAAGCGGTCTATGCCGAGGCGTTCAGGGCTTATTTCGACATGCTGGCGACGCTCGACGCGCGGCTGTCGGACGGGCGTGCATTCCTGACGGGTGACCGGTTCACCGAGGCCGATCTGCGGCTTTTCCCGACGCTGTTCCGGCACGATCCGGTCTATTATCTGCGAATGAAACTGAACGGTGCGCGCATCCTCGACTACCCGCATCTGTGGCGCTGGCTGTGCCGGGTTCATGCACTTCCGGGCGTGGCCGAGGCCGGGTCGCTCACCCATTGCCGTCAGGGCTATTTCGGTCGCTCGTGGAACCGCACCGTGCCGCTTGGGCCGTTCGCGCCGATGCCCTATCCCGAGGCCTACGCGCACCCGGAGCTCGCCCGTTAACTGCGGGTGTCGAGGATGCGGCCGGGCATGATGAGGACCAGCGCGATGGCGAGGATCTTGAGCGCGCAGGGCAAAAGCGCGTAGCTCATGTTAAGTGCGGCGAGCGCGTCGGCGCTGTTCGTCTCACCCGGCTCGTAGCCCGCGCTTTGCAGGAACGGCAGAACGACCCCGGCGGCGATGGCGAGCGTGGCCTTGGTCGAGAAGTTCCACAGCCCGAAGGCCTGACCCGCCTGCCGCCCCGCGCGTTGCAGGTTGGCGGCGAAGAGCGCGGACAGGATCACCATGTCCGCGCCCAGCGCGACACCGGAGGCCAGACAGATGAGCGCGAAGGCCGCCGTCGCGCCTTCGGGCAACAGGAACGCGCCGATGAAACTGACGATGGCCAGCGTCATGGACACGGGCAGCACCCGGCGCGCGCCGAGGCGTTGCGTGATGCGGCTCCAGAACGGGGCGCTGACGCCTGCGGCCACGAAGAAGAGGATAAGGAAAGGGCCGGCCATGGCGGGCAGCGCCAGCCGATCCTCGACGAAGAACAGGAACAGGGTCGAGGTGACGGCGACGGGCAGGTTGTTGACGAAGGCGAGCGCGAGGAGCCAACCTGCGCCCGACCCGATGATACCGGACCAGTCGAGGCGCATGTTTTTTGGTTGTGCCTTGGCCCAAAGCGGGGCCGAGACGAGAAGGGCGGCGAGGGCGAGGAGCGCGATGGCGATGCCGAAAGGGGCATAGCCCTGATCGGCGTCCGAGAATCCCGCGAGCAGCGTCGGGCCCGCCGCGCCGAGCGTGACGCCGATCAGCACCCCCATTTCGCGCACGCCCGACAGGTTGAGTTGCTCGTTCGGGGTGGCGTTCGCGGCGAAGGTCGCGCTCTGGCCGTAAAGCAGGATGGTGCCGAGGCTGTAGCCGGTGAATGTCACCAGGAGGCCCGCCACCAGCCAAAGCGCCACGGGGCCGATGGGCGCGATGGCGAAGACCATGAGGCTGCCGACCGAAAGGGCGATCAGCCCCGCGCTCGCCAGCCGTGCGATGCGGTGCGAATAGCGGTCGGTCATCCAGCCCAGAAGCGGGTCTTGGAGGAAGTCGACCATGCGGATCGCAAGCAGGATGGTGCCGACCTGCCCGAGGGTCAGGCCCAGGCGCGACGCCGCGAAGCTGGGCAGATGGATGTAGATCGGGATCGACGCCGTGGCGAGCGCCATGGCGAGAAAACCGACGCGCCAGTAATCGCGGGTGGGGGAGAGGGTGCGGGCCAAGGATCTGCTCTCGTCGTTGCGTGTGGCTGTTACGGTGAACCGCTGGGGATGGATCGGTCGGGCGGCGCGGCCCGCGCGTGGTCCGAAACCGGGTCAATTTCATTATTGACCCAAAATTGGTTACATTGCAGAATTGACCCAATTATGGAAAACGACGCCGACATATATGCCGTGGTGATGGGCGATCTGGTGCGCAGCGAAGCCGCGCCCGCACCGGAGGCGCTTCACGCCGCCTTCAACGCGGCCGTCGAGGCCGCGAATGCGCGGGCCAAGAACGCCATCGTATCGCCTCTGACCATCACGCTCGGGGACGAATTTCAGGGGCTACTCGGGTCGCTGGCCGAAGCCGCGCGGCTGGCGCGCCACCTGCGCTTCACGCTCATGGCCAAGGGGATCGACTGTCGTTTCGTCATAGGGCAGGCGCGGATCGAGACTCCGGTGAACCGCGAAAAGGCGTGGAACATGATGGGGCCGGGGCTGGCACGGGCACGCGAAACGCTGGACGAGAAGAAACCGGGGCTGACCTATCGCTTCACGCTGTTGGAGGACGCGATGACCGAACGGTTGCTGGAGGCCATCGGCGCGGGCCTTGCCGTCATCGAACGCGACTGGACCGACCGGCAGCGCGAAGACATCGAGGCGCTGCTCGACGGGCAAACGGTCGAGGTAATCGCCGGGCGGCGTGGCGTGACGGTGCATTCGGTCTATAAGGTGCGCAGCGCGGGCGACTATGACGCCTACACGATGCAATGGGCGGCGGTCGAGGCCGCGCTGGACGCCATCGACGGGGAGGGCACGGCATGATCGACATCCTGCACGGGGCGGCCTATTCGCTTGTCGCGCTGGTCCTGTTGAGCTGGGGCGGAAACCTTGCCTGTCGCTGGCTTCTGAGACTGACGGGGCTGAAACCCGTGGCGACGGAGGCGCCCGCGACACCGGAGGGCGAGGCCGACACGGCCCGCGCAGGCCGGGTGATCGGGTCGCTCGAACGGCTCATCATGGCGGGCGGCGTGCTGATCCAGCGGTGGGAAATCCTAGCCGCCGTGATCGCGCTGAAATCCGTGTCCCGGTTCAAGGAACTGAACGACAAGACCTTCGCGGAATACTTCCTCGTCGGCTCGCTGTGCAGCCTGTTCTGGACGATCCTCGTCGCGGTGGCATGGCTCGGCTACGACGCGACGCTGGGCGTCGGTCTGCGTGCGAAGCTATTGATCTTGCTCGGAATTTCGGCGGGCTAGGCTGGGGTCACAGCCCCAGCTTCGCCGCCACGATCTCGTTCACAGCCTTGGGGTTGGCCTTGCCGCCCGTGGCTTTCATCACCTGACCAACGAACCAGCCTGCGAGTTTCGGGTTCTGCTTGGCCTTTTCGACCTGATCGGGGTTGGCCGCGATCACCTCGTCCACCGCCGTTTCGATGGCGCCGGTGTCGGTGACCTGCTTCATGCCTTCGGTTTCCACGATCTCTTCCGGGTCGCGATCCTGCGTATAGGCGATCTCGAACACGTCCTTGCCGATCTTGCCGGAAATGTCGCCCTTCTTGATGAGCGCGACGATCTGGCCAAGGCGGGCCGGGCTGATCGGGCTGTCGGCGATGTCGCGGTCGTCTTTCTTCAAGCGACCGAACAGCTCGTTGATGACCCAGTTCGCCGCGCCCTTGCCGTCACCGGCGGTCGCGACGACTTCTTCGAAGAAGCTTGCGTTGGTGGTGTCCGCCGTCAGCACGCCCGCATCGTATTCGGACAGGCCGAAGTCCTTGACGAACCGCGCCTTTTTCTCGTCCGGCAGTTCGGGAAGCGTGGCTTTGATCCCGTCGACCCAAGCCTGCTCGATCTCGAGCGGCAGAAGGTCGGGGCAGGGGAAGTAGCGGTAATCATGCGCCTCTTCCTTGGACCGCATAGAGCGGGTTTCGTTCTTGTCGGGATCGTACAGCCGCGTTTCCTGCACAACCTCGCCCCCGTCCTCGACAATGGCGATCTGGCGGCGCGCCTCATAATCGATGGCGGCCTGAATGAAGCGCATGGAGTTCATGTTCTTGATCTCGCAGCGCGTGCCGAGATGGCTGAAGTCCTGCGTTTCCATGTATTTTTCATACTGACCGGGGCGGCAGACCGACACGTTCACGTCGGCCCGCAGATTGCCGTTCTGCATGTTGCCGTCGCAGGTGCCCAAATAGCGCAGGATCTGGCGCAGCTTGGTGACATAGGCCGCCGCCTCTTCCGGGCCGCGGATGTCGGGGCGGCTGACGATCTCCATCAGCGCGACGCCGGTGCGGTTCAGGTCCACGAAGGACATCGAGGGGTCCATGTCGTGAATCGACTTGCCCGCGTCCTGTTCCAGATGGATGCGCTCGATGCGCACGCGGCGGGCGATGCCCGGCCCCATGTCCACGATGATTTCGCCCTCGCCCACGATCGGGTGGTAAAGCTGCGAAATCTGGTAGCCCTGCGGCAGGTCGGGATAGAAGTAGTTCTTGCGGTCGAAGGTGGAGAACAGGTTGATCTCGGCCTTGAGGCCCAGACCCGTGCGCACCGCCTGTTCGACGCAGAATTCGTTGATGACCGGCAGCATCCCCGGCATGGCGGCATCCACGAAGGCGACGTTGGCGTTGGGTTCCGCGCCGAATTGCGTTGAGGCGCCCGAGAACAGCTTGGCCTTGGACGACACCTGCGCGTGCACCTCCATCCCGATGACGAGTTCCCAGTCCTCGCGCGCACCGGCGATGACGGTGGGTTTCGGGGTCTCGAAGGCAAGATGGTCGAGCATTGCAGGCTCCTAAATCGGTCTATCGACGCCTTCTAGGACAGGGGCGTGGCGGAGACAAGTTCGGCTTGCCGCAGCGCCGGTAAAGGGGGGCGGCGCGCACCGAGACTCGGAGAGAATCGGGGGTCTGCGCGGTTCGCCGCGCTCGCGCAAAGGTAAACCGTCCGTGAAATCGAAGGGGTCAGTTTAGGGGGCGATTGTGGCGAAATCCCCATATCTGGGGGTCTTCCACAAGTGGAGCGGCGGGATTCTGCCCATTTCCCGTGCAGTCATGGAACCCGGATTGCTGGAACCGCCCAAATCGCGTTTCTCGCGGGAGCCGAAACAATGGACGGAAAGTTACATGGGACTGAAGACCGTACTCATGGGAGGGCTGGCCGCACTCGCACTCACGGGTTGCGCCGAAATGAACATCGAAGAAGTGTTCTCGTCGAAGAGCAACGCCGATGTCGAACTGACGATGCGCTGGGACCATTCGCCGAATGGTGCTGCGTGGACCGCGACCACCATGAATGCGTTGGATAGCCATGGCACCAACCTGACCGCGATCATTCCGGGTGACATCGACACCTGGTGCCCTGGATACCGCACCGCGAACCTAGACGGACGCAAGGCGTTCTGGACCGGGCTTCTGTCGACGCTGGCCAAGCATGAAAGCACCTGGCGCCAGTCCGCCGTCGGTGGCGGCGGTCGCTGGTTCGGTCTGGTGCAGATCGCACCGTCGACCGCGCGGCTCTACGGCTGCGAGGCCCGGTCGGGCGAGGCGCTGAAGGACGGCAACCTGAACCTGTCCTGCGCCGTGCGTATCATGAACAAGACCGTGGCCCGCGACGGTGTGGTGAGCGCCGGTATGCGCGGCGTGGCCGCCGACTGGGGCCCGTTCCACACCCGCGTCAAACGCGAAGACATGATAAACTGGACCCGCGCTCAGAACTATTGCGCGAGCTGATCCCCGAATAATCGGGCAGTGAAGTCGGGCGCTCACCTGAAACGGGTGGGCGCCCTTTTCGTTCGGATTGCTGCCTGCGGGCGTTTCGACCGTCCGCGCGGCCCCGGAAGTGATCCATATCGCGCGCCCCGCGCGTATGCCCCGCAGAAAACTCAAATATGTGGAGGACATATGCGTTTCGTTTCACTCACACTCGCCGCCGCCATGCTGGCCGCGCCCGCCGTTGCCGAAGATGTCGAATACACGGTCGATGGTGAGACCTTCACCGGTTATTTCGCCGCCGCCGAGGCGCCCAAGGGCCTCGTCCTGATCGTCCACGATTGGGACGGCATGACCGATTACGAACGGCAGCGCGCCGACATGCTGGCCGAGATGGGCTACGACGCCTTCGCGCTGGATATGTTCGGCAACGACACCCCGACCGAGACGATGGATCACCGCATCGCGGCCACGGGCGCGCTGTATCAGGACCGCGACCGGATGCGCAGCTTGATCGAGGCGGGCGTGGCGCAGGCCCGCGCGCAGTCGGATGCGCAGGGCATGGTCGTCGCCGGCTATTGCTTCGGGGGTGCCGTGACGCTTGAAATGGCGCGCAGCGACATGGCGGACATGGCGAACGGGTTCGCCACGTTCCACGGCGGTCTCGGCACGCCCGAGGGCCAGTCGTGGGATGGCGACGAGCCGCCGATCATGGTGTTCCACGGCGGCGCCGATACGTCGATCACGATGGAAGACGTCGCGGGCTTCGCGACCGAGATGGAGGCCGCGGGCAACACCTATACGATCGAGGTCCACTCGAACGCGCCGCACGCGTTCACCGTATTCGGCTCCGACCGCTATCAGGAACGCGCCGACACGGCGTCGTGGGAGGCGTTCAAAGGCTTCCTGTCCGAAAGCGTTTCGGGCTGACAAGGCACGCCTCGTCGCGTTGCGAAGTGCACGGCCGCCCCGACGGGTGGTCGTGCATTTTCATGTTCAG
This sequence comes from Maritimibacter alexandrii, assembly GCF_005871115.1. NCBI lineage: Bacteria > Pseudomonadati > Pseudomonadota > Alphaproteobacteria > Rhodobacterales > Roseobacteraceae > Maritimibacter > Maritimibacter alexandrii. The sequence continues at coordinate 323,930 of NZ_SWKQ01000011.1, forward strand.
CCGCCGCGTAGCGCCGTGACGCGGGCGAACAGGTCGTCGACATAGGGATCGGACACGTTCAGCGCCGACAAATGCGTGTGCATGTTGTCGAGATAGGCGAAGTTGGTGCCCAGAAGACCCTCGGCGACGGCGATCATGCGGGCCTGCTCGTCCAGCGGGATACCGGGGCGGATATTCTCTGCCGCGTGGTCGGCGACGAACGACAGGGCCTCGACCGGGCCGTGATCGGTGGACATCATCGACCAGGTCGGCACGTAGCCCTCCGCGATCATCTCACGCCGGAACAGCACGAAGGTCTCGTGCTCGATCCGGTCACGTTCGATCCGAAAGACCAGCCCGTCACAGCCCGCGCCCGCATCGATGCCCAGCATCAGGCCGGGTTGTTCGGGCGAGCCGCGCCCGCCGTCATCCCACATGCAGAAGGTGCGCGCGAAGTCCGGCGCATGGGCGCGGCGCACTTCGGCAAAGATCATCGCCGGGTCCCACATCAGCGAGCCGTAGGCGAAGACCCAGATGTCGTCGTCCAGATGCCCCTCCAGCACCGCCCGACGGTTCGCTTCGCGCAGGTCATCAGGCGTACGCCAGTTGGGGTCGCCGCCCGTGGCCAGAACGTGCCTGTGGATCTCGTCCACGTCGAGGTCGCGAAAGAACGATTCCTCCGCCGGACGGATCTGGTCGCGCAGACCGGGGTGGTGACGGAACGGGTCGGTCATGGGCCGGGAAGCTCCCCGAACCCGGCAGTGCTGCCGTCGGGATTGACCAGCGTCAGGCGGCCCGGATCGCCCCAGAGCGCGGCGGCATGGCAGAACAGCGAATGCCCCCCGACGATGCGCGTCGCGCGCCCGAGGATCGTCAGATCGACCAGCAACCGGGTCAGCCGGGCCGTGCGCACGTCGTCGTTTTCGCTTTCGCTCAGAAACTCGCGATGCGCTCGGTCGGGCAGGTCGTCGGGCGACAGGGCCGTGCCGCCGGTCAGGTCGGCCAGCCTTTGCGCGGTCTCGAAATTGTCGCTCAGACAGACCGTCTGGCCGATCCCGGCGGCGCTGGCCCGGTCGCGGGCGAGGGCGGCCACCGTTTCGAGGTAGGCGGCGAAGGCCGCGTCGGTGCCTTCGGTCCGCCCGTGCAGATGTTCGCCATTGCCGTGGCGCAGGTGCACGGCGACATAGGCGTCATGCGGCACGGCGGCTTTGGCGAGTTCGACGATGCGCGGATGCGGGGCGAAGATCGGCGCGATGCGGGGCAGGGACCGGGTCGGTTCCCGCTCCGGCACGACCGAATCCACATAAAGAAGGGCATAGGGGGCGAGCGCCCTTGGCGTCATCGCGTCATCGTCCCATCGGTCGATGAAATCCGCTGTCTTGAGGTCCGGAAACTCGCGCCCGGGGCGCTGGATCGCGTCCTTGCGCCCGACGATGGCGGCGGAGGCCGGCGGATGCGCGTCTCCGGCCAGGGCCGCGTGGATCGGCGCATGGCCGAGCGAAACGTCGAAATCGTCGGACCAGGCCGGGACGAGGTAATTCGAGAAAAAGTCGGCCCCGTCGTCGCCCTTGTCGAACACGGTCCCTTTCGCCGTCACGACAAAGCGCGCGCCGTTCTGCCGGGCGAGCGCGCCGTAGACCGCCGACGAAAACAGCAGATGCCCGATCCCGACCGCCGAGACGGGCCGGTAGATGACCACCTTGTCCGGTTTGTCCGGCTGTGCGGTCCGGCCGAACAGGGACCGGAGCATCCGCATCGCGTCAGGCCCCCCGGATCCGGCTTATCATCTCGGTCGTGTCCCGGCTGAGGCCGGGCGTGGCGAGAATACGGTCGAGCTGATCCGCGATCAGGCTCTGGCGGTCGCCATCGTACCGCTTCCACGTCTCGAACGCGCCGGACATGCGGGCGGTGATCTGCGGATTGATCGGGTCGAGCTTGATGAGCCAGTCGGCAAGCAGGCGGTAGCCCGACCCGTCCTTCTGGTGAAAGCCCGCCGGATGACCCGCGAAGGCACCGAAGACCGAGCGGAAGCGGTTCGGGTTCTTCATGGTGAAGGCCGGGTCTTGCGTCAGTCTGGTCACGGTCTCGGCCGCCTTGTCGGGGTCGGCATGGGCCACCTGAAGCATGAACCACTTGTCCATGACGAGCGCGTCGTCCTGCCACTTGTCGCGGAACGTGGCCAGCGCCGCGTCGGCCTTGCCCGCATTCAGGAGGCAGGCCAGTGCGCCCAGCGAAAGGGTCATGTTGTCCGCCCGGTCGAACAGCGCCTGTGCCGCCTTGCCGCCGTCGAGACGGGTGAGCATTTGCAGGATGCCATGCCCCAGCGCCCGCTTGCCCGCCTGTTCATGGGTCGGTGCGAAAGGTTCGGTCACCGTCATTTCCGACATGAGCCGGGGCAGCATATCCTGAAAGTATTCGGCGCGCGATTGCTTGAGCGTTTCGGTCGCGTCGTGGATCACGTCCGGGTCCGGGGTGACGCCGGAATCGAACAACGTCTGCGCCATGTCGTCCGCGCTCGGAATGGCGAGGGCGAGGGCGCGGAAGTCGGGGTCGGTGTGATCCTCGCGCAGGACCGAGGCGAGGGCGTCGAAATAGATCGCCTGCGGTGCGTCCTTGCCGGTGATGAGGGCCGTGAGTACTTCCTTGGCGAGCGAACGTCCCGCTTCCCACCGGTTGAACTCGTCCGTGTCGTTGGCGAGCAGGAAGGCGCGTTCCTGCGCGCTCGTCTCGCGCTCGAGGATCACGGGGGCCGAGAAGCCGCGCAGGATCGAGGGCACGGGTTTGGCGGCGAGACCGTCGAAGGTGAAGGTCTGGGTGCCTTGGGTCATCTCAAGCACCTGCGTCCCGACCACTTCGTCCCCGTTCGGGCCTATGAGACCGACCGCGATGGGGATGACGAAGGGTTCCTTCACCTCCTGACCGGGTGTGGGCGGGGTCGTTTGCGTGAAGGTCAGTTGATAGGTGCCGTTGTTCCAATCCTCGCTGACCCGCAGACGCGGCGTGCCCGCCTGCTTGTACCAGCGTTTGAACTGGCCGAGATCGCGCCCGGTCGCATCCTGAAACACCGTGAGCCAGTCGTCGATGGTGCAGGCCTGCCCGTCGTGGCGGTCGAAATAGAGGTCGAGCGCCTTTTTGTAGCCCTCGTCGCCCACGAGCGTCTTGAGCATCCGAATGACCTCGGCCCCCTTTTCGTAGATCGTCGAGGTGTAGAAGTTGTTGATTTCGACGAAGCTGTCGGGCTGGACCTGATGGGCGAGCGGTCCGTTGTCCTCACGGAACTGCCGCCCGCGCAGAGACAGCACGTCGGAGATCCGGCAGACGGACGGGGACCGCATGTCGGCCGAGAACGATTGATCCCGGAACACCGTCAGCCCTTCTTTCAGCGAGAGCTGGAACCAGTCGCGGCAGGTGATGCGGTTGCCGGTCCAGTTGTGGAAATACTCATGCGCGATGATCGCCTCGATCCGCTCGAAATTCGCGTCCGTGGAGGTTTCGGGCGAACACAGCACGGCGGAGGTGTTGAAGATGTTCAGCCCCTTGTTCTCCATCGCGCCCATGTTGAAGTCTGACACCGCGACGATCTGGAAAATGTCGAGGTCGTATTCGCGGCCATAGACATCCTCGTCCCACTTCATCGACTTCTTGAGCGCCTCCATCCCGAAGGCCGTCTTGCCCTCATCCCCCGGACGGACCCAGAGCTTCAGGTCGACGTGCTTGCCCGACATGGTGGTGAAGCTGTCCTCACGCGCGACCAGATCGCCCGCGACCAGTGCGAAGAGATAGGCCGGCTTGGGCCACGGATCGGTCCATTCCGTCCAGCCGTCGCCGGACCCGGTCGGGTTGCCGTTCGACAGCATCACCGGTTCGTCGCCTTCGATGCGCACCTTGAACGGGGCCATGACGTCGGGACGGTCGGGATACCACGTGATCTTGCGGAACCCCTCGGCCTCGCACTGGGTGCAATACATGCCGTTGGACATGTAAAGCCCCTCGAGCGCGGTGTTGGCGGCGGGGGCGATTTCGACCTCGGCCTCCCACGTAAAAGGCGCGTCCGGCACGTCGACCTCGATGCCGCCCTCGACCTCGCGCAGCGTGACCGGGGTTCCGTCGATGCTTGAACTTATGTGCGTAAGCTCCTCGCCATGCAGGAAAAACCGCTTCGACACCGCGTCCGGGTTGGGGCGGAACGCGATGCGGGAGATCACGCGCGTGGCGTTCGGGGACAGCCGGAACGTCAGGTCGACCTGATCCACCAGATAGGTCGGCGGGGTGTAGTCGGTCAGGTAGATCGTCTGCGGGCTCGCGTCTTTCATGGCTCACCTTTTCGGGAGGATTTGAACAGTTTGCGTCGGGGCGACGTTAGTCCTCCAAGAGGCGGGTCACAACCACGTGCCGCCATGAGCCCATTGTCCCGGAGGACAAGACCATGCCGATGCAAAGTGTCAGACCGGAAAGTGATGCACCGCATAGCCCGGCGGACCGCCTCAAACCCATGCTCTACGCAAGTGCGCTCGTGATCGGTGGAGCGGTCGCGACCTATGCCTGGCTCGAAGCCAGCGACACCGATCTGATCGTGTTGCCGGAGGAAAGCCTGAATGCTGGGACGCGGTCCCTTACGCCCTAGGCCGCTTGCACGATCAGAGCGTTAACCAGTGCGCGGACTGGTCCGCCGGACAAGGGCCGTGACGGACGCTGGCCGCCTTACCAGAAATAATGGAGAACTTCAGATGTCTGCACCCGATACCAGCCTCGAACGCGAAGAACGCCGCCACGCGCCGGCCCTTGTCGGCATCGCGCTCGCGGTTCTGATCGGTCTCATCATGGGGGCCGCGATCACCTATGCGACCATCGACCGCGCCGATGCGCCCGCGGCGGCAAGCGAGGAGACGACCGACGCGACGGGCACGCCCGTGGAATAACGGGCGCAGCACGCGAGCGACCCGTCGCCCCGGCCCGAGGCTTCCCCTTGGCCGGGGCGACGCCTTTTTTTCAAGCCTTTTCCGACCGCTTGTTGCCTATAGGAAACTTTTTTCCTATTGGTGGCAAAGGGCTATGGCCCAACCCCGAACTCAATTCGTCAGGAGGCGCCATGGAACGGCGGGTGCAGCAATTCGGTCTGAAAATCGCACCGGAAATCGCGTTGTTCGTCGAGGCGCGGGCCTTGCCGGGCACCGGGGTCAAGGTCGACGACTTCTGGCGCGGATTCGCCAAGATCGTCGAGGATCTGACGCCGAAGAACCGGGCGTTTCTGGACAAGCGGGAACAGCTTCAGGGCAAAATCGACGCTTGGCACGTGGCCCACAGAGGTGAAGCCTTCGATCCGCAGGCCTACCGCGCCTTTCTGGAAGAGATCGGCTATCTGCTGCCCGAAGGCGATGATTTCCGGGTCGAAACCGCCAATGTGGACCCCGAGATCGCGACGATCGCCGGGCCGCAGCTCGTGGTGCCGATCACCAATGCGCGCTATGCCCTGAACGCGGCCAATGCGCGCTGGGGGTCGCTTTACGACGCGCTTTACGGCACCGACGCGCTGGGCGACCTGCCCACGGGCAAAGGCTATGACCCCGAACGTGGTGCACGGGTGATCGCATGGGTCAAGGCGCATCTGGACGATGTGGCACCGCTCGCGGGCGGATCGTGGGCCGATGTCACGTCGCTCGAAGTGAAGAACCGGATGCTTCTCGTGAACGGGGCCATGGGCGAGACCGGCCTGGCCGATCCGGCCCAGTTCGTCGGATTTTCGAGCGAGTTGTGCGACCTTCAGGTGATCCTGCGCGTGAACGGGATGCATCTGGAAATCCTCGTCGATCCCACGTCGGACGTGGGCAGGCAGGACCCGGCTGGGATTTCCGACATCTGGCTGGAAAGCGCCATGTCCGCGATCATGGATTGCGAGGACTCGGTCGCCTGCGTCGATGCCGAGGACAAGGCGCTGGCCTATGACAACTGGCTGGGCCTGATGAAAGGCACGCTGAAGGAGGAGGTGACCAAGGGCGGCGAAACCTTCACCCGCGCGCTCAACCCCGACAGCAGCTACACCACGCCCGATGGGGGAACGCTGACGCTGAAGGGGCGGGCGCTGATGCTCGTGCGCAACGTCGGCCATCTGATGACGAACCCGGCCATTCTGGATGCGAACGGGGACGAGATTTTCGAGGGCATCATGGACGCCATGATGACGACCCTCGCCTCGATGCACGATCTGGAGCGTAAGGCGAATTCGTCCCACGGATCGTTCTACGTGGTGAAGCCCAAGATGCACGGGCCGGAAGAGGTGGCTTTCGCGGACGAACTGTTCACCCGCGTCGAAGAGGTGCTCGGCCTGCCGCGATACACCGTGAAGCTGGGCATCATGGACGAGGAACGGCGCACGAGCGTGAACCTCAGGGCCTGTATCCGCGCCGCGAAACACCGCGTGGCCTTCATCAACACCGGCTTTCTCGACCGGACCGGGGACGAAATCCACACCGCGATGGAAGCGGGCCCGATGATCCGCAAGGGCGAGATGAAGAACACCGACTGGATCCGGGCCTATGAGGAACGCAACGTCGATATCGGGCTGGCCTGCGGGTTGAAGGGCAAGGCGCAGATCGGCAAGGGCATGTGGGCCATGCCGGACCGGATGGCGGACATGCTGGAGGCCAAGATCGGCCATCCGAAAGCGGGCGCCAACTGCGCCTGGGTGCCGTCGCCCACCGCCGCGACCCTGCACGCCACGCATTACCACAAAGTAAATGTGGCCGCCGTGCAGGACGAGATCGCGGCGGGCGGTGCGCGCGGCACGCTGGACGAGCTGCTGACCATTCCGGTGGCGGACGGACAGAACTGGTCGGACGAGGACATTCGCAAAGAGATCGAGAACAACGCGCAGGGCATTCTGGGCTACGTGGTGCGCTGGATCGATCAGGGTGTCGGCTGCTCCAAGGTGCCCGATATCCACGACGTCGGCCTGATGGAGGACCGTGCGACCTGCCGGATCTCGTCGCAGGCGTTGGCGAACTGGCTGCATCACGGCGTGGTCAGTCAGGGCGAAGTGATGGCGGCGATGCGCAAGATGGCCGGTGTCGTGGATCGTCAGAACGCGGGCGATCCGCTTTATCGCCCGATGGCGCCGGATTTCGACGGGATCGCGTTTCAGGCGGCCTGCGACCTCGTCTTCAAGGGGCGCATCCAGCCCTCCGGCTATACCGAGCCGGTGCTGCACCGCAGACGGCGGGAGTTGAAGGCGTCGCTGACCGGCTGAGGCGATCTGGCGGAGTGCGAGGCGCAGGCGCCTCGCACGCTTTGCAAGCCGCGCCTTTGGGCGCGGCGGTCGGGGGCGCTGCCCCCAAGGTCATGTTTGCCGGGCAAACATGACCACCCCCGAGGTATTTGGAGACCAGAGAAGGACCCGGTCAGCCCGCGTAGTCGGCGTCGCTGACATGTTCGAGCCAGGTCACGGCACTCCCTCCGACGGTTTCCTGCACCGCGATATGGCTCATCCCCGTGTCGGGGCCGGCGCCGTGCCAGTGCTTTTCCCCCGGCTCGAAGCGGACGACATCGCCGGGGCGGATGATTTCCACGGGACCGCCCGCGCGCTGTGCGCGCCCGACACCTTGCGTGACGACGATGGTCTGGCCCGCCGGGTGGGTGTGCCACGCGGTGCGCGCGCCCGGTTCGAAGGTGACGAGCGTGCCGCCGGCGCGGCCCGGGTCTTCGGCGGTGAAGAGCGGGTCCATGCGCACGCGGCCGGTAAACCAGTCGGCGGGACCGATGCGGGACGGGGTTTCGCCTGCGCGGGTGATTTTCATGGGGGCCTCCGTTGCGTTCGCGAGGAGCGTGCCGCGCCGCGCGCCGGCAGGCAACCGCCGTCCTACGTGTTTTTGCGGAGTTGCGGATCGCGCCGCCGCGCAGGACTGTGTCGCCACAGCAGGAGGAGAGACGCCATGACCCAGATCCCGACAATCACCGAGGCGCGCCGCGTGGCGAGCGACCGTTTGGAGACCCGCGTGCTCTTCGCCGGGCCCGAGGATGGCGTGCCGGTGATCTTCGTGCACGGGAACCTGTCGGCGGCGACGTGGTGGGAAGAGACCATGCTGCGTCTGCCCGAGGGTTACCGCGCCATCGCCCCGGACCTGCGGGCCTATGGCGAGGCGGACCCGGCGGCCAAGGTGGATGCGACGCGGGGGATGCGCGATTTCGCGGACGATCTCGCGGCGCTGATGGATGCGCTCGGGGTGACGGGCGCGCATATGGTGGGCCATAGCCTGGGCGGTGCGGTGCTCTGGCAGATGCTGGCCGATCATCCGGGGCGCGTGCTGTCGCTCACCCAGGTCTGCCCCGGCGCACCGCAGGGCTTCGGTGGCTGCAAGCTGGACGGCACACCCTGTTTCCCCGACAACGCAGGCTCGGGCGGCGGGGCGGTGAACCCGGACCTGATCGCGCTGATGAAGGCGCAGGACCGGGGCGACGAGACGCCGAACCACATGCGCAACGTGCTCAACGCCTTCGTGTGGAAGCCGCCTTTCGTGCCGGAGCGGATCGAGGACATCCTCACCTCGGCACTGGCGCAGCATGTGGGCGAGGCCGACTATCCGGGCGACATGGTGACGTCGGACAATTGGCCGGGCGTCGCGCCGGGCAAGCTGGGGCCGATCAACGCGCTGGCCCCGATCCATCAGGCCGATCCGTTGGGCTTCACCACGTCGGGGGCGACGGTGCCGATCCTGTGGCTGCGGGGCGCGGACGATCAGGTGGTCGCGGACGGGTCGCTCTTCGATCTCGGCACGCTGGGCAGCGTCGGCGCGGTGCCGGGCTGGCCGGGGGCCGATGTGTTCCCGCCGCAGCCGATGATCGCGCAGACCGAGGCGGCGCTCGCGGCCTATGAGGCGGGCGGCGGTCGGGTGGAGCGTGTCGTGCTCGCGGATTGCGGGCATTCGCCCTATCTCGAACAGCCCGCGGCCTTCGATGCGGCGTTCCACGACTTCCTCGCCAGCATGTGACGCGGGCGGCGTGCACAGCCGCTCTGCGGCGGCGCGGCGATCCGCCTCTTTTCCTGCTGGGTCCAAAAGGCTAGGTTTGCATCAAACGCGAACAGGACCAACATGACCCGGCCCAAGATCGGCATCATCGGCAACCAAGGCCTTTTGAACGAGAGCTTCCCCATTCACCTTGGGGGGATCATGAATTCGACGGCGGTGGCCGAGGTTTCGGGGGGCATACCGCTCCTCATTCCGGCCGATCCGGCGCTGGTCAGCGTCGAGGAATTGCTGGAGACCTTCGACGGCTTCCTGCTGACCGGCGGGCGTCCGAACGTGCACCCCGAGGAATACGGCGAGGAAGAGACCGCCGCGCATGGCGCGTTCGACCGCAATCGCGATGCGATCACCCTGCCGCTCGTGCGGGCCTGCGTCGAGGCGGGGCAGCCGTTTCTGGGTGTCTGTCGCGGGTTTCAGGAGGTCAACGTGGCCATGGGTGGCTCGCTCTACCCGGAGATCCGCGATCTTCCGGGCCGGATGAACCACCGGATGCCCCCGGACGGCACGCTGGAAGAGAAGTTCGCGATCCGCCATGCCGTCACCTTCACCGAGGGCGGTGTGTTTCATCAGTTGATGGGTGCGGCGAAGGTCATGACGAACACGCTGCACGGGCAGGGCATCAAGACGCCCGGCGCGCGGGTGGTGATCGACGGCCATGCCGACGACGGCACGCCGGAAGCGATCTACATCAAGGATGCGCCCGGCTTCACGCTCGCCGTGCAATGGCACCCGGAATACAACGCGGCCAACGATCCGGTCTCGCGCCCGCTGTTCGAGGCGTTCGGCTTGGCCGCGCGCGCCTGGGCGGATGGCAAGCGGCCGCAGCCGGTGCTGAAAGCGGTCTGACGCGGGACCAGGGCTTTTCGTTTCGTGATCTTGATCCGGCATTCGCACGCGCTGCGGCGCGCGGGCAACCGATTTTGACGGCGGGCGTGTTGCCTAGGCCGCCAGAAGCCGCGCCTCGAAGCGTTTGAGAACGCGGCGCGCGGTCTTGCCGTAAACCGCCGGATCGGCGCGCAGGTCGGGGAAGAGGGTCAGAAGCTCCTCGCGCGCCTCGGCGGCGAGGGCGTCCAGACCCAGCGCGCCGGGGTGGAAGCTTTCGGACGGGGCGCCGTTGCCCCAGAGCACCTCGTGCCTGTCCAGCATGATGTGGAAATAGGTGACCGTGGGCACCTCGACCTGCCGGATCAGGCGCTGGTCGACAAGGTGTTTGGCGGGAACCATAACCTCCGGCGTGTCGAAATAGAGGTTCGCGCGGCTGCCGGAATAGACCATGCGATGCTGGGGGGAGACCATCAGGGGCGCGACGTTGCCGAAGGCGCCGCGTTCAAAGCGGATCGGGGCGAAGGTGCCGGTGCCGGGCACCGTGCGGCGCCCGATCCAGCGGATCGGCTGCGGGCCGCGATCGCGGGTCAGGACCAGATCGCCGGGTCTGAGATGTTCGACCGAGCAGGGGCCGGAGGGCGTGTCGATGGCGGTGCCGCCGGTGAAGCAGATGATGAGGTTCTCGATGTTCGAGAATGTCACCGTGGTGCCGTCGGACAGCGTGGCCGAGCCGCTTTCCGCGTCGGTGTAGCTGATCGTGCCCCAGTCGATCAGCCCGGCGAAGTTGAGCGTGTCGCCGCCGGTTTCGCCGTCTTCGCTGCCGATGATGTCAATGACCGCGCCCGGCCCGCCGAATGCGTTGGCGGCGTCCAGCCAGATCATGTCGTCGCCCGCGCCACCGGTGACCGTATCGCCCGCACCGGCCCAGATCGTGTCGTCGCCCGCGCCGCCGAAAAGGATGTCCGACCCTTCGTCGCCCCAGATCACGTCGTCACCCGCTTCGCCGTGGATCGTGTCGTCGCCGAGCCCCCCGAAGATGTTGTCGGCGGCGCCGGAGGCGGGGATGGTGTCGAAGCTCACGTCGGTGATGTTGATGCCGTGCGTGCCGGTCAGGGCGTTGACGTAGATGACCTCGAACCACGCCACCGGCCCGTCGATCTCGACCAGCACCGAGCCTTGGGCGTCCTGCGAATTGTCGAGCGTGCCGCCCGCGGTGACGGTATTGCCGGAAACGCTGTCGTTGCCCGCCGCCGTCAGGGTCACGGCGACCGGATCGCCATTTTCGTCATAGGCGTTCACGGTCAGCACGTCGATGTGGTTGCCCGCGTAGCTGTCGATGTCGTTCAGGCGGAAGGCGACGTTCTGCACCTCGTCCGACATGCCGGAGCCGGGGACGGCGGCGAAGTCGATGGTGACGGTTCCCGTGGGTCCGTCGCCATTGCCGTAGACATAGGCCGATGAATTGGGGGCGAAGGGCTCGCCCCCGGCCACGTAGTTGGTCTCGGCGGTCGCGACTTCGAACACGGCGTTGTTGCCATCGGCCGAGAACGAGACGTTCACATCCATGGTGCCGGTGGTCTGGGTGAAGCCGCCCGCGATGCTGGCGCCATCCGCGCCCTGCGCGGACCAGTTCAGGTCTTCCGTGACGCCGACGGGGCCGTTGTCGCCATAGATCGTGTCGTCGCCATCTTCGCCGAGGATGTTATCGGTCCCGTCACCGCCGTAGATCGTGTCGTCGCCGTCGCCCGCGAAGATGTTGTCGTCGCCGTCGAAGCCGTAGATCAGGTCTTCGTTGCCCGCGGGCCCGGTGCCGTCGCCGTCGTCGATCAGGTCGCCGTCCGGGTCGCCGAAATAGGCGGCGTCGATCGTATCGGCACCCGACGTGCCCTCGACCACACCGTCGCCAAAGACGGGCTGGCCATTCACGAAGAAGAAGTCGGTGGTGCCGTTCGGGTCGTTGGTGCCGAAGTCGTAGGTTTCGTAGTTCGACATCGTGGTGGCATTGCCGGAGCCTGGGAGGATGAAGTCGTTCGCCCCTCCATCCGTGATGCCCGCCTGGGCGACCTGGCTGTAGCCGGTCGTCCACTGGATGTCTTCGTAGATGAATTCGACCGTGAAATTGCCGCCGCCGATGTCGGTCAGCACGATCTGGAACGAGTTCGCGCCGGACCCGTTGTAGGGCGCGACCCCGTCCCACGTGATCGTCACGGTGCCTGCGGCGGCGTCGAGATCCCAGTAAATCTCGCCGCCCGAATTGATGTTCACGTCGCCCCAGAAGGGCGCGATCATGCGTGACGAGGTGCCCGCGAGGTTCGAGGTCTGATAGGCGGTGTTGGCGGCCCCGAAGGTGATGTTGCCGTTGGAGTTAACGTAAAGCCCGGAATAGGTGGTTCCGAAAAAGTCGATGCCGTCGCCGAAGACGGACGAGGTATCGACATAGACCGACCCGTCGTCGTTGTTGCCCGTGGTCTTGGAGGTGGAGGAAAAGAGGTTCTCGCCGTAGCCCGCTGGCCCGCCGAGGCCTGAATTCATCGTGGCCATGATCGCGCCTCACACCCGGGGCGGGGCGAGGCGAAGGGGCGGATGTAGGGGAGGCCGGCAAAACCCGCCAGCAAATACCTGCAACGATCAATGGCTGACCAATACGCCATCACACCTGAACCACTCTGCCTCGATGCCGCCGGTTATGATCCGGTCGTGCTGAAGTGATTTGTAACGAACTGGTTCATTCATTTCGATGATTGACGTAGCGTCAATATTTTCGGGCAGGTAAGGAATTCCGCCATGAGGCGGAATTCCGTGCTTTTATGCAACAGGGCGCAGTCTCATTTGCGCACCTTAGGCGTAGAAGTCGACCTCGTGTCGGAAGGGCATTTTGCGCAGGCGCGTGCCGTTCAGGTCGAAAATCGCATTCGCGAGGGCGGGGGCCGCGGGGGGCGTGCCGGGTTCGCCGACGCCACCGACCGCACCGCCCAAGGCAAGGGCCTTGACCTCGAATTCCGGCGTCGCGTTCATGCGGAGCGCGTCGTGATCCCAGAAGTTGCCTTCGACGACCATGCCGTCTTCGAACGTGATCTCGTCATGGATCGCGGCGGACAGGCCATAGATCGCGCCCGAGATAAGCTGGGCCTCGACGTTGCCGGGGTCGATGATCTTGCCCAGATCGGCGGCGATCCAGACCTTGTCGATCTTGACCGCGCCATCCACGTCGGACACCTCGACGATCTCGGCCACGGGCGTCCCGAAGGAATAGGTGACGGCGATGCCGCGCCCTTTGCCCGCAGGTGTCTTCCCCGTCCAGTTCGCCATGTCGGCCACGGTCTTGACGACCTCGACCGTCTCGGCGTCCACGCCCTCCATATGCGCAAGGCGGAACGCCACCGGATCGACGCCCGCCTTGTGGGCCAGTTCGTCGATGAAGCTTTCCATGAAGAACGCGTTCTGCGAATTGCCGACCGAGCGCCAGAAGCCGACGCGCGGGGACCGCTCGGGCACGTAGCCCCGGATCAGCACGTTGTCGAAGCCATAGGGCTGTTCGGCCACGCCTTCGGTCACCATCGGGTCGGCCATCGGGCGGTCGATCCCCATGAACGCCTTCATCGTCGCGCGCATGACGGACCCGGCGGCGAGGTCGGCCTTGAACATCTCGACCTTGTCGCCGTTCAGGCGTGCCCGCATCCGGCCGATCGCGCCGGGGCGGTAGAAGTCGTGCCGCATGTCCTCTTCGCGCGACCACGTGACGTTGACCGGGGTGCCGGGCATCTCTTTCGCGACCTTCGCGGCGTAGATGGCGAAGTCGTTGAAGCCGCGGCGGCCGAAGCTGCCGCCCATGATCGTGGTGTGGACCGTGACCTGATCCTGTTTCAGCCCCACGGCCTTGGCCGTCTGCTGCTGGGTGATGATCGGGCCCTGAATGCCCGCCCAGAGTTCCAGCGCGTCGCCGGTGAACAGCGCGGTGGCGTTCATCGGCTCCATCGGCGCGTGGGACAGGAAGGGCGCGCGATACTCGGCCACCACATCGTCGTCGGACTCGGTGATTTCGCCGTGATCGTGCGGGGTCGAGTTCACCTCGCCGTCGAAGGCGGCTTCGAGGTCTGCGAAAACCTCGTCCGTGGTCGCGCCATAGGGCGCTTCGCCCCATTCAAACGTGATCGCTTCGGCGGCCTGCATGGCGAGCCAAGTGTTGTTGGCAACCACCGCGACGCCGTCGCCAAGGTCGATGATCTTCTCGATCCCCGGCATCCCTTCGGCCACGCTCGCGTCGAACGAGATCATTTCGCCTTCGATCCGGGGCGTCATCTTGACGGTCGCGAACTTCATCCCCTCGGCCCGCGTGTCGATGGCGAAGGGCGCGGTGCCCGTCGCTTTGGCAGGCTGATCCAGGCGTGGGAGCGCCTTGCCCACCAGCTTGAAATCCTTGGGGTCTTTCAGCGGCGGGTTGTCCGGCGGCGTGATGGCGGCGGCGGCTTCGGCAAGCTCCGCGTAAGGAAGGGTGGTGCCGTCGGTCGCCACGATGGCCCCGTTTTCGGCCCGCAGCTGGTCGCGGCCCACGCCCAGTTTCTCGGCGGCGGCGGAAATCAGCATTTCGCGTGCGGCGGCCCCTGCGATCCGGTTCTTTTCCCACGCGTCCACGGCACTCATCGAGCCGCCGGTGATCTGCATCCCCATCATGCGGGGCATCGCCTCCATCACCGTGTTCACCAACTTGCCCGGCGGTTCGCTGTCATAGCTGCGCGGCAGAATGAACTTGGAGTTGGCATAGGCCTTGGCGGGGGGGCCATGTTCGACGCGCACCATGCTCATCGGCACTTCCAGTTCCTCGGCCACCAGCGCGGCGAGCGAGGTCTGGACGCCTTGCCCCATCTCGGCGCGCGGCACGATGACCGTCACGCCGTCCTTGTCGATGATGACGTAGGAGTTGAGCGACGCGCCCTCGGACGGGTCGAGCGGGTTTTCGGGATCGCGCGTGATCGCATAGGCGCCGACGGCAACGCCGCCGGTCACGGCGACGGCACCAACGAGGAAGACGCGGCGGGTGATTTTTCCGAGACGGGACATATCAGGCCTCCTGCATCGCTTTGGCCGCGTCGTGGATCGCGGCGCGGATTTTCGGATAGGTGCCGCAGCGGCAGAGGTTGCCCTGCATGGCGTCGTCGATGTCCTGATCGGTCGGGTTCGGAATGTCGGCGAGCAGGGCGGCGGCCTGCATGATCTGGCCGGACTGGCAATACCCGCACTGCGCGACGTTGTTGTCGACCCAGGCCTGCTGAATGGCGGCCAGATTGTCCGGCGTGCCGACGCCCTCGATCGTGGTCACCTCGCCCTCGACCGCTTCGAGCGGCAGTTGGCAGGACCGCTGGGCGATGCCGTCGACCTGAACCGTGCAGGCCCCGCAGGCCGCGACACCGCAGCCGAACTTGGTCCCGGTCAGGCCCAGTTCGTCGCGCAGGACCCACAGAAGCGGCACCTCGCCCGGCAGGTCGACGTCGTGCGACGTTCCGTTGACGGTGATCTTGTAACTCATGGCTGGTCTCTCCCGTGACTGGCTGTTCGCGCGCCATTGCTTCTGACAAAATGCACGAAAAATGTCAGCGCGTCAATTGACAGATTTTGTCCAAAGTGTCAGAAGGCTCTCATGCAGGTTGATACGGGACGAATTGGGCAGTCGGATGACAAACAGCAGGTGATCCTCACCGCTGCGATGGCGGCGTTCGCCCAATACGGCTTTCGCCGGGTGTCGATGGACGAGATCGCCAAGCGGGCGGGCATGTCGCGCGCGGCGCTCTATCTGCATTTCCGCAACAAGGAAGACATCTTCGCCACGGGTGTGGAGCTTTACTTCGAACAGGTCGCGGGCGCGATGGCGCAGGTTCTGCACGGCGCGGGCGACCCGGTCGATGCGCTCAGGGGCGCATTCGCGGCCAAGGTCGCGCCGCCTTACGACATGCTTATGGATTCACCGCATGGCGAGGAACTTATCGACCTCAAGACCACCGCCGCCGCCG
Source organism: Maritimibacter alexandrii (assembly GCF_005871115.1). Classification (NCBI taxonomy): domain Bacteria; kingdom Pseudomonadati; phylum Pseudomonadota; class Alphaproteobacteria; order Rhodobacterales; family Roseobacteraceae; genus Maritimibacter; species Maritimibacter alexandrii. Next base: position 339,756 of record NZ_SWKQ01000011.1, read on the forward strand.
GTGTGGTGGCCGAGGGCGACGCCAAGCTGATCGCGGTGATTTCGGATTGGCTCGCACGGGCGCAGGCGGCAGGCAATGTGACGCTCGAGGATTATGGAACGGCGGAGGATGCCGCCCGCACGATCCTGAACGCGCTTCACGGGGTCGTCATGGCCGCGCGCAGCTATGCCGTGCTGCGCGCCGACCTCGACCGCCTCGCGCGGCTCATCGGACGGTCGCTGCGGCCCTGACCGCTACATCTGACCGCCGGCGATCTCGATGGTCTGGCCGTTCACGCTTTCCGATCCCGCGCCGACCAGCCACATCGCGGCCGCCGCGACCTCTTCGGGCTGGATCAGGCGCTTGTGGCGGTTGAGATCGCGCATCATGGCCAGCGCCGCCTCGCGGTCGCCGCCGATCTTTTCCGAGATCGCATCCACGTTGCGGGTGACGATGGCTGTATCGACATAGGCCGGGCAGATCGCGTTGAACGTAAGCCCCGATCCCATGAAATCTTCCGAGAACGACCGGATCAGGCCGATGACCCCGTGTTTCGAGGCGGAATAGGCGCCCGCGCCCTTCAGCCCCTTGAGCCCCGCGATGGACGAGATCGCGACGACACGGCCCCAATCCTCGCGCTCCATGTCCGGCACCACCTCGCGCAGCGTGTAGAACACCCCGTCGAGGTTCACCGCCATCACCTTGCGCCACATCTCGGTCGAGGTCTTGGTAAGCTTGCGCCCCTCGGCGATCCCCGCGTTCGCGACGCAGATGGTGATCGGCCCACGCGCCTCGCGCGCCTTGGCGACCGCCGTTTTGACGTCGGCCTCGTCCGACACGTCCATCACGCCCGGATGCAGGTTCGGATGCGCCTTGGCCGCGTCCTCCAGAACCTCGATCCGGCGTCCGGTGATGGTCACGTCGGCCCCGGCGCCCGCCAGCGATGTCGCGATGGCCAGACCGATGCCCGTGCCGCCGCCTGTCACAAGCGCATGTTTTCCCGTCAGTTCGTTCATGGTTCCTCCCGCGTTTGTGGTCACGCTACGCCTGTGACGCTGCGGCGCAATCGCTACGTTACGGAAATGCTGCACCTGCGAGGGGTTGCGTCGGCAAGATTGTTCCTCAATAAACGGTGGCTGATGAAATTATGTTGCGCGAGAGATTCTGCTGCTCAAGTGGCTCGACATACCGCCCTTCTGGCTGATCGTGGCGATCGCCGCGTCGTTCGGACTGGACCGGCTGGTTCCCGGCGGCACGTTCGGGCCGGGCTGGGTGCGCTATCTGGGCGATGCCCTTGTCGTGGTCGGCCTGGGGCTGATGGCCTTGGCGCTCGTGGAGTTTCTGCGCGGGCGAACGAGCTTCATTCCGCGCCGCGTGCCTTCGGCCTTTCTTCGATCCGGCATCTACCGCGTGACGCGCAACCCGATCTACCTCGGCGACGCGCTGGTGCTTGCAGGGGTGATCCTGCATCTCGACGTGCCGCTCGCGCTGATCCTCGTCCCGATCTTCGCCGCCTTCATCTCGCACAGGTTCATCCGGGGCGAGGAGCGGGGCCTGATCGAAGCCTTTGGCGACGAGGCGCGGGACTGGATGGACCGCGTGGGCCGATGGTTGTGACGCAGGGGCAAGCACGCTAGGAGAACATAAAGTCGCAAACCCTACGGTTTCGGTCGCAATCCGGAATCGTAGCGTATAGGAAATTTTCTTGAGACTGCGGGGGAAACACCCGCGGCGTGAGTGGGAGAAGGAAAGTACCGTGAAGATAGGGGTTCCAAAGGAAACCATCGCGGGGGAAAACCGCGTTGCCATGACGCCGGAATCGGCGGGCATGTTGCAGAAGCTGGGGTATGACTGCCTCATCGAAACCAAGGCCGGCGAAAAAGCCGGGTTCAACGATGCGGATTACGAAGCCGCGGGCGTGAAGGTGGTCAAGACCGCCGCGAGCCTGTGGAAAGAGGCCGACATCATCGCCAAGGTGCGCATTCCGACCGATACGGAACTCAAGCGCCTAACCAAGGACAAGACGCTCATCACCTTCTTCAACCCCGGCGGGAACGAAGAGGGGCTGGAACTGGCCAAGTCCAAGGGCGCGACCGTCATCGCGATGGAAATGGTGCCGCGCATCAGCCGCGCGCAGAAGATGGACGCGCTGTCGTCCATGGCCAACATCGCGGGCTACCGTGCCGTGATCGAGGCGGGCAACAACTTCGGCCGGTTCTTCACCGGTCAGGTGACGGCGGCGGGCAAGGTGCCCCCGGCGAAAGTGCTCGTCATCGGTGCCGGTGTGGCCGGACTTGCCGCGATCGGCACCTCGACCTCGCTGGGTGCGCAGACCTTCGCCTTCGACGTGCGGCCCGAAGTGGCCGAGCAGGTCGAGTCGATGGGTGCCGAGTTCGTTTATCTCGACTTCGAGGAAGAGCAGGCCGACGGCGCCGCGACCGGTGGCTACGCCGCCGTATCGTCGCCGGAGTTCCGCGAGGCCCAGCTTGCCAAGTTCCGTGAACTGGCCCCCGACATGGACATCGTCATCACGACGGCGCTCATCCCGAACCGGGAAGCGCCGAAGCTGTGGCTGAAGGACATGATCGACTCGATGAAGCCGGGTTCGGTCATCGTCGACCTCGCCGCCGAAAAGGGCGGGAACGCCGAAGGCACGGTGATGGACGAGAAGGTGGTGACACCCAACGGCGTGACGATCATCGGCTACACCGATTTCCCGAGCCGCATGGCGACCCAGTCGTCCACGCTCTACGCCAACAACATCCGGCACATGATGACCGATCTGACGCCCGACAAGGACGGCAAGATCAACGTCAACATGGAGGACGACGTCATCCGCGGGTCCACCGTGACCCATGCGGGCGAGATCACCTTCCCGCCGCCGCCGCCAAAAGTGCAGGCCATCGCGGCCCAGAAAAAGGCGCCGCCGCCCAAGGAACTGACGGCGGAAGAGAAGCGGGCGCAGGAAATCGCGGCCTTCAAGCAGCAGACCAAGACGCAGGCGACCCTTCTGGTCGTGGGCGGTGGCCTGATCCTGCTTGCCGGTCTCTTCGCGCCCGCCAGCTTCATGCAGCACTTCATCGTGTTCGTGCTGTCGGTCTTCGTCGGCTTCCAGGTCATCTGGAACGTCAGCCACTCGCTGCACACGCCGCTGATGGCCGTCACCAACGCCATTTCGTCGATCATCATCCTCGGCGCGCTCATGCAGATCGGATCGGGGAGCTTCCTCGTGATCCTGCTGGCGGCCGTGTCGGTCTTCATGGCCGGGATCAACATCTTCGGCGGCTTCCTCGTCACCCGGCGCATGCTCGCCATGTTCCAGAAATCGTAAGGGGGAGACGGACTTATGGAATTCGGATTCACCACCGCGGCCTATGTGGTCGCAGCCGTCCTCTTCATCCTGTCGCTGGGCGGGCTTTCGGGCCAGGAAAGCGCCAAACGGGCTGTCTGGTACGGCATCGTCGGCATGGCGCTGGCGGTTTTCGCAACGCTGATCGGGCCGGGCACCGGCCTGTGGCTTCTGTCGGTCGTGCTCGTCGCGGCGGGCGGGATCATCGGCTTCTACGTCGCCAAGCGCGTCCAGATGACCGAGATGCCGCAACTCGTGGCCGCCATGCACTCGCTCGTCGGTCTTGCTGCCGTGTTCGTGGGCTACAACGCGCATCTCGAAATGGGCCGCGTGGCCGAGATCATGGCGTCGGCCCCCACCTCGCTCAACGCGCAAGGCATGTCCGTCTGGCTGCATGAGCAGGGGCTGGGCACGTTCGGGGAACTGATCGCCAAGAAAAGCCAGGCCGAGCTGAACATCCTGAAGGTCGAACTGTTCCTTGGGATCTTCATCGGTGCCGTGACCTTTACCGGCTCGGTCATCGCCTATGGCAAGCTTGCAGGCAAAGTGACCTCGGCGGCGAAAAAGCTGCCCGGTGGCCACGTTCTTAACGCGGGCGCCGCGATCATCTCGCTCATCGCGCTGATCTGGTACGTGGGCTCGGGCGCGTTCCTGCCGCTCGCGATCATGACCGTCATGGCGCTTTTCATCGGCTACCACCTCATCATGGGGATCGGCGGCGCGGACATGCCCGTCGTGGTCTCGATGCTCAACTCGTATTCGGGCTGGGCGGCGGCGGCCATCGGCTTCTCGCTGGGCAACGACCTCCTGATCGTGGTCGGCGCACTCGTGGGTTCGTCCGGTGCGATCCTGTCCTACATCATGTGTAAGGCGATGAACCGGTCCTTCGTCTCGGTCATTCTGGGCGGTTTCGGCGGCCCGGCGGGCGAGCAGATGGAGATCGAGGGCGAGCAGAAGCCGATCGACGCAGAAGGTGTCGCGCAGGCGCTCAAGGATGCCGACAGCATCGTGATCGTGCCGGGCTACGGCATGGCCGTGGCGCAGGCGCAGAACGCGGTCAGCGACCTGACCAAGAAGCTGCGCGGGCAGGGGAAAGAGGTGCGTTTCGCCATCCACCCCGTCGCCGGGCGTCTTCCGGGCCACATGAACGTGCTGCTGGCCGAGGCCAAGGTGCCTTACGACATCGTGCTCGAGATGGAAGAGATCAACGACGACTTCCCCTCGACCGACGTGGTCATCGTCATCGGGTCGAACGACATCGTGAACCCGGCGGCGCAGGAAGATCCGAACTCGCCCATCGCCGGGATGCCGGTGCTGGAGGTCTGGAAGGCCAAAGACGTGTTCGTTTCCAAGCGCGGGCAGGGCACCGGCTATTCGGGCATCGAGAACCCGCTGTTCTACAAGGACAACACGCGGATGTTCTACGGCGACGCCAAGGATTCGGTCACCAGCCTGTTGTCGCTGCTCGACTGACCCGACCACACATCATCGAAAAGGCCCCGCGATCTGCGGGGCCTTTTTCATTGCGGGGCCGGGCGGTTCAGTCCAGTTCGCTGGCGCCGTCCGCCTCGTCCTCCTGCCCGAATGTTTCGAGTGAGAAATCGTTGTCGGCGATTTCGACCATCGTGTCGTCAACCGCGTCGGCGAGTCCGGTGACGCTGTGATCGAAGGCGAAGATCACGCCGGTCGCAAGGCCGAATACGGCGGCGGTGAGAACAAGCCAGTCAACGGTGACAGCACCTGCATCGCTGCCGAGAAAAATTTTCAAACGCATCGGTTTTCAATCCCGTCATAATGTGTCGTCCGAAATAAAAGTTATGTGGTCAATGCGGTCGCGTCGTGGCCCGAACCGGCGCGATGAAAGGTTCTTTTGGGACCGCCGCGCCACAGCTGTTACCAGATGATTGACGCCGCGGCCGGTCTGCGGCGCGGGCGGCCCGATCCCTCCGCCTGCGCCTGTCGGGTATCAGTCGTTCCACCCGTTGTGGTTGCCGTTGTTCCCGTTATTGCCGTTGTTGGCGTTGTTGCCGTTGTTTCCCGAGTTCCCGTTGTTCCCGGAATTGCCGTTCGAACCGGAATCGCTCATCCCGTTTGACCCCGATCCCCAGTCGTCACGCCCGTTCGGGTTTTCACCGGCATTCCCGACATCCTTGTCGTTGCCCGGGTTGCCCGTGCCACCGTCGTTGCCACTGTCGCTTCCGCTGTCGGAGCCTCCGGTTTCGTTGGACGCCGTGTCCTCGGTCCCGGTCTCGTCGTCGTCGGACGGGTCGTCGTCGTTTCCGGTCTGGTCGGGTGCGGCGGTCGTGGCGATGCCGGTGATTTCTTCGAGCGACAGGTTGGTCGCCGCGATTTCCTCCAGCGCGCCGGAAATGCCGTCGGCAGCGCGGATCACGCCATGCGACACATCGCCGACGACGGTATAGGCCATCAGCATGGAGCCCCCCCAGAACACCACGAAATCGACCGTGATGGCGCCGGTTTCGTCTTTGAGGAAGTTCGTTATCGCGGATTTGAGCAGCATTCTAAACGTCTCGATCTGATGAACTGGTATCGTCGGGCAGAAGACGACTTGGGGTAGGGATTACCCCCGGTTTCAGGCCGGAATAGGGTGCGATCACGCTTGGATTGGGCCATTTCTCGGCGATTGGTGACGAAAAAGGGGCAGGATAACCCGTCCATGGCACCCTTGGGACCGGACGGGTCGAACGCGGCACCAATGTGGCCCGCGACCTGTGCCAAAGGATAGGGTCGGTATCCCGGCCTAGCGCGCGTCGCGCCACGTGCCGGGTGCGATTCCCTCGACCGACCAGTCGCCCACGCGCCAACGCACGAGCCGGAGAGTGGGAAAGCCCACGGCGGCGGTCATGCGCCGGACCTGCCGGTTGCGCCCCTCGGTGATGGTGAGCTCGATCCACCGATCCGGCACGCTCTTGCGATAGCGGACGGGCGGATCGCGCTCCCACAGGTCCGGCGGTTCGATCAGACGCACCTCGGCGGGGCGGGTGAGACCGTCTTTCAACGTCACACCCTTGCGCAACGGGTCGAGGTCGGCGTCGGTCGGTGCCCCTTCGACCTGCGCGAGATAGGTTTTCGGGGTGCGCGACTTGGGCGACGAAATGCGCGCCTGCAACCGCCCGTCATCGGTCAGAAGCAAAAGCCCCTCGCTGTCGCGGTCAAGCCGTCCTGCCGGGTAAACCTTTGGCACGTCTATGTAATCCGACAGCGTCGCCCGCGGAGAGGGGGACTTGGTGTCGGTGAATTGCGACAGCACGTCGAAGGGTTTGTTGAACAGGATCAATCTCGCCATGTGTTCCGCATAAGCGGGTTTTCAAAAAATTTCACCCACGGATTCAAAAACTCTTGCAACGACTCAACACATGCCCCAAATGCGCAATTCAAGACGCCAACGCACGCGCCTCTGGCCACGACCGGCAGACCATATGAGCGACCCCCCGCCAAAAGGGGCTGCGAGGATGGATCGGCACGCGTTTATGCAGCGACGGTAACGTCTCCACTTGGAACCTTGGGGTACTGCACCCCTGTCTATTGGAGATAGACATGACCTACGTTGCACAGGGCGATTTCGCCCCGATCACCCGTCTCGAATCCGCTGTTCAGTCGATGTCCGTGGACCGTCCGACGCTCGTCCTCGACGTGGACCGTGTCGAATTCCAGTACCATCAGCTCAAGCAGGGTCTGGGCCGCGCCAACATTCACTACGCGGTGAAGGCGAACCCGACCCGCGAAATCATCGAGCGCCTCGTGAACATCGGCTCGCATTTCGATGCGGCCTCGCGCGCCGAGATCGAGCTGTGCCTCAGCCAAGGTGCGGACCCGGCGGACATTTCCTTCGGCAACACCGTGAAAAAGGTGAACGACATCGCGTTCGCCTGGCACGCCGGTGTGACCCTCTTCGCCGCCGACGCGGAAGAAGAGCTCGAGAAGATCGCCGAGCACGCGCCGGGCGCCGAAGTCTATATCCGCATGATCGTGGAAAACAGCCAGGCCGACTGGCCGCTCAGCCGCAAATTCGGCTGCCGTGGCGAGAAAGCGATCGCGCTCATGGCCTATGCGGTCGAACTGGGCCTCAAACCCGTCGGCCTGTCGTTCCACGTGGGTTCGCAGACCAAACGCGCCGAGATGTGGATCGGTGTCCTCGATGCCGTGGCCGAGATCTGGCACCGCGCCGTGGCCGAAGGCTTCGACCTCGACCTCCTGAACATCGGCGGCGGCTTCCCGGCCTTCTACGGCGAAGCGATCGACGCGCCCGCAGCCTACTCGGCCCGCGTTATGGAACTCGTCACCGAGCGGTTCGGCATGGTCGAGCGTGTGATGGCCGAGCCGGGTCGTGGCCTTGTCGCCGAGTGCGGCGCGATCATTGCCGAAGTGCTGCTCGTGTCGAAGAAATCCGACGACGACATGCACCGCTGGGTCTACCTCGACATCGGCCGCTTCTCGGGCCTTGCCGAGACCGAAGGCGAAGCAATCCGCTACCAGATCGCGACGCCGCGCGATTTCGACGAGATGGGGCCCTGCATCCTTGCCGGTCCGTCCTGCGACAGCGCCGACGTGCTGTACGAAAAGCGTCCGATCATGCTGCCGATGACGCTGAAATCGGGCGACCGTGCGATCATCCGCAACGCGGGTGCCTATACCTCGTCCTACTCCTCGGTCGGCTTCAACGGCTTCCCGCCGCTGGACGTCGTCGTCCTCTAAGTCCTTGGCCGGGGTGGCGCATTCGCCGCCACCCCAGCGCGACAATCGACCACTGTATCGGTGCCCTGACTTCGCGTAACCTCGTGAAACGAAACGCGACGAACGGGACCGGGACATGGCCACCATCGAAGACCATCCGCTGCGCTATGCGCTGGCGAACGAGCTGCATGCCCGCCCGTTCCCCACGCTCGACGCACCGTGCTTTGCCGTCTACCTCGCCATCAAACGGCCCGAGAATGCGGCGGGGCGGGATCGGTCTGCGGACGTGGCGCATCTGACCGATCTGCTCGACCGCTACGGCACGGCGCATCCCAAGCCGGGGGCCAACCATTTCTTCGGCGATCTGGGCAAATATCGGCTGAAGTGGGAAAGCCACACGGAATTCGTGACCTACACGATCTTCGGTGACGGTAATTCCGATACGCCCTTCGACGGCAAGAATTTCGGTGTGTTCCCCGAAGACTGGCTGGCCCAAGCGCCGGGCGTGCGCATGACCTCGGCCCTGATCCGGGTGGAGCGGATGCCTTCGGACGACGAGATTCGGGCGAAGATCGACAGGTGGTTCGTGCCGGAAAGCATGGCGGCGACCCATGTGCTCGACCAAGCGGGCATCATGGCGGGGGATTTCCGCATCGACGAAGGCGGACATGCGCGGTTCGCGCTCTTCGCCGGAGACGACTGTTCGCCGCGCCGCATCGGGCGGATCGTGCAACGAATCTGCGAGATCGAGACATACAAGCAGATGTCGATGCTGGGTCTGGCCCGGGCGCGCGCGATACAGGGGCGGCTGGGCGAAATGGGCGACGAGCTGTCGCGCCTCGTCGCGGACATGGGGAGCGAGACGACCGCCTCCGAGGCCCGGTTGCAGAAGCTTCTCGGCATTTCGGCCGATCTGGAACGTCTGAACGCCGAAACCTCGTTCCGGTTCGGGGCGACGGCGGCCTATGAGGCCATCGTGAACCAGCGGATCGAGGTCTTGCGCGAGGAACGCTGGGACGGGCGGCAGACCTTTCGCGAATTCATGACCCGCCGCTACGATCCGGCGATGCGCACCGTGAAGGCGGTCGAGCGGCAGTTGCACGATATGGCCGAACGCGCAATACGGGCCGGTGACCTGCTGCGCACCAAGGTCGATGTGGAACGCTCGGCCGAGAACAAGGCGCTGCTGGAATCGATGGATCGGCGGGCCGACTTGCAGCTACGGCTGCAAGAGACGGTCGAAGGGCTGTCGGTGGTGGCGATCAGCTATTACGCGGTCAGCCTTTTGGGCTATCTGACGGCGCCCGTCGCCAGTGCGCTGCACGTGGACAAGGTGTGGTGGACCGCCGGGCTGGTCATCCCCGTCGTGCTGCTGGTCTGGCTTGCGGGCCGGACGGTGCGAAAACGGCTGATCCCGCACTAGGATCAGCCGCTCGGCAGGGTCATTCGGCGGGCACGGCCAGACCGCGCGGGGCGGCCTCTCCCAGCGCGCGGGAGGTGACGAGGGCGCCGCCCGCGATGGCCACGAGGGCGAGGATCGCCGCGAGCGACAGGGTCGGCACGCCCGACAGGCCCGCACCCACGGTGCAGCCGCCCGCCAGCACGCCCCCGATCCCCATGAGCGCCGCGCCGGAAGCGTAGCGCCCGGTTTCGCGGGGGGAGGTGAAGCTTTGCCATTTGAAGCTGCGGAACACGAGCGACGCGAGCAGGGCACCGACAAGGACGCCACCGATCAGCGCCGTGCCGAAGCCCGCAGGGATCGAGGTCGAGGCGATGGTGAAGAACAGCGCCTCGGTCGCGGGCGAGGTGAACGAAAGGCTTTCCATCGCGATCGGGTCGAAATCGTCATAGAGCACGTATCCCGTGCCCACCCAGGCAAGCGGAACGAGCAGACCCAGAAGCGCGGCCAGCAAAAGCGTGCCGGGGCGGTTGCCGGATCGCAGGGCCACGGCCAGCGCCGCCACGGCTATCACGGCGGACCACAACAGCGCACCGCCGGGCAGGGCGGCAAGGCTGACCGCGTCGCCCAAGGGCAGGGTGACGGCACCCAGCGACGTGCGGATCGGGGCCAGAACGCCCTTCAGCGTGGCATGGGCCACGACCGCGAAGACGAGGATCACGAACAGCGCGCGCAGGTTGCCGGTGCCCCCCAGCACGGTCAGGCGCGACGCGCAGCCACGGGTCAACACCATGCCCGCCCCGAACAATGCACCCCCTATGAGGATGGCGAGGATCGGTAGATCGCCCGTCATGAAGCGGTGATCGTCGAACGCGATCAGCCCGGCGGCCACGGCGGCCTGCGTACCGATCAGCGCACTCGCCAGCGCCATGAACCAGACACCGGCGGCGGCGCGGCGATCCTGCCCCACGACGGCACGTCGGAAGCAGAACTTCGTGCGCTCGGCCAGCACGCCGAACAAAACCCCGACAAGGGCGCCGAACATCACGGCGACCTGCGGTGCGGTGAGCGTTTCAAATCCAAGGCTTTCAAACATCGCGCTTCCCCCGATCTGGAATGATTGTTCCCTTTGGCCGGAGAAAACGTGCCGATCAAGGAAAAAACCGGCCGGGATCGTCGGACTGGAAGAACGCTGTTCCGAACGGCAATTGCGGGGAAAACAGCTGCCCGCGCAGTTGCCGCCCCGTCAAAACAATGTCGCCGCACCCGGAGGCGCGGCGACACGTTTGGTCTTATCTGAATGTTTGGGTGCGTTCGGCTTCAGACGCCGCCCCAGATCTCTTCCGCGCAGCGCACGATCAGCTCCAGCTTGCGGCGCTGGTCGTCCTCGGTCACGGCATTGCCTTCTTCGGTCGAGGCGAAGCCGCACTGGGGCGCGATGCCGAGCTGGTCGATATCGACGTATTTCGACGCCTCGTCGAACTTGGACTTGAGCCAGTCCATCTCTTCCAGCTCGGGCGTCTTGGTCGTCACGAAGCCGGGCAGGATGCGCTGCTTGCCCTTGGGCAACAGGCCCAGAGGCTCCAGCCCGCCCGCGCGGTCGGTGTCGTATTCCATGAAGAAGATGTCGACGCCGGTGTCGAAGATCGCTTCGGCGGCGAGGTCATAGGCACCTTCGGCCGCATGGGTGGAGCGGAAGTTGCCCCGGCACATATGCATCCCGATGGTCATGTCGGCGGGCCGGTCCTTGATCGCCTCGCGCATCATCCAGCTGTATTTCTGGATCAGCCAGTCGGGGTCTTGCCCGTTGGCCTGCTTCTCGGCCCGGTGCTTGGGGTCGCAGAGATAGGCGAAGAAGATGTCGTCCATCTGAAGGTAACGACACCCGGCCTCGTAGAACTTGGTCACCGCTTTCTTGTAGGTCGCGGCGATGTCCGCCATCAGCACTTCGGGGTCTCTGTATTCTTCGGGATGGATGTCCTCGGGCGCGGTGCGGAAGTGGCAGCAGGACGGGCCGGGGATCGAGATTTTCGGCACGACCTTGGTGTTCGCGGCCACGAATTTGAAGTGGTCCAGCATCGGGTGATCGTCGGGGAAGTCCAGCTTCTGCGTGATCGTCGGGAAGATCGGACGCAGCTTGACGCCTGCGAACTGCACGCCCTCGTCCCGCTCGTCGAGGTCGAGGCCGGTCAGCATCCCCATAAAATCGTAGTGCCAGAACGACCGGCGCGCTTCGCCGTCGGTCACGGCCTTCAGCCCGACGTCTTCCTGCATCTTGATGAGCGCGGGGATCTCGGCATCCTCGACCGCCTTCAGCTCGTCCGCCGACAGGCTGCCCTCTTCGAAATGCTTCTTGCGGGCGGCCTGAATGGCTTTGGGGCGCAGAAGCGATCCGACGTGATCGGCGCGGAACGGGGGTGTCAGGTCAGTCATTCGATCCTCCAAATCTGATTTTCGCGGACGTTAGGCGGAGTTCGTTGCAACGACAACTGTCAAGCGAGGTATTTCCCGGCTTCCTTGCGCGCGAATGCCTTCATCCGTTCGCCATGAGCGGCGAGGAAGGCGCGGGTGCGGTCGGGGTCGTGCTTGGACAGGTCGCGCAGCCACCATGCGACGGCCTTCTGGATGAACCACTCGCGGTCGTCGACATAGGTCGCCGCCCAGCCCAGAACCCGGTCGCGGATGGCGAGGTCTTCGGGCTTGGGGTGGTTCTGCTTGGTCCAGGGCAGGGTGATGACGAGCGCGGCGCGGCGCGTCCACATATGGTCGGAGGTGGTCCAACCCTCGACCGTGTCCACCCGCGTCGGATCGGCCACCAGCCGTTTCTGCCCCGCCATGCACACATGGTCGGCAATGGCCCAGCTGTCGAAATCCGGCACCCAGGACACGATCAGCGCCCACACCGGGTCGTCGCCCTTGATCCGGGCCTGAGTCAGCAGTTTGGCGGCGGCCAGTCGCGCCTCGTAGATGTCGGTCTTCCAGAGCGCATCGGCCAGCGTCACGCGTTCGTCGACGGTGAGGGTCCGGCGCCAGCCCGTCGTGATCTCGTTGATCGCCGGGTTGGTCACACCAAGGTATTCACGCTCCACCTTGTGATAGGCGGCGGCCCCTTCGGCGCGGCCCGGTTCGATCCGGGCGCGCAGATCGGCAAGCGCCTCGTCCAGCGTCATTCGAACAGCCCCGTGTCCGCACCGTCGATGGTGGTGCGGTTCTTTTCCTCCCAATAGGCCGCGATCCCGTCCGCGCCCTTGTCGTCCGACCACTTGGTCAGCGTGTCGCGTTCACGCGGATTGTCGAAGAACGGAACGGCATAGCCGCAGGAGGTCTGCACCAGATCGACCGTCACGTCGTAGATCTGCCGCGCGCCCGCGTGGTCGTCGAACAGCGCATACAGGTCGCCCCATCCCGCATCGCGCGGATGCACGGTTTCGGCGGTGCCGTAGCAGCGCAGGATCAGGGGGCGGGTGGTGAAGCTGCACCACATGAGCGTCATGCGGTTCACGTCGCGCAGATGCCCGGCGGTTTCGTTCCCCGATCCGGTGAGGTTCAGCCAGACGATCCGGTTCGGCCCCATGATACGCAAGCTGTCCATCCCCTTGGGCGAGACGTTGACGCGGCCTTCGCGCGCCGCCGAGCCCACGAAATAGATGTGCTGGTCTTCGATGAACCGCTTATGGGCGTCTTCGATCCGGTCGAACTGCTTGGCCATGGCTCACTCCCCGCAGGTCACTCCACCGTCACCGATTTGGCGAGGTTTCTGGGCTGGTCAACGTCCGTCCCCTTGGCGATGGCGGCGTGATAGGCCAGCAGTTGCGCCGGAATCGCATAGAGGATCGGCTGGATCAGCTCCGGCGCGTCGGGCATCGTGATCGTGCGCCAGACGCCGGTGCCTGCCTGAGCGATGGCGCGCGCGTCCGAGATCAGGAGCACCCGGCCACCGCGCGCCATCACCTCCTGCATGTTCGAGACGGTCTTCTCGAACAGTCCGTCATGGGGGGCCAGAACCACCGTGGGCGTTTCCTTGTCGACCAGCGCGATGGGGCCATGTTTGAGTTCACCCGATGCATAACCTTCGGCGTGCAGGTAGCTGATTTCCTTGAGTTTCAGCGCGCCTTCAAGGGCCAGCGGGAACATCTGCCCACGCCCGAGGAAGAGCACGTCATGGGCTTGGGCCACCTTGCGCGCGGCCTTGCTCAACTCCCCGTCGATGGAGATCGCGTGGCTCATCAGCCCCGGCAGTTTGCGCAGGTCCGTCAACCGTTCGGCCAGCGTGTCCGCGTCCATCTCGCCCCGCTCGACGGCGGCCTTCAGCACCATGACCACGAAGGTCGCGAGCATCGCGGTGAAGGCCTTGGTTGAGGCCACCGACACCTCGACGCCCGCGTGGATCGCCACCGCCACATCGCTTTCGCGCGCGATCGAGCTTTCGGGGCTGTTTACGAGGCTGACGATCTTGGCGGCTTTCCCGTCGGAATATCTAAGCGCGGCCAGCGTATCGGCGGTTTCGCCCGACTGGCTGACGAAGACCGACAACGTGCCATCGGGGAATGGCGGCTCACGATACCGAAACTCGCTGGCCACATCGAGGTCGACGGGTAGGCGGGCGTAGCGTTCGAACCAGTATTTCGCGACGAGGCCCGCGTAATAGGCGGTGCCACAGGCGACAATCGAGACGCGGCTGACCTTGGTGAAGTCGACGCCGGGCAGGTCCATCGTGATCGCGTCGCCGTCGGGGGTGAGATAGGCGTCGAACACCGCGTCCACCACGGTCGGCTGCTCGGCGATCTCCTTCATCATGAAGTGTTTGTAGCCCGCCTTTTCGATCCGGGTGGCGCTGAGCGCGACCTTTCGGACCTCGCGGTTGGCCAGTTTCCCGGCCTCGTCATAGATCGTCGCGCCCGCGCGGGTGATGACGGCCCAGTCGCCTTCTTCCAGATAGGTCACGCGGTCGGTCATCGAGGCGAGCGCGATGGCGTCGGAGCCCACATACATCTCGCCGTCGCCATGCCCGATGGCCAGAGGCGAGTTCTTGCGGGCGGCGATCATCAGGTCGTCCTCGCCCTCGAACAGGAACAGGAGCGAATAGGCCCCTTCCAGTCGCGGCAGCACCGCGCGCACCGCCTCCACGGGCGTTTTGCCCTGATCCATCATGACGTTGACCAGCCCGGCCACGGTTTCGGTGTCGGTCTGGCTTTCGCAGGCATATCCGCCCGCCTCAAGCTCGGCACGGAAGGTGGCGAAGTTCTCGATGATCCCGTTGTGGACCAGCGCCACGCGGCCCGCCTTGTGCGGATGCGCGTTCGGCACGGTCACGCCGCCGTGGGTCGCCCAGCGGGTGTGGCCAATGCCCGCCTTGCCGGGGAGGGGATTGTGGACGAGTTCATCCGACAGGTTCACGAGCTTGCCCACGGCGCGGCGACGGTCGAGCACGCCGCCCTCCTGAATGGTCGCGATCCCCGCGCTGTCGTAACCACGGTATTCGAGCCGCCGGAGCGCCTCGACGATGATGGGGGAAACCTCGTGCGTGCCAAGGACGCCGACAATACCACACATGCTTAATGACCTTTTTTTGCGGCCTTCCGGGCGCGAAGTTTTTCAAAGAGTTTCACGGCGAAGCCCGGCTTCACCTCCATCCGTGCGCGGCCCACGCCCATCGCCCCGTCTTCGATGTCGCGGGTGACGACGGTGCCGGTGGCGGTCATGGCGTCCGCGCCCACACGAACCGGGGCCACGAGCATGGTGTCCGACCCGATGAAGGCGCGCGGCCCGATCTCGGTCCGGTGCTTGAACACGCCGTCATAGTTGCAGGTGATCGTGCCCGCGCCGATGTTCGCGGCCTCGCCGACGGTGGCGTCCCCGATATAGGACAGGTGGTTGACCTTGGCGCCCTCGGCGATCTGCGCGTTCTTGATCTCGACGAAATTGCCGACCTTGGCCTTTTCCGCCAGTTCCGCGCCGGGGCGCAGACGGGCGAAGGGGCCGACGACGGCCCCCGCGCTGACATGGCAGCCCTCTAGATGGCTGAACGCCTTGATCCGCGCGCCGGATTCGATGGTCACATCGGGGCCGAACACCACGTTGGGTTCGATCACGGCGTCGCGCCCGATGAAGGTGTCATGGGCGAAGAACACGGTGTCGGGGGCGACCAGCGTGACCCCGTTCTCGAAGGCTTCGGCCCGCTTGATCGCCTGAAGCTGGGCTTCGGCGGCCGCCAGTTCCTCGCGGCTGTTGATGCCGAGCGTCTCGGCCTCCGGGCAGGTCACGGCTTCGGCACGCAGGCCTTTTTCGCGCGCCACCTCGACAATGTCGGTAAGGTAGTATTCGCCCGCCGCATTCTCGTTCGACAGCCCCGAGATCAAGTCGAAGAGTGTGGCGCAATCCGCCGCGACCACGCCGGAGTTGCACAGGGTGATCGCGCGCTCCTCGTCGTTCGCGTCGTTGTATTCCACGATCCGGCGCAATTCCTGACCGTCCATGACGAGACGACCATATCGCTTGGGGTCTGCCGCCTCGAACCCGAGGATGACCACATCCGCGCCACCTCGCCGCGCGGCGATCATCGCCTCAAGCGTCTCGGGCGTGATGAAAGGCGTGTCGCCGTAAAGGACGATGGCGTCCCCGTCGAACCCGGCAAGTGCGGCGCGGGCCTGATCCACGGCATGCCCCGTGCCAAGCCGATCCTCCTGCAACACCACTTCGATTTCGTCGTCGAGCTTGGTGGCGGCGGCCGAAACGGCCTCGGCTCCGTTGCCCGCGACCAGCACGATCCGATCCGGGGCGAGCGCCGATCCGGCGGACAGCGCATGGGCGAACAGCGGCGCGCCGCCCAGTTCATGCAGCACCTTCGGCAGGTCGGAGTTCATGCGCTTGCCCTGTCCGGCAGCGAGGATGATGAGGGCGGTGGCCATGCGTCTGCTCTTTTCTTCTCTGTCACCTCGTTTTACCCCTCGGCGCGTATCACGCAATGGGTGCGTCTGAAAGAGCGGGGCTTTGGCATGAAAACGGTGATTTTCGATCTGGACGGAACGCTTGCCGATACGTCGCGCGACCTGATCTGCGCCGCCAACGCCTGTTTTTCGCGCGCGGGCCATGGCGATCTGCTCGACCCCGTGGCGGATGCGGCGACGGCCTTTCGCGGTGGGCGCGCGATGCTGACACTGGGCTATGACCGGCTTGGGCTGGGCGCGGCGGAGGTGGAGCGGGATTACCCCTATCTGCTCGAATGGTATGGCGAGAACATCGACACCCACACGGTGATGTATCCCGGCGCGGTGGCCGCCGTCGAACGGCTTCGGGCGGGCGGCTATGCGGTCGGCATCTGCACGAACAAGCCGGAGGGGCTCGCAGAAACGCTGCTCACCCGTCTCGGCGTGCGCAGCCTCTTCGCCTCGCTCATCGGCGCGGACACGCTGCCGGTCAAGAAACCGGACGCGGCCCCCTTTGTGGCGGCGGTCGAACAGGCCGGCGGCGAGGTGGCGCGATCGCTTCTGGTGGGCGACACCGTGACGGATCGCGAAACCTCGCGCGCGGCGGGGGTGCCCTCGCTCCTCATCACCTTCGGGCCGTCGGGGCGGGGTGTCGCCGATCTCGCGCCAGAGGGGCTGCTCGATCACTATGACGATCTCGACCGCGAAGTCGCGCGCCTGATCGGCTGAGGGCAGTTGACCCCAACGCGGACCCCGCGCAATGTCCGGTCCATGAGCGAGACCTTCAAAGGCAATTTCACCCAGCAGGAGCCGATCCCGGAAACGGCGATCGACGCGGCGGTCGCCGTCATGCGGTCGGGCCGGCTGCACCGCTACAACACGGCACCGGGGGAGGAGAGCCAGGTCGCGCTGCTCGAACGCGAATTCGCAGACTGGTCGGGGGCGAAATACTGCCTCGCTGTCGCGTCGGGCGGCTATGCGCTGGCCACCGCGCTGCGGGCTGTGGGGGTGAAGCCCGGCGACCGGGTTCTGACCAACGCATTCACGCTGGCCCCGGTGCCCGGCGCCATCGCGTCGGTCGGCGCGATCCCGGTCTTCGTCGGCGTGACCGAAAGCCTTGTCATCGACCTTGAGGATCTTGCGGCGAAAGCGGGCCAGTCCGACGTGCTCATGCTTTCCCACATGCGGGGGCATCTCGCTGACATGGACGCGCTGATGGCGCTGGCCGAGGCCCATGGCCTGACCGTGATCGAGGACTGCGCGCACACCATGGGCGCGCGTTGGAACGGCGTGCTGTCCGGTCGTTCGGGTCATATCGGCTGCTATTCGACCCAGACCTACAAGCACATGAACTCCGGCGAGGGCGGGTTGCTCATCACCGACGACGAAGACATCGCGGCCCGCGCGGTCATGCTGTCTGGCAGCTACATGCTCTACGGACGCCACCTCGCCGCGCCGGGGCCCGAGGTCTTCGAGCGGGTGAAATACGACACGCCCAACGTGTCGGGCCGGATGGACAACCTGCGCGCCGCGATCCTGCGCCCGCAACTCGCCGATCTGGACGCTCGATGCGCGCGCTGGAACGAACGGTATCGAGTTGTGGAAGATGGGCTTCGGGAAACCCCCGGTCTGACCATCGTGGAGCGGCCGGAGGCGGAGGACTACGTCATGTCCTCGTTCCAGTTCTTGTTGCTCGACTGGGACGGGGCAAAGATCACCGAGGTCGTGTCGCGCTGCGCGGGGAAGGGCGTCGAGCTCAAATGGTTCGGGGCGGCAGAACCGGTCGGCTTCACCTCGCGCTACGACAGCTGGCGCTATGCGCCGTCCGCGCCGATGCCGGCCTCCGACCGCGTCTTGCGCGGGATTCTCGACCTGAGGCTTCCGCTCACCTTTTCACTCGACGACTGCGCCCAGATCGCACGGATCATCCGGGCTGAGGTCTCGGCGGTCCATCAATCCGGCTGACGCCGGATCCGGAGGGCCAGCCCTCCGGACCTCCCGAGATATTTCGGACCGGAAAGAGGACGGGTCCACCCCCGGAGGATGCCCGGGGGCTTTCCGGTCACGGCCATCGGCTTCCCAGCCTGTACCGTGGATGCACCGTAGGCCATTAACCTTAACAATTCCTTTCCGGTCCAAAATATCCCGGGAGAGCGCGAGAGGGCTGGCCCTCTCGCATGGGTCGGCGTCCGGCGGAGCCGGGCGGCGAAACATCGGATGCGTCACCGCTTGACCCGACTCGCCACTCGTGACTAGAAATGAACAAGTGTTCAATAAACGGGAGGGCGGCCATGTTCATGGCGTCGATGAATTTCGATCTGGGCGAGGATATCGCGCAGCTTCGCGACATGGTGCATCGGTTCGCACAGGACCGGATCAAGCCGCTGGCGGCCGATATCGACCAGACGAACGACTTCCCGGCGCACCTTTGGAAAGAGATGGGCGACCTGGGTCTGCTGGGGATCACCGTCTCCGAGGAGTATGGCGGGGCCGGCATGGGCTACCTCGCCCATACCGTCGCGGTCGAAGAGATCGCGCGGGCCTCGGCCAGTGTGTCCCTGTCCTACGGCGCGCATTCCAACCTGTGCGTGAACCAGATCAAGCTGAACGGGACCGAAGAGCAGAAGCGCAGGTATCTGCCGGGGCTCATTTCCGGTGACCATGTCGGCGCGCTCGCCATGTCGGAGCCGGGGGCGGGGTCCGACGTGGTGTCGATGCAGCTTCGGGCTGAGAAGAAGAACGGGTATTTCACGCTGAACGGCTCGAAATTCTGGATCACCAACGGGCCGGATGCCGACACGCTGGTCGTCTATGCCAAGACCGATCCCGACGCAGGCTCGAAGGGGATCACCGCCTTCATCGTCGAGAAGGACATGAAGGGGTTTTCGGCCAGCCCGCATTTCGACAAGCTCGGCATGCGCGGGTCGAACACCGCGCAGTTGTTCTTCGAGGATGTCGACGTGCCGTTCGAGAACATCTTGGGCGAAGAGGGCAAGGGGGCCAAGGTACTCATGTCCGGGCTCGACTACGAGCGTGTCGTGCTGTCGGGCATCGGCACGGGCATCATGGCGGCCTGTCTGGATGAGGTCATGCCCTACATGGTCGAGCGCAAGCAATTCGGCCAGTCCATCGGGGATTTCCAGCTCATGCAGGGCAAGATCGCCGATATGTACACCAAGATGAACTCGGCCCGCGCTTACGTCTACGAGGTCGCCAAGGCCTGCGACCGGGGCGAGGTCACGCGGCAGGACGCGGCGGCCTGCGTGCTCTACGCCAGCGAAGAGGCCATGACGGTCGCGCATCAGGCGGTGCAGGCGATGGGTGGCATGGGGTTCATGAACGAAACGCCGGTGAGCCGTATTTTCCGCGATGCCAAGCTCATGGAGATCGGGGCGGGCACGTCCGAGATCCGGCGGATGCTCGTGGGCCGCGAACTGATGGCGAAGATGCGCTAACCTCGGGATACGGGGTCGAATCCCCGGTTTTTCAAGGAGTTCATGATGCGTTTCCTCATTGCCTCGCTTTGCCTTCTGGCCACGCCTGCGGTCGCGCAGGACCTGACCTATGACTTCGCCCATTCGCAGGACTGCATCGCGGCGACCGACGACTGGTTCGAGAAACTGCAATGCGTCGGCACCTCGGCCAACCGCTGCATGGAAGTCACCGAGGGCGGTTATTCGACGGTGGGCACGGGGGCCTGCATCTGGGCGGAATACGAGGATTGGGATGCCGAATTGAACGCACTCTACGGGCCGCTGCGCGAACGTCTGGCCAATGACGACAAGGTCAACGAGATGCCCGTGAGCACGTCCGATGCCCTGCGCGACGCGCAGCGGGCGTGGATTCCCTGGCGTGACGCGGCCTGCGCCTTCGAGCGGTCGAAATGGGGCGGCGGCACGGGGGGCGGTCCGGCCGAAGCGGGTTGCCTGATGCAGATGACCGCCGAGCGCGCGCTTTCGCTGCGCAACGAGTTGGAGTTCCATTGATCCGCAAGACTCACATCGTCACGCTCGTCGCCCTGTGCGGCCTGTCGGCTGTGCTGGGATACCGGGTGGCCGGAATGGGGCCGCCAGACCCGTCGTCGATCGTGGCGGACTGGGCGTCGGTCTATGCCCGCGAAACCGGGCGCGACGATCTGCATTGCGCAGGCTGGCCCGAGGGGCAGGGATACGTGATCGAATGCGGGCAGGGGGACGACAAGGTCGCCTATGTCACCGATAGGTACGGCGCTCTCGTGGGCCGCCGGGTAGGGGGGAGCGGCGGATGAAGGGTGCCCTCATGTTCCTAGCCTTGTTCACGGCGGATGCGGCCCTTGCTCAGGATCAGCCGCCGATCCCCGATTTCCAGACCTGCATGGACGTCTACATGGATCGCTACGAACAGAAGCTGATCGTGAACCGCTCGATCGACATCGACGCGGTCGAGGGCGGGCTTTGGGACGTGGGGCAGGTCTATACCTGCGGCGGGGGCGGTATCGTCCTGTGCGACCGGTCCGACGCGCCGCTGCCGTGCCAGCGCGATCTGGCCGCCGAGCAGGACGCGATGACGGGTGCCGTGCTGGCCGAGCTGCCTCCGGCCGGTGCGGTCGATGGCAAGGCGTGGGTCGAGGCGCTCTACGACAAGACCTATCTGCTGGCCAACGGCACCTCGGCCGGGCCGGATTGCGACGGGATGCCGGAGATCATGGAGGTCTGGTGCGGTGCGAACGAAGCGAACAACCGTTTGAGGATCGCCGTGCTCGCCTGGCAGATCGCGCGTTGGGCGGGGGAGGTTCCGTCGGCGGTCGAAAGCGGCTGGGCGCGCCGCCCGCCCGCGATCCGGCCCCGTCCCCGGCCCGAGGGGCGATGACATGCGCAATCTGACACCCACCGAACGGGCCAAGGGGTTCGGCACATACGGCGTGGCGGCCGAGACGAAGATCGAGATGCACGGGCGCGGTGCGCCGCACCCGTCGCAGGAGGAGACGACATGAAACTGCAAACCCAAGCCATGACGGGGTCCGAGAGCTTTCAGGCCAATCGCGCCGCGCATCTGGAGATGCTGGGCACGGTGGCCGACGCGGCGGCGCTGGCGGCTGCCGGGGGCGGCGACAAGGCACGTGAGCGCCACCTTTCCCGCGGCAAGATGCTGCCGCGCGACCGGGTGGCAAATCTGCTCGACGCCGGGTCGCCCTTCCTCGAAGTGGGCGCAACGGCGGCGCATGGCATGTATGACGGCGCGGCCCCGGCGGCGGGCGTGATCGCGGGCATCGGTCGGGTCCACGGGCAGGAGGTGATGGTGATCGCCAACGACGCCACCGTGAAGGGCGGCACGTATTATCCGATGACGGTCAAGAAACACCTTCGCGCGCAGGAGATCGCGCAGGAATGCAATCTGCCGTGCCTCTACCTTGTCGACAGCGGGGGCGCGAACCTGCCCAACCAGGACGAGGTCTTCCCGGATCGCGACCATTTCGGGCGGATTTTCTACAATCAAGCGCAGATGAGCGCGAAGGGCATTCCCCAGATCGCGGTCGTCATGGGCTCCTGCACCGCAGGCGGGGCCTATGTGCCTGCGATGAGCGACGTGACGATCATCGTGAAGGATCAGGGGACCATTTTCCTTGCCGGGCCGCCGCTGGTGAAGGCCGCGACCGGCGAAGTCGTGACGGCAGAAGATCTTGGCGGCGGCGACGTTCACACGCGCCTCTCCGGTGTGGCGGACTACCTGGCCGAGGATGACGCCCATGCGCTCGCCCTGGCCCGCCGGGCGGTCGAAAGCCTGAACCGGACGCGACCCGACACCGTGCGCTGGCAGGCGGCGGAAGACCCGGCCTATGACCCGGACGAAATCCTCGGCGTCGTGCCGGGTGATCTGCGCACGCCCTACGACATCCGCGAGGTGATCGCGCGGGTCGTGGACGGCTCGCGCTTCGACGAGTTCAAGCCGCGCTTCGGCGAAACGCTGGTGACCGGCTTTGCGCATCTCATGGGCTGCCCGGTGGGGATCATCGCGAACAACGGCGTGCTTTTCTCCGAGGCCGCGCAGAAGGGCGCCCATTTCGTCGAACTTTGCTCACAACGCCGCATCCCGCTGATATTCCTGCAAAACATCACGGGCTTCATGGTGGGCCGGAAGTATGAGAACGAAGGGATCGCGCGCCACGGGGCCAAGATGGTCACGGCGGTCGCGACGACGAACGTGCCCAAGGTCACCATGCTCGTCGGCGGGTCTTTCGGGGCGGGCAACTATGGCATGGCGGGCCGGGCCTATCAGCCACGCTTCCTGTGGACATGGCCCAACAGCCGAATTTCCGTCATGGGCGGCGAACAGGCGGCGGGCGTGCTGGCCACGGTCAAACGCGACGCCATCGAACGCGGCGGCGGTGATTGGTCGGCCGAGGACGAGGCCGAATTCAAGCGCCCCACCATCGAGATGTTCGAGCGTCAGTCGCACCCGCTCTATGCCTCGGCCCGGCTGTGGGACGACGGCATCGTGGACCCGCGCAAGACCCGCGAGGTTCTGTATCTGTCGCTACTCGCCGCGCTGAACGCACCCATCGAGGAAACGCGCTTCGGCGTGTTCAGGATGTGACGCCGTGCCGGTCGAGATCATCACCGCCGACATCGCCACGCTGGAGGTGGACGCCATCGTGAACGCCGCGAACGAAACGCTTCTGGGTGGGGGCGGTGTGGACGGGGCCATTCACCGGGCGGCGGGGCCGGGGCTGCTGGACGAATGCCGCAAGATCGGCGGCTGCCCGACGGGCGAGGCGCGGATCGCCGGGGGCTATAACCTGCCCGCCCGTCACGTGATCCATACGGTCGGCCCGGTCTGGCATGGCGGGGACCGGGGCGAGCCGGACCTACTCGCCGCGTGCTACCGCGAAAGCCTTCGTCTGGCGCGCGAAAGCGGCTGTGACAGCATCGCCTTTCCGGCCATCTCGACCGGCGTCTATGGCTACCCGGCGGATCAGGCGGCCTGGATCGCCGTGCGCGAGGTGTCGGCTTGGAACGGCGCGCCGGAGCGGATCGTGCTGTGCTGCTTTTCCGACGACAGCGCGGCGGCGCATCGCCGGGCGATGGAGGATCGGGCATGAGCGCATGGGACGATGAAAAGGCGCAAAGCTACGTCGACGCTTATGGCGACGATCCGAGCATCTTCGCCGTTGTCGACGCCGCCGGGATCGCGAAAGGGTCGGATGTGATCGACATCGGATGCGGGGGCGGCGCGGCCTTGGCGGCCATCGCGCCCCTCGCCGGACGGCTCGCCGGGGTGGACCCCACGCCGCGCATGGTCGAAATCGCGCGCGGGCGCTGCCCCACGGCGGACCTGCGCGTGGCGCCGGGCGAGGCGACGGGGTTCGAGGACGGGGCCTTCGACGTGGTGACGATGATAAACGTGATCGACCATTTCGAAGACCGCGACGCGGGGCTGGCGGAAGCGTTCCGCCTGCTCAGGCCCGGCGGGCGCATCGTCATCGGCGGCGAGGTCTTCGATACCGAATGGGTGCCCAAGGGGCAGAACTATGCGCAGCCCTTGCAGGCGGCGGGATTTGTCGACCATGCGCGTCGGGATCTCGCCGGCGCTTTCATCACGACAGCCCGGAAGGAGGGGTGATGTTCAAGAAAATCCTGATCGCGAACCGGGGTGAGATCGCCTGTCGGGTGATCGACACGGCCCGCAAACTTGGCGTGGCCACGGTTGCGGTCTATTCCGACGCCGACCGATCCGCGCGCCACGTGGCGATGGCGGACGAGGCGGTGCATATCGGCGGCCCGCAACCCGCCGAGAGTTACCTGCGCGGCGAGGCGATCATCGCGGCGGCCAAGGCGACGGGGGCCACGGGCATTCACCCCGGATACGGGTTCCTGTCGGAGAACCCCGGCTTCGTCGAGGCGGTCGAGGCGGCGGGCCTGACCTTCATCGGTCCCTCCGCCAAGGCGATCCGGGCGATGGGGCTGAAGGATGCCGCGAAGAAGCTGATGGAAGAGGCCGGGGTGCCCGTGGTGCCGGGGTATCACGGCGCGGACCAGTCCGACGACCTTCTGGCGAAGGAGGCCGACAAGATCGGCTACCCGGTGCTCATCAAGGCCGTGGCGGGCGGCGGCGGCAAGGGGATGCGGCTGGTCGCACGTGCGGGCGACTTCGCCGATGCGCTCGCCTCGGCCCGGTCCGAGGCCAAGACCGCCTTCGGCAACCCGGACGTGCTGATCGAAAAGTTCGTGACCAGCCCGCGCCATATCGAGGTGCAGGTCTTCGGAGACGGGACCGAGGCGGTACATCTTTACGAGCGCGACTGTTCGCTCCAGCGCCGCCACCAGAAGGTGATCGAAGAAGCGCCCGCGCCGGGCATGACGCAGGAGATGCGCGCGGCGATGGGCGAGGCGGCGGTGCGCGCCGCCGAGGCGATCGGATATGCCGGGGCGGGGACGGTCGAGTTCATCGTCGACGGCTCGGACGGGCTCAGGCCCGACGGGTTCTGGTTCATGGAGATGAACACGCGGCTTCAGGTCGAGCACCCGGTGACCGAAGAGGTCACGGGCATAGACCTTGTCGAATGGCAGTTGCGGGTCGCTTCGGGCGAGCCTCTGCCGCTTGGGCAGTCCGACATTCCGCTTCGCGGCCATGCCTTCGAGGCACGGCTTTATGCCGAGGATGTGCCTGCGGGCTTTCTGCCGGCCACCGGGCGGCTGGCGCATCTTGCCTTTGCCGATGGATGCCGGGCCGAGACCGGGGTGCGGACGGGGGACGAGATCAGCCCGTTCTACGATCCGATGATCGCCAAGATCGTCACCCACGGCCCGACCCGCGATATCGCGCTGGGCAAGATGCGGCGGGCGCTGGCCGAAACGCAGGTGGCGGGCACGGTCACGAATCTTGGGTTCCTCTCGGCGCTCTGCGCGCATGACGGGTTCGCGGCGGGCGAGGTCGACACCGGCCTGATCGACCGCGATCTGGCGATGTTGACCAAGACCCCGGCGGCCACTGCCGAGGACATCGCGCTTGCCACCCTCGCGGGGGCGGGTCTGATGGGCGACGCCGAACCTGTCAGCGGCTTCACGCTCTGGGCGCCCATTCGGCGGACCATCCTGCTCGACCATGACGGCGACGTGCTGTCGCCCGCGATCGAATTGTCCGGCCCGGATGCGGCGCGGGTGACCGTGGGCGACACCGTGGTCGAGGCGGTGCGAGGCCCGTCCGGCTGGCGGATCGGCGGCTCGCCTGCGCCCGAGGTGGCGATCACCGGAGATCTCGTCACGGTGTTCTCGGGCGCCGGGCTGGGCTTCCGCGTGCCGGACCCGTTGGCCATTCTGTCGGCGGACGCGGCGGGCGGCGATGTGGTCGAAGCGCCGATGCCGGGGCTGGTGAAGGCGGTCTTCGTCGCGCCCGGCGACCGGGTCGAGGCCGGGCAGAAGATGGCGATCATGGAAGCGATGAAGATGGAGCACACGCTGACCGCGCCGCGCGACGGTGTGGTGGGCGAGGTGCTGGCCGCCGAAGGCGCGCAGGTGGAGGCCCATGCCGCCCTCATCGCGCTGGAACCGGAAGAGGAGGCCGCCGCATGATCCGTCTGCACGCCGTTCCCGGTAGCCGGTCGTTCCGGGTGCATTGGCTGCTTGCCGAGATGGGGCTGGAGCCGGAGGTGGAGAACTACCGTATCGGCGACGGCAGCCTCGGCACCGACGACTTTCACCTCGTGAACCCGGCGGGGCGCGTTCCGGCGCTCGAGATCGACGGGATGACGCTGATCGAATCCGGCGCGATCGTGGAATACCTGTGCGAGACGCGGCCCGAGCACGGGCTGGGCCGTCTGCCGGGCGATGCGGAACGTGCCGAATTCCTCGTTTGGCTCCACTATGCCGAAACGGTCGCGACCTGCATCCAGAACCTCAATCTCCAGCAGGTGTTCCTGCCTGATCCGGCGATGCGGTCGCCGACGGTGATCGGGCTGGAAACCCGCCGGTTGGCCAAGGCGCTGAAGCCCGTGGCGAAACGGGTCGAGGCGCAGGATTACCTGCTCGCCTCGGGTTTTTCGGCGGTCGATGTGATGTTCGGGTTCGGGATCGAAGCCGCGTTTCACTATGTCCATGCCGAGAAGTTCCCGACCCTCGCCGCTTATCAGAAACGGCTCGCCGCCCGTCCGGCCTATCAGACGGCGTTCGCGGCGCAGGGGCCGGACACGATCTACAAGCAGGATTTCTACGAGGTGCCCGTTGGATAGCGTCGAACTGGTCGAAATGGGCCCGCGCGACGGGCTTCAGAACGAAAAGACCCTGATCCCCACGGATCGCAAAGTGGCGCTTGTCGATACCCTGTCCGGCGCGGGCTTCCGGCGGATCGAGGTGGCGAGTTTCGTCAGCCCCAAATGGGTGCCGCAGATGGCCGACAGCGCCGAGGTGCTGGCCGGGATCACCCGCGCCGAAGGCGTGTCCTACATGGCTTTGACGCCGAATCTGAAGGGTTTCGAACGGGCGATGGAGGCCGGGGCGGACGAGATCGCCATTTTCGGCTCCGCCAGCGAGGGTTTCAGTCAGGCAAATATCAATTGTTCGATTGCTGAAAGTCTTGAGCGGTTTCTGCCGGTCGTTGAGGCAGCTTTGGTTCGAAAAGTGAAAGTCCGCGGATACGTCTCCTGCGTGACGGACTGCCCTTATGATGGCCGGGTCGCGCCGGATGCGGTCGCCGCTGTCGCGGGGGAGCTGATGGCGATGGGCTGCTACGAAGTATCGCTCGGCGACACCATCGGGCAGGGCACGCCCGAGACCATCCGCGATATGCTGATCGCGGTGCTGGACCGCGTTCCGGCCGGGCGCCTTGCCGGGCATTACCACGACACGGGCGGCCGGGCGCTCGACAATATCGAGATGTCGCTGGAACTGGGCCTGCGCGTATTCGACGCGGCGGTCGGCGGGCTGGGCGGCTGCCCCTATGCGCCCGGTGCCAAGGGCAACGTGGCGACGGAGAAGGTGCACGACCGGCTGACGGCGCTGGGCCTGTCCACCGGGCTGGACCGGGAGGTTCTGGGACGTGCGGGCGACATGGCCAAGGCGATGCGGGGGTAGACATGTACGAAACGATTTCGATCACGACCGACGGGCGGGGTGTGGCGACACTGACGCTGGATCGGGCCGACAAGCACAATGCGCTGTCCGCCACGATGATCCGCGAGTTGACGGAAGCGGCGCAGGCGCTTGGCGCGGATGACGGCGTGCGGGTGGTGGTGCTGACCGGCGCGGGGAAAAGCTTCTGTGCAGGTGGCGATCTGGGATGGATGCGCGATCAGTTCGCCGCCGATCCCGAGACCCGGTTCATCGAGGCGCGCAAGCTCGCCCTCATGCTCAAAGCATTGAACGAAATGCCGAAACCGCTTATCGGCCGGGTGCAGGGGCAGGCGTTCGGTGGCGGGATCGGCATGTGCAGCGTCTGCGACGTGGCGATCGCGGCGGATCATGCCAAGTTCGGTCTGACCGAAACGCGTCTGGGTCTGATCCCGGCCACCATCGGCCCCTATGTGCTGGCCCGGATCGGCGAAGCGATGGCGCGGCGCGTGTTCATGAACGGGCGCGTGTTCGGCGCGGCCGAGGCGCAGCGATTGGGCATCGTCGCCCATGCCGTGCCCGAGGGTGCGCTGGATGCGGCGGTCGAGGAAGAGGTCGTGCCCTATCTCACCTGTGCACCGGGCGCCGTCGCGGCGGCCAAGCGACTGGCGCGCCGACTGGGACCGCCGATCACCGACGACATCATCGACGACACGATCCGCGCGCTGGTCGACTGCTGGGAAGGGGCCGAGGCGCAGGAAGGGATCGGTGCCTTCTTCGAGAAACGCAAGGCGGAATGGATGACGCAATGACGCTGGTTGAAATCGCCGCGCTGGTGTTCAGCGTCCTCGCCCTGATCGTCTGCCTGTTCCAGTTCGCGCTGGCGCTTGGCGCGCCCTGGGGGCATCTCGCCATGGGGGGGCGGTGGCCCGGCAGGATGCCCGTGCCGCTGCGGGTCGGGGCCGTGGTTCAGGGCGGTCTCATGGTTCTGTTCGCGCGGCTCGTGGCAGGCGCCGGGGGGCTGCTTGCCCCTGTCGGTCCCGGCTGGCTGATCTGGGCCGTCGTGGCGATCACGGGACTGTCGACGCTGATGAACAACGTGACCCCGTCACGCCCCGAGCGCCTGCTCTGGGGGCCGGTCACCGTGGTCATGTTTCTTTGCGCGGTCTACGTCGCGGTTTCGGCCTGAGTCGGCATCGGGCCGGGCCGGTTCCTGAACTTCGTTCAAAGATGATTGAATAGCACACCTTTTGTGCGGTGCGGAAAACCGCGTTCCATCCTTGTAAACAACGGTATACAATGCGCTTTGCCGCGTCGCAGAAGCGCGTGGAACCCCTTGTTCAAATTGCCCGAAACAGGGGGTGGCTCGGTTGACCCTCTCCGGCGTTGAGAGTAGACCCCGAATTGAGCCAAACTGTCGCGGGTTCCCGTTCATATGAAACGGCCCGAACAAAGGAGCCAACGTGGAAGACCTTCTTCGTGAATACCTCCCCATCGTGATTTTCCTCGCCGTTGCCGTCGGCCTTGGCCTCGTCCTCGTGCTTGCGGCTGCCGTGCTCGCGGTCCGTCACCCGGACCCGGAAAAGGTGTCGGCCTACGAATGCGGGTTCAATGCCTTCGACGACGCGCGGATGAAATTCGATGTGCGGTTTTACCTCGTCTCGATCCTGTTCATCATTTTCGACCTCGAGATCGCATTCCTGTTCCCCTGGGCGGTGGCCTTCAAGGATGTCGGGATGATCGGGTTCTGGTCGATGATGGTGTTCCTTGCGGTCCTGACCATCGGCTTTGCCTATGAATGGAAGAAGGGAGCACTCGAATGGGAGTGATGACCGGCGCCAACACCGCGGGCGGCGATCGCGAAGTCGCGACGCGCCAGCTTTCGGACGAGTTGCAGGACAAGGGTTTCCTGCTGACCACGACCGACGACATCATCAACTGGGCGCGCACCGGCTCGCTCCACTGGATGACCTTCGGTCTGGCCTGCTGCGCGGTCGAGATGATGCAGTCGTCCATGCCGCGTTACGATCTCGAGCGTTACGGGACCGCGCCGCGCGCCTCTCCGCGCCAGTCGGACCTGATGATCGTCGCGGGCACGCTCACCAACAAGATGGCCCCGGCGCTGCGCAAGGTCTACGACCAGATGCCCGAGCCGCGTTATGTGATCTCGATGGGGTCCTGCGCGAACGGCGGCGGGTATTATCACTACTCCTATTCGGTGGTGCGGGGCTGTGACCGCGTGGTGCCCGTGGACGTCTACGTTCCCGGCTGTCCGCCCTCGGCCGAGGCGCTGGTCTACGGCATCCTTCAGCTTCAACGCAAAATCCGCCGCACCGGCACGATCGTGAGGTAACGATGGCAGACGACGCACTGAACGAGCTGGGCGCGCTGATCGAAGTCAAGCAGATGGACGTGGTCGTGGGGTGGGAGGTCGCCTTTGGCGAACTCACCGTCACCGTGCGGCCCGAGGCCCTGATCGGCTTTGTCGAATTCCTCAAGACCGACCGGGGTTGCCGGTTCTCGACGCTGGTGGACATCACGGCGGTCGACTACCCGGAGCGCGAGGCGCGGTTCGACGTGGTCTATCACTTCCTGTCGATGTACCAGAACCACCGCATCCGCGTGAAGGCGGCGGTCGAGGAGCGCGAGATGGTGCCGTCCATCGTGACCGTCTATCCGGCCGCCAACTGGTTCGAGCGCGAGATCTTCGATATGTTCGGGATCATCTTCAAAGGTCACCCCGACCTTCGCCGCATCCTGACCGACTACGGTTTCCGCGGTCATCCGCTGCGCAAGGATTTCCCGACGACCGGCTTCACCGAAGTCCGCTACGACGAGGTCGAGAAGCGCGTGGTCTACGAGCCGGTGTCGCTGGTTCAGGAATACCGCCAGTTCGACTTCATGTCGCCGTGGGAAGGCGCGGAATACGTGCTGCCGGGCGACGAGAAGGCGGACGGGGCCAAAGGCTGACGTGAGCACCCAGACCCTCATATACTGCGTCGGCGCGGCCAAGGCCGGGACCAGTTGGTTGTTCGATTACCTCTACAACCACCCGGAGACCTATTTCCCGACCGTGAAGGAGCTGAACTACTGGAATTCGGTCGCGATGGGCGCGGGCGAATTCTATCGTGACGAGCTTGCACGGCGGAAGGGCGAGATCGCCGCGCGCCATGCGGTGACGCGGGATGAGGATATCCACGCCTATCAGCTGCAAAGCATGGCGGATATCGAAGAATGGCTCGTCACCTTCGACGGCAAGACCCGCGACGACAAAGCCTATCTCGGCTTCATCGGGGCCGGGCTGCGCGACGCCAAGCTGGTGGGGGATTTCTCGCCCGGCTACGCGCTGCTTGGGCCTGAGTGGTTCGCCGAGATGGCCAAAAGCCATGAGAACGTGAAATTCCTTTATCTGCTGCGCGAGCCCGTGGATCGGCTCTGGTCGCATTTCCGCATGAACGCGGGCGGGGACGAAGCCGCGGCGACCTCGATGGTCGACGGTTACCTGTCCGGCGGGGAAGAGAACGTCTCGCGCCGGTCGAATTACCGCCGCACGGTCAAGCGGCTGATGCAAGCGGTGCCTCAAGACAGGCTTCACGTCGAACTTTACGAACGTCTCTTCACCGATGAGGCGCTTGAGAAAATGTGCGATTTCCTCGGGATCGAGATGATCCCGGCCGATTTCGGCAAGCGGGTGCATGGCTCACCCGAAGCGGGGCTCGATCCCGCGCGGCGGGCGCGGCTGCAATCCGCGCTGAAACCGCAATACAACTTCATCGAACGCTACATGGGCGCGGTGCCCGTGGAGTGGCAGGAAAGAATGGTGGCGGCATGATGGACGGCTCCAAGGGATTTCAGGACGCCGAGACCGGCGAACAGCAGATCCGCAACTTCAACATCAACTTCGGGCCTCAGCACCCGGCGGCGCACGGCGTGCTGCGTCTGGTTCTGGAACTGGACGGCGAGATTGTGGAACGCTGCGACCCGCATATCGGGCTGCTTCACCGCGGCACCGAGAAGCTGATGGAAAGCCGGACCTACCTTCAGAACCTGCCGTATTTCGACCGGCTCGACTATGTCGGCACGATGAACCAGGAACATGCCTGGTGCCTCGTGATCGAAAAGCTGTGCGGTGTCGAAGTTCCGCGCCGCGCCTCGCTCATCCGGGTGCTGTATTCCGAGATCGGGCGCATCCTGAACCACCTGCTGAACGTCACGACGCAGGCGATGGACGTGGGCGCGCTGACCCCGCCGCTGTGGGGTTTCGAAGAGCGTGAAAAGCTCATGATCTTCTACGAGCGTGCCTCGGGCGCGCGCCTGCACGCGGCCTATTTCCGCCCCGGCGGCGTGCATCAGGATCTGCCGCCGAAGCTGATCGACGATATCGAAGCCTGGTGCCACGAATTCCCAGCCGTACTCGACGACATCGACGGGCTGCTGACCGAGAACCGGGTGTTCAAGCAGCGCAACGTCGACATCGGCGTCATCACCGAGGAAGAGATCCTCGACTGGGGCTATTCCGGCGTCATGGTGCGCGGCTCCGGCTTTGCATGGGATCTGCGCCGCTCGCAGCCTTACGAGTGCTATGACGAGTTCGACTTCAAGGTCTGCATCGGCAAGAACGGCGACTGCTACGACCGCTACCTCGTCCGTATGGCCGAGATGCGCGAGAGCGTGAAGATCATGCTTCAAGCCATCGAAAAGCTGCGTGCGCCCGAAGGGCAGGGCGACGTGCTGGCCCGTGGCAAGCTGACGCCGCCCAAGCGCGCCGACATGAAGACCTCGATGGAGGCGCTCATCCATCACTTCAAGCTCTACACCGAGGGCTTCCACGTCCCGGCGGGCGAGGTCTATTGCGCCGTCGAAGCGCCCAAGGGCGAATTCGGCGTCTACCTCGTGTCCGACGGCACCAACAAACCCTACCGCGCCAAGCTGCGCGCCCCCGGCTATCTGCACCTGCAATCGATGGATCACGTCGCCAGCGGGCACCAACTGGCCGACGTCGCCGCCATCATCGGCACCATGGATATCGTTTTCGGAGAGGTCGACCGCTGATGCGTTTCGCCCTGGCCATACTCGTCTGGACCGTGCCAGCCATCGGGGTCGCTGATGCGTCGAACCCGTGGCCGGCCGTTTTCGAGATGATGGAAGCCAAGGATTGCATGGCGAGCGAAGAGGAAATCATAGCGGTCCTGACGGACGAAGGCGTCGATAGCTGGACGCGGAACATCATGATCGCGAACGCAGGCGAGTCCGGAACCTTCTCGCATGACCGGGAGAGCGGAACCTACACCCTGCATAAAACGGAGAAGTGCACCTAATGCTGCGCCGTCTGCACCACGAACAGCCCGCGTCTTTCGCCTTCACGCCTGACAATCAGGCCTGGGCGGAAGCGCAGATGACCAAATACCCGGAAGGGCGGCAGGCGTCCGCCATCATCCCGCTCCTGTGGCGCGCGCAGGAGCAGGAAGGCTGGCTGACCAAGCCCGCGATCGAGGGTGTGGCCGATATGCTCGGCATGGAATACATCCGAGCGCTGGAAGTCGCGACCTTCTACTTCATGTTCCAACTGCAACCGGTTGGGTCCGTTGCGCATTTTCAGATCTGCGGGACAACCTCCTGCATGATTATGGGCGCCGAAGACCTGATCGCGGTCTGCAAGGAAAAGATCGCGCCGAACCCGCATGAACTTTCGGCGGACGGCAAGTTCTCGTGGGAAGAGGTCGAATGCCTCGGCTCCTGCGCGAATGCGCCCATGGCCCAGATCGGCAAGGATTATTACGAGGATCTGACGACCGAGAGCTTCGGTGACCTGATCGACCGCATGGGTGCGGGCGAGGTGCCGGTGCCGGGTCCGCAGAACGGGCGTTACGCGTCCGAACCAGCGGGCGGGCTGACGAGCCTCAAGGACCATGAGGCGAACAAGAACCCGGCGAACGCGTCGGTCGCGCTGGCGACGGACATCGGCGACACGCTCAAGCGCATCGACGGGACCGAGGTGCCGCTCACCGCGCCGTGGCAGGGCGAAGGCCGCAAGGTCGCCGTCAAGGCACGCAAGACGGTCAAGTCGCCGGGGGATGCACAGGCGGCCATGTCCGACGCGAACGAGACCGCCAAGCCCAAGGCCAAGGCCACCGGCAAGCCCGCCGAGACGACCGACGCGGGTGCGGCCAAGACGACGACCGGCAAGGCGGACGACGCGAAAGCGGCCAAGGGGGGCGACGCGCCCTCGAAGACGGATGCTCCGGCCATGACCGCCGGATCGGACGCGCCGGGCGCGACCGGAACGCCCGCATCCGGTCCGGGCACGAAGCCCCGCACGATGAAAGCGCCGCGCAAGTCGGGCGCCGACGATCTGAAGGCGATCAAGGGCGTCGGTCCCAAGCTCGAAACCATGCTGAACGGCATGGGGTTCTATCACTACGACCAGATCGCCAAGTGGTCGGGCGAGGAAATCGCCTGGGTCGACCAGAACCTCGAAGGGTTCAAGGGCCGCGTCAGCCGCGACAACTGGGTCGATCAGGCCAAGACACTCGCCGAAGGTGGCGAAACCGAATTCTCGAAGAAAGTGAAGAAAGGCGACGTCTACTGAGGCGTCGGTTCAAGCATGAGGTTGGCAGGGGACATAAGACGAAAGTCTGCGGCACAAGACCGCGGGTCCGTTGCTATGGGTGAAACCCTCAACTGCAACAGGGAATTGGGAAATGGCAAATAACGACGGCGGCCTGTTTTCGTGCCGCAATACCTGCTGGATCGTCGGGGGGCTGCTAGGCCTCGTGGTGCTTCTGCTCATCAACAGCCCGTGGATCGTGGCGATCCTCGTGGGCCTCGTGGTCGCGGTGGCCGTGGCGCTGATCCTGCAACGGCTGTTCTGTTCGGACGTTCCGGCGTCCTCCGGCATGGCGACCAGTGCGCCTGCTAGTGCGGCGGCGACATCGACCACCGAACCGGCGGCGGCAGCGGCGAGTTCCGCAGGCACCGGCGACATGGACGCGGCGGCGGCCAAGCCCGCGCCTGCCGAAGAGGCTTCGGCCAAAGCGCAAGCCGCCGAGGATGCTCCGGGGACCGAGACTGTGGCGGACGAAACCGCCGCGCCCGCAGCCGCGCAGGAGGCCGAGCCTTCGCCGGACCCGATCATCAAGCCGTCCACCGCGCTTCCGGGTCAGCGTGAGCTGGAAGCCAAGAAGGGCGACTGGAAATACGAGAAAGAGCCTGCGGCGAAACCGGCGGCCAAGACCAAGACCGCCAAGGCCTCCAAGGCCGAAACCGCGAAACCGGCGGCAGCCCCCGTCGCGGCGGGCGAAGGCCCGGAACTGCTCGACGGACCCAAGGGCGGCGTGGCCGACGACCTCAAGCTCATCAAGGGCGTGGGGCCGGGGATCGAGAAGAAGCTGCATGATGCGGGCGTCTATCACTACGACCAGATCGCCCAGTGGACCGATGCCGACATCGCGGTGATGGACGACAAGCTGTCGTTCCGGGGCCGCATCAAGCGCGACGACTGGATCACGCAGGCCAGACAACTCGCCTCGGGCGAACAAACGGAGTTCTCGAAACGGGCGTCCTCATCGGGGCTCTACGACGAGAACAAGAAGAAGTAAGGCCAGGTGCACGCGATGAGCACGGGTGAGGACGGACTGGAACGCAAACGGCAGGGGCGGCTGGCCACTGTCGCGATCCTCGCGTCCGCCCTCGGCTTCATGGGGCTGACTTGGCTTGGGGAAACCCTCGGCTGGTCGAACCGTGTGCTCGGCCTCATCGGGCTTGCCGCCATGGCGGGCTTCGCATTCGGACTGATCGTGGCCATCCGGCTTTTGCTGGATGGTCGCAACACCAAAGGATAGACAGGCATGCTGAAAGATCAGGATCGGATCTTCACCAACCTCTACGGGATGCACGACCGGACCTTGAAGGGCGCGCAGATGCGCGGCCATTGGGACGGGACCGCCGGCATCATCCAAAAGGGGCGTGACTGGATCGTCGACCAGATGAAGGCCTCGGGTCTTCGGGGCCGGGGCGGCGCGGGCTTCCCCACGGGTCTCAAATGGTCGTTCATGCCGAAAGAGTCGGACGGGCGCCCCGCCTATCTCGTCGTCAACGCGGACGAATCCGAGCCGGGCACCTGCAAGGACCGCGAGATCATGCGCCACGATCCGCACACGCTGATCGAGGGGTGCCTGATCGCGTCTTTCGCGATGAACGCGCATGCCTGCTACATCTACATTCGCGGCGAATACATCCGCGAGCGTGAGGCGCTTCAAGCCGCCATCGACGAGGCTTACGACGCGGGCCTTCTGGGCAAGAACGCGGCTGGCTCCGGCTGGGACTTCGACCTCTACCTGCACCACGGGGCAGGCGCCTATATCTGCGGCGAGGAAACCGCGCTGCTCGAGTCGCTGGAAGGCAAGAAGGGGATGCCGCGCATGAAGCCGCCGTTCCCCGCAGGCGCGGGTCTTTACGGCTGCCCCACCACGGTGAACAACGTCGAAAGCATCGCGGTGGTCCCGACCATCCTGCGGCGCGGGCCGGAATGGTTCGCGAGCTTCGGCCGCAAGAACAACGAAGGCACCAAGCTTTTCGCCGTGTCCGGTCACGTGAACAACCCCTGCGTCGTCGAAGAGGCGATGTCGATCTCGTTCGAGGAACTGATCGAAACGCATTGCGGCGGCATTCGCGGCGGCTGGGACAACCTGCTCGCGGTCATCCCCGGCGGGTCGTCCGTGCCCTGCGTGCGCGGCGAGAAGATGAAAGACGCCGTGATGGACTTCGACTACCTGCGCGGCGAGCTCGGCTCGGGCCTCGGCACAGCGGCGGTGATCGTGATGGACAAGTCGACCGACATCGTGAAAGCGATCTGGCGGCTGTCGAAATTCTACAAGCACGAAAGCTGCGGCCAGTGCACGCCTTGTCGCGAAGGCACCGGCTGGATGATGCGCGTCATGGACCGTCTGGTGCGCGGCGAGGCCGAGTTGGAAGAGATCGACATGTTGTTCGACGTGACCAAGCAGGTCGAAGGTCACACCATCTGCGCGCTCGGCGATGCGGCGGCATGGCCCATTCAGGGTCTGATCCGCAACTTCCGCGAAGAGATTGAGGACCGCATCAAGGCGCAGAAGTCGGGCCGTATCTCGGCAGCGGTGGCGGCGGAGTAACGGCGTGATGCGGGTGGCGCATAACGGGCCGATGCGGCGAGGGACCGGGCGGGAAAACCGCGCGGCCCATCGTCCTGCGCGTCAGTCGGTATTCGTCACCTTGTCGATGTTCTCGCGGTCCGTCTTCGGCATACCTTCGGAGATGTCGTCCGAGGTCTCTTCGGTCTTCTCGCGGCCCGCGTCGCCGGTTTCGATGAATTTCTCGGTCTGGTCCTCGGCGATTTCCGCGCCTTTCTCAAGATCGGTCGGTTTGACTTTGTCGGACATGGGATGGTCCTCCTTTCCGCTCAAACGCGGCACCGGGGGTCTCGGTTCCGCGCCTGCGACAATGGTGGGAGGTGCGGCATGACGCGTGAAGGTCTGCATCTGGCCGAGTTGAACGTGGGACGGCTCGTCGCCGACACTGAAGATCCGCGTGTGGCCGAATTCATGGGCGCGCTCGACCGTGTGAACGGCATGGGCAAGCGGATGCCGGGGTTCGTCTGGATGATGGAAGGGTCGGGCGAGCCGGGGACCGGCAACACCGAGGCCAAGATTGGGGGTGATCCGCGCTTCGTGTCGAACCTGACGGTGTGGGAGAACGTCGAGAGCCTTGAGCATTTCGTGTTCAACACCGTGCACAAGCAATTCTACGACCGCCGCGCCGAGTGGTTCGAACTGATGACCGACCAGCACTTCGTGATGTGGTGGGTGCCGATTGGTCACCAGCCCACGCTCGACGAGGCGCTGGACCGGCTCGAGGCGCGAAAGCGCGATGGCGACAGCGACGCGGCCTTTGGCTGGGCGTGGCTGAAAGAGGCGACGCTGCACGAAACCAAATCCTGCGCGGAGGTGGCGGCGGAATGATCCGGGTGTCGCATATCGCAATGCTGACCGCCGCCGTGACGTTGTCGGGCTGCGGGATGCTGAACCGTGTGTCGGCGCGGGCGGCGCCGGAGCGCCCCGCGGAGGCCATCGGCTCGGCGGCGCAGGACGTGGACCGCTTCACCTCGGGCGGGGCGGATTACACGGTCGAATATCGCAGCCACGGGTTGTGGCGCGATGCCATGGGCAATGCGGGGGCCGATGCCGGTGCGCCGCAGATCACGGTCGGGCGGGCCGATGGCACGCCGCTGACCGAAGACGACATTCTGGCGGCGCGGGGCGTCGCCAAGGCCTATTGCGCCGAGCACCCGCAGTTCCGGCGTGACACGATCTTCGGCGACGGGGTCGTGGTGGAGGACGGGAAGGTGATCTTC
This sequence comes from Maritimibacter alexandrii, assembly GCF_005871115.1. Taxonomy (NCBI): domain Bacteria; kingdom Pseudomonadati; phylum Pseudomonadota; class Alphaproteobacteria; order Rhodobacterales; family Roseobacteraceae; genus Maritimibacter; species Maritimibacter alexandrii. The sequence goes on from NZ_SWKQ01000011.1 coordinate 377,512, forward strand.
TCGGAAATCTGCGACTAGGGCCGAACGGGAAATGACAAGCGCCGGGGCAGCCCGGCAGGATGAGTGAGAGACGCATGAGCGATCTGAAGAAAATCGTCATCGACGGGAACGAGGTCGAGGTGGACGGGGCGATGACCCTGATTCAGGCCTGCGAAGAAGCCGGGATCGAAATTCCCCGGTTCTGCTATCACGAGCGCCTGTCGATCGCGGGCAACTGCCGCATGTGTCTGGTCGAGGTCGTGGGCGGCCCGCCCAAACCCGCCGCATCCTGCGCGATGCAGGTGAAAGACCTGCGCCCCGGGCCGGAAGGCCAGCCGCCGGTCGTCAAGACCAACAGCCCGATGGTCAAGAAGGCCCGCGAAGGGGTGATGGAGTTCCTGCTCATCAACCACCCGCTCGATTGCCCGATCTGCGATCAGGGCGGCGAATGCGACCTTCAGGATCAGGCGATGGCGTATGGCGTCGACTTCTCGCGCTACCGCGAACCCAAACGCGCGACCGAGGATCTGGACCTCGGCCCGCTGGTGTCGACCCAGATGACGCGCTGCATTTCCTGCACCCGCTGCGTGCGCTTCACGACCGAGGTCGCGGGCATTCACCAGATGGGTCAGACGGGTCGCGGCGAGGATGCCGAGATCACCAGTTACCTGAACGAAACGCTGGATTCGAACCTTCAGGGCAACATCATCGACCTGTGCCCGGTGGGCGCGCTGACGTCGAAGCCCTATGCCTATCAGGCCCGCCCGTGGGAGTTGACCAAGACCGAGACCATCGACGTGATGGATGCGCTCGGGTCGAACATCCGCGTGGACACCAAGGGGCGCGAAGTCATGCGCATCCTGCCGCGCAACCATGACGGCGTGAACGAAGAGTGGATTTCCGACAAGACCCGCTTCGTGTGGGACGGTTTGCGCCGCCAGCGGCTCGACAAACCTTACGTGCGCAAGAACGGTAAACTCACGCCGGTCGAATGGCCCGAGGCGCTGTCGGCGGCGGCCGATGCCATGAAAGGCAAGAAGGTCACGGGTCTGATCGGTGATCTGGCTTCGACCGAGGCGGCCTTCAGCCTCAAACAGTTGATCGAGGGGCAGGGCGGCACGGTCGAATGCCGCGTGGACGGGGCCAAGCTGCCCGCCGGAAACCGCTCCGGCTATGTCGGCACGGCGACCATCGAAGACATCGATTCAGCCGAGATGATCCAACTGATCGGCACCAACCCGCGTGACGAGGCGCCGGTGCTGAACGCACGTATCCGCAAGGCGTGGCTGCGCGGTGCGACGGTCGGCTATGTCGGCGTGCCGGGTGTGGACCTGACCTATGACTATGTGCAGGTCGGCGACGACCGCGTGGCGGTCGAGGAACTGTCGTCCAAGACCATTTCGGACGCGACCAAGGCCAAGAAAACGCTCGTGATCGTGGGCATGGGCGCACTGAACGAGGCGGACGGCGAGGCGGTTCTGTCGCACGCCATGAAGCTCGCTGAGAACACCAACGGCAAACTGTTGGTCCTGCACACCGCTGCGGGCCGGGTCGGCGCGATGGATGTGGGCGCGGTGACCGAGGGTGGTATCAAGGCCGCGACCGAAGGGGCCGAGGTCATCTTCAACATGGGCGCGGACGAGGTCGAAATCGACGCGGGTGCGACCGTGATCTACATGGGCAGCCACGGAGACCGTGGGGCGCACCGTGCCGACATCATCCTGCCCTCGGCTGCCTACACCGAAGAGTCGGGCCTGTTCGTGAACACCGAAGGCCGCCCGCAACTGGCGCTGCGCGCCGCCTTCCCGCCGGGTCAGGCGAAAGAGAACTGGGCCGTCCTGCGGGCGCTGTCCGCCGAACTGGGGGCCACGCAGCCGTGGGACACGCAGGCCGGTCTGCGCCGCGCCATGGTGGAAGCGGTGCCGCATCTGGGCGCGGTCGACGTTGTGGCCGAGAACGACTGGCAACCGCTGGCGCTTGGGAAACTCGGCAATGCGACGTTCCGTCCGATCATTGCGGACCACTACCTGACGAACCCCATCGCGCGGGCGTCGGCGGTGATGGCCGAACTGTCCGCGAACGCCAAGGCACGCGGGTCGCAGAAGGTGGCCGCCGAGTGATCCGCACCGTCGCATATGGCACGCTGGCTCTGGTCGCGCTGACCGCCTGTTCCGAACAGGTGGAAGTCAGCCGTGCTGTGGCGAGCGCGCAGGCGGCGACAACGCCGTATCAGCCGGAATACCTCGATATCGGGACCCGGCTGCTCGACGGCGACCTCGTCGCCTTCGACGTCAAGATGAAGGGGGCCCGCAACAATCAGGACGTTGCGGACTATGCCCAATGCGCCGCCTCGCAATATGCGTTGATCCGGGGGTACGGATTTGCGCGTCACGTGCGAACTGCGGTGGATAAACGCGGCGAAGTGTGGGAAGGGGACGCGACTTACGTGATCTCCGATGCGCTTCCCGATGGGTTGGCCAAGATCGACGCCGAAGTGGCGGTCGCGGCTTGCAAGGAAAACGGAATACCGACGATCTGAGGCGACAGATGTACGAATTTTTCACGACGACCAATCTGGGGATTGCGCTGACGATCGTGGGGCAGGTGCTCCTGATCGTGGTGCCGCTTCTGGTCGCGCTGGCCTTCCTGCTCTACTACGACCGCAAGGTCTGGGCGGCGGTTCAGATGCGCCGCGGCCCGAACGTGGTGGGCGCTTTCGGCCTGCTGCAAAGCTTCGCGGACTTCCTGAAGTATGTGCTCAAGGAAATCGTGGTGCCGGCGGGGGCGGACAAGTTCGTCTTCTTCCTCGCCCCGATGCTGTCCTTCGTGCTCGCCATGGTGGCCTGGGCCGTGATCCCGTTCAACGACCGCTGGGTTCTGGCGGATGTGAACGTCGCGATCCTGTTCGTTTTCGCCGTCTCCTCGCTCGAGGTTTACGGCGTCATCATGGGCGGCTGGGCCTCGAACTCCAAATACCCGTTCCTTGGCTCGCTCCGGTCCGCCGCGCAGATGATTTCCTACGAGGTGTCCATCGGCCTCATCATCATTGGCGTCATCATCTCGACCGGGTCGATGAACTTCGGCGACATCGTGCGCGCGCAGGACGGGGCGGGGCTGTTCAGTTGGTATTGGCTGCCGCACTTCCCGATGGTGTTCCTGTTCCTGATCTCGGCCATGGCCGAAACCAACCGCCCGCCCTTCGACCTGCCGGAAGCGGAATCGGAACTCGTCGCGGGCTATCAGGTGGAATACTCGTCCACCCCGTTCCTTCTGTTCATGATCGGGGAATACGTGGCCATCGTGCTGATGTGCACGCTCGTCTCGATCCTGTTCTTCGGCGGCTGGCTGTCGCCCATCGAGGCGATCCCGGACGGGGCGCTCTGGCTCATCCTCAAGATCTTCTTCTTCTTCACGATCTTCGCGATGGTGAAGGCGATCACCCCGCGCTACCGCTACGACCAGCTTATGCGGATCGGCTGGAAAGTGTTCCTGCCCCTGTCGCTGATCTGGGTCGTTCTGGTGGCCTTCTTTGCTCAATACGGCGCGTTCTGGGGCACCTACGCGCGCTGGACCGTGGGAGGCTGACGCATGGCTAACATCGACTACACCCGCGCCGCCAAATACTTTCTGCTGACCGACTGGATCAAAGGGTTCCAGCTGGGCATCAAGTATTTCTTCAAGCCGAAGGCGACGCTGAACTACCCGCATGAAAAGGGGCCGCTTTCGCCCCGTTTCCGTGGCGAACATGCGCTGCGCCGCTATCCCAATGGCGAAGAACGCTGCATCGCCTGCAAGCTGTGCGAAGCGATCTGCCCGGCACAGGCGATCACCATCGACGCGGAACCGCGTGAGGACGGCTCGCGCCGCACCACGCGCTACGACATCGACATGACGAAATGCATCTACTGCGGCTTCTGTCAGGAAGCCTGCCCGGTGGATGCCATCGTCGAGGGTCCGAACTTCGAATTCGCGACCGAAACCCGCGAGGAGCTGTTCTACGACAAGGACAAGCTTCTGGACAACGGCGAGCGTTGGGAAGCCGAGATTGCGCGCAATCTCGAACTCGACGCGCCCTATCGGTAAGGGGGCGGCGGCGCATGGGCGCGAGCGGCGCAAATCTGTTCGAGGATGACGCCTCGATGGACTGGCTGGAGGGCTATCGCGCCTCCGGGGCCGGTGCTGTCGCGTCCGCGCTCGACACCGCCGCCGGGACGCCCGTGACCGACTACCTCGACATGGATCAGGGCGCGGCGGCGCGGGCGGCGGCGGAAGTCGTGGCCGTGGCGCATGGCGCGTTTCCGTCGGGGATGTCGCAGGACCGTCTGGACCTGCTCAACACCCACGGGTCCGACGTCCGGGCCATGGACGGCATAAAGTCCCGCGCCACGTCGGCGCTGGATCGGTTGATTTCGGAGAACTCCGAGCTTCACGAGGTGTGGATGGACAGCGACGCCCAGTCCGACTGGGTCGCGGCCATGAACGATTTGCGGCGGAGGCTGGGATGAGCGATTTCACCAAGACATACGCGCGGATGATGGAGCAGGGCACGGCGATGCTCAAAGCCTTCAACCCGATGCTCGAAGATTTCACGCCCGAAGGGTTCGACAAGCTCTGGCCGACCATGCCCCGCGACTGGATGGAGGCCATGTTCGGCAATTCGTTCAACCCCGACGGGCTGGACGCGAAGACCCGGCTGATGGTCCTTCTGGGCGGTCTGGTCGCCACGGGGGCGACGCAGGACAGCCAGATCAAATACACGGTGCGTCACCTGATGGAGGCGGGCGCAACGCAGAAAGAGATTGGGGAAGTCATCTACCAGATGTCGATGCTGGGCGGACTTCCGGCGATGAACCACGCGCTCGAACTGGCCCAGGAGGTCTATGACGCGCAGAAAGACGACGAGGAGGGGGACGCATGACCGTCGCCGATTTCGCATTCTACGCCTTCGCGGTGACGACGCTTGTGGGCGGGCTGTTCACCGTTCTGGCCCGCAACCCGGTCCATTCCGTGCTGTGGCTCATCATGGCCTTCATCGGGTCGGCGGGGCTGTTCGTGGTGCTGGGGGCCGAATTCCTCGCCATGCTTCTGATGATCGTCTACGTCGGCGCGGTCGCCGTGCTGTTCCTGTTCGTCGTGATGATGCTGGACGTGGATTTCGCCGAGTTGAAGGCGGGCATGGCGAAATACATGCCGCTCGCGCTTCTGATCGCGGTCGTGCTGCTGATGCAGATGGGTATGATCTACGGCACGTGGCAGTTCGCGGACGGGGCCGAAGCCGCTCGTCGCGCGGTGACGCCGGACATGACCGAGGTCGAGAATACCGCCGCACTGGGTCAGCTGATCTACGACGACTATTTCCTTCTGTTCCAGCTTTCCGGGCTGGTGCTGCTCGTCGCCATGATCGGCGCCATCGTCCTGACCCTGCGCCACCGCAAGGACATCAAGCGGCAGGACGTGCTCGCCCAGATGTATCGCGATCCGGCCAAGGCGCTGGAGCTTGTCGACGTGAAGCCGGGGCAGGGGCTTTGATCCGCGCCGCGCTCATATCCTTCGCGCTGGCCGGGGCGCCCGTCGCTGCCGTGGCCGAAGCGCCGCCGATGCCGTCCTGTTCGGCAGGCGGGTACGAATGGCATCTGAGCAGCATTTTCGGTGGCGGCCTGATCCACGCCCTGCGCGTGGCCGGGTCGGGGGCCGAAACGGAATACGTCATCGCCTGCACCGCGGGCCGCGCGGTCGAGGCGACCCGCGTCGGCACCGAATACGGCGTGCTCTACGATCTCGCCCAAGGCATGTCGGCATCCGCCGAACGCTACACGCTGGACGACCTTGCCAAGTTCACGCGGGAATCCGGGTGGCAGGCCAAGGTCGTAAGCTTCGACAAGGGGGCTTGCGTGTGCAAGCTGGGGTTCTGAGCATGGCGCGGCTGACCCATATCGCGGCCCTGATGCTGACGCTGGCGGCCACCGGCGCGCAAGCGGCGTCCTGCACGGACGGGGGCAGCACGTATACCTCTGTCGAACGGATCAGCGCGAACGTCGTTTATGCCGAGGACGGCGCGCGGGCGATCATCGCCGTGTGCAGCATGGACATGGCGGTCGAGGCCACGGACCCCGGCGGCGCGGAATACCCGGCACGCGACTTTGCGGCGGGGTTGAACCCGAACAACGCGGACTACGACCTGACGGAACTGGCAAGCCTCATGCGCTCCATGGGGCTCGAGGCACAGACGACGCCGTTCAGCAGCAAGGGCTGCGTCTGCGCGGCACAATAGGGCGGCGCCCCGGCGGCGCGGCAAGAGAATGGACCCCGCAGGGGGCCCGAACGAAGACAAACCAAGGGCAAAGGCCCAGAGGGACAAGATGGTTGGACTTGAACATTACCTGGGACTGGCGGGGGCACTCTTCGTCATCGGCATCTTCGGTCTTTTCCTGAACCGCAAGAACGTGATCATCCTGCTCATGTCGATCGAGTTGATGCTGCTCTCGGTGAACATCAACCTCGTCGCCTTTTCCTCCTACCTCGGGGACATGGTGGGGCAGGTCTTCACGCTGTTCGTCCTGACGGTCGCCGCGGCTGAGGCCGCCATCGGCCTTGCCATTCTGGTCTCGTTCTTCCGTAACCGCGGCACGATCGCGGTCGAAGACGTCAACGTGATGAAAGGCTGACGCTCATGGTCACGATCATCCTCTTCGCGCCGCTGATCGGCGCCATCATCGCGGGCTTCGGCCACCGGATCATCGGGGACAAGGGCGCTCAGGTTCTGACGACCGGGCCTCTGTTCCTTGCGGCCCTTCTGTCGTGGATCGTGTTCCTGACCCATGACCCGGCGAACACCGAGCATGTGCAGATCCTGCGCTGGGTCGAAAGCGGGACGCTCAGCACCGACTGGTCGATCCGGCTCGACCGCCTGACGTCGATCATGCTGATCGTGGTCACCACGGTCTCGTCGCTCGTCCACCTCTATTCCATGGGTTACATGGCGCATGATCCGCAGTTCGAGGGCGAAAGCTATCGCCCCCGGTTCTTCGCCTATCTCAGCTTCTTCACCTTCGCGATGCTGATGCTGGTGACCTCGGACAACCTGCTCCAGATGTTCTTCGGGTGGGAGGGCGTCGGCGTCGCCTCGTACCTTCTGATCGGGTTCTACTACAGCAAGCCCTCGGCCAACGCCGCCGCGATCAAGGCCTTCGTCGTGAACCGCGTGGGCGACTTCGGCTTCGCGCTCGGTATCTTCGGGCTGTTCTTCCTGACCGACAGCATCCGCTTCGACGAGGTCTTCGCCGCCGCGCCGGGCCTTGCCGAAACCTCGATCACCTTCCTTTGGCGCGACTGGAATGCGGCCAACCTGATCGCCTTCCTGCTCTTCGTCGGCGCGATGGGCAAATCGGCACAACTCTTCCTGCACACATGGCTGCCGGACGCGATGGAAGGTCCGACCCCGGTGTCGGCGCTGATCCACGCCGCGACCATGGTGACCGCGGGCGTCTTCCTCGTCTGCCGCATGTCGCCGGTAATGGAATACGCGCCCGCCGCGACCAACTTCATCGTCTATATCGGGGCCTTCACCGCCTTCTTCGCGGCGACCGTGGGTCTGGTGCAAAACGACATCAAACGGGTGATCGCCTATTCGACCTGTTCGCAGCTCGGCTACATGTTCGTGGCGGCGGGCGTCGGCGCCTATCCGGTCGCCATGTTCCACCTGCTGACGCACGCCTTCTTCAAGGCGATGCTGTTCCTTGGCGCAGGCTCGGTCATCCACGGGATGCACCATGAGCAGGACATGCGGAACTACGGCGGGCTGCGCACCAAGCTGCCGCTCACGTTCTGGGCCATGCTGATCGGCACGCTCGCCATCACCGGCGTCGGCATCCCGCTGACGGCCATCGGGTTTGCGGGCTTCCTGTCGAAAGACGCGATCATCGAGGTGGCCTTTGCGGGCACGGACGGTGGCGTTGCCTTCTGGCTGCTCGTCATCGCGGCGCTGTTCACCAGCTTCTACTCGTGGCGGCTCATGTTCCTGACCTTCTGGGGCAAGCCGCGCGGCGACAAGCACACCCACGACCACGCGCATGAAAGCCCGGCGGTCATGACCATCCCGCTCGGCGTGCTCGCCATCGGCGCGGTGTTCTCGGGCATGGTGTTCTACAATTCGTTCTTCTACGACCACGACCGGATGAACGCCTTCTTCGGCCTGCCGGAGCATCATGCGGAAGCCACCGAGCACGGTGAAGAGGCCGGAGCCGGCGACCACGGCGAAGAGGCCGCGACGGATGAAGCCGCGCATGGCGACGAGGCGACGGATCACGCCATGGCGGGTAGCCACGGCGCGCCGCAGGGGGCCGTCTACTTCGGCCCCGACAACACGGTGATCGACGACGCGCACCATGTGCCGACCTGGGTCAAGGTCTCGCCCTTCATCGCGATGCTGCTCGGTCTGGCCACGGCATACTGGTTCTACATCGTGAACCCGTCGCTGCCGAAACGGCTCGCCGCGACGCAGCCGCATCTCTACCAGTTCCTGCTGAACAAGTGGTATTTCGACGAGATCTACGACTTCCTCTTCGTGCGGCCCGCCAAGGCCATCGGCCGCTTCCTGTGGAAGCGCGGTGACGGGGCGACCATCGACGGGGCGATCAACGGCGTGTCGATGGGGATCATTCCCTTCTTCACCAAGCTCGCGGGCCGCTGGCAGTCGGGCTACCTCTTCACCTACGCCTTCGCGATGGTGCTCGGCATCGTCGCCTTCGTGACACTCATGACGCTGACCGGCGGTGCGAACTGATGAACAACCTGCTTTCGATCATTACCTTCCTGCCGCTGGTGGCAGCCCTCATCCTCGCGCTGTTCCTGCGCGGTGACGATCCGGCGGCGCAGCGCAACGCGAAATGGCTGGCGCTCGCCGCGACCACGGCGACCTTCCTGATCTCGCTCGGCGTGCTCTTCGGCTTCGACCCGTCCGACACGGGCTTTCAGTTCGTGGAGGAAGCCGACTGGCTCATGGGTTTGAAATACAAGATGGGCGTCGACGGGATCAGCGTGCTCTTCGTCATGCTGACCACCTTCCTGATGCCGCTCACCATCGCGGCCTGCTGGAACGTGACGACTCGGGTGAAGGAATACATGATCGCCTTCCTCGTGCTTGAAACGCTCATGCTGGGCGTGTTCATGGCGCTGGACCTCGTGCTGTTCTACCTGTTCTTCGAGGCGGGCCTCATTCCGATGTTCCTCATCATCGGCATCTGGGGCGGCAAGAACCGCATCTACGCCGCGTTCAAGTTCTTCCTCTACACCTTCCTCGGGTCCGTCCTGATGCTGGTCGCGATGGTCTATATGTTCATGGAGGCCGGGACGACCGACATCCCGACCCTGCTGAACCACGCCTTCGATTCCACCACAATGCGCGTGCTCGGCATTACCGTGACGGGCGGGGCGCAGACGCTGCTGTTCGTCGCCTTCTTCGCGAGCTTCGCGGTGAAGATGCCGATGTGGCCGGTGCACACATGGCTGCCCGACGCGCACGTTCAGGCCCCGACGGCGGGCTCGGTCGTGCTGGCTGCGATCCTTCTGAAGATGGGCGGCTACGGGTTCCTCCGGTTCAGCCTGCCGATGTTCCCGGTCGGCTCCGACGTGATGGCGACCTTCGTGCTTTGGCTCTCGGCCATCGCGATCGTCTACACCTCGCTCGTCGCGCTGGTGCAGGAGGATATGAAAAAGCTCATCGCCTATTCGTCCGTTGCGCATATGGGCTATGTGACCGCCGGTATCTTCGCGGCCAACCAGCAGGGGATCGACGGGGCGATTTTCCAGATGATCTCGCACGGCTTCATCTCGGGCGCGCTCTTCCTGTGTGTCGGCGTGATCTACGACCGGATGCACACGCGCGAGATCGACGCTTACGGCGGCCTCGTGAACCGGATGCCGGCCTATGCGCTGGTGTTCATGTTCTTCACCATGGCGAACGTGGGCCTTCCGGGCACGTCGGGCTTTGTCGGTGAATTCCTGACGCTCGTCGGCATGTTCCAGGCCAACACTTGGGTCGCCGCCGTGGCGACCTCCGGCGTGATCCTGTCGGCGGCCTATGCGCTTTGGCTTTACCGCCGCGTGGTCATGGGCGATCTCATCAAGGAAAGCCTCAAGGCGATCACCGATATGAGCCGCCGCGAGAAATGGATCTTCGCGCCGCTCGTCGCGATGACCCTTCTGCTCGGCGTCTACCCGAGCCTCGTCACCGACATCATCGGCCCCTCGGTCGAAAACCTTCTGAACCACTACGAAGCCGCGCTTCCCGCGGTGGACGACGCCGCCACGGAAGTGGCTCAGGCAGCAGCGCATTGAGGACGTGAGAGTATGGCAACCGATCTTCAAACCATCCTGCCGGAACTGATCCTCGCGGTTTACGCGATGCTGGCGCTCGTCGGCGCGGTCTATACCGGCAAGGACAACCTCACCGGCCCGATCACATGGCTGACCGCCGGTCTCATGGCGGTTCTGGCGCTCTGGATCGGGACCGGCAGCGCCGGGTCGACGCAGGCGTTCGGCGGCATGTTCCTGTCCGATGCCTATGCCCGCTTCGCCAAGGTCGCGATCCTGATCGCGGGGGCGGCGGTGCTTTTGTCCGGGCAGGAAGCCGTGGCGCGCCGGGGTCTGGGCCGCTTCGAATATCCGCTTCTCATTGCGCTCGCGACGGTCGGCATGATGATGATGGTCTCGGCGGGTGACCTCATGTCGCTATACCTCGGTCTCGAGCTGCAATCGCTGGCGCTTTACGTGGTCGCGGCGATGAACCGCGACAGCGTGAAATCGACGGAAGCGGGGATGAAATATTTCGTGCTGGGCGCGCTGTCCTCGGGCCTTCTGCTTTATGGCGCGTCGCTCACCTATGGCTATGCCGGCACGACGCTGTTCTCGGGCATCATCGGCGCAGCGACCGGGGGGGAGATCAGCCTTGGCCTTCTCATCGGTCTGGTGTTCGTCTCGGCGGGTCTTGCGTTCAAAATCTCGGCGGTGCCGTTCCATATGTGGACGCCCGACGTCTACGAAGGCGCGCCCACCCCGGTCACGGCCTTCTTCGCCACCGCGCCCAAGCTGGCGGCCATGGGCCTCTTCGCCCGCGTGCTGTTCGATGCGTTCGGCGGCGTGATCGCGGACTGGCAGCAGATCATCTCGCTCATGGCGATCCTGTCGATGGCGCTGGGGGCCGTGGCCGCCATCGGGCAGACCAACATCAAGCGCCTGATGGCCTATTCGTCGATCTCCCACATGGGCTTCGCGCTCATGGGTCTGTCGGCAGGCACCGCGCTTGGCGTGCAGGCGATGCTGGTCTACATGGCGATCTACCTGACCATGAACGTCGGCACCTTCGCCTTCATCATGTCGATGGAGCGGGACGGAAAGCCGGTCACGGAAATCGCATCGCTTAACCAATTCGCCAAGGGCGAGCCGCTCAAGGCGCTGGCGATGCTGGTGCTGCTGTTCTCGCTCGCGGGCGTGCCGCCCATGGTCGGGTTCTTCGGCAAGCTTTACGTGCTTCAGGCCGCCGTGGACGCGGGCCTGACGTGGCTGGCCATCGGCGGCGTCATCGCCTCGGTCATCTCGGCGTTCTACTACCTGCGCATCGTCTATTTCATGTATTTCGGCCAGACCGAAGGGCAGGCGCAGGCGCCGATGTCGCCCGCGGCCTGGGTCGCGCTCATGGGGTCGGCGGCGATCATGGTGCTGGGGGTCGTGAACCTCTTCGGTATCGAAACCGCCGCCGCGCAGGCCGCGCAGGCGCTGGTCAACTGAGCCGGCATTGCCCGAACGCAATATCCGGGGCCTGTGGGAAATGACCCGCGGGCCCCGTCTTTATCCGGAGACCTGAGTGTGAGCGGAGACTGGCCCCACGGCTACGGCTACCTGCCCTTGGGCGAGGTCACCTCGACATTGGACGAGGCGCGGGCGCGTGTGGGCGAGATGTCGGGGCCGACATGGATCACCGCGACGCACCAGACCGCCGCGCGTGGGCGGCGCGGTCGGCCATGGTCGAACCCCGCCGGCAATTTCGCGGGCACTCTGGTCCTGCCGAACCTGACCGACCCCGCGTCCGCCGCGCTGCGCTCGTTCACCACCGCGCTCGCGCTGGACGAGGCGCTGACGACGCTTACCGGACGGCCCGAAGCCTTCGCGCTCAAATGGCCGAACGACGTGCTTCTGAACGGCAGCAAACTTGCCGGGATATTGCTTGAAAGCCTGACCGAGCGGGGGCACCTGACAGGACTCGTCATCGGGATCGGCGTGAACCTCGCCTCGGCCCCGGACCCCGGTGCGCTGGAACCCGGTGCGCTGGCGCCGGTGTCGCTCATGGGGGAGACCGGGTTGTCGGTGACCCCCGACGATTTTCTCGAGGCTCTGGCACCGGCTTTCGCCCGGTGGGAGGCGCAGTTGCGTCAATACGGCTTCGCGCCGATCCGCACCGCATGGCTCGCCCGTGCCGCCCGCATCGGAGAGACCGTGACCGCGCGCTTGCCGGGCGACGAGATCACCGGCACATTCCGCACGGTGGACGAAGCGGGCCATCTTGTCCTATCCACGCCCAAAGGCGAACGCGCCATCGCGGCGGGGGATGTGTTTTTCTGACGGCCGGGAGGCGCCGATGCTGCTCACCATCGATTGTGGCAACACCAATACCGTGTTCACGCTGTGGCAGGGGGACGAGGTGCTGTGCACCCTGCGCACCTCGACCGCCCACCAGCGCACGGCGGACGCATACTGGGTCTGGTTCTCGACCCTGGTGAAGCACCACGGGATCGACCCCAAGGTCGAGGGCGTCGTCATCTCGTCCACCGTGCCGCGCGTGGTGTTCAACCTGCGCGTCTTCACCGACCGCTTCTTCAATCTGCGCCCGCTTGTGGTGGGGCGGCCAGACTGCCTGCTGCCCATCGACGTGCGGGTGGATGCGGGCACGCAGGTCGGCCCCGACCGTCTGGTCAACACCGTGGCAGGTTACACCCAGTATGGCGGCGACCTCATCATCGTGGATTTCGGCACCGCGACGACCTTCGACGTGGCCGACAGCGACGGGGCCTATATCGGCGGCGTCATCGCGCCGGGCGTGAACCTGTCGCTCGAGGCGCTGCACATGGCCGCCGCCGCGCTGCCGCACGTGGACATCACGCACCCCGACAAGGTCATCGGCACCAACACGGTGGCCTGTATGCAATCGGGGATCTTCTGGGGCTATGTCGGCCTCATCAAGGAAATCTCCAGCAGGATCATGGAAGAACGCGACCGCGAGATGAAGGTGATCGGCACCGGGGGCCTCGCCCCTCTGTTCCAGTCCCACGCGCCCGTGTTCGACCGGTTCGAGGACAACCTGACCATGCATGGTCTCAAGGTGATCTACGAACACAACAGAGAGCAGGGTACCCTATGAGCAAGAACCGTTTGATCTACCTGCCCCTCGGCGGCGCGGGCGAGATCGGGATGAACGCCTATGTCTACGGCTACGGCGCGCCGGGCAAGGAGCGCCTGATCCTCGTGGACCTCGGCGTCACCTTCCCGGATATGGAGACGACGCCGGGCGTCGACCTCATCATGGCGGACGTGTCTTGGCTGGTCGAGAATCGCGACCGGCTGGAGGCGATCTTCATCACCCATGCGCATGAAGATCACGTGGGCGCCATCGGGCGGCTGTGGTCGGAACTGCGCGTGCCGGTCTATGCGCGCGCCTTCACCGCGCATCACGCACGGCGCAAGATGGAGGAGGCGGGGCAGGACCCGGACGAGGTCATCACCGCCGGGGCCTATCCCGAAAAGATCGAGGTCGGGCCGTTTAAGGTGGCCTTCGTGCCGATCAGCCATTCGATCCCCGAAAGCGCGGGGCTGGTGATCGACACGCCTGCGGGACGGATCGCGCATTCCGGCGACTTCAAGATCGACCTCGAACCGGGCGTCGGCGAAGCCTTCGACGAGGCGATCTGGCGCGAGGCGACGGGGGGCCGCGTGCGGGCCTTCATGTGCGACTCGACCAACGTGTTCTCGCCCAAACCCGGCCGGTCCGAGGCCGAGCTTGGCCCCGAAATCACCAAGCTGGTGGCGGATGCGCCGCATATGGTGGTGGCGACGACCTTTGCCTCCAACGTGGCGCGGGTGAAGACGCTCGCAGAGGCCGGGCAGGCCGCTGGCCGGTCGGTCTGTCTTCTGGGCCGTGCCATGCGGCGTATGATCGAAGCCTCGGTCGACACCGGCGTGCTTACGGATTTCCCCAAGACGGTCACGCCGGAAGACGCCCGCGACATCCCGCGCGAGAGCCTGATGCTGATCGTGACCGGGTCTCAGGGCGAGCGGCGGGCGGCCACCGCGCAGCTGTCGCGCGGCAAGTATCTGGGGCTGGAGATGAAAGAGGGCGACACGTTTCTGTTTTCCTCCAAGACCATTCCAGGGAACGAACGCGGCGTGATCCGCATTCTGAACGCCTTTTCCGAAATGGGCGTGGATATCGTGGCGGATGACGACCGCTATCACGTTTCGGGCCACGCCAACCGCCCCGATCTGGAGCGGATGCACCGGATCGTGGGGGCCGAGACCGTGGTGCCGATGCACGGCGAACACCGTCATCTGCGCGAACACGCGAAACTCGCCAAGGCGAACGGGTTCCAGTCGATCGTGGCGGTGAACGGCGCGATGGTCGATCTGACCGGGGCCGCGCCCCATGTGGTCGAACATATCGAGGCGGACCGGGTGTATCTGGACGGCAAGGTCATCATCGGTGCGCTGGACGGGATCGTGCGCGACCGCATCCGCATGGCGTTGAACGGTCACGTCATCGTCAACGCGATCATCGAGGACGACGCGGCCCTCGGCGATCCGTGGGTCGAGGTCATGGGTCTGCCCGAAGTCGGCGAGAGCCGTGCGCCGCTGGTCGATGTGCTGGAAGAGGATCTGGGTCAGTTCCTGGGTCGTGCGGGCCGCAAGACGCTGGCGGATGACGACAAGCTGGAAGAAGAGCTGCGCCGCATCGCGCGCAAGGTGACGCAGGACGAGATCGGCAAGAAGGCCGAGGTCACGGTCGTCATCTCGCGTCTGGAAGAGTAGGGTCGGCACGCGGTGCGGGGCCAGGGCCCCGCGCAGGTTTTGCGCCGCCCCGCCTGCGGCGGGCCGTCGCGGTAGGGGGCCAGCCCCCTTGGCCTCATTTGCAGGCAAATGAGGCCCACCCCCGAGGTTTCTTGAAACAGAGAACAGGGACTTAGCGCGCGGCGCAGACGGTGACGCGTTTGCCCGTCCAGCAGCCGCCCGCGCCCATGGTCAGGTCGTCGCCGAGGTAGCCTTGGGCATGGGTGGCGCCGGGGGTGCCGTTCCAGTGGGCCTGAGCGGTGCCGTCGCCCGCCGGGCTGACTTCGGCGAAGTAGTCGCCCAGATAGATGTCACGGTCAGTGTTGATCCAGAAGCGCCCGGTGCCGTCGTTCTCCATCCAGATCGGACAGGTGCCGTTTCGCATGTCGAGATAGGTCGTGCCGTCGACGACGAGCTTGCAGGAGCCCTTGATGACATAGGGATCAGCGGTGGCGGTGGTTGCGCAGAGGGTCGTCGCCACGGCGAGGATGGCGTGCAGGGGCAGGGGGCGCGGCATGGGTGTGGTCCGGGAAATGGGTTAACGATACCCGGACTATACGCGCGGCTATGACCTTGGCGAGCGGTTTCGCTCAGGCCGCCGCTTCGAGCGCCGCGACGGTCTCGGCCAGCCTGTCGGACAGCGGGCCGGGGCGGATCTCGGTCAACCGGTCGGCCAGTTGGCGGTAGTACCAAAGCGTGCCCGTGCGTTTCGCGGTGAACCGGTCGAATACGCCGGGGCCCTGTTCGCGAAGATCGGTCAAGATGGCGGTGGCGTTGTGCAGCTTGTCGCAACTGGTGACGAGCAGCGCGTCCTCGCCCTTGGTGGCGAGCGAGGCGATGTAGCGATCCTTGCGCCACTGCCAGTCCTCCTTGTCCTGCTGGACCGAGTCGGAACAGGCGAGCACGATGTCGGCCACGCGGGCGCCATAGGTGGCGCGGATCATGTCGGCGGTGTCCTGCCCGCCCTGATCCTCGACCGCGTCGTGCAGAAGGCCCGCGATCGCCTGATCCTCGTCCCCGCCGTATTCGATGACGAGGGCCGAGACAGCCATGAGGTGAGAGATATAGGGGATGCCCGAGCCTTTGCGGGTCTGCGTGCGGTGCAGACGCGCGGCGAGGCTCAGAGCGTTTTCAAAACGATCTGTCAGCATGGGTTTTCCAATGATGTTGGGAGATGAGCGTTGCGCTCACCTTCAACATGGGGCCGTGCCGGGCAGGGGTCAACCCCTGCGCGTCAGGACCGACGTTCTTCGAAGCTCTTGGCGATGAAGTCGGGCAGGTGGTCGCCCATGCCTGTCGGGGCCTCGTCGCGGCGACCGCCACGGCCCGAGGGCTTCCCGCGCGAACGGGTGTCGGACCGGGATTTGGATGCGTCTTCCGACTTGGCGGGTGCTTCGTCGCGGGCCGGTTTTTCGTCACGGGCCGGTTTGTCTTCGCGCGCGGGCTTGTCCGACGGCTTCGACCGCGCGGATTTCTTCTCAGGCTTCGGGGTCTCTTCCACCGGAGCGTCGCCCAGCGGGCTTTCGATGCGCGGGATTTCCTTTTCGATCAGGCGTTCCACTGCGTCGAGGTTCTTTTCGTCGCGCGGCTCGCAGATCATCACGGCCTTGCCCTTGCGCCCGGCGCGGCCCGTGCGGCCGATCCGGTGAACGTAGTCCTCGGCATGGCCCGGCACGTCGAAGTTGAACACGTGGCTGACGGCGGGCACGTCGAGGCCGCGGGCGGCCACGTCGGAGGCGACGAGGAAGCGCAGGGTGCCGTCGCGAAAGCCCTGCAAGGTCTCCATTCGCTTGGACTGGTCCAAATCGCCGTGGATCTGGGCCGCGTCATAGCCGTATTTCTTGAGGCTCTTGGCCACCACGTCCACGTCCATCTTGCGGTTGCAGAAGATGATGGCGTTGGTGCAGGCCTCGCCCTCGCGGTCGATCAGCGCGCGCAGAAGCCTACGCTTTTCGGTGGCCGCGCGGTCGCGGCGCGAGGCTTTGAACTTGCAGACTTCCTGCGCGATGTTCTCGCCGGTGGTCGCCTGACGCGCCACTTCGACGCGGGCCGGGTTGGACAGGAAGGTGTTGGTGATGCGCTCGATCTCGGAGGCCATGGTAGCGGAGAAAAACAGCGTCTGGCGGGTGAAGGGCACGAGGCCGAAGATGCGTTCGATGTCGGGGATGAACCCCATGTCGAGCATCCGGTCGGCTTCATCCACCACCATGACCTGCACTCCGGTCAAAAGCAGCTTGCCACGCTCGAAATGGTCGAGCAGGCGGCCGGGCGTGGCGATCAGCACGTCGACGCCGCGGTCGATCAGCTGGTCCTGTTCCTTGAAGCTCACGCCGCCGATCAGCAGCGCCTTGGTCAGCTTCACGTGCTTGGCGTAGGTGTCGAAGTTTTCGGCGACCTGCGCGGCGAGTTCCCGCGTCGGGCACAGCACCAGTGACCGGGGCATACGCGCACGGGCGCGGCCACGGGCCAGCATGGCAATCATCGGCAGGGTGAACGAGGCGGTCTTGCCCGTCCCGGTCTGGGCGATCCCCAGCACGTCGCGCCCTTCGAGCGCGGGCGGAATGGCGCCGGCCTGAATCGGGGTGGGGGTCTCATAACCCGCCTCTTCGACGGCTTTGAGAACTTTCGGGCTAAGGTTCAGATCGGAGAATTTTGTCAATGACGGGTCCTTCGCGTGAGTTGGCGGCTGTCTGGCCGCTTCACTCCGCGCGGCCCGCCCGACCGGATTGCCGGGCATCCTTTGGGCGGTTCTCTACGCGTCCGCGCATGAAAGGTCAAGAAAGGCTCGTGTCGGGAACAGCCGCGCGTGCGATCACGTTGGTTCAGGATGACAAAAGAGGAAAAAGGAAGACAGCCATGATCAAGAAACACGGATTCGCAGAGTGGAGCGGCGGGCTTCAGGACGGCACCGGCACGGTTTCGACGCAAAGCGGCGTGCTGAACGCGGTGCAATACGGCTTCAACAAACGCTTCGGGGATGAGCCGGGCACCAACCCCGAGGAACTGATCGGCGCGGCCCATGCCGCCTGTTTCTCGATGGCCCTGTCCAACATTCTGGGCGAGAGCGACATCGTGCCCGACAAGATCGAAACGACGTCGACCATTCACCTCGACATGAGCGATGGGCCGAAGGTCGTGAAGGCGCATCTGGATGTGAAGATCAAGGCGCCGGGCGACAAGGACAAGGTGATGGAGGCCGCGAAAAAGGCCGAGCAGGGCTGCCCGATCAGTCAGCTTCTGGATTGTGAAATCACGATGGATGCCGAGATCGAGTGATCTCGCGCCTCACAGGTCGGCGATCCGTGCCCCGCGCAGGATCGCCGCCTGCCACGTCTCGGGGTCTTCGACGAGTTCGAGCGCGCCGATGACGGAAATGCGCTGGCCTTCTTCGATCAGCACGTCCTCGTCCAACTGGATCTGGAGCGATGCGCCATGGTCGGGCTGGCCGCAGAACGGGCAGTCGCCCATATCCGACACCAACAGCAGATCGCGGCCGGCGACGCCCGGAAACATCGGCACGGCATAGCCGGTGATGTGGAATTCCTGCGCGCCGTTGCGGATGGCGTTCGGATAGGTCTTTTTGACAGTATAGCTCGTGTCCGAAATGATCTCGTCCACCTCGATGGCGGCCAGCAGCGCCCAAGGGTCGTCATTGGCCCAAAGCGGCGTGGTCGGAACGGCGAAGGGTGCGAGAGCGAGCAGGCTGGTGGAGCGCATGTGGGCCTCAGGAAAGGTCTGTTGCCAGCACCTTAGGGTGGCGCGGTCCTGGGGCAACGCCGAATTTCCGGGCGGGCGGCTTTCCGCCGGGTCAGGTGAGCCCGACCGCCGGGGGCAGGTCGTCGTTGTCGAGGGCTTCGGGCTCGGCTGCCACCGCGCGGATGCGGGCCTTCAGCATCGCGGGCCCGCCGCCTTCGGCCCAGAGTATCGACAGGGCCAGCCGGAACCGTGGCGCGCGGTTTGCGCGGTCGTCGATTTCGGTCAGGAGGTCGGTGCCATGACTGTCCATCAGTTCCTGCAATGGGCCTGCCGCCACGATCTCGAGATCCTCGGGGTCGTCGCAGGCCGCAAGCACCGCGCAGATCGCATCGAGCGCGAGGTCCGGTTTTCGCTGGATCAGGGCTTCGAGCAGAAGATCGGTCCAGTAGTCGGGGTGAGCGTCGAAAGCCTCGGTTTCATAGGTCGCGCGTAGGAAATCGAGGTAGCGCGCACCGAACCGGTCGAGCGGCAGGTCGCCGTCGGGAAGGCTGTCGTCGGTCACGCCGAGGGCGTCGGCGATGAAATGGCGGTCAATGGCTGTCATCTGTGCAGGCCTACGTGATTGAGGGCGACAAGGCGAGAGGTGGATTTGCGAACGCGCCTGTCCGAAGTAACGTCGGGCAAAGTACGGAGGTTGCATGGGCGACGATATAGACGTGCGCCGGCTGGGGCCGGTCGATATCGAGGCGATCCTTTCCAGCGACGCCTTCGATCATCCGGCCCGGCCGGATCAGACCCGCGCCTTTCTGGACGCGCCCGAAACCGCGATCATCGGCGCCCTCGACGGCGACCGGATGATCGGGTTCGCCAGCGCGACGGTGCTTTTGCACCCCGACAAGCCGCCGATGCTGTTCGTGAACGAGGTCGGGGTGAACGAAGGGTTCCGCAAAAGGGGCATCGCCACGCGGCTGGTCGAAGCATTGATCGACTGGGCGCGCGCCTATGGGTGCGAGGGCATCTGGCTCGCCACGGAAGAGGACAACGCCGCGGCGCGCGCGCTCTACCGCAAACTGGACGCGCGCGAGACGACGGGGGTCGTGGTGTTCGACTGGGACGGCGCGCTGGAGCGTTAGGGGGCCGACAGGCTTGGATGAAGCGCGGGGATGTATCCGCCCGCAAGCGCGGCGACCGTGGGGGCGGGGGTCAGCGCGGTGACCTCGCAGTGCGGGCGCGTGGCGCGGTCGCGGTAGCCGCCGGGGGTGAAGCGCCGGATGGAACCGCCCTGCACGATCCACGGCGCGCCCTCATGCCGGATGAAGGCCCCGTCGGGCAGGGTGCCTGCCTGCGCGACATGGGTGACCTGCGTGCGGTCACGCCGGACCCGCGCCTGGTGCAAAGCCCGGTCGATCTGCGGTGCACGGTCGATGCCCGACGCCCTGCGGAACGCGTCGAAGGCGTCGCGGCGGCAGTAGCCGCACGGCCGATGCCCGGCGGCGAGCGCCACCGCTTCGTCCAGAAAGAACAGGGGCGTCCAGGCGTTCTGCGGCTGCGGCCCGTGATAGCGTCCGCGCGGGTGCTCCAACGTGCAGATGATCCACGCGTGGTGCGACCAGCGCCGTGCGCCCAGCCTCCCGGTGTCGTCGAAGGTGAGGATACCCCGGTTCCCCGTGAAGCTGCCCCGCGCCGGGTCGGCGACGATCCTGCCGTCCGGCATCACACGGTTCTGAAGCGCCACGTTCCCTCCGGCCTTGGTGTCCAAGTCTCCCGGCACCGCGCGGGGAGGTCACTCCCCATGCAATTCCTTCGTCGCGGTCAGGGTCAACTCGGGATAGTCCCGTTCGACCCGGTCGATGTCCCATTGCAGGCGCGTCAGGAAGACCGGGTCGCCGTCGTTGTCATACCCGATGTGCTGCTTGTTCGCCTCGACCAGCTTGTCCTGTGCGGCCTTGGGGCCAGAGAACCAGCGGGCGGATTTGAACTGCGTCGCTTCGAAGCGGACGGGGATGCCGTATTCCAGCTCGATCCGGCTTGCGAGCACCTCGAACTGAAGCTGGCCGACGACGCCGACGATGAAGCCGGAGCCGATCATCGGTTTGAACACCTTGGCCGCGCCTTCTTCCGCGAACTGCATCAGCGCCTTTTCGAGGTGCTTGGCTTTCATCGGGTCGGTCGCCCGGACGCCTTGCAGCAATTCCGGCGCAAAGGACGGGATGCCGGTGACGCGCAGCGCCTCACCCTCGGTCAGGGTATCCCCGATGCGCAGCTGCCCGTGGTTCGGGATACCGATGATGTCGCCCGCCCAAGCCTCTTCCGCCAACTCGCGGTCGGAGGCCAAGAACATCACCGGGTTCGAAATCGCCATCGGTTTCTTGGACCGCACATGCATCAGCTTCATGCCGCGCTTGAAATGGCCCGAGGCCATGCGCACGAAGGCCACGCGGTCGCGGTGCTTGGCGTCCATGTTCGCCTGCACCTTGAAGACGAAGCCCGCGACCTTGTCCTCCTCGGGGGCGATCTGGCGCGGCTCGGCGGATTGCGGCTGCGGCTCGGGGCCATATTCCGCGATCCCGTCCATCAGTTCCTTGACCCCGAACGAGTTGATGGCGGAGCCGAACCAGATCGGCGTCATCTGACCCGCCATCACTTCGGCCGGGTCCATCGCGGGCAAGAGTTCGCGCGCCATCTCGACCTCTTCGCGCAACTTCTCGAGCAGATGAGCGGGGACGAGTTCGGCGAGTTTCGGATCGTCCAACCCGTCTATCTTGATCGACTCGGCCACCTTGTTGCGGTCGGCCCGGTCCATCAGCTCCAGCCGGTTGTGCAGCATGTCGTAACAGCCCAGAAAATCGCGGCCCACACCGATGGGCCACGAGGCGGGCGTCACGTGGATCGCCAGCATTTCCTGAATTTCGTCGATGATCTCGAACGTGTCGCGGCTTTCGCGGTCCATCTTGTTACAGAAGGTCAGGATCGGCAGGTCGCGCATCCGGCAGACCTCGAACAGCTTCTGGGTCTGGCTTTCCACGCCCTTGGCCCCGTCTATCACCATGACGGCAGCGTCAACGGCGGTCAGCGTGCGATAGGTGTCCTCGGAAAAGTCCGAGTGGCCGGGGGTGTCGACCAGATTGAAGCGGAACTTGCCGAAGTCGAACGACATCGCCGAGGCGGACACCGAAATGCCCCGGTCCTTTTCCATCTGCATGAAGTCCGAGCGCGTGCGCCGCGCCTCGCCCTTGGCGCGCACCTGTCCGGCCATCTGGATCGCGCCACCGTAAAGCAGGAACTTCTCGGTCAGCGTCGTCTTGCCCGCATCGGGGTGCGAGATAATGGCGAAGGTGCGCCGCCGAGCGATTTCGGCGGGCAGGTTCGGGCGGTTGGGTGTGGCGGCGTCCAGCATGGGGCGGGATATATCCTTGGCCCCTCGCGCAAACAATGGGCCTTTCAGCGCGTCATGCGCCGGGCGACGTCCGCGTTTTTTGTACCGATTGTTTCAAATGCCGCACCAATTCCGCATTTCAGCCAGATTCCCCCACTAGTTCGTACACAGCGAAACGAAAGAAACGAACAATTTCGTTCGACAAGAGCAGAACTAAAGAGGCAGTCATGGAACGCATCATTCGTGCAGGCGCGCTTGTGGTCCTGATCGCGGGGGCTTCGGGGTGCACCGCGACCAAACAGGCGCTCGAGCTTTACGACCGGGCGACCGAATTCAACCGGATCGAAGACCTGAACGACTCGCTCGGCGCCAGCGCGGCGGCCGACATCGCGGCACGCTCCGGCACGGCGATCTACACCGGGCAGACCGGCTTCGGCGGCATGGTCGACGACACGAACAACGTGGTCATCAGCGCCCCGATTTCCCTGACCGCCGATTTCGACCGGCTCACGGTCGAGGGCGAGATCACCGACATGATGGTCAGCGAATTGACCGACACCGAAATCGCGGACCTGAGGGCGGGGCGGGCCAAGATCAGCACGATCCTCAAATCGGGCAAGGCCGCGACCGGGACGATCGAACTGGCGGGCACCATCGGCGGGGCCGACATCGTCGTCGAAACCTCCGGCACGGCCCAGACCAGCAGCGATGCCTATGACGTGTCCGGCGACGTCGCCGGGACGTTCCGCGGCTCGGACGCGCAGGGCATCGCGCTGGACGAAACCGAAAGCTTCCGCGTGACCAAGAACGGCACGGCGCTGCAACGCTCGATCTTTCAGGCCGAACTCGAAGCCGAGTGACGCCGGGAACGCGGCGCGGGTTCAGGCGTTCTTCTGTGAAAAGGAAAGTGCCCATGACCCGCGATCACGGACCCAGCATCAAGGACGACGAAACCTATCAGGCCCTGCGCGACGACGGCGCGAGCAAGGAAAAGGCGGCCCGTATCGCCAATGCCCGTGCGAACGACGACATGCATCCGTCGAAGAAGGGCGGCGAGGCTGCGGCATACGAGGACTGGACGAAAGACGAGCTGTATGACCGGGCGAAAGAGATCGGCATCGACGGCCGTTCCGACATGACCAAGGCCGAATTGATCCGTGCGCTCCGGCGTCACTAGGCCAGCCCCCATATCTTGCGTTTCCGACGCAGGAAAAACCCAAATGCCACGACCTGTGGCCATTTGATCCATCCCTGTCGTTTTGGATTGACCGGTTCGCGTGCTCGGCTAGCGTTACGTCAATTCAACAACCAGAAGGGGACATCATGAAACTCATTCGTACTGCATTCCTCATGGGCACGGCGGCTGTCGCCCTGTCCGGCTGTGCCGCGCTTTCGGTGCTGACTCAGGCGCAGAACTTCGCCGAGGTGAAAGACCAGGTCGACGCGCTGTCCACCACCACGACCATGCCGACCAGCGGGTTCGCCGTTTACGAAGGCAACACCGTGATCGGTGCCGATTACGGCTCCAACGACAACGTCGTGCTTCTGGGCGACGCCGAACTGACCGCGACCTTCACGTCGACGGGCGGCACGATGGTCGGCACGCTCGACAACTTCTCGGGCCTCGTGCTGACCGACGCACAGCGCACCCAAGTCGAGAACGGCAACGTACCGGACGACATCATAAGCGCGGCCAAGAGCGCCTCGGGCGATGTCGCGATCACGGGTGGTGTCATCGCAGGCTCGGCCGTCGCCGCGAACTCGTCGGGAACCGTGCGCATGGACGGCAGCGATTTCGCCGTGTCCGGCAACGTGATCGGGGAATTCCGGGGCACTGACGCCGCGGCCGTTCAGCTGACCGAAGGCGCCACCTTCAACATGACCCGCGACGGGGTGAACCCGACGACCGGCTCCACGATCGAGGTCGATGCGGTTCAGTAAGGCCGCTCGACACGACGGGAAACGAAACGGCGGCCCATCGGGGTCGCCGTTCTTCGTTCAGTTCGACGAGATCCGCCGCAACACCTCGACCGCGTCGCCGCGTCTGAGCAGGTCTTTCTCGCGCAATTCGAAGGCGTCGAGCGCGGCCTGTTTCGGCGGCAGCGCCGACAGACGCTCGGCCACCGCATCGGGCAGGGTGGCGCGCGTCACGGTGTCGGCGAACAAGCTCTCGGACGCGATCCCTTCGGCATAGATGATCTCGTGCTGGTCGAAGAGCACCTGAACGTAATCCACGAACCCGCCCGGCGTCTGCGTCACGGTCGTGCCGTTGACCAGCAACCCGGCCTTCACCAGAAGCTCGCGCTGACCCACGCCAAGCGCCGAGATACGCTGGTAGATGAACAGACGGTGGTTCGGGCTGACGATCAGGTCGTTCACGTTATGGAGCGCCCCGGCGGCAATGCGGATCGGGGCGAAAGCCCCTTCGGCCCGCACGGTCTGCATCCCGACCCAACGCACCTCCTGCGCGCCGGAATCGCGGGTCAGCACGCGGTCGCCGGGCTTCAGATCCTCGACCGCAACCTGCCGCCCGTTGGCCATGGTGATATGCGTGCCGCGCGTAAAGGAAACGGTGGCGGCCTCGGCCAGACGCTGCCGCCCGTTTTCGCGGTCGATGGTGACGAGCGTGTAGGGCGTGCGCGGGGCGAGCGGGGCGAGCGGGTGCAGATAGACCTCGGCGATCGTGCCGCTTTCCCCCTCGACTTCGACGAGGATCAGCGCCTCGACCGTTTCGCCG
This sequence comes from Maritimibacter alexandrii, assembly GCF_005871115.1. Lineage (NCBI taxonomy): Bacteria > Pseudomonadati > Pseudomonadota > Alphaproteobacteria > Rhodobacterales > Roseobacteraceae > Maritimibacter > Maritimibacter alexandrii. The sequence continues at coordinate 402,390 of NZ_SWKQ01000011.1, forward strand.
TCGGGCGACATATAGGTCACGAGACTGTCGATGAAGACGGACGCTCCGGGGGTGCCGACCGAGGTGGCTTCGCCCAGCGTGCAGGGCCCGTCCCCGGCCATCGCCAGCGACAGGTGAACGGGTGCGGCATCCGCCGCAAGTTCGTAGGAATCGTCGGGAACGAGGTCCGCGGCATCGGTCAGCGCGTCGCCCTCGTTGACCCCGTGGGTCACACGGAACGCGCGTGACGGATAGACCATCAATTGCCGGACCGGCAGGTGATCGTAGAGGTCTTTCGACATGGCAGCTTCCCCGGCGGGCAATTCGCCCCCGCAACATTCCTGGCGCGCCCCCACCGCCAGACTTGAAGTTAGGGCCGAGAGACAGCTTTGGTCAACAAATCCTTGTTTTCGCACCGCTTTGGCCTTGAAAGGCAGGTGTATTGTCGCTGTTTGGGAAACAGATGTCGCAACGCAGCGGATTTGGCGCGGTGCCGTGGGCATGGGCGAATCGCGCGCGCGGTGCTAGCCAAAGCCTCAAACAGACGGAGGGTCACATGGATTTCGGTATCAAGGGTAAACGGGCGCTGGTCTGCGCGAGTTCCAAGGGTCTCGGGCGCGGCTGCGCCGAGGCGCTGGCCGGTGAGGGCGTGAACCTCGTCATCAACAGCCGCACCGCCGACGTGCTGGAGCGGACGGCGCAGGAGATTCGCGATCAGTACGGGGTCGAGGTGATCGCCGTGGCGGCCGACATCACGACCGAGGAAGGCCGGGCCAAGGTGCTGGAGGCCGCCGGGCAGATCGACATTCTCGTCAACAACGCGGGCGGCCCACCGCCGGGTGTCTGGACCGACTGGGACCGCGACGATTTCATCAAGGCCCTGGATGCCAACATGCTGACGCCCATCGCGCTCATCAAGGCGCTGGTGCCGGCGATGATGGAGCGGGGCTGGGGCCGGGTGGTCAACATCACCTCGCGCGCCGTGCGTGCGCCGCTGGCACCGCTCGGCCTTTCCAACTCGGCGCGCGCGGGCTTGACCGGGTATGTCGCCGGAACTTCGCGCCAGATCGCCAAGTCCGGCGTGACGATGAACAACCTTCTGCCCGGGATGCACGACACCGACCGGGTGAAGTCGCTGGACGAAAACGCCGCCAAGGCGCAGGGCATCAGCTTCGACGAGGCGCGCGCCAAGCGGATTGCGGGCAGCGTCATGGGGCGCGACGGCACGCAGGACGAATTCGGTGCGGCCTGTGCGTTCCTGTGCTCGACGCAGGCCGCCTTCATCACCGGCCAGAACCTGCTTGCCGATGGCGGCGAGGTGAACCTCACGATGTGAGGACGCCCTGCGACCAGTGGCCGCCCCTTTCACCGGGGACGGTGCGCTTGCCGCTGGCCGCGCCGCCTGCTATCTGCCTGTAAGTCCGATGGTTTTCATCGGATATAAGAGGCTCACTTTGACCGAGGCACCCCGGCTCGAAATCACCAGCATCACCCGCCGGTTCGGCGGGCGTCCGGTCGTGGACGACGTGTCGCTCACGGTGATGCCGGGGCAGGTGACATGCCTTCTGGGGCCGTCGGGCTGCGGCAAGTCCACCACGCTCAGGATCATCGCCGGGGTCGAACGCGCCGACGAGGGCGAGATCAGGATGGACGGCAAGCTGATCGCGGGGGGCGGCGTTCTCGTCCCGCCCGAAGCGCGCGGCACCGGGCTCATGTTTCAGGATTTCGCCCTGTTTCCGCATCTGTCGGTCGGCGACAACGTGGCCTTCGGCCTGTCGGGGACGCGGACCGAGAAGCGTCTCAGGGTGCGGGAACTGCTCGAAAAGGTCGGGCTGCACCGCTACGTCGACAATTTCCCGCATGAACTGTCGGGCGGCGAGCAGCAGCGCGTTGCACTTGCCCGCGCGCTGGCTCCGCGTCCCAAGATCATGCTGATGGACGAGCCGTTCTCGGGCCTCGACAACCGCCTGCGCGACGGGATTCGCGACGAAACGCTTGCGGTTCTGAAGGACGAGGGGACGGCGGTTCTGCTGGTCACTCACGAGCCGGAAGAGGCGATGCGCATGGCCGACGAGATCGCGCTCATGCGCCGGGGCCGGATCGTGCAGCGCGGCGCGCCCTACAACATCTACAACGCGCCGGTCGACCGCGAGGCGGCGGCGTTCTTCTCGGACGTGAACGTCATCAAGGGCGTGGTGAAGGGCGCTTTGACCCACACCGCGTTCGGCCAGTTCCTCGCCCCCGGTTACCCGGACGGGGCCGAGGTCGAGATCGTGATCCGGCCCCAGCACCTGAGAATCGACTTCGACCGGGGCGGGCAGGGACCTGCGCCCACCCCGGACCACGGCGTCTGGGCCCCCGCCACGGTCGCGCGCGCGCGGTTCGTCGGCACCGAATCCATCGTCGATTTCGTGATGGAGGATGCCTCGACCCTCAAGGCGACCGTTCCGAACGTGTTCCTGCCGAAACCGGGCACGACGCTCTGGGTCGCGATCCGCCGGGATCGCTGTTTCGTGTTCCCGGCAGGCGGCAAATCCGCGCAGCGGTAACGATCCCGTGCATTTTATTGCTCATGCGGCCCCTTTGGGGGTTTGATCTTTTCGGGCAAACCAATAAATACGGTGAACGCAAGGGGCGCGGGAGATGAGCGCCCCGAAAGGGAGACTTCCAATGCTGAACAACATCGGGCTTCCGGGCCTCATCCTGATCGCGGTCGTGGTGCTCGTGCTTTTCGGTCGCGGCAAGATCTCGTCGCTGATGGGCGAAGTGGGCAAAGGCATCACCTCGTTCAAGAAAGGCATCGACGACGGCAAGGCCGAGATCGAGAACGAGAAAGCTGACAGCGCGCGCGACGTGACGCCCGAGGGCGAGAAAGACAAGGCCTGAGCCTCATTCTTCCCGTCTGACAAAGGGCACAGTCCATGCTCGACATCGGTATGACCGAGCTCTTGCTCATCGGCATCGTCGCGCTGATCGTGGTGGGGCCGAAAGACCTCCCCGGCATGTTTCGCACGCTAGGCCGTTTCACCGCCAAGGCACGCGCCTTGGGGCGCGAATTCACGCGCGCGATGAACGACGCGGCGGACCAGTCCGGGATGAAAGAAGCGGCCGACGGGCTAAAGGCCGCGGCCAATCCCAAGAAATTCGGAATGGACAAGCTGACCGAGGCGGCCTCGAATTTCGAGAAATGGGACCCGATGAAGCCTTCGGGCAAGGCGAAAGACGACAGCCCCAAGATCGTTGACCCTGAGCGTGAGGCCGACGTGGCCAAGATCCGCGAAGCGACGCGCAAGGCGGGTCAGGCCAAACTCGACGCCGAAAAGGCCGCGAAAGAGGCCGAGGCGGAGGGCGAGGCGAAGCCGGCCGCGAAGAAAGCCCCGGCCAAGAAACCCGCCGCCAAGACGACGACCGCGCGCAAGACTACCAAGGCCGCGCCCGCCACGTCGCCGGCTGCGAAGAAGCCGGCCGCGAAAAAACCTGCGGCCAAAACGGCCACCGCGAAATCCGCGACGACGGCCAAGAGCACGACATCCAAGACCCCGGCGAAAAAGCCCACCGCGAAATCGACGCCTGCGAAAACTCCGGCCACGAAGCCCGCGGCCAAGGCCCCGGCGAAAAAGACGACGCCGCGCAAAGCACCCGCCAAGAAGGCTGCCTCTGAATGAGCGACACCGACGAGATGGAGGCCAGCTCGGCCCCGCTGATCGAGCATCTGGCCGAACTGCGCACCCGTCTGATCTATTCCGTCCTCGCCTTCATCGTGGCGATGGTGATCTGCTTCACCGTCTGGAACCCGGTGTTCAACTTCCTGACGCAACCGCTGTGCGAAGCGCAGTCTGCTGCCGGGGACGACTGCGGCCTGATCCTCATCAAGCTGCAAGAGGGCTTCTTCCTCGCCGTGTCGATCTCGCTTTTGGGCGGGCTCGTCCTGTCCTTCCCGATCATCTCCTACCAGATGTGGCGCTTCGTGGCGCCGGGCCTTTACAAGAACGAAAAATCGGCCTTCCTGCCGTTCCTGTTCGCCTCTCCCGTCATGTTCTTCCTCGGCGCGGCCTTCGCGTTCTACGTGGTCACGCCGCTGGCTTTCGACTTCTTCTTGGGGTTCCAGCAGGACGGCACGCTCACGAGCGATGGCGACATCACCAACACGACGGCAGGCGTCGCCTTTCAGGGGTCGGCGCAGGAATACCTCAAGCTCACGATCAAGTTCATCGTCGCCTTCGGGCTGTGCTTCCAGCTTCCCGTGCTGCTTACGCTGATGGGCAAGGCGGGGCTGGTATCGTCCAAGGGCCTGCGCTCGATGCGCAAATATGCGGTGGTCGGCATTCTGGTGCTCGCCGCCCTCGTCACCCCGCCGGACGTCATCACGCAGGTGATCCTGTTCGTCGTGGTTTACGGCCTTTACGAAATTTCGATCCAGCTCGTGAAGCGGGTCGAAAAGCAGCGTAAGGAAAAGCTTCAGGCCGAAGGTCTGTGGTTCGAGGATGACGAGGAAGAGGCGGACGACCCGCTCATCGCCGAGTTCGACGAAGAAGACGGCACGGTCAAGACCGACGACGACCCCGGCGCGGTCAACAAGGACTGATGACGGACGAGGCGCTCACCCGCATCGCCGAGGCGTTGGAACGGATCGCGCCGGCCCCGCTGGCCGCGCCCGATTTCGACGGGGCCGATGCCTTCGTCTGGCACACCGACCCGGATCGGCTGGTCCCCGTCGCGCGGGTCAACCGCGTCGACATAGCCCTTCTGATCGGGGTCGACCGCGCCCGCGACACGCTTCTCGCCAATACGCAGCAGTTCGCGCGCGGCCTGCCTGCGAACAATGCGCTTCTCTGGGGCGCGCGCGGTATGGGAAAAACGTCTCTCGTCAAAGCGGTGCATGCCACAGTCAATGTGGACAACCCGGTGAAGATCGTCGAGTTGCAACGCGAGGATCTGCCGAGCGTCGGCCGCCTGCTTGCCCATCTTCGCAGCAGCGATCACCGCTTCATCCTGTTTTGCGACGACCTGTCGTTCAGCCATGACGACGAGCATTACAAAAGCCTCAAGGCGGTGCTCGACGGCGGGATCGAGGGGCGGCCCGAGAATGTGGTGCTCTACGCCACCTCGAACCGCCGCCACCTGATGCCCCGCGACATGATCGAAAACGAACGCTCCACCGCGATCAGCCCGTCCGAGGCGACCGAGGAGAAGGTGTCGCTCTCGGACCGCTTCGGTCTCTGGCTGGGCTTCCACCCCTGTTCGCAGGACGAATACCTCGCCATGATCCGTGGCTATTGCGATGCACACGGCGTGACTATCGACGACGACGATCTGCGCGCGCAGGCGATCGAATGGCAGGCGACGCGCGGCGGCCGCTCGGGCCGCGTCGCTTGGCAGTTCTTTCTCGATCTGGCCGGGCGGGTGGGCGTCAAACTGCCACAGTGATCGTTTACTCACCACCTGTGCCTTGCAAATCGTGAACCGAAATATAACCTCTGGCGTAATGGGTTAGACCGCAGCCACTGCCAGCGGTCTTAATGACTTTGGGGAATCATCATGGATGATCTGACCGTCCGACAGGCGTCCCGCGCCTATAACGAGAAGAACGACGCGCTTGCGTTCTTCAGCCTCGGCACGAACTTTCTGGTCTACTTCGGCTCGCTCTATCTGGCGATTCAGGCCGCGAACCTCGGCCTGTGGTGGCTCTACGCCCCGCTGGTGGTCGTCGTGGCCGTGTCGTCGGGGCGGCTTTACGTGCTCGAACACGATTTCGGCCATCTCAGCTTCTTCTCGAAGAAACGCTGGAACGTGCTGGCGGGCCATGCCGTGTCGCCGTTCACCTTGGCCGAATTCTACACGATGCAATACAACCACGATGAGCATCACCGCCAGATCGGCAACCTCGAACACCGCGAGGCGGGCGAGATTTTCACCATGACGGTGCGTGAGTGGAACGAGGCGGGATTCTGGAAGCGGCTGTACTACCGCCTCTACCGCAACCCCTTCGTGCTGATCCCGCTTGGTGCCTTCTACACCTACTTCCTCGTCTGGCGGTTCCCGAAAAACACCATGAAGGTCGCGCCGAAATCGGTGCTGATCCACAATATCGTGCTGTTCGCGTGGTGGGGCCTCGTCTACCTGCTCGCGGGTTGGACCGGCGTGCTCACGATCTGGCTGTCGGTGTTCATCGCCGGGTGTCTTGGCGTGTTCCTCGTCTATCTCCAGCACAATTTCGAGGATACCTATTGGGATCGCCGCCCCGACCTCAGCTTCGATCAAGCCGCGCTTCAAGGCGCATCCTGCCTGTCCTTCGGGACGTGGTTCGATGAGGCCGTGGCGAACATCACCAAGCACGACATCCACCACCTGAACGCCTCGATCCCCTGCTACAAGCTGCGGCAGGCGCACCGGGAGCTCGAAGACATCTTCCCGCTACGCCGGATTTCCTTCCGCGAGGCGCTGCATGCCTTCACGCTGAAGCTCTGGGACGAAGAGACCGATCAACTCGTCCCGTTCCCCAAGGAACGGCAGATGGCGGTTGCGGCGACCCCAGCGGAATAGACCAGACCCCACAAAGAAAAAGCGGCGTCCCTCGGGGCGCCGCTTCTCGTTTCAGGGCAGGTCACGCCCCTTCTCTGGTCCGAAAATACCTCGGAGGGGGTTCTGGGGGAGGCTGGCCTCCCCCAACGGATCGGATTTCGCGGCAGCGAAATTCGAAATCAGGCCAGCGCGCCCTCGGCGGTGATCCGGGTCTTGCCGCCAAGGTAAGGATGCAGCACGCCCGGCAGCGTGACCGAGCCATCCGCTTCCTGCCCGTTCTCCAGCACCGCGATCAGGCAGCGCCCGACGGCCAGACCCGAACCATTCAGCGTATGCACGTATTCGGGTTTGGCCCCCGCTTCGGGCCGGAACCGCGCGTTCATCCGCCGCGCCTGAAAATCGCCCGTTGTCGAGACCGAGGAAATCTCGCGATAGGTGTTCTGACCCGGCAGCCAGACCTCGATGTCGTGCGTGCGCCGGGCACCGAAGCCGATGTCGCCGGTGCAGAGCTTCACGGTGCGGTAGGGCAGGCCAAGGCGTTCAAGAATATCCTCGGCGCAGCGCGTCATGCGCTCGTGCTCGGCCTCGCTGTCCTCCGGCTTCGTCACCGACACCATCTCGACCTTCTCGAATTGGTGCTGACGCAACATCCCCGCCGTGTCTTTGCCCGCGCTGCCCGCTTCCGAGCGGAAGCACTGCGTATGCGCCACGTAGCGGCGCGGCAGGTAATCGGCGGAAATCGTCGCGCCGTTCACGATGTTGGTCAGCGTCACCTCGGCGGTCGGGATCAGCCACCAGCCGTTCGTGGTCTTGTAGCTGTCCTCACCGAATTTGGGCAGTTGCCCGGTGCCATACATCATCTCTTCACGCACGAGGACGGGCGTGATCGTCTCGGTCAGCCCGTTCTCGTCCACATGCGTGTCGATCATGAATTGCGCCAGCGCCCGGTGCAGCCGTGCCACCGCGCCCGACAGCACCACGAAGCGCGAGCCGGAGAGTTTGGCGGCGGTCTCGAAATCGAGCCCGTCCTGAACGGCGGCAAGGTCATAGTGCTCCTTGGGTGTGAAGTCGAAGACGCGCGGGGTGCCCCAACGCCGAATCTCCACGTTGTCGTCCTCGTCCGCCCCGTTCGGCACGTCGTCGGCGATGACGTTGGGCAGGGTCATGAGAAGCTGGGTCAACTCCTCGTCCTTCGCCTTGGCTTCGTCGTTCAGCGCCGCGATATGCTTTTTCTTTTCCGCCACTTCCGCGCGCAGGCGTTCGAATTCCGCCTCGTCGCCGGAGGCTTTCGCGGCCCCGATCGCCTTGGCCGCCTTGTTGGCCTCGGCCTGTTCGGTCTCGGCTTTCAGGATCGCGGCCCGGCGCGCCTCGTCGATGGCCAGAACCTCGGCCGACACGCCGGACAACCCGCGACGCGCCATGGCGGCGTCGAAAGCTTCGGGATTGTCGCGGATGGTGCGAATGTCGTGCATCTTGGGCGGTCCTTGTCTGCGTTCGGCGTGGTTATGCCCGAAGCCGTGGCGGGACGCAAAGGGCGAAAGCACCGCTGGGAGGGGGGTAGTGGCCGCGCCTCGGAGATGTGCCCCAAGGTGTCGCGCCGAACACCGCTCGCCGGGATGCGGGATCGCGGCGGGCCGGGTGAGAGCGGGCTCGATCGCCACGTGCGCACCGGGATACCCCCGGCCTTTAGGGTGTGCCCATGTTCACCTTAATTTTTCCATGGAAAGGTCCGGTCCGGCGTGCATATGTGCGCGGGTCCGGTAACGAAGCCCCGACGAAAGCGCAGTAAATGGTATCCGAGCAGGTTCACATCGTCACCCAATCCGAGGTCACGCCCGAAGCGTGGGACGGCGTCCTGTCAGCGCCGTGGCGCAGCCCGAAGCTGCTCTTCGCCTGGGCCAAGGCGATGGCGGCGCATTACAGCCGGATCGGCGCGCTCACGGTCGTGGTGGTCGGGCCGCTCAGTGAACCCAAGGCGCTGCTCGCCATGACGGTCGACAAGGGCTTCGTGCAGCGGCATCACTTCGTCGCGAATGACGATGGCGGCCTTCCGGTCCCGCGTCGAGATGACAGCGTTCTTCCGGCACTCGCCAAGGGCCTCATCGGGCTCGGGAAACCGGCCGATCTGGGCTATTACCCCATCGAAGACCCGTTCATCGGCGAGGTGCAGAAGGCAGCACAGGGCAAGGCCAAGGTCGTGGTGCGGACCAAGGTCATTCCGGCGGCCCCCTGGCTCGACCTCGATGAAAGCTGGTCCGAACCCACCAACAACCTGCGCCGCAACATGCGGCAGTCGATCCGGCGCAACGAGCGGCGGATGCGGGAACTGGGCGAGGTGACCGTCGATTTCCTCGAACCCGCGACCGGGGCGGTCGACGGTCTGCTGGACACGGCGGTCGCGGTCGAGGCGAAAAGCTGGAAGGAACGCACCGGCACGGCCCTGACCCACGACCATCGGCAACAGGCCTTTTTCCGGGACTATGCCAAGGTGGTGGCGGGCGAGGGGCGTCTGCACGTCGCCTTCCTCCGGCTCGACGGCAAGGCGATCGCCATGAGCATCGGCGAGATCCGCGACAACGTCTTCTGGGCCTACAAGATCGGATATGACGAAGCCGTTGCCAAATACGGCCCCGGTGCGCTCATGCAATACTACCTGATCGGGCATCTCGCGGGCCGTGGCATCCAGCGGATCGAGATGCAGGGGCACCTTCTGGAATACAAGAAGAACTGGACCGACAAGGCCATCGATACCGTCGCCGTGCGCATCTATCCATATAATCCGCGCGGGGTCGCCGCGATGGGATACGACGCCATGCGACAGTTCGCGAAACGGCGCGAGGCGCGGCAGGAGGCGGCGGCGCGAGCGTCGAAATCCGCGGCGGCGAAGGCGGACGCGGACCGGGACGCCTAGAGGGGCGCGCCCGGCGCGTATCCGGTTGTTTTTCCCCCGTCGCGGTGGTCTGGTGTGTCGGCACGATCAGAACAGGGACGGAGCCAGACCATGACCATCGAAACCACCCATGTCGGAAGCCTGCCGCGTGGTGACGCGCTGTCGGCGCTGCTCATCGCCAAGGACAAGGGCGAGGCATACGATGCCGAGGCATTCGAGGCGACGGTGGAAGAGGCCATTCGCGACGCGATCCGCCATCAGCGCGCGGCGGGCGTTTCGATCGTGTCGGACGGCGAGTTGGGCAAAGTCGGCTATTCGACCTACATGCAGGAACGCCTGTCGGGCTTCGGCGGCCACATCGACCGCAAACCGGCCAAGGATCTGGCGGCGCACCCGAATCTGGCCAAGAAACTCAGCGCCATAATGGGGTCGCAGGAATTCACGCGGGCGTCCTGCATCGGTGAAGTGAAGCTGGTGAACCTGCAACCTGCGCTGGATGACATCCGGCGGTTCAAAGAGGCGCTGGGGGCCGAGGCCGACACGGGCCGCGCCTTCATGAACGCCGCCTCGCCGGGGCTCATCACCGCGTTTCAGGTGAACAAGTATTACCCGTCGCACGAGGCCTATTTGGCCGATCTGGCCGCCGCCATGCGACCCGAATACGAGGCTATTCTGGATGCGGGCTTCGACATCCAGTTCGACTGCCCCGACCTCGCCATGTCGGCCCACACCGGGTATCAGGATATGGATCAGGAGGAATTCGTGAAAGTGGCCGCCGCCAATGTCGAGGCGCTGAACGCCGCGACGGAAGGCTTGCCCAAGGACCGGATGCGGATGCACCTGTGCTGGGGCAACTACGAAGGGCCGCATGACCATGATATTCCACTGGAAAAAGTGATCGACGTGGTGCTGTCGGCGAACCCCTCGACCATCCTGTTCGAAAGCGCGAACCCCTGCCACGAACACGAATGGACCGTCTGGCGCGACGCCGATATTCCCGACGACAAGGTGCTTGCGCCGGGCGTGATCGACACCTGTTCCAACTACGTCGAACACCCCGAGCTGGTGGCGCAGCGTCTTGGCCGGTTCATCGACATCGTGGGCGAAGACCGCGTGATCGCCTCCACCGACTGCGGCTTCGGCACCTTCGCAGGCTACGGCAAGATCGACCCGGAGGTGACGTGGAAGAAGCTGCGGAACTTGCGGAAGGGCGCGGATCTGGCGTCGGCGGGGTGAGCACCCGTTGCCTCCCATTGTGCCAATAGTTGTATTCAACGAACGCGATTTCGACCTTCTCTTCATCGAAGAGGTCGCTTTCAGTGGTGCGTTCAGAAAAGAATTGGCCCGAAAACTTGCGTTAGGAGATAGCGAAATCACCTCTATCGAGCATTCGGTTCATGAAAATTTCGGTGGCTTGGCATGGGGCGAGACCGACATCTTAGTGCGCTTCGCAAATGGCTCCATTCTCTTGATCGAAAACAAGGTTTCCGCGCGGTTTCAACCCGAACAGGCAGCGAGATATCGCGCCCGGGCGTCGGTCCATTCCGAGCGTGGATTTGAAGCCAGGACGGCTCTTATCGCGCCGGAGCCGTACTTGGCCGGTGTTGAACCGAGCGAATGGGATTATGTCTGTTCTTACGAAGAAATCGCGAGCTTCATTTCGGACACTGACCCGCGTTCGGACTGGAAGCGATCACTCTTGGAAAACGCCGGGAGTAGGGCCGCTCGCGTCAAAGCGCTCGCTGGCAGTTCTGCGGCACGAAAAGCTGCGTCAGCCGAACTGGCTGCGTTCAAGGCCGATTGGCTCGCGATGATCAGGCGCGATGCCGCGTGGAAAGCAAATCCCCAATCCGGATCCACCGACGAGTTTTCGTATCGTCCAGCTTCGAACCCCTACGGCCTTTCTGTGTGGCACCATCCCATGTCGGGTTACTTGTCGATCCAGAACTTAGAGAAGATCGTCTCTTTGAGGCTGGATGACTTGGCCGCCTCACTACCAGAAGGGTTCAAGATAACGCGCCACCCTAGCTCGGTGTATCTCGATGCGATCGTACCAAGCATCGACATGTCCTCCACTCTCTCTCAAGAACTCGATCAGGTCCTAGATGGAATGGAGACCGCGCGACGGGCATTGGACCTAGTAGAATCCGCCTCGATTTAGAAGAGTGTCAGCACTCCACCCTCACCGATCCCCGAACATATCCCCCAATCCGCCCAGCACCGAGCCTTCGCCCTTCTTGTTGCCGAGGCCCGGACCGGCGGCGCGTAGGACGCGGTCGGCGAGGCGGGAGAACGGCAAGGACTGGAGATAGACGGTGCCCGGCCCGCGCAGGGTGGCGAGGAAGATGCCTTCGCCGCCGAAGATCATCGACTTGAGGTTGCCGGCGCGTTCGATGTCGTAGTTCACGCTGCCGGTCATGGCCGCCAGACACCCGGTATCGACCCGCAGAACCTCGCCCGGGGCCAGCTCGCGTTTGATGACGGTGCCGCCGACGTGGATGAAGGCCATCCCGTCGCCGTTCAGGCGCTGGAGGATGAAGCCTTCGCCGCCGAAAAAGCCCGCGCCCAGCTTGCGTTGAAACGCGATGTCGGTCGTGGTGCCAAAGGCCGCGCAGAGGAAGGCGTCTTTCTGGCAGATGAGTTCGCCCCCCATCTCGGCCATGTCCACCGGGATGATCTTGCCGGGATAGGGTGCCGCGAAGGCCACGCGTTTCTTGCCCTGACCGTTGTTGGTGAAGTGGGTCATGAAGATCGACTCGCCGGTCAGCACGCGTTTGCCCACGTTCAGAAGCGAATCCATGATGCCGCCCGAGGGGCGCGCGCCGTCGCCCATGCGGGTCTCAAACCCGATGCCGTCGTCCATGTAGTTCATGGCGCCCGCCTCGGCGATGACGGTCTCGGCCGGGTCGAGTTCCACTTCGACGATCTGCATGTCGTCACCGAAAATTTCATAATCAACTTCATGGCATTGCATCGGGCGTCTCCCTTGGAAATCTGGTGGTCTGGAATTGGCGAAAGCCTAGCCGGGACGGTGTGACGATGCCAGACGGAATGGGCCTGTCGCCGCCGACGGCCCGGTCACGGTTCGGGCCTTTGCGCCCGCCCGCCCATTGCTTGCCATCACCCGGACGCCCATATAGGGTCCGCGCCAGCCAAAAGGGGCCGAACGGTCCCGCCTATGACAGGGCCGATCCGCCCAACAGACAAGGGACCAATCTATGCTCGTTTCGCCCGCATTCGCGCAGGCCGCCGCCCCCGCCGGGGGCCTCATGAACTCCATGCTCATCCCGATGGTGCTGGTGTTCGGCATCATGTATTTCTTCCTGATCCGCCCGCAGCAGAAGAAGGTGAAGGAAGACCAGAAGATGCGCGAGGCGCTGCGCCGGGGCGATCAGGTGGTCACGCAGGGCGGGATCATCGGCAAGGTGTCGAAGGTCAAGGAAGGCGAAGAGGTCGAGGTCGAGATCGCCGAGGGCGTCAAGGTTCGCGTGACCAAGGCCGCGATCCTTCAGGTCGTGTCCAAGACCGAACCGGCGGCCGAACCGAAAAGCGCCAAGAGCTGATCGCGCTGAAACCACACGCAACATGACCGGCAGGGCAGGGGCCAGATGCTGAATATCTCCATCTTCAAGCGGGTCGTCATCATCCTCGTGGTGGTGACGGGGCTGGCCTATGCCATGCCGAACCTGTTCTATCCGCGGGTCGAGACCCATAACGACGCGGTCACGGCCATCGAACAGGCGGGCGGCGAAGCGTCGCCGGAACTCGCCGCAGATCGCAGCGCCTGGCCGGGTTGGCTGCCGTCGAACCTCGTCAATCTCGGTCTGGACCTTCGGGGCGGGGCGCATCTTTTGGCCGAAGTGCAGGTCGAGGATGTCTACAAGCAGCGGATGGATTCGATCTGGCAGGAGGTGTTCCCGGTCCTGCGCGACGCGCGCGACATCGTGGGCACCATCCGCCGGGTGCCGACCGAGGACGGGACGCTTCGGGTCAAGATCGGGGATACCACGCATATCGACGATGCCGCCCAGCTCGTGCGCGCGCTGGCGACGCCGGTCGTGACGATCACCGGCACCGGGTCGACCAACTTCACGGTCGATGTCGAGGGCGACGAGATCGTCGTGGCCTTGTCCGAGGCCGAGAAACTGGCCACCGACGACCGCACCATCCAGCAATCGCTGGAGATCATTCGCCGCCGGGTGGACGAGGTCGGCACGCGCGAGCCGACGATCCAGCGGCAGGGCGAGGATCGCATCCTCATTCAGGTGCCGGGTCTGGGGTCCGCCGACGAGCTCAAGGCGCTGATCGGTACCACCGCGCAGCTCACCTTCCAGCCGGTCGTCAGCCGCACGACGAACCCCGATCAGGCTCCGGGGCCGAACAATGTGCTTTATCCGTCGGTGGACGAAGAGGGCGTTTACTACGTGCTCGAAGACGTGCCGGTCGTGACCGGCGAAGACCTCGTCGATGCGCAGCCGAGTTTCGACACCAACGGGCGGCCCGCCGTCAACTTCCGGTTCAATCCCCATGGCGCGCGCCTGTTCGGTGACTATACCGCCGAGAACGTGGGCAGCCCCTTCGCCATCGTGCTGGACAGCGAGGTCATTTCGGCCCCGCGCATCAACGAACACATTCCGGGCGGCTCCGGCATCATCACCGGGAATTTCACGGTCGAGGAATCGACCAATCTTGCCGTGCTCCTGCGCGCCGGCGCCTTGCCCGCCGAGATGACGTTTCTCGAAGAACGGACCATCGGGCCGGAACTGGGCGCTGACAGCATCGCGGCGGGTGAGATCGCCTCGCTCGTCGCGTTCGCGGGTGTCCTCGTCTTCATGGCGCTGAGTTACGGATGGTTCGGCATGATCGCCAACGTGGCGCTCATCCTGAACGTCGCCATGCTCTTCGGCCTGCTCTCCGCCATCGGCGCGACGCTGACGTTGCCGGGCATCGCCGGGATCGTGTTGACCATCGGTATGGCGGTCGACGCGAACGTGCTGGTGTTCGAGCGGATCCGCGAGGAGCTCAAGAACAAGCGCGGGCCTGCGCGTGCCATCGACCTCGGGTATGAAAAGGCGCTGTCGGCCATCATCGACGCCAACATCACCACGTTCCTGACCGCGGGCATCCTGTTCATCATGGGCTCCGGTCCGGTTCGCGGCTTCGCCGTCACCCTTGGCCTCGGCCTGATCACATCGGTCTTCACCGCGATCTTCGTGACGCGCCTGATGGTCGTGATCTGGTTCGAACGCCGTCGTCCGAAAACGCTGGAGGTCTGAGATGCGTTTGTCTCTGGTTCCGAAGGAAACGAATGTCGATTTCTTCTCGCGCTCGTGGCTCTCGCTCGGGCTGTCCGGCGCGCTCATGGTCATATCCATCGTGGCCTTTCTGGTCTTCGGTCTGAACTTCGGCATCGATTTCCGGGGCGGCACGTCGATCCGCACGCAAAGCACCGAGGCCGTCGATGTCGGCGCCTATCGCGACGCCATCGCTCCGCTGGGGCTTGGCGATGTCGCGATTTCCGAGGTGTTCGATCCGTCTTTCGGGCCGGACGAGAACGTCGCGATGGTGCGTATCCAGTCGCAGGACGGGGACGAGGCGATTTCGGTCGAGACCATTCAGGCGGTCGAAGACGCGCTGACGGCCTACGATCCGAACATCACCTTTCCCAGCGTGGAAAGCGTGGGGCCGAAGGTGTCGGGCGAATTGATCTGGACCGCCATCGAAGCGGTGGCCGCCGCCATGGCGACGGTGCTGATCTATATCTGGCTCAGGTTCGAGTGGCAGTTCTCGCTGGGCGCGGTCGCCGCGCTCATCCATGACGTGACGCTGACCATCGGGGTGTTTTCGCTGTTCCAGATCCAATTCGGCCTGCCGATTATCGCGGCCTTGCTGACCATCGTCGGCTATTCGCTGAACGATACGGTGGTCGTCTTCGACCGGGTGCGCGAGAATCTGCGGCGCTTCAAGAAGCTCGATCTGAAGGAAGTGCTGAACCTGTCGATCAACGAAACCCTGAGCCGGACGATGATGACCTCGGTCACGACGCTGATCGCGCTGATCGCGCTTTTCGTGCTGGGCGGCGACGTGATCCGCAACTTCGTCTTCGCGATGATCTGGGGTGTCGTGGTCGGCACCTATTCCTCGGTCTTCGTGGCCTCGGCCATCCTGCTCCGCCTAGGGGTAAAGCGGGACTGGACCAAGCCCGACGCCGAAGCGGGCACGCAGTTCGGCAACTCCGAGACCTGAGGTGATCGAACAGGCGCTGGCCACACCGGGTCTCGTGTGGCTGGCGGTGACGTTCGTGTTCGCGGGTGTCGTGCGCGGGTTCTCGGGCTTCGGCACGGCGCTGATCTTCATGCCTGTGGGCGCGATCTTCCTCCCGGTGTCGACCGCCATCGTCGTCGTGACGATCACGGGCGTCGTGACCTGGGTGCTGATCGTGCCGCGCGCGCTTCGCGAGGCGGACAAGGCCGAGGTCGGCGTTCTGGCCCTTGCAGCCGTGGCGGCCGCACCCCTCGGCGTCTGGATGCTGACATGGCTCGACCGCGAGGTCTTGCGCTGGACCGTCGCGGTGGTGGCGACTGTGACGCTTGCGGCGCTCGTTTCCGGCTGGCGTTTCGGCGGGCGGGTGCGCTGGCCCGGTCTGGGCGCCATCGGCGCGGCCGCCGGTGTGCTGGGTGGCACCACAGGGCTGACCGGGCCGCCGGTGATCCTGTTTTATCTCGCCGGCCCCTCGGGCGCGGCCAAGGTGCGCGCCAACACGATCCTGTTTCTGGCCTGTCTCGACATCGGCATCATCGTGAACCTGCTGGCGCGTGGGCTGGTCGGCTGGGCCGAGGTCACGCTGGCCGCGGTGCTGGCGGTGCCCTATGCGCTCGGCATCGCGCTTGGGCAATGGGCGTTTCGTCCCGAGGCCGAGCGCGGCTTCCGCGCCGTCGCCTATGGCGTGATCGGGCTGGCCATCGTCACCGGCCTGCCGCTCTTCGACTGATCGGGCGTTTTTCAGCGGTGCGTGCAGGGTTCGGGGCATCGGTTCTCGCCTCGCCTGCGGTGGGTCTTTTCCCGGCTGCGCGAACGGGTTAGGAAACGGCCATGCAGATGCACGAAATCACATATGGTCAGGCCATGCCGGTCGAAAGCTACGGGCCGGGGTTCTTCCGGGTCGCGGGCGACGTGATCCGGGGGCCGATGTTGGCCACGGGAAAGCGCGCGGTGAGCTGGGGCGGGTTGGACGATGTCGACGCGCTCCTCGCGCTCGCCACCGATGTCGACGTGCTGTTTCTGGGCATGGGGCCGGAGATGGCCTTTGCGCCAAAGGACATGCAAAGCGCCCTCGAAGCCGCCGGGATCGGGGTCGAGGCGATGGCCACCCCAGCCGCCTGCCGGACCTACAACATCACGCTGTCCGAAGGCCGACGCGTGGCGCTTGCGGTGTTGCCCGTCTGATGGAGCTTGTCGTCCGCGACCTCACGGTGGCGCGCGGCGGCGTGCCGGTGCTGGAGGGGCTGGGCTTCACGCTCGGGGCGGGCGAGGTGCTGGTCCTGCGCGGGCCGAACGGGTCGGGCAAGACCACGCTTCTACGCACACTGGCCGGATTGCAGCCCGCCGTCGCCGGCGAGGTCAGCCTGCCGCCCGAAGCGATTGCCTATGGTGCCCATGCGGATGGGTTGAAGGCGCAGCTTTCGGTGGCCGAGAACCTTGCCTTCTGGGCCAGCGTCTATGCCACCGGCGATATCGAGGATGCCCTGACCCGGATGAACCTTCTGGGGCTGCGCGACCGGCCTGCCGCGAACCTGTCTGCGGGGCAGAAACGGCGGCTGGGTTTGGCGCGGCTTCTCGTCACCGGGCGGCCGATCTGGCTTCTGGATGAACCGACGGTGTCGCTCGACACCGCTTCGGTCGCGCTTTTCGCGACCTGTGTGCGCGCGCATGTTGCGGGCGGCGGGGCGGCCCTGATCGCGACGCATATCGATCTGGGGCTGGAGGCCGGGATTTTCGACGTGACGCCGTTCAAGGCCGATCCGACCCGCGCGGCGGAACCCGGTTCGTTCGACGAGGCGTTCCTGTGATCGCGCTTCTCATCCGCGATCTGCGCCTGTCGGTGCGGGCGGGGGGCGGATTCGGCCTTGGCCTTGCGTTCTTCCTGATCGTGACGGTGCTTGTCCCCTTCGGCGTGGGGCCGGAGGCCGAGATCCTCGGCCGGATCGCGCCGGGTATCCTGTGGGTCGGCGCTCTGCTTGCCTGCCTTCTGTCGCTCGACCGGATCTTCCAGCTTGATTTCGAGGACGGATCGCTCGACCTGCTCGCCACCGCGCCGCTGCCGATGGAGGGGGCGGTGGTGATGAAGGCGGTCGCGCACTGGCTGGTGACGGGACTGCCCCTGACGCTGGCCGCGCCTGTTTTCGGCGGGCTGATGTCGATGCCCGAGGGCGGGGCGTGGTGGATGTTCGTCACGCTTCTGATCGGAACCCCGGCACTCAGCATGATCGGGGCCTTCGGCGCGGCGCTGACCGTGGGTCTGAAACGGGGCGGGCTGCTCCTGTCTCTGCTCGTCCTGCCGCTCTATGTGCCCACCCTGATCTTCGGGGCCGAGGCGGCGGCGCGCGGGATCGGCGGCTTCGACGCCTCGACACCGCTTCTGATGGTCGCGGGGATCACGGCGGGGAGCATCGCGCTCCTCCCGTTCGCGGCGGCTGCGGCATTGCGTATCAATCTGCGGTGAGGGACACGGGTTTTTCTTGCCCGATTGGCCCATGACACATAGGACAATTCGCATGGATAACGTGCGCACGAAACAGGCGAGAGACGGGTGGAACTGGCTTTGGGCCTGGGCCAACCCGGTCAAGTTCATGGCCCTGTCCGGCAAGGCGCTGCCTTGGGTGATCGGGCTGACGATCCTCACGCTGGCGGTCGGGCTGATCTGGGGCTTTTTCTTCACGCCCGAGGCGGTGAATTTCGGCTCGTCGGTCAAGATCATCTATGTCCACGTGCCAAGCGCGATGATGGCGATCAATATCTGGGTGATGATGCTTGTGGCCTCGCTCATCTGGCTGATCCGCCGCCATCACGTCAGCGCGCTGGCCGCCAAGGCCGCCGCCCTCGTGGGGGTCGTGATGACGATCATCGCGCTTCTCACCGGGGCGATCTGGGGCGAACCGATGTGGGGCACCTATTGGGCGTGGGATCCGCGCCTGACCTCGTTCCTCGTCCTTTTCCTGTTCTACCTCGGCTACATGGCGCTCTGGGCCGCGATCGAAGACCCGGACACCGCCGCTGACCTGACCAGCGTTCTGGCCATCGTCGGCAGCGTCTTCGCGCTTCTCAGCCGCTATGCGGTGAACTTCTGGAACCAGGGCCTGCATCAGGGGGCGTCCCTGTCGCTCGACAAGGAAGAGAACGTCTCGGACGTCTATTGGCAGCCGCTGGTGATCTGTCTGACGGGTTTCGTTCTGTTGTTCATCGCGCTTCTCTTGGTGCGCACACGGACCGAGGTGCGCAAGCGGCGCATTCATGCGCTGGAGATGCGGGAAAGGATGCAGGATGCCTGATCTGGGAAAATACGCGGGCGCGATCCTGACCTCATGGGGTGCGACGATCCTGCTCGTGGCGCTGGTGATCGCGGTCAGCTGGTGGCAGTCCGCACGCGTGAAAAAGAAGCTCGAAGCCGCCGAGGCGCGGCGCAAGGGAGCCTGACATGAAACCCCTCATGATCCTGCCGCCGGTGGTCTTCGCCGGGCTGGCGCTGATGTTCTACTTCGGCATGAACCGGGGCGACGATCAGTTGGCATCCACCCGCGAAGGCGGGCCGGTGCCCGCGCTGACGGTGGCCGAGTTCCCCGGTGAGCCCGGCTTCACGGTCGGAGAGCTGGCCGATGGCGAGGTGAAGCTGGTGAACTTCTGGGCCAGTTGGTGCGCGCCGTGCCGGGCTGAGCACGAATACCTCATGGCCTTCGCCGAGGAAGGCATCCCGATCTACGGCATCAACTACAAGGACGAGCCCGCGAACGGGCGGAAGTTTCTGGATGACCTCGGCAATCCCTTTACCGCGGTCGTATCGGACGAAAGCGGGCGCACCGGGATCGACTGGGGCCTTTACGGTGTGCCGGAAACCTTCGTGGTCGATGGCGACGGAGTGATCGTCAAACGCTTCGCCGGGCCGATCACCGGGGCGATCCCCGACACGGTCATCCGCCCCGCGATCGACGCCGCGCGCTAGGCTTCGCCGCACGATCCGGTGGCGGGCTGTCTGCCGCCTCCAACCTCTCCCCAATGATGTTTCCACTCCGTGGTCCGCGCGGTGACGAAGGCGGATTGCCGCCGTCTATATCTGATATTGGTAGGCAGGCGCCCACGATGGGCGCAGCGTGAGCGCGGAGATCACGGGAGGATTCCATGAAGTATGTCATTGCAACCATCGGTATCGGATGCGCGGGCGCGGCCATGGCCGCGAGCCACGGGGGCGGCTGGACGCTCGAGGGGTTCGAAACGCCTGAGTCGGCCTATTACGAGGCAGGGTCGGACCAGATCGTCGTGTCGAACATCGCGACCTTCGGGCCGGACGGGCAGATGGACGGGTATCTGTCGCTGGTCACGCCAGACGGTGAAATGAAGCAGAAGGACTGGGTCACGGGGCTGATGGACCCCAAGGGCATGGCCTCGATGGACGGCAAGCTCTACGTCGCGGATGCGATGGGGCTGCATGTCGTGGATATCGCGAGCGGCACGGTGGACGAGACCATCACGCTCGAAGGCGCGATGTTTCCCAACGATGTGGCGATCGGGCCGGATGGCGCGGTCTATGTCACCGATATGTTCGGCGGGGCGGTCTTTCGCGTGATGGACGGAAGCGCCGAAGCCTTCGTCCCCGCAGGCTCCATGGACCTGCCCAACGGAATCTGGGCGCAGGAGGACCGGCTGATCGTCGGTTCGATGGGGAAGGAATGGCTGATGGATCAGGGCCGGATCGAGGGGAAGGGGCAGCTTTACGCCGTGACCTACGACAGCGCCGACGTCACCACGCTGCCGGGCGCCGAGGAAACCGGGGCCATCGACGGGATCGTGGAGATCGGCGGCAAGCTGATCTATTCGGATAACCCGACGGGCGAGATCGTCGCCTATGACGGGGCGGGGCTGGAAACGCTGACCACGACCGAGGCCGGGGCGGGCGACATCGGCATGATGGGCCAGATGGTGCTGGTGCCGTTCTTGCAGGGCGGCAAGATCATGGCGGTGCCCGTGGAGTGAGTTTTCGACCGGGCTTGCGCCCGGTCGACTCGCTGGAGGGGGCTGCCTGCCCCCTCCAGACCTCCCCCGGGGATATTTCGGGACCGGAAAGACGGGCGGGCGGTGTCAGCTGTTGCCGCCGCGGGTGAAGAGGCCAGCCTCGGCCGCCGCGCGGGCGATGGCTTTGGACTTGTTCACGGTTTCCTGAAACTCGGCCTCCGGGTCGCTGTCGTAGACCACGCCGCCGCCGGATTGAATGTAGAGCTTGCGGTCCTTCAGGACGGCGGTGCGCAGCGCGATGCACATATCCATGTCGCCCATCGCCGAGAAATAGCCCACGCCGCCGCCGTAGACGCCGCGCTTTTCCGGCTCGAGCTCGTCGATGATTTCCATCGCGCGCACTTTCGGCGCGCCGGAGACGGTGCCCGCGGGCATCCCGGCAAGGAAGGCCGAGAGCGCGTCGTGGTCTTCGCTGAGTTCGCCCACCACGTTCGAGACGATGTGCATCACGTGGCTGTAGCGTTCGACGATGAATTCCTCGGTCGGGCGGACGGTGCCGATCTTGGCGACCCGGCCCACGTCGTTGCGCCCCAGATCGAGCAGCATGAGGTGTTCGGCCAGTTCCTTTTGATCGGCGAGCAGGTCTTCCTCCAGCGCCTTGTCTTCTTCCGGCGTGGCGCCGCGGGGCCGGGTGCCTGCGATCGGGCGGATCGTCACCTCGCGCCCGAAGACGCGGACGAGGATTTCGGGGCTGGCGCCGATGACCTGAAAGCCACCGAAGTTGAAGAAGAACATGAAGGGCGAGGGGTTCATGCGGCGAAGCGAGCGGTAGAGCGCGAAGGGGGGCAGGGGGAAATCCTGCGTCCAGCGCTGCGAGGGGACGACCTGAAAGATGTCGCCTGCGCGGATGTATTCCTTCGCCGTCTCGACCGCCGCGAGGTATTCGTCATGGGCGAAGTTCGACACAGGCTCGCCGATGTCCGCGGTCTCACCCAGATCGTGTGACGTTGCGGGCTGGCGTTCGAGGTCGCGCAGCGCGTCCTGCACCCGTTCGGCGGCCTGCGCATAGGCGGCGCGCGCCGACAGGCCCGACGACTGGAACACCGGCGAGACGAGGATCACTTCGCCCTTCACACCGTCCAGAACCGCCACGACCGAGGGGCGGATCATCACCGCATCGGGCAGGCCGATGGGGTCGGGGTTCACGTTCGGCAGGTGTTCGACCAGCCGGATCATGTCGTAGCCCAAATAGCCGAAGAGGCCCGCCGAGGCGGCGGGCAGGTCATCGGGTAGGTCGATCTTGCTTTCGGCCAGCACGGCGCGCAGCGAAGTCAGGGGATCGTCGGCCACGTCCTGAAACGCATCGGGGTCGAAACGGGCCTGACGGTTGATCCGGGCCTTGGTCCCGTCGCACTGCCACACGAGGTCCGGCTTCATCCCGATGATCGAATAGCGCCCGCGCACTTCGCCGCCCGTCACCGATTCCAGCATGAAGCTGTCGGTGCGCGCCTCGGTCAGCTTCAGCATGAGCGAGACGGGGGTGTCGAGGTCGGCGGCGAGGCGGGTATAGACGATCTGGTTCGCGCCAGCGTTCCAGCCGGCCTCGAAGGCGTCGAAGGACGGGGTCAGGGCCATCGGTCAGCTCACGGGAAGTTGGCGTGGACGGCGTTGATCATCGCCTGATCCAGCGTGACGCCCGCATCCGATTCCAGTGCGGCGGCGAAAGCGTCCTGCACGTCGGCGGCGATCTGCTGCGACACGCGGGCACCGAAGGTGGTTTTGATTTCCTGTGCCTCGGCGCTGTCCTGATCGGGCGCGTTGACGTCGGTGAGGCCGAGGACCACGACCTGACCATCGCCCGAGACGACCTGCCACGTGCCTTCTTCCATCTCGAAGGCGGTTTCGATCATCGTGGAGGGCGTGCCCTGAATGAAGCTGGTGCGTGCGATGTCCTCTTCCAGAACCTCGGTCAGACCGACGGTGGAGGGGGCTTCGGCGCCGCTTTCGAATTGCGGGATAAGGGCTTCGGCGCGGGCCACCAGCGCCTCGGTCAGCGTCTGCGCTTCCCAGCCCGCCACGACCGCGTCGCGCACCTCGTCGAGCGGCTGGAGCGCGGGCGGCGTGATCTCGTCGAGCCGCAGCGCGAAGACCGAGCCGTCTTCCAGTTCCGTGACCTCGGGGAAGTCGCTTTCGCTGGCCTCGGAAGCCGCTTCGCGGAACGGGGCGTAGGCGGCGATGCCGTCCTGGTTCCCGTCGAAATAGCCGATGGTGTCGACGGTGATGAGGCCTTCGGCCGCGAGTTCCTCGAGCGTCGCGCCCCCGGCCATCATCTCGTCGATCTCGGTCGCGCGGGTGCGCACAAGGCGGCGCGCGGCATCGGCCGCATATTCCTCGAACAACTGATCGCGCACCTCTTCGAAGCTGGTTTCCTGCGCCGAAAGGATCGCGTTCATGCGGAACAGGGCGGGGCCGAGGTCGGTTTCGATGGGGCCGACGACGCCGGGCGCGTCGAGGGCGAAAATCGGGTCGCCCGCCTGACCGAGGGCGCGGCGGGTCACGTCGCCCATATCCACGTCGGACAGCGAAAGGCCGCGCGCCTGAACCTCCTGGTCGAAGGTCGTCTCACCCGCTTCGATCCGGTCCGCGGCGGCCTGCGCCTCATCCGCCGAGCCGAACACGAGGCGTTCGACGAGGCGGCGTTCGGGCACCTGAAATTCGTCGATGCGCTGGTCATAGAGGGCCTGAAGCTGGGTGTCGTCCATCGGAATCTCGTCCAGCACGTCTTCGGGCTTGAGCCAGCCATAGGTGATCTGGCGGGTTTCCGGCGTGGTGAAATCGTCCGGGTTCGCCTCGTAATAGGCTTCGAGATCGGCTTCGGTCGGTTCCGGCAGCGGCTCTTCGAGGGCCGAGCGGGTCACCGGGGCCCATGTGAAGTCGCGGGTTTCGCGCGCCCAGCCGAACAGCGTGTCGGTGTAGACATCGGGCATTTCCAGATCGCTGGTCACGGCGCCGGCAAGGATGGTGCGGGCCACTTCGAGCCGCAGAGTCTCTTCGAACTCGCGGGCGGTCAGGCCGGATTGTTCGAGGACGAAATCGTAGGTGTCGCGGTCGAACTGGCCGTTCGGGCCCTGGAACGCCTGGATCTCGGTCACGCGGGAGGCGAGGTTCTGGTCGCCCACCGACAGCCCCAGACGGTCGGTTTCGTTCTCGACCGCCGTGATCGCGATCACGCGCGACAGAACGCGCTGGTCGAGACCGATTTCCTGCGCCTCGGCCATGGTGAGGTTCTGGCTGGTCTGCTGCTGCCAGCCCTGAAATTCGGCGTTGAGTTCGCGGAAGTAGGCGGAGGCGTCGATTTCGGTGTCGCCGACCTTGCCGATCGACTGTCCTGAACCGCCGAAATTGACCGAGCCGAAGCCGATCAGTCCGACCATGACGAGCGCCATGATGATCCAGACGAAAAAGCGCGAAATGTTCGAGAACATGCCCGTTTGCCTCCGGTTGGGTCAGTGGGTTGTAACGGCGCGATTGGGGAATGCCAACAGGGGTTTTGGGCGTTTGGATGGCCTTGCGAAATCGGGCGGGCTGGCGCCCGCGCAGGATTTGCGCCATCCCGGCTTTCGCCGGGCCGTCGCGGTGGAACGCGGCCGGGGGCCGCGTCCGGAGGGCCAGCCCTCCGGACCTCCCGAGGTATTTGGAGACCGAAGAAGATCAGGACAGGGTTACGAGGCGATCCATGAGGGTCGCGATCCCGGTGGTGTCGATGTTCGCGAAGGCGATGCGCAGGTGCGCGGCGCCTGACGCGTCGCCTTCGGGCGTGAACATCGAGCCGGGGAGGGCGAGGACGGCGATGTCATCGACCATACGGCGGGCGAGGGTGCCGCTGGGCTCGTCGAACGGGTGACGGACATAGGCGAAATAGGCCCCCGCGCCGGAGAGGTGCCAGTCCGGCAGTTTTGCAAAGCCTTCTTCGATCGCGCCGCGCCGTGCGAGTATTTCCGCACGTTCGCCGGCGAGCCACTGGTCGAGGTTCATCAGGCCCCAGAGGGCGGCGTGCTGGCCGAGCTGGCTGGGGCAGATCGCGACTGTGTCGAGGAATTTCTCGACCGAGACGAGGCGTTCGGGGCTGGCCACGAGCGCGCCGACGCGGTGTCCGGTCAGGCGGTAGGCCTTGGAAAAGGAGTAGAGCTGGATCAGCGTGTCCGACCATGCCGGGTCGGAGAAGAGGTCGTGCGGCGCGGAGGGGCGGCTGTCGAAGTCACGGTAGGTTTCATCGAGGATCAGGGCCAGGCCGTTGGCACGGGCGAGGTCGGCGAAGGCATGGACGAGGTCGGCCGGGTATTCGACGCCCGCCGGGTTGTTCGGCGTGACCAGCACGATGGCGCGGGTGCGGTCGGTGAGGCGCGCCTCGGCCTCGGCCACGGTGGGGAGAAGCTCGTCGCCCGTCGGCAGCGGCACGGTCCGCACGCCGGACAGGGAGAGCCACATCTGGTGGTTGAAATACCACGGGGTCGGCAGGATCACCTCGTCGCCGGGACCGGCGAGGGTCGAAAGTGCCGCGCAGAACGCCTGATTGCAGCCCTGCGTGATCGCGACGTTGCCGGGCGTGATCGGGCCGCCGTAGGCCTGCGAAAAGCGGGCGGCGAGGGCTTCGCGCAGGGAGGGCAGGCCCAGCACGGGGCCGTAGACATGGGCCGCGGGCAGGGTGAGGGCCACATCCGCCATCGCTTCGCGCAGGGCGAGGGGCGGCGGGTCGACGGGGGCGGCCTGACTGACGTTCAGGAGCGGCAGATCAGGCGAAAACGTCTTGTCCGCGATCCATCGCTTCGCCTCGACCACCGGCGAGGGGCGGGTCGCGGCCATGTTCGGGTTCAGGATCATGCGGCTTTCTGGGTGACGGCGGCGAGGGCTTCGATCTTGGCCTTGGCGGCACCGGAATCGATGGACTCGCGTGCGATTTCAACGCCTTCCGGTAGGTTCGCCGCCTCGTCCGCGACCACGAGACCTGCGGCGGCGTTCAGAAGCACCGCGTCGCGATAGGCGCCTTCCGCCCCGGCCAGAAGTGCGGCGAAGGCCTTGCCGTTCTCCTCGGGCGTGCCGCCGAGGATGTCTTCGAACGGGTGAACGGGGAGGCCCGCGTCTTCGGGATGCACCTCTCGCTCTGTGATCGAGCCGTCATCGAGGGCCGCGAGCCAGGACACGCCCGCGATCGACAGCTCATCGGTGCCGTCGCCGCCGTGGACGAGCCACGCCTTCTCGGAGCCCAGCGCTTGCAGCACCTCGGCCATCGGACGGATCATCGCCTTGGAAAACGCGCCGGTCAGTTGCCGGGTGACGCCCGCCGGGTTGGTGAGCGGTCCGAGGATGTTGAACATGGTGCGGGTGCCGAGCTCGGCGCGGATCGGGCCGACATGGGCCATGGCCGGGTGATGCAGGGGGGCCATCATGAAGGCGATGCCGGTTTCGGCCAGCGCCGCCTCGACCACCTTGGGGCCGACCATGACGTTCACGCCCATCGCGCCGAGCGCGTCGGCGGACCCGGATTTCGACGACAGGTTGCGGTTGCCGTGCTTGGCCACCGGCACGCCCGCGCCCGCGACCACGAAGGCGGTGGCGGTCGAAATGTTCAGCGTGCCCTTGCCGTCGCCCCCGGTGCCGACGATGTCGATGGCGCCTTCGGGCGCGCGCACCTTGTTCATCTTGGCGCGCATCACGGCGGCGGCGGCGGCGTATTCGTCGACGGTTTCGCCGCGCGTGCGCATGGCCATCAGAAGCCCGCCGATCTGGCCCGGCGTCGCCTCGCCCGTCATGATGATGTTGAAGGCCGCCTCGGCCTCGTCACGGGTCAGGGCACGCTCGGCGGCGGCCCCGATCAACGGCTTGATCGCATCGCTCATGCAGGGACTTTCACGGAATTCAGGAAGGTGCGGATCATGGCGTGGCCATGTTCGGACCGGATGCTTTCGGGGTGGAACTGGACGCCTTCGATGGGCAGGCTCTTGTGGCGCAGGCCCATGATGGTGCCGTCTTCGAGCCACGCGGTGACTTCAAGGCTGTCGGGCAGGCTGTCACGTTCCACGACGAGCGAGTGATAGCGTGTGCCCTTGAGGGGCGAGGGCAGGCCGGAAAAGACGCCTGCGCTTTCGTGATGGATCTCGCCCAACTTGCCGTGCACGATTTCGGAGTGGCGCACGACCTTGCCGCCGAAGGCCTGACCGATGGTTTGGTGGCCAAGGCAGACGCCCATCAGCGGCAGCTTCGCCTCGGCGGCGGCCAGCGTGAGCGGCAGACAGATGCCCGCCTGATCCGGGTCGCAGGGGCCGGGCGACAGGATGATCGCCTCGGGGCGCATTCCCATCGCCTCCTGCACGTTCACCGCGTCGTTGCGCACGACTTTGATCTCGGCACCCAACTCGCCGAAGTAGTGGACGAGGTTGTAGGTGAAGCTGTCGTAATTATCGATGAGCAGGATCATGGGCTTGCCTTGGGGCTTTCACTGAAGCTTGGTCGCGGTATACATGGTCAGAGCCGGGCGCGGGGGTCAAGGGCGACCGGGCGCAAGACGGATCGCACGGCTTCGGATCGTGCGCGAGACTGGAGGCGGAATTGGCGAACGGAATGGTTTCGGGGGTGTTTGCCGGCGTGGTCGTGGCGGCGGTTGGCGTTGCGACGGCGGCACTGGTCATCGAGCCGGTCGAGATGGGTGAACCGGGTCCGGTCGCCGAAGCGCCGGTCGCCAGCGAGACGCCTGAGCCTGTCGAACCTGACGAGAGCGCATCGGACGGGCAGGAACCTGAGGCGGAAACGGCCGATGCGACCGAGACGGAGCCTGCGGCGCCAGCGGTTACGGCCAGTAGTGAGACGCAGGCGCCGGAAGCGGACCCGATCATGGTCGAACCGACCTCGCGACCCAGCGAAGAAGAGATGGAGCGGGACGAGGAAGCGGCGGAAGCCGAGCCTGCCATGGACCCCGAGCTGATGGTCGAGGCCGAGCCGGAGACCGTGAGCGAGGCCGCGCCTGACCCTGCGGTGCCGGACACGCCGGACGAAGACATGGCCGAGGCCCCCGAAGCCGATGCACCGGAGGCGACGGACACCGAAGTCGCGCAACTGCCCATGGTGGTCGCGCCGTCCAACCCGACCGAGCCTGACGTGGCGATGCCGGAGACCGGCAACGACACCGTGCGCGCCGAGGGGGCGAGCGTGTTCGACCCGCCACCGCTGGAAGACGACACGCTCGAAGAACCCGCGCCCTCCGGGCCGGTCGTGACCGGCCGCCTGCCCACCATCGGGGAAAGCGCCGCCGATGAGGCCGCCGTCGATGCCGGGCCGCAACCCGCGATCCGGCGCAATGCGGTGCCTTATGACGGGATCGCGGAACTGCCTGAAATGGCCGTGCTTCTGATGGATATGGGGCCGGGGCGCGAGGACGTGGGCGACCTTGCCGTCATGCCGTTCCCGATGTCGGTCGCCGTCGATGCCTCGTCCCCCGACGCGGCCGAGGCGATTGCGTTCTACCGGGCCAACGGGGCCGAGGTGGTGCTGATCGTGCCGCTGCCCGAACTCGCCACCGCGATGGACGTGGACGTGACCTTTCAGGCCTACGATCCGCTGATGACCGACATCGTCGCGGTGATGTTCCCGCCCGAGGCCGGGTTTCAGGGGTTGGGCGACGCCGCCGCGCAGGTGGTGACGAACCTCGACGAACGGGGCCTTGGCCTCGTCACCTATCCCGAGGGGCTGAACACCGGCCACAAGGTCGCGGTGAGCGAGGAGGTGCCAGCGGGCCAGATCTTCCGCGATCTCGACGGGGACGGGCAGGCCGGTGACGTGATGCGCCGGTTTCTGGACAACGTGGCATTCCGGGCGCGCAACGACGAAGGCGTGATCGCCGTGGCGCGGGTGCGGCCCGAGTCGATTCAGGCGCTCTTGGAATGGTCATTGGGCAACCGGGCGCAATCGGTGAACTTCGCCCCGGTCTCGGCGGTACTGCTGGACGAGTGAGCATCGCCTGAAGGAGTGCGCTGACGCGCACGCATTTTCAGTTCGCGTTCAAGCCACGCGAGGCTTCGGGGGCTGTCTGCCCCCGAGCCCCCGAGGATATTTCGAGACCGGAAAGACGTATTGCGTGATGGGTTAAGAGGCGCGCCCAAGGGTCTGGGCGCGCTAGGTTTTTCACAGGGCGGCGAGGGCCTGATCGAGGTCGGCGATGATGTCGTCGGCGTCTTCGATCCCGATGGACAGGCGCACCACGTTGTTGCCGGCGCCCGCCGCCTCGCGCTGCTCGTCGGTCAGCTGGCGGTGGGTGGTCGACGCCGAGTGGATGATGAGCGAACGGGTGTCGCCGAGGTTCGCCACGTGGCTGAAAAGCTTGAGGTTCGACACCAATTTCACGCAATCCTCGTAACCGCCCTTGAGCGCCACGGTGAACAGCGCCCCGGTGCCGCGCGGGAAGATGCGCTTGCCGACCTCATGCGCGGGCGAGGATTTCAGGCCCGCATAGTTCACCTTGTCGACCTTGTCGTGCGCTTCGAGCCATTCGGCCACTTTCTGCGCGTTCTCGACATGCTTGCGCATCCTGAGCGACAGGGTTTCGATGCCCATCAGGGTGTAATGCGCGGCCTGCGGGTTCATCGTCATGCCCAGATCGCGCAGACCGATGGCGATGGAGTGGAAGGTGAAGGCCATCGCGCCCAGAGCGCCGTGGAAATTCACGCCGTGATAGGCCGGTTCGGGTTCCGAGAGCGACGGGAACTTGCCCGAGGCCGACCAGTCGAACTTGCCCGAATCCACGATAGCACCGCCGGTTACCGTGCCATTGCCGGTGAGGTATTTCGTGGTCGAATGCACCACCAGCGTCGCCCCGTGGTCGATGGGGCGGCACAGATAGGGCGTGGCCGAAGTGTTGTCGACGACCAGCGGTAGGCCCACCTTGTCGGCCACCTTCGCCACGGCCTCCAGATCGATGGGGTAGCCCACCGGGTTCGCGAGCGATTCGCAGAAGATCGCGCGGGTGTCGTCGTCGATGGCGGCCTCGATCGCCGCCGGGTCGTCGAAATCGACGAAGGTGCAGGACCAGCCGAAGCGTTTGAACACTTGCGTGAACTGCGTGTAGGTGCCGCCATAAAGGCGCGTCGAGGCGACGATGTTCTTTCCCGGCGCCATGAGCGGGTAGAGCGCCATGATCTGCGCCGCGTGACCCGACGAGGTGCAGACCCCGCCCGCGCCGCCTTCGAGCGCCACGATCCGGTCGGCAAGCGCACCGACGGTGGGGTTGGTGAGGCGGGAATAGATGTAGCCGACTTCTTCGAGGTTGAAGAGCCGCGCGGCATGGTCGGCGTCTTTGAACACATAGGATGTGGTCTGGTAGATCGGCACCTGGCGTGCGCCCGTGGCCGGGTCCGGGGCGGTGCCCGCGTGGACCTGAAGCGTGTCGAATCCGTTCATCTGTGCGTCTGACATAATGTCCTCCCGTAACTGTCCGCGACGACGCTACGGGGATTTTCCCCATCCATCAATTGCGCTAAGCCGTTGGGCAGACACATTCAATTCGCGCAATCCGAGGAGGGGCTCATGCTCACACCGTTTCATCTGGCGATCCATGTCACCGATCTGGAGGACGCGCGGGGGTTCTATGGCGGAGTTCTGGGCTGCACGGAGGGGCGCTCGACCGAGACATGGGTCGATTTCGATTTCTTCGGCCATCAGTTGAGCCTTCATCGCGGTACACCCTTCGCGACGACGAACACCGGGAAGGTGGGCGAGCACATGGTGCCGATGCCGCATCTGGGCCTCGTGCTGGCACTGGACGACTGGCGCGCGCTGGCCGACCGTCTCGAGGCGGCGGGGACCGATTGGATCATCCCGCCGTCGGTGCGGTTCGAGGGTGAGCCGGGCGAACAATGGACGATGTTCTTCCGCGATCCGGCCGGGAACCCCATCGAGATCAAGGGATATGCCGACATAGCCGGGGTTTTCGCGACCTGAGGCGCGGGTCAAGCGTTCTGCGGACCGGCCCCGGCGAGGGTGAGAGCATGGTCGCGCAGGTCGTCGGGCCAGCCGTCCATCGCGTCCGCGAATCCGCGCATGTCGCCCGCGTAGAGCGCGCGGATCGCCTCTTCGAACCGCGGCAGGTTTCCCGCGATGGCGGACAGGAACCGATAGGCGCGGTCGGGTGCGCGCGGGTCATCCGAGGGGGCCGCGTTCATGGCGTCGTCCACGATACGCCGCAGGGCGGCGGACGCGCCGCCGCGCTGGCCCGCCAGCCAGTCCCAATGGCGCGGCAGCAGCGTGATCTCGCGCGCCTTGACGCCCATCTTCGGCCTGCCGCGTGGGGCAGGTGCGGGCGTGCCTGACAGGTTCAGGTCGGTTTCCCGCCCGGTCAGGTCTGAGAACACCAGCAATCCTTCGGGATGCGGTCCGAGCGGGGCAAGGTCGGTTTCGAGCGAACCGCGCGTGCCTGATGCAAGGCGTTTTGTGCCCTGAAAGGCGGTGAAGGTTTCTTCGGTCATGTATTTACACCCGGATAAAATTATGGGACGTGAATAACATCCGGGTAAAAAGGTGGCAAGATGGCTGTGTCGAAGGATCAAAAACGAGCGGCGAAGGCGGCGTGGAGCGAGCGCAAGGCGGATTGGGCGATCTGCATCGTCCGCATCGGCGCGGCGATGTGGGTCAAGGCGGTGTCCGATGCCGCCTCACTGGAACGGCGGTTGTCGTTCATGCTGCGCACGGGCGGGGCCAACGGCGCGCCCGCCGGGATGCAGGCGGCGTTTCGTGAGGAGGGGACCGTCACGGTCGAGGTGGTCGAGCGGTTGGACGACGGCCTTTCCGACATGGCGCGCCAGACGCTTGTGAAAGACCGGATCGCGCACTGGGTGGACGAGCTGGGCGCGACCCCGTTCTAGCGGTCACCGCATCCAGAACCCTTCGCGTTTGATCTGGTTGCGGATCATCTTTTCCATCGGTGGCAGGTCGTCACGGTCGAACAACCCGCGCACCTTGTGGCCGCGCCCTTGATAGATCATGCGCAGCATAGGCTCATGGTTTTTCAGGACTTTCTTGACCTTGTTGGGGGCGGCGGCGGTCTCCAGCGCCGTGATCGTCGCGTCCGACTCGCGGGCATAGGCCAGCGGCAGGACGCGCCAGTGGCAGGTGATGTCGCCGTCCAGCCCGGCAAGCTCCGGCCCCGGACGCCCGCCCCCCATCTCATGTATGGCGAGGGGCAGGGCGATCTGGTCGAGCCAGGGATAGATCTCCTGACACACCAGCGCCTCGGGCGCGTCGTCGCGGATGGTGAGTGCGATGTCGAGGTAGCGGTCACGGAAAGCGGCGGGATCGGCCCCGAAGAACCAACCTGCGTTGAAATACAGGTATCGGCCCCAGTATTCGTCCGGTTCCGAAAGGTCGAGCGAGCTTTCGAAATCCAGCCCGAAGCGGTCGTAGAGCGATTTCCACGTATCCGTGTAACCGGGGCCATACAGTTCGATCTGCGGCCACGTGCCTTCGCGGTTCATCGAGGCCGAGGGGCGGGCGAAGTCGAAGGGCACCCGCGACAGCGGGCCGGTGACCACCGTGTCGCTGTCGAAAAAGACGAAGGGCTCGCCAGCGGGCAGGGCCGCCAGACCTTCGATCTTGTTGCCATTCGGATAGGACGCGCCGAAATGGACGCTTTGGAACGGAACGATTTCGGCGCCCTGTTCTTCGAGCGCCGCGCGCTGGTCGCCCGACAGGCGCGGGTCGTCGGGCCAGAGCGGGCCGGGCTGCGGTTCGGCCACGATCAGGCGTCCGGGGAAGTCGGGATCGTGTTTGCGCAGGGAGGCCGCGAACAAAAGCGCCTCGTATCCGACCCGTCCCGCCTGTCCGATGACCAGCACGTTGAACGGGTGCGGCGCACCGCTGCTTTTTTTCGCCGCTTTCGCCATGAACTGTCGCCTGTCTTTGCCCGGTCCCGGATTTTCTGCCACTATAGGCTCAGGCCGGACGCGGCAAAAGCGTCCATCGGGGCCGGGGCGTGAGAGACCCGAAAAACAGCGAGGGCGACAGGCAGATGAGAAAGCTCAGGACGGTGGCGCTGGCCACGGCGACGGTGGTGGCGGGCCTCGTGCCCGCGGCGGCGCAGGATGCCAAGCAGATCCTGTCGATGACCAAGGCCAATTGGGTGGCCGTGCGTGAATACGACGGGCGCGATCTCTTGTATTTCACCAACCTGCTGGCCTGGCGCTGCGGGGTCGACCGCATCCGGTTCTCGGTGAACGGCGAACGGCTGGGCGCGCTCGAACACGAGCCGTGCCATGAGGACGAGGCGTCGCCCAATGCGCTGTATTCCGAGGACATCCTGCCCTATCTCACCTATCCGCTCGGGTCGGTGCAAAGCGTGACGGTCGAGGTGTCGTTCCCGGATGGGAGCGAGGAGCGTGGCGAATATCAGCGCGGGTCCGTGCTGATCCGCTAATCCTGATGCAGGAAGTTGCCCCAGTTCCCCGCCATGAACACGCGGGGGGTGGCGGGCGTGGTCGTCACCCGGTCGACATGGCCGATGATGACGGTGTGGTCGCCCGCGTCGATCCGGTCGCGGATGTGGCATTCGAACCGGGCCGGGCAGTTTTCGATCAGCGGCACGTCCTTGTCCGAGGTGATCCAGTCGAACCCTTCGAAGGCCTCGGCGGTCCTTGTGAAGCCAAGCGCGACCTCGTCCTGATCCTCGCCCATGATATGCAGCGCGAAATTCGAGGCCGAGGCCATGGCGTCGTGACGGCGCGAGGCCTTGGCCGGGCACCACAGGATAAGCGGCGGGTCCATCGAAACGCTGGTGAAGCTGTTCACGGTGATCCCCATCGGGCCACGCGGCGTCATGCAGGTGACGACCGTGACGCCGGTCGCGAACAGGCCAAGCGCCTCGCGCATCTGCCGTTGGGTGTCCGGCGCGGGAATGAAGCTGTCGATCATATCTCACCTGCTCGCGTTCGTCGCGACCCTATGCGAGATACGAACCGGATTGAAGGCCGGTTCTATTCCGCCGGCTGAAAGCCCGAGATAAGCTGGCGCAGTCCGAACGCGGCCCCGGCCATGATGGCGAGGAAGGTGACGGGGGCGCCGACGTAGAGCACGGAAAAGCCCGACAGGCCCTGACCGATGGAACAGCCGAACGCGATCACCGCGCCGAAGCCCATCAGAACCGCCCCGCCGATCTGACGCTTGAGTTCGCGCGGGTCCTCGCAGGCCTCCCACCGGAAATGGCCCTTGAGGGCCGAGCCGATGAAGGCCCCCGCGAGCACGCCCGCCACGCTGCCCACGCCGAAATTGAGCGAAGTGCCCGAGGCGGTCATGAGGTAGAGTATCGTGTCGCCCAGAGGCGCGGAATAGGTGTGGCTTTCTACGGGGATCGCGGCGAAGCCCGTGTTGGCGATCCATTGCGTCCCGCCCCAGCCGACGACAACGGCGAGGCCGGCGACGACCGACCAGACGGCCTTCATCCGGGCCTTTCGCATCTCGGGCGAGGTGAACATCGCCACGATGACGATCAGGCCGAGCGCGATGCCGAAGGTCGGCGCGGACAGGCCGGTGAGGTGTTCGATGTAATGCGCGATCCCCGGCACGGTCTCGCCCGGATCGAGGGGGCGGACGGGGAAGGCGAGGACGCGCAGGTTGGCGAGGGGGCCGGATATGGCGACATAGGCGGCAAGCCCCATGACCAGCACGATGACGAAAGACCTGAGGTCACCGCCCCCAAGGCGGGCGAGCGCCCCGAAGCCGCAGTTTCCGGCCAGCGCCATGCCATAGCCGAACACCAGACCGCCGACGACCGAGGCCCACGGCACCCAGCCGAACTGGAGGTAACTGGCCGCGCGGGCATCGAGCAGACCCATCTGCATGAGCGCGAAGCTGCCCGCGATGGCCGTGCCGATCGCGATGCCCCACATCCGCATCCTGACCGTCGAGCCGGCATAGAGCATGTCCTCGATCGCGCCCAGCGTGCAGAAGCGCCCCAGCCGGGCGGCAAGGCCAAGCATGATGCCGCCGACCAGACCGACGAGGGCCGCGACGTTGGATTCGCCCAACAGTTCGAGCATGTGGTGCCTCCCGCGAACCGCAGTCCTCCCAGAGCCGGGGGCGGTCCCTCCCCGACGTCTTCATTCAATCGAATGTGGTGGTGAGTTTGCAAGCAAATCCGTCGCTGCGGCGCAGTGACGGGTTACTCGGCGGCCTTCGACTTGCCCTGATCGACCGAGCAGAACATGTCGTAGATGACTTCCAGAACGCGCCGGGGCCGGTCGTCGGCGAGGGAGTAATAGATCGCCTTGCCGTCACGGCGCGGTGTCACCAACCCTTCGAGCCGGAGCCGGGCGAGTTGCTGGCTCACCGCAGCCTGACGGGCCGACAGGAGTTCCTCGAGCTCGGTCACGGATTTTTCGCCGGTCACCAGATGGCACAGGATCATGAGCCGCCCTTCGTGGCTGATCGCCTTGAGAAAGGCCGAGGCGTCGCAGGCGGACGTAATCATCTTGTCCATGTCCTCGTCGGACATATCAGGTGTGATTACGGGAAGGGCCATCATCGGGTCCTGATTGTTGATCGTTTCGCTAGAAGTTAAATCCATCGGGTCTATCCATGCAAATATTAACGTTCGAGCCTGCGTTCAACCATCCGCCTGTGTTGCCGGATCGAAACCGATCTGCGCTTTCAGCATCATCCCGAGCAGGCCCCAGAAGAAATCTTCGCCCGGATAGCCCTCGATCCGGGCCAGTTCGGCACCGTCCTCGACCAGCACGAAGGTCGGCGTGAAGTTCACCGGGCGGGCGAAGTCGAACTCCGTGCGTCCCTTTTGCACATCGACCAGCTGCACGCGCACCAGCGGCGCAGCCTGTCCTTCGGGGGTCTTGGGGTAGATCTCGGACAGCTCGGCATCCCACTGGCGGCAATAGGCGCAGCCGGGCTGTTCGACCATGACGAGATCGGCCGCCAAAGCGGGCAGGGCGGCGAAGATCGCGAAAAGGGCGGCCAGAGCACGCATCGAAATTTCCGAGTTGACCAGACGATTTCAAAAAACATAATTCGTTTATGCGATTTGTTCAAGAACGGAACGGTCGCGTGGGAGGTTCTATGTTCGGTGACATTTCCTATGGCGGGGCCGCATTGGCGGGACTGGTGGCGTTCTTCACGCCCTGCATTCTGCCGATGGTGCCATTCTACCTGAGTTACATGGCCGGGATCTCGATGGCGCAGCTAACGGGCGAGGGCGACATCCAGCCCGGTGCGCAGCGTCGTCTCGTCGTCTCGGCGCTGTTCTTCGCGCTCGGCGTGACGACGATCTTCGGGCTTCTGGGCCTTGGCGCCACGGCCGCCGGGCAGGCCTTCGCCCAGTGGAAGCAGGAGTTGAGCTGGATCGCGGCTGCCGTCATCTTCGTCTTCGGCCTGCATTTCCTGCACGTCATCCGTATCCCGTTCCTGATGCGCGAGGCGCGGATGCAGTCCAAGGCGGACCCGTCCACCATCGTCGGGGCCTATGTCATGGGTCTGGCCTTCGGGTTCGGCTGGACGGCCTGCGTGGGGCCGGTGCTGGCCTCGATCCTGATGATCGCCGCGATGAAGGACAGCCTGTGGCAGGGGGGGAGCCTGCTTATCACCTTCGGCCTCGGCATGACCGCGCCTTTCGTCATCGCGGCGGTCTTCGCCAAGCCGTTCCTCGCCTTCATGGCGCGCAACCGCAAATACATGCCATACGTGGAAAAGGTCATGGGCGTCATGCTCATCCTCTTCGCCGTGCTCATCGCCACGGGATCGGTCAACACGATCTCGAACTGGCTTATCGAAACCTTCCCCGTGTTTTCGAACATGGGCTGACGGGAGATCTGACAATGCGCTTTCTGACGACCATCGCCGCCGCCGTGTTTCTGGCGCTTCCCGCCTTCGCCGCCACGATGGGCGACGACGGGCTGCACAAGGCCGAGTGGATGCACGAGACGTTCAAGGATATGTCCGAAGATCTTGCCGATGCCGAGGCCGAGGGAAAACGCCTTCTGGTGATCTGGGAGCAGCGCGGCTGCGTCTATTGCCGCAAGATGCATGAGGAGGTGTTCCCGGTTCAGGCGATCCACGACAAGCTGATGGACGACTATTACGTGATCCAGATGAACATGTTCGGCGATGTCGAGGTGACCGACTTCGACGGCGAGGCGCTGTCGGAAAAGGAAATGGCGCTGAAATGGGGGGTGATGTTCACGCCCACCATGATGTTCTTCCCGCCGGAAGCCGAGGTGGCCGAGGGCACGACCGGGCGCGAAGCGGCGGTCGTCGTGATGCCGGGGGCCTTCGGCAAGTCGACCACCGACCATCTGCTCGATTGGGTGCTGGAAGAGGGCTACAAGGGCGACGAAAACTTCCAGAAATACCATTACGAGCGTTTCAATGCCGAACAGGCCAATGGAACGGCTTTGTCGGATTAATCGAGTCTCACTTCAAAAATAATGCGCGACATCAGTGCCTTGTTAACGAAATCATTCACAAAGAAGAATTTGTGATTGGCAAGTTGTCGCAGGTGGCATACAGTCGTATTCACAAATCGTGATGGGAGGAATCATGAAGCGGACAATGATCGCGCTCGCCGCGTTCGCGATGGGGACCGGGGCGGCTTTCGCCGAAGAGACGGCTCCCGAGAACGTGTCGTTCGACGGCTACGAAGTGGCCGAGTCGCTGACCGGCGTGCCGGGCGACCCGGAAAAAGGTCGCGAAATCATGACCAACAAATCTGCGGGCAACTGCATCTCGTGCCATGCGGCCGAGGCCTATGCCGACGTGCCGTTCCACGGCGAGGTCGGGCCGGTGCTCGACGGGGCCGGGGATCGCTGGAGCGAGGCCGAGCTTCGCGGGCTGGTCGTCAATGCCAAGATGGCGTTCGACGGCACGGTGATGCCCGCGTTCTACAAGACCGACGGGTTCACACGCCTCGGCGATGCCTTCACCGGCAAAGCCTGGCCGGAAGGAGAGCCGGTGACGCCGCTTCTTACCGCGCAAGAGGTCGAAGATGTGGTCGCCTACCTGAAGACACTCACCGAGTGAGCCGGGCGGCGGACAGACTAATCAGGAGAGACACATGAAACTCACACGACGTGATGCACTGGCCTGGGGCCTCGGCGCGACTGCCGTCGCCATGCTGCCGATGCGCGCATTCGCGGCGGCGGACGACGCCATCGCGGCATTCACCGGCGGGGCCGACGTGGGCGAAGGCGACATCAGCCTCGACGCGCCGGAAATCGCCGAAAACGGCAACACGGTTCCCGTGACGGTCGCCGCTCCGGGTGCGGTCGCGATCCGCATTCTTGCGGCGGGCAACCCGACACCGGGCGTGGCCACCTTCAACTTCGGCACTGCGGCGGGCAGCCAGTCGGCCTCGACCCGCATCCGGCTCGCCGGCACGCAGGACGTCATCGCCATCGCGCAGATGGAAGACGGCAGCTTCATCCAGACCGCCAAGACCGTGAAGGTCACCATCGGCGGCTGTGGCGGCTAATCAGCGGATCAAGGAGTAAAAACAATGGCATCTGGTGTTAAACCCCGCGTCAAATCTCCCAAGACCGCTGCGGCGGGCGAAGTTGTGACGCTCAAGACCCTCATCAGTCACCCGATGGAATCGGGCCAGCGCAAGGATAGCGACGGCAACGTCATCCCGCGCTCGATCATCAACCGTTTCACCTGCGAACTGAACGGAAACATGGTCGTCGACGTGACGCTGGAACCGGCGATCTCGACCAACCCCTACTTCGAATTCGAAGCCAAGGTGGATGCGACCGGCGAGTTCAAGTTCACGTGGTACGACGACGACGGCGACGTCTACGAAGACACGCAAGCCATCGAAGTTGCC
The DNA here is from genome assembly GCF_005871115.1 of Maritimibacter alexandrii. Taxonomy (NCBI): domain Bacteria; kingdom Pseudomonadati; phylum Pseudomonadota; class Alphaproteobacteria; order Rhodobacterales; family Roseobacteraceae; genus Maritimibacter; species Maritimibacter alexandrii. The sequence goes on from NZ_SWKQ01000011.1 coordinate 440,864, forward strand.
TGAAACCGGCACGCAGGGAGGAGACATAATGAAAGCGAAACTGCTTACAGGTATCGCGGCGGCTGCTCTCGCGTTCGGCGCGGGGGCGGCGATGGCCGACGAGGACGCGGAGCTGGTCATCAACGGCGAGATCGAGATCGTCACCAAGACGGCGGCACCGGCCCATCTGGACGGTGCGCTGGATGAGATCATGTCGGGCTGGCGCTTCCGGGACGACACGACTCAGGCCATGCAGATGGACGACTTCGACAACCCGGCGATGCTGGCGGTCGAAGACGCGCTTGAGATCTGGGCCACCGCCGACGGTTCCGAAGGCAAATCCTGTATGGATTGCCACGGGGCGGCCGAGGATATGGCAGGCGTCAAGCCGGTCTATCCGAAGTGGAACGAAGCCGCGGGCGAAGTCTACACGCTGCAAATGCAGGTGAACGACTGTCGCGAAAACCGCATGGGGGCCGAACCGTGGAAGGTGGACGCCTCCGACGCGCTCGCGATGGAAGGTCTGTTGTCCTCGGTCAGCCGCGGGATGCCGATGAACGTCGCGATCGACGGTCCGGCCCAGTCGACGTGGGAGCAGGGCAAAGAGCTCTACTACACCCGCACCGGCCAGCTCGACCTGTCCTGCGCGACTTGCCACGAGCAGAACTACGGCAACATGATCCGCGCCGACCACCTCAGCATGGGGATGGTCAACGGGTTCCCGACCTACCGTCTGAAGGACACCAAGCTGGTGGGCGTTCAGAGCCGGTTCAAGGGCTGCGTGCGTGACACGCGGGCGGAAACCTACAGCCCGGGTTCGCCGGAGTTCATCGCGCTGGAACTGTACGTCGCATCGCGCGCAAACGGTCTGTCGGTCGAAGGTCCGGCCGTCCGCAACTAAACCTCAGACCCCGCGCGGGCCGGTCTCGCGCGGGGTTTTGTCTACCTAGATATATTCCGTTTTTAGCATACGACTAAGGTCGCAGACGGAAGCCAACGGAGAACCCAATGATTTCTCGCCGCGATTTCCTGCAAGTGGGCATGGCCGCCAGTGCGCTGGTCGGTGCCTCGGGCTTCGGGAACTGGGCGCGCCTTGCCGCGCAGCAGACCCTGACGCAGGACCAGCTTCTCGACTTCGACACGTTCGGGAACGTCACGCTGATCCACGTCACCGACATCCACGCGCAGATGAAGCCGATCTACTTCCGCGAACCCGAGATCAACCTCGGCGTCGGTGAGAACAAGGGTCAGGTGCCGCACATCACGGGCGCCGAGTTCAAGGCCCGCTACGGCGTGGCTGATGGAAGCCCGTCGGCTTATGCCTTGACCTACAACGATTTCTCGGCGCTGGGCCGCGAGTATGGCAAGGTCGGCGGACTCGACCGCGTGGCCACCGTGGTCAAGTCGATCCGCGCTGCGCGGCCCGATGCGCTGCTGCTCGACGGCGGCGACACATGGCACGGCTCCTACACCTGCTACCAGACCGAGGGGCAGGACATGGTCAACGTGATGAACGCACTGGCCCCCGATGCGATGACGTTCCACTGGGAATTCACGCTCGGCTCGGACCGCGTGCGCGAGTTGATCGAGGGGCTGCCGTTCGCCGCGCTTGGTCAGAACATTTTCGACGCCGAGTGGGACGAGCCCGCCGAAAGCTTCGAAAGCTACAAGATGATGGAAGCGGGCGGCGTGAAGATCGGCGTGATCGGTCAGGCCTTCCCCTACATGCCCATCGCCAACCCCGGCTGGATGTTCCCCGAATACTCCTTCGGCATTCGTGACGAGCGGATGCAGGAGATGGTGGACGAAGTGCGCGCGGCGGGCGCCGAACTGGTCGTCTGCCTCAGCCACAACGGGTTCGACGTGGACAAGAAGATGGCGGGCCGGGTGCAGGGGATCGACGTGATCCTGTCGGGCCACACCCATGACGCGCTGCCGGAGCCGGTCGTCGTCGGTGACACGATCATCATCGCCTCGGGGTCGAACGGGAAATTCGTGAGCCGCGTGGACCTCGACGTGCGCGACGGGCGGATGATGGGCTTCCGGCACAAGCTGATCCCGATCTTCTCGGACGTGATCGAAGCCGACGCCGAGATGACCGCGCTGATCGACGAACAGCGCGCGCCCTATCTGGCGGACCTGGAAGAGGTGATCGGCACCACCGACACCGAGCTTTACCGGCGCGGCAACTTCAACGGCTCGTGGGACGATCTGATCTGCGATGCGCTGATTTCCGAGCGCGAGGCCGACATCGCCATGTCGCCCGGCGTGCGCTGGGGGCCGAGCCTTCTGCCCGGCGACAACATCACGCGCGAGGATATCTGGAACGTCACGTCGATGACCTACCCGAACGCCTATCGCACGGAAATGACGGGGGAATTCATCCACACGATCCTGGAGGACGTGGCGGATAACCTTTTCAACCCGGACCCCTATTACCAGCAGGGCGGCGACATGGTTCGCATCGGTGGCATGGGCTACCGCATCGACATCACCAAGCCGCAGGGCAGCCGGATCACCGAAATGACGCTTCTCAAGACCGGCGAAGCGATTGACCCCGCCAAGACCTATCAGGTCGCGGGCTGGGCAAGCGTGAACGAGGGCACCGAAGGCCCGCCGATCTGGGACGTGGTGGAAAGCCACATCAGGAAACTGGGCACCGTGACGCTCGACCCGAATACCTCGGTCGAAGTGGTGCAGGGATAAGACGCGGATAGGAGGCGAGATGTCGATGGACGATCTGAAAACCTCGCGCCGTGGGTTCCTCATGAGCAGCGCCGCCGCCGGTGGCGCGCTCCTGGCGGCCGGCACGGCGCGGGCCGAGGGGGCCGACCCCCTCATCACCGAAGTGCAGGACTGGGCGAGCGGTCTGGGCGACGGCGTGGATGCCACGCCCTATGGCATGCCGATCGAGTTTGAGGCGGACGTGGTGCGGCGCAACGTGCCGTGGCTGACCGCCGACCCGATCAGCTCGATCAACTTCACCCCGATCCACGCGCTCGACGGCACGATCACCCCGCAGGGCTGCGCGTTCGAGCGTCACCATTCGGGCGCCATCGAACTGCGCAAGGAAGACTACCGGCTGATGATAAACGGGCTGGTCGATAAGCCGCTCGTGTTTACCTATGCCGATCTCGAACGCTTCCCGCGCGAAAACCACGTCTATTTCTGCGAATGCGCGGCGAACACGGGCATGGAATGGGCGGGGGCGCAGCTCAATGGTGCGCAGTTCACCCACGGAATGATTCACAACATGGAATATTCCGGCGTGCCGCTGCGCACCCTGCTGGAAGAGGCCGGGATGGATGCCGCCGGCGATCTGTCCGACAAATGGGTCTACGTGGAAGGGGCCGATGCCTCGTCCAATGGCCGCTCGATCCCGATGGAAAAGGCGCTCGACGACGTGCTGGTGGCCTTCAAGGCCAACGGCGAGGCGCTGCGCAAGGAACACGGCTATCCCGTCCGGCTCGTGGTGCCGGGCTGGGAAGGCAACATGTGGGTCAAATGGCTGCGCCGGATCGAGATCACCGATCACGCCGTGGAAAGCCGCGAAGAGACCTCGAAATACACCGACACGCTGGCCGACGGCACGTCGCGCAAGTGGACATGGGTCATGGACGCCAAATCGGTCGTCACCAGCCCCAGCCCGCAGTCGCCGATCACCCACGGCCCCGGCCCGCTGGTCATCACCGGGCTGGCCTGGTCCGGTCACGGCGCGATCACCGGTGTCGACGTTTCCATCGACGGTGGCGCGAACTGGCAGAAAGCCCGCCTCGCCAAGCCCGGCGAGAAGATGGCGCTCACGCGTTTCTACCTCGACATCGACTGGGACGGCTCCGAGATGCTTCTGCAAAGCCGCGCCCATGACGAAACCGGCTATGTCCAGCCCACCAAGGCGCAATTGCGCGATGTGCGCGGGCTGAACTCGGTCTACCACAACAACTGCATCCAGACCTGGCATGTGAATACCGACGGGAGCGCAGAAAATGTCGAAGTTTCCTAAGTTTATCGCGGGAACGGCGCTGGCCACCCTGATCGCCGCACCCGCCGTCGCGGACGTCTACGGCCTTGGGCGCGAGGCTTTGCCTGAAGAAATCGCGGCGTGGAACGTCGACATTTCCCCGGACGGTTCGAACCTGCCCGAAGGGTCGGGATCGGTCGAGGACGGCGAGATCCTGTTCTCGGACAACTGTGCGGCCTGTCATGGCGAATTCGCCGAAGGGGCGGGTAACTGGCCCAAGCTCGCAGGCGGCGACGACACGCTGGCCAACGACGATCCGGTCAAGACCGTGGGCAGCTACTGGCCCTATCTGTCGACGGTGTTCGACTATGTGCACCGGTCCATGCCCTTCGGCGCGGCACAGACGCTGTCCTACGACGACACCTATGCGATCACGGCCTATATCCTGTATTCCAACTTCCTCGTGGACGACGATTTCGTGCTGTCGAAAGAGACGTTCATGGATGTCGAGATGCCCAATGCGGACGGGTTCATCATCGATGACCGGGCCGAGACGGAATACACGCAGTTCACAGAAGCCAACGCCTGTTACGAGAACTGCAAGGACAGCGTCGAAATCACGATGCGGGCCACGGTGCTCGACGTGACGCCGGAGACCGAGGAAGAAGCCTCGGTTCAGGAGGCGTCGGAGGAGGCGCCGGTCGAGGCGGCGGCGGCCGAAACCGAAGCTCCGGCAGAGGAGGCCGCAGCCCCCGCAATGGCCGAACCCGACCCGGAACTGGTGGCGGCGGGTGAAAACGTCTTCAAGAAGTGCAAGGCCTGCCACAAGGTCGGCGAAGGCGCCAAGAACGGCACCGGGCCGATGCTGAACGGGATCATCGGCCACCCCGCCGGTGCCGTGGAGGGCTTCAAATATTCGAGCGGCCTTCAGGATGCGGCGGCGGGTGGTCTGGTCTGGGATCAGGCTGCGATGACGCAATTCCTGACCAAGCCGCGTGACTTCATCAAGGGAACCAAGATGTCCTTCGTGGGCCTCAAGGATCAGGAAGATATCGACGCGGTGATCGCGTATCTCTCGACCTTCGAATAGGTCGGATGTATCCTCCCGACGGTCGGCGTTGCACGGAATGTCGTGCGGCGGCGGCCGTTATTTCATTTCATATTGCGATTTAAATACAAACACTTACGATCCATCGCTCATGCAAAAATCGTTGTGCGATCAAGTGTCGCAGAGTAAGCTGAGATCGTGATGAAACGATTGTCTCTTTTCTGCGCGGCGACCGCGATCCTCATCGCAACGGGCGCGCAAGCCAACGAATTCGGCGATGCCGAGGACGGGGCGAAAATCTATCGCAAATGCCGGGCCTGCCACATGGTCGGGTCCGAGGCGTTCAACCGGACCGGCCCGCAGCTGAACGGCATTTTCGGGCGCGCGGCGGCGTCGGTCGATGGCTTTCGCTATTCCGATGGCCTGACCCGCATGGGCAACGACGGCCTTGTCTGGGATTTCGACACGCTGGACGCCTATATCGAGAACCCCAAGGCCTTCGCCTCGGACACGCGCATGAACTTTCCGGGGGTCAAGGACGCAGGAGAACGCGCCGATCTGCTCGCCTTCCTGCGCCAGTATTCCGACAAGCCGCGTGACATCCCCGAAGCCGCGCCGACCGCCACCCCGCGTGAGGTCGACCTGTCGGACGAGATCCTCGCCATCGTCGGCGACCCCGAATACGGCGAATACCTCGCCTCCGAATGCACGACCTGTCACCAGCTCGACGGCGATAACGACGGGATTCCCGCGATCGTCGGCTGGCCGGAGGAGGATTTCGTGGTCGCGATGCACGCCTACAAGGAAAAATTCAGGCCGCATCCCGTCATGCAGATGATGGCGGGTCGGCTCTCGAACGAAGAGATTGCCGCACTGGCGGCGTATTTCGGAGGGCTCGAATAGCCCTCGTTTTCAGGGAGGAGAACGAAAATGGCTTTGAACAGAAGGACTTTCATGGGCGCCACGGCGGGCGCCGCCGCAGCGACATTGGCCGCGCCTCATGTCTATGCCGCGAGCCACGGCGGCAAGCCCAAGGTCGTCGTCGTGGGCGGCGGGGCAGGCGGTGCGACGGTGGCGCGCTATCTGGCCAAGGACGCGGGCGACGCGCTCGACATCACCTTGGTGGAACCGACGCGGGTCTATTACACTTGCTTTTTCTCGAACCTTTACCTGGGCGGCTTCCGCACGATGGAAAGCCTTGCGCATGACTACGGCAACATCGCCTCGGCGGGGGTGAACGTGGTGCACGACTACGCCGTGGGCGTGGACAGGGATGCCAAGACCGTCACGCTCGCCAGTGGCGATACGCTGATGTACGACCGACTGGTCCTGTCGCCGGGGATCGACTTCATCGACGGCGCGGTGCCCGGATGGGACGTGAGCCAGCAGAACAAGATGCCCCATGCCTACAAGGCCGGGAGCCAGACCGAGCTTCTGAAAGCGCAGATCGAAGCGATGCCCGAGGGCGGCACCTTCGCCATGATCGCCCCGCCGAACCCCTATCGCTGCCCGCCGGGGCCGTATGAGCGGATTTCGATGGTCGCGCACATGCTCACCCAGATGAACCCGACGGCCAAGATCCTTGTCGCGGACCCGAAAGAGAAGTTCTCGAAGCAGGGCCTGTTCGAGGAAGGGTGGAATACGCATTACTCCGGCATGATCGAGCGGATCGGACCGGACTTCGGCGGCAACAACGTCTCGGTGGACCCGGATGCGATGACCATCGACATCGACGGGGCGGTCGAGAATGTGGATGTGTGCAACGTGATCCCCGCGATGAAGGCGGGCGTCATCTGCGAACGGGCCGGGCTGAACGACGGCAACTGGGCGCCGGTGGACGGGGCCACGATGCAAAGCCGGATCGACGAGAACGTGCACCTGCTGGGCGATGCCTGTGCCCAAGGAGACATGCCCAAGTCGGGCTTTTCCGCCAACAGTCAGGCCAAGGTGGCGGCGATGGCCGTGCGCGCGGCCCTGACCGACAGCCGGATGTTTCCCGCCAAGTTCTCGAACACCTGCTGGTCGCTCATCGCGCCCGACGACGGGGTCAAGGTCGGCGCAAGCTACGAGGCGACCGAGGAAAAGATCGCCTCGACCGACAGCTTCATCAGCCAGACCGGCGAAGATGCGGCGCTGCGAAAGGCGACCTACGAGGAAAGTATTGGCTGGTATGCCGGTATCACCTCTGATATATTCGGATAATCGAATGTATGGCGCGGGCTGGCATCATGTCGGCCCGCCACACAGCGGGAGGACCCCATGAAACGCATTCTGATCGCGGCCATCGCCGCCGTCTTTGCCGCCACCGCAGCGCAGGCCGAAAGCCACGCGGGCGGTCAGGCGACGACCTATACCTATGACGGCAGCTTCGACGATGCGGCCTTCGCCGTCGAGAACGCCATCGTGGGGCAGGGGCTGGTCATCGACTACACCTCGCACACCGGCGAAATGCTCGCGCGCACGGCGGTCGACGTCGGCTCGGACGTGGTGCTGTTCGAAGAGGCGGACGTCTACCTGTTCTGCTCGGCGGTGGTCAGCCGCAAGGTGATGGAAGCCGATCCGATGAACATCGCCCACTGTCCCTACGGAATCTTCGTCGCCGAACGCGAGGGCGAGGTGATGATCGGTTACCGCAACTACCCCGAAGGCCCGATGCAGGAGGTTCAGGCCCTGCTCGACAGCATCGTTCAGGACGCACTGGGCAACTGACGCGACCGGGTACCGGCGGAACACTGTTCTCAGGCCGGGGGTTCTTCCGGCCTGAGGTGGAACAGTTTTGGTTTCTGCGCGCTTACTGACGGGACGACGTTCCGTCTTGGCGGCCAAAACCACAAAATAATCATTTTTTTGAATGTTTACTTGCGAACCGCGGGCTGGCCGAATAGCTAGACCCTTCAAGACGACATGAACGAGTGAGGCGAACATGGAAGTCATCGAAACGGCCTTTACCCCCTGGGCCTCTCTCATCGGGGGACTACTGATCGGACTGGGCACCGTGCTGCTCATGGCCGTGCGCGGCAACGTGCTGGGCGCGACCGGCATTCTGGCGGGGTTCATGACGCCCTCGTCCTCGTCCGACTGGGCGTGGCGGGCGGTGATGATCCTTGGCATGATCTCGGCCCCCATCGCGATCCTTCTGGCGACGGGCAGCTTCCCGACCATCGAAGTGCCCGTGAACCGCTGGATGATGATCATCGGCGGCATCATCGTGGGCGTGGGCGTGACCTATGGCTCCGGCTGCACCTCGGGCCACGGGGTCTGCGGCATCGCGCGGCTGTCGCCCCGGTCGATCACAGCCACGATCAGCTTCATGCTGACCGCCGGCATCACCGTTTACATCCTGCGCCACGTGATCGGAGGCTGAGCCATGGAAAAGCTGCTTGTCTACATTTCCGGCCTGCTCTTCGGCCTCGGCGTGTCCATCGGTGGCATGGCGAACCCGGCGAAAGTGCAGAACTTCTTCGACGTCGCGGGGGCGTGGGACCCGTCCCTGATCCTCGTCATGGGCGGCGCGCTGGCCGTGACCGCGCCTGGTTACTGGTTCCTGTTCAAGCGCGGCAAACCGATGTTCGCGAGCGCGTTCAGCGTGCCGACCAACCGGACCATCGACACCAAGCTCGTCGCCGGGTCGGCGGTGTTCGGGATCGGCTGGGGCATTGCGGGCTTCTGCCCCGGTGCGTCGATCCCGGTGCTCTCGACGCTGAACCCCGACGTGCTGATCTTCACCGCATCGCTCATCGGCGGCGTGCTGATCGCCAAGGGCGCGATGAAGATGACCGCGAACCGCAAGGCCGCCGCTCAGGCCGCCTGACGGGTCCACACAGACCAGACGAAAGGCCGCGTCCGCCGGGCGCGGCCTTTTTCGTGCCTCGGACCTAGGCCGAGCCGGTGCAAACGGGCCGCAAAACATGCGCCCCAGAAAAATAAATTCAAAAAAACGAATGTGAGGGGTTTACGCATCGCTCAGGTCCGCCTATCTCATCTTCAACGGCTTGAATGCGTGCATCGAACGCGTATTCAGGGCAAACTGGACCCGCCGGGGCTGGGCATGGCTCCCCCGGTCAATTCTGGAGGGAGTTATGAAGGACATGACCCAGAGCTATCCCGTGGACACCTCGGTCAAACCGGACGTGAAAGCGTTCTTCGATCCGGCGACGAACACGATTTCCTATGTGGTGAAAGATCCGAACTCGAACGCCTGTGCGATCGTCGACAGCGTCATGGATATCGACTATGCCGCAGGGCGCATCACCTACGACAACGCCGACGAGATCATCGCCTATGTGCAGGATCAGGGGCTCGACGTCGAATGGCTGATCGAAACCCACGTTCACGCCGACCACCTGTCCGCCGCGCCCTATATCCAGAGCAAGGTCGGCGGCAAGATCGGCATCGGCGAGAATATCGTCGTGGTGCAGGACGTGTTCGGCAAGGTCTTCAACGAAGGGACCGAGTTCCAGCGTGACGGCTCGCAGTTCGACCGCCTGTTCAAAGAGGGCGACACCTACCAGATCGGCGGCATGACCGCCTTCGCGATGCACACGCCGGGCCACACGCCCGCCTGTATGACGCATGTGGTGGGCGACGCGGCCTTTGTCGGTGATACGCTGTTCATGCCCGACGGCGGGTCGGCCCGTGCCGATTTCCCGGGTGGCGATGCCGGTGTCCTTTATGACTCGATCCAGAAGGTGCTCGCCCTGCCGGACGAAACCCGTCTGTTCATGTGCCACGACTACGGCCCGAATGGTCGCGATATCGAGTGGGAAACCTCGGTCGCTGCCGAGAAAGAGCACAACATCCATGTCGGTGGCGGCAAGTCGAAGGAGGACTTCGTCAAGTTCCGCACCGAGCGCGATGCGCAGCTCGACATGCCGCGTCTCATCATTCCGTCCTTGCAAGTGAACATGCGGGCTGGCCAGATGCCCCCCAAGGACGAGCAGGGCGACGTTTTCTTCAAAGTGCCCGTCAACAAGCTCTGATCGGGACATGAGGAGAACCGCGCGATGCATATGAACAAGCTCGACGACAAGGTGACCGTGTCGCCGCAGATCGCCGTCACGGACGTGGCCGAGATCGCGGCGCAGGGCTACACCGGCCTGATGTGCAACCGCCCGGATGGTGAGGATCCGGGCCAGCCGACATGGGCCGAGATCGAGGCGGCTGCCAAAGAGGCCGGTCTCAAGACCTATTTCCTGCCGGTGCAAAGCCGGCCGGAAGCCGAAAGCGCAGCCGAAGGGTTCGCCGCGGCGATGGACGAGAACGACCAGCTTTTCGCCTATTGCCGCAGCGGCACGCGCTGTCAGCTGATCTATCAGGCCGCCAAGGCGCGGGCCTGACCGGGCAGGGGCCGGATCGACCGGCCCCGCCGCACCGGGTTTCCGACAAAAAGGGGGGCAGCGCATGGCGCGTCTCGCATCCAAAAGCCGGGCGGCATCGATCCGGCGTTTCTTTCCTATTCTCGATTGGGGTTCGGAGTATTCGAAGGACACGTTCCTGTCGGACTTCGTGGCCGCCCTGATCGTCACGATCATGCTGATCCCGCAGTCGCTCGCCTATGCGCTGCTCGCGGGTCTGCCGCCCGAGATGGGGCTTTACGCCTCGATCTTGCCGCTGGTGGCCTATGCCATCTTCGGCACGTCGCGGGCGCTGGCGGTCGGCCCGGTCGCGGTCGTGTCGCTGATGACGGCTGCCGCCATCGGCAAGCTGGGCCTTGCCACGCCCGCCGAATACGCCGCCGCCGCGATCACGTTGGCCTTCCTGTCCGGTCTCATCCTGACCGTGATGGGGGTGTTCCGGCTGGGCTTCCTCGCCAACTTCCTGTCGCATCCGGTCATCGCCGGGTTCATCACCGCCTCGGGCCTGCTCATCGCGACGTCGCAGATGAAGCACATCCTGGGCGTGCCGTCGCATGGCGAGGCGCTGTTCGACCGGCTCGCGACGCTTATCAGCCATGTGGGCCAGACGAACCTCATCACCTTCGCGGTCGGCGCGGCCTCCATCGCGTTCCTGTTCTGGGTGCGCAAAGGGATGAAGCCGCTCCTCATCAAGCTGGGGCTGAAGCCGCGCCTTGCCGATATTCTCGCCAAGGCCGGGCCGGTGGCCGCCGTGGCCGTGACCACACTTTTGTCCTTTGCCTTCGATTTCGCGGGTCATGGGGTGTCCATCGTGGGTGACGTGCCGCAGGGCCTGCCGCCGCTGACGTTCCCGAGCTTCAACCTCGATCTCGTCGGCCAGTTGATCGGCCCGGCGATCCTGATCTCGATCATCGGTTTCGTGGAATCGATCTCGGTTGCCCAGACGCTTGCCGCCAAGCGCCGTCAGCGGATCACGCCGGATCAGGAACTCGTCGGTCTGGGCGCATCGAACATCGCGGCCTCGCTGTCGGGCGGTTATCCGGTCACGGGCGGGTTCGCGCGTTCGGTCGTGAACTTCGACGCCGGGGCCGAGACGCCCGCCGCCGGGGCGTTCACCGCCGTGGGGATCGCGCTGGCCGCGCTGCTTCTCACGCCGCTGCTTTACTTCCTGCCGACCGCCACTCTGGCAGCGACGATCATCGTCGCTGTCCTGAGCCTTGTCGATTTCGGTATCCTCAAGCGGACGTGGAAATACTCCAAGGCCGATTTCGCCGCCGTCGCCGCGACGATCCTGCTGACACTCACCTTCGGGGTCGAGGTCGGCGTGTCCTCGGGCGTCGTGCTGTCGATCGTGCTGTTCCTTTACAAGACCTCGCGCCCGCATATCGCGGAGGTGGGGCTGGTGCCGGGAACCGAGCACTTCCGCAACATCGACCGCCACCACGTGCTGACCCACCCGGAGCTTCTGAGCCTGCGTCTGGACGAAAACCTCTATTTCGCCAACGCCCGCTATATCGAGGACTACATCCTCGACCGGCTCGCCAAGGGCCAGCCCGTGAAGCACGTGGTGCTCATGTGCTCGGCGGTGAACGTGATCGACCTGTCGGCGCTCGAAAGCCTCGAGGAACTCAATCGCCGGATGGACGACATGGGGATCAGGCTGCACCTTTCCGAGGTGAAGGGGCCGGTGATGGATCGGTTGCAGAAGACCCATTTCCTCGACGACCTGACGGGACAGGTGTTCCTGTCGCAATACGGGGCGATGAAGGCGTTGGGGCCGGTGGACGGGTTGAAGCCCAAGCTGGCGGCGGAGTGAGGCCGCACCACGCCATGAGGGGCGAAGGGGGACACCTCTTCGCCCCTTTGCCTGTCCCTCCCCGCCGCAACCTGCCAGTGGCGCGCCACGCGCCGTTGGGCTAAGGGAAGGCGAAAGAAGGGGACGGGAATGGATATTGCGACACTGGCGTTGATGGGCGGTCTGCTTCTCGTGATCGGGGCGGTCGCGGGTATCCTTGCCGGGCTTCTGGGCGTGGGCGGCGGGATCGTTCTGGTCCCCGCCTTCTATTATGCCTTCGCCGGATTGGGATACGACGGGCCGGAACTGATGCAGGTCTGCCTTGCCACGTCGCTGTCCACGATCATCGTGACCTCGATCCGCTCGGTGTCTTCGCACAACAAGAAGGGCGCGGTGGAATGGCCGATCCTCAGGGCCTGGGCGCCGGGGATCATGATCGGGGCCGTGATCGGCGTGCTCGTCGCCTCCGGTCTGCGCACGCCCACGCTACAGGTGATCTTCGGCACCATCGCCATCCTCGTGGCGTTCTACATGCTGTTTTTCAAGTCCGAATGGCAGATCGCGGATCGGATGCCGGGGCTGATCGGCAGGTCGATCCTGTCGCCTCTGGTTGGCTTTCTCTCGGTCCTCATGGGGATCGGCGGCGGCAGCTTCGGGGTGCCGATCATGTCGCTGCATGGCGTGGCGATCCATCGCGCGGTGGCGACGGCGGCGGGCTTCGGCCTTATTATCGCGGTGCCGTCTGTCATCGCCTTTCTGTTCGTCGATGTGGCGGGCGCGCCGCCCTATACCATCGGCGCGGTCAACCTGCCCGCCTTCCTCGTCGTGATCGCGATGACCACGCTGACCGCACCGCTGGGCGTGAAGCTTGCACATGCGATGGACCCGAAGCCGCTCAAACGGATGTTCGGCGTGTTCCTGTTGCTCGTCGCGCTCAACATGCTGCGCAAGGCGCTGATGGGCTAGGGCGCGACACCCCGGCGCATGGCGATGCCGCCCGCCGGGGCGCATAGGAACCGAAGCAAGGAGTAGCCCGATGCAACCGCCCAATTTCGGTGTCCCACCCAAGAAACCCGGCCTCTGGCGCCGCACGCCGCCCGCGCTTTTCCCGCCGGTCTTCGGCCTCTTTGGTCTGGCTGTCGCGTGGCGTCGCGCGGCGGACGCTTTCGCGATGCCCTACTGGCCGGCTGAATTGCTGTTCGGCGCGGTGACGCTGCTCTACCTTTTCCTGCTGGTGGCATACGGCGTTAAGGTCGTGCGCCGTCCCGGTGTGGTGGTCGAGGATCTGCGGGTTCTGCCCGGACGTGCTGGGCTCGCCGCGATGTCGCTGTCGGGGATGCTGATGGCGCTGGGCCTGGTCGCGCTGAACGAAACGCTCGCCGCCGTCGTCCTCACCCTTGCCGTCGGCCTCCATGCCGTTCTGCTGTTGCTGGTCGTGCGCGGACTGCTGACGGGGCCTGCCGAGGGGCGGGTGGTCACCCCCGTCTGGCACCTGACGTTCGTGGGGTTCATCATCAGCCCCATCGCGGGCGTTCCGCTGGGCTGGGATCTATGGTCGACAGTGGTTTTCTGGGTCTCGCTCGTTATCGCCGCGGCGATCTGGGGGACGTCTCTGTCGCAGTTCGCCCGCCGCGACGTGCCTGCGCCGCTGCGCCCGCTGCTCGCGATCCATCTGGCCCCTGCAAGCGTGCTCGGCTCCGTCGCGCTGCTTCTGGGCTATCACACGCTGGCGCTGGGGCTGGGCGTGCTCGCGATCCTCATCCTCGTGGCCTTGCTCGCCCGTCCGCGCTGGCTTTTGGCCTCCGGGTTCTCACCGCTCTGGGGGGCCTTCACCTTTCCCATCGCCGCCTTTTCGTCGCTCATGCAGATGCTCGGCTCGGTCGGCGACGGCGAGGTGTTCCGCATCCTCGGCGGCCTCGCTCTGGTCGCGGCCACGCTGGGCATTCCAGTGGTGATGTGGAAGGTTGTCCAGCTTTGGGGCAAGGGCCAGCTTGCGGTCAAGACCAACGCCGCCGAGGCGTGAGGGCTTACCCCAGCGCGGCCTGCACCTTTTTCGGCAGTTTCGCGCGGATCGTGTCATAGGACACGGCAAGGCGGTGGCGAAACTCCTCCTCGCTCGTCGCCCCGAACGGCAGAAGCACCCATGATTTATGGAAATACGCGGCCTTTTGCGCGACGCCCGCATCCTTGAGCATGTCCGCCGTTTCCACATCGGGGCATTTCACCGCGACCCCGGTGCCCATCGCGCCGATGCAGGCGAACATCTTGTCGCCCACCTTCCACGCGTCATGCCCGCCGCCCCACGGGTCCGACACTTCGGCCCCGGCAAAGTCCTTGCAAATTTCGTTGACCAGTTCACGCGACATGGGGGCGAGGCTAACACGCTTGGCACACCGCGCGAAGCCTGCTATCCAGCGCATATGAACGACAACCGCAACATCATCATTTGCTGCATTACCTGCTGACATCGTCAGGCGGGCCGTTCTTCTATTCCTCATCCAGATCGAAGCTGCTAGGTCCGCCGCGGGAGAAGTGCGCGCGAGGACGCCATGGTAGAGATCAAGTTTCACAACACCGCCACCCGGTCGAAAGAGGTGTTCACGCCCATCGACCCGGACAACGTGCGGATGTACGTCTGCGGGCCGACCGTCTACGACCGCGCCCATCTGGGCAACGCGCGCCCCGTGGTGGTGTTCGACGTGCTTTACCGGCTGCTGCGTGAGGTTTACGGGCCGGACCACGTGACCTATGTGCGCAACTTCACCGACGTTGACGACAAGATCATCGAACGCGCCAACCGCGACGGCAAAGAGATCGACCAGATCACGTCGGAGACGACGCAGTGGTATCTCGATGACATGGCCGCTTTGGGGGCGTTGGAGCCGACCGCGATGCCCCGCGCGACGCAGCATATCGGTGACATGGTGACGATGATCGAGGGGCTGATCGACAGCGGCCACGCTTATCCCGAGCAGGGCCACGTACTTTTTTCCGTCGAAAGCTACGACGATTACGGCAAACTGTCGGGCCGTTCGGTCGACGACATGATTGCTGGCGCACGGGTCGAGGTCGCGCCCTACAAACGCAACCCGATGGATTTCGTGCTTTGGAAGCCCGCCCGCGAAGGCGAGCCGGGGTGGGACAGTCCGTGGGGCCGGGGTCGGCCCGGCTGGCACATCGAATGCTCGGCCATGTCCTACGAGTTGCTGGGAGAGAACTTCGACATCCACGGCGGCGGCAACGACCTGATGTTCCCGCACCACGAGAACGAGATCGCCCAGTCGAAATGCGCTCATGCGGGGGCCGGTTTCGCGAATGTCTGGCTCCACAACGAGATGCTTCAGGTCGAGGGCAAGAAGATGTCCAAGTCGCTGGGCAACTTCTTCACCGTGCATGATCTGCTGGAACAGGGCGTGCCGGGCGAGGTGATCCGCTTCGTGTTCCTTGGGACGCACTACCGCAAGCCGATGGACTGGACCGAGAAGAAGCGGGAGGAGGCGGAGGCGACACTCGGCAAGTGGCACCGGATGAGAGGCTCCAACAAGCCGGGAGCGGTGCCAAAGGCAATCGTCGATGCAGTCGCAAGCGATCTCAATACTCCCGAGGCGATTTCTGTGCTCCACAAGTTGGCAAACATTGGAGACATTGAGGGGCTGTTGGGCGGTCTCGACTTCTTGGGGCTGAAAACTATCGACACTGAAATGCTCGATCTTATTCGAGAGGGAGAACAGGAAAGGCTTTCAGAATTGGAGGCAAAGCTCACTCAACTGCGCATCGGGGCGATGGATACTAAGGACTTCTCGCAGGTGGACGCGATGAAGTCAGCTTTGATTGCGGCGGGTGTCGAAGTGCGCATGTCCAAGGCTGGGATAGAACTTGTGCCCGGAGCCGGATTCGACCGAGCCAAGCTGGAAGGGCTGTGATGGTAACGGTCTTCCCGACAGAGGGCAGCGCATGGCCGCGGGTGGGCGCATCTGCCGCCCGTGGTCGCCCGTTTATCTCAACGCCTCATCGAACCTCAGGCCGCACGCTTACGGCAACGAAGCGCCCGGCCGTCGGGGCGGCCGTGCGCTGCCCGGGCCGCGTGCGCGGCTGTTCCGGGCGGGTGCGCCGCTCGACCGTTTCCAGACAACGCGCTTCCGTCGATTGTCAGTTCAAAGGACAGGCTCATGACTGAACGTCTCTACCTCTTCGACACCACGCTGCGCGACGGGCAGCAGACGCAGGGCGTGCAGTTTTCGACGCCGGAAAAGATGGCCATCGCCAAGTCGCTCGACGAGTTGGGCATCGACTATATCGAAGGCGGCTGGCCCGGCGCGAACCCGACCGACAGCGAATTCTTTCACGTCCGCCCACAGACCCGCGCGACCTTCACCGCCTTCGGGATGACCAAGCGGGCAGGGCGCTCGGCTGAGAACGACGACGTTCTGGCGCAGGTGATGCAGGCCGATACGCCCGCCGTCTGCCTCGTCGGCAAGACGCACGATTTCCACGTGACCACGGCGCTCGGGATCACGATGGAGGAGAACCTCGAAAACATCTCGGCGAGCGTCGCTTATCTGAAACGCGAGAACCGCGAGCCGCTGTTCGATGCCGAGCACTTCTTCGACGGCTACAAGGCGAACCCCGACTATGCGTTGTCCTGCGTCTTGGCGGCCTATGAGGCGGGGGCGCGCTGGGTCGTGCTCTGCGACACCAACGGCGGGACGCTCCCGAAAGAAATCGAAGCGATCACGCGGGCGGTGATCGACGCGGGCATCCCCGGCGATCATCTGGGCATCCACACCCACAACGACACTGGCAACGCGGTCGCCAATTCGCTGGCCGCCGTCGATGCAGGCGCGCGCCAAATTCAAGGGACTTTGAACGGGCTGGGCGAACGCTGCGGGAACGCGAACCTCATCACGATCATTCCGACCCTGATGCTCAAGGAACCCTACAAATCGGCCTATGAGATCGGGGTGCCGCAGGAGGCGCTGATCTCGCTCACCCGCGTGTCGCGGCAGTTGGACGACATCCTGAACCGTGTGCCGACCAAGAGCGCGCCTTATGTGGGCGGATCGGCCTTCGTCCACAAGGCGGGGCTGCATGCCAGCGCGATCCTGAAAGACCCGACCACCTACGAACACATCGACCCGGCGCTCGTGGGCAACGAGCGCGTGGTGCCGATGTCCAATCAGGCCGGTCAATCCAACCTGAGGGCGCGGCTGCAAGCCGTTGGGATCACGCTTGAAAAGGGCGATCCGCATCTGTCCGAAATCCTCGACGCCGTGAAGGAGCGCGAGGATCAGGGTTATGCCTATGACAGCGCGGAAGCGTCGTTCGAACTCGTGGCGCGCGGTATCCTCGGCACCTTGCCCAATTACTTCGACGTGGAACGCTACCGCGTGATTTCCGAGCGTCGGCGCAACGCGAAGGGCCGCATCGTCGTGGAATCCGAGGCGATGGTGACGGTGCGCTATCCGGACGGGGTCGAAAAGACCTCGTTCTTCAAGAACGAGCACCCGCAGGAAATGTCGGACGATGGCCCGGTCAATGCGATCTGGCTGGCGTTGCAGGCGGACCTCGGCCCTTATCAGGCGTCGATCGAGCCGGTGAAACTGACCGACTTCAAGGTGCGCATCACCCAAGGCGGGATCGAGGCGGTCACGCGCGTCATCATCGACTTCACCGATGGCGAAAAGCGGTGGTCCACGGTGGGCGTGTCGTCGAACATCGTCGACGCGAGCTTCGCCGCCCTCCTCGATGCGCTGGTCTGGAAGCTTCTGGATGACGGTGTGCGTCCGGCGTGAACGGGGGCGTCGTTCATATCGGGCAGGTTTCGCGCCGCGAGGTCGCTGAATGACCGTTCAGGAATGCGCAGAGATCGTCGAGCGCGGCGACCCGGATCGGCTTGTGGCCGCGATGAGCGCGCCGGTGCCGGACCGCGAGGTGCTGTTTCCGCTTTACGCCTTCAACCTCGAAATCGCGCGTGCCCCGTGGCTGACGCAGGAGCCGTTGATCGCGGAAATGCGGCTACAGTTCTGGCGCGACGTGCTGGACGAGATCGAACAGGGCAAGACCCCGCGCGCGCATGAGGTGGTGGCACCGCTCGGCGCTGCGATCCATGCCCGCGCGATCCCGCTGGCCCCGCTGCGTGCGATGATCGACGCGCGGCGCGCCGACATCGCGCGGGAGCCTTTCGTCGCCCCTGCCGACCTGTGGGATTACATCAACGCGGGCGCCGGGTCGCTCATGTTCGCCTCGGTCGCCGCATTGGGGCGCACGGACGAGGCCGAAGCGCGGGTGTTGGGCCGGGTGCAGGGGCTGGCCGCGTGGCTCGAGGCGCAGCCGGAGCTGCTGGCCCACGGCTGGCGGGCCTTCGACGCCGGGTTCTATCCCGAAATGATCGACGTGGCGCTGGCCGACCTCAGGTCGATCAGGGGGCACGACTTCGGCAAGGCGACGCCGGCCGCGCGGGCCGCGAGCCGGGCGGGCGCGATCCTGAAACGGGCGAAAGCCGACCCCGATGCGATCATCGAAGGCCGGCTTTCGGAAAGCGAATTCGCCCGGCGGGGTCGGTTCCTGTGGAAGACCCTGCGCGGGCGATGGTGACGCCTACTTGGTCGCGTTGATATAGATCTGGCCTTCCTGCGCGCTGCCGTTCTCGCTCAGCGTCGATTGCGTGCCGAACCCGTTGAGCGTGGTGCCGCCATAGACCTTCACCCCGTCCGCATCCGCGCCGACGAACTGGCCCGCGCCTGTGCCGCCGACCTCGATCGTGTCGCCGTCCTGCGTGAGCGTGCCGGAAAATCCGACGGTGAAACGCTCGCCCGTCGAGGTGTCGGCGGTCACGTCGATCGTGCCGTCGACCGGCGAGAAATCGGCGAGTTGGGTTTCGATGTCCGCCACCGTGCCGGTGTAGATCGCCGCGTTGAACGCCTGCATATCCACGTCCTTGGCCCCGACGAAGTTCTGAAGCGTTCCGCTGACCGCTCCGCCAGCCGCGCTGAAGCGCGCGTCGAGCGTCGCTTCGCCCGCCATGACGCGCTGGTTCGCATCCGTCGCGCTGTCGGCCATCTGGATCAGCGCCGATCCGGTGTAGCTGGCCGTGCCGGAGGTGGGCATGGTCGTCGTCTCGTTCTCGAATTCGCCGACCTCGGTGATCGAGTTATAGACGACTTCGGCCAAAGACCCCTGCAATCCGGTGCCCTTGAGGCAGCCGGACAGGGCGAAAGCGGCGCAGAGCGTCAGGCCAGCGCGCAGCATCGGTTTGGTATTCATGGATAAATCCCTCGTTAGATGTGAGGGTTTTAGTCCCGACTCCCGGTCCGGGCGTATCCCCCAAACGGGGGGTCAGTCCTCATTCGGTCGCAGCACCAGCCAGATCAGCGCCGCACCGGCAAGCGCGAGGAACGGCACCATGGCAAGGTTAACGGCGGTCCAGCCGTCCTGCGGCGTGCCGCCCGAACAGTTCATGAGACCGCCGGAGGCCAGCGAGGCGAGCGTGACGCCACCGAAGACGATCATGTCGTTCATGCCCTGAATGCGGCCCCGCTCATGCGCTTGGTGCGCGCCCGCGAGCATGGTCGTCGCGCCGATGAAGCCGAAGTTCCAACCGATGCCCAAAAGCACGAGCGCGATGAAGAAGTTCTCGAGTTCCACGCCCTGTAGCCCCACGACGCCCGCCGCGGCGAGAATGACGAGGCCGGTCGCCATGATCTTGCGCACGCCGAAGCGCGCGATCAGGTGGCCGGTGAAGAAGGACGGAATGAACATGGCGAGGACGTGGGCCGAGACCACGTCGGCGGCGGTCGAGCTTTCGAAACCACAGCCCACCACCGCGAGCGGGGTCGAGGTCATGACGAGGTTCATGAGCGAATAGCTGACCATGGCGACGATGATCGCCACGGCGATGGTCGGGGTCGTCAGCATCTCCCACGTCGTGCGTCCGCGCGGGGCATCGTGGCTGGGCACCGGCGGTTTCGGGATGTCGAGCGCGAGGAAGAGGAGCGAGCCGACCACGTTGATCGCGACGATGGCGGCATAGACCCCGAGGAAGGGAATGACGCTGACGTCCACCGTGGCCTTGACCAGTTGCGGGCCGATGATCGCCGAGACGAGGCCGCCCGCCATGACGTATGAGATCGCCTTGGGCCGGAAGCTGTCCGATGCCGTGTCGGCGGCGGCGAAGCGGTAAAAACCTTGCGCGGACATATACATGCCGGTGAAGGCCGAGCCGACGATGAACAGCGTGAAGCTCGCCTGACTCAGGCCATAGGCGGCAATCGCGGCGCCGATTGTTCCGCCCAATGTGCCGGTCCAGAACCCGGCGCGGCGGCCAAAGCGCTGCATGATCCAGCTCATCGGGTTGGCCGAGAGCATCGACACCAGCACGATGGCCGAGATCGCCAGCGTCGCGAAACAGGGGTTCGGGGCAAGCGACTGACCCGCCAGCCCGCCGACGGTGAAGATCATCGGCATTTGCGCGCCAAGGAGCGCCTGCGCGATGACGAGGATCGCCACGTTGCGCTTGGCCTTGCGGTCGTCGGTCTGGGAATAGGTCGCGTCAGTCATGCAAGATCGCTTATATGTTCTGCGGGCCGCAGAAAAGGGGTCATGCGATGATATGGGCGAACGACCCGGCGACGCGCCCTTGGATCAGGCCCATGGCGGGCAGCGTGGCCCCCTCGGCATCCTGCGCGTCGAACAGGGGCGCACCGTCGGCGGCGAGCGTGGTGGCGTAATGGAACTCATGCGCCATATGCGTGCCGGGCAGGGCGGACCAGTGGCTCGTCAGGCGCCGGTAGCCAAGGTGAAGCTTGCGTTGGGCGAAGGATGTGGCGAGGCCCAGAAGCCCGGCCATCCTGTGAACCGCACCGTCCGCGTCGGTGAGCGTTTCGCCCAGCACCATATAGCCGCCGCATTCGCCGTAGATGTCGGTGGTGCTGGCGGCGTCGCGCAGACTGCTGAGGAAGGTCTGGTTCGATGCGATCCGGGCTGCGTGCAATTCGGGGTAACCGCCGGGAAGATAGACGAAATCCGCCTCCGGCACCGCCTCGTCCGCGAGCGGGGAGAAAGGAAGGATCGTGCTGCCTGCGCGGTCCCATGCCGCCAGTTGGTGCGGATAGACGAAGCTGAAAGCCGCGTCGCGTGCGATGGCGATGCGTTTCGGCGCGGAGGGCGCTGCGCGCGGCGGGGCGGTGGCCGTGTCGCGGGCCAGCGCCACCAGCGCGTCCAAGTCGAGGCGCGCGCGCACCACGTCGGCGGCGCGATCGAGAAACCCGGTCAGGTCCGGGTGCTCGGCGGCCTGCACCAACCCGAGGTGTCGGTCGGGCAGGGCGAGGTTCGGATCACGCGGCAAAGCCCCCAGCACCGGAAGACCGAGCGGCGACAGGGCGCGGCGCAGCATCGCCTCGTGCCGGGGGGAGCCGACGTTGTTCAGGATCACACCCGAGACGCGGACCTCGGGGTCATGGCTCGCGAACCCGCGCACAAGCGCGGCGACCGAATGCGACATGCTGGCCGCGTTCACCACCAGCACGACAGGCAATCCGAGGATCCGGGCGAGGTCTGCGGTTGCCCCGTCGCCATCGGGCGGCGCGCCGTCGAACAGACCCATCGCGCCCTCGACGACAAGCAGGCCGTCACCCTTGGCCAGAGATCGAATCTGATGTTTCGGCATCGCCCAGGCGTCGAGATTGACCGACACCTGCCCGCAGGCGGCATCGTGAAACCGGGGGTCGATGTAATCCGGGCCGGATTTGGCCCCCCGGACCGCGACGCCGCGCTGGCTGAGGGCCCGCAGGATGCCGAGCGTCACGGTCGTCTTGCCGCTGCCCGAGGTCGGTGCGGCGAGGATCAGACCCTTGCCGCTCATCCGTCCTCCACCGGGCGCCCGATGGCGAGCGGGTCTAGGTTGCGCATCGGGCGACCCATGGCGAGCGATTGCCAGTCGAGCGCCTGCCGCAGAAGCGCCGCGCGGCCCACGCAGATCACGGCGGGGGCGCCGATCCCGCTGTCCCGCGCATCCGCCGCGCAGGTGGCGAGAGTGGTTTCCAAGACCTGCTGGTCGGGCAGGGTGGCCTGCGCGACGATCGCCACCGGCTCCTCCGGTCCGCGTCCGGCGGAGATGAGGTCGGCGGCGATAGCGGCGAGGTGCTTCATCCCCATGTAGATCACGATGACGCCCGACCCTTTGGCGACGCTGGCCCAGTCCACGCCGCTCGCATTCCCGGTGCGGTCGTGCCCGGTGACGAAGGTGACCGCTTGGTTCACATCGCGATGCGTGACCGGGATGCCGGCGTAGGCCAGCCCGCCGATCCCCGCCGAAATGCCGGGAATGATGCGGATCGGCACGTTGTGCTGCACCAGCGTCTGCCCTTCCTCGCCGCCGCGCCCGAAGACAAAGGGATCGCCGCCCTTGAGGCGCAAGACCTTCTTGCCCGCGCGGGCGAGGTCGACCAGTTGCAGCGAAATGTCCTTTTGCTTGGCCGACGGCTTGCCGCCCCGCTTGCCCGCATAGATCAATTCGGCCGCCGGACCCGCCCAGCCGAGGATGCGGTCGTCCACCAGCGCGTCATGCACGATCACGTCGGCCTGCCTGAGCGCATTCAGGGCATGGAGCGTCAGCAGACCCGGATCGCCCGGACCCGCGCCGCACAACCAGACCCAGCCGGGCTGCATGTCGGGCCAATCGCCGGGGGGAAGGGGTGTCGAGTCGCTCATGCGCGCGTTATGCACCCCGTGACGCATGATGAGAAGCGGCGGGTTTCCTTGTCGGGTCTGGTGCCTATAGTCGCCGCGACCGGGGGCACGCCCGCCTCACCGAACGAAAGACCGAGACCGCCGCGATGAAAATCCTCCTCCTTGCAGGCACCTATGAGGCGCGCCAGATCGCGCTCAGGCTCGGTCGTGACGGGCGGATCGACCTCACCGCCTCGCTCGCCGGGGCCACCCGCGCACCTTTGCCGCTGGATGGCGAGGTTCGGGTCGGGGGGTTCGGCGGGCGGCAGGGCCAGCAGGATTTCATGGCGGCGGAGGGCTTCGACGCGGTGATCGACGCGACGCATCCGTTCGCGCACCGGATTTCCTTTCGCACGCACTCGATCTGCGCCGCGCTCGGCGTTCCGTATCTTCAGGTTCTGCGCCCCGGATGGGCGGCGACCGGGGCGGATGATTGGACCTTCGTGGCGGACGAAGCAGGGGTCGTCGCCAAGGTCGCCGCGAACATGACCGTGTTCCTCGCCACGGGGCCGGGGTCGCTCGCCGCGATCGGCCCGCTGCCCGCCGCCCGCGTGCTCTGCCGGGTGATCGACGCGCCGGAGGGGCCGTTTCCGTGGGAAAACGGCGCATGGCGCCGTGGGCGGCCACCGTTTTCGGTCGAGGACGAGGTGGAGTTCCTGCGCGACGAGGGCGTCGATCTGCTCGTGACCAAGAACGCGGGCGGGCGCGGCGGCTGGGCCAAGCTGGAGGCAGCGCGAACGCTTGGCCTGCCGGTCGTGCTGATCGACCGCCCGCCGCAACCGCCCGGAGAAAAGGCGAAGAGTGTCGAAACCGCGTTCGACTGGATCGAACGGCTGTGAGTGTCGGGCGGATCATCCACGGGCCCGAGGACGTGGCCGAAGGGGCGGCATGGCTGGCCGAGTGCGACCCACGATTCGCGCGGGCGCTGGCCGAGACCGGGGCCCTGCCGCTTCGGCGCAAACCGCAGGGCTTCGACCAGCTTCTGTCGGCCATCGTGAGCCAGCAGGTCTCGACCGCCTCCGCCGCCGCGATCTGGGCGCGGGTCGAAGCTGCGGGGCTGACGACGCCCGAGGCTGTGGCCCGCGCCAGCGAGGACGACCTGCGCGCCGTCGGCCTGTCGCGCCCCAAGATGCGCTATGCCCGTGCGCTGGCCGAGGCGGGGATCGACTATGACGCGCTCGCGCATCTGCCGGATGACGAGGTGATCGCGACCTTGGTCGCCGTGCCGGGCATCGGGCATTGGACCGCCGAAATCTACGCCATGTTCTCGCTCGGCCGGGCCGACGTATTCGCGCACGGGGATCTGGCCTTGCAGGCGGCCGCGCGCATCCTGTTCGACCTGCCGGAGCGCCCGCGCGAAAAGGCGATGCGCGAGATCGCGCGGGACTGGTCGCCGTGGCGTGGCGTTGCGGCCCGGCTGCTCTGGGCCTATTACCGGGTGGCGAAGAACAGGGAAGGGGTGCGTTGATGGCACGCGAGTTGCAGTACAAGAGCCGACCCGCCAAGTCGGGCGAGACGAAATCGGTGGTCGTGTTCCTGCACGGCTACGGCGCGGACGGGGCGGATCTTCTGGGACTGGCCGATCCGTTGTCCGTCCACATGCCCGACACTGCCTTCTATGCGCCCGACGCGCCCGAGAAATGCGCGGGCAACCCGTTCGGTTTCCAGTGGTTCCCGATCCCGTGGCTCGACGGTTCGTCGGAAGAGGCCGCGCGGGCCGGGGCGGATCTGGCGCATGAGGATATCGACGCCTTCCTCGACATGGTGATGGCGCAGGAGGGGATCACGCCCGACCGCCTGATCGTCTATGGGTTCAGTCAGGGGACGATGATGTCGCTGAAAGTGATCCCGCAGCGCGATACCGAGATCGCGGGGATCGTGGCCTTTTCCGGTCGCATCCTTCAGCCCGAGACCTACGGCGAGCACGTCAAGGTGCGTCCGCCCGTCTTGCTGGTCCATGGCGATGCGGACGAGATGGTGCCGGTCGCGCATTTTCAGGAGGCCGGTCAGGTGCTGAACGACTCGGGCTTCGCCGTCTACGGCCACATCCAGAAGGGCACCGGGCACGGGATCGCCCCCGACGGGCTGTCGGTCGCGCTGTCCTTCATGGCCGATCGGCTGGGAATCGCCCCGTCGGCTGGGTAGGGCCGTTTCGCCCACATCGCTTGCGTATTCGGGAGGTTCGGATCGGGTGAGCGTGACGGGAATGCCGCGCTTCGCGGGGCGACCGGCGCAAGTCTGCCAGCGGTGTGGTGATGTGCGTTCCGGCTGTAGCCTCCGGTCACAGGCGCGGTGCTCAGACGGGGATGACCCTTGGTGCGGACGTCAATGAACGAAAGGGCGGGAGTGCCGGATGCAAAGGCGCTCCCAGCACCGAGCGTGTCTGGAAAAATCTATTTATTTCAGACAGTAAGGTCGCGAGATCGGCGGGGCACTGGCGGTCGATGCGCGTCTCGGTCCGGCTTGTCGCGATGGCATGGAGGCACCTAGCGTAAGGCGGTGGGCGACGAGTGGAGCGGAACCGTTTTCCGTGGTCGCGCGGTCCTCAACGGCCCTCAGCGAAGAGAACGTAGAGCGAACATTCGCGGATGTTCGATTCGTCACAAGCCTGACACGTATGTCCGACAAGCTGCGCCCAGATCGTGGGGCTTGTCAGAGGTTCTGACCCATATATAGTCCTAGATTAGAAACAGACGGGGCGGGTTCCCCGCCCTGCGAGCGAGGCACAGGGCGAGGGCGGAGTCACTCCGATGGACGGCGATTTCAGGACACATTTCGTACGAGAACACAGCAACCCGAGGTCGCATCCGGCGCTCGTGTTGAACGCGGACTTCCGCCCGCTTTCCTACTACCCCCTGTCCTTATGGCCCTGGCAGGAGGCGATCAAGGCGGCCTTCCTCGACCGGGTGAACATCATCGCCGAATACGACGAGGTGGTCCGAAGCCCGAGTATGGAGATAAGGATCCCCTCGGTCGTCGTTCTGAAAGATTACGTCAAACCCCAGAAGCGCGTGGCTTTCACGCGCTTCAATCTTTTTCTGCGGGACGAGTTTCGCTGCCAGTACTGCGGATCGAAGGGCGATCTGACCTTCGATCACGTGGTGCCGCGGGCGCGGGGCGGGGTGACGAGTTGGGAAAACGTGGTCGCGGCTTGTTCCAAATGCAACCTGCGCAAGGGGTCCAAGCACCTGCATCAGTCGGGCCTGTCGTTGCGCAAGCCGCCGCGCCAGCCGGGGGCCGAGGAGTTGCGCAACATGGGGCGCAAGTTCCCGCCCGGCTACCTGCATGAAAGCTGGATGGATTTCCTGTACTGGGACGCCGAACTGGAGGCGTGACGGTCAGGGATCGAGGGATCGAACGGTGCGCGCCCTAGGGCGCGCGCTTTCGTTTGAGCGTGAGGCTTCGGGGCACGCCAAGGCCGGGATCAGGCCCGTTTTGCCAGATGCGCGGGCAGGGCGCGGGGGCGGTGGCGCGCGCCGGACCACGTGAGCGGCACGGGGGCCGTGGCAGGCGGGTGCAGCTGACCTGTGGCGAGGGCCGCGCGCGTCTCGGCCGTCGTGAGCATCAGGCGGGCGGGCGGCGTTCCGGTGACGCGGCCGCCAAGGGCGCCGATGCGCATCCAGTCCGCGCGTTCGATGCCATCGAGGCTCGCAAAGGCTTCTGGCCCCGGAAACAGGCTTTCGACCGCGATCCCGTCCGCGATGATGACCTCGTGCCGGGGCATGAGCAGGTTGAAATAGGTGATCTCACGCCGCCCGGTCAGGCGGCGGACGCGCGGCAGATGGGTGAGCGCCTTGGCGGGCGCAAGGGCGCCGAGCGGGTCGTGCAGCGCATGGCAGGGCGCGGTCTGCATGAGGACGCGGTGGTTGGGGGACAGGATCAGATCGCGGGTCGGCAGGCCCGGACCGAAGGCGCCTTTGGCGATCTGCACCGGCTGCCCCGGATGGGGGCGCGGATCGAACCGAATGCGCCGTTTTCCGATCCAGCGGATGGGCTGCGGCCCGCTGTCGAGCGTCAGAACCGCGTCCCCCCGGCGCAGGCGGTCGGTGCGCACCGGGCCATCCGGCGTCGCGACCATCGCGCCCGCGGTCAGGCAGACGAAATCGAGGTCGTCTTTCGAGTGTTGAATGACCCCGTCGAAGTTGGTCGAATTGACGGAGGTGAAGGTTACACTTTCGATCCCCTGACTTGCCAGTTCCGGCTGGGTGTCGCGCACCAGCAAAAAGGCGTTTCCGACGGTGTCCTGAACCACCAGAAGTTCCGAGGTCCATGTCGCCCCGTCATTGAAAGTCACGGTGCCGTTCAGGCTGGCGATACTGTCGATCTTGGTGGTGGCCAAGCCTGATCCGAGGTCGTAGTGGATCACGTCGCCCGTCCAGGGCGTATCGGTGCTGACCACGTCGTCGAAGGCGCCCGCATCGGTCTCGATCGTGACGATGTTCTGGTAAAGCGAATTCCCCGGCCCGCCGCCGAACGTTGTGAGAAGCGGAGAGGTATTCTCCATCCCCACGAACAGTTCGTCGTAGTCCATGTCCGGCAATGTTCCCAGAAACAGACTCGACCAGGTTACATTGTCGGCCAAGGCCACGACCCCCAGTATACCGGTTCGGGTCGGGATAGCAGCGATTGGTTAGGATCGGGTGAAGGCCGCTCAGGCCGAGCAGGAGGCCCCGCCCAGAACGCAGAATTTCGCGCAATGGGGATGGTTCAACGCGACCGGGCGCTCGGCATCCGCCAGTGTCGGGCCAAGGTCGAAGGCCTGTTCATAGGGCAGGAGCGTGCAGGACACGACCGATGGGTGCTGCCCTTTGCGTTTCACCACCATGCGGGACGAGGCGCACATGACGTCGCGCGGCGACTTGTCGAGGATGCCCCAGCAGGCCGTGGTGATTTCCGGCACTTCGACCGTCACGTCCATTTCCGGGAAAATGACGAGC
Source organism: Maritimibacter alexandrii (assembly GCF_005871115.1). Classification (NCBI taxonomy): domain Bacteria; kingdom Pseudomonadati; phylum Pseudomonadota; class Alphaproteobacteria; order Rhodobacterales; family Roseobacteraceae; genus Maritimibacter; species Maritimibacter alexandrii. Next base: position 468,663 of record NZ_SWKQ01000011.1, read on the forward strand.
TGGCCGGGGTTCTCGGCATCCACCGGGTATCCGTGTTCGGCAAACAGGGCGCCGTAGCCAGCGCGCGCCTCGGCTTCGCTTTCCTGCCAGCGTGCGCGGCCCGCAATCGCGATTTTCGCGCCCTCGTCGCGCAGCCAGTCGAGCCCCTTGAGCGTCGCGGCGAAGCTGCCCTTGCCGCGCACCGCGTCATGGCCCTCGGCGGTCCAGTGATCCATCGACACCCGCAGGGTGATCCGGCCTGCGAACCCCTTGAGAAGCTGGGCGAGTTTCGTGCGCACGAGGGGCCGCATCATCGGGGCCATCGCGTTGGTCAGCACCAGCACCTCGTAGCCCGCCGACAGGGCATCGCGCATCATGGCGGGGAAATCGGGGTTCATGAACGGCTCGCCGCCGGTGAAACCGATCTCGGTCACCGGCCATCCACGCGCCTTGATCTGGTCGAGGTATCCCGCGACCTCGCCCCGGGTCATATAGGCCAGCGCATCGTTGGTGGGCGAGCTTTCGATGTAGCAGCCCTCGCAGGTGATGTTGCACAGCGTTCCGGTGTTGAACCACAGCGTTTCGGGATGGGTCAGCGCCACAGTGGCCCGCGGGCTGCCGTCCGCCGTCACCTTGGGGTCTTCGAACTTGCCCTGATTGGCAAGCGGCACGCGTTGATCCATTCCGATACCTTTCCTTTCATTTTGGCTAAACTATCGCGTGTGAAAGAAAAAGGTCGCAGGCGCAGCGCGTGACGCAGTTGTGATGTGTGCCAACAGTGCTAGACTCGCCGCCATAGGGAGGCTATCAACCGGGCGCAGTTGGGTTAGCGCTAACAATCGGGTCTGCGGCGGGGCCGACGGACCGGAACGGAGACACAGATGGTATCGCGCGTCATTCCGGTCGACCCTTTCGACCTCGTCATTTTCGGCGGCACCGGCGATCTTGCCCGCCGCAAGATATTGCCGGGGCTCTATCGCCGGTTCTTCGATGGTCAGATGCCGGACGAGGCGCGGATCATCGGCGCGGCGCGCTCCGAAATGGACGAAGCCGGGTATCGCGATTTCGTGCGCGACGCGATCAAGGAGTTTTCCGGAAAACGCAACGATCCCAAGATGGTATCGGCGTTTCTTGAGAAGCTGTCCTATGTCGCGGTCGATGCCACCGGGACCGACGGGTGGAAAGATCTGGCCAAGACGATGCGCGCCGACGTGGTCAAGGCCTATTACTTTTCCGTGGGACCGAGCCTTTTCGGTGCCATTGCCGAACGCCTGCACAAATACAAGATCGCCGACGATGCCGCGCGGATCGTGGTCGAAAAACCCTTCGGTCACGACCGGGAGTCGGCCCGGGCGCTCAACGCCACGTTGGCCGAGCATTTCGACGAGACGCAGATCTACCGCATCGACCACTACCTTGGAAAAGAGACGGTGCAGAACTTGATGGCGGTGCGCTTCGGCAACATGCTGTTCGAGCCGCTGTGGAACGCGCAATACGTCGACCATATCCAGATCACCGTGGCCGAAACCGTGGGGGTCGGCGGGCGCGGCGAATATTACGACCGCTCCGGCGCCATGCGGGACATGGTGCAGAACCACCTGATGCAACTTCTGTGTCTGACCGCGATGGAGCCGCCGTCGAAATACGATCCCGACGCCGTGCGCGACGAGAAGCTCAAGGTGATCCGGGCGCTGGAGCCGGTGGAGCACTCCGAAATCGTGCGCGGGCAATACAAATCCAAAAGCGAAAGCTACCTGAAGGACGTCGAGAACCCGGAGTCGCTGACCGAAAGCTATGTCGCGATGAAGATCAGGATCGCGAACTGGCGCTGGAACGGCACGCCGTTCTACCTGCGCACCGGCAAGAAGATGAAAGCGCGTGTGTCCGAGATCGTCGTGCGCTTCAAGGAGCCGCCGCATTCGATCTTCGAAGAGGATACCGGCCAAAGCGCCAACGAACTGACGATCCGGCTTCAGCCGAACGAGGGCATGGATCTGACCGTGACCATCAAGGAACCGGGGCCGGGGGGGATGCGGCTGATCGACGTGCCGCTCGACATGACCTTCGCCGAGGCGCTGGGCGAAGAGGCGGCGGATGTGCCCGACGCCTATGAACGCCTCATCATGGACGTGATCCGGGGCAACCAGACGCTGTTCATGCGCGGGGACGAGGTGGAAGCGGCCTGGGCCTGGACCGACCCGATCATCGACGGCTGGACGGAACGCGAAGACCGTCCGTTTCCTTATGAGCCGGGGTCGACAGGGCCGGAAGAAGCCCTCATCCTCATGCACCGCGACGGACGACGATGGCGGGAGCTGCGCGCATGACTTATGAACTCAAGGAATACCCGGACCGCGAGTTGATGATGATGGACCTCGCGGACCGAATCGCATCGGAACTGCGGGGCACCTTGGCGCATGAGGATCGCGCCTCGCTCGCCGTGCCGGGGGGCACCACGCCGGGGCCGATCTTCGACACGCTTTCGGCCCTGCATCTCGACTGGGACCGGGTCGATGTGATGCTGACGGACGAGCGTTGGGTGCCGATGGGCAGCGACCGCTCGAACACGCGGCTTCTGCATGACCGGCTGTTTCGCGATCAGGCCGCCGCAGCCCATCTGATCCCCCTATACGGCGAGACCGCGACCCCCGAGGACTCGCTCGACAGGTTGTCGGCCGGGGTCGAGGCGGCGCTGCCGCTTTCCGTCGTGCTGCTCGGCATGGGGGCCGACATGCATACGGCGAGCCTGTTTCCCGGTGCCGACCGGCTGGCGGAGGGGCTTTCCCCCAAAGCGCCCGCCGTGTTGCCCATGCGTGCCGACGGGGCGCCCGAACCACGGATGACGCTGACGGCGCGGGTCTTGAATGGTGCAATGTCGAAACACCTCGTCATCACCGGCGCGGCCAAGCGCGAGGCGCTTGAAAAAGCGTCGAAAACCAAGGATGTGATGGCGGCACCCGTCAAATCCGTGCTCAAAGGGATGGTTGTTCACTGGGCGGAATAGGCGTTAGCCTGCCGAGGATGAGGCAACCATAACCAGCCGGACCGAACGGGCGGACGGCGGACACATGAGGTGGGGAATGTCCTGGACATCGCTGAAATCGCATCGCGCGATGCAGGGAAGCGTGACGATCGCGGATCTGTTGCAGGATCCGGCGCGCGCCTCCGGCTTTTCCGTCCGCATGGACGACATGCTGTTCGACTATTCCAAGACCACCATCGACGCCGAAGCCCGCGATCTGCTGCTCACGCTGGCCGATGAGGCGGGTGTCGCGCACCGGCGCGAGGCGATGTTCGCGGGCGAGAAGATCAACGAGACCGAGGGGCGGGCGGTGCTCCACACCGCTCTGCGCGATCCCGGCCCGCACGGTGCGACCGTCGACGGGGTCGAAGTCCTGCCGGGCGTGCACGACACGCTCGACCGGATGGAGGAATTCGCCGAGGGTCTGCGCACCGGCAAGGTGCGGCCGGTGAACGGTGGGCGCTTCACCGATATCGTGAACATCGGGATCGGCGGCTCCGACCTTGGCCCCGCGATGGCCACGCTGGCGCTTGCCCCGTATCACGACGGGCCGCGCGTGCATTACGTGTCGAACGTGGATGGCGCGCATATTCACGACACGCTTGCCGATCTCGACCCGGACACGACGCTGGTGATCGTCGCCTCGAAGACCTTCACCACCATCGAAACCATGACCAACGCCGAAACCGCGCGAAGCTGGCTGAAACGCGCGATCGGCGAGCAGGCGGTGGGCCGTCATCTGGCGGCGCTGTCTTCGGCTGTGGACAAGACGACGAAATGGGGCATCGACCCCTCGCGCGTCTTCGGGTTCGAGGATTGGGTCGGCGGGCGGTATTCGATCTGGGGGCCCGTGGGCCTTGGCCTGATGATCGCCGTGGGGGCCAAACGGTTCCGTGAATTCCTTGCCGGCGGACACGACATGGACCTGCATTTCCGCGAAGCCGAGGGGGCGGACAACCTGCCGCTCATGCTCGCTCTCGTGGGCATCTGGCATCGTCAGGTCTGTGGCTATCCGACACGGGCGGTTCTGCCGTACGACCAGCGGCTTTCCCGCCTTCCGGCCTATCTCCAGCAGCTTGAGATGGAGAGCAACGGGAAGTCGGTCGCGATGGATGGCACAGGGCTTGAGGTGGTCTCGGGCCCCGTGGTCTGGGGCGAGCCGGGGACGAATGGTCAGCATGCGTTCTATCAGCTCATCCATCAGGGGACCGAGGTGGTGCCGTGCGAATTTCTTGTCGCGGCCAGAGGGCACGAGCCGGAGCTTGCGCATCAGCACGCGCTGCTCGTCGCCAACTGCCTTGCCCAGTCCGAGGCGTTGATGCAGGGCCGGTCGCTGGACGTGGCTATGGAACTGATGGCCGAAAAGGGCCTGTCCGGGGCCGAGCAGGAGCGTCAGGCGCGCCACCGGGTGTTCCCCGGCAATCGCCCCTCGACGACGCTGATCTACCCGCTTCTGACGCCGCGTGTGCTGGGCCGGATCATCGCGCTCTACGAACACCGCGTGTTCGTCGAGGGCGTGATCCTCGGCATCAATTCCTACGACCAGTGGGGCGTGGAACTGGGCAAGGAACTGGCGGTCGCGCTGGCCCCGGTTCTGGCCGGGGAGGAGGACGCCGGGTCGAAGGACGCCTCGACCCGCGCGCTCGTGGACTATGTTCAGGCGCACCGCGACTGAGCACGCCGCGCCGTCGCGCCCTACGCCGGTTTGACCAACCCGTCGAGCCGCGCCTTGGCTGCCACGAACTCCCGTTCCAGACGTGCGACGACCTGGGCGGCGGGCGGCACGTCGCGGATCGCGCCGATCCCCTGACCGGCGCCCCAGATATCGCGCCAGGCCTTTGATTTCTCGCCTGCCGCGACCTTGGAGACGTCGCCTTTCTCGCCGCCAAGCGCCGTCGGGTCCATCCCCGCGGCCGTGATCGACGGGATCAGGTAGTTGCCGTTCACCCCGGTGAAGTGGTCGGTGTACAGGATGTCTTCGGCCCCGCTGTCGCAGATCATCTGCTTGTAGCCGTGCGGGGCGTTCGCCTCTTCGGTCGCGATGAACATGGAGCCCGCGTATCCGCCGTCCGCCCCCATCGCGAGGGCTGCGAGCACAGCGTCGCCGGTCGCCTGTGCACCCGATAGAAAAAGCGGCCCGTCGAACCATTCGCGGATTTCCTGCACCAGCGCGAAGGGCGACCATGTGCCCGCATGACCCCCTGCGCCCGCCGCCACGGCGATCAGGCCGTCGGCCCCTTTCTCGATGGCCTTGTGGGCGAATTTCACGTTGATGACGTCGTGCAGCACGACCGCGCCGACCGAATGCGCGGCTTCGTTGATCTCGGGTCGTGCGCCGAGCGAGGTGATCCAGATCGGCACCTCGTGCTTCATCAGGATCTCCACGTCCCGTTGCAGCCGCTCGTTCGTCCGATGCGCGATCAGGTTCACGCCGAAGGGTGCCGAAGGCGTATCGGGGTGGACCGCGTCATAATCGGCCAGTTCCGTCTTGATCCGCGTGAGCCATTCCTCGAGCTGGATCGGTTCCCCGTCCTTTTCACGGGCATTGAGCGCCGGAAAGGTGCCGACGATCCCCGCCTTGCACTGGGCGATGACCAGTTCGGGGCCGGAACAGATGAACATGGGCGCGCCGATCAGGGGCAGGCGCATGGTGTCGAAGATCGCGGGAAGGGTCATGTCAGGTGCCTGTGAAGTTCGGTTTGCGTTTCTCGAAGAATGCCGCGACGCCCTCGCGCGTGTCGGCGGCGGCGGCGAGGGCCGTCTGCTCGGTCGCCTCGGCCCCGATGGCGTCGGCATAGGACATGCCGTCCATCGACCTCAGAAGCCGTTTCGCGGCGGCGGTGGCCAGCGGCGGACCGGCGGCGATGCGGGTGGCGAGCGCCGTGGTCTCAGCCGCCAGATCGTCGTCCGGGTGCACCGCGTTGGCGAGGCCCAGTTCGACCGCTTCGCCTGCGGGGATCTTGCGCCCTTCGAGGATCGCCTGAAGCGCGCGCTTGTAGCCAAGGCCCCGGTGCAAAAGCCACGTATTGCCGCCATCCGGGATCAGGTTGATCGCGGCGAAGGCCATGTAGATGTTGGCGCTTTCCGCCATCACCATCATGTCGCAGTTCATCGCGACCGCCGCGCCGATCCCTGCTGCCGAGCCGTGGACCTGCGAAATCCAGATCTTTGGCGAGGTGGCGATCATGGCGAGGATCGGACGGTATTCCTGTTCGAGGAACATGCCCGTGTGGCGCGACAGCCCTTCTTTCAGGTCGGTGCCGGAGCAGAAGCCGCGTCCGTTGCCCGACACGATGATCGCGCGCACCGCGTCGTCTTCGTGCACTTTGAGGATCGCTTCGCGGAACCCGGCGCGCAGTCCGGGGTCCATCGCATTGAAGGCGTCGGGACGGTTGAAGGTGATGCGGGCGATGGGCCCGTCGGTCTCATACAGGATCGGTTCGGTCATCTGGTCCTCTCAGGTCAGAACGCCTGCGTCGCGTAGGCGCGCGATTTCGGCGTCGTCATAGCCCAGCCCGCGCAACACCGCGTCGGTGTCCGAGCCGGGGGCCGGGGGCGCGGCCACGTTGTCGGGCGTCGAGCGGCTGAAGCGTGGGGCGGGCGCCGCCTGCGTCACGCCGCCGACTTCGGTGAAGGTGCCGCGCGCGGCCATGTGGGGATGCATCGGGGCCTCGGACCACGTCATCACGGGTGTCACGCAGGCGTCGGAGCCGTCGAAGATCGCGGCCCATTCGTCGCGCGTTTTCTGTCTGAACACCCCGGCATAGGCGTCGCGCCGGTCGGGCCAGTCTTTGGCCGACATCTGCGTGGCGAGGTGATCCTCGGGCAGCCCGGCAAGCCTGACCAGCTCCGCATGGAACTGAGGTTCGAGCGGCCCGACGGCCATGAACTTGCCGTCCGCGCATTCATAGGTCCGGTAGAACGGCGCGCCGCCGTCCAAGAGGTTGGCCTGACGCTCCTCGCTCCAGTGACCGCGCGCGATGAACGTGTGGATCAGCGCCATCATCGCGCTCGCCCCGTCGACCATCGCGGCGTCCACCACCTGACCCTTGCCCGAGGTCTGGCGTTCGTAAAGCGCGGCCATGATCCCGAACAGAAGGAACATGGTCCCGCCGCCGTAATCCGCCCCGATGTTGAGGGGCGGGGGCGGGCTGCGGTCGGCCTCGCCGGTCGCGTGGAGGAAGCCGGTCAGACCCAGATAGTTGATGTCGTGCCCCGCCGTCATGGCGAGCGGACCGTCCTGACCCCAGCCGGTCATGCGGGCAAAGACGAGCTTGGGGTTCACCGCGTGACATGCCTCGGGCCCCAGTCCCATGCGCTCCATCACGCCGGGGCGGAAGCCTTCAATCAGCACGTCCGCCGCTTCGATCAGCGCAAGCGCCGCCGCAACCCCTTCGGGCGCCTTGAGGTTCAGCGCGACCGAGCGTTTGCCCCGGTTGTTGATGTCGGTCTTGTCGACGGGGCCGGATTTGCGGGTGACGAGCACCACCTCCGCGCCGAGGTCGGCAAGGAACTGGCCCGCCAGCGGGGCGGGGCCAAGCCCTTGCATTTCGACGACGCTCAGACCTTTGAGGGGTCCGCTCATGCCGCCTTGGCCTCGGTCTCGCGCAGGCGGTCGTACATGGCATCGGGCACGGCGAAGCGGTCGCCGTATTTGTCTGCGAGTTCTTTGGCCCGCGCCTTGAACCTGTCGATCCCTTCGCCCTTGATGAACTGGATCGCGCCGCCCGTGTGATGCGGGAAGCCGATGGCCATGATCCCGCCGAGGTTCGCCTCGACTTCGGTCATCAGCACGCGTTCGTCGAGGCAGCGCAGGGTTTCGATGGCCTGACGGTAAAGGATGCGGTCGATGGCGTCTTCGACGGGGATGTCGGCGTTGCCCTTGGCGAACTGGCCCAGACCGTCCCACAGCGTGCGATTGCCCTCGCCGTCGTAGTCGTAGAACCCGCCGCCGTACTGACGCCCGCCGCGCCCCATCTCGATCATCGGATCGGTGACGGCGGTGGTGGCGGTGTTGTGGTGGCCGAAGTTGCTTTCGACCCCCAGCCGCTTGTCCAGCGCCTCATGTGTCTTGCGCACCTTCTGGCTCAGGATCAGCGACACCTCGTCGAACACCTGAAGCGGGCCGACCGGCATACCGGCGAGCCATGCGGCGCGTTCGATGGCGGACGGTTTCATCCCGTCCACGAGGAGCTGGCAGCCCTCGTCCATGAAGGTGCCGAACACGCGGGACGTGAAGAACCCGCGGCTGTCGTTCACGACGATGGGCATGTAGCCGATCTGCTGGACGTAGTCATAGGCCTTGCGCAGCGTGTCCTGCGAGGTCTTTTCGCCCATGATGATCTCGACCACCTTCATCTTGTCGACGGGCGAGAAGAAGTGGAGGCCGATGAACCGCTCGGGCTCGGGGCAGCTTTCGGCGAGGATCGAGATCGGCAGGGTCGAGGTGTTCGAGCCGTAGATCCCATCCGCCGACAGCATCGGCCAGGTGTCCGCGATCACCTTGTCCTTGAGGTCGATGTCTTCGAACACCGCTTCGATGATGATGTCCACGCTGCCGGGGGCGGCGTTCTCGGTCGCCGGTTCGATTCGTGAAAGAAGCGCGTTTTTTGCGTCTTCGTCCATACGCCCACGTCCGATGGCCTTGTCGCAGAGCTTCTCGGAATAGCCCTTGCCCTTTTCGGCACTGGCCAATTCGGTATCTTTCAAACGGGTCTTCAGCCCGCGTTTGGCATGGGCATAGGCGATACCGGACCCCATCATGCCCGCGCCCAATACGGCGGCGGATGTCGCTTTCCAACGATCCCCCTCGGGGCGGACCTTGCCCGACTTGATCGCGTTCATGCCGAAGAAGAAGGTGCTGATCGCCGCTTTGGATTCCTTCGACGCCATCAGCCCGATGAACCGACGCGTCTCCATCCGAAGCGCCGCGTCGAAGTTCATCTTCATCGAGGTCACGGCCACATCGAGGATCTTTTCGGGCGCAGGCAGCAACCCACGTGTCTTTTGGTACAGCATGGCCGACGCGCCGATCATGGTCTGACGGATGCGCGGGTGCAGCGCGTCGCCGCCGGGATAGCGAAAGCCCTTTTGGTCCCACGGCTGGGTATGGCTGTCGGGGTTGGCCTTGATCCACGCCTTCGCAGCCGGGATCAAGTCGTCACGGGTCGCGACGATTTCGTCCACCATGCCGATCTTGAGCGCCTCTTGCGGTTTGACCTGACGGCCCTCCAGCAGCAGCGGCAGGGCGGTTTCCAGCCCCAGCTTGGCGGTCATGCGGACGACGCCGCCTGCGCCGGGCAGGAGGCCAAGGGTCACCTCGGGCAGACCGACGATGGCCTTGGGATCGTCCACCACGACGCGGTGATTGCACGACAGGCACAGCTCATACCCGCCGCCAAGCGCGGCCCCGTTGATCGCGGCCACGACCGGGACCGGAAGCTTTTCAAGCCGCCGATACGTGGCCTTGGAGTTCTCGATCAACTCGAATTCACGCTGGCCCGCTTCCATCGTCGCCAGAATGTCCTTGAGGTCGCCGCCCGCGAAGAAGGTGGATTTGGCGCTGGCGAAAACCACGCCGGTCAGACCCTCTTCGGCCTCCAGCTTGTCGCAGAGGTCGCGCATCCCCGGCTCGAACCGCGCGTTCATCGTGTTCGCGCCCTGACCTTGCATGTCCATCGTCACGGTGACGATACCGTCGGCGTCTTTCTCGTAGATGAAATCTTCCATGTCTTTCCCCCCTCAGAGCCGTTCGATGATGGACGCGATGCCCATGCCGCCGCCCACGCACATGGTGATGAGCGCGCGCTTCAGGTTCCGCCGTTCCAGCTCGTCCAGCATGGTCGAGACAAGGCAGCCGCCGGTCGCCCCCAACGGGTGACCCATGGCGATGGCCCCGCCGACGACGTTCAGCTTTTCGTCCGGCACGTCGAGGTCGCGTTGCAGGCGCAGGGCGACCGAGGCGAAGGCTTCGTTGATCTCAACAAGGTCGATGTCGTCCATAGTCAGCCCCGCCTTGGCGAGCGCCTTTTTCGACGCGGGGCCGGGGCCGGTGAGCATGATGGTCGGGTCGGTCGCCGTCAGGGCGATGGCCAGCACGCGGCCGCGCGGGTCCAGCCCGATATCCTTGCCGATCTTCTCGTTCCCGACCATCACCAGAGAAGCACCGTCCACGATGCCCGACGAGTTGCCAGGGGTGTGGACGTGGTTGATGCGCTCGACCTCGGGGTATTTCGCAAGCGCCACGGCGTCGAAGCCCATCTTGCCCGGCCCCTCGAACGAGGCGCGCAGGCTGCCCAGCTTCTGCATGTCGGTGTCGGGTTTGATGAAGTCGTCCTTTTCAAGCACGATCAGCCCGTTCTCGTCGCGTACCGGCACGACCGAGCGGTCGAACCAGCCGCTGTCGCGGGCGTGCGCCGCGCGCTTCTGGCTTTCCAGCGCGAAGGCGTCCACGTCGTCGCGGCTCCACCCTTCGATGGTAGCGATCAGGTCGGCCCCGATGCCCTGCGGCACGAACCCGGTGTCGAGTGCGGTTTCCGGGTCTTCGGCAAACGGGCCGCCGTCCGCCCCCATCGGGACGCGGGACATCGATTCGAACCCGCCCGCACAAACGAGGTCTTCCCAGCCCGAGGCGACTTTCGCCGCCGCCGTGTTGAACGTGTCCAAACCGCTCGCACAGAAACGGTTGAGCTGCGCGCCCGGAACTTTCTCGTCCCAGCCCGCTTTTTGCAGCGCGATCTTGGGCAGCACCGCGCCCTGTTCCATGACCGGGGCCACGCAGCCCAGCATCACGTCGTCCACCAGCCCGGTGTCGAAGTCGTGGCGCGCCGTCATCTCGTTCAGAAGCGTGGTGACGAGGTGAATGGGCTTCACCTCATGCAAAGTGCCGTCCGCCTTGCCCTTGGAGCGCGGCGTGCGAATCGCATCGTAGATATAGGCCGTTTCAGCCATAGGTCTCTCCTCCCAGTATCCCGCCCGGTTCAGGCCGCGTCGAACACGGCCAGTCGGGGCAGGGGGTCCAGTTCCGTTTGAGTGATGTCTCTTGCTTCGGCCCGGTCAATACCGACGCCACGTAGTATGACCTCGGCGGTGTCGGAACCGGCCTGTCGCCAGGTCCGTCGCCCGTCGAGGACAAGGCTCATCGCGCCGAATGTCGCGCCCCCCGCCGTGGCGGTGATCGAGGCGACCTGATCGCGGTGAAAGGTGAATCGGCCCGAAATCAGGCCGCGCCGCAACTCTTCGGCGGGCATTTCGGCCCAGAAGCTGCCAAGGCTCGGCTCCATCATCGCGTATCGCGCGATGAAGCGGCCCCAATGCGGGTCGTCGTGGACCCGGCGCACGCAAAGGCGAATCGAGGCCGACACCTTCTCGGCCGGGTCGTCCATGTGGTCCGTCGCGGCCTTGATCGAGTCGCGGAATTCGGCGGCCACGGTCTCACACACCGATGTGAACAGGCTCTGCGGGTCATCGAGGTTATTGTAGATCGTACCGCGCGACAGACCTGCTTCGCGGGCCAGATCGCTCACGGCCACAGTGGTTCCGCCTTCCACGGCGAAGATCCGCATGGCGGCCTGATGAATGCGCAGCGTGGCGGTGTTCATTTTTCCGGCGGTCCCTCGAAAAAACGTTGTTGACTGAAATTGAACACGAGTGTTTAAATCGTGTCAACAGCGTTCATTGCCGATGGGAGGAGACGGCCATGAAGGACTGCATGAGGGGCGCGATTGCGTCCGGGCTTCGCTGATGGAGCTTTTGCAGCTTATTATCGGAGGGTTGGCAAACGGCTGTATCTACGGCCTCGTCGCCCTCGGTTTCGTGCTCATCTACAAGGCCAGCGAAGGCGTGAACTTCGCCCAAGGCGACATGATGATGCTGGGCGCCTTCGTGGCGCTTGGGTTCGGCAACTCGGATCAGATGGGGCTGCCCTTCGGGGTCGCCATGATCCTGGCCATGGTCGTCATGTTCGGCGTCGGCTACGGGGTCGAGCGGGTTGTGGTGCGCCGCATCTTCGGCCAGCCGCAATTCGCGCTCGTCATCCTGACCATCGCCATGGGCTTCGTGTTCCGCTTCGTCGCCGGGTCGATCTGGGGCTACTCGCCATTGGTGCTGGAAACGCCCTTCGCCGGGCGCAACCTCTACCCCGGCGGGATCGTCGTGGGCCTTGCCGACCTCGTGACCATCGGTGTGACCATCGCGCTGACGCTCGCGCTCTGGGCGTTCTTCGCTTTCACCAAAATCGGATTGGCGGCGCAGGCGGCAAGCCAGAACCAGATGGCGGCCTATATCGTCGGCGTGCCGGTGATGCGGGTGAACAGCCTGATCTGGGGGCTCTCCGGCGTTGTCGCGACCGTGGCGGGCGTGCTTTACGCCACCAAGGGCGCGATCGACCCGAACATCGGGCTCTTGGGCATCAAGGCCTTCGCGGCGGCGGTCATCGGCGGCCTCGGCTCGCTGCCCGGCGCGCTTCTGGGCGGGCTGATCATCGGGGTCGTCGAACCCATCGCGGGGCGCTATGCGCCCGGTGAACTGGCCAAGATGTCGCCCTACATCATCATGCTCGTCGTGCTGGTCACGCGCCCCGGCGGGCTGTTCGCGCAGATCCAGATGAAAAAGGTCTGATCCATGCGCATCGTGTTCAAGAAAAGCTACGACCGCGACATCGACCTGCACGAACATGGCTGGAGCCGCGCCAAGATCGCGGTTCTGGCGGGGATCATGATCGTGCTGCCGTTTCTCGTGGGCGAATACTATCTGGCCGAGGCGACCAACACCCTGATCTGGGCGCTGGCGGGCATGGGCCTGATGGTCGCCGTGGGACATACGGGGCAGGTGAGCCTCGGCCACGCCGCTTTCCTTGCCATCGGGGCCTATGCCGACTCGGCGCTGATGAACGCGGGCCTGCCGTTTCTGCTGAGTTTCCCGATTGCGGGCCTCATCACCGGTATCTTCGGTGCGATCATCGCCATTCCGGCGGTGCGCATGTCGGGCATCTATCTTGCCATCGCCACCCTCGCGGTTTTCGTGATCGTCGAAGAGATGGTCATCATGCTGGAGCCGATCACCGGCGGCGTCGGCGGGATCATGGCGCCCTCCATCCAGATTTTCGGGATCAGTTTTGACCGCTACGGCGCGCTTCAGAACTTCTACTGGTTGATCCTCGGTGTCGTCGCGCTGGTCGCTTGGGGGTATGCGAACCTCATGCGCAGCCCGACCGGCCGATCCTTCCTTGCCGTGAGGGACAGCGAAGTCAGCGCGCGGGCGCTGGGGATCAACGTCACGCGGACCAAGTCGCTGGCCTTCGGACTGTCGACCGGCGTGACGGGCTTGGCGGGTGCGCTGATGGGGCACTACATCGGGTTCTATAACTACGAGCTTTTCTCGATCTTCATCTCGATCAACCTGCTGCTCGTGGTGACCATCGGCGGCCTTGGCTTCATTCAGGGGGCGTTCCTCGGCGCGATCCTCATCACCGCCGTGCCGCAGGCCATCGCCATCGCGCGCGACGGGTTGAACGCGAATTTCGGCATCGACCTGGGGTCGGTTCCCGGCCTCGACACGATGATCTTCGCGGTGATCCTGATCCTGTTCATCATCTTCGAGCCGACCGGGCTTTATGGCCGCTGGCTCAAGATCCGGGTCTGGTTCGAGATCTTCCCGCTCGCCCGGCGTGACATGTTCCGCCGCCAGAAGAGCTATCTGAAAACGGAGCGGATGAAATGAGCCTGCTCGACGTCAACGATCTGGCCGTTCACTTCGGCGGCGTGAAGGCGGTGGACGGCGTGTCCTTTTCGGTCGATCCCGGCGAGGTCTTCGCGATCATCGGCCCGAACGGGGCAGGGAAGTCCACGATCTTCAACCTGATCTCGCGCATCTACGAACCCACGCGCGGCACCATCCGCTTCGACGGGCAGGACATCACTGGGCTCAAGGCGCATGATATCGCGCAGCTTGGCATCGCGCGCACGTTCCAGAACATCGAGCTTTTCGATCACTCGACGGTGCTGGCGAACCTGCTCATGGGCCGGCACACGCACAAGTCGACCAACTTCGTGCAGGACATCCTGTTTCTGCCCAAGGTCCGGCGCGAGGAGCGTGAGCATCGCCATCGGGTCGAAGAGGTGATCGAGTTTCTCGAACTCGAAGCCTACCGGAACAAGATGATCGCCGGGCTTCCTTACGGCGTGCGCAAGGTGGTCGAGATCGGGCGGGCGCTGGCCTTGGGGCCGAAGCTGATCCTGCTGGATGAACCTGCAAGCGGTCTGTCGGTCGAGGAAACGCAGGACGTGGCGTATTGGATCGAGGACATGCGCCGGGACATGGGGCTGACGGTTCTGATGGTCGAGCACGACATGAGCCTCGTCAATCAGGTGTCCGACCGGGTGCTGGCCGTGGCCAACGGCAAACCATTGGCGATGGGCACGCCGCAGGAGGTGCAGGCGCACCCGGACGTGCAGGCCGCCTATCTGGGCACGGCCGTGGGGGATGCGGCATGACCGTTCTGTCCGTCCGCAACCTCGAAACCTTCTACGGCGCGATCATGGCCCTGCGCGGGGTCTCCATCGACGTCGAGCAGGGCGAGATCGTCACGATCCTCGGCGCCAACGGGGCCGGGAAAACCACGCTGATGAAGACCATCGCGGGGCTGATGGACCCCGAAAAAGGTCAGATCACCTTCATGGGCGACGCCATCGCCGGGCTCGACCCCGACCGCGTGGTGTCCAAGGGCATCAGCCTCGTCCCCGAGGGGCGCGAGGTGTTCCCCTATCTCTCCATCGAAGAGAACTTGAAACTCGGCGCGTTCACCCGCCGGGGCGATCTGTCGAACGATCTCGACCTCGTCTACACCTATTTCCCAATCCTCAAGGAGCGCAGGCGTCAGGCCGCGGGGTTCCTGTCCGGCGGGCAGCAACAGATGCTCGCCATCGGTCGGGGCCTCATGGCCGAACCCAAGCTCATGATGCTGGACGAGCCGTCGCTTGGCCTCTCGCCGCTTCTCACGCAGGAGATTTTCGGGATCATCGCGCGGCTCAATGCCGAGGAGGGCGTGACCATGCTCCTCGTCGAACAGAACGCGCATATCGCACTGGAAACCGCGCATCGGGGCTATGTCCTGGAGATGGGTCGGATCGTGATGACCGGGCCGTGCGAACAGCTCAAGGCCTCGGACGACATTCAGGAATTCTACCTCGGGCGCACCGAGGAAACCGAGCGCGGGCAGAAACGCTGGAAGAGGCGCAAGACATGGAGATGAGCCGGATCAAGACGGGCGACCCCATCGCATTCGAGGGCTTCGACACCATCGTCAAGCTCTGGGCGGACCGCTGCGCGAAGTATGGTGACCGGACCTGCCACCGCGAGAAAGAACTGGGCATCTGGAAAAGCTATTCGTGGCGCGACTATTACGAGACCACGAAGAAGATCGGCCTCGCGCTCATGGACCTTGGCGTGCAGAAGGGCGAGCCGGTGCTGATCCTGTCCGAGGACCGGCGGGAGTGGATCTATTGCGACATCGCCGCCGCCGCGATCGGTGCGATCCCGTCCGGGGTCTACACGACCGACAGCGCGGGCCAGCTTGCCTATCTGTCGAACGACAGCGGGGCGCGGGTGCTTTTCGTCGAGAATGACGAGCAACTGGACAAATGGCTTCAGGCGCGCGGGGACATGCCGGGGATCGAGCATGTCATCGTGTTCGACCGCGAGGGGCTTGCGACGTTCCGAAACGACAAGGTCATGTTCCTCGACGAATTGATCGAGATGGGGGGCAAGGCCGCCGACCCGAACCGGTTCGAGACGGCATTGGACGCGGTGAAGCCCGAAGACCCCCGGATGCTGATCTATACCTCGGGCACCACCGGGCCGCCCAAGGGCGCGATCCTCACGCACCGCAACATGGTCTATCAGCTTGTGGCGGGCGAGCAGATGCTCGACTTCCACGAGACCGACAATCAGCTGTGCTTCCTGCCGCTCTGTCACGTGCTCGAAAGGCTCGTCTCGGTCGATGCGCCCATTGCCAACGGCTGCACGGTGAATTTCGCGGAAAGCCCCGAGACGGTGTTCGAGAACTTGCAGGAGGTCGCGCCCGATACTTTCGCGGGCGTGCCGCGCATCTGGGAAAAGATTTATTCCCGCGTGACCATCATGCACTCGGAAGCCGGACCCATCGGCGCACGCGCCTTCGACGCCGCGATGGCCATCGGGCACCGCTATTCGAAAGCGGACAAGCCCGGTCTTGGGCTGAAGGCGGCGCATTGGCTGGCGCAGGTTACGGTGCTGCGCAACCTGCGAAGGATGCTGGGGCTGGGCAACGCGCGGCGCGTGACCTCGGGTGCTGCGCCGATTTCGCCCGATCTCATCGACTGGTTCTGGGCGCTTGGTGTTCCGCTCGTCGAAGGTTTCGGCATGACCGAGACGGGGGGCGTCGCGACCGTGAACACGGTGGACGACAACGCCATCGGCACGGTGGGCAAACCGCTTCCGGGTGTCGAGCTTCGCTTGGCCGACACGGGCGAATTGCTGGTGGGTGGGCCGTGCGTGTTCGGGGGCTACTGGAAGAAGCCGGAAAAGACCGCCGAGACCATCGACGACGACGGCTGGCTGCATACGGGCGACATCGGGCGCATCGGCAATGACGGCACGCTCACCATCACGGGCCGGATGAAGGACATCATCATCACCGCTGGGGGCAAGAACATCACGCCCGCCGAGATCGAGTCGAAGCTCAAGTTCTCGCCTTACATCTCGGACGCCGTGGTGATCGGGGATCGGCGCAAATACCTGACCTGCCTCATCATGATCGATCAGGAGAATGTCGAGAAATTCGCGCAGGACCGCCAGATCCCGTTCTCGGACTTCGCCTCGCTCACCCGCGCGCAGGAGGTGCGCGATCTGATCGGGCAGGTCGTGGCGGACACCAACAAGCAGTTCGCACAGGTCGAACAAATCAAGGATTTCCGACTGATCGACATCCTTCTGACGGCGGAGGACGAGGAATTGACGCCGACGATGAAGCTCAAGCGGAATTTCGTCAACGAACGCCACGCGGCGCTCATTGACCAGATGTACTGAAGACAACAGTTCAAACAGGGAGGAAAGACATGAATAAAGTCAAAGCCTTGGCAGCCGTTGCTGCCATGACGGTGCCGGGGGCCGCGTTTGCGCAGACCGCCGGTGTCACTGACGACGAGATCAAGATCGGCGGGGCGCACGACTTGTCGGGCATCTTCGCGCCGTTCTCGGTTCCGGCCGTGACCGCCGCCAACCTCGTGTTCGAGGAAGTGAACGCGAACGGCGGCATCCACGGGCGCAAGATCACCTATATCGTCGAGGATCACGGCTATCAGGTGCCCAAGGCCGCGCAGGCCGCCAACAAGCTCATCAACCGTGACGAAGTGTTCGCGATGCTCCTGAACCTCGGGACGCCGCACAACCTCGCCATGTTCCAGCTGATGGAGCCGAAGGGCATCCCCAACGTCTCGCCCATCACGGCGGCGCGCCAAATGATCGAACCGCCCGCACCGTGGAAATTCGCGGGCACCTCGTCCTACTACGACGCGATCAAGGCGACGGCGGAATACATGGTGGCCGAAGAGGGCGCCGCGAAATTCTGCCTGATGATCCTGCCCACCGACTTCGGCAAGGAAATCGAAGCGGCGGTGCATGAAATGGCCGAGGCCGGGACCATCGAAATGGGGGCCGAGATCGCCCACAAACCCGATGAATCCGACTTCACCGGCGCGCTGGGCAAGGTCAAGGAATCGGGCTGCGACACGGTCGGCATGGCGCTGGGCGTGAGCCAGCAGATCAACGCGATCACCACGGCGAACAAGCTGGGCATGGACGTGCGCTTCATGCTGTCGGGCGCGGGCTTCCACACCGTCGTCGCCAAGGGCCTTGCCGCGCAGGGCGTCATGGGCGGTGTCTATGCCGGTGCGGGCTGGCAGGACCTCGAAGCAAGGGCCGGGCAGCCGGAAGTGCAGGAGTGGATCGCCTCCTACAAGGAAGCGACCGGCGAAGACTTCCCCTCGACTGGGGCGCTGCTGGGCTATGGCGGGGCGACCACCATGGTCAAGGCGCTGGAAGCGGCCGGGCCGGACCTTACCCATGAAAGCTTCATCGCGGCGATGGAGAGCCTCGACTACGAAGACCCCATCGGGGGCAACCGGGTCGACTATTCCGCCGACGACCACGTGGGTGCCGACGAAGTCTTCGTGAGTCGCATCGAAAACGGCTCATGGGTTCTGGTTCAGACGCTCGAGTGATCTGACCGACGGCGGGGCGCCAGTCGCCCCGCCAACACATTGACCTTACAACCGAAAATCAACCAATCAGCCGGAGGGTCCGATGCTGAAACGCACGATCTATGACGAAGAGCACGAAATTTTCCGCAAGAGCGTTCGGGCCTGGGCCGAGAAAGAGGTCTTTCCGAACTCCGAGAAATGGCGCGAAGAGGGCTGCGTCAGCCGCGAGATCTGGAAGCGCGCGGGGGAAGAGGGCTTTCTGTGCATGTATGCCGACGAGAAATACGGCGGCCTCGGGCTTGAAGACTTCCGCTACGACATGATCCTGATCGAAGAGATCGGGACGCGCGAGGCGGGGTTCTTCCTTGGCCTGCACAACCGGATCGCCGGACCTTACATGCAGCACTACGCAAACGACGAACAGCGTGACCGCTACATGCCCGGCATCGTTTCCGGCGACACGATCCTCGCCATCGCCATGACCGAGCCGGGCACCGGGTCGGACCTTGCCGGGATCAAGACGCGGGCGGTCGAGATGGACGATCACTGGGTACTCAACGGGTCCAAGACCTATATTTCCAACGGGTTCCTCGCCGGGCTGGTGATTGTCGCCGCCAAGACCAACCCGGATGCGAGCCACGAGGTCGGCCTGTTCCTTGTCGAGGATGGGATGGAGGGCTTTTCGCGGGGCCGGAACCTTAAGAAAATGGGGCTGGAAAGTCAGGACACGGCCGAGCTTTTCTTCGACGATGTCAAAGTGCCCAAGGCCAATGTGCTGGGCGACCCCAAAGGCGGGTTCAAGACGATGATGCTGAACCTTGCCGAGGAACGCCTGAACGGGGCCGTCGGCTTCGTCGCGCGTGCCGAGCGGGCGTTCGAGATCACGATGGAATTCATCATGGAACGCCGCGCTTTCGGCAAACCCATCGGCACCTTCCAGAACTCCCGCTTCAAGATGGCCTCGATGCGCACCGAGATCGACGCCGCGCAGGCATTGGTGGATCATTGCGTGCGCGAGCACCTGAAGGGCGAGTTGTCCGCCGAGATGGCCTCCGAAGCCAAGCTTTTCACCTCCGAGGTCGAGGGGCGCGTCGTGGACGAATGTGTGCAGCTTCACGGCGGCGCGGGGTACATGGAAGAGTACGAAATCAGCCGCCTGTATCGCGACGCCCGGATCAGCCGGATCTATGCAGGCACCTCGGAGATCATGCGCGAGATCATCGGGCGGGGCCTGGGGCTGGACGACCGCAAGCGTAACTGAGGGGGTGGCCGCAGGCTTGCGCCCGCGCGGACCGGGTGGGGGAGGCATGCCTTCCCCACACCGCCCCCCGGGGTGTTTTCGGTCCGAAGAAAGGGTCAGCGCCGGAGCGACAGGGCGACGCCGCCGATCACGAGGACGGTGGCCGCGAGATAGAGGGGTGTGAGCGGTTCGCCCAGAAACAGGATACCGCCCGCCATCGCGATGATCGGGACCGAGATTTGCGCAATGGCCGCCGTTGTGGTCGCCAGATGCGGCAGCACCGAATACCAGACGGCGTAGCCCAGCCCGGAGGTGACGGCGCCCGACAGGATGGCGAGCATGACACCATAGCGGGTGACGAGCATGGTCTGGTCGAACAGAAGCGGGGCGAGGGCGAGGAGGATGCCCACCGGGGCGGCCAGCACGAAACTCGTCATCGTCGCGCCCAGCGCATCCGTCGCGCGCCGCCCGTTCAGGGTGTAGAATCCCCAGCCGATCCCGGCCACGACAAGCCCGGCGGCGGCCACGAGGGAAATGTCGATCGCGCCGGAGGGCCAGAGGACCAGTCCGAGCCCGAAGAGCGCAAGGGCCGCGCCGAGTTTGCGTCTGGTCGAGACCGCTTCGCCGCCCCGGATCGCGGCGGTGAAAAGGGTGATCTGTACGGTGCCGAACAGGATCAGGGTGCCGAGGCCCGCGTCGATGGACACGTAACCCAGCGAGAAGCCGAAGACATAGGCGAGGAGCGCGGCGACCCCGACCCAGCGCCCTGTGCGGGTGAGCCGGACCCCGCCGCGCGTGACCGCGACGATCAGGGCCAGCATGACCGCGCCCGATGCCAGCCGGATCGCACCGAAGCTGATCGCGTCGATGGACACGGCGGCCAGCGCCATGCGGTTCAGGATGGAATTCGCCGCGAAAGCGACCATGGTGAGGGCGGTGGCAAGGAAAAGGCGCATGATCCGACAGGGACCCCGGCAAGCCGCCGCTGTCAATCGGACCTTTGCGCCCCTGTCGTTGCGTATGCAACGATTATTTGATAGGTGTGCCGCAGCGAACAGGAATCGGGAGGACCGCAATGACCCGTCACGACCTACCCCAAGGCATGGTGCGCGCGCCCGACCGGGCCGGCACGACCGAGGGCTACATGCCCGGTTTCGGCAACGACTTCGAGACCGAGGCTCTGCCGGGCGCTCTGCCGCAGGGCATGAACAGCCCGCAGAAATGCAACTATGGGCTTTATGGCGAGCAGCTTTCCGGCACCGCCTTTACCGCGCATCCGCCCGAACGGACCTGGACCTACCGCATCCGGCCTTCGGTCAAGCACTCGGCGCGGTATGACCGTATCGACCTGCCGTATTGGAAGACCGCGCCGCATGTGCCCGAGGGTGTGACCTCGCTGGGCCAGTATCGCTGGGACCCGGTTCAGGCCGAGGGCGACCTCACATGGCTGACCGGTATGCGCACGATGACCACGGCGGGCGACGTGAACACGCAGGTCGGCATGGCGAGCCACGTCTACCTCGTCACGAAATCGATGGTGGACGAATATTTCTACTCCGCCGACAGCGAGCTTTTGGTGGTGCCGCAGCAGGGGCGGCTTCGTTTCGCCACCGAACTGGGCGTGATCGACGTGGAGCCGCAGGAGATCGCGATCCTTCCGCGCGGCCTCGTCTACCGCGTCGAGGTTCTGGACGGCCCGTGCCGTGGCTTCGTCTGCGAGAACTACGGCCAGAAGTTCGAGCTTCCCGCCCGTGGCCCCATCGGGGCCAATGCACTCGCCAACCCGCGCGACTTCAAGGCGCCCGTGGCGGCCTTCGAGGACCGGGAGGTGGCTTCGACCCTGACGATCAAATGGTGTGGGCAGTTTCACGAGACCAAGATCGCGCAAAGCCCGCTCGACGTGGTCGCGTGGCACGGCAACTACGCGCCCTACAAGTATGATCTCAAAACATATTGTCCCGTCGGCGCGATCCTGTTCGACCACCCGGACCCGTCGATCTTCACCGTCCTGACCGCGCCTTCGGGCGTGCCGGGAACGGCGAATATCGACTTCGTCCTGTTCCGCGACCGCTGGATGGTGGCCGAGAACACGTTCCGCCCGCCGTGGTATCACAAGAACATCATGTCCGAGCTGATGGGCAACATCCACGGCCAGTATGACGCCAAGCTGACCGGTTTCGTGCCCGGCGGCATGTCGCTTCACAACATGATGCTGCCGCATGGCCCCGACCGGGATGCCTTCGAGGGCGCGTCGAATTCGAACCTCGGCCCTCATAAGCTCGAGAACACCATGAGTTTCATGTTCGAAACCCGGTTCCCGCAGCATCTGACGGAATTTGCGGGCAAGGAGGCGCCGCTCCAGGACGATTACATCGACTGCTGGGACAGTCTCGAGAAGAAGTTCGACGGGACGCCGGGGACCAAGTAGGTTTCGCCCGAAGCGAGGCTTCGGGCGACCGGGCGGGGGCCAGCCCCCGCACCCCCGAAGTATTTTTGAAACGAAGAAGAGGGCGGTGGCCCCTATGGAGGTGCCTTTTGGCATTGATGAGAAGCTGGGTGGAGAGCGCGAACTCTGCCGATTGTCCGTTTCCCCTGAACAACCTGCCATATGGCGTGTTCTCGGTCGGTGATAGCGACGAAGGGCGGTGCGGCGTGGCGGTCGGCGAGATGATCCTCGACATGACGCGGCTTGAGGAAGACGGGCATATCTCACTCGGTGAGCATCCGGTGTTCGACTGCGAAAGCTGGAACGATTTCATGGAGTTGGGGGCCGACGTCTGGGCCGAGTTCCGGGTCTGGCTGATCGAGTCGCTGGGTGAAGGCTCGGAGAAGGCCGTGACCTTCGCGGACTACCTCGTGGCGCAGACGGACGCGACCATGCACCTGCCGCTCGAGGTGATGGAATACACCGATTTCTACGCGGGCAAGAACCACGCGTTCAACGTCGGTTCGTTGTTTCGCGGGCCGGAGAATGCGCTGCCGCCGAACTGGCTGTCGATCCCCATCGGCTATAACGGGCGCGCGTCCTCGGTCGTCGTTTCTGGCACCGATGTGCGTCGCCCGCTGGGCCAGTTGAAGGGCCCGAACGATGATCTGCCGCGTTTCGGCGCCTCGCAGCGCTTCGATCTGGAGCTTGAGTTCGGCGCCATCGTGGGCCGGGCCTCGGACGACATGATTTCGGTGCAACAGGCCGACGACGCGATCTTCGGCTACGTGATCCTGAACGACTGGTCGGCGCGCGACATTCAGGCGTGGGAATACCAGCCGCTCGGGCCATTTCAGGCCAAGGCGACCGCGACGACGATTTCCCCGTGGATCGTGACCAAGGCGGCGTTGGAGCCGTTCCGCACCTCGACCCCGGAGCGGGAGCGCGAACTGCTGCCTTACCTGCGCGAACCCGGCCCCATGTCCTATGACATCGCGCTCGAGGTCGCGCTGGCCCCCGAGGGTAAGGCCGCGACCACGATCAGCCGGACCAATTACGACCAGCTTTACTATTCCGCCGCGCAGCAGCTCTGCCACCACACGACGAGCGGCTGCCCGATGAACGTGGGCGACCTGCTCGGCTCCGGCACGATTTCGGGGCCGACGAAAGACAGCCGCGGGTCGCTTCTGGAGTTGAGCTGGAGCGGGCAGGAGCCTGTGAAGCTGGACACGGGCGAGGAGCGCAGCTTCCTCGAAGACGGAGATACGCTGACCCTGCGCGCCAATGCGCGGGGCGAAGGATACACGATCGGGTTCGGCGATTGCGTGGGTAAAGTATTGCCCGCGAACGATATTCCCGACTGGGCGAAGGAGTAAGACATGGCCAAGGCATTCGCGTCGCAAGGCGACATGGAAGAAAAGAAGATCAGCTTCACGCAAGTGGGCGAGGGGCTTTATGCCTTCACCGCCGAGGGTGATCCGAACACCGGCGTCATCATCGGGGACGACAGCGTCATGATCGTCGAGGCGCAGGCGACGCCGCGTCTGGCCCGCAAGGTGATAGACTGCGTGCGCTCGGTGACCGACAAGCCGATCAGCCATCTGGTGCTGACGCATTATCACGCCGTGCGTGTGCTGGGGGCCTCGGCCTATGGCGCGCGTGAGATCATCATGACCGACACCACCCGCGCGCAGGTCGTCGAGCGCGGGCAGGAGGATTGGGATAGCGAATTCGGCCGCTTCCCACGTCTTTTCCAGGGCCACGAAGAGATCCCCGGCCTGACCTGGCCGACCACCACCTTCAAAGACAAGATGACCGTTTATCTGGGCAGCCGGAAGGTCGAGATCATGCATCTGGGCCGCGCCCACACGGCGGGCGACGCGGTGATCTATGTGCCGGATCAGAACGTCATGTTCACCGGCGACATCGTCGAATATCACTCGGCCTGCTATTGCGGTGACGGGCATCTGGCCGACTGGCCCGCGACGCTCGACGCGATCCGGGCCTATGACCTCGACGCCATCGCGCCGGGGCGGGGTGATGCGCTCGTTGGGCGCGAGATGGTGAATGCCGCGCTCGATAACACCGCCGAATTCGTGACCTCGACCTTCAAGCCTGCCCTGAAGGTGGCCGCACGGGGCGGGACGCTCAAGGAAACGTGGGATGCGATCCGCGCCGAATGCGACCCGAAATTCGCGGACTACGCGATCTATGAGCATTGCCTGCCGTTCAACGTGGGCCGCGCCTATGACGAAGCGCGCGGCATCGACACGCCCCGCATCTGGACCGCCGAGCGCGATCAGCAGATGTGGAACGATCTTCAGGGCGACTGATGGCCTTTGTGAACCCATGGATCAGCTTCGCGCTGAACAACGCCTATGCGAACCGGGTGCTCTACGGGGCACTCGGCGAGCTTGATAGCGACGCTTTCACCGCGCCGCGTCCGGGGTTTTTCGGCAGTCTCGCGGCGACGATGAACCACATCTACGAGGTGGATCTTTACTACCTCGACGCGCTGGAAGAGGGCGGGCTGGGCCTGACCGTCTATGATCGCGATCCGGTGGAGGATGTGGCGGCGCTCGGCCAGCTTCAGGCCGAGGCCGACATGCGGTTCGCGAGCTTCTGTTCCAAACTGGACGAAGCGGCGCTTACGCGGGAGGTGACGACTCACCGCCCCGAAGGCGCGCGGTTGGAGGCGGTGGGGGCGATCCTGCCGCATCTCGTTCAGCATCAGGTGCATCACCGGGGGCAGGCGCATGTGCAACTGTCCCACGCCGGGATCGAACCGCCGCAACTGGACGAATTCTTTCTGGATTACGACCGTGCCGAAATGGCGCAGGCCTATCACGGGTGATGGCCTGACCGTCAATATCGTTGCAAGTGCAATGAATTGAGATTATGGTCCGCGAGACTACGGAGGA
The DNA here is from genome assembly GCF_005871115.1 of Maritimibacter alexandrii. NCBI lineage: Bacteria > Pseudomonadati > Pseudomonadota > Alphaproteobacteria > Rhodobacterales > Roseobacteraceae > Maritimibacter > Maritimibacter alexandrii. Next base: position 493,486 of record NZ_SWKQ01000011.1, read on the forward strand.
GGTGACCATGAACGCGATTTTCGAAACGCCGCTCTACCCTTACACGCGCCACGCGGATCAGGACGCCGAAACGCCCGTCCGCCGTAAGGTGGTGATCGTGGGGGCCGGGCCCGTTGGGCTCGCCATGGCGCTCGATCTGGCCCAGCAGGGGATCGAGGCGGTCATCCTCGACGACAACGACAAGGTGTCCTTCGGCTCCCGCGCGATCTGTTTCGCCAAGCGGCCGCTGGAGATTCTCGACCGTCTCGGCGCGGGCAAACCGATGGTCGACAAGGGCGTGGTCTGGAACTTGGGCAAGGTCTTTTTCGACGAACGCAAGGTCTATGACTTCAACCTCCTGCCGGAGGAGGGGCACCAGTTCCCGGCCTTCATCAACCTTCAGCAATATTACTTCGAGCAATTCCTCGTGGATCGCCTGCGCGAGATCGAGGCCGAGGGCGCGCCGGTCGAATTGCGGGGCGGGAGCCGGGTGTCGTCGGTCGAGGACAAGGGCGACCATGTGGCCCTGACCGTCGAGACGCCCGAGGGGCCATACCCACTCGAAGCCGACTGGCTTATCGCCTGCGACGGGGCGGGGTCGCCCGTGCGTTCGATGATGGGGCTGGATTTCGTGGGCCGGGTGTTCGAGGACAACTTCCTGATCGCCGACGTGGTGATGGAGGCCGACTTTCCGACCGAACGCTGGTTCTGGTTCGATCCGCCCTTCAACCGGGGGCAGTCCGCGCTACTGCACAAGCAGCCCGACGGGGTGTGGCGGATCGACCTGCAACTGGGCTGGGACATCGACAATGAAGAAGAGAAAAAGCCCGAGAACGTGATCCCGCGGCTCAAGGCGATGCTGGGCGACGATGTGGACTTCGAGCTGGAGTGGGTGTCGATCTACACGTTCCAGTGCCGCCGGATGGAGGAGTTCCGTCATGGCCGGGTGCTTTTCGCAGGCGACAGCGCGCATCAGGTGTCGCCTTTCGGGGCGCGGGGCGCGAATTCCGGGCTTCAGGATGTCGACAACCTTGGCTGGAAACTGAAGCTGGTGATCGACGGGACCGCGCCCGAAAGCTTCCTCGACACCTATGATGTCGAACGGGTGCAGGGCGCGGACGAGAACATCCTGAATTCCTCGCGCTCCACCGATTTCATCACGCCCAAGTCCGAAACCAGCCGGATCTTCCGGGATGCCGTGCTGGACCTGTCCGAACATTACGAATTCGCGCGGCCCTTGGTGAATTCCGGGCGCCTGTCGGTGCCTTGCGTGCACGATGGATCGCCCTTGAACGGCGTCGATGCCCTGCCGGGCGGCCCCGCCCGCACGCGTCCGGGCGCGCCTTGCCCGGATGCGCCGGTCGGAAACGGCTATCTGCTCGCCAAACTCGGCGGTCGGTTCACGCTTCTGACATACGAGGCAGACGCGCCGGACACCGTTACGGCAGGTCCGATCACAGCGCATCGCGTGGCGCTAACCGCCGAAGACGACACCACCGGCGCGATCCGCGAACGTTTCGTGGGGACGGGCGGTTCAGCCGTCTACCTGATCCGACCCGACCAGCATGTCGTCGCCCGGTGGGACGCCTTCGATCCGGCAGCGGTGGCCGAAGCGTTGAAACGCGCCAGCGGACAGGAGGTGTGACGATGGCCGATCTGACACTGACCCCGAACATCCCCGGTGGCGATGACTTCTACGCCGATCTCCTCGCCGCGCATGAGAGGCTGACGAAAGAGCAAAGCGATGCCTTCAACGCCCGTCTGATCCTCATCCTCGCCAACCACATCGGCGACCGCGAGGCGCTGTCGCAGGCTTTGGACGCGGCGAAGGCCAAGGCCTGATCAGCCGGTCTGCATTCGGATATAGACGGCCAGAGCGACGACGAGCACCAGCGAGCTGTATCCCAGCGCGACCAGAACGCCATCGCGCGCGAAAAGGCCGAAGGCGAACAGCCCGATCGGCACGCCCATCAGCGGCGTCGCGATGGGAATCGCGCCGATCACGAGCAGCGACAGGCCCGACACCATCAGGATCAGCGAGATCAGGACCATCGAGGCGCGACCGCGCGACAACAGCTCCCACCGGATACGCAGCCGGTGACGCAGCCATTCCGCGCCGGGCCTGATCCGCTCGACCAGACCGCGCACCCGGTCGGCGGGCAGTTCGCGTTTCCCGATGAATTCGGGCAGGAACACGCCCTCGCGCTTGGTAATCATCTGAAGGCCGACGATGGCGACCAGCAGGCCGAGCGCGCCGCCGATACCGGGGATAAGTCCCGTGGGCAGCACCATGAACACGGCCGCGACCAGCAGCAGGGGCGCGTGACCCTGCGCGCCGATGGTGCGCGCGATGAGGTCGAGCGAGATGCGCTCGCGCCCCTCGGTCAGTGCGATCAGGCGGTCGACCAGCACGGGCATCGCGTCCGGCCCCTCGAGCCTGCGCCGCTTGCGCCGCCGATGGCGGCTCGGGCGTTTGGCCTGACCGGAATCCAGATGTGGTTGTGTCCGGGTCGCGGACACGGTCATCCGACGGACGGGCCGCCCAAGCGGGTCCGGGGTCGTTATGGGATCGGTCCCCGGGTCCGAGGCGGCCGGGATCGTCGGGCGAAACATCTGGGTCAGTCCTTGGTCGCTATGGGGCAGAAACGACGATGGGGCCGGTTTCGTTCCGTCCGGTCCGACGCGCCGAGGTTTGCCGGGAACGGTTTCGCCTGATAAGGGACGCGCTCAGACTTGGATGACGACCATGACCACCTCTTCGCCCGACCTCTCCCGCGCCGCGCGCCTGTCCGTCGCGCCGATGATGGACTGGACCGACAGCCATTGCCGCGTGTTCCACCGGATGATGAGCCGCGAGACGCTGCTTTATACCGAGATGGTGACGGCGCCCGCGCTGGTGCGGGGCGGGGCCACGCATCTGCTGGATTTCGACCCCTCGGAGCATCCTGTCGCGTTGCAACTGGGCGGCTCTGACCCGGAGGAACTGGCCGAGGCGACCCGCATGGCGGTGGATCGCGGGTATGACGAGGTGAACCTGAACGTCGGCTGCCCGTCGGACCGGGTTCAGTCGGGCACCTTCGGCGCGGTGCTGATGAAAGACCCGGACCTCGTCGCGCGCTGCACGGCGGCGATGATCCGCGCGGCAGGCCCGGTCGAGGTCACGGTGAAATGCCGGATCGGCGTCGACGATCAGGACGCGGAAGCGGTGCTGCCCGATTTCCTCGACCGCGTCTCGGACGCCGGGGTGCGCCGGTTCACGATCCACGCCCGCAAGGCTTGGCTGCAAGGTCTGAGCCCCAAGGAAAACCGCGATATTCCGCCGCTCGACTACCCGCTGGTCCACCGGATGAAGGCCGAGCGGCCCGACCTGCACCTGTCGATCAACGGCGGTATCACGTCAATGGATCAGGCCCGCGAACATCTGGCAGCCGGGATGGACGGGGTGATGATCGGGCGGGCGGCCTATCAGCAGCCGGCCGATATCCTCCTGAGTGCCGACAGCCGCATATTCGGCGCCGCGGACCCGATGCGCGATCCGGGTGAGGTCGCGTTGGCCATGATCCCGCATATCGAGCGGCACCTGTCGAACGGCGGCAAGCTTTCGCAGGTCACGCGCCATATGCTCGGCCTGTTCGCAGGCCGTCCGGGCGCGCGCCACTGGCGGCGTGTTCTGTCCGAAAACGCCCACAGGCCCGACGCCGATGCGCGACTGATCGAGGAGGCGATGGCGGAACTGGCCTGACCGCCCCTCAGCTTCTGAGGCCGGTTTCCTCCAACAGCCCCATGCGCTTGGCTTCGTAGTAATACCCACGGGCATACCAGCCCATCGCGCCGTCGATGTCGCCACCGGAGACGAGATAAGCGCCGCGCAGGTACTTGCCCGCGTATTTCAGGTTCACATCGGCTTTCAGAAGATCCGAAGCCGGGCCACGATGCCCCATGGTGCGCGCCGTCTGCGGGTGGATCTGGAGCAGGCCGTAGTAGGGGCCATTGCGGGCCGCCGGATTATGCGTGCTCTCACGGATTGCCTGCCGGTGGATCAGTTCGCGGGGGATTTCGTAGTGGTCGGCCCATTTGTTGATGAGCGCGCGCAGTTCAGGCGTTTCGTTCGGGTAGAGCGGCGGGTTGAAGCCCTTTCGGCTGCCGCGCGACATCGTGCCGGCGGTAATCCCGACCTGCGCACAACCCGCCAAGGCCATGAGGCCAAGACCAAGGGCCGCGCGGCGCGTGAAACTGTGCATGGTCGTCTCCGAATGTCCCGTCCGGAACAATGCGACGATTCCCCAAGCGGTGAAAGCGACCCCGCGAAAATGCCGCGATGACAGCGGTTTGGCGCCTACCTGATCGACACGGGCAGGCGGGTGAAGCCCCGAAATCGCGCGAGCGGCAGCCGTTCCCGTTCTCCGGCCTGCGCGAGGCGGGGGAACCGTGACACCAGCTTGCCGATGGCGATGCGCCCCTCGATCCGGGCAAGCGTCGCGCCGAGGCAGACGTGGATGCCGGTGATGAAGGCGATCTGGCGATTGGGTTTGCGGCCAAGGTCCACGCGGTCGGGGTCGTCGAACTGCGCGGGGTCGCGGTTCGCCGCCGCGATGGAGGTGTGCACATAGGTGCCCTTGGGCAGCACGCGATCCGTCAGTTCGATGTCGTCGCCCGCCAGCCGGTTCCCGATCTGAAGCGGGCTTTCCACGCGCAGGAATTCCTCGACCGCCGTGGTGATGAGGTCGGGGTCGTCGATCAGGCGGCGATGCTCGCCGGGGTAGTCCAGAAGCGTGCCGACCGCGTTCCCGACAAGCGAGGTGGTCGTCTCATGCCCGGCGTTCAGAAGGAAGATGCAGTTCTGGATCAGCTCGTCCTGGCTCAGGCGCACGCCGTCGTGTTCGCCGAAGATCAGGGCCTCCAGCACCTCGCCCTGCGCGGCGCCGTCGGGGTTGGCGCGGCGGCGGTCGATCAGGTCGTTCAACACCGCTGAAAACTCGGTCACGGCGGCATTGCCCGCATCCAGCCGCTCCTGCGGGACCACTGGGTCAAGCGCGCCCAGAATGGCCAGCGAGTAGCCGCGCAACTGAGGCCGGATGTCCTCGGGCACGCCCAGCATGAACGAGATGATCTCGGTCGGCAGCACCTTGGCGAAATCGTCGATCATGTCGAAGCTGCCCATATCCTCGACCCGGTCCAGAAGCCGATCCACGATCCGGTCGATCAGGGGGTCGAACTCGGCCAGTTTGCGGGGGGTGAAGGCTCCGGCGAGCAGTTTGCGCACCACGGTATGCTTGGGCGGATCGTTGAAGACGAGCGAGGTGGTGTGGTGGGTGTGAAGCGGGCATTTCCCGAACTTCTTGCCGAATTCCACGGTCTTGTCCGACAGCATGTCGCGGCTTTGATAGACCTTCTGCACATCGGCATATCGCGTCAGAAAAACCGACCCGTCAGCGTTTTCATGCACCGGGCTTTCGCGGCGCAGACGAGCGAGCGTGGGGTAGGGGTCGTCGATGAAATCGCGGCCGATTTCGTTGATGTCGAACCGCAGGTCTGCGCCGTCCATGCCCGTCTCCTCCTCTGGTCCGGCGACCCTACGCGCGGGGCCACGGCCGGGCAAGGCGACTTAGCGGGCGAGCGAACGAACGATCACGGCGGACAATTCGCGCAACGCCGCGCTCGACGCGGCGGCGATGGTGCCGGGTTTGGTATCGGCCAGCGGGACCGAGACGGCGAAGGGTTCGATCCGTTCGCGCACCACGTAGCCATAGGACGAAATCGCGAACTGGCCGCGCAGATCGAAGCTCCCGCTGGCGCTCGCGACCATTTCGGACACGCGAACATGCACGGCGGCCTGCGGCGGGCTTTCCAGCGGCCAAGGCTCGGCGGCGGTCGTCGCGGTCGAGGTGCGCCCGATCTGGTCCACCAGAAGTTGCGTGATCGCGCGGCCGGGATCATCGGCCCAGAGCGCGTTTTTCACCGGCGACAGCGCCCCGTTGCCATCCTCGACCATGATCTCGGCATCCTCGGCATAGGTGGGGAGCGATACGTCCATCACTTCGAGCGTCCCGGCCTTGACGCGGGTCTTGGCGGCCTCGTCCACCGGGGCCCGGTCCAGCAGATAGCGCGGGCCATTGCTGCCACAGGCCGCCAGAAGCACGAGAACGAGGGGGAGAAGCCGATACATATACCTACCGTCCGAAGAGGATTGAGTTGGGATTGCGCTCGAGCGCACGGGCGAGTTTCGACAACGCCTCGGCAGCATTCTGGATCTCGCGCAGCGAATTGAGCGTTTCGCGGTTGAAGTTGGAATTGGTGCCGTAGCTTGCCACGACCGACCGGGTTTCGTTCACGAGAAGGTCGATCCGGTTCGCGATCTCGGGCAGCGATCCGGCGGCTTCCTCGACGGCTTCGGCGGCGTCTCCCGCCGAGGCGAGCGTGGCGTTGATATTCTCGACCGCGCCACCTTCGCGCAGGTCCGCCAGCGCCCCGCGTGCCTCGTCCAGCGCCGCCGTCAGGCTGGCGGGCAGGTCGCGGGTGGCATCGCTGTCGATCAGCCGGTCCGCGCTTTCCACGAGTTCACGCGCCGAGGTCAGGAATTCGTTCAGTTCCAGTTTGTTGGCCTTGTCGGTCAGCGCCTGCAACCGTTTGATAAGCTCCGTCACCTCGTCGGCCGCGCCGCTCACGTCGCCCGCGAAGGCCGTGACCGAATTGGCGGCATCGTCGACCGATTTGAAAGCCGAAAGAACCTGATCGACCGCGCCGGCCTGTTCCATCGTCGAGATGATGGTGCGCAGATCGCTGACGGCCGCGTTGATCTCGCCCGGCAGCGCCTGAATGTCCTCGCTCCCCACCAGCCCGCGCGCGTCGTCCAGCAGCGACACGAGCGCATCCGGCGCCTCGCGCAAGCCCTCGTCCGCCGCGAAGGTTTCGATGGCCGCCATGGTGGCGATGGCCTGATCCAGAACCTCCTCGACCGGAAGGTTGTCGATCCGGGCCAGAAGGCCCTCGGCCGTTGCGCCGAGGTTCGGCAGTTCCGACTGGACCGACGGGATCTGCGGCGGCAGGTCGGGCAGAAGGACGAGCGCGGCAGGCTCGGCCTCGGGCACGCGCACCAGTTCGACCACCAGCGCCTGACTGAACAGGCTCTGGAATCCAAGCCGCGCGCGCAGCCCTTCGCGCACCGCTTCGGACAGGAAGTCGATCACCGTCGTCTCTTCCACATCGTCGTCACCCAGACCAAGCCGGCTGGGGTCGATCGACAGGGTGGCCCGCAGCCGCACCTCGCGCCCGTTGTCGCCTTCGCGCACGATGGCGTTGATGGCCGAGACCGAGCCGATCCGCACGCCGCGCAGGTTCACGGGCGACCCGGCGGACAGGCCACTGACCGAATCCTTGAATTCGACCACGAGTTCGACCGCGTTTTCGAACGGGTTCGAGAAGGCGCTCGACCGCGCGGCATCCTCGCTTTCGTAAAGTTCGAACACCTGACCCTCGGTCACCGGCACACCGCCGGAAAAAACCGTGTCAAACGACAGACCGCCGCGCACGAGGTTGGCGAGAGAGCCCACCGACAGGTCCAGACCGCCGGTGCCCAAGCTGAGGGAAAAGCCGGAGGTCAGCCAGAACCGCGTCGCCGAGTTCAGAAGCTCGTTGTAGGGTTCTTCGATGAAGGCGTCGAACACCACGCCGTCGCGGGTGAACAGAAGCTCGGGCTGCTCGATCCGCCCGACCTCGATCCCCTTGTGAAAGATCGGCGCGCCTGCGGTCAGTTGGGCCGCGTCGTCGGTGCGCAGGGTGATCGTGGTGCCCGCCGTGCCGGGGGCGACGAGCGGGGCCTGCTTCAGCCCCACGAACCGTTCCGCCTGCGCGCCCGGAGACGGCTCGAACGCCGCCTCGATATAAACGCCGGACAAGACGGTGGTGAGGCCGGTCACGCCGGAGGTCGAGACCTCGGGCCGCACGACCCAGAACCGCGCATTCTCGGGCAGCGAATCGGCGATGGTGCGGTCCACACGCACCGTGACCACGATAGACGAGAGATCGGCCACGAATCCGACGCGTTCGACCGACCCGATGACCACGTCGCGGTAGCGCACCGTGGTTTCGTCGGCGACGACACCGCTTGCGTTTTCGAACACGATTTCAATGGGCCGCCCGCGATCCGCCCATGTTTTCCACGCCACGCCAAGCGTCACGGCAAGGGCGGCAAGCGGCACGAGCCAGACCCACGACAGGTTCCGCCACGCCGAACGGGTCCGGGTCTCAATCTCGAGGTCGGAGGGTCCGCGATCACTCATATTGGGGTTGTTGCTCACTCATCATCTATATTTGGTGTCCCAAATCAGCCTTGGGTCGAAACTCAACGCTGAAATCATGGTAAATGCAACCGACAAGGCGAAACTGATCGCCGCAATGCCGGGGCGGATGGTCGCTGCGAAATCGAGCGTCACCAAGGACGCCAGAATGGCCACGACGAAGACGTCGATCATCGACCACCGGCCGATGAACTCGACGATCACGAAGGTGATATGGCGCGCGTGCGGCCCCATACGGACCTTTCGCGAAACCGCCAGCGCGAGATAGGCGATGGCGGCGAATTTGCCGATCGGGATCACGATCGAAGCGATGAACACGACCAGCGCGACGCCGTAATCGCCGTGCCGGGCCAAGTCGAGGGCGCCGCCGACGATGGTGTTGTCCGTGGTCTGGCCAAGCGTCGTCGTCCGCAGCATCGGATAGACGTTGGCGGGCACATAGACCACCAGCCCCGCGACGAGCCAGGCCCAGACCTTTTGCAGGCTCTTGCCGTCGGGCGCATGCAGGGTCGCCCCGCACCGCGCGCACCTGTCGGTTCCGGTCCGGTGGACCTTGCCGCAACTGGTGCAGCCGATCAGCCCCGCCTCGTGCGCGGTCAGGACGGGCGTCTGGCTTCGAGCGTTTTCCACACCGTGACCCTGCTCATGAAATTGTCCTTGAAGACGGTGACGATCACCAACGCGACGAAGGCCCAGAACGCCGGGCCGATGGTGATATGCGCAAGTCCCGCCACCTTGACCAGCGCCACCGCCACGCCGACCATGAATATCTCGATCATCGCCCACGGCCTGAGCGCCTCGACCAGGCGAAAGACCGGAATCGCGTGTTTCAGGGGCGCCCAGCCGAAGGCCATCGGCGCCAGCACGTAAACCAGCGACACGAAGCGCACGAGCGGCAGAAACACGATCAGCGCTCCCATCAGCAAGGTGAGCGGCGCGGTCAGCCCGCCCGAAAAGGCGGCGATGGTGTCAAGCAGCGTCGTATGGCGCATCATCCCGGCGGCCTGAAGTTCTAGAAACGGAAAGAACAGCGCCGCGAACAGCAGAATGAGCGCCGCAAACGACAACATGATGATCCGCGTCATGGCGAGCGGCCGCGGCGCCTCGATCACCGTATGGCACCGGGGGCAGGCCGCAATCTCGTTCGCCGCCACGTTCCGGTCGTTCAACAGCATGTCGCAGGACGGACAGGCCAGAAGGCCCTCCAGATCCTCGAACTGAGACTCAGGGTGTGACACGGCAGACATGCGGTTACCCTGACGGGTTTTGCCGGGGATGAAAAGTTACCCTTGGGGCGAGGTCGCAATTGTGAACGCCGGAGGCGGATGGTGGACTGGCGATGGGATGGGGACGGAGCGCGGCGAGATATGCCTCGGCGCGGCAAGGCAGGTCGCCAAAAGTCTGAGATATCAGGGATTTTTGGCTCCGGCGGTAGGGATCGAACCTACGACCAATTGATTAACAGTCAACTGCTCTACCGCTGAGCTACGCCGGAACACGGGGGCGCATATAGCAACGGTGTTTTGGCCCGTCCAGAGGAAATCGTCACAAAATTTTCGTCTTACGTCAGCGTGAACATCGCGCTCGGGGACAGGGTCGGGGTGGCCGTGACCTTTTGGCGGGTCCACAGGTCGATGAGGTGGGCGAAGACGTTGCGTTCGGCGGCGGGGAGGAGCGCGGGGGGCGTGTCGGTGTAGATCGCGCGAGTGAGCGTCTCGGGTGTGGCGGGTGCGGTGGCGAGCTGGGCCAGAATGCTCGCTTCGCGACCCTTGCGGTGCTCGATAAGCCAGCGCAGGCGCGCTTTCGGGTCGTCGATGGCCGGGCCGTGGGCCGGGTAGTGTATGCGCGCATCGCGGGCCATAAGGCGTTCGCAGGACGCCATGAACGCCGTCAGGTCGCCGTCGGGCGGCGAGACCAGCGACGAAGCCCAGGCCATGACGTGATCGCCGACGAGGATGACGTCGCCCACGGCGAAACTCAGGTGGTTCGAGAAATGGCCGGGGGTCCAGATCGCCTCGACCGTCAGACCGCTGCCGATGTCGAGCCTGTCGCCATCCGCCATCTCTTCGTCGGGCACGAAATCCGCGTCCACGCCTTCGCCGCCCGATGTCATCCCCTGCGCCACGAGGTCGGCCATGACCTGCGACCGTCCGGCGAGCGACGTGCCGAACGCGATCACCGGCGCCCCTGTCGCCTGCGACAGACCGCGCGCGAGTGGCGAGTGATCGACGTGGCTGTGGGTGACGAGAATTCGGGCCACGCGTTCGCCGGGCGCGAGACCGCCGAGAATCGCCTCCAGATGCGCCGCATGGTCGGGACCGGGGTCGACCACCGTGACATCGCCTTCCCCGAGGACGAAGGTGTTGGTGCCCCTATAGGTCATGGGCGACGGGTTCGGGGCGATGATCCGGCGCAGACCGGGTTCCATCACTTCCATCACCCCGTGGGCGGGCATATCGGCGGGCGTTTCCATGCCGGGCACGAAACCCCGCAACCCGCCGTTTGGCAAGGCCCGGATGCCCGAACCCGGTTCGCGATGGCCGCGCCGGGCAGGGTGGAGTCCAGAACAGGCGGACAAGCCTCGCGGGGGAAACTTAGGTGTTGACCTAATTAAGATACCGAATTTAGTTAGGCATATGCCTAATCAAAGCCGCTCCATCGAATCGTCCTTCGCCGCGCTGTCCGATCCCACGCGTCTGGCCGTGATCGCGCGGCTCTGTGCGGGGCCGGCGACGGTTTCCGACCTCGCGCGGCCCTTCGACATGGCGCTGCCGTCCTTCACCCAGCACCTCGGCGTGCTGGAAAAGGCGGGTCTCATCACCTCGCGACGGAAGGGCCGGGCGCGCCACGTCTCGCTCAATGCCGAGGCGCTCAGGGCGGCGGAGGACTGGCTGGCACACGCAAGGCGGGAGTGGGAGGCGCGGTTCGACCGGTTTGAGGCGCATCTGGCCCGCACACAACAGGAGAATGAGGATGACTGAAGGTTTCGTTTCCGCGTGGCCCGCGGCCCAGCTCGACAAAGAGGTCATCGTGACCCGCGTGGTGGCCGCCGGCCTCGACCGTGCGTTCGCGGCCTGGGCCGATCCCGCGCAGATCGTGCAGTGGTTCGGGCCGGAGGGCTTCACGCTCGACACCCATGAGATCGACATTCGTCCCGGCGGGCGCTGGCGCTTCGACATGATCGCGCCGGACGGCACGGCGTTTTCCAACCGGATCACCTTTCTTCGGATCGAGCCGTCGCGGCTGATCGAGGCCGATCACGGCACCGATGCCGACGACGATCCCGACCGGTTCCGTCTGCTCGTCACATTCGACGCACAGGACAACGGCAAGACCGTCGTGACCCTGCGCCAGATGCATCCCACGCCCGAACGGCGCGGAATCGTCATCGGATTCGGGGCGGTCGAGTTCGGTGGCCAGACGCTCGACAAACTCGCGCGGCACGTCGAACGCTGAAGGGTGGAGGTGTCTGGTAGGCCCGGCAGGACTTGAACCCGCAACCAAAGCGTTATGAGCGCTCTGCTCTAACCAATTGAGCTACAGGCCCACCGTGGCGATTTGAGTAGTCGGGGCGGCGCGGGGCGTCAAGCGCCGTTGCCTTTCCCGCGCCGCTGCGCTAGGCGCGAGGCAACCAGACGGGGGCTGCCATGACGGACGGGAAGAACGGGATCACCTATGCGGATGCGGGCGTCGATATCGACGCGGGCAACGCGCTTGTCGAGCGGATCAAACCGGCGGCGAAACGGACGAACCGCCCCGGCGTGATGGCCGGGCTGGGCGGTTTTGGGGCGCTCTTCGACCTCAAGGGGGCGGGCTACACCGACCCGATCCTCGTCGCGGCCACCGATGGCGTGGGCACAAAGCTGCGCATCGCGATCGACACCGGCAACGTGGACACGATCGGGATCGACCTTGTCGCCATGTGCGTGAACGATCTGGTCTGCCAAGGTGCCGAGCCTTTGTTTTTCCTCGACTATTTCGCGACCGGCAAGCTGGCGGTCGATGACGCGGCGCGCATCGTCGAAGGCATCGCGGAAGGCTGTCTTCAGTCGGGCTGCGCGCTGATCGGCGGGGAAACGGCGGAAATGCCGGGCATGTATGCCGATGGCGACTTCGACCTCGCAGGCTTCGCGGTCGGCGCGATGGAGCGTGGCACGGACCTGCCTAAAGGCGTGTCCGAGGGCGACGTGCTGCTCGGCCTGACCTCGTCGGGCGTCCATTCCAACGGCTACAGCCTCGTGCGTAAGCTGGTCGAGGTGTCGGGCCTTGGCTGGGATGCGGCTTGCCCCTTCGAGACGAGCGAGGGCGACGGTACGCTGGGCGAGGCGCTGCTGGCCCCCACCAAGCTTTACGTCAAACCGGCGCTCGCCGCGATCCGGGCGGGCGGTGTGCACGCGCTGGCACATATCACGGGCGGCGGTCTGACCGAAAACCTGCCGCGCGTATTGCCTGCGGGCGGACAGGCGATGGTCGACCTCGACGCATGGGATCTGCCGCCGGTGTTCAAGTGGCTCGCCGAGACCGGCGGGATGAGCCAGTCCGAGATCCTCAAGACCTTCAATTGCGGGATCGGCATGATCCTCGTCGTCGACGCGGCCAGTGCGCGCGAGGTGACCGAGGCGCTGGAAGCGGCAGGCGAAGAGGTCGTCCAGATCGGCCGCATGGGGCTGGGCGAGGGCGTTCAGTTCTTGGGGTCCATCGTGTGAAGCGCGTCGCCATCCTGATTTCCGGCTCCGGCTCGAACATGGTGGCGCTGGCGGACAGCATGACGGGCGACCATCCGGCGCGCCCTGTTCTGGTTCTGTCGAACGTCGCCACAGCAGGCGGGATCGCCAAGGCGCAGGCGATGGGGATCGCGACGGCGGTCGTCGAGCACAAGCCGTTCGGTCGGGATCGCGAGGCTTTCGAGGCCGCCCTGATCGAAACGCTGGACGCGGCCCGGCCGGATATCATCTGTCTCGCCGGGTTCATGCGCATCCTGACGCCGACCGTCATCAACCACTTCGCCGGACGGATGCTGAACATCCACCCGTCGCTCCTGCCCAAATACAAGGGCCTCGATACCCATGCCCGCGCGATCGAGGCGGGGGACGACGAAGCGGGCTGCTCGGTCCACGAAGTGACGGCGGAACTCGACGGCGGGCCGATCCTCGGTCAGGCCCGGGTGCCGATCCTGCCGGGGGATACGCCCGACGATCTGGCCGCCCGCCTGCTGCCGATGGAGCATCGGCTCTACCCGGCCGTGCTCGCCCGCTTCGCCACGGGCGACCGGACCCCGGTGGTTTTGCCCTGACCCCTTCCTATCGGGAAAATTTCCCGATAGACGGGAGGGCGACGCGCCAAACAGACAAGCAGAATGAAAACGATTACAACGACCGAAGCGCTTGCCGATTACTGCCGCCGCGCTGCAACCTTTCCCTACGTCACCGTCGATACCGAATTTTTGCGGGAACGGACCTATTACTCGAAACTCTGCCTCGTTCAGCTCGCCGTGATGGGCGACGACGACGAGGTTGACGCGGTGCTGGTCGACCCCTTGGCCGATGGCCTGTCGCTCGAACCGCTCTACGAGCTTTTCCGCGACGAAGGCGTGGTCAAGGTGTTTCACGCCGCGCGTCAGGACCTCGAGATCTTCTACGTCGATGCGGGGCTGATCCCGTCGCCGCTTTTCGATACGCAGGTGGCCGCGATGGTCTGCGGCTTCGGCGATCAGGCCGGCTACGAGACGCTGGTGCGCAAGATCGCCAAGGCGCAACTCGACAAATCCTCGCGCTTCACCGACTGGTCGCGCCGTCCTCTGACCGATGCGCAGAAGAAATACGCCATCGGCGACGTCACGCATCTGCGTGTGATCTACGAATTCCTCAAGGCCCAGCTCGAAGAGACCGGCCGCGCCAAGTGGGTGAAGGAGGAGCTTTCGGTCCTCACCGACCCCGACACCTATACCGTGGACCCGGACGAAGCCTGGAAACGGGTCAAGACCCGGACCAACTCGGCCCGGTTTCTGGCCATCGTGCGCGAGCTCGCCCGCTTTCGCGAGACCTATGCGCAAGAGCGCAACATCCCCCGCAGCCGCGTCTACAAGGACGATGCGCTGATGGAACTGGCCTCGACCAAGCCCAAAGACATGGGCGAACTGGGCCGCTCCCGCCTGCTTTTGCGCGAAGCGCGCAAGGGCGAGGTGGCCGAAGGTATCCTCGCCGCGGTGCAGGCCGGGCTCGACTGCCCGCAGGAAGATTTGCCGAAGGTCGAAAAGGACGGGCGCGACAAACTGCAGGTGAACCCGGCGCTCGCCGATCTGCTGCGCGTGCTCCTGAAAGCGCGTTGCGAAGAAACCGGCGTCGCCCAGAAGCTCATCGCCTCCGCCGCCGACCTCGACCTGCTCGCCGCCGGAAAACGCTCGGTTCCCGCGCTCAAGGGCTGGCGGGCGGAGGTGTTCGGCAAGGACGCCCTGCGCCTGTGCGACGGCGAACTCGCACTCGGCGTGAAGGGCCAGTCGGTTCAGGTCATCGAAACCTGATGGCTTCTCTGTTTTAGGAAACCTCGGAGGGTGAATTGCGCCTCCGGCGCAAGGGGGAGGCTGGCCTCCCCCATCGCGACGACCCGCCGCAGGCGGGACGGCGCAAACCCTGTGCGGGCGTCAGCCCGCTCCGTTATCGCGATCAGGGCCGGGCGGTGACCGAGTTGTTCGCGCCGACCACGCGGATCGACCGGGCGCCGCCGAGTTTCACGTCGGACACGTAATGCGCGACGTGAATCTGCCGGGCCTGCGGGCGCGAGGTCGCGGTGGCCCAGGGCGGGGGGGCGACCATGAAATTGTAGGTCATCACGCCCTTCACCGGCACTTCGTCGTTCTCGGGGACCAGTTCGGCCTCCCAATATCCCAAGCGCGGCGGGTTGCCGACCGCGCGGATGATGTAGCCGCCCGAGGCCCGCTCCACACTCAGTCGCGTGACCTGCGCGATGGGGCCGCGATAGTCGTAATCGACCGCATCCCAGCCGTCCTTCGGCTCGAGCGTCACCAGTTCAATATCGTCCTTGGGGCCGAACCAGTCGAGCGGGTTCAGGCTGGCGCCGGAACACCCCGTCAGAACCACCCCTAGTAGACATGAGCCGATGATGCGGAAAATCATGTGCGTCCCCCTGTGCTTGCCTTGGGTTAGCCGAATCCGCGCGCTTTGAAAACCCGGATCGTCATGTCGCGCCCAAGGGGCTGGACCTTTGTGGCATGCGCGCCTAGGTGGAGGGCAAAGGAGAGGCCGATGGCAACCGAAGCATTCGAAGACATCGTGGAAGATTTCGAGTTTCTCGACGACTGGGAAGACCGCTATGCCCATGTCATCGATCTGGGCCGCGCCATGGACCCGCTCGAAGACGCGCTGAAGGTGCCCGCGACCAAGGTCGAAGGCTGCGCGAGTCAGGTCTGGCTGATGCCCGAGATCGAAGGCGGCACGTTCCGGTTCCGGGGCGATTCCGATGCGCTGATCGTGCGCGGGATCATCGCGGTGCTGTCGGCGCTCTACAACGGGGTCGCCGTCTCCGACGTGCCGAAGATCGACGCCAAGGCCGAGCTCGGGCGACTTTCGCTGGAGGAGCATCTGTCGGCCCAACGCTCCAACGGGCTCAAGGCCATGATCCAGCGGATCAACAAGCTGGCGGTCGAAGCCGCCTGACCCCCGCTCCCAAGCGGTGCGGGCTGGCGCCCGCGCAGGTTTTGCGCCGTCCCGCCTGCGGCGGGCCGTCGCGGTGGCAGGCGGCCGGAGCCGCCTCTGGAGGGCTAGCCCTCCAGACCTCCCAAAGTATTTTCGAAACAGAGAAGATCAGAGGCGCGACAGCGTGGTTGCGAGGTCGCCGTAGCCGGTGAACCGGCGCTCGTAGGCGAGGCCGAGGTCTTTCGCGGCCTGTCGGGCCTTTGCGTCGAGTGCGGCGTCGTCGGTCTGGGCGAGATAGACCAGCGTTTCGTAATTGCCGAAATAGGCGTCGCGCAGTTCGGGGTGACGGTCGAGGCCCAGAGGTTTGGTCACGAAGGCGTCGAACTGGCGGGCCAGGAAATCGGTCAGGTAGAAAGCCGTCACCTCGCCGCGCGCGGCGAAGGCGGCGTTGCCTTCGAAGAAGCTGTAGCAATGCGGGCCCGCGATCATCCCGATCCCTTCGCGCGCGCACAGGTCGGCCACGGCTCCGCCGGTTCCGCAGTCGGCATAGGCGACGAAGAGGTGGTCGTAGGTGTTGCGATGGGCAGCGATGGCCGCTTCCAGTGCCGGGGCGATCCGGTCGGGCCGGTTGTGCAGGATCGCGGGCAGGCAGGTCAGGTCGACGTGATCCATGCGGTTCAGGCGGAGGATGGCGAGAATTTCACGCGCCAGCGCGCCGCAGCCGATGATGAGCACGCGGCCCGCGCCGGTCGGGGGCAGGCCGGTTTCGGTCAGCGCCGCGTCGTCGGGGATCACCTGAATTTCACCGCCGTGCCATAGGCGAGGATTTCGCTCGCCGCCTGCGCGATGGTCGAGGTTTCGAGCCGCGCCGCGATGATCGCATCGGCACCGAGGCCGCGCGCCTCGGCGATCATCCTGTCCATCGCCTGCTCCCGCGCGCCGGCCAGAAGGGCCGCGTATTCCTTGACCTCGCCGCCGACGAGGTTGCGCAGGCCCGCCACGATGTCCGAGCCGATGTGTTTGGCGCGCACGGTGGAGCCGCGCACCATGCCGAGCGGTTCGACCTCGCGCCCCGGAAAGGTGTCGGTGGTCAGGACGATCATTTTTCGATCCTGTCGTAGTGGTCGTCGTCGGAATTGTTCAGCCGGTCCGAGATCACGCGCCAGACCACATAGCCGATCAGGGCCACGGGGATCACCGAAAGCCAGCCTGCAGGAATCTGCGCCGAGGCGGCGATCATTGTGCCGAGCCAGACGGTGACGCCTGCGGCGGCGATCACGATCACGAGGATCAGGACGAAACGGTCGAGGGGCATGGCGATCTCCTTTGACGAGAAGATGGGGGTCGGGCCGGGATCACGCAAGTTTTCGCGCGAGGATGGCGAAGCGGCCGGGCAGAAGCGGGCAGGGGCCGTAGCTTGCCAGCAGGTCGCAGGAAAACCCGGCATCGGCGACGAGGCGGGTGACCGCCCCGGGGTCGAAGATCTGTTGTTCGTGGGTTTCCTGGGTCGTGCCTTGTGGCGTGGTCACGGTGATGTCGCGGGTCAGTCGGGCGCCCGAGATCCGGGTCTTCGCCACGATGGTCCATCCGTTTCCGTGCCGCTCGGTTTCGCCGCCTTCGACATCGGGGCGGATCAGGTCGAACAGGAACAGACCGTTCGGGGGCAACGCCTGTGCCGCCGCCTGTGTCGCACCGGTAAGCCCGGCAGGGGCGTAGGCCAGCACTTCGCCAAGGGCCGTGATGGCACTCGTCCCCCGCGGAACCAGCGGGCGCGCGGCATCGCCAAGAGTGACGGCGAGTTTGCGGGCGAGGGCGAGGTGCACGAAGGCCTCGGAGGCGTCCAGACCCGCACCGGGGATGCCGTGATAGCGGGCGAAATCGAGCCAAGCTCCATCGCCGCAGCCCAGATCGAACAGGCGGGCGGGGCGCGGTCCGGCGTAGACCTGTTCGGTCAGCCAGTCGAAAGCAGGGCGAAATGTGTCGGAAAAGGCCTCGGCATGGATCAGGGCGAGTGCAGGGCCATACATCCGATCAGTCGCGTTTGTTGGTGAGCCCGTTCCAGGCAACGGAGAACAACAGGACGAGGGGCAGAATGGCGTAGAACACCTGCTGCGTGAGGTGATCGGTGATGATCGCCTCGACCAGCACGTAAAATGCAAGGCCCGCTGTGGCGAGGGCCATGAGGGCCAGGAAAATGCGGCGTGGGGTCATGTAGGACACTCCTTGAAGACCCTGAACCTAAGCGTGCCCGCGCCGGGTTGCCAGACCCAGCGGCGGGGTTCGTGGCGGAGCGTCGGCCAAACTCAGCCCGCGTTGGGCTGGTTGTGCTTGCGCGCCATCATCTGTTTCGCGGTTTCGACGGCCACAGCCGCGTCACGGCAGTAAGCATCGGCCCCGATCGCCTTGCCGAATTCCTCGTTCAGCGGCGCACCTCCGACGAGGATGATGTAATCCTCGCGCACGCCCTTCGCGACCATCTCGTCGATGACGATTTTCATATAGGGCATGGTGGTGGTCAGCAGCGCGGACATGCCGAGGATGTCGGCCTTTTCGGCTTCGAGCGCGTTCAGGTATTTCTCGGCTTCGCAGTTGATACCCAGATCGACGACCTCGAACCCGGCGCCCTCCATCATCATCGAGACGAGGTTCTTGCCGATGTCGTGAATGTCGCCCTTCACCGTCCCGATCACCATGCGCCCGATGGTGGGCGCGCCGGTTTCGGCCAGAAGCGGCTTCAGGATCGCCATGCCAGCCTTCATCGCGTTGGCCGCAAGCAGCACTTCGGGCACGAACAGGATGCCATCGCGGAAATCGTGCCCGACGATGGTCATGCCCGCGACCAGCGCCTTGGTCAGGACGTCATAGGGCGCCCACCCACGGTCCAGCAGGATATGGGTCGCTTCGCTGATCTCTTCGGCGAGACCGTCGTAGAGGTCGTCCATCATCTGAGCGACGAGTTCCTCGTCGTCGAGTTCGGACAGGATGATGTCGTCGTCTTCCTCGGCCATAGGCCTTTCCTTTCAGGCGGTTCGCGCAGATTTACCGCCTGAATGCGCCATTTTCGCCGTTCGGTGCAGACCATTTGCGACATCTGGAAATATCGAAGCGACCTTTGCAGGCGCGGAATAATGTTCTACTAATGTTCTCATCATGGAAGAACGACCGCAGATTCAAGCTGACCGGCGCCGGGGGCGGGCGGCCACGACCAACGCCTCGGGGCGCTACGAACGTCATGCGCGGGTCGCGGTCGACGATGGTTGGTGGCAGGAGCCGGAGCAGGCGATCCGCACCGATGTCAGGCTGGAAGCGCCGCGCTCGGCGATCACCCGGAATTCCTCGCCCGATGTGCCCTTCGATCGCTCGGTGAACCCCTACCGGGGGTGCGAACATGGCTGCATCTACTGTTTCGCGCGACCCAGTCATGCCTGGCTCGGCCTGTCGCCGGGGCTGGATTTCGAGACACAGCTCGTGGCGCGGCCCGGCATCGCGGCGGTTCTGGCGCGGGAGTTGTCGCGCAAGTCCTACAAGCCCGCGACCATCGCCATCGGCACGAACACGGACCCCTATCAGCCGATCGAGGGCAGGTTCCGGGCGATGCGCGAGGTGCTTGAGGTGCTGCGTGAGTTCCGCCATCCGGTCGGGATCGTGACCAAGGGCACGCTGATCGAACGCGACATCGACATCCTGTCCGACATGGCCCGTGACGGGCTGGTGCATGTCGGCGTTTCGGTGACGACGCTGGACCCGAGGCTCGCCCGTCGGATGGAGCCGCGTGTGCCTGCGCCCGCTCGTCGTCTCGCCACGATCCGGGCCTTGTCCGAGGCCGGGGTGCCGGTGCGGGCGATGCTGGGGCCGGTCATTCCCGGCCTGTCGGACAGCGAAATGGAGCGGATCATGGAGGCCAGCGCCGCGGCGGGGGCCAAGGCGGCAAGCTGGATCATGCTACGCCTGCCGCGCGAAGTGGCCGATCTGTTTCAGGACTGGCTCGTCGAGCACTACCCGGACCGGGCCAACCGGGTGCTGGGTCACCTGCGCGACATGCACGACGGCAAACTCTACGTCAGCGATTGGGGGCGGCGGATGCGGGGCGAGGGGCCGTATGCCGAAATGCTCGATATGCGGTTCCGGGTCGCGCTGAAACGGCTGGGGCTGAACAAGCACCTGCCGGACCTGCGCACCGACCTGTTTCGCGTGCCGCCGAAAGCGGGCGACCAGCTCGACCTGTTCGCCTGAGGGTCAGCCCCGGCGCCGGCCGCGCCGTTCACGTGGGGCGGGGCCTTTGTCGTCGGTCCCGTCCGAGGCCGAAGAGAAGGCGCCCAAGGTCTCGGCAATCCGTTCGAGGGCGGGCGCAGCGCCCGGCGCGCGGGTTTCCAGCGCCTCGCGCATCGCGACAAGGTGCTCGGGCGTCGTGCCGCAGCAGCCGCCGATGATCCGGGCACCGCAGTCGCGGGCCATCACGGCATAGTCGGCCATGAGTTCGGGCGTGCCGTCATAATGGATGTGGCCATGGACGTATTTCGGGATGCCCGCGTTGCCCTTGGCGATCACCGGACGCTCGGTTCCGGTCTGTTTGAAGCCGAGGATCGTGCGCAGCAGGTCGGATGCGCCCACGCCGCAGTTCGCGCCGAAGCCGATGGGCGGGTTGGGCAGCGTTTCGACCAGCTTGGCCATCGCGGCCGAAGTCACGCCCATCATGGTGCGTCCGGCGGTGTCGAAGCTCATCGTGCCGCACCACGGCATGTCGGCCAGCGCGGCCGCCCGCGCGGCGGCCTTGTATTCGTCGGGCGACGAGATGGTTTCGACCCACAGGACATCGACACCGCCCGCCTTCAGCGCCTCGGCCTGTTCGTGGAACATCTCGACCGCGGCATCGAAGGACAGCGGGCCCATCGGCTCCATGATCTCGCCCGTCGGTCCCATCGACCCGGCGACGATGACGGTGCGCCCGGCCTTGTCGGCCACTTCGCGCCCCAGTTCGGCGGCGATCCGGTTGAGTTCGCCCACCCGGTCCTGTGCGTTGTGAAGCTTCAGGCGCGACGCGGTGCCGCCGAAGCTGTTGGTCAGAAAGATGTCCGAGCCCGCATCGACCGGCCCCTGATAGAGCGCGCGCACGCGATCCGGGTGGTCCACGTTCCACATCTCGGGTGCATCACCCGAGGTGAGGCCCATGTTGAAAAGCGTCGTGCCGGTGGCACCGTCGGCGAGCAGCCAGTCGCGTTCTGAAAGGAGTGTTGAAAGCGCGTCCTGCGACATGATCCGGGCCTTTGTCCGTTTGGTTCGCCGTGATGTGCCACGAAATGCGGACCCGTGCCAAGGGGGGCGCGGCGCGCTCAGGCGTCGCGCAGAATCTCCCGCGTGATGTCGAGGGCGCCGAGGGCGAGGGCCGTGCGCGTGGGGGCGGCGAGGTAAAGCGTTTCCCATTCCGGGGCGAAGGCGGACTTGAACTGTCGCAGTCCCGCAGCACCCGTGGCATGGTCGAGCAGGGCGCGCAGCCGGGTGAAAAGCGCAGGTTCGCCCGCGATTTCGCCGGTCGGCACGGCGGCGAGGGAAAAGCGCGGCACGCTCGCGACGGCAGCGCCCTTGATGGCATGGGTGACGAGAAGATGCATCAATCCGTCCACTGCGTCGTCGCCCTGCCGCATCAGGTCGAGCGTATGTTCGCGCCGGTTCGCGTGGACCGTGACGAACCCCTGCATCCGCCCGTCACCGTCCCGCGCGATGTAGATGGCGGCATTACGCATCGTGGCCGGGCTCCAGACCCCCATGGAAAACCCACGTTCGCCGCCCCGCGCAGCGGACCATCGGGCGGCGAGCGCGTCCATCTCGTCGAAGGGGATCGGGACCGGGTCGCCGGGGTCGATGGCCGATACCGTGATCCCGGCGCCTTCGGCCTTGCGAAGCTTGCGCCTCAGTTGGCGGCGCGTCGGCCCATCGGTGGAAAAACGGCCCGGATCGACCCAACCTTCCCGCGCGACGGGGAGGAGCGCCCAACCCTTCTTGCGGGCGAGAACGCCAAGACGTGCGCCGCATTTGTAGATCACTGGGCTGGTCAGTGTGGCGCGGGCGCGGTCGGCAAGGTCCGACACCACGTCGTCCGCGCGCCGATCCGGGGTCAGGGGATCACCCAGCATGATGAGCGACTGACCGGACCGCGCGACAAGGGCGGCGGGCCAGAGACGGGCGTTGGCGAGAAGTTGGAAGCGACCGTGGCGAAGCAGTGCCGCCTCGGCGCGCGGCGCGGTCGCCAGTGCGGCCTCGACCACGAGGGGAAGGTGGTCGTGATCGACAGGGGCAAGTGCCGCGCGGGCCGGTTCGGGGGCAGGGGCGCTGTCGGGACGGCGCAGCAGGACCAAGCCGCCGATCAGCGCGGGGAGCGCGTAGTAGATCGCGCGATAGGCCAGAACCGCCGCCAAAAGCGGCTCGTCGGGCACTGTGGGCAGCAAGGCGAGCAGCGCGACCTCGAACGGGCCGACCCCGCCGGGGGTGGTCAGGACCAGCCCGGCACCGAGCGCCAGCAGGTAGGCGGTGATGAGCGTGCCGGGGGCGATCTGCACCTCGTCTGGCAGCATGACCCACAGCACGCCCCCCGCCGCGAGCGTGTCGACGGCGGTGAAGCCAAAGACCAGCCCCATCGCCTTCAGCGGTGGCAGCGGCCAGCGGGCGAGGCGACCTGGACGCCACAGGGACAGAAGCGCGAGGGCGAGGGCAGCGGCGAGCACGAGACCGGCCAACAGGGCGGAATGGGGCAGGGTCGCGCCGAACGTCAGCACGGTAAGGGCCGTGACCACCGCCCAGGCCGCGAAGAACGAGACGGTCACGATGGCCGAAATGCGTGTGGCGTCGCCAAGGCCGAGGCCCGGCAACAGCCGCCAGCGAACGAAGGTGCCGGTGAGAGCGCCCATTCCGACGGTCTGACCGACCGCGATGGCGGTCATCCCGGTGATCGCGGCGCGTTTCGGCTCCGTATCGCGCCCGATCAGCCGATGGACGACCACGTCGTAGCGCCCGAGGGCCCAGAAGCTGACGGCGGTCAGCCCAAGCCCCAACGCCCACTGCACCGGGCCGACCGTGGCGAGCGCCGAACGGATATGCGCGATGTCGAGTTCCGCGATCCTGTGGCGCAGGACGAGTGCGAGCAGGGCGAAGACGCCGAGCGGCACGAGCTGGCGCGCCAGCACACGGCCCACCGCCAGCCGTGGTATATCCGTCGTCAGCGCGGCGGTCCGGTTTCCCGGTTCGCGGTCGTGTCCCCTCATGCCTCACCCCTCATGTTCGGAGGGGCGAGACTAGAACTCGACCCCATAAGGGGCGATTAACAGTTCAAATCGCGCGCAAATTGGGCAACAGGCCCGATTTCGTTCAAGCTGGTTAACGCGTCTGCGGGATAAGGGCCGCGCCCTGCGGGGCCTCCCGGTCGTCCAGAAACAGCATGAAGTCGCAGATGAACGGGCTGATGTGATCCGGCTGTTCGGCGTGGATCATGTGGCTCGCATAGGGAATGACCCCGAGGTGCGCGTTCGGTATGGCGCGGTAGATCTCGATGGTCTCGTCCACCGATACGAGGTGGTCGTGTTCGCCGCCGAGGATCAGCGCGGGGCAGCGGATCTGCCGGATGCGCTCGCCCGGATAGTTCCCGTCGGCCACGTTGCGCCACATGCCCGAAAGCTGGGTGAAGAAACGATCGAAGTTGCCGTCCGGGTTCATCGCCTCGTAGTCTTCGACGCTGCCGGGGAACCTGTGGCGCCAGAGGGTCGGGGTGATGCGGCCCAGGAAGGTCTCGAACACGCGGTCGCTGGGGCGCCATGCGTTCGCGCCGAGGGTGATGATACCCGCAAGCTCGGTATGTGCGCGCGAGGCAAGCTCCAGCGCGACCGTGCCGCCGTCGCTGTGGCCGAACACCACCGGGCGGTCGAGGTCGAGGTGGTCGATCACCGCTTCGATGTCGTCGGCGAGGCGCGAATAGGACATGGTCGCGCGCCCGAGGGTCGAGCGACCGTGACCGCGTGTATCCACGAATACGCAGTGGAATTCGTCGAGCGCAGGAAAAATCGCCTCGAAATCGGCGAGGGACCCGCCCCCGCCATGAAGGAAGAGAAGCGGCCGGGCGTCGGGATCGCCCATCGTCTGGACGTGTAGCGCCGCCCCGCCGACATGTACTGTCTGGCCAGCCGTATGCATTGTTTCACTCCAATTCTCAGTTGGAGTTACAACGCGATCACCGGCCCGAGGTTTCCAAAAACCCGGTTTCGTCACGTCACATGATGCAAGAAAGGCACCCCGAAACGAGGTGCCTTTCCGCAAATTCTTCTTGGAATGTGAGGGACTTAAGCCTCGCCCATCAACTGCGACTTGGCTTCGGCCAGCATGACGACCCGCTGCGCGCGCACTTCGTCGGCCGAGCTTTTGTCGCCCAGATCGCCCGCGACCTTGCGCACCACGTCCTCATGGCCCGCTTCTTCGAAATCGGCCTTGATGACGGCGGCGATGTAGGCGTCGAGGTCCGCACCGGTCTTGCCCATCAGGCCCGCGGCCCAGATCGCGAGAAGCTTGTTCGCGCGGGCTTCCGCCTTGAACTTCATCTCTTCGTCGTGGGCGTACTTGTTTTCGAAAGCGTTTTCGCGGTCGTCGAAAGTGGTCATGTTCCCGTGGTCCCAGATATGGCCTGTTTTCTTTCATATGCCCGCTCGCCGCCCATCCCGCAACCCCTGTGCACAGAGCGCGCGCGCCGTGCGGGCGAGATCGGGATAGCGCCTTGCGCATCCTTGCGGGACAGGGGCCGATGCACTATAGCGCGACAAATGGCGGGCAGTTGGCCCGCTGCCGGAAAAGGCCCACACGCATGGCACGACGCAAGAAGCTCTACGAGGGCAAGGCGAAGATTCTCTACGAAGGCCCGGAACCCGGGACGCTCGTCCAGTATTTCAAGGACGATGCGACCGCCTTCAACGCGCAGAAGAAGGACGTGATCGAGGGCAAGGGCGTGCTGAACAACCGCCTGTCCGAATTCTTCATGACCGGATTGACCGCGATCGGGGTGCCCAATCACTTCATCAAGCGGCTCAACATGCGCGAGCAACTGATCCGTCAGGTCGAAATCGTGCCGCTGGAAGTGATCGTGCGCAATTTTGCCGCAGGGTCGATGGCCAAGCGTCTGGGTCTGGAAGAGGGCACCGCGCTGCCGCGCCCCATCGTCGAGTTCTCCTACAAGGACGACGCGCTGGGCGATCCGCTGGTCCCGGAAGAATACATCATCGCCTTCGGCTGGGCGAGCCAGCAGGATCTGGACGATATCGTGGCGCTGGCGCTCAGGGTCAACGATTTCATGGCCGGTGTCATGCACGGTGTCGGGATCAAGCTGATCGACTTCAAGATCGAGATCGGGCGCGTCTGGGACGGCGATTTCATGAGGCTGATCGTGGCGGACGAGATCAGCCCGGATTCCTGCCGCCTGTGGGATATCGAAACCGGCCGCAAGCTGGACAAGGACGTGTTCCGTCAGGATCTGGGCAGCCTGTCCGACGCCTATACCGAGGTGGCCAAGCGTCTGGGCGTGCTGCCCACCAATGTGACGCACGCCACCAAGCCCACGCTTATCAACTGAAAGGGACACCTGCGATGAAAGTGCGCGTCGACGTGATGCTGAAAAACGGTGTTCTGGACCCGCAGGGCGAGGCTGTGCGTCACGCGCTGGGCAACCTTGGCTTCGAGGGGGTCGAAGGCGTGCGTCAGGGCAAGGTGATCGAACTGGACGTGGCCGAGGGCACGAGCGAGGACACGATCCGGGACATGTGCGAAAAGCTGCTCGCCAACACCGTGATCGAAAGCTATCAGGTTCATATGGGCTGAGGCCCGGCCTTTCCCGATTACCAGTCAGAACCGAAGATGCGCCTGATCCGAAAGGGTCAGGCCAAGTCCTTTGTGTAGATCGTGCTGTTTTGGGACGACAGGGCCGGGTCGCGTGCAAATCCGGCCTTCTCCAAAACCCGCGCCGAGGCCGGGTTGGCCGGGTCCACGCCGCCGATCAGCCGGACCGGGGCAGAGGCCCGTAGAGATTGCACAAGGCCCGTGACGACCTCCGACGCGGCACCCCGACCCCAAACGGATTTCGCGAACAGGTAGCCGAGGTGGACGGTCGGCAAGGCCGCGTCCGGGTCTTGGGCGAGAATGACCAAACCGATCAATTCCCCGTCCCGCGCGGTCGTGACCGTCAGGACATCGCTTTCGGCCTCCCGCGCGTCGATCCAATCCGCGACGCGATCGCCGGGGCCGAGCGTGAGGGACGGCGGCAGGTGGGCGAGCACCTCGGGTGTCAGGATGCGCGCGAGAGCGGTTTCGAGGTCGGCGCGCGCGGCGGGGTCCGAAAGCGCGCTGCGCCAAGGGCGGACGGTGTAGCGGTCGGTCGAAAAGGATGTGATCTGCACGGCGCGCCCCTTTCAGGATTTGCCAGCGATCATAGGGCCTTACCGCCCGACCTCAAAGCGGAATGGTCAGGCGGGCAGCGGTGCCTGTGCGGTCGAGCAAAGGCTCCCATGCGCCGCCCAGTTGCGCGACCGAGGCTTCGATCACCGCCAGCCCGATGCCCGAGGTGTGTGAGATCGGCCCCATCCCGACGCCGTCATCCGACAGGTCGATCACCAGCGAGCCGCCCTTGCGTTTGCCGGAGAACCGGACAAGCCCCATGCGCCCCTCGGGAAAGGCGTGCTTGATCGAGTTCGAGGCGAATTCGTTCAGGATCACACCGATGGCCGACGCCTGTTCGGGATCGACGCGCACGCGGTCGAAAGCCACCTGCACCTCGATTTCCGGCGGGCTCGTGCCGTTCAGGATCGCGCCGACCTTGCCTGCGAAATCGGCCAGATCGACGTCGTGCGTGGCCGACGAGCGATAGAGCTGTTCGTGAAGGGCCGCGACCATCTCGACCCGCGCCTGCACCTGTTTCAGCGCCTCGCGGACCGCTGGTTCCTCGGCTTTGCGGGCCTGAATACGGGTCAGCGCCGAGATCGACTGGAGCGAGTTCTTCACCCGGTGGTCGATTTCCTTGCGCAGGGTCTCGGCATTGGCGAGCGCCTGCTTCAATTCCATCTGGGCGACCACCTGATCGGCCAGCACGATCAGGGTTTCGCGTTGGATATCCGTGAGTTCGCGGGGTTTGACGTCGATGGCGCAGAGCGCGCCCATGACCTGACCGTCCGACAGGCGCAGGGGGGCGCCGGCATAAAACCTGATGCCGTCCGTCTGGGCCACCAGCGGATTGCGGGCGGTCCGCGGGTCCTGCGTCAGATCGCGGATTTCCAGCAGGTCGTCCTCGAGCACCACATAGGCGCAGACCGAGCTTTCCAGCGCCGTCTCGGGCTCGTCGAATCCCTTGGCAGACTTGAACCACTGCCGGTCCCGGTCCACCAGCGACACGAGCGAGGTGGGGACGTCGAGCGCACGGCAGATGAAGGCGGTCACGCTGTCGAACCCCGCCTCGGCAGGGGTGTCGAGCAGGCCGAGCGCGCCGAGCGCGGCCAGCCGTTCCTCGTTATGCGCCGGGGTCGGCGGCAGCGGTGGCCTGTCGGTCATGGTGGGAGTGATCGTCCAGATACTGATTTCGGATACACGTTATGTGCGGTGGTCGTGCCATGCAATTGCGAAATGAGACTCAGGCACCGTTTCGCCTGTGCTTGACCCTCGGGGGGCCTGCGACTATGAGCGAAACCAACCGCGCCAGAGGGATTTTTCACCATGAAAGCCGCCGTTCTCGTCTTCCCCGGATCCAACTGCGACCGCGACATGGCGGTGGCCTTCGAACGGGCCGGGGCCAAGGTGACGATGGTCTGGCACAAGGACACCGCGTTGCCCGGAGACGTGGATATCGTGGGCGTTCCGGGGGGCTTTTCCTTCGGTGACTACCTGCGCTGCGGCGCCATCGCGGCCCGCTCGCCCATCACGGCCTCGCTCAAGGCTCATGCCGAACGCGGCGGCTATGTTCTGGGTGTCTGCAACGGCTTTCAGGTGCTGACCGAAACCGGCCTTCTGCCCGGTGCCCTGATGCGCAACGCGAACCTCAAGTTCGTGTGCCGGGCGCTCGACCTGCGTGTCGAGACCTCGCAGTCGGATTTCACCAGCGGCTACAACGCGGGCGACATGATCTCGATCCCGGTCGCCCATCACGATGGTAATTATACCGTCGATGACGAGACGCTGGCGAAACTGCGCGCCGAGGATCGGATCGCCTTCACCTACGACCAAAACCCTAACGGGTCCACCGCCGACATCGCGGGCGTTCTGTCGGAAAACCGCCGCGTGCTCGGCATGATGCCGCACCCGGAACGGGCCGTCGACGCGCAGCATGGCGGCACCGACGGGGTGGCAATGTTCCGCTCGCTCACCGCCTCGCTCGAAACCGCCTGACTTGAGCGCACGCCGCGCGGGGCGTAAAACCGATCCATGACGAACGACGACACCAACGGCGAGGGGCACCGCCCCCCGCGTTCTCCGGCATTCGGCCTTGTGGGCCGCGTGGTGCTGGTGCTGTTCGTCGCCGCGGCCATCGCGGTCGTGTGGATTTCGAACCAGTGGCTCACCCAACGCTACACCGAAAGCACCCGCTCGCGGGCCGAGCTTCGCATGGCGCTCTACACCGGGAACCTGATCTCCGAGTTGCAGCGAAATTCGGTTGTGCCGCTCTTGCTGTCGCGCGACCCGGCGTTCATTTCGGCCCTGAATTCAGAGGATTACGTCAATTCCTCGCAACGCCTTATCTCGTTTCGGGACGAGATCGGGGCGCAGTCGCTTCTGCTTCTCGACCAGACGGGGCGTGCCGTGGCCTCGACCGACCGGGAGAGGTTGGGGTCGAACCACCGCGCGCAGCCCTATTTCGTGAACGCGCTCCGGTCGTCCGACACCGTCTTCACCGTCTCGCAGACCGAGGCGGGGGGGTATGACTTCACCTATGCGCGCAAGATCCTGAACGGGGGCGAATTGATCGGCGTCATCGTCGTCGTCGTGGATCTCGCCAAGTTCGAGCAAAGCTGGGCGCGGATTTCCGATGCGGTCTACGTGACCGACAGCGAAGGCCGTGTGATCCTGACGACCGAACCGCGCTGGCGCGGGCTGCCGGAAGGCGATGCGATGAACACGCTGCCCCCCGCGACCGCGATCGAACGGGCGTTGGAGCGCACGGCGCAATGGGCGGCCCTGCCGTCCGAGGCGTTCTTCGCCGGCGACGACGTGATCCGCCAGACCAGCCGGGTGCCGTTCCAGGGCTGGCAGATGACCAGCTTCACCACCTATGCCTCGGTCCGCGAGCGGGTGAACGGCGTTCTGGCGCTTGAAATCATGGGCTTCGCGATCCTGCTGACGGTCGGTTTCTACGTGGTCAGCCGCCGCGCCACCACGGCGAGCCGGTTTTTCCAGCGCGAAAGCGCGCAGTTGCGTGAGCTGAACGACGCCCTGAGCCGCGAAGTGGCCGAGCGGCAGAAGGCCGAGAAGAACCTGCAAGTGGCCGAGCAGACGCTGGCGCAATCTTCGAAACTGGCCGCTCTGGGCGAGATGTCGGCGGCGGTGAGCCACGAACTCAACCAGCCGCTCGCCGCGATGAAAACCTACCTCGCGGGGGCCAAGCTGCTTTTGCAACGCAAGCGGCCCGAAGAGGCGCTTTCGTCGTTCCAGCGCATCGACGACCTGATCGAACGGATGGGGCTGATTACGAAACAGCTCAAATCCTATGCCCGCAAGGGCGGCGACGCGTTTCAGCCGATGGATGTGCGCCAGTCGGTGTCGATGGCGCTGTCGATGATGGAACCGCAGCTCAAACGCCGTCAGGTGCGCATCACGCGCAACGTGCCGCGCGAGCCGGTGATGATCATGGGCGACAACGTGCGGCTGGAGCAGGTTCTCATCAACCTGCTGCGCAACGCCATCGACGCGACCAAGTCGGTGGACGATCCGCAAGTGGACATTCTGCTCACCGGCGGGGAACAAGTCGTGATCTCCGTGCGTGATAACGGGCCGGGTGTCGAAGACCTCGATCAACTGTTCGAGCCTTTCTACACCACCAAGGCACCGGGGGACGGCGTGGGACTTGGCCTCGCCATCTCGTCGGGGATCGTCGGCGACTTCGGCGGGCGCCTGACCGCGCGCAACGGAACCGCCGGGGGGGCTGTATTCGAGGTGGAACTTCCTATCTACAAGGAAGCGACCAAAAACAAATCATCGGGCGTCGAAGCCGCAGAATAGCGGCACGCGCACGACCGGACGGGATAGGTCCGGTACTGAATTGGCCCGAAAGGGGGGCCGGAGGGTACATCAAGAATGGCACAGGCAATGAAAATCGCGATCGTCGATGACGAACAGGATATGCGCCAGTCGATCAGCCAATGGCTCGCACTGTCCGGGTTCGACACCGAAACCTTTCCCTCCGCCGAAGAGGCGCTGAAGAACGTCGGCACCGACTACCCGGGTGTGGTCATTTCCGACATCCGGATGCCCGGCATGGACGGAATGCAATTCCTGAAGAAACTGATGAGCGTCGACTCGGCACTTCCCGTCATCATGATAACGGGGCACGGTGACGTGCCGATGGCGGTCGAAGCGATGCGGGTGGGTGCCTACGATTTCCTCGAAAAGCCGTTCAACCCGGACCGGATGACCGAACTCGCCAAGAAGGCCACGCAATCGCGCCGGGTGACGCTCGACAGCCGCATCCTGCGCCGCGAACTGGGCGACGGCACCACGATCATGAAGAAACTCGTGGGCGCTTCGCCGCTGATGGAGCGGCTGCGTGAGGACATTCTCGACCTCGGCCAATCCGACGGACACGTCCTGATCGACGGTGAAACCGGCACGGGCAAGACGCTGGTGGCCCACGCACTGCACGCGGTCGGGGCCAAGGCCGGGCGCAAGTTCGTGGTGATCCGCTGTGCGGGGCAGGACGAAGACGACCTCAGCCGCCGCATCTTCGGCCCGATGGAAGAGGGCGGGCGTCTGCCCGCCGTCGAAGAGGCACGGGGCGGGACGCTGGTGCTCGAGGACATCGAGGCGCTGCCGGACGGGTTGCAGGCCAAGCTTCTGGGCTGGATCAACGATCAGGGCACCCCGCCCGAGACCCGCGTGATCGCGGTGTCGAACCTTCAGGAAGCCGGCAAGACCTGCGAGGACGCGCTGCGCCCTGACCTGTTCTATCGCCTTGCGACCATGACGATCACGCTGCCGCCGCTGCGCCAGCGCGGCGAGGACATCCTGATGCTGTTCACGCGCTTCGCCGACCAGTTCGCCGAGGAATACGGCTGCGCCGCGCCCAGCGTCACCGCACAGGAGGCCGCGCAACTGTTGCAGGCCCCATGGCCGGGCAACATCCGCCAGCTCATCAACATCGCCGAACGCGCCGTGCTGCAAAGCCGTCGCGGCACGGGCACCATCGCCTCGCTTCTGATGAACGACCACGACGACGTGCAGCCGGTGGTGACGACGGAGGGCAAGCCGCTCAAGGAATACGTCGAAGCCTTCGAGCGGATGCTCATCGACAACACGATGCGCCGCCACAAGGGCTCGATCGTGGGGGTCATGGAAGAGCTGTCGCTGCCGCGCCGGACGCTGAACGAGAAGATGGCGAAATACGGGTTGCAGCGGGCGGATTATCTCTAATTTCGAATGACGCTTTTGCGTCATCCGACCAAGCGGGGGGCCAGCCCCCCGCACCCCCCGGGATATTTCGGACCGGAAAGAGGGGCGCGGGCCGAGGGGTTCGCGCCTTTTCGCGTGTCAGCGGGTGCGGGCGCGGCCGCCCCGGCGCTTGGCGATCATGGGCGCGCGGTCGGGCAACGTTTCCATGATCTCGCGGCGTTCCATGTCGGTGAGGCGCGACCATGTGGCGATCTCGTTGATCGTCCTGTAGCAGCCGATGCAGATGCGCATTTCGGGATGGATCTGGCAGACCTTGTTGCAGGGCGACAGCGGCTCGTCGCGGGTCCAGACGTCGTCGGTCACAGGTGCCTCATGCGGTCGAGCGCGCCTTGCAGGATGTAGCCTGCGGCCACGTGGTCGATCACGCCGGATCGTTTGGCGCGTGAGGTGTCGGCTTCGAGGAGGGCGCGTTCGGCGGCCACCGTCGACAGGCGTTCGTCCCAGAAGGTGATCGGGCGGTCGGTCAGGCGCGACAGGTTGCGCGCGAAGGCGCGGGTTTTCTGGCAGCGCGGGCCTTCGGTGCCGTCCATGTTGCGCGGCAGCCCGAGGACGAGGCCGGAGATCGCGCGTTCGTCGAGGATCGCCATGAGCGCCTCGGCGTCCTGCGTGAATTTCTTGCCGCGCCGAATGGTGTCGAGCGGCGTCGCCACCTGGCGCATCCCGTCGGATACGGCCACGCCGATGGTCTTGTCTCCGTAGTCGAGGCCGGCGAGCGCCGTCATCGCGGGCAGGGCGGCGGCGAAATCGGCGATGTCGTCGAAGATCACTCGGCCACCCCCGCGTCACGGGCCGCCGCGCGCACGATGTCGAGTTCGCCGGGCTGACCTTCGAACCGCGCCTGCGCCTCGGCCCAGATCGCCTGCGCCTGTCCCATGTCGCCCAGCACGCCGAGCGCCCGGATGAGGCGGGCCCAGTCCGAGGCCGGGCCGCCCTCGGTCGCCAGACGGTCGGACAGGCCGGCGACCATGCCCCGGATCATGTCCTGCCGCTCTTCCTCGGTCATTTCGGCGGCATTTTCGATGTCCTGCGCCGAGGGGCCGCGGGGGGCCGCCCCGCTTTCGGCCAGGGTGTAGTTGACGCCCGCGGCTGAGGCGAGAAGTTCGATGCGCTCGCGGATCGGGCCGACCCACGGATCTTCCGGCGCCGAGCTTTCGAGCAGCGCGCGCCACATGCGGAAGGCGAGGTCGGGGCGGTCGTTCTGGGCGAACATCAGGCCCGAATAGTAGCGCGCGACCTTGTTGCCCGGTTCGATCTGGAGCGCGCGCGAGAGGGCGGTTTCCGCCTCGGGCGAGACATAGCCACCGGCGGCGAGGATCAGAAGCTCGGCGAGGTCGGAATAGTCGTTCGCCGTCGCCTCATCCCCCTTGGCCTGAATAAGCGACCATTGCGCGTTGTGGGCGGCGCGGTAGTTGCCGAGCTGCGCCTCGTGCTGGGCCAGCAGGGCGAGGCCCTGAACATCGCCGGGGCGGCGCGCCACAGCGGTGCGCAATTGGGCGACGAGTTCGACGTAATCCTGCGGCACGTCGGCGGCAGGGCCTTCCCACGCGGGCATCTCGGCCTCGGCGGCTTTCTGGTCCGGGCGGTTTTCGCGTGCTTCGGCGGCGAGGCTCTTGCGCAGGTCCAGCGGCAGGTCCGGGTAACCCGGCGCGCCCAGATCGGAATAGAGATACCAGCCGCCCCCGACCAGCAGCACCGCGATCCCGGCGACGGCGGCGATGCTGGCGGAGCGGGGCGCGCGGCCCGCGCCGCTTTGCGCCTGCGCGGCCCGGTCGGCTTCCAGCAGACGGCGCGAGATTTCGATCTTCGTGCGCTCGGCATCCGCTTCGGACACGACACCGCGCGCCACGTCGCGGTCGAGTTCCTTGAGCTGGTCGCGGTAGACCGCCATGTCGAATTCCGCGCTGGCGCGGGCCGTCGTGCGGGCGGGCGCGAACAGCGCGTAGCCCAGAATGAGCACGATGAAGATCGCGGCGAGCGCCGCCAGCATCCAGAACCCCATGGTCCCTCCCGAAAAGTTCCCCCTCATCTACCCATTTGCCGTGTCCTGCAAAACCCCCTGCGACATCGCGTGTCGGAAACCGACGACAAGTTGATGTCGCATTTGGTGCAGGTGGTGCCGTTCGCCGCATTGGCGCGGATCGTCGGGTTGATATGAACGGGGCGAACCACGACGTCGGGGATTCGCATGAAACGATATTCGGCCTTTGCCATCGCGCGTGAGGCGCTGCGCTACCACACCGGGTGGGAGCGCGCCTGGGGCAATCCGGAACCCAAGAAACGCTACGATGTCGTCATCGTGGGGGCCGGGGGCCACGGGCTCGCCACCGCGTTCTATCTGGGCAAGAACTTCGGCATCACCAATGTGGCGGTGATCGAAAAGGGCTGGCTCGGCGGCGGGAACACGGGCCGCAACACGACGATCATCCGGTCGAACTATCTGCAGGACCCCTCGGCGGCGATCTATGAAAAGTCGCGCTCGCTTTACGAGACGATGAGCCAGGACGTGAACATGAACGTCATGTTCTCGCCGCGCGGCGTCATCATGCTGGCCCAGACCCATCACGAAGTGCGCGGGTACGAGCGTACGGCCCATGCGAACGCGCTTCAGGGGGTCGATACGACGTTCATCGGGCCGGAGAAGGTCAAGGAGCTGGTCCCGATCATCAACATCGACGGCCCGCGCTATCCGGTGCTGGGTGGGCTGTGGCAGCCGCGCGGCGGCACCGCGCGTCACGATGCGGTGGCCTGGGGCTATGCGCGGGCCTGCGCGGGCATGGGGATGGACATCATCCAAAACTGCGCCGTTCAGGGGGTCGAGACCGAGGGCGGTCAGGTCAAGGCGGTGAACACGACCAAAGGCCGGATCGAATGCGGCAAGCTTGCGCTGGTCGTCGCGGGGCATTCCTCGGATCTGGCCGAAATGGCCGGGTTCCGACTGCCGATCGAGTCGGTCGCGCTTCAGGCGCTGGTGTCGGAGCCGATCAAGCCCTGCATGGACGTGGTCGTGATGGCCAACACCGTGCATGGCTACATGAGCCAGTCCGACAAGGGCGAGATGGTGATCGGCGGCGGCACCGACGGGTTCAACAACTACACCCAGCGTGGCAGCTTCCACCACATCGAAGAGACCGTGCGCGCGCTGGTCGAAACCTTCCCGATGATCTCGCGGCTGAAGATGCTGCGCCAGTGGGGCGGGATCGTGGACATGACCGGGGACCGCTCGCCCATCATCTCGAAAACGCCCGTGGGCAATATCTTCGTCAATTGCGGCTGGGGCACCGGCGGGTTCAAGGCGATCCCCGGCTCCGGCTGGGCGATGGCCGAGCTTGTGGCCAAGGGCGAGCCGGGGCCGCTCGCGGCCGAGTTCGGCGTGGATCGCTTCCGCGAGGGGCGCTTCATCGACGAGTCCGTCGCCGCCGGGGTGGCGCACTGATGCGGGCGGTTGGAAACATGCATCCGAAAGTCAAAAAAACCGTGCCGGTCGCGTGCGTTACGCGAGTGATGCCTCACTTGGCGGGGGCTTGGAACCTCGCTGCCGGACAGCGCGTTGGCTGTGCAACTGAGAATTGCACAGGAGATCGAAAATGGCAGATCGGAGCGACACGCCCCCTGACCACACCGTCGTGCAATCCGGCGGTGGTAATACCGGACTGGCCTTCGTCGTCGGCATCCTTGTCGTCGTCGTCGCCGTCATCGCATGGTTCGTCTTCGCGGGCGACCCGTCCGGTGCGGGCGATCAGGTCAACGTCACCATCGAAGGCGCAGGGGACAACGGCGCAATCGAGGGTGCGGAAAACCGGATCGGCAGTGCCACCAGCGACTTTGGTGAAAGCGCCGAACCCGCAGCCGAATAATACGACCATCACAACCAGACTGACCGGCCTGCCGCCTTTTGGCGTGCGGGCCGGTCGCATGCGTGGCGCCTCTGCCACCCTGACCGGAGGTGCGACATGCTGATCCTCACCTGTCCTTATTGCGGCGTGGAGGCCGACGAAACCGAACTGGCACCGGGGGGCGAAGCGCATCTGAAGCGTGCCACCGTGGGCGACAGCGACGAGGCGTTCGAGGCCTACCTGTTCGACCGGGCGAACCCCAAGGGCGTGCATTTCGAGCGGTGGCGTCATGCCTATGGCTGCGGGAAATGGTTCCTCGCGGCCCGCCACACCGTGACGCTGGAGGTCTACGGGACTTACAAGGCCCAGACGCCGGAACCGACGAAAGAGATCGTCGCCGCCATCAAGAAACGCCTGCCGGAGTGGGAGGGTCGGGGATGAGCCATCGTCTCGACGGAAAGGGGCGGCTGATCGACCGTTCCAAAAAGCTGCGCTTCACCTTCAACGGTAAGGCCATGACGGGCTATGCGGGTGACACGCTCGCCTCGGCGCTGCTCGGATCGGGCCAGTCCGTGATGGGGCGAAGCTTCAAGTATCACCGTCCGCGCGGCGTTGTGGCTTCGGGCGTGGAAGAGCCGAATGCGCTCATGAACCTCGGCGAAGGCGGGCGGTTCGAGCCGAACCAGCGCGCCACCACGACACCGCTTTTCGACGGTCTGACCGCGACCAGCCAGAACCACTGGCCGTCGCTGGAGTTCGACATCGGCGCGGTGAACGATCTGGCCGCGCGGTTCCTGCCGGCGGGGTTCTACTACAAGACCTTCATGTTCCCGCGTTTCGCGTGGAAGCACCTGTTCGAGCCGTTCATCCGTCAGTCGGCGGGTCTGGGTCAGGTGCCGAAGGAGCCCGATGCGGACCGCTATGAGCATGTCTATCACCACACGGACGTGCTGGTGATCGGCGGCGGTGTCGCGGGTCTCGCGGCCGCGCGGGCCGCTGCGGCGGGCGGCGCCAAGGTCATGGTGCTGGAGCAGACCGCGTATTGGGGCGGGCGTGCCCCGGTCGATGGCGGGCAGATCGACGGTCTCGACCCCGAAACATGGGTGAACAACGCGGTCCAAGAGCTTGAGACCGCTGAAAATGTGACGCTGCGCCTCGGCACGATGGGTGCGGGCGTCTATGACCACGGATATGTGCTGGGGTATGAGCGTGTGGCCGACTCGACGCCGGGCGACGACCGCCCGCGTCACCGCCTGTGGCGCATCCGCGC
Organism: Maritimibacter alexandrii; assembly: GCF_005871115.1. Lineage (NCBI taxonomy): Bacteria > Pseudomonadati > Pseudomonadota > Alphaproteobacteria > Rhodobacterales > Roseobacteraceae > Maritimibacter > Maritimibacter alexandrii. The sequence goes on from NZ_SWKQ01000011.1 coordinate 530,186, forward strand.
CAAGCAGATCGTGACCGCGACCGGCGCGATCGAACGCCCGCTGTCTTTCCCCGGCAACGATGTGCCGGGCGTGATGCTGGCCTCTGCCGTGCGCGACTACGTGGTGAACTGGGGCGTCGCGCCGGGCCGGCGCACGGTGATCGTGACGAACAACGACGATGCCTACCTGACCGCGCTCGCGTTGAAAGAGGCGAAGCTGGAGGTGCCCGCGATCATCGACGTGCGCGCCACCCTCGTGGGGCCGCTCGCGGACCGGGCGCGCAAGGCCGGGATCAAGCTGATACATGGCAAGGCCGTGGTCGGGGTGAAGGGTAAGAAACAGGTCACGGGCGTCATGGTCGCCGACCTCGACGGCAAGTCGACGCCGGACGCCATCGAATGCGATGCGGTCGCCATGTCGGGCGGCTGGTCGCCTGTGGTGCACCTGTGGTCGCACTGCGGTGGCAAGCTGAACTGGGACGATGCCGAGGCGATGTTCAAACCCGATCCCGCACGTCCGCCACTGGGCGCGGACGGGCAGGGGTTCGTCCTGACAGCCGGGAACGCTTCGGGCGCCATGGGGCTGGCCGAGGCGCTGGCGGACGGGCATGAGGCCGGGCGTCAGGCGGCCAAGGCCGCAGGCGGCACGCTGACGCGCAAAGCCGCACCCAAAGCGCCCGAGACCGAGCGCCAGCCGCTCAAACAGGTCTGGATCATGCCGACGGCGGCAGGCCCGGACAAGCGGATGAAGATGTGGCTCGACTATCAGAACGACGTGAAAGTGTCGGACGTGCAGCTTGCCGCACGCGAAGGCTATGCGAGCGTCGAGCACACCAAACGCTATACCACGCTCGGCATGGCGACGGATCAGGGGAAACTGAGCAACATCAACGGTCTGGCGGTGTTGTCCGATGCGCTGGGTCAGGCGATCCCGCAGACCGGGACGACCACCTTCCGCCCGCCCTACACGCCGATCAGCATGGGGGCCATCGCGGGCGAAGCGCGGGGCGAGCTCTTTCAGCCGATCCGCCGCACGCCGATGCATTCGGCCCATGACGCCGCCGGCGCGGTGTGGGAGCCGGTGGGGCATTGGCGCCGTCCCTTCTGTTTCGCGCGCACGGGCGAGACCGACATGGAGGCGGTGAACCGTGAGATCGTGAACACCCGCGAAAACGTCGGGATGCTCGACGCCTCAACGCTGGGCAAGATCCTCGTGACCGGACCCGATGCGGGCAAGTTCCTCGACATGCTCTACACGAACGTGATGTCGAGCCTGCCGGTGGGCAAATGTCGCTACGGCCTGATGTGCACCGAAAACGGCTTCGTCACCGACGACGGCGTGGTCGCGCGTATCGACGAGCAGACGTGGCTCTGCCACACAACTACGGGCGGCGCGGATCGGATCCACGGCCACATGGAAGACTGGCTCCAGTGCGAATGGTGGGATTGGAAAGTCTATACCGCCAACCTGACCGAGCAATACGCGCAGGTCGCCGTCGCGGGCCCCAAGGCGCGCAAGGTGCTTGAGGCTCTGGGCGGCATGGACGTCTCGAAAGAGGCGATGCCGTTCATGACATGGGCCGACGGAACGCTCGCGGGCATCCCGGCGCGCGTCTACCGGATCAGCTTCACCGGCGAACTCAGCTATGAAATCGCGGTCCCAGCGAACCGGGGGGCCGAGCTTTGGGCGAAGGTGGCCGAGGCGGGGGCCGCGCATGGCATCCAGCCCTACGGCACGGAAGCCATGCACATCATGCGGGCCGAAAAGGGGTTCGTGATGATCGGGGACGAAACCGACGGCACCGTGATTCCGCAGGACCTGAACATGGGCTGGATCATCTCGAAGAAGAAAACCGACTACCTCGGCAAGCGCGCGCAGGAGCGGTCGCACATGGCAAGCCCGGATCGCTGGCGGCTCGTGGGGCTCGAAACGCTCGACGGGTCCGTGATCCCCGATGGGGCCTATGCGGTGGGCGAGGGCTTTAACGCCAACGGTCAGCGCAACATGATCGGGCGTGTCACCTCGACCTACTACTCCCCCACGATCCGCAAGGGGATCGCGATGGGTCTGATCCAGCACGGGCCGGACCGGATGGGCGAGGTCGTGGATTTCGCCACGCTGGACGGCACCGGCACGGTCATCAAGGCGAAGATCGTCGAGACCTGTTTTTACGACAAGGAAGGAGCCAAGGCCGATGTCTGATGCGGTTTCCGTTCTGAATGGCGCGGCCTTCGACGGCTTCGCGCAGGTCTCCGACACCGGCCCGCGCGGAATGATTACCCTGCGTGGCGCGCCGGAGGTGCTGGCGAAAATGGCAAAGGCGCTTGGGCTTGCGGTGCCGGAGACGCTGGGTCTGACGAGCAAGGGCGACCTGTCGCTCGCGTGGATGTCGCCGGACGAGGCGATGGTGCTGTGCGACTATGCCGACGCGCCGGGGCTGGCGGAGAAGGTGCAGGGGGCCGTCAAAGGCGATCACGCGCTGGTCGCCGTGGTCTCCGACGCCCGCGCGGTGTTCCGGGTGAAGGGGGACAAGGCCGATCAGGTGCTGCGCAAGCTCACCCCCGCGCCGCTCGACGGCTTCGCGCCCGGACAGGTCCGGCGCACGCGGCTCGCCCAAGTCGCCGGCGCGTTCTGGATGACGGATGCACAGACATTCGAAATCATGTGCTTCCGCAGTCAGGCGCAATACGTGTTCGACCTTTTGTCGAATGCGGCGCGGCCCGGCTCGGAACTCGACCTGTAAACCCATAGGCGGCCAGTACGTTGCGACCGAAAGCGGGCCGGAATGCCCCGCTTTTTGTTTTCCACGTCGCGGCCCGATAGCCGTGACGCCAGCCCAAAAGCGACAACGCGCCCGCGCGCAGACGGGTTCCGTGCACATCCCGTGTGCCGCTCATTATTCGCCGCAAACCCGGAAACCCGGCCTGCGCCCCTTGACCTCGGGCGCGACCAAGGCCCATCTAAGCGGCAACTGACACCAGAAGAACAGGGGGATATCCCAATGGCTTTCGAACTTCCCGACCTTCCCTACGCCCACGACGCGCTCGCCGATCTCGGCATGTCGAAGGAGACGATGGAGTATCACCACGACATCCACCACAAGGCCTATGTCGACAACGGCAACAAGGCGATTGCCGGCACCGAGTGGGAAGGCAAGTCGGTCGAAGAGATCATCAAGGGCACCTATGACCCGAAAGCGGTCGCCCAATCCGGTATCTTCAACAACGCCTCGCAGTATTGGAACCACAACCAGTTCTGGGAAATGATGGGTCCGGGCGAAAAGAAGATGCCGGGCGAGCTGGAAAAGGCGCTCACGGAAGCTTTCGGCTCGGTCGACAAGTTCAAGGAAGACTTCTCGGCCGCGGGCGCCGGCCAGTTCGGCTCCGGCTGGGCCTGGCTCGTGAAGGACACCGACGGATCGCTCAAGGTGACCAAGACCGAGAACGGTGTGAACCCGCTGTGCTTCGGTCAGACCGCGCTTCTGGGCTGCGACGTGTGGGAGCATTCCTACTACATCGACTTCCGCAACAAGCGCCCGGCGTATCTGACGAACTTCCTCGACAACCTCGTGAACTGGGAAAACGTCGCCTCGCGCATGTGATCCGACGCCCGAATGATGTGAAATGGTGGCCGCCCCAAGGGGCGGCCGCTTTGTTTTCATCGCCACATCTGCGGGGCAGATGAAGCGATGCGGTGGGGGCTCGGGCTCACCAAAGCAAGCGCCGGAGCCGCCATCCCCCGATCCCGCGCCTGACAGCCGCCGGCCCGCCCTCCAAGGACAATAGCCGTATCCCCACCTGCGGCGGGGCCCCTCGGCGATTCTCCTTGGCGTTCGGACCGCCGACCGTCCTGCGGGTCTCAGGCGACGGCGGCTCCTAAGCAAGCTTCGGTCGGAAGGGGCGTTCCGGTGGGTTGGTCCTTGGGCGCGAAGGGGCAGGGGCACTGCGCCTGCGGTTTCGAGTGTCGCGGTCTTTTGGCTTCGGACGTCCTTTTTCTGCGTGTCTGCCACTGCAAAGGAACAGCGGGCGGCGTGCGGGCGTTTTTCGGGAAACGGCAAACAGGAGGACGATATGGCCGAGCGCAAACGCTCCAAAGACGGGCACAGCGAAACCGAAGAGATCCTTGGCGGAAAGCCCGAAAAGCTGCATGAGACGGCGCAGGAAGGCGCGTCGGGTGGAAACCTTCAGCGCAAGGTCGGCACCCGTGACGAAGAAAAGCGGGTCGACGAGACCTCGGCGGGCAACACCCGGCCGCTCGCGCAGGATCGGAACGGGTCGGGCGACAAGGAAAAGGTCTGACCCGCGTGCGGAGGGCCCTGCGAACGCGGGGCCTTTCGTCAGTCCGGGTGGATGTCTCGCGGCGTGCACCCGGCATCGAGGATCACGGCGATCCAGTTCACATCGGCTTTCAGACCGAGTTCGGCCAGCCACGCCGACTGCGCCCGATAGGCGCCCTCTTCCTGCGCCGCCGGGCAGTAGAAATGGCGCGGGGCCTGTCGGTGGTGGACGAGTTCGTGCAGCAGCACGGACAGGTCTTCGGGGTCGTCGGCGGCCCAGGGGTGGACGAGATAGATCGTTTCGGACTGGGCATCGTAAAGCCCGCGCGTGGCGCCGTGGCCGCGACCGGGCAGACCCGCGATCAGGGCCGCCTGTTGCGCGGACACGACCCTGATTTCCGGCAGATCGGGGCGCGGGGGCAGGTCCGTGTTCGCATCCAGCCAGTGCTCCAGCATCCCCAGAACATCGCTGCCGACGATGGGCGGCTCGGCGGCAGCCACGGGTGCCTTGGACAGGGACAGGCAAAGCGGGATTGTTGCCAGCCAGCGGCCGGCTTGGGACAGGAGGTGCATCAGATCACTCCGGATAGCGTGGATTTGGTTGTGAGCCTGAAATCATGCTAGGATCTGAAGGCACCGGTCGCAAAAGACGGTTCTTCAACTGCCGATGAACGGGATTCATGCGCGATGAGCCGCAAGTTGCCCCCTTTCGCCGCCGTTCGCGCCTTCGAGGCCGCCGCGCGGCTCTTGAGCTTCAAGGACGCAGCGGACGAGCTGTGCCTGTCGCCGTCCGCGGTCAGCCATCAGGTTCGCGCGCTGGAGGAGTTCCTCGATACCAAGCTGTTCGAGCGGCGCGGGAACGCGATGCACTTGACCCTGACGGGGGAGACCTATGCGGGGCGGCTCGAAACCCTGCTCGACGGGATCGACGGGGCCACGCGGGCGGCGCGGGCAGGGGCCGAACCCGAGGTTCTGCGGGTGCTCTGCACGCCGGGCTTTGCCGCGCGCTGGATGGTGCCGCGCATGGGGCGGTTCGCCCATGCCGACCGGCTGCGCCTGCGGGTGTCGGTCGGTGCGCCCTCGACGGACTTCGCCACGAACGATGCGGATATCGTCATCCATTGGGCCGATGCCCCGGTCGCGGGTGTGCTGGTGGAACCGCTCATGGCCTCGGCCCGCTATCCCGTGATCCGGCCCGATCTGAAGGCGCGGCTGGGGATCGAGACACCCGCCGATCTGGCGCGCGCCACGCTCATGCATGACGAGACGATGGATATGTGGGCGGAATGGTTCGAACTTGCCGGATGCCCGCCACCGCAGATGCCCGCAGGCCCGGAATTTCCCAATTGCGAACTCGCCACCACGGCGGCGGAGCAGGGCGGCGGTGTGGCGCTGGCCTATGACATGATGGTGCGCGACACGGTGGCGTCGGGTCGGCTCATGCGACTATTCGACACCGTGACAATGCCTTTCGTGATCTATTCAGTCGCCTGCGATGAAGCCCGCATGGACGAGCCGATGATCGCCGCGTTTCGGACGTGGGTGCAGGCCGAGGTGGCCGAGGATGGACGGCCCGCCACCGCGATCCGGGTCGCCGAGTAGGCGGGAACCCCCGCCAAGTTCCGGGCGTTTCTTCCTAAATCACTGACACTTAAGGAGGATATGCAATGGCACAGATCGATACCGGGACCTGGGTTCTGGTCGCCGACAGCGAAAAGGCCCTGTTTCTCGAGAATGTCGCGGATGCCGAAAATCCGCATCTGGTGGTGACCCGTGAAGAGCATCAGGACAACCCGTCCGACCGCGAACAATCGGCCAACCGTCCGGGCCGGATGCAGGACACCGGGGTGGGCCAACGCTCCGCGCTGGACGACACCGACTGGCACGAACTCGCCAAGGAACGCTTCGCCTCGCAACTGGCGGACATCCTTTACAAGAAGGCGCATCGCGGCGAGTTCGAGAAGATCGTCATCGCCGCCTCGCCGCAGGTGCTGGGCGCCCTGCGCGACGAATTGCATCAGGAGGTCACCAAGCGGATCGTGGGCGAGGTCGACAAGACCCTGACCAACCACCCGCTCGACAAGATCGAGAAGATCGTCAAGGAAGACCTCGAAGCGGCCTGACAGATCGGGCGAGGCGCGCGGCCTTGACCCCGCCGCGCGCCTCTGCCACCCCCGGTCCGAAACGGCAGGAGCGGACAGGGATGAGCGAGACGGGCAAAGGCATCGCGGCCATCGCGGGTGCCTGCGTGATCTGGGGTCTGTCCTCGATCTATTACAAGGCTCTGGCGCATGTGCCGCCGGAAGAGGTGCTGGCACATCGCACCCTCTGGTCATTCGTCTTCTTCGCGGGCGTTCTGGCGGTGCAGGGGCGGCTTGGGGCCTTGCGCGGACTTATCGGGTCGCGGCGCGTCTGGCAGGTGCTGCTGGCCGCCGTCATGATCTCGACCAACTGGTTCTTCTTCATCTATTCGGTCCAGACCGGCCGGGCCTTGGGGGCATCGCTGGGCTATTACATCTTTCCGCTCGTCGCCGTGCTTCTGGGCGTGGTCATTTTCCGCGAACGCTTGCGGTTCGGGCATGGGGTCGCGGTGGTCATGGCCGCGCTCGCCGTCGCGATCCTGACCTGGGGACTGGGGGCGGCGCCTTGGATCTCCCTCCTTCTGGCGACCACGTTCGGGTTTTATGGCGTCGTGAAAAAAGGGCTGGACGCAGGGCCGGTGGCCAGTGTGACGGCCGAGGTCACGCTTCTCCTGCCGCTGGCGGTCCTGTGGCTCGTCGGGGTCCACGCGTTCGGCTGGACCGGGATCACGGGCCGCAACCTCGCCGTGTTCGGTGACGACCTGCGCGACAGCCTGCTGCTGGCTTTCTCGGGCGTGCTGACGGCCACGCCGCTGATCCTGTTCTCCTACGCCGCGCGACGGCTGGGATACGGGCTGCTCGGCTTGATGGAATACATCAACCCCACGCTGCAATTCCTTGTCGCATCGATGATTTTCGGCGAGCTCGTCACCCGCTGGCACATGATCGCGCTGCCGATCATCTGGGTCGCGCTTGCGCTTTACTCATGGGTCAGCCTGCGTCAGGACAGGGCGGAGTCCAGCCTCGCGGCGAGGGTTTCGACGTCGGGCACGACCTGAACGAAATCCAAGAGCGACCGATCCGCGAACCCCTGATCGATGGTATGCTCGATCAGCGCGATGAGCGGGTCCCAATACCCCTGCGTGTTCAGCACGATCAGCGGTTTGTCGTGGAGGCCCAACTGGCGCCACGTCAGCACCTCGAAGAACTCGTCCAGCGATCCGGCCCCACCGGGCAGGACCACGACGGCGTTCGAATTCATGAACATGACCTTCTTGCGTTCGTGCATATTCTCGGTGACGACGAAACTGGTCAGGTCGCGCTTGCCTACTTCCATCGACAATAGGTGCGTAGGGATCACGCCGAAGGTCGCGCCGCCAGCCTCCTGCGCCGCACGGGCGACGGTGCCCATGAGGCCCACGTCCCCTGCGCCGTAGACCAATTGCCAGTTACGCGAGGCCAGAAGGGCGCCGACGGCGCGCGCCTCGGCCTCGTACTCCGGCTTGGCCCCGAAGCGTGAGCCGCAAAAGACACAGACGGAAGCTTGTGGCGCGGGCATGGGTTAGCCTTTCGGGAAAGTGTTTTGACCCGTGATAACCGCGTTGTTAATGTCCCTCAAGCCTTGGGGATACGGGGCGTTTGGGGGACGGCGAAAGGGTAAGAATGATCGGCTTGCTGAGAGGTTGGCTGGGCTGGGCGCTTGGTGCGGTTGCAGCAGGTGTCGCAGTCGTGGCTGCTGTCGTGACGACCGGGGATTTCCCACGGTCCGATGCCGAGGTGCCCGAGGCACCCGCCGAGGTCGCGGCTTTGCCCGAGACGTCTGAGGAGACGCCGGGCGACGAGACGGCCGAGGCCGCCGGGGACGAACCAGCCGAGGCGGCCGGGGAAACGCCTGCGCCTGCCGAAGCGGCAGAGGCTGACGAAGCGGACGGCCCGGAAAGCGCGCCCGAGACGGAAAGCGCATCGGAGCCCGATGCAAGCGAGGGCGAGGTGGCGGCGCTTCCCGACGCCGAGCCGCAGCCTGAACCCAAGACGGACGAGACCGCGGAAACCACGTCCGAGCCGGGTGCCGAAGAGGCGACCGATACCGACACGCCCGCGATGGCCCCGCCCGAATTCGACGTGGTGCGGGTCGACCCGAACGGATCGGCCCTGATCGCGGGTCATGCCGCGCCCGGATCGGACGTGACCGTCATGGTCGAGGGCGAGAGGATGATGACCGTCACCGCCGATGCGGGCGGCAATTTCGTCGCGATGTTCGACCTCCCGCTCTCGGATACGCCGCGCATCATGCAACTGATGGCCGCCTTGGGTGGCGAGGACATGATGTCGGACAAATCCGTGATCGTCGAGCCGCGCGACCTGCCGGTTCAGGTCGCGGAGGCGGACACCGGGACGCCGACGAGCGAAGCGCCGTCTGAGACGACGGAAGTCGCGGGGGACGAGGCCACGACGACCCCGGACGCGCCAACCGAGACCGCCGAGGCGGACGCGGAAGTGGCGCAAGCGGCTGAGGATACGGCCCCGGTGGACATGGCCGATGCGGCGCAGGCTATGGACGAAGCGCCGGAAACCGCGCCCGAACCCGTCGAAACGCCGACCGAGGTCGCGCAAGCGCCGGAGGTTTCCGCGCCGGATGCGCCCGAAGCGGGCGAAAGCGCGGACATGGCCGAAGCCGACGCGGCGCCGGAAACGCCCGAGGTCACCGCCGAGGCCGAGGCGCCACGGGTTCTGCTTGCCGACCGTGACGGGATCACCGTCTTGCAGGACGGCGCGGCGCCCGACCTGTCGCTCGATGCGATTGCCTATGACGACGCGGGCGAGGTCACGATTTCGGGTCGCGGTCAGCCGGGCGGCACCGTCCGGCTCTATCTCGACAACGGGCTGGTGGGCGACGTGCCGGTCGGTCCGGCCGGCCAGTGGCGCATGACCCTGCCCGAAAGCGTCGAGGCGGGGATCTACACCCTGCGGGTCGACGAGGTGGCCGAGGACGGCACCGTCATGGCGCGCGTCGAATCTCCCTTCAAACGCGAGGACCGCGAGATGCTCGCCGCCGCTTTGGGCCGGGCGAGCGAGGCGCGGGAAGGCGAGGCTGCGGCGCAGGATGAGGTCGAGGTGGTCGAGGCGGACATGGCGGACCCGGCGCCGACCCCTGCGACCGAGGATATGGCGGCAGCGGACGAGACCGGGGCCGACCCGGAACCGACGCCTGAGCCTGCGGAAACCGCTGCGGCGGTGACCGGTACCGTCGTCGACGACGAGGCGCCCGCAATGCCCGCCGAGACCGCAGACGCGGCGCAGACGGGCGAGGCTCCGAGCGTGCCGGATACACCCGCGGCGGAGGTCGGCGTTGAAAGCGAGGCCGCGACGTCGGCGAATGCAGGAGACGCCCCGGAGGCCGCCGAGGCGCCGATGGAGGCCGCGCCGGATGCCCCTGAGGTGGGCGATACCGTCACGGCGGCGATGGACAGCGATGCGCCCGACACGGCCTCAGCGCCGGATATGCCCCCGGCGGACAGCGACCCCAAGGCTCCGGCAGCCGAGCCGATGATTTCGGCCATCACCGTGCAGCCGGGGTCGACCCTCTGGGCGATCTCGCGCGAGCGCTACGGCGACGGGCTCCTTTACGTGCAGGTGTTCGAGGCGAACCGCGACAAGATTCGTGACCCCGACCTGATCTATCCGGGTCAGGTGTTCGAGCTTCCGGCCGATGTGAGCGGCAACTAGGCCACTGGCCTTTTCCGGTCCGAGACCCTAGGTGATAGGGCCTTAGGGAAAGGGAACGGCATGAGACGTGGCGGACAACGGACGGTGAGCGATGCGCGGGCGTCGGGGGCGCATGAGGGCACCGGGCTACGCACGATTCAGCGCGTTATTCCCTACCTCTGGCCCAAAGGCGACCGCGACACGCAGTGGCGCGTCGTCGTCGCCATGTCGCTCCTCATCGGGGCCAAGCTGATCGCGGTCGCGACGCCGCTGTTCTACAAGGCCGCCGTCGATGGTCTGACCGGCGAGGCGAGCGACAGCGCGGCCTGGATGCTGGCGCTTGGTGCGGTGAGCCTGACGGTGGCCTATGGTGTCGCCCGGTTCCTGTCCGTGGGCTTCCAGCAATTGCGCGACGCCGTGTTCGCCAAAGTGGCGCAGGGCGCGCTGCGGTCGATGGCGCTTCAGACGTTTCAGCACATCCATGCGCTGTCCCTGCGCTATCACATCACGCGCAAGACCGGGGGCCTCAGCCGGATCATGGAGCGCGGGGTGAAGGGCGTGGAATTCCTGCTGCGCTTCCTTCTGTTCAACATCATCCCGCTTTTCATCGAGCTGGGTTTGGTCTGCGTGATCTTCTTCGTGCTCTTCGATGTCTGGTATCTGGCCGCCGTCGTGGCGACCATCGCGGTCTATATCCGCTTCACCTTCGCCGTGACCGAGTGGCGGGTGAAGCTCCGCAAGCTGATGAACGATCAGGATACGGATGCGAACCAAAAGGCCATCGACAGCCTTCTGAACTTCGAGACCGTGAAATACTTCGGCGCCGAAAAGCGCGAGGCGCGGCGCTATGACGGTGCGATGGAGGGCTACGAGGGGGCCGCGATCAAGACGTCGCAGTCGCTCGCGTTCCTGAACGCGGGCCAGAGCTTCATCATCACGGCGGGTCTGGTCGCGGTCATGGTCATGGCGGCCATCGGGGTGCAGAACGGCACGCTGTCGACCGGCGATTTCGTCATGGTCAACGCCTACATGATCCAGATCACCATGCCGCTGAACTTCCTCGGTTCGGTGTATCGCGAGATCCGGCAGGCGCTGGTGGACATGGCCGAGATGTTCGACCTGCTCGAACAGCCCGCCGAAGTGACGGACAAACCGGGGGCCAAGCCGCTGGACATGAAGGGCGGCAAGGTCGAACTGGATGCGGTCGAGTTCGGTTACGATCCTGCGCGGCCCATCCTGCACGGGGTCACGATCACCGCCGAGGCGGGCGAGACGGTGGCCATCGTCGGCCCGTCGGGGTCGGGCAAATCCACCATCGGGCGGCTTCTGTTCCGGTTCTACGACGTCACCGGGGGCGCGATCCGCATCGACGGGCAGGACCTGCGCGACGTGACGCAGGAAAGCGTGCATGACGCCATCGGCGTGGTGCCGCAGGACACCGTGCTGTTCAACGACACGATCCGCTACAACATCGCCTACGGGCGCGATGGCGCGACCTTCGGCGAAATCGAAGCGGCGGCGAAGGCAGCCAAGATCCATGACTTCGTGATGAGCCTGCCCGAAGGCTACGACACGCAGGTCGGCGAACGCGGGCTGAAGCTGTCTGGTGGCGAGAAGCAACGGGTGGGGATCGCGCGCACGCTGCTCAAGAACCCGCCGATCCTGCTTCTGGACGAGGCGACGAGCGCGCTGGACACCGAAACCGAGCGCGACATCCAGATGAGCCTGAAGGCCATGGGCGTGGGGCGCACCGTCATCACCATCGCGCACCGGCTGTCCACGATTGCCGATGCAGACCGGATCGTCGTCTTGCAGGACGGCGAGGTGATCGAAGAAGGCCGTCACGACGCGCTTTTGACCAAGGGCGGCAAATACGCCTCGATGTGGGCGCGCCAGCTTGCCGAGGAAGAGGACGAAGCGGCGTGACCTGATCGTGCGGGTGTGCGCCCGCGCAGGGTTTGCGCCGCCCCGCCGCTGGCGGGTCGTCGCGGTGGGACGCGGCCGGGGGCGCGTCTGGAGGGCGCTGCCCTCCAGACCTCCCGAGGTATTTTGAGACCGAAGAAGAGGGGCGCGGTTATTCGGCGGCCTTGATGTCCGGGCCTCGACGGGTTTCGTCGTGTTCATCCTCGGCCTCGGCCGCCTCTTCGGCCACGTCCGCGTCGATCCCGTCGCCTGCCGAGCGGCGGGCGGTAAGCAGGTAGTCGAGTTCGTCGGCTGTGGGCTCCGCTTCGCCCTCGTCCTCTTCGATGGCCGGTGCATCGAAGTCCCACACGAATTCGTCCACGCTGGTCTTTTTCGCCTGTTTCTGAAGCGCGAGGTCGCGGGCGGTGCGTGAGCCGCGGCCCCAGGTCATCGCCTTGAGGCCCGCTGCACTCCGGTAGGCGCCGACGCCGACCCAGACGCGCAGGGCCAGCATAGAAGGGGTGAAGACCAGCGTGAGGATCGTCGCGATGCCGAGGCCGAAGACCACGGCGGTGGCGAGTTGCACCCACCAGAGCGCGGTCGGGGCGTTCACCGAATAGCCGCCCCCGATGAAGTCGAGCGACAGGCCGAACATCATCGGCGCAAGGCCCGCCATCGTCGTGATCGTCGTCAGCAGCACCGGGCGGATGCGATCCTCGGCGGTGCGGGTGATCGCCTCGATCCGGGGCATGTAGCGGGCGTATTCCTGATAGGTGTCGATGAGCACGATGTTGTTGTTCACCACGATGCCCGCAAGCGCCACGACCCCGGTGCCGGTCATGATGACCGAGAAGGACTGGCCCATCACCAGCATCCCGAACAACACGCCCGCGGTGGACAGGACCACGGCCAGCAGCACCAGCACGGCGTTGTAGAACGAGTTGAACTGGGCCAGGAGGATGATGAACATCAGAAACAACGCGCCCGCGAAGGCTTTGCCCAGGAACGCCGTGGATTCCGATTGATCGGCGAAGTCGCCCGCCCATTCATAGTCGATGCCGGTCGGAAGGTTGCCCGCTTCGAGCCATTCGGTGATCCGTTCGATCCGTTCGGTCGAGGTCACGGGCGTCTTTCGGAAGTCGTCCGGATTGGCGGCGTTCGCGATGATCCGGTCGGCCTCGGCCACGGCAAGCGTCCGGGTGTCGCCCGAGGGGCCGGTCAGCACCACCAGCCCGGGGTCCACGGCGGCCTTGACGTCGAAATAGCGGGACTGGTCGATCCGGTCGATCTGGGCGAGGGTCGGGACCGCTTCACGGGTGACGAAATTCGACAGCGGCACGAGGCCCTGCGCGGTGCGGACCTTGAGCGTGTCGAGGGTCGACAGCACGCGGTCCTCGGCCGGGAACCGCACCCGGATTTCGATCTCCTCGTCATTGCCGTCGACGCGCATCGTGTCGAGCAGAAGCCCGGTGGTCACGAGTTGCACCATGCCGCCCACGGTGGCGACGTCGGTGCCGTAGCGCCCGGCCTCTTCCACGTCGATGTTGAGCTGCCAGTCGATGCCGGGCAGGGGGCGCGTATCCTCGACCTGCGCAAGGCCCGTCAGACCCTCGAAGAACTGGCGGGTGGTTTCGGTGGCGGCCAGAAGCGTGTTCCAGTCGTCGCCCTTGAGGCGCAGGTTCACGGGTTTAGTGGAGGCTGGGCCGCCGGCGATGCCCGCGACCTCGGTCGGGATGCCTTCGAGCCCGGCCAGATCGCGTTTCAGCCGCTCGACCACGACTTTGCCGTCGTAATCTGCGTCCCGCACCGTGCGGGTGTAGGGGATGATCCCGAGAAGCTTGTCCTCCACATCGTAGGAGGGGCGATCCTCGAAGGTGGCGATTTCGATCTGGACCTGTCCGATGGTGTCGCGCGGGCCGGCCGCGCCGCCGGTGTTCTGGTTCAGACCGCCTTCGCCGGCGAAGGAAAACGCGTTCTTCACTCCCGGCACGGCGCGCACGACCTCTTCGACCCGGCGCACCATGTCGTCCTTCTCTTCGATCGATAGGTTGCCGCGCCCCCGGACATAGACGATTGCCTGTTCCGGCGCGGTGTCGGCGAAGAAATCGACGCCCTGATTGTTGCGCCCGTAATCCATGCCGATCCCGGCGACGAGCGCCATGACGCCCAGAATGGTCACGATGGGCATGACCGGATTGCCGACGATGGCGTTGATGATGACGCCGAAGCCGGTGCGCCGGTAGGTGCCCGTCACCTTCTTCGGCTTGCGCTTGGGTTTTGTCGCGTCGAGCAGGATGGTGGTGACCAGCGCCATGACGACGAACAGCACGATGCCGGGCAGCATGGCCACGGCGCCATCCAACGGGTTCGAACCCCGCCCGAACAGGAAGTCGGGATTGGCGATCTGAAGCGCGGCCACGAACAGAAGCGCGAAGGCCGGGAGGACCAGCGCGGCGCGCACCACCCACGGCCAGCCCCGCAGCCCGTGCGAGGCGCGTTCGAGCGAGCGTGACAGCCGGCCCGCAACGCCGCCCATGACGGGCAGGTAGATCAGCGCGACCAGCAGCGACGCGGTCAGCGTGTAGATCAGCGTCTTCGGCAGCATTTCCATGAATTCGCCGGGGATGCCGGGCCAGAAGAGCATCGGCAGGAAGGCGCAGAGGGTGGTGGCGGTGGACGAGATGATCGGCCAGAACATCCGCTTGGCGGCCTCGGTATAGGCCGACATCGGGCCGACGCCATCCGAGATGCGTTTGTCGGCGTATTCGACGACCACGATGGCCCCGTCGACCAGCATCCCCACGGCGAGGATCAGGCCGAACATGACGATGTTGTTGATCGCCACGCCAAGCACCGCGAACAGCGCGAAGGTCAACAGGAACGAGGTCGGGATCGCGAAGCCCACAAGCAACGCCGAGCGCATCCCGAGCGAGGCGAGCACGACGATCATCACCAGCGCGATGGCGGTGATGACCGAGCCTTCAAGCTGGCTGACCATAGACGAAATGACGTGGCTCTGGTCGTTGGAATACCGGACCTCGACCGCCTGTTTCAGCTCGTCGGGCCATTCCTCGGTGGCGGCTTCGACCACCTCCTTCACTTCGGCCACGGTGTCGATCAGGTTGAAGCCCTTGCGCTTGACCACCTGTAGGGCAACGGTCGTATCGCCGTTGAAGCGTGCCGTGCCTGCGCGATCCTCGAACGCCAGACGGATTTCGGCCAGATCGCCCAGCGTCACGACGCGGTCGCCGTTCACCTTGACCGGAAGGCCGTAAATGTCCTGCACATCGTCGAAGGACGATGGGATCTTGATCGATGTGGCGCCGGACGGGGTGGTGATCTGGCCCGCCGCGATCAACTGGTTGTTGTTGGTGACGACCTGAATGAGCTCGCCCGCCGTCACGTTGTAGGCTTCGAGTTTCAGGGGGTCGATCAGGACCTCCATCATCTCGTCGCGCGCGCCGGTCAATTGCGCCTCGAGCACGGGCTCGATGCCCTCGACCTCGTCCTGCACCTCGCGGGCCAGCCGCACAAGCATCCGCTCCGGCACCGCGCCGGTGAAATTCACCACCAGAATCGGGAATTCCGAGAAGTTGATCTCGTTGACCGAATATTTGTCGGCCCCCGACGGGAATTTCGCCTCGGCGGCGTTCATCGCGTCGCGCACATCGGCGATGACCTTGGTGCGGTCCCAGCCGAACTCGAATTCGAGCGCGAGACCCGCATAATTCTCGGCCGCCGTTCCGGTCATGGTCTTGAGACCGTCTATATCCGCAAGCTCCTGCTCCATCGGGCGCACGAGCAGGTTCTCGCTGTCCTCGGCGGAAATGCCGGGGAAGGGAACCGAGACGAACAGGGCGGGGATTTCGATGTCCGGCTCGCCCTCTTTCGGCAGGCCGACATAGGCGGCGATCCCGGCGGTCAGCGACAGGATGATGAAGGCGAGGACCATCCTCGCCCGTGAGGCCGCCCAATCGACGACGCCGTTCATGTGCCGGACTCCCGATAGGTCGGGTCGATGGCGACACCGTCGATCACATAGTCCTGTCCGACGACGATCACCGCCGTCTCGTCCGGCAGGCCCGCGACCCAGACCCCATCGGTCGAATCGCGCACGAGGTCGACGGGCATGAAGCGGGCCACGTCGCCTTCGCCCACCACCCGCACGCCAAGATCGCCCGCGTCGTTCAGGGTGAGCGCGGATTGCGGCAGAAGGTGCGCGGTGCGCCCGGCCGACTGGATCAGGATTTCGGCGGTCTGGCCGTCGCGGATCGCAAGATCGGGATTGGCCACCTGCGCCTCGACGCGGAAGGTGCGCGTGACCGGGTCGGCGGCGCGACCGATGAAGGTGATCCGGCCCTGCACCTGATCGCCGGTGGCAAGGCGCGCGCCGACCGGGGCGCCCATCGACACGCGGTTCACGTCAAGCTCGGCCACGTAGCCGACGAGTTTCAGGGGGTCGAGTTGAACCACCGTCGCGCAGGGGCTGCCGGGTTGCAGAAGCGCGCCGATTTCGGCGGGGTCGTCTTCGATCAGGCCCGAGAACGGCGCGCGGATGTCGAGGTCGTCGAGCGCGGCCTCGGCCTGTTCGACACCGCTTTGCGCGGCCTCGAACGCGGAACGGGCGGACAGAACGCGCGTCTCGGCGGCGAACCCGCCCTCCGACAGCTTTTCGGCGGCATTGAGGTTCTGCTCCGCCTCGGTCAACTGCGCCTGCGCCTGTTTCAGCGCGACTTCGCGGGTGCCGGGGTCGAGGCTGCAAAGCACGTCGCCTTCCGCAACCGCATCGCCCTTGGCGACCGGGGCGGCGATCACCCGGCCCGAGGCTTCGGACATCAGCGTGACCGAACGCGTCGCCTCGGTCTCGCCCCGCACCACCACGGCGCTGTCGATCTCCTGCGCGGCCGAGCGCATGGCGATCACCGAAATACGGGAGGCGTCAGTGGTCTCTTCGGTGGGGGCGTCTTCCTCGACCGCGGCTTCGGCATCGCTGCCGAGCCCGACGAAATCGCGCACCATTTCGCGCTGAAAGACCAGCATGAACAGCACTGCGACCGTCAGCAGCGCCGTCAGGATCGGAATGGGTCTCATGCTGTCCTCATGTCCCAAGTCGTTAATTCGTTTCACATAGCCCGCAGCACCCTTTGCAACAAGGGTTTGGCATCACTCTATGCGTATATGACAAGATATTGGATCACTTTTGCCGCGCCCCTTGGCAAACCTCGCGCCTTTCCGGTAAAGAAGTGGTCAAAAGTGACGCAAAAAGGCGCTGGGGGCCGAGCACGTGAGCAATCCCGATAGTTTCATCGACGAGGTGACCGAAGAGGTTCGTCGCGACAAGCTCTTTGCGCTGTTTCGCAAATGGGGCTGGGTCGGCGTTCTGCTGGTCGTCGTCATCGTCGGCGGGGCCGCCGTGAACGAATTCCTGAAAGCGCGCGAACAACGTCAGGCGCAGGCGACCGGCGACGCGGTTCTCGCCGCGCAGGATGCCGACGGGGCCGAGGCCCGGCTGGCGGCCCTCGACGGTGTGGCCGCCGAGGGGGATGCGGCCGCGGTGATCGGGCTCATCAAGGCGGCGGAAGCCGAAGCGCCGGAGCGCGCCGACGAACTGCTGGCGGCGATCGAGAGCGACACGAGCTATCCCGCGCTCTATCGCGACCTCGCCACGCTCAAGCGCGTGATGCTGCCGGGCTCGCCGATGACGGCGGACGAAAAGGTCGCCGCCCTCGATCCGCTGCTCGGGCCGGGTGCCCCGTTCCGGGTGCTGGCCGAAGAACAACTGGCGCTGGCCGAGATCGAGGCGGGCGACGCCGAGGCCGCCCTTGCGCGGCTGAATGCATTGATGGACGATGCCGAGGCAGGGGATTCCCTGCGCGAACGGGCGTCGCAACTGATCGTGGCGCTCGGCGGCACGGTGGAATGACAGTGCGGGCGCGGTCTGACCGCGTGCGCGAAAAGAACGGGCAGATCTTGGGGGACACGCGCGTGACACGCAAAGGTTTGATCGCACTGGCACTGGTGGGGGCCGTCGGCGCCCTGAGCGCCTGCGACAGGGACGTCATCTTTCAAGGCAAACGCGAAAACATTTATTCGCCGGACCCGGCAATCGTGGGCGAGGACGCTGCCGCCGCCTTCGTGCGTGAACAGGCCGAGGCCGAGGCGAACGTCACCCGCGCGGTGTCCCTGCCGGGGATGAGCTCGCTGGGGTCGTGGACGCAGGTCGCCGCGAACGCCCAGAACAACGTGCCGCATGTGGCCTTTTCTTCTGCGCCGCAGGTGATCTTCAACACCGATTTCGGACAGGGCAGCACCCGCAAATACAAGATCACCGCCGAACCCGTCATCGCGGGCGGGCAGGTCTTCGTCATGGATTCGCAATCCACCGTCGCCGCGCTCACCACGGGGGGCGAACGGCTCTGGACCTCGGACCTGACACCGCCGGGCGAGCGGGCCGGGCAGGCATCGGGCGGCGGGCTGGCCTATGCCAACGGGCTTGTGCTCGCCTCGACCGGATACGGTGAACTCGTCGCGATCGACGCAGGCTCGGGCGCGGTCCGCTGGCGTCAGGATCTGGGCTCGCCGGGGTCCGGCGCGCCGACCGTTTCGGGCAACACCGCCTATGTCATGTCGACCGCGAACGTGGGCTACGCCGTCAATATCTCGAACGGGCGCCTCGTCTGGCGCCTTCCCGGCACGCCGCAGGCGCCGGGCGTGATCGGGGCCTCGTCGCCCGCCGTTTCGGGCAACACCATCGTGATGCCGTTCTCGCTTGAAAGCCTCGTCGGCGTCGATGCGAACAAGGGCGAGCCGAGTTGGGTCGTGCCCGTGAAGGGCAAGCGCAACGGCCAGGCCTATAACATCCTGTCGGAAATCACCGGCGCGCCGGTCGTGAACGGCTCTATGATCTACGCCGGCACCGTGGCCGGGGCCAGCGTGGGCGTGTCGACCAACGGTCAGCTGCGCTGGACCGCGCTCGAAGGGGCGACCGGGCCGATGGTCGTGGCTGGCGGCTCGCTGTTCATGGTGGGTGACAACCTCGAACTCGTGCGGCTCGACGCCTCGACCGGCAAACGGGTCTGGGGTGTGCCGCTGCCGGGCTACGAGAACGAGAAACCGCGCCGGTTCAAGGCGATCTATCCGAGCTACGGGCCGACGCTGGCCGGTGGTCGGCTCTGGGTCGCGTCGGGCGACAAGATGCTGCGCGCCTTCGACCCGGCCAGCGGGTCGCTCGTCGGGGCCGTCGAATTGCCCGCCGGAGCCGCCTCGCGCCCCGTGATCGTTGGCGGGATCGCTTATATCGTCAGCGAAAAGGGCTCGCTGATGGCCTTGCGTTGAGGGCGCGAAATCTCTATGCGGGCGCCTTCACGTCCGGAGAGTTGAAATGACCTTCACCCTCGCCATCGTTGGCCGCCCCAACGTCGGCAAATCCACGCTGTTCAACCGGCTCGTCGGCAAGCGCCTTGCGCTCGTCGACAACCAGCCCGGCGTCACGCGCGATCTGCGCGAGGGCGAGGCGCGGCTGGGGGAGATGCGGTTTACCGTGATCGACACGGCCGGGCTCGAAGATGCCACCGACGACTCGCTCGAAGGGCGGATGCGCCGCCTGACCGAACGCGCGGTCGAGATGGCCGATGCCTGCCTGTTCCTGATCGACGCGCGGGCGGGCGTGCTGCCCACGGACGAGATTTTCGCCGACATTCTGCGCAAGAAGAACGCCCATGTGATCCTCGCGGCCAACAAGGCCGAAGGGAAAGCGGGTGAGGCCGGGATGATCGAAGCTTGGGGCTTGGGGCTGGGTGAACCCATCGCGCTTTCCGCCGAACATGGCGAGGGGATGGGCGATCTGGCGGCCGCGCTTGCGCCCGTGGCCGAAGAAATGGCGTCGCGCCCGTCGCCCGAACCCGAAACGGACGTGGACGTGGACCAAGGCGCGCCGCGCATTCCGACCCGCGAGAAGCCCTTGCAGGTCGCCGTGATCGGGCGGCCCAACGCGGGCAAATCGACGCTCATCAACCGGCTGATCGGCGAGGAACGGCTTCTGACCGGACCCGAAGCCGGGATCACCCGCGACTCGATCTCGCTCGCCTTCGACTGGGAAGGGACGCCGACCCGCATCTTCGATACCGCCGGGATGCGCAAGAAGGCCAAGGTGCAGGAGAAGCTTGAAAAGCTGTCGGTCGCGGATGGTCTGCGCGCGGTGAAATTCGCCGAGGTGGTCGTCGTGCTGCTCGACGCCGCGATCCCGTTCGAACAACAGGATCTGCGGATCGCGGACCTGGCCGAGCGCGAGGGGCGCGCGGTCGTGGTTGCCGTGAACAAGTGGGACGTCGAAGCGGAAAAACAACAAAAACTCAAGCACCTGCGCGACGGTTTTGAGAAACTGCTTCCACAGTTGCGCGGCGCGCCCCTGGTGACGATTTCCGCCAAGACGGGTCGGGGCATGGACCGGCTCCATGCTGCCGTGATGCGCGCGCACGAGGTTTGGAACCGTCGCATCCCGACCGCCAAGCTGAACGACTGGCTGGCCGAAATGATCGCCCAGCACCCGCCGCCCGCGCCGTCGGGCCGCCGGATCAAGCTGCGCTATATGACGCAGGTGAAGACCCGCCCGCCCGGCTTCGTCGTCATGTGCTCGAACCCGGAAAAGCTGCCCGATGCCTATTCGCGCTACCTCGTGAACGGGTTGCGCGAGAATTTCGACATGCCGGGCACGCCGATCCGGCTGCACATGCGGTCGCAGGCCGACAAAAACCCCTACAAGAACAAGACGAAATCGACGCCCTCACGTCTGCGCAAGCATCTCGGCAAGGGACGCGCCGACGAATAGGTCTTCTCTGGTCCGAAAATACCTCGGGGGGTCCGGGGGGCAGCGCCCCCCGGTGGGGCGCCCGGCTTTGCCG